>FOEZ01000007.1 GCA_900110595.1 Arthrobacter sp. OV608 | reverse complement strand
TGGTACGCCTGCCGCAAACGCATCCACGAAATCGCCGAAACCCGCGAAGGCCACACCGGCCTCTCCCCCGTCATCGCCAACCCACCCGCCGAGACGTTCAAGAAGTAGTACCTACAGCGCACGACGGCGGCACCCCAGGTTCTCGAATCCAAGAGCCTGGGGTGCCGCCGTCGTTAGTTGTTGTTCAGCTCCCGTTTAGTGTGATGGTTTCACCACCATCGCCGAGCCGCCGCCACGCCGGACGGGTTCGGCTACCGCCCTGACCTTGTTGTCATCGAGGAACTCGATGGCTGTGGCCGCGCCTATTTCGGCCGCCGATGTACCCGGGTCACCTGCCGCGGCAAACTTGTGGCCGTACTTAGATGCAAGTTCTTGGCCATACTCGGCATCTATAAACGCCTGCTCCGCCGTTACGTTGGCGGTGTTGCGCTGTGAAGCACGCGGGGCTGCCAGAGCCTTCTCAATACTCATGCCGAGGTCGATCCGGTTGATGAGTGTCTGCAGCACAGTGGTGATGATCGTCGAACCGCCCGGAGACCCCAGCGCCAGGAATGGCTCGTCATCCTTGAGCACGATGGTGGGTGACATCGAAGACCGCGGACGCTTCCCCGGTTGGATCCGGTTGGGGTCGGTTTCGCTGTACACCGGCGAGAAGTCCGTGAGCTCGTTATTCAGGATGAATCCACGGCCCGGGACCACAATCCCGGACCCGCCGGTCTGCTCGATGGTGAGCGTGTACTCCACCACGTTGCCCCACTTGTCGGACACAGTGAGGTTGGTGGTGTTGATGTTTTCGCTGTCCTTTTCGTCCGACAGCGCAGCGGGCTCAACATCGCAGGCGCCGTTGTAGTCGGCCACGTCACCTGCCGGTACGGGCTTCTCCGCCGCATGCAGCGGATCGATCTCGCAGGCGCGTTCCTTGCCGAACACCGGGTCCAGCAGTTGTTTCACTGGAACGTCGACAAAGGCAGGATCACCCAGGTACTTTGCCCGGTCGGCGAAGGCGAGTGCCGACGCCTCAAGGTAGTGGTGGAGTACCTTGGCCTTGTCATCTTTCAGCGCAGGCAGGCCGAACGTCTCCAGGATGTTGAGCGCCTCGCCGACTGTCGTGCCGCCGCTGCTGGAGGGAGCCATTCCGTAAACGTCGTAGCCGCGGTAGTCCACATGCGTCGGCTTCTGGTCCAAGACCTTGTAGTCGTCCAGATCCTCAGTTGTCATAACACCTGCAGGGCCAGGAACCGGAACCATAGGATCCAGAGAAGATGGAGCATTCCGCACCGTTTTGGCGATCTCGTCGGCCAACTCGTCTTCGTAGAAGGCATCCATCCCTTCCTTGGCCAGGAGCCTATACGTCTGAGCCAGATCCTTGTTCTTGAAGGTCGATCCCACGGCTGGCGCATCGTTGTCCGCGCCCGGCAGGAACAGTTCTCTGGTTGCTTCGAACGGAAGAAAACGATCCTTGTTTTCGAGGGTCTGCTGGCGGAACGTCTCGTCCACAACAAACCCATCCGTTGCCACGTCAATGGCAGGATCCAGAACGTCGGCAAGGCTTAGGCTCCCCCAGCGCTTCAATGCCCGCTCCCAGGTAGCGGCAGTACCGGGAACCCCCACCGAAATGCCGCTGGTGGCCTGCTTCTTGAAAGCGAATGCTTCAGCGGTTCCGGGTTTGATGAACGCATCCGTTGGCATAGCCGCCGGTGCAGTCTCCCGACCGTCGATGGTGTGGACTTTCTTGCTCTTCGCGTCGTAGTAGACAAAGTAGCCGCCCCCGCCGATACCGGCAGAGTAGGGCTCCGTCACTCCGAGAGTTGCAGCCGCAGCGACGGCGGCGTCGACGGCGTTGCCGCCTTTGCGGAGGACTTCGATGGCCGCGGCAGAGGCGTCCACGTCAACAGTGCTGACGGCGCCCCCGTAGCCTGTGGCAGTAGGCATTTTCTTGGTGTTGTCATCGCTGGACCCGGAGTGGGCAGAAGCAGGACTTACTAACGCTCCGGTGGTTACGCTCATTGCCAGCGCAGCCGTTATTGCGGCTAACCGGCGTCCCAGAATTGGCATGATGGCTCCTGAACGGGTTTTGAGTGATGTCAGTCACGCTACTCTTCGGGCAGGTGTCCCTCAACGGAATGAGCTACCCAACCAGGTACCCCAAAAGCGTCATGCAACCGGCCGGCAACGTCCCTGCGGGGATGGATCGCATATGCTTCCTGTGCAGCTCAATCACCGCGGCGCGCGGCACGTGCGTTCAACGACGAACAGACCGGGAGACGGCATGACCAACTGGCGGATCAGGGACTTCCACTCATCAGACCTGGACGGGATCCTGCATCTCTGGGAAACCCTCAAGTCCCACAACGTGGAGCCGGTCTACGCCCTCTCCGAGGTCCTGGCATCCTGCGTAAAGGACCACGCCGTGGTGGCCGTGCAGGGCGACCAGGTGGTGGGTGCCGCCGTCGGACGCGCCGCACACGACCAGGGCTGGATCGTCTTCCTCGCTACCCTGCCTGAATACCGTGGCCGCGGCATCGGCACCTCACTGCTGGCCGCCGTCGAAAACCGGATGGCCCCGCATGGGCTGAACAAACTCTCGGCACTGATGCCCGAATCCGAGACCCGGGTGGAGGCATTCCTGGGCCGCGGCTTCGCACTCAAGAAAAACCTGCGCTACTTCGAACGCACCATCCCCGTCCAGCGCCAGGAACTCGGCGCGCTCGGCCAGCTCGGGGGACGCGTCCTGGCCCGCGACCTGTGGGAAAACGTGGCGGGCATGCGCAAAGAAAAGGAACTGCTCGAACGGCGCCTGGTCCTGCCCCTTGCCGAGGCCGACCTCGCCGACGAATTCGGCGTGGTTCCGCCGCGCGCCGTGGTCCTCTTCGGCCCGCCCGGCACCGGGAAGACCACCTTCGCCAAAGCCATCGCCTCCCGCCTGGAATGGCCCTTCGTCGAGGTCTTCCCCTCCCGGCTCGCGGCAGATCCGCAGGGCCTGGCGGGAGCGCTGCGCGAAACGTTCCTGGAAATTGCCGAGCTGGAGCACGCTGTGGTGTTCATCGACGAGGTGGAGGAGATCGCGTCCCAGCGCTCCGGTGAACCGCCCTCGCCGCTGCAGGGCGTCACCAACGAACTGCTCAAGATCATCCCGGCCTTCCGCGAACAGCCCGGCCGCCTGCTGGTCTGCGCCACCAACTTCATCCGCGCCCTGGACACCGCCTTCCTGCGCCACGGCCGGTTCGACTACGTCATCCCCATCGGGCTGCCGGACCGGCAGGCCCGTGAAGCGATGTGGCAGCGCTTCATCCCGGCACCCGTGGTGGACGCCGTAGACGTGGAGCTGCTCGTGGAACGCACCGAGGGATTCTCCCCTGCGGACATTGAGTATGCCGCTAGGAGTGCTTCCCAGCGCGCGCTGGAAAAAGCAGTGTACGACGACGGCGGGCTGGCTTCCGGCGGGACGGTGTCCGTCCGGGAGGCGGTGCGGAAGGGGCCCTCCACCCAGGATTACCTTGATGCGATCGCCGAAACCCGGACCACCGTCAGCGCCGAAGTCCATCAGGACTTCCTCGAGGACATCGACGCGCTGGGCCGCGTGTAGCTTTGACTTATGTCCTCCAATCCCCTCCGGCACGCCATGGCGCGCATGGGCGGACGCGACCCGCACGAGAAACACCGGGCTGCCACACCGCTTGAGCTCTTTTTCGACCTGACCTTTGTGATCGCGTTTGGTGTGGCCGGCAGCCAGTTTGCCCACGAAATTGCGGAAGCGCACTTCATCCCGGGCCTGCTGGGTTTCTCCTTTGCGATGTTCGCCGTGATCTGGGCATGGATCAACTTCACCTGGTTCGCCAGCGCCTACGACACCGACGACTGGATCTTCAGGGTGGTCACCATGATCCAGATCGTGGGTGTCCTGATCCTCGCCATGGGGATTGAGCCGATGTTCCGCTCATTGGTGGAGGGCAAGCACGTAGACAACGCGGTCATTGTGGGCGGCTACGTGATCATGCGGCTGGCGCTCGTGGCCCAGTGGCTGCGGGCAGCACGGCAGGACCCGGCTGGCCGCGACACGTGCCTGCGCTACGCCAAGTACCTCGTGGTGGTCCAGCTCGGCTGGATCGCGGTGCTCTTCATCGAGGCCGACGTTCCGACTACTCTCTTCATGATCGTCCCCTTGATTGTGCTGGAGATGGCCACCCCGTATGCGGCAGAGCGCAAGGCGCGGACCCCGTGGCACGCCCATCACATCGCCGAGCGGTACGGACTCCTGGCGATCATCGCTCTGGGCGAGTGCCTCATCGGTGCCATCGAAACGCTGCGGGCCATCGTGGCCAGCCACGGCTGGAGCGTGGATGCAGCGCTCGTGGGCTTCGGCGGGACGGCGCTGGCCTTCGGCATGTGGTGGATCTACTTCCTGCTGCCTGCCGGCCGCGCACTCCACCTGCGCCGGTACCGGTCCTTCCTCTTCGGCTACGGCCATATTCCGATCTTCGCCGCGATCGCTGCTACCGGCGCCGGACTGCATGTGGCCGCCTATTACATCGACCACGAGGCGCACATCAGCGCAGCAGCGGCGGTGGCCGCCATTGCGGTTCCGGTGGCACTGTTCAAGGCCTCACTGACGTGGCTGTACAGCGTCATGCTTGGTCCGGACCGCACTGTCATCACCGTCGCAGTAGGGGTGCTGCTGGCGCTGGGCGCTTCAGTGGGCCTGGCCGCGGCGGGCATCTCCGTCCCGGTGTGCCTGCTGGTGATTGTGCTGGCACTTGGCGCTTCCATTGTTATCGATGAGCGCCGCGGATCGGAGCGGCTCCACCATGCCCTCGAGAAGCTGGAAGCGGAAACTACCGCTCCTCAGCAGTCCTAGCGTCAGGCCCGGCCGCACCATCGGCGTCCGTTCCCTCGTAGGTCAGGTTCTCGTAGTCGGTGGTGTCTTCCTCATCCAGCCGGTCGTCCAACTCTTCCAGCAGCCAGGGATTCACCCGGGCGAGGATTTTTCGAACCTCTTCCACCTCGACTGCCGCGTAAAGCACCGGCCGGGCATCGCGGTATTTGGTGACGGGGGGCTTGTCCGGCCACTTCTCCGCCAGTGCCCTGACCCGTTCCGGCAGTGAGTTGTGGGCGTTGTCCGCGATCTTGACCAGGGCTGCGTCGTGGTCCTGGGCAATCTCGCGGATTCCGGACTGGTAGTCGTCCGGGTTCTCGTGCAGCCGGTTGGTGACGCGTTCGATAATTTCCACGGCCCGCTCGGACACACCCATGTCCAGCAGTGCCTGCCGTGTTATCGGCGTGTCCTCGGCGATGTCGTGCAGGTACCCGGCAATCCGTATGTCGTCGTCGAAGTCGGCGAGCGCGTCACCTACTGCAAGGACGTGGTCCTTGTACGGGCGCTTCAGTTTGTCCTTCTGCCGGTTGTGGGCCACCTCGGCCAGTACCTTGGCAGTCTCAACGGTGAATCTGGGCGCAGGACTCTGGTCCGGCATTTGCTCTTCTGACATGTCCCAAGCCTAGGCGGGTCAGGTGGCTACTGTTTGCCGTACTTCCGGTGCACCGCCTGTTTGCTGACACCCAGGCACAGCGCTATGGCCTCCCAGGACAGTCCCGCCTGCCGTGCGCCGCGGACGAGCGCGGACTCAGTGCGGCTGACTTCCTTCTGCAATTCCGCGACAGCGTGCAGTGCCTCCGCAGGCCCCATGCCGTCCATTGATCCCACCAGCGTTTTCATCCGCCCCACCTCCATGCCGTCAACATTAGTTGACGTTACCGCCCGCGTCAACCAAAGTTGACGTGGCGGGCTGAGGCTCCCATCAGGTGGAACCCGGAGAACCCATGCCTGTCCACACCCAGGGCTCCCGGGGAAGGGCAGTCGGGTCGAAGGCGTCCAGCGCATGCTCCAGCCTCCCGGCCGGAAGCCCCAGTGACGCCAGGAGCCGGTCCCGCACCGCATCGGAGGGGATGTCCGCCAGGGCAAGGTCACGCAGCGTGACCGCACCATCCCGCTTAGCCAACCGGACGCCGTCGGAATTCACCACGAGCGGAACATGGGCATATTCCGGTACAGGAATATTCAGGAGCGAGGCGAGGTAGGCCTGCCTGGGGGTGGACGGGAGCAAGTCATCGCCGCGGACCACCTGGTCAATGCCCTGCTCGGCGTCATCCACCACCACCGCCAGGTTGTAGGCATAGACGCCGTCGTTCCGGCGGAGCACAAAGTCATCCACCACCCCCGCGTAAGCCCCATGGAGCACATCGTGAACGCGATACTCCGCAACACCGGCCCGGAGCCGCACGGCAGCGGGCCGGGTGGAGCGCTTGAACTCCAGCTCGGCCGGGTCCAGGTTCCGGCAGGTCCCAGGGTAGGCACCCTGCGGGGCATGCGGCGCAGAAGGTGCCTCCTGGATTTCGCGCCGCGTGCAAAAGCATTCGTAGGTGAGGCCCGCGGCCTGGAGCCGGGAAATTGCCGCAGTGTAAAGGGCCCCCCGGGCAGTCTGGCGCACCACATCGCCGTCCCACGTCACGCCGATGGCCGCCAGGTCCCGCAACTGCTCCGCTTCCGCACCGGACCGTGCCCGGTCCAGGTCCTCCACGCGGAGCAGGAAGGTCCGGCCGGATGAGCGCGCAAACAGCCATGCGAGGATGGCGGTCCGAAGATTTCCTACGTGGAGTTCACCGGAGGGGCTGGGCGCAAAACGGCCGGCAGAGGTCATGGATCCACCCTATGCGGGCGGCAGGCGGGGCCGGCTCCCTGCGTGCGCGGACAAACACAAGAGCCCCTCAGCTACCGATGACATCGGGTAAACCGGCGTCGGTAACTCAGGGGCTCTTGCCGTGGTTGCTTCAATGACCATGGTGTGAACAAGCGTCAATCAGCGGCGGCCTCCTTGCGGGAAGCGGTGTGCAGTTGCCGGGTGGTGTACCGGAGAACCTGTAGCCTGCGGGAATCAGCGGTAGCTTTTGCCCTTGTTGCCACAATTTGAGCAGACACCCTACAGTTGGGGCAACCACCAGAACTTCGATTGATCAGTCTGACCAACCCTCGAGGTTCCCACCGACAGGAAATGATCAGATTGCAGGAACTGGATGCTACGGACAAGCGGATCCTCAATGCCCTGGACGAAGACCCCCGCGTTCCCATCATGGTGCTGGCACAGCGACTAGGCCTGGCCCGGGGCACTGTCCAGAGCCGGCTGGAGCGGATGACGGCCTCGGGAGCCCTGCGGCCCAACAGCAGCAGGGTGCTTCCGGCAGCCCTGGGAAGAGGCGTGGCAGCCGCGGTCAGCGCGGAGCTGGACCAGAGCCACCTCAACGAGGCCATCGCTGCCCTACGGAAGATTCCCGAAGTCCTCGAATGCCATGCGCCGGCAGGCGACACCGACCTGCTGATCCGCGTGGTGGCCACCAGCCCGGATGACCTTTACCGGGTTTCCGAGGAAATCAGGCTGTGCCCCGGCATCGTCCGGACTTCCACCAGCATGTTCCTCCGCGAAGTCATCCCCTACCGGACTACCGGCCTGCTGGCGGACTAGACACGGGCGGGGAGCTCTCCCCATCGCCACTTGAGCGGGCGGCGGTTAAGCTGGCACGGGAGTCCAAACGGGGGGAAATATGGCGGGGAATTTTCACGGCGCTGACGTGGCGCAGCTCCGGCAGCTGGCCAAGGACCTTGCCGGCGGCGCCAACAGGCTGGACGCCCTAAGCCAGCAACTCGGCAGCAGCATCACCTCCACGGCGTGGAGAGGGCAGGACGGCGACCGCTTCCGCAGCGAATGGACCTCGGCCCACCAGAAGCTGCTCCGGTCCGCAACGGCAGGGCTGGAATCGGCATCGAAAGCGCTGCTCGCCAACGCCGACGAGCAGGAAAAGGCCAGCACCAGCGGCGGCTCCGGCAGTTCCGGCGGCACAGGCGGCGGCACTGGCGGCGGCACCGGTACAGCCCAGGACCTGACGGACACCTTGAACGCCATGACGCCGGAGGAGCGCCGTCAATACCTCCAGAGCGACGAATTCAAACAGTGGGCCCTGGCAAACCCGGACGCCGCCAAAGCTGCCATGGACGCTGCGGCAGATTCGGGCCTGATCACCACGAACTCCAAGGCATACAGGGACTTCCTCTCTTCCTACTGGAACCAGCAGGCCATGCTGGACATGGGCATTGACCTGCAGGACTGGGACACGTCAAAGGGCACCGAATACAACTGGGAAACCATCAAGAAGGTCTACGACTTCTACGGCCAGGCCTACCTTGCCAACCCGGACCTGCAGTGGGCCGGCATGGCGAACATGATTGGGCCATCCTTCGCCGGCGGCTTCAGGGATATGGCCATGCTCCGGGACCTCGCCCAGCAGATCGCTGACAACCCTGCGTCGGACATCCCACTCCCCGTCCTGGACCAGATCGAACAGCTTGCAGGGATGACGGACCAGGAAATCCGCTTCTACGAAACCAGCATGGTGGACATGAACAAGGAGATTTTCCTGGACCAGGCCCGCCAGCACCAGGCGTACATGGACGGGGGCCTGGACGAGATCAACAGGTTGCGTGACTCCGGCGCCATAGATCCCGGTACCGCCGAAGAGTGGGCAAAGATCGATTCGGGCGACCCGGAGCTTGTCCGGGAAGGCAACACAGCCCTGCTTTACCGGGAGCAGAACGAGATCATCGCCGACGACTACGACGCCATGCGCAACCACCCCGGCGGCGAGGCGGTGACCTACATGGTGACACTGGCCGGCGAGCCCTCGATTCCCGGCGCGAAGAGCTATGCGGAGGTATTCCCCTTCACCTTCAGCGTGGAAAGTCCGGGGCCGGAAAACGTGCCCTTCACCAACTGGGACAACCCCGCGCAGTTCCGTACCGATTTCACCACGGGCTTCCCCGCCGGCAATATCTCCGATGCGGACCAGCGCTGGGCACTCATTCAGCAGGACACCCTGCCGGCTTACCAGGACCTGCTGGCCACCGATCCTGGCCGCGCACAGCAAATTATCGCCTCGGATTTTGATGGCAGGGTGGAACAGTACCGGCCCACCAACAACATCCCCGGCATCATGGACCGCTTCCTGGACGGCTTCGACGCAGAGGTGCACCAGTGACCCCATTCCCGGACAGCGCTGCCACCCGCCTCAGGCGGCAGGCCGCCGTCGTCCTGCTTACCCTTGCCGCAGGCTGCGCTTTGGCTGGATGCCAGAACAGCAGCCCGGCCACCGAACCAACCACTCAAGGGAGCACCGTGAACACCTCCGAATACTCCACGCTGGACGCGGCCGGCGTGGCGGCGATCCGCGATTCCAAGACGGCGAAGCTGGACATGACGTCGGGACGGCTCAGCAAGGAAGCCGTCCGCGTGACGCAGGACAGCTACGGGCCCGAAATCAACACCCGGGACTCGGGCAAAATCAGCTTGACCATCACCGCACCAACCGGAGAGATCAGCGGCGAGACGGACCGCATCCGCTTCAACACCACGGACAAGCGCAGCGATTTCAGCGAAGTCACATACTTCCTCACGGCGGATACGCCCGAAGAGTACTTCGAGCTCATTCGGGACGGCGTTGACCGGTACGGCATTTCTGCGGACTCGGCCGAGGACTGGATCAGCAGCACCCAGGCGGACCCGGGCTCCAAAAGCGACTTCTCCATCACCTCCGGCAGGTCAACAGGGCTCGATGTCAACTACGACCTGCGGTACGACGGCGGCAAGGACACCCAGGTGATCATCGTCCACGTCAGGCCGGTCAGCTAGGAAACGCCCTACACCGGCGGGCCGGCGTTGGACTTCAGGTTCTTCATCACCAGGGTGGACGTCAGCCGTTCCACGCCGGGCAGCGACGTGAGCTCGGCGTCGTAGAAGCGCTGGTAGGCGGGCAGGTCTTCCGCGATGACCTTCAGCAGGTAGTCCGGTGAGCCGAAGAGCCGCTGCGCCTCCACCACGTTCGGATTCTCCGCCACCCGGTTTTCGAAGACCTCCATGATGGCCCGGTCCACCTGGCGCAGGGTGACAAACACGATTGCCTCGAAGCCCAGCCCCACGGCGGAGGGATCTATGTCCGCCCGGTAGCCGCGGATCACGCCCGATTGCTCCAGGTCGCGCAGCCGCCGGTGGCACGGGGCCACGGTCAAACCCACCTTCGCGGCGAGTGCCGTGGCAGTCATCCGGCCGTCGTCCTTGAGGTGGCGCAAGATATTTCTGTCAATATGGTCAATCACGCAAGAACCTTACCGCACAGGCCTGCTCCGCAGCGAAAAAGGAGAGCACTTCTGCGCCGAAACTATCTAGGGTTTGTCCTGACGCACAAGTGTGGCAGGAGAAAGAATGAACCACGAGCTGTTTTTGGCCTTTGTGCTGGTGGCCGCCGCCCTGGCGTGCACCCCAGGCGTGGACTGGGCATACTCCATTGCGGCCGGGCTCAGGCAGCGGAGTTTTGTCCCGGCAGTGGCGGGGCTCTGCGGCGGCTATGTCCTGCACACAGTCCTTCTGGTGGCGGGGCTGGCCGCCCTGCTCACGGGGCTGCCCGGGGTTCTGGGCTGGATCACGCTGGCCGGCGCGGCCTACCTGGTGTGGCTCGGTATCAGCACGCTCCGCTCCTGGCGCGGGGCCAGCTTTACGGCCGGCGCCGGGCGTACAGGCAGTGACGGCACCAGCCCGCTCCGGACGTTCCTCCAGGGTATGGGAACCAGCGGGATCAACCCCAAGGGCCTGCTCTTCTACGTGGCGCTGGTCCCCCAGTTCGTGAGCGCCGACGCGTCCCTTCCCGTGCCGGTGCAGTCGGGCCTGCTCGGGATGACGTTTGTGCTGCTGGCGGGGCTTGTGTACACCGCCGTCGCCCTGCTCTCCCGTACCCTGCTGCAAAGCCGCCCGGGAGCCGCCCGCCTGGTGACCCTCGCCAGCGGCGTGATCATGGTGCTGCTGGGCGCGGTGCTGCTCGGCGAGCAGCTGCTGCCGGCCCTCGCCGCGGCGTAGCGGCTTTTACTCGTCGCTGAGTTTCTTCCAGTCCTGTTCCCAGATCCGGCGCATCTCCTCGTCCTTGCGGATTGGCACCGGCGCGGCGATCTCCTTCTGCGGCACGGGGTCTTCGCGGCGCCGCCCCCAGTCGCGGGGGTTGAGCGAGCGCCTGCTGGAGTCAAGTACCAGCAGCGCGCGGTCCGTGAGGGCGTCATTGCGCAGGGTCAGGTGTGTCTTGCGCCGGCGCAGAACCTCGGCAAGCGCCTGGTGGGCAGCCTCGAACCGGCCCTCCCGCCGCAGGGCCCGCGCCCGCACCAGCAACAGCGCGGCGGACAGATCGTCAGCGTTGAGCAGGCCTTCCGTCCAGTCGATCACGGTCCGGCTCCGCCCCAGGGTCAGCGCCAGCGAGCAGCGCGCCAAAGCCATGGGGAGCGACGGCGGCAGGCCGGCCAGGGCGTCCAGCGCGGCCTCCGTGCGGCCCGTCTCGCGGAACGAGTGCGCGAGCGCCAGGAACACTGACTCCTCACTGAACAGGACGGGGATCTCCACGCGTTCTGCCAGTTCGATCCGGGTGACGATCCTGGTGAGGTACGTGGACGAGTAGCGGTTCGCTTCGTCGTCGTTCCTGGTGGTGAGCCCGCGCTGCAGCAGTTCCGAGGCACGCAGGTAGCCGCCGTGCTTGTACACGAGCAGCCCGGACATGAGGTAGCAAAGTCCGGCCCAGCCGGGGTAGGTGCGGGCCAGTGTGATCAGGCGTTCGGGCTCGCGGCTGGTGAAGACTGCCTCGTGCACGGCCTTGGCCGGCTTGGGCAGCATCCGCTTGAGCCGCGGAATCTCCCCGTCCACGGTGAGCAATGCCGGGTGGCGTCCGCCGAGGACGCCGGTCAGCAGGCCGCCTACTCCCCCGGCAAGGTCGTGGACTGGTGTGCGCAACTGGGGCTCGCCGAACGGCGTGAGGTCGCGGCTGTCCCAGTAGATCGGTGCAGGGTCCCCGGCGGTCATCTTTCCATGCTAACCGCCACGTCCTTCAGGACGGACAGCTCCGCCAGCTCCTGTGGACACAGGCTCATTGGCTCCGGCCCCTTGTCCCGGCCGCGGTTTTCCGGAAAGGTAGTAAGCACCCTTAGCAGTTCCGCTTCACGAAGGAGAACGTCATGCAGATCGACAAGTCCCAGATCCTCGAGCTCCTCCGAAAACAGGGAGACAACGACAAAGCTTCACAGGCGGAGTCGGAACTGCCGGACCAGGTGGACACCGACCAGCATGCAGACCTGCTGTCCAGGCTGGGAATCAGCCCGGCTGAGCTGCTGGCAAAACTTCCTGGGGGTCTCGGGGACAAGCTTGGAGGCCTGGGCCTCTGACTCAGCCCCGCTCCATGAACCATTCCGTAAAGGCTGAGGCGCGGCCGCCCGGGTCCAACCGAATGACCCAGAGGTTGTCGTACGTGGGCCGGTCACCCGAATAGGTGGTGACACCCTGGACAAAGGCGGTATCACCGTCCACGCCCAGCAGCTCCCAGCTGAACGTCCAGTCGTCCGGCTCATCCCGGGCGGCGAGCCAGGCGTCCACGATGCCGTCCTGCCCCTTCCAGGAATGAGGATCGTGGGGCCTTGTTTCGTACACTGCGTCTGCGGTGAAGAGGGCGCGGATGTCCTCTGGCCGGTTGCTGGTCCACGCCGCCTGGTACTTGTCCATCCAGGCCTGTACGTGTTCGCGTGCTGAAGTAGGCTCCGTCATGCTGCCGTTCTACGCCCTTGGGTATCCGGGCCGCAAGCGCCTCAGCCGTTGGCGGCCGCGACCCACACGCCAATCACCCACGTGCTGGCCGCCAGGCAGGCCAGGCCGAACTCGGCGAGCATGCCCAAACCGGTGGCTTTCAGGGCGGCCCAACTGGAGGTCGCCGCGCGTCCCAGATTCCGGGTCCGGAGGAGTTCGCTGAGCAGGAGGCCTCCTGCGAAGCCAACGAACAATCCCACCACGGGGATGATGAACATTCCCACCACACCGGCTACCAGCGCGGCAACGATGCTCCGGCTGGGGATGGCGTGTTCCTTCAGCTTCCGGCCCGTGAGGACGGCGCTGGCAGCCATGCCTGCCACGACGAACACCATGGCAACGGCGAATACCACCCAGCCCGCCGTGCCGGCACCGCCCCAGATGGCCCAGGCCAGCAGGCTTCCACCGATCAGGATGCTGCCCGGAAGCACCGGGATGACTGTGCCCGCCACGCCGACGACGATTGCCAGGCCGCACAGGATGGTCACCACGGTTTCGGAGTTCATGGCTTCCAGTCTATGGAGGAATGCCGACGGCGGCGCCTCCCGCGCAGGGGAGGCGCCGCCGTCGTATATTCCGCTAGGGGAATGCGCGCTACTCTGCCTCCACCGCGGCGGCAACGGCTGCGGTGACAGCGGGCGCGACTCTCGGATCGAGCGGGCTGGGCACGATGTAGTCCGCGGAGAGGTCCTCGGCGGCAAGGTCGGCGATGGCGTAAGCCGCGGCGAGCTTCATGGCCGGGGTGATGCGGCGGGCCCCGGCGTCCAGGGCGCCGCGGAAGATGCCCGGGAAGGCCAGCACGTTGTTGATCTGGTTGGGGAAATCGCTGCGGCCGGTGGCCACCACGGCGGCGTACTTGACGGCCACCTCGGGCAGGACCTCGGGGTCCGGGTTGGACAGCGCGAACACGATGGCGTCCTGGTTCATCAGGGCGAGGTGCTCTTCGGCCAGCTTGGAGGAGGAGACGCCGATGAAGACGTCTGCTCCGGCGAGGGCCTCGGCCGGTCCGCCTTCCACTCCGCGCGGGTTGCTGCGGCCTGCGATATCAGCCTTCTTGCTGGCCGGGTCCGCGGCGAGGTCCTTGCGGCCGGCGTTGATGATGCCGCGGGAGTCCAGCAGGACCACATCGGTGATGCCGGCGGCCAGCAGGATTTCGGCGACGGCGATGCCGGCGGCTCCTGCGCCGGAGACCACCACGTGCAGGCTGTCCAGTTCGCGGCCGGTCACCTTGGCGGCGTTGGTCAGCGCGGCGAGGGCAACCACGGCGGTGCCGTGCTGATCATCGTGCATCACCGGGCAGTCCAGCGCCTCGATGAGCTTTTCCTCCAGCTCGAAGCAGCGCGGAGCGGAGATGTCCTCGAGGTTGACGGCGCCGAAGCTGGGCCGCAGCCGGACCAGGGTCTCCACGATTTCATCCACATCCGTGGTGTTCAGCACCAGGGGAATGGAGTCAAGGTCGCCGAAGGTCTTGAACAGGGCGGACTTGCCCTCCATCACGGGCAGCGACGCGCTGGCGCCGATGTTGCCCAGGCCCAGGACGGCGGTGCCGTCGCTGACCACGACCACCAGGCGCTCGGCCCAGGTGAGGGTGCGGGCCAGTTCCGGCTTGGCGTGGATGGCACGGCTGACCTCGGCTACACCGGGAGTGTAGGCAATGGAGAGGTCGCGCTTGTTGGACAGCGGGACGGTGCTGGCGATGGAGAGCTTGCCGCCCTGGTGTGCGTCGAAGATCTCGGCTTCGCTCAGCGCCGTGGCTGCGGAGTTGTCGGTGGCTGCAATTGCGTCAATGGACACGTCGTTGTCTCCTGGTGCTCGCCGTGGTCACACGGCACATGGGGCTCGGGCCCGAATGGACCTGAGGCATTGGAAGAGGTGCGGCGGATTACCCAGGGGTGGCGGGTCCGTGGGAGCGTCGGGGATGCTCCCTGCTGCTCCGTTCCCCATGGTAGACAGCGGAAAAGGTCACCCGGAGGCGATTTGACGGCGGCTGCGCATGCTAAAACGTTTCCGCAGACAGGTTTGTGATCCACGCCACGGCAATAAGCCCGATTTAATGGGCAATTGGTCTAGACCTGTTACGCGCTTTGGTGGAGTGTGTAGCTGCCCTCGGCAGCCGGAGCGAGCCGTGCGCAGGCCTTTTTGAGGTCTTCTTCAGCTTCAAAGAGGGACAGCCGGCGGTTCCGGACGGACTGGACCAGACCAGTGACCGTCAACAGGAGCACCCGGGCCACAATGGCGTCGCCGCAGGCGCTGGCCACCACCTTTTCGCCCAATGCATCGATCTCGCGCAGCAGGGCCGTGGTATCCCGGTCCGGAAGATATACGCCGCGGCTCAGGCACTGCTCCACTGCCGGCTGCATCACCCGCATGTGGAAAATCTCCATCACCAGGCCGCCCAGGGCGCGCCCACGGAATCTGGCTGCCGTGGCACGCCCTGCGGCCTGCAACTCTCCGAGCTGGTGCCGGTAGAGCGCGAGCATCAGGTGCGTGGGGGTGGGAAAGTAGCGGTAGACCGTACCGAGGGGAACGTCGGCCTTGGCCGCCACCTCAGCCAGATCCACGGAGTCCAGGCCCTTGCGGGCAAAACTGCCGGCCGCTTCAAGCATGCGTGAATAGCGCAGCCGCTGGCGCGGGGCAGAGGGCATGGCGGCCATGGGCGGATGGTCTGGAAGAGTCTCAGGCATCTGTATTCCGGGTTGTGTTTTGACGGGCAGCAGCCAGGAGCGTCCCCCATCCCGGACCGCCTGCGATCCGGTTCAACTATACGGCACAGCCATGTGGCGTATTTAGTCAGGCGGCTTACTTCCGCCTGCCACAGGCTTAGCGGACGCCCTTGATCTTGACGACAAACACCGCACCCAGGAGGCCCATGACAGCCGCAGTAGTGAACAGCGTGAAGTACCCCCCGAAGTACGTCACCGCGAGGAACGCGAGGCCGGTAGCGAACACCTGCGGCAGCGAGGCGGCCACGTTAATGACCCCCATATCCTTGCCACGGTCGGCGGCCTGCGGCAGCACCTGCGTCAGCAGCGCAAAGTCAACGGCCTGGTAGGCGCCGAACCCCACGCCCAAGATGGCGGCGCCAACCAGGGCGCCGGTCCATACTGGGAAAAACGCCAGAGTGAGGCCCGCGAGGGCAATGAGGACTGAGGATCCGATCACAAACGGCTTCCGCCGGCCCAGCCGGTCGCTCCACGGCCCCGCAATCACCGCAGTAACCATCACCAACGCCGCATAAATGCCGGTCAGGATCAGGACTCCCAGCGCCGGGTTCTCAAGCTTGAGGACGTCCCCGAGGAAAAAGATAAGGTACACAATGGTCAACTGGTTGCAGACGTTCACCAGGAAGCGGGTGAGCCAGGCCCAGGCGAAGTCCGGGTGGCGGGCCGGGCTGATCCAGAAGCCGCGGAGGAAGCTGCGCCACGAGAAAGGCGGGCGGAGCGCCCTCGGCAGCGGCGGGTCATTCCGGTGGAACACGTACGGCAGCACCGAGAACAGCAGGGCGGCAGCACACAGGGCGTAGCCCACCATGTAGTTTCCCGACACCACCGCCCCGAAGACTGAGCCCAGGAGGATGCCGGCTGTTTGGCCCAGCGCCGCAACTCCCCCCACTCCGCCGCGCTGCAGCACCGGCACCCGGTCCGGGATGGCGGCGGTGATGGCGGCATAGGCCGCATTGGCGCCCAGCTGGACCAGGCACCAGAACAGGACCATCAGGGCAACAGCCGTGGCCCCGGACAACGCCAGCAATGCTGCCGTGGCCAGGACGGCACCGGCCAGTACCCAGGGGGCACGCCGGCCGAAACCCGAGACCGTCCGGTCAGACAGCGCCCCGAACAGCGGATTGGCCACCAGGGATACGGCGGCACCGCACCCAAGTACGAGGGAAGCGATGGCTTCCTTGTTTGTTTCGTCGATGCCAATGGCCTGCTCGGCGATAAAGACGTTGATTGGCCCGAAGAACGCGGCATTGATGCCGACGTTGACCAGCACCAGCCCCGTGACCCACCGCGCAGTGACCTTCGCCGTTGGCTCGGCGAGCGCCGCCGTCGAATGCTCCGCTCCGTCGCCGGGTCTTGATGAAGAGCCGGGATCCGCCGCTGCGGGTGTGTCTGGCAGGCTCATGGCTGGTTCCCCCTGGACGGTTAGCGATAAAAGTCAGACTATCGTGGGCTTCATCGCGCGGCTTGTTATTCGGCAACCTAACTTGCGGCAGCTTGCTGCCCGGCAACCGCAAAACGGCCCCGTGAACCGCGTAAGTACTAAAGACCTGGAGATCCCATGACGGCACCAGCGCAGAACCCCGCCAACAACATCAACACCGCAGACCTGTACGACGAACGCGGGGACGAGCTGGCCTCGGTATCCCTGCAGTTCCAGTCACTGGGCGGCCGCTCGCACTTCAGCGGCACGGTGAGGACCATCCGCTGCTTCCAGGACAACGCCCTGGTGAAGTCCACGTTGGCCACCCCGGGCAACGGCAATGTGCTGGTGGTGGACGGCGGCGGCTCGCTGGGCACGGCCCTGATGGGGGACATGATCGCCGAAAGTGCCGTAGCGAACGGCTGGGCCGGCGTCGTGATTAATGGAGCGATACGTGACCGCGAGGCGATTGCCGCTCTGGACCTTGGCGTCAAGGCCCTGGGCAGCAACCCCCGCAAGAGCGCGAAAGCCGGGGCGGGCGAGGTCGATGTGGACGTGCAAATTGACGGCGTGACCATCCGTTCGGGTTCCACCATCTGGTGCGATCCCGACGGGATCCTCGTGGAGCGCTGAAGCCGCACGAAAACAACTTTCGATTCCAGGGAATAGGTACGAGCGTAAGATAGTTACTGAAAGCAACTATCAAAGCGTATTACTTCCCTGGAGCATCCATGTCCCAACCCCCTGCCGTGCGCGCCGCTGGAGAAACCCTCACGCAGCGCCAAATCGTCACCGTGATGGTCGGCCTGATGCTGGGCATGTTCCTGGCCTCGCTGGACCAGACCATTGTGTCCACGTCCATCTACACCATCGCCAACGACCTGGACGGGCTCTCGCTCCAGGCCTGGGCCACCACCGCGTACCTCATCACGTCCACCGTAAGCACCCCGCTGTACGGCAAACTCAGCGACATCTTCGGCCGCCGGCCGCTGTACCTGACAGCCATCATCATCTTCCTGGCCGGCTCCCTGTACGCGGGCTCGGTCCATTCCATGACCGAACTCGCCATTGCCCGTGGTATCCAGGGCTTGGGTGCCGGCGGCCTGCTGGCACTTGCGCTGACCATCATCGGGGACATTGTGTCCCTGAAGGACCGGGGCAAGTACCAGGGCTACTTCATGTCTGTCTTCGGCATTTCCTCGGTGCTTGGCCCCGTGGTGGGCGGGGCATTCGCCGGTTCTGCCAACATCCTGGGTTTCGACGGCTGGCGCTGGGTGTTCTTTATCAACCTGCCCATCGGCCTGGCTGCACTGGCGGTGGTTTTCCTGTTCCTGCACCTGCCGGCCAAGCACGTGAAGCAGAAGATCGACTACTGGGGCGCGGCCGCCATCACCGTAGCCATTGTGCCGCTCCTGCTGGTGGCAGAGCAGGGCCGCACCTGGGGCTGGGTCTCCCTGAACTCATTCCTGTGCTACGGCCTGGGCGTGGTGGGCATCGCCTGGTTCCTGCTCGCCGAAAAGCGCGCCGGCGACTACGCCCTGATCCCGCTGCGGCTCTTCCGGAATGCGACCTTCGGGATGTCTTCGCTGCTGAACTTCATCATCGGCATCGGCATGTTTGGTGCCATCGCCATGCTGCCGATGTACCTGCAGCTGGTCAAGGGCCTCACGCCCACCGAGGCGGGCCTGATGATGATCACCTTCAGCGTGGGCATCCTCACCGGCTCCATCGCGGCCGGGCGCACCATTTCATCGTCCGGCACCTACCGGATCTTCCCGATAATGGGCACGGCCATCCTCACCGCGGCCGCCATGGTGATGGGGCTGTCCCTGGGCGTGGACACTGGCTTGTGGGTTCCCGGCGTGATCGCGGTGTTCTTCGGCCTGGGCCTGGGTTTCTGCATGCAGCCGCTCACCCTGGCCATGCAGGTATCCGTGCCGCGCCGTGACATGGGTGTGGGCACGTCCTCTTCCGCGTTCTTCCGCTCTATGGGCGGCGCCGTGGGCACCGCCGTGTTCATCTCGATGCTGTTCAGCCTGGCGGCCAGCCGGATCGCGGACAGCATGAAGTCGGCCATGGCCAGCCCGGACTACCAGGCCGTCCTGCGGGACCCCGCAGTGGCAGCTGACCCCGCCAACGCCAAGCTTTACGAGTTCTTCCAGAACGGGGCGTCCAACGACTCCCTCAACGACACCAGCTGGCTCCACACCGCCAACAGCACCCTGACCCGGCCCATCACGGAGGGCTTCGCCTACGCGATTGACGCCGTGATGCTCACGGCAGCCGTGCTGACTGGCATCGCCTTCCTCATCAGCTTCGCCCTGCCGAACAAGAAGCTCTCGGACCCGAAGGCTGCCCCGCAGGAGCCGGCCGCGGTGCACTAACTTCCCATCCGGACGCCCGCTCCCTTGTGGCCGCTTCCCTCCGGACGCCCGCTCCCTTGTGGCCGCTTCCCTCCGGACGCCCGCTCCCTTGTGGCCGCTTCCGCCGAAACCCTCTTGCCTCTGAGCAGGAGGGTTTCTGCGTTCCTCGCCCCAAGTGCCCCTGCACGTGGGGCGAGGACGACGGCGGCCCGGCCCGCCGCCGTCGTCCTCCTTGGGTGGTGACGGGACGCGCAATCGCAACCCTGCTGACTGGAAGAGTTCGCGGTGGCGTGGAACACTGTACAGCGCGAGTGCGCCGGCCTGGTGGCCGGTTCCGCAGCCGACGACGTCCGCACCGCATCCACCCAACCCCAGACCAAGGGAGAACCATGCCCACTGCCCAGGAGCAGACAACCGCCCAGATACCGCGGCGGGTGATCTGGCTGGCGCTTGCAGGCGCGGTGGGCGGATTCCTGTTCGGCTTCGACTCGTCCGTGGTGAACGGAGCGGTGGACGCCATGAAAGCAGAATTCGCGCTGTCCGAGGCTGTGACGGGCTTTGCAGTGGCCATCGCCCTGCTGGGCTGCGCCGCGGGCGCCTACCTGGCCGGAAAGGTGGCCGACCGGTACGGCCGCATCCCCGCCATGAAGCTGGGAGCACTGCTGTTCCTGGTCAGCGCCATCGGCACCGGCTTCGCCTTCAGCGTCTGGGACCTGATCTTCTGGCGGCTCGTGGGCGGGCTGGGGATCGGCCTGGCGTCGGTGATCGCGCCCGCCTACATCTCGGAGATCTCACCGCGCAAGGTCCGCGGCCGCCTGGCCTCGCTGCAGCAGCTCGCCATCACCACAGGCATTTTCGCGGCGCTGCTCTCCGACGCGCTGTTCGCCACCACCGCCGGCGGCGCCGACCAGTCCTTCTGGCTGGGGATCGAGGCTTGGCGCTGGATGTTCCTGGCCGCCGCCGTGCCCGCCGTGGTGTACGGCTGGGTTGCTTACACGCTTCCTGAATCCCCGCGGTTCCTGGTATTCCTGGGCAAGGAAGACGAGGCACGCAAGGTGTTTGATTCGATTGCCCCGGCGGAGGACACCGACCGGCACATCCGCGAGATCCGTGACGCCATTGAAGAGGACAAGCTCGCCGGCCAGAAGGGCTCACTGCGCGGCAAGGCGTTCGGCCTGCAGGCGGTGGTCTGGGTGGGGATCATCCTGTCCGTCCTGCAACAGTTCGTGGGCATCAACGTGATCTTCTACTACTCCACCACCCTGTGGAAGGCAGTGGGTTTCCAGGAAAAGGACTCACTCGCCATCTCCGTGGCCACCTCCATCACGAACATCCTGGTCACCCTCGTGGCCATCGCCCTGGTGGACCGGATCGGCCGCCGGCCCATCCTGCTGGCAGGCTCGGTAGGTATGGCCGTGTCCTTGGGCGCCATGGCACTGGCATTCTCGTCCGCAGTGGGCTCCGGTGAGAACATCTCCCTGCCGGGCGCCTGGGGTCCGGTGGCACTGGTGGCCGCCAACGTTTTTGTGGTCAGCTTCGGCGCGTCCTGGGGCCCGCTGGTGTGGGTGCTGCTGGGCGAGATCTTCCCGTCCCGGATCCGTGCCCGCGCACTGGGCCTGGCCGCCGCGGCGCAGTGGGTGGCGAACTTTGCCATCACGCTGAGCTTCCCGGTGATGGCCGCCGGTTCCCTGCCGCTCACGTACGCCATGTACGCGCTGTTCGCGGCGGCGTCGTTCTTCTTTGTGATGTTCAAGGTCCCGGAAACGAACGGGATGTCCCTGGAGCAGGCGGAGACCCTGTTCGTGGCCAAGGGCTCCAAGAAGGCCTAGCCACGCCCCATCACCTTCCGCAGCTCAACAGCAAACCCTCCATCACATGGCGTGATGGAGGGTTTGCTGTATTTGGAGCGGGAAACAGCTAGACCACGTGCGGCTCGTGCGCTGCCAGGTACTTCCGGCCGGCCAGGGCGACGCCGATAGCCCCCACCATAGCCACAGCCCCTGCAAAGAACGGGACCTGCGGGCCGAAATGCTCGCCCAGCTGGGCGGCCGCGAAAGGGGCAAGGGCTCCGCCCATCCACCGCACGAAGTTGTAGCCGGACGAGGCCACCGGGCGCGGGGAATCCGAAACGCCCATTGCCAGTTCCGTGTAGATGGTGTTGTTGATGCCCAGCAGGGCGCCGGAGAGCACCACCAGGACGACGACGGCAGGTACCGAGTGCCCAGCGGCCAGTCCCAGCCCAACAAGGGTGACCGTCAGGGCCAGGAGGGTTCCGGCCAGGACCGTAGTAGCCCCGAAGCGGTTCTGCAGCACAGGCGCCACGAACACGGAGAAGACCGCCACAGCCACGCCCCAGCCGAAGAACACCCCGCCGATGCCGTAGGCGTCCATGCCCAGGATGAACGGCGTGAACGCCAGGATGGTGAAGAAGCCGTAGTTGTAGAACAGACCGCTGACGGCGGTGGTGCGCAGTCCCTTGTGGCCCAGTGCCAGCAGGGGATCACGCAGGCGGACCTTCCGTTCCGGCAGCGGGGTCCTGGGGAGCAGCACCACGAGGGCCACAAAGGCGGCAGCCATCAGGCCCGCGGTTCCGAAGAACGGCGCGCGCCACTGCCAGCCGCCCAGCAGGGCACCCAGGAGCGGGCCAAGCGAAATGCCAAGGCCCAGTGCGGCCTCGTAGAGGATGATCGCCGTACCGGCCCCGCCGCTGGCTACACCGACGATCACGGCCAGTGCCGTGGCAACGAACAGGGCGTTGCCCAGCCCCCAGCCGGCCCGGAAGCCCACCAGCTCCCCCACGCTGCCGGACAGACCGGAGAGTGAGGAAAACACCACGATGACGGCGAGCCCGATCAGCAGGGTCTTCTTGCCGCCGATGCGTGAGGAAACGTAACCCGTAATCAGCATTGCCACGGCCGTCACCAGGAAATAGCTGGTGAAGAGCAAGGACACCTCGCTGGGGCTGGCATCGAGGTTGGTGGCGATGGCGGGCAGGATGGGGTCCACCAGTCCGATGCCCATAAACGCAAAAACGGCGGCCAGGGCTGTAGCCCATACCGCCTTTGGTTGCTTGAGGAATGAGGCCTTTTCGGCCTTCAGGGTTGCTTCTGCTGCCGGCAGTGTGTCTGCTTGGCCGTTCATGAAGGTTGCTCCTAAAGGGATGCGTGCGTCACTGCAGCAGCGACGCGTTGATTTTTCCAATGACGGGAAGGGCGGCCGCCAGGGCCTGCCGGTCCTGCTCGGACAGGGAGCTGAGGATGCCGGCCATCACGGCATTGCGCCGGGCATTGGCGGAGTCGACGGCGGCGCGGCCTTTCGCGGTGAGCACCACGCGGACGGCCCGGGAGTCGTGCGGGTCAGGTTCGCGCCGGGCCAGTCCTGCCCGCTCCAGCTTGATGATCTGCTCGGTGGCACTGGGCACGCGGACACCCAGGTTCCGCGCGATCCCCCCCACCCGCACGCCGTCGTCCAGCAGCATTTTCAGGGTGCTGAGCTGGGCTGCGCTGAGTTCACCGTCGGCATCGAGCCGGCGCACCAAGTACACACTGTGGCGGAGAGCCTCGCGGAAGTCGCCGGCAAGCGCGTGCAGCTCCTCGTGATCGCTTCTTTTGTTCATCGTTAGGTAGCCTAACAGTTAGGCTACCTAAGGGTCAAGGCTCAGAGTGTCAGCTTCATGCCTTGGTGGCTGGCTTCAAACCCGAGCCGCTCATAGAACCTATGCGCGGCAAGGCGCGTTTTGTGCGTGGTCAGCTGCATCAGCGCACAGCCGCGGCGGCGGGACTCGTCGATAGCCCACTGCACCATCACGTTGCCGATGCCATTGCCGCGGAGGCTGTCCGCAACCCGCACCCCCTCGATCTGCGAGCGCCAGGCCCCCTGCCGTGATATGCCGGGCAGGAAGCTGAGCTGGAAGGTGGCGACAACAGCCGCGTCCCCTCCTCCGCCCGGGAGCAACTCTCCCACGATGAGCAGGTGGGAAGGGTCGGCGTCGAGCGCCTCGAAGGCGCGTTCGTAGGGCGCCATGTCCGCAGCACGCTCGCGCCCGGAACCCAGGGAATCGTCCGCGAGCAGGCTCACGATGGCCGGCAGGTCCGCCCGTAAGGCGCCGCGCAGGCGGAAGGTCCCGCCGTCGACGTCGGAGGTCAGGAGGAAGGGCATGGCAGCTTGGCTCTAGGTCACCAGCCCAGCCTCGCACGAAAGTGAGCGGGCGTCGGGAGGAAGGCGGCCACAGGTGAGCGGGCGTCGGGAGGAAGGCGGCCACAGGTGAGCGGGGGTCGGGGAGGGTCAGGCGAAGTAGACGCCGATCCGGTTGCCGTCGATGTCCTCGATGCGGATGTCGATGTCGTAGACGTCGCGGAGCATGGCCTGCTGCATGATCTGCCGCGGGCTGCCCTGGTGGACCAGGCGCCCGTCCTTCATGGCCAGGATGGTGTCCGAGTAGCAGGACGCGAAGTTGATGTCGTGGACCACCAGGACGATGGTCTTGCCGAACTCGTCAGCCAGCCGGCGCAGGAGCCGCATCATCTCCACCGAGTGCTTCATGTCCAGGTTGTTCAGCGGTTCGTCCAGGAGCAGGTACCGGGTGTCCTGGGCCAGCACCATGGCGATAAATGCCCGCTGACGCTGGCCGCCCGAAAGTTCATCCACGAACTTGTCCGCCATGGGGGTCAGGTCCAGGTGGGCGATGGCTTCCTCCACCTTGGCGAGGTCCTCCACGGTGGGCCGCCCGCCGGAGTGCGGGAACCTGCCGAAGGCAACGAGGTCCCGGACGGTGAGCCGCATGGTCAGGTGGTTCTCCTGACGGAGGATCGCCATGGTCCTGGCCAGCTCCCGGCTGTCCGTGGCGGCGACGTCCAGCCCGGCCACTGTGACGACGCCTGCCTCGAGCGGCTGCAGCCGGCTGATCAGCGAGAGCAGCGTGGACTTGCCCGCCCCGTTGGGGCCGATGATGGAGGTGACGCCACCCTCGGGGATCACGCAGCTGACGTCGTCAAGGACCGCTTGGCCGCCGTAGCTCTTGGAGACGTTCCGGACCGCGATGGTCATTTCAGCGACCCTTTCAGGAGGAGGTATAGGAAGAGAATGCCGCCGGTAAATTCGATGACCACGCTCAGCGCGGTGCCGAAGCCGAACACCTTCTCCAGGAGCAGCTGCCCGCCCACCAGAGCAACGGCGCCGATCAGCACCACGATGGGCAGCAGCCAGGCGTGGCTGAAGCCGCGGCACAGCTGGTAGCCCAGGCTCACCACCAGCAGTCCAAAGAAGGTCACCGGCCCCACCAGAGCGGTGGACACCGCCACCAGCAAGGAGCAGCCCAGCAGCACCCGCATCACCACCGCGCGGTGGTCCACACCCACGTTGATGGCCACGTCACGGCCCAGAGCCAGGACATCCAGCGTGTGCCGCGCCCGCCAGGCAACGGCACAGACGGCGGCAATAATGATGGCGGAAACCCCGAGCAACGCCGGGTCCACGTTGTTGAAGCTCGCGAAAAACAGGTCCTGCAGGATGATGAACTCGCTGGGCTCCATCAGCCGCTGCAGCAGCGAGGACAGGCCGCGGAACAGGCTGCCCAGGATGACGCCCACCAGCAGGAGCAGGTGCAGGGAACGGGTGGCACCGGTGAACATCCAGCGGTACAGCAGCGCGCTGAACGCCACCATCAGCAGCACCTCAGCCCCGAACTGGAGCATGGGCGGGGCGGCCACCACCGCGGCAGCGCCAAGGGTGAACGTCATCACCGTCTGCACCAGGATGTAGAGCGAGTCGAAACCCATGATGGACGGAGTGAGGATCCGGTTCGCGGTGACCGTCTGGAACAGGAGCGTCGAAACCCCCACAGCCACGGCCACCAGCAGCATGGCTGCCACCTTGATGGCCCGGCGCGGCAGGATGTAGCCCACGTTGCCCTTGAGCTCGAAGAACAGGAAGAAGCAGACGACGGCGGCAGTCACCACGAGCAGGATGCCCGTCACCAGGCGCGGTGAGGCGTTCCGGACGGCAGCTTTGAGCCGATGCGCCCCTCCGACTGCGGCCGGAGCCGTGGAGGCAGGCCGTTCCTTCACCGGCGGCTGCAGCGTTGGGCTTTCAGGCATTGCGCTTCCTCAGGATCAGGACGAGGAAGATGACGGCGCCCAGCACGGACATCACCATGCCCACAGGCACCTCGTAGGGGTAGCGGATGGTCCGGCCGATGATGTCGCAGACCAGCACGAACGCGGCGCCGAACAGGGCGGTCCACGGGACGGCGCGGCGGAGGTTGTCGCCAAAAATGAGGGACACGATGTTGGGAACCACCAGCCCCAGGAAGGGCACGGCGCCCACTGTCGTTACCACTACGGCCGAGATCAGGGAGACGATCACCAGGCCCAGCCGCATGGTCCGGCCGTAATTCAGGCCAAGGTTGGTGGTGAAGTCCTGACCCATTCCGGCCACGGTGAACCGGTCTGCGCCCAGCATGCCCAGCAGCATAAGGACGGCGACGATCCAGAGCAGCTCATAGCGGCCCCGCAGCACGCCGGAGAAGTCACCGATCATCCAGTTGCTCAGGGTCTGCAGCAGGTCGTAGCGGTAGGCGAAGAAAGTGGTGACCGCCCCGATGACTCCGCCCAGCATGATGCCCACCAGCGGGATAAGGAGGGTGTTCCGGGCCGGGAGGCGGCGCAGGATGGCCAGGAACAGCGCAGTCCCCAGCAACGCAAAGCCGCTGGCCACGACCATTTTGGCGGGCACCGGAGCCTGCGGGGCAAAGACCGCGACCACCAGGATCCCCAGGGTGGCGGACTCCACGGTGCCTACGGTGGACGGCTCCACGAAGCGGTTCCGGGCCATCAGCTGCATGATCAGGCCGGCAACGGCCACGGCCATCCCGGCGAGCAGCACTGCGAGCGTGCGCGGCACGCGGGAGATCCAGAAGACCTCCGCCGTGGCCGGATCCCCTGACAACAGGGCGGGAAGGGAAACATCGCTGACGCCGACGAACATGCTGGCGGCGGCGAGGGCAAGAACAGCAACTGCGGCCGCAGCCAGGCCTGCACTGTGGCGGGCCCGGCTGCGTGTTGCCGGCGCGAGGGGGCGCACGGCGGTGGCGGTCATGGGAGTCTGGAACCCTGGGCGTTACGCCACGGAGGCGGCGACTGCGTCCACCATCGCTTTGACGTTGTTCAGGCCGTAGCCCACCACGTACCAGCCGGCGGGGTCAAGGTTGACCACCTTGTTGTTCTTGGCGGCATTGGTGGACTGCACCAGTTCGTTATCCAGGATGGGGTTGGCGGCGGAGGCTTCGGTGCCCACAGCGGTGTCGCGGTTGATGACGTACAGGATGTCCGGGTTGGCCTGCTTGATGTACTCGAAGGAGATGGCCTCACCGTGGCTGCCGTCCACCTTGACGTCGGCGGCCGTAGGTACCCCGAGGACGTCGTGGATGATGCCGAACCGGGAGCCCGCCCCGTAGGCGGTGACTTCGCCGCCTGAGGTCAGGACGATGAGGCCTTTGCCAGCGTTGGCCGCCTTGGACTTGGTGTCAGAAACGGTGGCATCAACTGCCGCGAGCTGCTTTTCCACTTCCGCTGACTTGTTGAAGATGGTTCCAAGCTTTTCGGTCTGGGCCTTGAAGCTTTCCATCGGCTGGGCCGCATCGATGGACAGGTCGATGGTGGGGGCGATCTTGCTCAGTTCCTCATAGGCACCGGCGGTGCGTCCGGAAATGATGATGAGGTCCGGGCCGCCGGCGCTGACGGCTTCGAAGTCCGGCTCCTTCAGTGAACCGATCTTGGCGTATTTGGCGTCCGAGTACTTTGCCAGCGCCTCGGGGTAGGCGGCTTCGGGCACTCCGGCAGGCTCGACACCGAGCGCATCGAGGGTGTCCAGGACGCCGAGGTCGAACGTGAAGACCTTCTCCGGGTTGACGGGCACGTTGGCGGTACTGCCCTGCGCGTGCTCCACGGTGATGGTGGTGGCTTCCTCGGCCGGGGTGGCCGTCGCGTTTCCTCCGCATGCCGTTACGGTCAAGAGCGCCGCTCCCGCAGCCAGTGCCCCCAGGTAGCTCGAAAGCTTCTTCTTCACGTTGTTCTCCAGTCGACTAATACATCACAACCACGTTGCGTAATAGTCCAGAGCCTATTAGTAAGGGCAGGCTAACTTCAAAGCGGAAGGGGCCGTATTTGGGCCTAAGTGGGAGAGATCACACAGAACGACGCCGGCACCCAGGTGGGTGCCGGCGTCGTGATGGGGACTGCGGTCAGGCGGGAGTGCGGGTCATCTCCGCCTGGCGTTCTTCTACGAGCGTGGCCACGGCGTTGAACAGCGGGTGCTCCGGCTCCAGACCCGTAATTTTGGCCGTGGCGTCGGCGGGGCTGCTCGCCGCCAGGATGTCAGCCAGCTCGGTTGCCTCGGTGTCGGCGGGGTCGTTGAAGCGCAGGGCTGCCGCGATGGCGCCAAGCAGGGCCTCCGGAACCACCCCCCGTTCGGCGAGTTCGGCAGCCGGGCCGATGAAGCGCTCGTGCCGGCTCAGCTTCCGCAGTGGGGCGCGGCCCACCCGGTTGACCGTGTCCGGCAGGTACGGGTTGGAGAAGCGGACCAGGATCTTCTGGACGTAGGCTTCCTGTTCGTCGTTGCTGAAGCCGTGCTTGCTGACCAGGAGCTGCTTGGTTTCCTCCAGCACGGCCCGCACGTCCTCGGCAACGTCCTGGTCCGCCATGGCATCGGAAATCTTCTCCAGGCCCGCTTCGAACCCGAGGTAGGCGGCCGAAGCGTGGCCCGTGTTCACCGTAAACAGCTTCCGCTCGATGTACGGCGAGAGCTCGTCCACAAACGTGGCTCCCGGAATCACCGGCGCGGAACCACCGAAGGCAGTGCGGTCAATGACCCATTCATAGAAGGTTTCCACAGTGACGTCGAGGCCCTGGCCGGCTTCCTGGTTGGGCACGATCCGGTCCACCGCGGTGTTCGCGAACACTGCCTTGCCGTCCAGCGCCCCGGCGGCGGCCCCCGGCTGGGAGGCCACCTCCTTGGCCAGGATGTCCGTGGCGTTGATCGCGTTCTCGCAGGCCATGACCTGCAGCGGCGGCAGGCCTGGCTCCCTGGCCACGATGCCCCTGGCAATCACGGGAGCCACGAACTTGAGGATGTGCGGCCCCACCGCGGTGGTAACGATGTCCGCCGTCGCGATTTCCTCGACCAGCTCAGCTTCCTGGGTGGTGGAGTTCAACGCCCGGAAGTTGTCCACCGTCCGCACGGCCGGGTTTTCGCCCACCTCGTGCACGGCGTAGCTGTCCGCCACCGAGAGCTGGTTGATCAGCTCCTCGGCGACGTCGGCGAACACCACCTCATAGCCGGCGTCGTGCAGGAGCAGGCCTACGAAGCCACGCCCGATATTTCCTGCCCCGAAATGTACTGCCTTCACTATGCGTTGACCTTTCCGAAGAGTTCCAGGATCTCGTCCTCGGACGTTGCCGCCTCCAGCCGGGCCACCTGTTCCTTGTTGGTGAAGACCTTCGCGATGGAGGACAGGATGTGCAGGTGCTCGTTGTTGATGCCGGCAACGCCCACCACGAACTTGACCTGCTTGCCGTTCCAGTCAATGCCATCGGGGTAGCGGATCACGGACACCGCGGACTTTCGGATGTGGTCCTTTGCAGCGTTGGTTCCGTGCGGGATGGCCAGGAAGCTGCCCATGTAGGTGGACACGGACTGTTCGCGCTCGTGCATGGCCCGGACGTAGTCCTCATCCACGGCGCCGCGGGCCAGCAGGAGCCGGCCGGCTTCGTCAATGGCGGCGTCACGGGTGGTGGCTGAGCCGTTGAGCACCACGCTCTCCCGGGCCAGGATCTCGCCCGTGCCCGCCCCTGAGGCTTCGGTTTCGGAACCTCCGACGGCGGTGGTACCGGCCGCTGCTGCTCCGGCCGCAGGACCCCTTGCAGATTGTGAGGCTGACGCGCCGCCGGGGGTCCCCGCACCCGCATCCGGGCCCTCGGTTGCCGTGCTGCCCTCGGTGTTGCTTTCCCGGACCAGCTCCACGATTTCGTCGTACCGGGGGCTGTTCATGAAGTTGTCCACTGAATAGTGCACAGCACTGGACGTTGCCGGCTTTGCACGTTCGGTGAGGTCCTGGTGGGTGACCACAACGTCGTAGGTGTCGTTGAGGTTGGCGATGGAGGCATTGGTGACCTTGACGTCCGGGAACCCGGCAGCCTTGATCTTGTTCCGCAGCACGGAGGCGCCCATGGCACTGGAGCCCATACCGGCGTCGCACGCGAACACGATGTTGCGCACCGGGCCGGCGAGGACGCCCACTCCGCCTGCCCCGGCAGCTGCGCGGGCACCGGTGAGGGTGGAAGCCACAGAGCTCTTCTTGCCCTTCATCTGCTCCATGCGGGAGGTGGCGTCGTTGAGGTCCACCTCATCGCTGTGCTTGGTGGTCTTCAGGATGACCGAGGCCACCAGGAAGGAGACTGCCGTAGCCAGGAGTACCGCCAGGATCACCCCAAGGTAGCTGTCCCTGGATGTCTGGGCCAGCACCGCGAAGATGGAGCCGGGGGCGGATGGAGCCACCAGGCCGGAGTTGGTGATGGCGAGCGTGGCGATGCCCGTCATGCCGCCGGCGATTGTTGCCAGGATGAGCAGCGGGCGCATCAGGACATACGGGAAGTAGATCTCGTGGATGCCGCCCAGGAAGTGGATGATGGCTGCACCGGGAGCGGAGGCCTTGGCTGCCCCTTTTCCGAAGAACATGTACGCGAGCAGGAGTCCAAGTCCCGGGCCGGGGTTGGCTTCGAGCAGGAACAGGATGGATTTGCCCTGGTCGAGGGACTGCTGGATGCCCAGCGGGGTGAGCACGCCGTGGTTGATGGCGTTGTTCAGGAAAAGGACCTTGGCCGGCTCAATGAAGATGCTGGTGAGCGGCAGCAGGCCGTTGTTGACCAGGAACTGGACCACGTTGCCGGCGCCGGTGCTGAAGGCCGAAACCAGCGGGGCGATCCCGTAGAAGCCAAGCAGCGCCAATATGGCACCCCAGATGCCCGCCGAGAAGTTGTTGACCAGCATCTCGAAGCCGGGGCGGATCTTGCCGTCCCAGAGCGAATCGATCTTCTTCATGGTCCAGCCGCCCAGGGGGCCCATGATCATGGCGCCGATGAACATCGGAATGCCGGCGCCGATAATGACACCCATGGTGCCGATGGCACCAACCACGCCACCGCGTACGTCGTACACCATCCGGCCGCCGGTGTAGGCGATCAGGAGCGGCAGCAGATAGGTGATCATTGGCCCCACGAGGCCGGTGTTCGGCTTGCCCGCCGCGTTGGTGCCAAAGCCGCCCAGTTCGGGGACGGGGATCCAGCCCTTTTCAATGAAGAGGGCGGTGATCAGGCCCCAGGCAATAAAGGCGCCGATGTTGGGCATGATCATTCCGGACAGGAAGGTCCCGAACTTTTGGACGTGCACGCGCGCGCTGGTGCGGGGTTTTGCAACTGTCTCTGTTGCCATGTGATTTCCTAACCGTCATTCCTGCGGCTGCGCAGGATGGTCCGATATTTACGACGACGTACTGCTGGACGTTCTGGCGTTTTTCAGCCTGCCGGGCTTGTGGAGATGCGGTGAAGCCATTCGAGGAAGAGTTTGAGTTCCGAGCTGGAGAGCTGGTCTGAGTGCGAGGCCTGAAGTGCGGCGTTCAGGGCGATCGCGGCCACCACCACCGAGGACTTTCCGGTGTCCTCCGGCGCCGCCCCGCTGGCGGGCTCGGCTGACACCGCAAAAATCATGGCGTCCCGGGTCATGGTGGACAGTTCGAGGTTCCGTTCGGAGGCGGGCTCCGCAATCAGCATCAGCGTCACGCCCACATTGGCGGCCAGGATGGACCTGGCTGCCTCCCGGGGCTGGACGTTCAGCTGGCCCGCCGCCGCTGCCTTGTTCAGCATCTCCTCCATCAGAGCCTCGGCGTCTGCAACGATGGCCGGGCGGCTTTCCGGGCGGATATTGCCGAACATCACCAGGTACAGCTCCGGCTGGTTAAGCCCGAACTGCACGTGGTTGTCCCACATTCTCCGGATATCCTCGAGCGGCTGTCCGGAGGGGGCGAAATCCCTTTCACCCGCTACATACTCTTCAAACCCTGCGGCGACGACGGCGTCGAACAGACCTTCCTTGTCACCGAAGTGGTGGTAAAGCGTGGGAGCCGATACCCCCGCCAGCTGCGTAATCTGGCGGGTGGAAACGGGGGCTCCCGCGGATTTTGCCAACAACTCCGCCGCTGCACGAAGCAGTCGCATTTTGGGGGGAAGCTGGCCATCCAAACTCATAACCGCTACCCTAGCACCTATAGCAATGCTATATGAACTGAATCACATACAATTTTTTCAGGCACGTTTCCCGCCTGGCGGACGTAGCAGTCCGCCGGTGGACCGGCATGGCGCCGGACATATTGGCGGGCCTGGCAAACCGGCAGAGAATGAGGACCTTCAGTGCAGAACTTCCCAGGAGTAGGCGTCAGTCCAGGCCGCGTTATCGGCACCGTCCGGCAGATGCCCAAACCCATCAGTGAACCTCCGGCCGGCGAGCAGCTGGCACCGGACACCACCGCAGAGGAAGCCACCGCAGCCCTGAAGGCAGCCGCCCAGGCCGTGCATGACGAACTGAAGTCCCGCGCAGCCCATGCCACCGGTGACGGCAAGGCTGTCCTTGAAGCCACGGCACTGATGGCCAAGGACACCATGCTGATCAAGGGTGCTTCCAAGCTCATTGCCCGCGGCACCTCCGGCGAGCGCGCCATCTGGGAGTCCGGCTCCTCCGTCTCGGAAATGCTGCACAACCTGGGCGGCTACATGGCCGAACGCGCCACGGACGTCCTGGACGTGCGCGCCCGCATCGTCGCCGAGCTCCGGGGAGTTCCCGCGCCGGGCATCCCCGCCTCCGCCACCCCCTTCATCCTGGTGGCCGACGACCTTGCCCCTGCAGACACCGCCACCCTGGATCCCAACCAGGTCCTGGCTCTCGTCACGGCAGGCGGCGGCCCCCAGTCGCACACCGCCATCATCGCCCGCTCCCTGGGCCTGCCCGCTGTGGTTGCGGCGGTAGGGGTGGACGAGGTCCCGGACGGCACGGAAGTGTATGTGGACGGCGCCGCCGGAACCGTCATCGCCGAGCCTGACGAATCCTTGCGCGCGGCCGCGGAAGCGTGGGCGGCCACGGCGTCCCTACTGTCCGAGTTCACGGGGACAGGTACGACGGCGGACGGGCACCAGGTGCCGCTGCTCGCCAACGTGGGCGGCGGCAAGGATGCTGTGGCGGCAGCCAAGCTGGGCGCCCAGGGCGTGGGGTTGTTCCGCACCGAGTTCTGCTTCCTGGAACGTGATACCGAACCTTCTGTCGAGGAGCAGGCCGCGGCCTACAAGAGCGTTTTTGATGCCTTCCCGGGCAAGAAGGTTGTCCTGCGCACCCTGGACGCCGGGGCCGACAAGCCGCTGCCCTTCCTCACCGATTCCACCGAGCCCAACCCCGCCCTGGGCGTCCGCGGCTACCGCACCGACTTCACTACTCCCGGCGTGCTGGACCGGCAGCTCGAAGCCATCGCCCTCGCCGAGCAACAGTCTGAAGCGGATGTGTGGGTGATGGCCCCCATGATCTCCACGGCGGAAGAGGCTGCCCGCTTTGCCTCCATGTGCGCAGACGCCGGGATCAAAACGCCCGGCGTGATGGTGGAGGTTCCCTCCGCAGCACTGACGGCCGAAGCCATCCTGCGGGAAGTGGGCTTCGCAAGCCTTGGCACCAACGACCTCACACAGTACGCCATGGCCGCCGACCGGCAGCTGGGCCCGCTGGCCAACCTCAACACGCCCTGGCAGCCGGCAGTCCTGCGCCTGGTGGGGCTGACAGTTGAGGGCTCACGCGCGGAGGGCAACAACAAACCCGTTGGCGTCTGCGGTGAGGCGGCCGCCGATCCCGCCCTCGCCGTCGTACTGACCGGCCTGGGCGTGAGCACCCTGTCCATGACGGCACGTTCCCTGGCCGCCGTGGCTGCGGTGCTCAAAACGGTGACCCTGGAGGAGGCGCAGCAGCTGGCCAAGCTGGCGCTGTCAGCCCCGAGTGCCACCGAGGCGCGGGCGTGGGTCCGCGAAAAGCTGCCTGTGCTGGAGGAGCTGGGGCTCTAGCCCCGGCGGCAGCAAAAGCCTGGGAACGTCAGGCCGTAACGTCGAATCCGTTAAGGGCGCGCACCCAGCCGTTGATGGCCTGGGCGGCGAGAGCCGGGGCGGTGTGCTGGAAGACGTGGCCCTGCCCCCGAATCTCGCCCATGCTGCCCTGCGGGGCGGCACCGGAGAGCTTGACGCACCAGGGACGCCGCGCAATGGGGTCCCTGGTGCCGCGGAGCACCAGCACCGGCTGGCTGACGCCGGCCAGCCGCTCCTCCAGCGGGTACCTCATCATCACCGGCAATTCTGTGAGATACCAGCGCGGGCCTGCGCGGAAGTAGTCGCTGAACACAATCGCGTTGGAAGTCGGGGACTCGCTGAACATGGCGTCCCGGGTGAGCGCGAGGGCCTGTTGCGCCACCGATTTCCGGCCGGGTTCCACCACGGGACCCATCAGCACGGCTCCGGCCACCCGCCAAGGCTCACGCAGGGCAAGTTCCACCGCAAACTGGGTGCCCATGGAGTGGCCCACCGGCACGTAGCTGGCGACGCCGGCGTCGGTCAGCACAGCGCTGACAAACTCGGCAAAGTCTTCCACCTGCAGCTGCCGTCCGGGCCGTGACGACTTGCCAAAGCCGGGGAGGTCGAAGGAGTAGACGTCCGCTGCCTTGACCAGCTCCTGGTGCAGGCGCGCCAGGTATCGGTGGGAAACGCCAATGCCATGCAGCAGGACATAGGTGGGGCGCGCGCCGGTATCGGGGATTCCCTTTGTACCGTGCCTGCGCTGGACGGAGGAATACAGCATTCCCTGCAATCCGCCGGCTTCTACGGCCCTGCCACCATTCAATGCCATCAAGCGAGCATACCGCCGGAGCAATATAGGCGGTTCAAAGCCTGCCGCCCTGCAGGGTGCGGGCCGGCCCGCTAGGCTGTGGCCATGGCACTGATTGCTCCCAGGATGGCCGCCGCGCTCCCGCCCGAGGAGGCCCGGAAGCTGGAACGGGCCCTCGCCGGCAGCGATGACATTACTGTTTTTGTGGACGGCACCGTCCACCGCCTCCCGCCCTTGGCGAGGGACGCTGTCGTCGACCTCCTGCGGCGCTTCAGCCGCGGTGAGGCCGTGACGGTAAGCAGCGTGGAGGACATGCTGACCACCTCCAAAGCGGCGGAGCTGGCGGGCATCTCCCACACCTACCTGCGCAACATGACCGACCGCGGCGAGATCCCGGTCGAGTACCGCGGCAGCCACCGGCGCATTCCGCGCACGGCCATCATGGCGTGGCTCGAGGAGCAGAAAAAGGACCGGCACAAGGCTGCCGGAGAGCAAGGCTCAGAAGCCGACGGCGGAACCCAGCTTTAAATCCGGGGGCGCGCCGCCCAGCGGCGCATCTTCAGCGCAGCGTGGAGTTCCAGCCGGGGCATGCCCTTCAGCGGATCCACGCCCAGCAGTTGCCGGATCCGGCCCAGCCGGTTGTAGATGCTGCTCCGGTGCAGATGGAGTTTTGCGGCCACGTCCTGGACGGAACCGTCGTTGTCGTAGAGCAGTTCCAGGACGGGGATGAGTTCGCCGTTGCGGTCGTGGTCCTCCAGCGTCCGGAAGTAGACCGAGCCAGGATCCACCCAGGCGCCTGCCCCTCCCCCCGCCGAAGCCAGGAGCTGATAGACGCCGGTGGACCGGCAGTCCACGAGCTCCCCGAGTTGCGGATCCACTGCTGCGGCCTGGGCCGCCAGCTTGGATTGCCGGTAGGCCTCGGCCAGTTCCCGCGGCCTGGTAAATCCTTCGCTGATGCCCAGGATGATCCGCTGCACGGGGCGGCCGGAGCGCTTGGCCAGCTCGAGCTGATAGTGCACCAGGACCTGTGCATGGTTCGCCCTGCCCGACGACTCGCGGAACAGCACCACGGAGTGGGTTTTCGCTCCGGCACTGAAGAGTGCCGCGTCCACACCAACTGTCGCCTGCAGTGCGGCGGCGCGGTGGATCAGGGTGGCGGCAATGGGATCCGGTCCTTCGGCCCCGCCATCGGCGTCCAGCACCGTCACCATTTGCCAGGGCCCGCGGCCCTGGATTTCCTTCCAGCCTCCCACCGCCGCCACGGCGTTGGTTTCCCCTGCACAGGCGGCCAGGAATTCCCGTTCACGCCCGCGCCGGAATTCGGATTCAGCAGTGTTGGAATCCAGCAACAGCGCTGAGAGCATTTCGAGTTCGCTGGCGACGGAAGGCAACTGGGTGAGAATCGCCGTCGGATTTTCCTCCACCGAGTCCTGCTGCACCCACAGGTAACCCACCCTGAAGCCGCGGACCATCAGCGGGACGCAGACGCGGCCCAGCATGCCCAGGTGCGGGTTGGCAGGAACCGCCACCGGCCGGACGGCGGTGGCGATGCCGTGCGAAAGCTGCCAGGCGCTGACATCAGCCGGCACTTTCTTGCTGAGCAGGAAGTTCACCCGGACGCGGTCGGCATGGGACTGGTTGGAGCTGTAGGCGAGGAGCACACCGTCCAGATCCTCCAGGGAAAGGCCGCGGCCCAGCTTCTGTGCCACCAGCTCCACCAGTTGCTCCACACCCTGTTGCTGCATGGGGCAACACTACTGCTTGCAAGGCATCCGGCACGAACGGACATGAGGCGACACTTGACGCTCTGCAGCTGAACAAACGTCGAGGCTGCAGAGGCAAAATCCTTGTAATTCCGGTGTTTTTCCATGACCGCTTCCTCCACGTGATGTCGGCTGGCTCACAACCGGATTTATCGTGGAAACACGAAATCCTTCCCCACTTTTCCGGCTTACCAGCAGAGAACACGGAGCCAACGATGATCATCGGCGTCCCCAAAGAAATCAAGAACAACGAATTCCGGGTGGCCATCACCGCCGCCGGCGTCCACGAGTTCGGCACCCACGGCCACACCGTGCTGGTGGAACGCGGCGCAGGCCTGGGCTCAGGCATCACCGACGAGGAATACGCCATCGCCGGCGCCGAAATCGTTAACGAGGCGGACGACGTCTGGACCCGCGCGGACATGGTCATGAAGGTCAAGGAACCCATCAAGGCCGAGTACCACCGCTTCCGTAAGGGCCTGATCCTCTTCACCTACCTCCACCTCGCGGCCGAGCCCGAGCTCACCCGCGAACTTATCAACTCCGGCGTCACGGCCATCGCCTACGAAACCGTCCAGGAAGGCCGCACCCTGCCGCTGCTGGCCCCCATGTCCGAGGTGGCCGGCCGGCTCTCCGTCCAGGTAGGCGCTGCATCCCTGATGGCTCCCGCCGGCGGCAAGGGCGTCCTGCTCGGCGGCGTTCCCGGCGTCCGCCCGGCAAAGGTGGTTGTGCTGGGCGCAGGCGTGGCCGGCACCAATGCCGCAGCGATGGCACTGGGCCTCGGCGCCGACGTGACCATCCTGGACATCAACATCAACCGCCTGCGCGAACTTGACGCCCAGTACCAGGGCCGGCTCAAGACGGTGGCCTCGAACTCATACGAGATCGAAAAGTCCGTGGTGGACGCAGACCTGGTGATTGGTTCCGTCCTGATCCCCGGCGCCAAGGCCCCCAAACTGGTCACGAATGAACTCGTGGCACGGATGAAGCCCGGCTCAGTGCTGGTGGACATCGCCGTGGACCAGGGCGGCTGCTTTGAAGACACCCACCCCACCACGCACCAGGAACCGACCTACAAGGTCCACAACACCATCTTCTACTGCGTGGCCAACATGCCCGGCGCCGTCCCCAACACCTCCACCTACGCGCTGACCAACGTGACCCTGCGGTACGCCGTGTCTCTGGCCAACCTGGGCGTCAAGGCAGCCTTCGACCGCGACCCCGCCCTCGCCGCCGGCCTCAACATCGCCGCCGGCCACGTGGCGCACCACTCCGTTTCCGAGGCGCATAACCTGCCGCTCGTCTCCGACTGGCACCAGCTGGTTTCGGCCTAACCAATCGGTGGTTGAGCTTGTCGGACCTGGTTTCGACAAGCTCAACCACCGTTCTTCTTTTAAGCCACTTCGCGTGCTTGTTCTATGAGTTTGAGGGCCTCGACGGCGTCTTCCGGGTTTACCGGGAGGGGCAGGTCTGATTTTGCGCCGCCGTCGAGGATCTTCTCCGCCAGGATCCGATAGAACTCCGGGTAGGCACCGCGTTCGGTGGGCAGGGCGTCCAGGTGGCCGTCGCGGCCCAGCAGCCCTGCCCACTCGGGCGCCTCCTCGCCGTACTCCGCATCAAGGGGGCTGCCGCCGGCCACGATGTAGGGCTCCTGCGGATCAACGCCGTTCTTGGTGAAGGCCCCCACGGAACCCAGGACGCGGAAGCGGGCGCCCTGCTGGGCGCAGAGCATGTTCATGGTGAGGTGGCTGAGCACCCCGGACTCGTGGCGCAGAACCAGGAAAACGTCGTCGTCCGCCCGCTCGTCCGCCCGGCGGGCTTTCAGCTCGGCGTGGACCACAGTGGCGGGGCCAAACAGCAGGAGGGCCTGGTCGATCAGGTGGCTCCCGAGGTCGTACAAAGCACCGCCGCCGTCCGCCGCCGTGGCACGCGCCTTCCAGGCCTTGGCAATGGTGGGCGACCAACGCTCGAACCGCGATTCGAACCGTGCAACCTTTCCGACGGCTTCTGCCGCCACAAGCTTGCGAAGCGTCAGGAAATCGCCGTCCCAGCGCCGGTTCTGGAACACCGTCAGCACGCGGCCGAGCTCCCGGGCCAGCTCCACCAATTCCTGCCCTTCTTCGCTGGTCACTGCGAAGGGCTTGTCCACCACCACGTCCAGCCCGGCTTCCAGGGCCGCCTTGGCGAGCGGGTAATGGGTGGCGGGCGGGGTGCCCAGCACCACCAGGTCAAGGTCCGCGGCGTGCGCGAGGACGGCATCGCCGTCGTGCACTGTCCGCACGCCGGGGTAGCGGGCAGTGGCCGCCTTTTGCCGCTCTGCATTGGAAGTGGCGATGACGTCCAGCGAATAGCGCGCATCCGCCCCGATCAAAGGCGCATGGAAGACGCTGCCCGAAAGGCCATAGCCGACGACGGCGGTGCGGATGGTGCGTTCAGCAGTTCCGGTCATGGGACTACGCTACTCCCGCAGGCTCTCTCACTTAATGCCCCTTAACCGCCAACGCCCTCTCACTTCCCTAAAGAAAGTGAGAGGGCGTTGCGGGAAAACCCACATTAAGTGAGAGAGCGTCCCGGGGGCGGGGTTACTTCTTTTCCCAGCCGAGGGTGGTCCAGTCCGGAACCTGGGACAGGCTCTGGAACAGGGACGGTCCGTAGTTGGCCAGGCCGGTGCGGACGAAGGAGATCTGGGGCCCGTTCATGACCACGCCCATGGAGAAGTACTTCGCCATGTGTTCCTTCTCCACATCCATGGCTGCCTTGTTGCGCTCGGCGTTGTCCTCGATGGAGGTCAGTTCCGCGATCTTCTTGTCCAGTTCGGCGTCGCCGAGGCCGTTTTCGTTGGTCTTGGAGTCGTAGTACTGCTTGACGGCGGACGTGGCGTCGGCGCCAACGGTGTAGCCGGAGACGCTCATGTCGAAGTCGCGGCCGCCGATCACCTTGCCGAAGTCGGCGGAAGCACGCTGGTCGATGCCGACGTCCATACCACCGGCCTGCAGCTGCTTCTGCAGGGTCTGGGTGAAGGCCAGGGTAGTGGGATCATCACCGAAGTTGCTGATCTTGAAGGCGGCGGGCTTGCCGTCCTTTTCCATGATGCCGCTGGCGTTCGCGGTGTAGCCGGCGTCGGTGAGCACCTTCTTGGCGGCATCGGGGCCGGTTTCCTTGACGGGGTAGTTGTCCTGGTAGTACTCGGAGAACGGCAGGAGCATCATGGAACCGGAGCTGGGCTCCTCCCAGTTCAGCCCGTTGAAGCGGACCTTGCGGAGGGCTTCACGGTCAACTGCCGCGAAGATTGCCTTGCGGACTGCCACGTCGGTGATCTTCTGGGCATTGATGTTCATGCCGCCGGCGAAGAGCCGCTGGCCGCGGCGGACCTCGGAGTTTTTGGTGCCCTCGAGCTGCTTGTAGAGGGCGATGGTGTTGGCGGACATGGCGTCGATTTCGCCGTTCTTGAAGGCGGCGATCTGGGCGCTGGTTTCAAGCTGGCGGAACACCACGTTTTCCAGCACGGGCTTGTTGCCCCACCACTTCTCGTTCGGCACCAGGCTCACGGTTTTGCCGGCCGCGTCGTACTGGTCCACCTTGAACGGTCCTGCCATCCACTCCGGGTGCATTTCGCCAACGAACCCCTCGTTGAAGATTTCCGGGGTGTTCACGGCCGGGTGGATGAGGCCAAAGTAAAGGTCCTCAAGAGGGTAGGTGGGCTGGGACAGCGTGGTGATGATTTCTTTGTCGCTGCTGCCGGCCTCCACCGACTCGACGAAGGCGTAGGACCCGGAGGAGACGATGTCATAGCCGGCATCCGGGCTCTTCAGGATGTTCCAGGTGTTCTGGAAAGTCTTGATGTCAATGGGAGTGCCGTCGTTGAAGGCGGCTTTGTCGTTGACCTTGATGGTGACGACCTGTTTGCCGTCCTTCACCTCGCTCTCCACGGATTCGCAGAAATCCTTGTTGGGCGTGGCCTTGCCTTCGAAGTCCACCTTCCAGCAGCCGCCGATTCCGCCACCCGTGACCGCCACGGGGTTGATCGGGGCCATCAGCGCGGAGTTGTCCGAGCTGTTGCCGTTGTTGGAGAAGCCGTTGAAGTCCGGTCCGATGCTGCCCAGCGGAAGAGTGACTTTTCCGCCCTTTTCAAGATCGGCTGCCGGCTTCTCGTTGATGCTGATGAGCTTGGACAGGTCGCTTCCCGCTTCCTGGCCCTTGGCCGTTTCCGGCCCGGTGGCGCCGCCACCGCCGCAGGCAGTCAGGGTCAGAGCCGCAGCAATAGCTGCCGCTCCGCCGATCTTGGTCAGATTCCTCATGGTGTTCCCTTCGTTGTTGCCGGTGGTGATGCTGGTGACGCTGGTGCTGGATGGAACAAATCTACGGTGCATGGTGGTCCGCCGGGTCGTGGACTACCAGCATGTCCTCGTCCAGTTCCCCGTCCGGGAAGAAGCAGGCGAAGCGCTGGTCGAGGACGGGCAGCGGGTTGGCCGCCAGTGCCTGGGCGGCCGCGGATGGTGCCACTGCTTCCAGCGGGGGTTCGAGGGTAAGGCACTTTTCCTTCTTCGCAGCCGGCAGGGCGGCGAACACGGGGCAGCGGGTGGCGAAGTTGCAGCCCTTGGGCGCATCCAGCGGCGAGGGCAGGTCGCCCTGCAGGATGATCCGCTCCCTGGTCCGTTCCACCCTGGGATCCGGCACCGGAATGGCCGAGAGCAGGGCACGGGTGTAGGGGTGGCGCGGGTTGTCGAATACCCGGTCCACTTCACCGATCTCCACGATCTTGCCCAGGTACATCACGGCAACCCGGTTGGAAATGTGCCGGACCACGGACAGATCGTGTGCCACCAGCAGGTAGCTGAGGCCCAGCTCGGCGCGGAGCTTGTCCAGGAGGTTGATCACCCCGGCCTGGACCGAGACATCCAGGGCCGAGACGGGCTCGTCGAGGACCACCAGTTTCGGATTCACCGCAAGGGCCCGGGCAATGCCGATGCGCTGGCGCTGTCCACCGGAGAACTGGTTGGGGAAGCGGTTGACGTGGTCCGGCTGGAGACCCACCAGCTTCATCAGCTCCATGATGCGTTTCTTGATGGCCTGCCGGTCCATGCCGGCGTTCTGGAGCGGTTCGGCCAGGACTTCGTAGACGGTGAAGCGCGGATCCAGGGCGCCGGTGGGGTCCTGGAACACCATCTGGAGTTCCCGGCGCATGGCGCTCTTGGTCCGGGCGTCGGCAGCCTGTTTGTTGCTGAGGCCGCCGATCACCACTTCGCCGTCCTGGTCTTTGTGGAACTCCATGATCTCCAGGAGCGTGGTGGTCTTGCCTGAACCGGACTCACCCACGATAGAGAAGCATTCCCCCTCACGGATGTCGAAGCTGAGCCCGTCCACGGCTTTCACCGTGCCGATCCTCCGCTTGAGCAGGGCGCCCCTCGTCAGCGGGAAGTGTTTGCGCACGTCCTTCAGCTGCAGGACTGTGGTGCGCTCCCCGCGGGGGATGGAATCGAATTCGGACACCGGGACAGGCGGGGCCGAGAAGATGTCATGGACGTCAACCTCGCCGCCGAGTGAACCTGACTTGATGCAGGCGGCCCGGTGCAGGCTGCTTCCGGCCACCGGCGCGAGGGCCGGTTCACCGTCAAGGCAGGCCTCGGAAGCCAAGGGGCAGCGGGGCGCAAACGAGCAGCCGGTGGGTGTGTGGATCAGGTTGGGCGGAATGCCTTCGATGGGGACCAGCGAGGCCTTCTCCGCGACGTCCACCCGTGGTACGGCGCCGAGCAGACCCATGGTGTACGGCATCCGGGGGTTGTAGTAGATGTCCTCCACTGCTCCGGTTTCCACCGGCTTGCCGGCGTACATCACCATGATGTCGTCCGCCATGCCTGCCACCACGCCGAGATCGTGTGTGATCATCACGACGGCGGCGCCCGTCTCCTCCTGCGCGGTATGGAGTACCTCCAGCACCTGCGCCTGGATGGTGACGTCAAGGGCCGTCGTCGGCTCATCCGCGATCAATACACGAGGGTTGTTCGCGATGGCGATGGCGATCATCACCCGCTGGCGCATGCCGCCGGAGAACTCGTGGGGGAAGGCTTTCAGCCTGTCCTTGGGACTGGGAATACCCACCATGGCCAAAAGTTCGACGGCGCGGGCTTCTTTGGCCTGCTTGCTCATGCCGGGATGGTGGATAGTGAGCGCTTCGATGATCTGGGTGCCCACCGTGTAGACCGGCGTCAGGGAGGACAACGGGTCCTGGAACACCATGGAAAGTTCGTTGCCGCGGTAGGCACACATCGCCTTGTCGCTGAGGCCCAGCAGCTCCTTTCCGTGGAGGCGGACCGAGCCGGTGATTTCCGCCGTGGCGGGCAACAGGCCCATGATCGCCAACGAGGTCACGGATTTTCCGGAGCCGGATTCACCCACGATGCCCAGCGTCTTTCCGGGCAGGAGGTCAAAATCGACACCCCGGACGGCGTGCACCACGCCGTTTTCGGTGTTGAAGCTCACGTTGAGGTCACGGACGGACAGGACGGCGTCGGTGGGACCGTGCAGCCCCGCGACGTGCAGCCGTTCCACCGTTGACTGGGGTTGTTCAGCGGGCCCGGCGGTGATTTCGCTGCTCATGAGGCGTTCCTCTTCACACTGGTATTCCGGGCTTTGCGCTTCCGTGCGCTGCCGCTGGAGCTGGAGCTGGGATCAAAGGCATCGCGCAGTCCGTCATTCATCATGGCCAGCGAGCCGGTGAGGAGGAACATCACTGTGAGCGGGACCCAGAACATCCACGGGAAAGTCTGCACCTGTGAGGTGGCTCCGCCGATGAGGACACCCAGGCTGACGTCCGGGACCTTGATGCCGATGCCGATGAAGGAGAAAGCCACCTCGGCGAGAATGGCCCCGGTGACGCCGCGGGTGACATCCAGGACCAGCAGCGAGCCGATGTTGGGGACCAGGTGGCGCCAGACGATGCGCCGCGGCGGGACCCCCATGTATTGGGCGGCCTTGACGTAATCCCGCTGCATCAGCGACATCGACAGGGACCGGATCAGGCGGGCGGTGCCCATCCAGCTGAAAACCAGCAGCACGATGATCAGCAGCAGCCAGGAGGGCAGGTCCCGTTTCAGCCCTGCGCCTCCGCCGCTCGTGGCCACTGCGACCACCAGCAGGGCGGGCATCATGATGAGCGCCTCGAGGACGAAGAGCATCACCTTGTCCGCCTTGCCGCCAAAGTACGCCATGGTGCAGCCGTAGACGGCGGCGATCAGGACCGACACAAGCCCCACCACCAGGCCGATCAGGATGGAGATCCTGGTGCCTTCAACGGTCATGGCGTAGAGGTCGATGCCTGCCTGGGATGTACCGAGGTAGTGCTCGGCCGAGGGCGGCATACCGATGTTGAATGGATCGATCGTCTCTTTGTCCCACTGGGTGAGGTACCCGCCGACGAACGAAAAAACGGTCAGGGCGAGGAAGATGACCAGACCCGCCACAGCAGTCCTGTTGCGCAGGAAGCGGCGGAAGATAATGGTGTTTTTGCCGATAATGACGTCGGCGTTTTCCAGGTGCGCGTCCTGGGCGACAGCTGCCGGGTCGACGGCGTTGAGGTTGGTCATGGTTACTGCACCCGCACTCTCGGGTCAACAAGGGTAGTGGCGAAGTCCGCCAGGATGGCCCCGAGGGCGAAAATGACGGAGCCGTAGGCCAGCGTGGCGGTGGCGGCGTTGACGTCCTGCAGTGAGATGGCGTCGATGCTCCAGGAGCCCACGCCGGGCCAGGCGAAGATCTTCTCCGCGAAGAACCCGCCGGCGAAGATGGCCGGGATGGTGAAGGCGATGCTCTGGGCTACGGGGATGAACGAAACCCGCAGTGCATGCCGGGAGATGGCCTGGTTGCGGGTGAGCCCCTTCGCGCGGGCGGTCCGGACAAAGTCTGCGTTGACGTTGTCCAGGAGGTACTGCCGCTGGGCTATCTGGTAGGAGCCCCAGCCCACGAGGGTGATGGCGATGGTGGGGACGGCGTAGTGCGCCAGCATGTCCACGAACTGCGCCCACCCGGGCGCTGTTCCGGGGGTGGAGATGCCGGTGACGAAGAAGATCCGCTCCCCCACAGTTTCATTGATATTGATGGCACCCAGCTGCACCAGGAAGTAGGCGATGGGGGCAGGCACGATGTAGGCGAGGTAGCTGTAGGAGGTGATGACGCGGTCCTGGAACTTGTACTGCCGCGCCGCGGAATAGACCCCCAGCGCCACTCCTATGACGAGCGTCAGGATGATGGAGGCCAGGAAGAGCCTCGTGGAGATCCAGACGCGGTCGCCAAACTCGGCGTTGATGTAGGCTCCGTTGGGGCTGCGGCCCCAGTCCCAGCGGGTGACGATGGCCGTGAGCCATTCCACGTACCGCTCCCATGGGCTGAGGTCCGGGTCCAGGCCTTTGAGGCGCATGGAGTTCGCCACTTGTTCGGGAGTGGGGCGGGGAATGCGTTCCTGTTCCAGCAAGGCCGGCTTCAGGGAACTGACCGCCAGGAAGTATCCCGCCGAGGTGGTCAGGAAGATCATAAAAACGTACGTGATGCCGCGCTTTGCGAGGTACCTGAGCATGGGCCTAGTTCTGTTTCGCCGCCGCCAGCCGGACGTCGGGGCACCAGGGAGTTGGCAGGGTGGTCAGGGTATCGGGCAAATCAACAATCACGTGCTGGATCCTTCCGTTTTCCCGGCGGTAGCGGGGGTTGTACCGCCTCGCCGGGTCCTTTGCCAGCGGATAGCTGGCAACCCGCCGGCTGGTGGGCCAGTCCCATGGACTATGTTGCGGGTCACATTCGAAGAGGAAACTATCACAAGCGGCCCCGCAAAATACGGGCCCATGCGCGCAAACATAACTGCACGTATCAGATTGTTATGAATACGTTTGTGAAGTCGGTGTGACTGGACGAGGGCGCCTGAGAGGGCGTAATCTACGCGCCGCTGACAACCCTTATGACAAGATCCTGCCACGAAGCAGCCAGCCGCTCCGTACTCACGCCGTGCACTTTGAGGAGGTTGAGGAGGCGGTCCGGGGCGAGGGTAGCGGCCAGTGAGCGTGCCATCAGCCAAGGGTCCGCTTCGAGCCCCTCCTCACGCAGCAGCAGTTCGATGTGCCGGTGCCACAGGGCGGCGGCCGGAGGCTCGAACTCCGCGCGGGAAGTGTTTTGGGCTGCGAGCGCCAGCTCACCGAACTCCACGGTATAGGCGATGCGTTCCACGCCGAACGCGATGAGGCGCTGCAGGCCCGGCGCTCCAGGGCCAAGCGGCGGGGGCCCGAACATAAAGCGCTCCTGGAAAGCTGCCTCGGATTCGCTCAGCAGGGTCAGCATAAGCCCGGCGCGGCTGCCGAAACGGCGGAAGACGGTGCCCTTGCCTACCCCCGCCTGCTCGGCGAGCCGGTCCATCGTCAGCCCTGCCGCTCCGCATTCGCTGATCAGTTCCCGGGCTGCCGCAAGCAGCCGCTCCCGGTTCCGGGCAGCATCGCTGCGTTCCGCGGCACCCTTTGACGGAAGTTCGGGGCGCATTGAGATGGAGCTCACATCCCACATTCTAGACCCGGGGAATAAGAACCGGACCATAGTCCGTTTAGATGGATGAAGGCATCGAGCCTCTCTTGTTTACCCGGCCGGCGGTCCCCTCCCGCCGCCCCTACCCCAGGAGTCCATATGACCAAGAGCACCGTCCTTACCCTCGTCGGCAGCCTGCGCGCCGAGTCCACCAACCAGAAGCTGGCTGAAGCCATCCAGCTGAACGCACCGGAGCAGGTGGAGGTTGTCATCCACGAAAGCCTGGGCAACATCCCCTTCTACAACGAGGACATCGACGTCGAAGGCCAGGTTCCCGCCGCTGCTGCCGCGCTGCGTGCCGCGGCCAATGAGGCGGACACCGTCCTGCTGGTCACCCCCGAGCACAACGGCACCGTTCCTGCCGCGCTGAAGAACGCCATCGACTGGCTGTCCCGCCCCTTCGGTGCGGGCGCCCTTGCCGGCAAGCCCACCGCCGTCGTCGGCACCGCCTTCGGCCAGTACGGCGGAGTCTGGGCCCAGGACGAGGCCCGCAAGGCCGCAGGAATCGCCGGCGCCCAGGTCCTCGAGGACGTCAAGCTCGCCGTTCCGGGCTCCATGGTGCGCTTTGCTGAACTGCACCCGAAGGACGACGCAGAGGTTGTGGAGCAGATCAAGGGCGTCTTTGATGCCCTTGCAGCCGTCCAGCCTGCCGCCTAAGCAGCCTTCCCGGATGCCCGGCGCGATACTTCGCGCCGGGCATCTCGTGTTTAACCCGGCAGGCCCGCAACTCTGGCTGACGCGCCGGATCGTTGCTAGCGTGACGCCATGAACCCCTCGAAAGCCCCGGCCAGGATCCTTGACATTGCCGGCGCCGAGGTTCGCGTCTCAAGCCCCGACAAGGTGGTGTTCCCCGGGCCCGGGCTGACCAAGCTGGACCTGGTGAACTATTACCTGTCCGTGGCGGACGGAGCCCTGCGCGGCGCCGGCGGCCGGCCCATGGTGCTCAAGCGGTTCCCTAAGGGCATCGACGCCGAGCCGTTCTTCCAAAAGCGCGTACCCGAAAACCACCCGGAATTCATCGACACCGCAACGCTCCACTATGCGTCGGGAACGTCAGCCGAAGAAGCCGTGATCCGCGATGCCGCAGGCCTGGCCTGGGTGGTGAACCTTGGCTGCCTGGACCTCAACCCGCATCCCGTCCGCGCGGAGGACCTCGAGCACCCGGACGAGCTGCGGGTGGACCTGGATCCCATGCCGGGGGTGGACTGGTCGCAGATTGTAGACGTCGCCTACGTGGCGCAGGAAGTGCTCGACGACGTCGGGCTGGCCGGATGGCCGAAGACCAGTGGGTCCCGCGGGCTGCACATCCTGGTGCGCATTGCACCGCAGTGGTCCTACCGTGATGTGCGGCTTGCCGCTGAAACACTTGCCCGTGAAGTGGAGAACCGCGCCCCGGGCCTCGCAACGGCGCGGTGGTGGAAGGAGGAGCGCGGCGAGAGCGTCTTCGTCGACTTCAACCAGAACGCGAAGGACCGTACCGTGGCCTCGGCCTACTCGGTCCGGCCCCTGCCGGATGCCCGTGTTTCCACGCCGCTGGCCTGGGATGAAGTGCGCTCCGCGCGGCCCGAACAGTTCACGGTGCTCACCGTTCCCGAACGTTTCGAGGAGGTGGGCGACCCCCACGCCGGCATAGACAACGTGGCGGGTTCGCTTGAGGGGCTTCTTGCACTGGCGGCCGAACTGGGCCCGGCGGAGAAGGCGCCGCGCAGCGGGGACGGCTCTGGACGCCGGCAGTCGGTCATGCCGCTGATCGAGGTTGCGCGCACCAAAACCAAACCCGAGGCACTGGCGGCGCTTGAGGAGTGGAAGTCACGGCATGCCGGCCTCCTGCCTGCCCTGCATCCGGCGGATGTGCTGGTTGATGGAATGCGCGGTTCCAGCTCCCTCTGGTACCGCGTCCGCGTGAACCTGCAGCACATCCCCGAGGCGGAGCGGCCTAGGCAGGAGAAGCTCATCGCCGACTACGATCCGTGGGCCGGCAAGGTATGGCCGGGGCGACCGGATTCCTGATGGCGGGAACGGCACCGCCGTGACCAACTCTTGTCCCAACCGGTACCTCCCGGACATTCTTTGCCGGATGCGCCCGCCGTAACGTTAATCCACGGAAAGTACCGGGACGGGATTGCGGTGCGCGCATGGCAGGCAGGCGCAGTGATGGACAACGGGTGGCGGTGGTCCGTGCTGTGGTGGCGGCATCAGCCCTCGCCCTTCCGCTGTGGCTCAGCTCCTGCACCCCCGCTCCTCCCGCTCCTGCCCCGTCCTCCCCGGCCCCACTGGTAGACCCTGGTCCCGGCCCCGTGGGGGTCCCCGTGCCTGCTGACCCCGCTCCCCAGCCCCAGCCACAGGACCCCCCGCCGCCCCAAAGTGCGCCCACGCTCGAAGCGCTGGAAACCCAAGCCGCCCAGGCTCCTGCCGCCTCAACCGGGACCGGGCCCGGCGGCACCCCGGCGCCCGTCCCTGGCACACCGGAAGTACCGGCGTCGCAAAGTCCTGCGACATCCGCGCCGGCCCCCTCAGGCAGGGCAGCGGCGGTGCAGGCAGTGACGGCCTATTACGTGTTGCTGGACGACGGCGGAACCAACGGCGTGCGCTTCGGCTGCAATGACAGCCTGGTGGGGGTGGCCCGCACCAGTCCCGCCGCAGAGGAGCCTCTGCCTGCCGCAGTGGGGGCACTGCTCGAAGCACCAACCGAAGCAGTGCTGCCCAAGCCGGCACGCAAGACCTACAACGCCCTGACCAACTCCGACCTGAAGTTCCTGTCAGGCAGCTTCGATGGCACCACCGTCACGGTGTATTTGGCGGGAACACTCCGGCTGGGAGGGGTTTGCGACATCCCCCGGGTGGAAGCGCAACTGACCCAAACGGCGGTGGCAGCCGTGGGAGCTATCCGTGCCGAAATCTATGTCAACGGCAGCGGGCTTGCCGAAGCCTTGCGCCTGGACTGACCGGCCCACGTGCTCCTGTTCCTCCACGTTGTCCACCGATCGAGCTTCAAATAAACGGATGTTGCCTAGTCGGCAACTCCCGGCTGTATCCTGTGGATGTGACCCATGAGACACTGGACGCCGCAGCACGGACGCTGCCCGCAGAAGCCATTGATGCCATCGAGCGGGCGGCCACGTCCGCCCACCGCCATGAGGATTTGTTCTCAGAGCGCGCAGCCAACATACGCCAGTCCGCCGTCCGGGATGTCTTTGATATTTCCCTGCGCCCCGGACTTGTTTCGCTTGCCGGCGGAAGCCCCTACCTGCAGTCCCTGCCCCTCGACCGGCTGGCCGCCACCGCTGCCGCCATCATCGCCACGGACGGCCTGACCGCCCTCCAGTACGGCAGCGGGCAAGGCACCCAGGAACTCCGTGAGCAGATCTGCGACGTGATGGCGGCAGAAGGCATCCTGGACGCACGGCCCGAAAACGTGGTGATCACCGCAGGATCGCAGTCCGCGCAGGATGTGGCCACCAAAGTCTTCTGCAACCCCGGAGATGTGGTCCTGGTGGAAGACCCCACCTACGTGGGCGCCCTGAATACCTTCGAGGCGTACCAGGTCCAGGTGGAAACGGTGGAGATGGACCAGGACGGCCTGGTCCCGGACCTGCTGGAGGCCAGGATCGCGGCCCTGCAGCTGGCCGGGAAAAACATCAAGTTCCTGTACACGATCCCCAACTTCAACAACCCCTCCGGCATTACCCTCGCCCGGAGCCGGCGGCAACAAATCGTGGATATATGCAGCAGGGCGAATATTCTGGTCCTGGAAGACAACCCGTACGGGCTCCTGCGCTTCGAAGGCGAACTGCTTCCACCGCTCCGCGCGGAGAATCCAGGGGACGTTATCTACCTGGGGTCCTTCTCCAAGATCTTCGCCCCGGGCCTGCGCATTGGGTGGGCCCTGGTTCCGGAGCATCTCCAGCGCCGGTATTACCTTGCGGCAGAATCGGTCACGCTCTGCCCGCCCGCGCTGAACCAGATGATGGTTTCCGCGTACCTGCGGGAGTATGACTGGAAGGGCCAGGTGGAGACCTACCGCGGACTGTACGCCGAACGCTGCCGCGCCATGCTCGATGCCCTCGAGGAGCACATGCCCCCGGGGACCAGCTGGACCACTCCCGAAGGCGGCTTTTTCGTCTGGGTGACACTGCCCGAGGGCGTAGACACCTACCCGCTGCTGCACAAGGCGATCGACGCCGGAGTGGTGTTCATCCCCGGCGCCGCCTTCACGCCGTCGGACGAGCCGTCCAATAAACTGCGCCTCGCCTACAGCGCCGTGCCTCCGGAGGCGATCACCGAGGGTGTGCGCCGGCTGGCGCCGGTACTGCGGGAAGCCATCGCCGGGCTGTAGCGTAGGGCTCACCGGACTTAAGCCCGCATACCAAGCAAAGGAGCAATACATGAGCGGAATCATCGTTGTAGGGGTGGACGGCAGCGGTACGGCAAAGAAGGCTGCAGAGTCGGCCCGGGACCTGGCTGCCGCGCTGGGCGCGTCACTTCACGTGGTCTCGGCCTTTGACAGCGACCGCACCGAAGTCTTCGGCAGCGGCAGCGACCAGTGGATCGTTTCCGACGCCGACGCCGCTGAGCATGTGGCCCGCACCGTTGCCGAATCCCTGGGCCGGGACATCAAGGTGACCTACTCCGCAGCCCGTGGGCGCCCGGCGGACGCCCTCATCAAGGAGGCCCTGCGGATGGAAGCGCGGATCATCGTGGTTGGCAACCGGCGGATGCAGGGTATTGGCCGGGTGCTGGGCAGCGTTGCCAACAGCGTGGCCCACAACGCTCCCTGCGACGTCTACATCGCCAACACCTACGACGCCGACTGACAGTTACCGCGGACACGCCCCGGGGTGGCGGAAGTCGCCCCGGTGGGTGTCCGTTCTCACGCCCTTTTACGCCCTTTATGCTGTGGGCGCAACGATAAAATTGGATAAGCCCCCAACGGCGCGGACACCCACCTTCCTCCATTATCAAGGGGCCCCATTGCTCACTCTCCAGCGCCGCCAGCTCGTAGGCCACGACATCCTCCTGGCCCGGCACGGTAACCACATCTGCTCTATGCGGGTTGACCGCGGCAACGGCACCGTGGTTGCACTCCTGGATGACGGAAGCGTGGACAGCGCGCCCAACCTGATTGTTCCCGGCCTGGACATGCCGGCCACTGTGGCCAGCGTTCTGCGGGAAGACTGGAAGCTCCTGACCGCCCTGGGCAGCGCGGGAGCCGTACTAGGCGGGCTGATGATCGCTGCAGCCGTTTCCCTTGGAACCATGGCCGATCCCACCACTATCGAAATGCTTACCGCTTACTCGACTTTCTGAGGCTCCCGGGTTCGTTCCCCGGGCTAAGGCACCATCCAACCTTGCAGCAGCCACCAGATACCGGCCATCACCACGCCGCCGAACAGTGACCCTGCAACCACCTGGGCCACCGTGTGGGCCCGCAGCACCACGCGGGACCAGGCCACGGCGGGGATAAGCAGGAGCAACGGAAGCCAGGCCGGGCCGAGCATCATGACGGCAATCACGGCGGACGAGGATATCGCGGCCGCATGCCCGCTGATCTTCCAGAACGGGCTGACGCCGGCCAACACCACCACCCCGCCCACCACGGCAAGAACCATGGCAACGACGCTCTCCGGCGCCCCTGCAGCCGCCAGCACCAGCAGTCCTGCCACGATCGATCCCAGCGCCATCAGCAGCACGGGCGCGCGCTGCTTCCGGTCGCTGACGTGATGATCGGCAACTTTTCCCAGCCGCACCAGGACCAGGAGCAGGAGCAGCGGGATGACGCAGACGAACAATGCTGCCAGCGCTCCGTAAGCCATGGTGCCGGGAAACCCCGGCTGGGTGAGGGGGCTGACCAGAAGCTGCACACTCACCACCACCGGCGGCTGGAACACCTCGGTGATCCAGCCGGCAATCCGGTTTTTGGCACGGATGGCGGCGGCGTTGATGACAATGTTTCCTAATCCAGCAGGAGCGCCGGCTCCTCCAGGATGGCGGCGACGTCGGCCATAAAGCGGGCGGACAGGTCACCGTCCACCACGCGGTGGTCGAACGAGCCGCCCAGGGTGGTGATCCAGCGCGGGATCACTTCCCCGTCCAGCACCCAGGGCTTCTGCTTGATGGTTCCGAAGGCCACGATGGCCACTTCGCCGGGGTTGATGATCGGCGTGCCGGTGTCGATGCCCAGCGCGCCGATGTTGGTAATGGTCAGAGTTCCGCCCTGCATTTCAGCAGGCTGGGTCTTTCCGGCCCTTGCCGTGGTGGCCAGGTTGTTCAGGGCCAGCGCCAGCTCCTTCAGCGACAGGTCCTGCGCGTTCTTGATGTTCGGCACCATCAGGCCGCGCGGTGTTGCCGCGGCGATACCCAGGTTCATGTAGTGCTTCACATGGATTTCGGCGGCACCTTCAGCGGTGTCCACCCAGGTGGCGTTGACGCTGGGGTTCCGGGCAGCCGCCCAGATCACGGCCTTGGCGAGGATGAGCAGGGGGGAGACACGGATGCCTTCGAAGTCCCTGGAGGCCTTGAGCCGCTTGACGAATTCCATGGTGCGGCTGGCGTCCACGTCCACAAAGATGCTCACGTGCGGTGCCGAAAAGGCCGAGTCCACCATTGCCTTGGCCGTCGCCTTGCGGACCCCCTTGACGGGGATCTGCTCGATGCGCTGGTCCTGGGGCTTTCCGGCCTTGCCCCAGAATCCGTCCGCCTTGTCCAGTTCGGCGTCCCGTTGTGCCTGGTAGCTGACCAGGTCCTCGCGGGTCACCTCGCCGCGCAGGCCTGTTGCCACGACGTCTGCCAGGTCGATGCCCAGGTCGCGGGCGATCTTGCGGACCGGAGGTTTTGCCAGGACCTTGTTGACGAGTCCGGTGATGGCACCGCCGAACGTGGGCCGTTGGTCCAGGGTTTCGCCGGTTGGGCCTGCTGCGGCGGCTGGCGCACTCTCCGGTTCCGACGCGTCGCTGTTGGAGGAGCGGGGCTGGACGGGCTCCACCTCCGGGGCGTTGAGCGTGTGGGCGTCGGCGGGCGCGGTCTTCCGCGGCCGGCGCTTGACGGCGTCTGCCTTGGGTCCGGAACCCACCAGCGGACCGCCGGCCAGGGGACTGCCCGGCCCGCCGCCGCCGGCCGTTGCTTCTTCCGGTACGTCCGCGGGGAGCTTGCCGTACAGCGGCTGGACGGGGGCTTCGGGAGCCCGCACGTCAGCCGGCGTGGGGTCGCCGGAAACCTCGTCGCTGACGCTGATGATGGCTGTACCAACGTCGATGGTGATGCCTTCGGGGACCAAAAGTTCGCTGACGGTGCCGGCAAAGGGTGAGGGCAGTTCCACGATCGACTTGGCGGTCTCGATCTCGCAGAGGACGTCGTTGATGGCTACTGCGTCACCGGGCTTCACTTTCCAGGAGACGATTTCCGCCTCAGTGAGGCCCTCGCCCACGTCAGGGAGGTTGAACTTGTTCAGGGTCATGGTGTCCTCAGTAGGAGAGGGCGCGGTCCAGCGCCTCGAGGATGCGGTCGATGTCCGGAAGGTAGTCTTCCTCCACCTTGGCAACGGGGTAGGGCATGTGGAAGCCACCGACGCGGATCACGGGTGCCTCCAGCGAGTGGAATGCGCGCTCACTGATCCGGGCCGCAATCTCGCCGCCGATCCCGCCGAAGGTGGGGGCCTCGTGTGCCACAATCAGCCTGCCGGTCTTTTGGACCGACGCGGTGACGGTGTCGAAGTCGATGGGCGAGATGGAGCGCAGGTCGATGACCTCCAGGCTGTGTCCGTCTTCCTCTGCGGCGTTGGCTGCCGCGAGGGCCACCGGAACCAGCGGTCCGTAGGCCACAATGGTGGCGTCCGTGCCGGTTCGCAGGACATGGGCCTTGAAGGGGTCACCGGCCGCGCCGGGAGCCTCAACGTCAACCTCGCCCTTGAGCCAGTAGCGCCGCTTCGGTTCGAAAACGATCACGGGGTCCTGGCACTGGACTGCCTGCTGGATCATCCAGTAGGCGTCGTGGGGGTTGGACGGGGTGATGATCCGGAGCCCCGCAGTGTGGGCGAAGAGCGCCTCGGGCGATTCGGAGTGGTGCTCGATGGATCCGATGCCCCCGCCGTAGGGGATGCGGATGACCACGGGGACGCTGAGGTTGCCGTTGCTGCGGGAGTGGATCTTTGCCAGCTGCGTGGTGATCTGGTTGAACCCCGGGAATACGAAGCCGTCGAACTGGATCTCGCATACCGGGGTGTAGCCCCGCAGCGCCAGTCCGATGGCCGTGCCGATGATGCCGGATTCGGCCAGCGGAGTGTCCACGACGCGGTCGGGACCGAACTCGCCGATCAGGCCGTCCGTCACGCGGTAGACGCCGCCCAGGGCGCCGATGTCTTCGCCCATCAGCAGGGACTTGGGGTGGTCCGTCAGGGCGGTGCGGAGGCCTTCGTTAATGGCCTTGGCAATGGTCATGGTGGTCATCAGTGGCCTGCCTTTGGGGACGCCTGGGCGGTTACTGCCTGCCGGGCCTGATTTGCTGCCGGCTCCTCACCTGCAAACCCGGCGGAGTATTCCTCGAACCATGCGAGTTCTTCGGCTACCAGTGGATGGGCTTCAGCGTACGTGTTGGCAAAGGCGGTGCGGATGTCCGGGGTCTCGAGGTCGTGCGTGGTGCGGCGGACGTAGGCGGCGAGCTCATCCCCATCGGCTTTGACCTTGGCGAAGAATTCTTGGTCCGCCATGCCTTCGGAGCGCAGGTACTTCTCCAGGCGGGCCAGGGGATCCTTGGCCTTCCAGGCGTCCTCTTCTGCTGCCTGCCGGTACTTGGTGGGGTCGTCCGCTGTGGTGTGCGCGCCCACCCGGTAGGTGAAGGCCTCAATCAGGACCGGTCCCTTGCCCTGGCGTGCGTGCTCGAGGGCCCATTCCGTGACGGCGTGGACCGCGATGACGTCGTTGCCGTCAACCCGGATACCGGGGAAGCCGTACCCCTTGGCCCTGTTGGACAGCGGCACCTTGGTCTGCACTTCGGTGGGGACAGAGATCGCCCAGTGGTTGTTCTGGCAGAAGAACACCACGGGGGCGTTGTAGGAGGAGGCGAACACCATGGATTCGTGGACGTCGCCTTCAGAGCTGGCGCCGTCACCGAAGTAGGCGATTACCGCCGCGGCCGGCTCAGCGGCCGGATTTCCGGTTCCGGCGGCAGTGGCGGCCAGTTTCTGGTCCCGCTGGATTCCCATGGCATATCCCACCGCGTGAAGTGTCTGTGCTGCCAGGACCAGGGTGTACAGGTGGAAGTTGGTGTCCTTGGGGTTCCAGCCGCCGTTGGAAACACCCCGGAACTGGCGCAGGAGCTCGGCCAAGTCCACGTTGCGGGTAAGGGCAACACCGTGTTCACGGTAGGTGGGGAAGATGTAGTCCTGCGGCTGGCTTGCGCGGCCGGAACCAATCTGCGCGGCTTCCTGGCCTGTCAGTGGAACCCAGAGGGCCAGCTGGCCCTGGCGCTGCAGGGCAGTTGCTTCGACATCGAACCGGCGGATGGCGGCCATGTCAGCGTAAAGTCCGCGGAGCACCTCCGGGGTCAGTTTCCTGGCGTAGTCCGTAAACACGGGATCGAAGCCCAGCTTCCCGTCCGGGCCGAGGAGCTGGACCATCGGTGCCGGGGGCTCACCCATGACTGCTTCGGCATCAGCCTCGCGCTGATCGTCTACAGCTGTTCCGTCGAACTCGGTGGAAGGCAGATGTGTGCCCATACCGTCTCCTTGCTTGCCGCATCCGGATGCAATGCAATGTCGCTGGGATATATGCCGTAAAGGGAATAGATTCCCCTTACGGCATATATGTTGGCTTACTGATCCTAACTTTATCCTCAGTAACTAAGCGCAAAGCTACTTGTTAAGTGCTAGGAAGCGCGCGGGGCCTTTGTATAGTTCGCACACAACGCGAGAAACCGGCTGTTCGCCTCTTCCTCACCGATGCTCACCCTTACTCCCTCGCCGGCAAATGCCCGCACCGACAGTGCCTGTGCGGCCGCCAGTTCGGCGAACCCTATGCTGTCGGCGCCGAGATCCAGCCAGACAAAGTTTCCCTGCGCGTCGGGAACAGCCCAGCCCAGGCTGCGCAGCCCTGCGGTGACCCGGTCCCGCTCATCCACCAGCCTTTGTACCCTTTCTACAACCTGGGGGTAATTCTGGAGGGAAACAATTGCTGCCGTTTCCGCAATCTGCGACACGGCAAAGGGTGTGGCTGCGACCCGCAGGTGCTGCGTCAGCTCCGGATTGGAGATGCTGTAGCCAACGCGCAGGCCTGCCAGACCGTGTGCCTTGGAGAAGGTACGGAGCACCACCACGTTGGGGTACTTGCGGTAGAGGCTGATCCCGTCCACTGCGCCGGGCTCGCGCACGAACTCCTGGTACGCCTCGTCGATGACCACCACCACGTCGGCCGGGACAGAGCGGATGAAGGCCTCGGTCTCAGCTGCACGAAGGGCAGGACCGGTGGGATTGTTCGGGGTGCACAGGAGGATGACTTTGGTTCGGGCTGTGACTGCCGCCGCCATGGCCTTGAGATCATGGCGGCCCTGGGTGGTCAGCGGGACGGGAACACCGTCTGCACCCGAGAGGCCAACGCTGATGGGGTAGGCCTCGAAGGAGCGCCAGGCGTAAACCACTTCATCCGGCTTGCCGTCTTCATTCCGCCCCGCGAACGCCGCCAGCAGCTGGTTCAGCGCGCCCAGGCTGCCCGCGCCGGTGACAATATCCTCGGCAGGAACATCGAGGAATCCGGCCAGCTCGGTGCGCAGGCGGGTGCTCAACGGGTCGGGGTAGCGGTTGAAGTCCGTTTGCCTCGCGATGGCCTCGACAACCGCCGGGATGGGAGGCAGCGGGTTTTCGTTCGACGACAGCTTGTAGCTGGCCAGTCCCTCCACGGCCACGGGAGGTTTGCCCGCGGCATAGCGTGGCAGCCTTGCCACCACAGGACGCGGCTGGATACCCCCGGCAAGGGCGTTTGATGACGTCATGGAGACCAGCCTACTTCTCCCGATGCCGGAGGGAAGGCTGGATTGTGCCGGGGATCAGGTTGAGTGATTCGGGCACCTGAAAGGCGAGCCGGGAGCCCGCGGCCGGCATTCTGTCTTTGAGCCAACCCTCAGGGCGGTGTGAAACCATGGCCCTATGAGACTGATTGCCCGGGTACTGATCAATGGCCTCGCCCTCTGGGTGGCGGGCTGGATACTGCCAGGGCTGGAGATCTCCAGCTCCGCCACAGCGGATGCGGTGGCAAAGACCGGCGTGACACAGGGGACGGACACCATCGGGATTGTCCTGGCCTACCTGTTCATCGGCCTCATCTTCGGCCTGGTAAATGCTTTGGTCCGCCCCCTGGTGAGCCTCCTGGCACTGCCCCTTACCATCCTGACCCTCGGCCTGTTCACCATCGTGATCAATGCTGCGATGCTCTACCTGACCTCCTGGATCAGCAGCTACACTCCGGTGCACTTCACCATCGGTTCCTTCTTCTGGACCGCCGTTTTGGCGGCGATCATCATCACCCTGGTCTCACTCGTGGCCGGCAGGATTACCGGAACCCGGCGGTAGCTAACTCAGCGACGGTGCTGCGCCCGCTACCGTCCGCCGTACCCGCGCTCCTGCCTTCGGTTGTCCGCCGTGTGGAGATTCTCCGTGGGACCCTTGGTCCGGGACAGGGAGAACCGTGTGGCCGTAGCTGTTCCGCCCGCTCCCAATGCCGCACCGAGTGCGGCCGTGGACGCCAGCAGTGAGGGATCATTGCTGGCTGATACTGCCCGGGCTCCGTCCTGGTAGCTGCTGAGCTGGTGACCCGGACCAATACCCACGCGCTCCCCTGTTTGGGCGTACAAATTATTGTTCATAGTCGCTGTTACCTGGTTCCTGGCGTCCCTGTTGGGTGCTCCGTCGGTGCCGGGAACCCAGTCGGTCCGATGCTCCAGATGGAGGGTGCTGACGCCGGGATCGGGCCTGATTCCTGCCACGGGTGACCCTGCTGTCAGCACGTATTTCAGGTCGTAATCGCTGAGGAAATATTCGTTCGCAGCCAGGTTCATCGCGTGGATCCCACCCTGGCTGTAGCCCACTGCCACCACCGTGGCGCCGTTTTGGGCGCCGGCCGCTTTCAGCGCCTCAAGAACCGCCGCGCTCACATTGCCGGAACGGTTGCCAACGCCCTCGACTATTCCGCTCAAGCCGAATGGATTCTCGTCCGGTGTGTTCAGTTGCGTGCCGGGAATTACCACCACGTATGCCTTTTGTCCTGCGTTCTCGACCTCGACCACCTCGATGAAACCGGCTCCTCGCGCTTCAATCAGCCGGATACGTTCCAGCAGACCCGCGGGAGAAGGATCGAAATCAATGGGAATGCTTTCCTGCGGCTGGACTTCAATGGGCCGCGGCCTCATTCCTGGATACGCAGCCTCCACCAGCATCTTGGCGAGGGGAGTAGCGGGAACCGCCAGCGCAGTCAGGTTCTCAACAGCCGTTCTGTTCAGGAATCCCGTCCGCCAGAAGTCTGACTGCATCTCCAGCTCAGCGGCGATGAGTGGCCGATCGGGGCTGCTGTATGTCCCCGCCACGGCTTCCGCCACTTCGTACTCCTGCTTGCAGGCCCGAACGTGGCTGCTGATGCGCTGCAGCTCAGTCCGTACTTTTTGAATGGACCGCTCGGACTCGTCGACGGCGTTCATCGCCAGGCTGCCCGACCATCGGGGCAAGTCCTGGAAAGGCACCAGGTCCTCCCAGATCCGGCGGATTTCAACCTCCAGTCCAGAGAGCTTGTCCGCCAGCTCATCGAGCTTCTCGGCGCCGCCCGTCAGCTCTTCGAGCTGGAACCTGATGCCGCCCACACCACCGCGGATGGTGAGGAATCCGTCGTCGGGAGGGCCGGACAGGTGGATGGAGCCGCTGCCTGAGGGCATCACCTCAGACATCAGCGCGCAGCCGGAGACGTGCAGCCGGCAGTGAAGGTCTCCTGGCTGTGCCGCTCCACCGCAGCCCTGGCCTCCATCAAGGCTTCAAGCGCACGGCGCAGGGCTGCCGACTGAAGCAAAACCGCGTCCCGGTATGCGCGGCCTGCCGGGGACTCCCACTGCAGCAGCTGGATGTCCCTGAAGCTGTCCACAACGTCCTCACCGCGGACAACGCAGACGGCCACCCGTTCGGCCAATGCCCTCACCTGCGAGACGCGCAGCATCTCCTGTTGCAGGTCTGCCTCCGCCAGTTGGCTGCCCATCAACCGACCACCTTTCTACGCAAGGCGGCCCCGCTGATCCGCCTGGCATGAACGCTACGGAGGACAACGCGGGTACCCAACCACCGGCGTCGGCTATGTGGACAAGTAACCAGCTAAAGCTGCCACGGCAGTTCATGAAAGAATCAGCACATGCCTGAAACCGCCGCCACAGCTGATACCCGTACGCCCTCAGGACGCCTGGCCCTCGCCGCGTCCCCGGAAAAAATCGCGCTTGGCCCGCTGGACGGCCGCTACCAGTCTGCCGTCGCGCCCCTCGTTGATTACTTGTCCGAGGCGGCCCTCAACCGCGACCGCGTCGCCGTCGAAGTTGAATGGCTCATCCACCTGACCAGCAACAACGTCCTCCCGGGCGCCGGTCCCCTGACCGAGCAGCAGCAGGAGCAGCTCCGCGCGGTCGTCACCGAATTCGACGCCGCCTCAGTGGCGGAACTCGCCGAAATCGAGGCAGTCACTGTCCATGACGTGAAGGCTGTGGAGTACTACATCGGGCGCCGCCTGCCCGCCATCGGCATCGAAAACCTGACGGCCATGGTGCACTTTGGCTGCACCTCAGAAGACATCAACAACCTCTCCTACGCGCTGGGCGTCAAGGGTGCTGTGGAGGACGTGTGGCTGCCTGCCGCACGCGCACTGGTGGACCAGATCAGCAAGATGGCGCAGGAAAACCGTGCCGTGCCCATGCTATCCCGCACCCACGGCCAGCCCGCCACCCCCACCACCCTTGGCAAGGAACTGGCGGTCATCGCGCATCGCCTGACCCGCCAGCTTGACCGCATTGCCAAGACTGAATACCTGGGCAAGATCAACGGCGCAACGGGCACCTACGCGGCCCATGTTGCTTCCGTTCCCGGCGCGGACTGGCAGCAGGTGTCCAAGTCCTTCGTGGAGGCCCTGGGACTGACCTGGAACCCGCTCACCACGCAGATCGAGAGCCATGACTGGCAGGCGGAACTGTACGCCGACGTCGCGCGCTTCAACCGCATCCTCCACAACGTCTGCACGGACATCTGGAGCTACATCTCCATCGGCTACTTCGCGCAGATCCCCGTGGCTGGCGCCACCGGCTCCTCCACCATGCCCCACAAGGTCAACCCCATCCGCTTCGAAAACGCAGAGGCGAACCTGGAGATCTCCAACGGCCTGCTGGACACCCTGGGCGCGACCCTGGTCACCTCCCGCTGGCAGCGCGACCTCACCGACTCCTCGTCCCAGCGCAACATCGGTGTGGCGTTCGGCCACTCCCTGCTGGCCATCTCCAACGTCGCCAAGGGCCTGGAACGCCTGGATGTAGCCGAGGACGTGCTGGCCGGGGACCTCGACACCAACTGGGAAGTCCTGGGCGAAGCCATCCAGATGGTGATGCGCGCCGAGGCGATCGCCGGCGTCGAAGGCATGGAAAATCCCTATGAGCGGCTCAAGGACCTGACCCGCGGACAGCGCGTGGATGCTGCCCGGATGCAGGAATTCGTCCAGGGCCTCGGCCTGTCAGCCGATGCCGAGGCGCGCCTGCTCGAACTGACGCCCGGCAAGTACACGGGCATCGCGGACCAGCTGGTGGACCACCTTACGTAATCCGGCGGCAGCAGCCAAGAAGTACGACGGCGGCGCCGGGCCCTGAAGGGTCCGGCGCCTTCTGCTGAGCGGGCCTTCCCAGTGGACTGGCCGGGAGGCACGCTGCCAGGTGCGAAACTGGAGGAATGAAGCTGCTCCTCATCCGCCACGGGCAAACCCCCGGCAACGTGCTTGGCCAACTGGACACGGCCCACCCCGGCCCCGGGCTGACCGAACTCGGTGAACGGCAGGCGGAAGCCCTGGCCCGGGCGCTGGCAAATGAGCGGATCGACGCCCTGTACGCGTCCACCCTCATCAGGACGCAGATCACCGCGGCGCCCCTGGGCCGGAGGCAAAGCCTGGACGTGGAGGTGCTGGACGGCCTGCACGAGATCGAGGCGGGGTCGCTGGAAAAGCTGACGGACCACGAATCGCACAAGCGGTACATGGGAACGGTGATTTCCTGGGCCGCAGGAGACCTTGACCGGCGGATGCCTGCAGGTCCTGACGGGCACGAATTCTTCGGGCGTTTCGACGCCGCCATCGCAACCGTTCTGGAACGGGCATCAGGCGGGGAGGCCACCGTGGCCGTGGTCAGCCACGGTGCGGCCATTCGCACCTGGGCCGGACGCCGGGCGGACGGCGCGGACCACGAGTTCGCTGCCAAGCACGTACTGACCAACACCGGAATCGTGGCCTTGGAAGGCGATCCGGGCAACGGCTGGAAGCTCCTCCATTGGGACGGCAGCCCCGTGGGCGGCCTGGCCCTTGCTGATCCCACCGCCGAGGATCCCACTGGAAAGAACGTGGCGGAGCCCTAAGCCGGCTGCCCGATCCGGCGCGAGGGGAACACGGTCAATTTCCTGCAGGGACCGCTCGCCTTCGCAGGTGGTGTGCGTACCAGCCGGCTGGCCATTGCGGCGGCCTCGGCAGCGGTCGGCCGTGCAGCGCTGTCCATGGCCGTCAGGGCCTGGAGCAGGTTGCACCAGCCAGGTCCAAGGGAGTCCGGAACGGCGGGGCTTCGGAGGGTCCTGGCCACCAGCGACTCGATGGCTGTGCCGGGGAAAGCCTTGGCTCCGGTCAGCAGCTCCAGCAGCACCAGTCCCATGGCATAGACATCCCAGGTGGTCCGCGCCGGTCCGCCTGCAGCCTGCTCAGGGCTCATATAGTGCACCGTTCCCGATGAGATGCCAGGTTCGGGAGGCGAACCCGCCGCAGCAACGATGCCGAAGTCGATGATGCGCACAGGACTTCTCCGAAGACCGCTCAGCATCAGGTTGGCAGGCTTGATATCACGGTGCACCAGGTCCTTTTCGTGCAGGTGGGCCAGCGCTCCAAAGAGGCCGGAGGCCCAGGCGGCGACATCTGGGGCCTGGGGCGGGTGCGTGTGGATCACTTCGGCGAGGCTCGCTCCCAGGGCCAGTTCTTCGACCAGGAAGGGACGGCCGGCCAGCGGTGTCCCGGCAGGCATCACGCCCTGGGTGATAAATCTGATGATCGACGGATGGTCCAATCCAGAAAGGACGGCGGCTTCGTTCGTGGTCCGCTCGAAGTGTTTCCTCGAGTCGCCCACAGCCACCTTGACGGCTACGTCCGGGCCGCCCTCACGGTCAACGGCGCGGAAGACTTCAGCGAGCGAACCGCGGCCCAGCCGTTCCTTGAGCTCGTAGCGAGCCGCCACGGTTGCCCCGGACAGGAGCGTGGCCTGCTTCTGCCCCACCACCAGGGCATGGGTGCTCATGCAGACAGGGCGGGGATGTGGGCTGCACCCAGACCTGCGTCCAGCTGGAAGCCACAGCCGCAGCGCCACACGGGCGGCAGCTGAACAGGGCCGCCGTCGTCCGGTCCAAAGGTGTAGCCGACGGCGGCCGGGCCCACCGCCGGGGTAACCAGCTCCATGCTGGTACCGCAGTGGACGGCGGCGAGCCCGCCGGGCCCATCAGTCGTCGGAAAGCCGTTCAGCGATGTCCGGCCCGCAAAGATGTCAGGGGAACCAAGCTCAGTAAAAGTAACCAACGCACTCACGACTCCGGTCTGCTGGGGTTCAGGAACTGATCGTAAGCATACATATTGCTAGGCCATCTAGCTAGCCCGCCTAGTTACTTTCTTTATGCCCTTCATCGAGATGCTCGAGGGCTTCGGTCATGGTCTGCAGGAAGTCGACCACCACCCGGGCCTCCTCAGCGCTGAGCCCTTCCGCAACCGCCATCATGCGCCGGTGCATCGCACCAAGAGTCACCCGGACCTCCTGGTCCGACTCTGGTGTGGGGACCACTACTACCGAGCGCCGGTCCGTGGGGTGCGCCTCACGGCGGACGTGGCCGCTCGCTGCAAGCCTGTCGATGAGCGAAGTGGTGGAAGCGCTGGTGATTCCCAGAAACTGGCTCAGGTCCTTGGGGGCCACACTCCTGCCTGAAGCCTGGGCGCGCAGGAGGTAGCGCAGCGCGAGAATGTCCGTCTCCCCCATGCCCATGGAGTCGCGCGTGGACCGTCGGACAGCGGTCTCGGCCGCGCGATAGTCGCGCAGCGACTTGAGCACCGCCGCACTGTAGTCCAGCTGCCCGTCCGGGCCATACCAATATCCGGAGCCTTCATTGCCTGTGGAGCGCATAAAAATATCCTAGACCAACTAATAACTAGTCAGCCAAGCGAATTAGGGGGCAGCGTTATCCGGCCGCTTACGGGAAAGAAACACCCGCGTAACCCGCGCCTCTTAGCCTTGTTAGGCATATCCCTTCGGCGAATCGAGGCAGACATGCAGACCAATCCCCGGCTGAACATCCGGCAGGTCGCCTGGTCCAACCCGGTGGGCGCCGACCTTCGCCACGCCCAGCAGGCCGAACTCGACGCCCGCTTTGGCACGCCGGACCACGAACCCGGCCCGCCGCCGTCGAGCGCTGACTGCGCAGTGTTCCTCGTGGCGTACGACAAAGGCTCCGGCCAGCCCGTGGGCTGCGGCGGCCTGCGGCTCCTTGACCCGACGACGGCGGAAATCAAGCGCCTCTACGTCCTGCCCTACACCCGCGGCTCGGGCGTGGCCAGCTCCATCCTTGCTGCCCTGGAAGCCGAAGCCTTCAAACAGGGAATCACCCGCATCAAGGCCGAAGCCGGTTCCGCCCAGCCCGACGGACGGAACTTCTACGAGAACTCCGGCTTTGAACCCGTTCCCAACTTTGGCCCCTACGTAGGCGTTGAACACTCATATTGCTACGCGAAGACCATCCATGCGCGCAGCGCAGCGCACACAGCAATGGCGTAGCAGCGGGACCTGGCCGTCATACTCGTTGGCGCCGACGCTCCTCAGCTAACCTCTGCCTATGGAATCAGCAGACATCACCTTCCGCACCCGAAAGTGGGTCCGGCCCGAGGACCTGAACGCCAACGGCACGCTGTTCGGCGGCAGCCTGCTGAAGTGGATCGATGAGGAGGCTGCCATTTATGCGATCCTCCAGCTCGGCAACGGCCGCGCGGTCACGAAGTACATTTCGGAAATCAACTTCGTCAGCTCCGCCGTCCAGGGCGACCTGGTCGAGATGGGGCTGGCCGCCACCCGTTTCGGCCGGACGTCGCTGACCATGCGGGCCGAGGTCCGGAACATGATCACACGCCAAAGCATCCTGACCATTGAGGAGATCGTCTTCGTCAACCTCGACGCCTCCGGCAAGCCGGAGCCGCACGGCTACACCGAAATCACCTACGACCGGGACAGGATTCCCACGCACCACCTGTCGGACGCGCTCCAACAGGACTGACTCTTGGACTGCACGACGGCGGCCGGCAGCAACGAGAGTTAACCCCAGGTTTACGCGCGGAGCGCCAGCCGTTTCTCGAGCTAGACCACAGTGGACAGTCCGGCTGTTTATCGAATCGATAGCAATAAAGCCGGATTTTCGCCATGCCCAGCTATAGGCTGGCCGGACATGCTCCGATTCCAGTCCAGAAATGAGTCCTGATCGTGCGTAAATTCCACACTTTGGCTGCCGCCGCCGTCGCCGTTGCCCTGCTCGCGGGATGCGGCGGGGGCGGAACGTCCCCCGCTGCCCCGGCCGATTCGTCACCGGCTGCCGCCGGTGGTTCCGGCGAAACACTGGTGGTTTACACCAACTCCAACGGCGAAGGCCGCGGCGACTGGCTGAGCGCAAAGGCTGCGGAAGCAGGCTTCAAGATCGAAATTGTGGGCGCAGGCGGCGCGGACGCCACAAACAAACTGATCGCCGAGAAGAACAATCCGATTGCGGATATCGCGTTCGGATTGAACAACATGTACTTCTCCCAGATCAAGGCCGAAGGCGTCCTGGAACCGTACGAGCCGGCCTGGGCCGGGGACGTTGATAAGGAACTGGCGGACGGTGAAGCCTACTGGCCCCTGGTCAAACAGGCCATCCTCCTGGGCTACAACTCCGACAAATTTTCCAAGGATGCCGCGCCGCGGGACTGGACTGATCTTTGGACTAAAGACGAATTCAAGGCCCGCTACGAGCGCGTGACGGGTCTGGGCACTGCCACAGCGCAGCTGGTTTTCGCAGGCATCCTTAGCCGCTACCGCGATGACTCCGGTGATTTGGGCATTTCGGATGAAGGCTGGAAGCAGGTGGAGCAGTACTTCCAGAACGGCAGCCCCGCTGTTGCCAAGACTGACCTCTTTGCCCGCATCGCCTCCGGCGAAGTGGATATGGGCCAGATGCCGTCATCGATCATTGCCGACCGCGAAAAGTCCTTCAACGTCAACGTTGAGACCGTGATCCCTTCCGTCGGCGTTCCCCTTGCCGTGGAGCAGATAGCCCTAGTGAAGGGCACCAAGAAAAAGGATGAGGCGCAGAAGTTCATCGACTGGTTCGGCAGCTCGGACGTGCAGGGAGAGTTTGCGCAGAAGTTCAACTCCATGCCGGTGAACAAGACCGCCCAGGCCAAAGCCAACCCGGACGTGGTGAACTTCTTCGCCGACCTCAAGCAGCAGGACATCGACTGGGAATTCGTGCAGGAAAACATGGGCGCCTGGGTGGAGAAGATCGAGCTCGAGTACATGACATAACCGGGGTCCGCCCCGCCCGCTTCCGGTTCCGGTTCCACCAGACAGGTTAGCCATGATCCGCTTGGACAACATCGAAGTTTCCTTTGGCGATTTCACCGCCATCCCGAACCTGGACCTGCACGTCCGGCCCGGCGAGTTTTTCACCTTGCTGGGACCGTCGGGCTGCGGAAAGACGACGGCGCTGCGCACCTTGGCCGGTTTCATCCAGCCATCCAAGGGCACAGTGCGGGTGGACGGCAAGGATGTCACCAGGCTTCCCAGCGACAGGAGGCAGGTGGGCATGGTGTTCCAGAACTATGCCCTTTTCCCCAGCATGAGCGTGTGGGAAAACATTGCCTTCGGCCTGCGCGTACGGAAAGAGAATCTGGCGGACAGCGATCGTATGGTCCGGGACATCGCCCGGCGAGTGGAGCTCAGTGATGATCAGCTGGCCAAGAACGTAGCAGAACTGTCCGGAGGCCAGCAGCAACGGGTGGCCGTGGCGCGTGCACTGGTCCTGCGGCCCAAGATCCTGCTGCTGGATGAACCCCTGTCCAACCTGGACGCGAAGCTGCGGCACCAATTGCGGCAGCAGCTCAAGGACCTGCAAAGCCAGTTCGGCATCACCACTGTTTACGTCACGCACGATCAGGACGAGGCGCTGGCGATGAGCGACAGGGTGGCGGTGTTCAACAAGGGCGTGGTGGAGCAGGTGGGCACGCCCCAGGAGATCTACGACCATTCCGCGACCGAGTTCGTCTGCAACTTCATCGGCGACAGCTCGGCGCTGACTCCGGAGTTCGTCGCGGAGGTGAACCGCCGCTCGGGATCTGCGCTCAGCACGGACGCCAGCTCCTACCTGCGGGTGGAAAAAGCGTCCCTGCATTCGGGGGCGGAAGGGGGAGCCGCCGTCGGACTTCCCGGCACGGTTCTGTCCCGCACCTACCACGGCCTGCACAGCCGCTACGTGGTGCGCAGCCACGGCTCGGATATCCGCCTCCTGGTCCGGGAGGACGGCGGGCCGCAGCCGGAGCCGGGAAGTGATGCCACGGTGTATCTCCGGCCTGAACACGTCCTGCAGTACCACCCTGCGACCGGCAGGGCGCTGGAGCGGGAAGACCAGGCGGTACCGCTGCCATGAGCGGCACGCCGGTCCGCAGCATGGCCCGCTCCCCCTTCGTCCTGGTGGTGGGTGTTGTCCTCACCTGGTTCATCGCCGCGTTCCTGGTGTGGCCCAACGTGAATATCCTGATGGCGACGTTCTTCCCGGACGGCAGTTTCTCCGGCCGGGCCGCGGAGAAACTGTTCTCCTCCCAACGGGCCATGAAAGCCCTGGGGAACAGCTTCCTGCTCGCCGTGGCACTGTCCATCACGGTGAACCTGGTGGGAGTCTTCATTGTCCTGGTGACGCACTACTTCCGGATCAGGGGATCCAGGATCCTGTTTTTGGGCTACGCCTCGACGTTCATCTACGGCGGCATTGTGCTGGCGGCCGGGTACAAGTTCATCTACGGCGACAAAGGCATTGTCACGTCCCTGCTGGTCAAGGTGTTCCCTGGCCTGGACCCGGGCTGGTTCTCGGGTTTCTTCGCGGTCCTGGTGGTGATGACCTTTGCCACCACCACCAACCACATGCTGTTTGTGGCCAACGCGTTGAAGGGCATCGACTACCAAACCGTAGAGGCGGCCAGGAACCTTGGCGCTTCCACCTGGACCATCCTCCGCCGGATAGTCCTGCCCATGCTCAAGCCCACGCTGTTCGCCGTCACCATCCTGTCCTTCCTGACCGGCCTCGGCGCTTTGAGCGCCCCACAGGTGCTGGGCGGCCGGGACTTCCAGACCATCACGCCGATGATCCTGACCTTCACCAACAGCCCCACCTCCCGCGACCTCGCCGCGCTGCTGGCGGTCATCCTGGGCGTGGCCACCATCCTGATGCTCGCCGTGATGTCCCGGCTCGAAAAAGGGGGCACGTACTTTTCGGTGTCAAAGGTGTCCTCGGCGCTGCAGAAACAGCAGATCACCAACCCGGTAGCCAACGTGGTGGTCCACACCCTGGCTTACCTGCTCTTTGCCGTATACACCTTGCCGGTACTCCTGATTGTGCTGTATTCCTTTGCCGACGGCGCCGCCATCCAGACCGGGCAGCTTTCCCTGAACAGCCTGACGCTGGAGAACTACGCGCGGGTCCTGACGCAGCAATCCGGGCTGCGGCCGTTCGTCGTCAGTGTGGTGTACAGCGCCCTGGCAGCCCTGATCGCCGTCGGCGGCCTGCTGTTCGTGGCCCGCCTGCTGCAGAAGTATCGGAACTGGGTGTCCACTGCCTTCGAATACCTGCTGCACATACCGTGGATCCTGCCCTCGGCACTGCTCGCACTGGGCCTGATCATCAGTTACGACCACCCCAATCCGCTGGTGGGCGGCGCCGTCCTCACGGGCACCACGGTAATCCTGCTGATCGCCTTTGTGACAGTCAAGATCCCCTTTACGCTGCGGATGCTCAAGGCGTCCTTTGCCTCCGTAAATTCCTCGCTTGAGGAGGCGGCGGCCATCATGGGCGCCAAAACCCTCTACGTGTTCCGCCGGATCCTCCTGCCGCTGGTGCTGCCGGCAGCCGCCGCCATCACCGCCCTGAACTTCAACAGCCTGCTGGATGACTACGACACCGCCATCTTCCTCGCCCACCCACTCGTCCAGCCCCTGGGCCTGGTGATCAAGGCCAACACTGACGGAGCAGAAGGTGTGGAGGGCGTGGCCAACACCTTTGTCTACACGGTGCTGCTCATGGTCATCACTGGTATCACCATGTACCTGGTGTACGGCCGGTCCGGGCGGAAAGGGCTGGGCAAAAAGCGGCTGCGTGCAGCGCCTCCTCCCGCGGCAGTTCCCGGCCCCGCACTTGGCATGATGTCCGACGACGACGCAGCGAAGACCGCCGCTCCCGTCCGCTGATCAGCCTGCAGAACCGCTGCCGACGGCGGCACGCAGCTGCCGCCGTCGCGCCAGGCTGAGCAGCCGGTCCCGGAGGGGCTGCCCGCCTTCTGCCAGCGCAACGCGCGCGAGCGCGGAGGAGGCCACGCTCAGGGCACGGGTCCGCAGGCGGCGCTGCCGGTCGTAGGCCTGAAGTGCCTGCTCCTCAGGCAGCGTGTTGAGGAGGTCAGCCAGTGTTACCGCGTCCACCAGCGATTCGCAGGCGCCACGTCCGAGGGTGGGGGCCATGGCATGGGCAGCGTCACCGATGAGCACGGTCCTGCCGCGAACGAAGGAACGGACGCCCGGAGTTGTCCAGATGCGCTGCACCAGGCAGGCCTCAGGAGTAGCGGCGGCCAGCACTTCCCGGACGGCCGGCGCGTACGCCGCGAAGCGCTCCCGGGTCTGCTCCAGGGCTGACGCCGCGTCGATGCCGTAAGGGCCAAGCGTGGACCGGTAGCTGGCGTACCAGAACATTCCGCCCCTTGCGGAGGCGACGCCGAACAAGTCGCCGCGGCCCCAGTACTCGCCGACCACGTCCGGGCTGACTGTCGAGGGAAGGGTCCCCCGCAGGGCGAGATAGGGCGTGAGTTTGGCCGCGCTGCGGCTGCCCCAGCCCTCGCGGCGGACCAGGCTGTGCACGCCGTCAGCCCCGACCACCAGGCCGCCCTTGTCCGGAAGCGCCTGGACATGGTCCGTGACCCGGCGGACGGTAGCGGGGACGGCCGCATCAAGCAGCCGCAGCAGCTCGATGCGGGAAACCGCGAACATGTCCCCGGCACTTACGGTGACCCAGGGCTCGCCAGCGGCGTTGCGGACCGAGCCGCTGCCAATCACCGGGCTGACCGTCCGGGCCTCCTCCAGCACGCCAATCCGGGCCAAGGCCCGCTGGGCATTCGGCCACATTCCCAGCGCATTCCCCACGCTGGGCAGCTCCGGCCGCTTCTCGTAAACCGTCACCTCGAAGCGGTTCGGGTCCAGGCACGAGGCCAGCGCCAGGCCGGCAATGCCGCCGCCAACAATCGAGATGGTCTCCATGGCAGCGATTTTACTACTTTTGTAGTGAACCGGAAGAGGCAACTACACTGAGCGCATGCCTGACCGCCGGACCCAACTGCTGGATGCTGCCCTCACGGTGGTGGCTGCCAAGGGAATGAAGGGCCTCACCCACCGGGCGGTTGATGCAGCAGCGAACCTGACGGAAGGCACCACGTCCAACTACTACCGGAACCGCGCCACCCTCGTTGAAGCGGTTCTGGACCGCCTGGAGCAGCTGGACGCGGCACTCCTCCAGGACCAGGGGCCGGCCGGTCCCCCGCAGAACATTGAGGAGCTGGCAGGTCAACTGTCCGCCCTGGTGACCGCCCTGGCCGGCCAGCACGCAGGCCTCACCCGCGCCCGGCTGGCCCTCTCGCTGGACAAGCCCGAGTCGGTAACAGCCGGGCATTTCCGGCTGGTCGGCGGACTGGAACAGGCCCTCGCCGCGCTGGGGATGGCCGACGCACCGGCCCGTGCCCGGGACGTGGCTGATTACGGTGACGGCGTGCTGCTCCATCTGCTCACCGTCAGGCGCGATGAGCAGCCTGATGCTGCAGCCATCGCTGCAGCAGTCCGGCGGCTGCTGGGTTAACTCGCGCCCGGCCAGCCGGTGTAGGCCTCGGCGAGGTAGGCCATGCCGTGCCGGGACGTCACCACAGAGTGGAGTTCACCCAGCTGCCGGGCGCGGGAGAAGTCGCCGGCGCCGGCGGGGGTGTGCAGCATGGTGGTCATCCAGTAGGAGAACTGCTGGGCCTTCCATACGCGCTCCAGCGCGCGGTCGCTGTAGGTCTCCAGCAGCCGGTCCGAGCCGGAGTTGTAGTGGCTGTCCAGCCCTTCGAAGAGCACCTTGACGTCATGGATGGCCAGGTTCAGCCCCTTGGCCCCGGTGGGCGGAACCGTGTGCGCGGCGTCCCCTGCAAGGAACAGGTTGCCGTGCCGCATGGGAGTGTGGACGAAGCTGCGGAACGGCAGCACCATCTTCTCGATGACCGGCCCCTCCTTCAGCTCAAAGCCGTTGCCGTTGACCCGGCTGCGGAACTCGGCCCAGATCCGGTCGTCATCCCACTCCGCCACGTTCTCCTTGGGATCGCACTGGAAATACATCCGCTGCACCGTCTCGGTGCGCTGGCTGATCAGGGCGAAGCCGTTGTCCGAGTTGGCGTAGATCAGCTCATCCGAGCTGCGCGGCGCTTCGGCGAGGATCCCGAACCAGGCGAAGGGGTACTCGTGGAAGTACCACTTGCGGTGCGCCTCCGGAATCTGGAACCGGCAGTGGCTGCGGGAACCGTCCGCGCCCACCAGGAAGTCCGCCTGGATCTCGAACTCCACCCCGTCGGCGTCGGTGAACCAGACCTTGGGTTTGCCCTCAAGATCATGGACGGAAGTGTCCGTGACGCTGTAGCGGACGTCGCCGCCGTCGTCCTTCCTGCGTGCGGCGAGGTCCAGGAAGACATCCGTCTGCGGGTAAAGCCACACGGATTCGCCCACGAGGTCCTTGAAGTCCACGCGGTGGCTCTCGCCGTTGAAACGCAGTTCGATGCCGTCATGCCGGTCGCCCTGGCGCAGCACCCGGTCCGAGACTCCGCTGTCCACCAGCAGGTTGACGGTGCCGTGTTCCAGGATGCCGGCGCGGACGGTGTGGGCGATGTCCTCGTGGCTGCGGACTTCGATGACCGTGGACTCGATGCCCGATTTCGCCAGCAGGTGGGAGAGCATCAGCCCGGCGGGCCCGGCTCCCATGATGGCCACCTGGGTGGTGATGGTCTTGCGTGCTGGCATGGCGTGTCTCGCTTCGTTGCGGGGCTCCGCGGGGGCGGTGCCGGGTTGGTGGGTCTGGCCATCAGTGTGCTCCACCGACGGTGATTCCCGACACGGAAATTCCGTTGAATGGTCCGCTAGGAGTTGGCCAGCTGGCGGGCGATGCCGCGGGCAGCTGTCTGCAGCGCCGGCACCAGCGCCTGCAGGCGCATCTCGCGCAAAGGAACCACGACGCCGAGCGATGCCACCGCACGTTGCTTGCGGTTGAGCACGGGGACAGCAATCCCCCAAGTGTCCGGATCCACCACACCTTTCAGTTGGGCGAAGCCCTGATGGGACGTTTCGGCCAGCAGGGTCCGGACGTCCTCCTTGGTGAGCTTCCCGTCGGGATCAACGAACTGGTCCAGGTATTCGGCTTGGAGCGACCTGTCCTGGTGGGCCATCAATGCCAGCCCCGCGGACGAGATATGGACCGGCATCCGGCCCGCCACCTGGGCGCGGTTGGCCACCGAACCGCGCCGGGACAGCCGCTCCACAAAAAGCGCCTCCCAGCCGTCCAGCACCGCCAGGTTCACGTTCTGGTTCAGGACGTGCTGGATGTCCTCCATAAACGGCATCGCGGCCTGGCGCAGCGCCAGCGCCGGGGACGTCCGGTTCACGAGCTCCCAGAGGCGGAGTCCCGGCTGGACCGTACCGCCGGGGCCGGTATCGAGCAGTCCGTGTCCGGCGAGTTGGCGGACCAGGCGGTGGGTGGTGGTCAGTGGCAGCCCGGCGCGTTCGGCGAGTTCGGAGAGCTGGAGCGCGCCCACGTCCTGGGGGAAAGCCGCGATCAGGCGGACAATCCGGTCCACCACGGAGTCGCCGGAAGGGGAATTGGCCACCACGCACCCCGTTTCCGTTCAATGGACTGCTTCCAGCCTACCCCTGCCGCGCCGGCGGAGACTGAGCCACCTTGCCGGGACCCGTCGTCGTACGTTCCCGGAACCGGCGCCAGGCTCCCGGCGCCAGCACTACGGAAATGCCGACGGCGGCCCCGATCACCGTCTCGATGATGCGGTCCCGGAGCAGGATGTCGGGCGGGGACGGCACCACGAGTAGGGTGGAAATGAGGGCAAGGGGCGTCACGAAGAGTTGGGCGAGCAGGTACTGGCGGATGATGAACATTTCGGCCCCGAACTGGCACAGGGCCATCACCAGCACGGTCTGCCAGGGCTCCAGGTGCAGCAGCACAATCCCGGCCAGGATCACCAGTCCAAGGATGGTGCCGATGATCCTTTGGATGCCGCGGCGGACGCGGTGCCGGGTGGTGTGCCCCACCAGCGGCACCACGGCAGCGACCATGGCCCAGTAATTGTGCCCGAACCCCAGCAGCTCCCCCGCCCAGGTGGCCAGGGAGCCGGCGAGTCCGGCGGCGATGAGGTAGCCCAGGCCCTCCAGCCAGGCCGCGCGTTTCTCGTTGGGCGTGCGACGGACGCGCCGGGGCCGGACCCACGGGGTCCGGTGGCTGGGCAGGACCCTGGCAGAGAAGCCGATCAGCAGGCAGAACGCAGAGGTGAGCACGGCCACCAGCATGGCCTGCCACAGCGGCGGTTGGTTGGGAATGGAGGCGATGGCCGCAAACGCGAAGATATGGAACAGCGAGCCCGCGGGACGGATCCGCCACCAGGAGATGATCAGGGAACAGGCGCCGGCCACGAGGGTGGTGGCGGGAACCAGGAGCCAGGCCGTGCCGGCACTGTCGAGGTTGAGGGCTGTTGCAGTCCGGGCCGCGAGCGTGGCCAGCAGGATGACGGTCAGCATCAGCAGACCGGCGCGCAACTGAAGTGCGAAGCGTGTGCCGTGGGGCTCGCCGCGGCCGTAGATGCCGGTGAAGGCGCCGAAGGACGCGAAGATGGCCAGGTCCAGCCGCCCCAGGAACACCAGCGTGAGGAGCGGAACGAAGACTCCCACGGCGCACCGGAGCGCGGGGTGGTGGTCCTTGTTGCCGGGACCAATAGTGAACATCTCGGCGAGCAGCTTCAAGGGGCGGCGCCTTCCTGCGGGGCGGGTGGATTTCTATCGGGCGGCCGCGCTGACGTTCCTGCTAAATCCTACGGCGCAGCCCTCCGCAGCCGGATATGGCGTTCCCATGAATGGAACCATGGGGCAACACCACCGAAACAGCCCCGTCCGATGCTTGAGGCATGAAGCCTCCCGCACGGAACACGCCCGCGGCAGAATTGAGCTGCGAAGTCTGCGGCATGATGCCCGAACCTCCCAAAGCACGGCTGACCTTGGCCAACGTGGCCGTGATGCTGCCCATCGAGCTCCTGGTGCACGCCGTGGTGGTGGAGACCCACCTGCCGTACGTGGCCAAGGTGCTGGTGCTCACCCTTACTGCCACCGTGCTGGTGATCTGGGTGGCAGAGCCGTCGGCAGCCCGGATCCTGCGCGGCTGGCTGCACGCGCCGGCGCTGCGCCACCGGCGGAAACTGGGGGCGGCCGCTGCCCTCTGGCGGGCCCGGACCGTCCTGCCCGACGAGCCGGGTTCCCTGCAGAAGCTCACCCGGGCGCTGGCCAGGACAGGAACCAACATCCTGAGCATCCACGTGCACCCGGTGGCGGGCGGTGTCCTGGACGAGTTTGTCCTTTCGGCTCCGGGACACCTGGGCGAACGCGAGCTCCTGGACGCGCTGGAGGACGGCGGCGGCACCCGCACCCATGTCTGGCCCACCACCGCCCTCGCCATGGCCGACGGGCAGACCAAGGCTCTCAGCCTCGCCGCCCGGATCGCGGACGCGCCGGACGAGCTTCCGCTGGCGGTGGCCGAGCTGCTGCAGGCAAGGATCCTCACCCCTGCGGAGGCGGCGCTGGAGAAGCACGACGCCGGGACCCTCCTGAAGATCCCCACCGCCTGGCATGGCCCCATCACCTTCGTCCGGCCCGGGGAACCGTTCACGCCGGCGGAATCGGCCCGCGCCCACCGGCTCGCAGAGCTCGCCGAAATCCTGGCGCACAGGCGGGCGGGCTCTCCCCACTAGCCGCCCGCCCAACTAAGTAGCGCTAAGTGTCGTTTTCGAGCTTCATAACGACACTTGGCGCTACCTGGTTGGGATTTGGGGCAGTCACAATCGGTATTTAGCGGGGTCTCCACCCGCAGAATGCGAAAACCCTTGACAGTGGCGCGGGTCACTCCTACCTTTGATTTTGGGATCCCAAATTGGGATCCCAAAAGAGATCATCCGTCCGGCGCTCCGGATCGCCGTACTGATCCTGTCTTACTCTCTGCGGGCCTTTCACCTTGCCATCCCGGTCCGCACACACAATTCGTACTTTCCCTATCCGTAAACTTCCCCGTGAAGGAGAAGCTGTGTCCATCCCCAACACTGAAACAACGCCGGCAGCTGCCGAAGGCACTACCGGCAAACCATCAAGCGAACCCGGCAAGGACGGCGTGCAACGGCGCACTGCCGTCCGCTGGAAGCTCTTCCTGCTGCTGCTGGTCCTGGTTGCGGTTAATTACATAGACCGCGGTTCGATTTCCGTTGCGCTCCCGATCATCCAGAAGGAGTTCAACCTCGCTCCTGAACTGGTGGGCCTCCTGCTCTCGGCCTTCTTCTGGACCTACGCCGTGATGCAGATCCCGGTGGGCTGGCTGATCGACAAGTTCGGGCCCCGCAAAGTCATGACCGCCTCCTGCATCGGCTGGGGCGCCGCCACCGCCGCCTCAGGCATGGCCGGCGGATTCCTCAGCATGTTCATCGCCAGGATGGGCATTGGAGTCACCGAAGCCGGTGTAATGCCTGCCGGCGGCAAACTCAACGCGATCTGGATGCACAAGTCCGAACGCGGGCGCGGCGCCACCATCCTGGACGCCGGTGCGCCACTCGGCGCCGGGCTTGGCGGCATCATCATTGCAGCCCTGATCGCTTCCACCGGCAGCTGGCGCTGGTCCTTCGTCGTCGCCGGTGCCGCCACCGTGCTGATGGGCCTGGCCGTCTGGTGGTACGTCCGCGACAACCCCCGCGAGCACCGCGGCGTCAACGAGGCGGAAGCCGCCTACATCGAGGCCTCGCACGCGGCAGAGGACGCCGAGGCAAAGCTCGACGGCGGTCAGGGCAAGCGGGCACTGCTCCCCTACCTCAAGTTCCGTTCCTTCTGGGCGATGTGCCTGGGCTGGCTGGGATTCAACGGCGTGTTCTACGGCCTGCTGACCTGGGGCCCGCTCTACCTGGCCCAGGCCAAGGGCTTTGACCTGAAGACCATCGGCTGGTCCACCTTCGTCATCTTCGGTGCAGGCTTCGTCGGCGAAATCATCGGCGGCACCATCGCCGATAAATGGCGGGCAGCCGGCGCCTCGGCCAACCTCGTCATGCGCACGCTCCTGGGCATCTCCAGCGCCGTGGTCATCGGCGGCCTGGTGGGCGTCACGGTTGTTGCAGACCCCACCACCGCCGTCGTACTGCTCTCCCTGGTGATGTTCTTCCTGCGCTGGGTTGGCCTGTTCTGGAGCATCCCCTCCATCCTGGGCGGGCGCACCAACGCCGGCGTGCTGGGCGGCGCCATGAACTTCAGCGGCAACATTTCCGGCTTCGTCACACCCATCGCCGTCGGACTCATTGTTGGCGCCACGGGCTCCTACACCTGGGCGCTGCTGTACTTCGTGGGATCCGCAATCATCATGGGCGCTTCCGTCCTGACCCTGAATTACAACAAGCGGCTTCCTGTCTAAGCTGGCCATCCGAGGCAATACGCAATCCGCGCCCCGCTGCCGGGAGCCGTGTCATACCAAGAATCGAAAATGGAGCATCATGCTGACCGCAGAAGAGACCCAGGACAAGGACCGCCCCCTTCGCGAGACTGTCCGGGACACCCTCCGCACCCGGATTTTTGAAGGACACTACGCTCCCGGCACCCGGCTGGTGGAACGCGACCTCGCAGCAGAATTCTCCGTGTCCCGGCTGCCGGTCCGTGAAGCGCTGCGCATGCTCCGCCAGGAAGGCCTCATCAGCGACCGCGGGGCGCGCGGAGCCGAAGTCAGCTCACTGAGCCCCAAGGATGTGGAAGACCTCTTCGACGTCCGCCAGTCCCTGGAAGTCCTGGCGTGCCGGCTTGCAGCACAACGGGCCACCCAGAAGGACCTCGCCTACCTGTTGGGACTCCTGGACAGCGCCGAAGGCTTCCTGGCCAAAGGGGCCGTCATGGAGGCGCACCGGGCCAACAGTGAATTCCACGATGCCATCACCGGCATCGCGGACAACAATTTCCTCAAGTCGGCCCTGGAGCCCCTTCAGGGCCGGATGCACTGGTTGTTCCGCCATGTCAGCGACCTGCCCGAACTCATTCACGAACACCGCGAGCTGTACGCGGCAATCGCCAGCGGAGACCCGGACCGGGCCGCAGCACAATCCGCGTCCCATATCGGCAAGTACCGCGAGCAGTTTCCCGAGGACTTCCAGAAAACCGAACCCCAACTCCACCGGAAGAAATAATGCGACTCCTGGTCATCAACCCCAACATCAGCGACGATGTCACCGCCCTGATCGAATCCGAGGCCCTCCGCTCGGCCGCGGCCGGCACCGAACTGCTGGTGCGTACCGCAGGCCACGGCGTGGAGTACATCGAGACGCGCTTTGAATCCCTGCTCGCCGCCGGCGCCGTGGCCGAAATCATCGCGGAGCACACCCGCCCGGGAGCCGAGTCCGTGGACGCCGTTGTGGTGGCAGCCTTCGGCGACCCCGGCATGCCGGCGCTGAAGGAACTCACTGGCGTTCCCGTCGTCGGCATCACCGAGGCTGCCCTGTGCGCGGCTGCGCTGCAGGGCCACCGTTTCTCCATCATCGCCATCTCGGACCGGATCAAACCCTGGTACCGCGACTGCGTGGAGCGGTTCGGCCTGGCCGGAAGGCTGGCCTCCATCAGGTCCATCAACGAATCGCTCAACAGCATCGGCTCCGTCCAGCAGGACTTCAAGGAAACCCTCCTGGCACTGAGCCGGCAGGCCGTCGCGGAGGACGGAGCCGACGTCGTTATCCTCGCCGGAGCCCCGCTCGCGGGACTCGCCCGGGAACTCGCAGGGCAGATCCCCGTGCCTGTGGTGGACGGGATCTCCGCCGGCATCCGGATGGCCGAGGCGGTGGCAGGGCTCCAGTCCGGACCACACCGCGCCGGCGCCTTCGCTCCGCCGCCCGTCAAGGGCCGCAATGGACTAAGCGAAAACCTGGACGCCGCCCTCTCCGCCCGCCAGCACGCCGCCCATCCGGCACCAACCGCCTAACCCCGACGCCTCATTTCGAGAAAGAGGACACCGATGTCCCGCCAGCCAGACCTCGTCATTGCCAACGCCACCGTAGTCAACAGCTCCGGCCGCCGGAACGCCCACATCCTGGTGCAGGACGGCCTCATCACCCAACTCCTCGACGCAACCGAAGCCGTGCCGCCCGCTGCACGGATCATCGACGCCGCCGGCCGCCTGGTGATTCCCGGCGGAGTGGATGGCCACTGCCACGTAGCCCAGGTAACGGGCCGGTTCCGCACCCTGGACGACTACCGCACCACCTCCACCGCGGCCCTGTGGGGCGGCACCACCACCATCATCGACTTCGGCATCCCCCGCGACGCCCAGGAAACACCCCTTGCCGCCGTCCTGCACAAGAAGGAACTGGCCACCGAATCCAGGTGCGATGTGGCCCTCCATGGGGCCGTCATCAGCTGGGACGAAACGGTGCCGTGGCAGCTGGAGCAACTCGCCGCCGAGGGGGTGCGTTCGGTGAAGATGTACACCACCAACCGCGGCACCACCATGGCGGACGGGGACACCATCCTGAAAGTCATGCGGGAGATGGTCCGCCTGGACGGGCTGACGTACATCCATGCGGAGCACGATCCGATCATTGCGGACTGCACGGAGCAGCACGCCCAGGACGGACGTATCGGCATCACGCACCTGCACCGGACCCGGCCCGAACTCGCCGAGGAAATTTCGGTCAAGGAAACACTGGCGATGGCCGAATACACCGGCGCTCCCGTCTACTTCGTCCACCAGTCAACACCGGGCGCCGTGGACCTGGTGACGGAGGCACGGGCCCGGGGCCTGGATGCCTTCTCGGAAACCTGCCCGCACTACGTCACGCTGGATGACTCCGTCTACGGGTCAGCCTTCCCGGAATGGTTCGCCTGCTGCCCGCCCATGCGCGACGCCAAAACGGTGGCCGCCCTCAAGGAGCGGCTCGCCTCGGGGGCCATCCACACGATGTCCTCGGACCACTCCTGCTACGACCTGTCCCAGAAACGGGAGCGCACCGACGACGTGCGGGCCATGCCACACGGCCTGCCCGGTGTGGAAACCCGGATGCCTGTCACGTTTACGGCCATGACCTCCGCCGGCGCCTCAGTGGAGGACTTCGTTGAAGCCTTCTCGGCTGCCCCGGCACGGATTAATGCTGTCCCGGGCAAGGGACGCATTGCCGAAGGATTCGACGCCGACCTGGTGGTCTTCGACCCTGCAGAAGAACGTGTGGTGGACGGCACCGCCCTGCACATGGGAACGGATTTCTCGCCCTTTGACGGGAAGGCCCTGACCGGCTGGCCCGCCGTCGTTGTTTCCAACGGCCGGGTGGTGCTGGACAGCGAAGGTTTCCACGACCCCGGCGCCGCCGGCCGCTTCATCCCCCGCAACGGCTTCCGAAAGCACCAGGCCACTCCCGCCGTCCCCGCCCACGCCGCCGCAGCCCTCTAGGAGTCCCCGTGCCCTCAACAACCCGCCCCATCCGTATCGGCATGATCGCGCCGTCCTCCAACACCTGCCTTGAGCCCCAGACCTACCGGATCCTGGGCTCCCGCACCGACGTTACCGTCCATTTCACCCGGATCCCCGTCACCCGCATCGCCCTGGATGATTCCTCCGACCGGCAGTTCGACCCCGCCGTGATGCGCGAGGCTGCCCGGCTCCTGGCGACGGCGGATGTGGACGTCATTGCCTGGAACGGCACCTCCGGCTCCTGGCTGGGATCAGCCCACGACGAGGAACTGGTGCGGGAAATCACCGACGCCACCGGCATCCCCGCCACCACCTCCAGCCTGGCGTACCTCGAGGCATTCCGGGCCTTCGGCACCGAGCGGATCGGCCTGTTCACGCCGTACACGGAGGACGTCAACCACCGGGTCATCGCCGCCTACGAGCAGGAAGGGATCAAAACCGTGGACCACCGTGCCCTGGGCTTGAGCGACAACGAATCCTTCGCGCGCGTGACCGACGACGAGATGCTCCCGGGCTCGCGGGAGCTGGCGGCCGCTGCGCCGGATGCCCTGGTGTATCTGTGCACCAACCTCTACGGCGCCAACATCGCCGCCGGCATCGAGGAAAGCACCGGGGTGCCCGTGCTGGATTCGGTGGCCGTGACGCTATGGCATGCCCTCAAGCTTTCCGGGGCACCGCTGCTGGACCCGCGGTGGGGGAAACTGCTGGCCCAGCTACCGCCGAAGGGTTAGAGCCGCAGCGTTACATCCGCAGGGTCAGGGCGGACGGCTCCATGGTCATCAGGACGTGTTTGCCCTTGCCCTCGTGGTCGCCGTCGAGCTGGTAGTCGTCGTTGTGTTCCAGGGTAACTTCCACGGTTTTGCCCTGGAAATACTCCACCGCGGTGTCCTTTCCGCGGCCCTTGCCGATCATCCCCGCGAGCACTGAGAGCCAGCCCAGCTTTCCGTGGTGGGGCGCCAGGACGGCAACGTCCAGCAGCCCGTCATCCACTTTGGCGTCCGGAAAGATTTCCAGCCCGCCCTGCACCTTGCCGCAGTTGCCCACCATCACGCTGCGGACGCCGCGGTGCACCACGGTTTGGCCGTCAATCACAATGGTCGCTTTGACCGGCTTGCCGGGCAGGTTCCGGATGCCCGCATCCACGTAGGCCAGCCACCCCACCTTGTCCTTGAGGTCCTCGTTGGTGTCGGCCATGATGGTGGCGTCGTACCCCACCCCGGCCATCACCAGGAAGAGCTGCTCCTTGTCCGGATCGCTCCGGCGGGCCCGGACGACGTCGATCTTCCGCTCGGTGCCGATCAGTGCACCGGCCATGGCGCCGTCGTAGTCCGTGACATCCATGCCAAGGTTGCGGGCCAGGAGGTTTCCCGTGCCGAGGGGAAGCAGGCCCATCGGGGTGTCTCCGCCGGACAGGACCTCCGCCACGCACCGGACCGTCCCGTCGCCGCCCGCGGCAATCACGATGTCCGCGCCCTGGGCGAGCGCTTCCTTGGCCTGCCCGACGCCGGGATCCTCCTTGGTGGTTTCGAACCAGAGGGTTTCGCCCCAGCCATTCTCCACGCAGTGCTTGGCCACCAGGCCGCGCACGTCGATGTCCACCGGCTTGGCAGGATTGATGATGATGGCTGCGCGGCTGGGGGCAGTGGAATTGGCAGTCATGGCGTCCTCTGGTGGCGGATGGAAAGGCTACTTCTCAAAGAAGAGTAACCCGCCGGGCGGGAGGTGCGGTGCAGCACGGCAGGCTACAGCGTTTTCACCGCTCCAAGGACCTGAGCCAGGGAGTCCTTGGCGTCGCCGAAAAGCAGGGACGTCTGTGGCTGGTAGAGCAGATCGTTCTCGATCCCGGCGAAACCGGGCCGCATGGACCGCTTCAGGAACACCACCTGACGGGCATCCGCCACCTCCAGGATGGGCATGCCGTAGATGGGCGACCCGGAGGACGTCTTCGCCGCGGGGTTCACAACGTCATTGGCACCCACCACCAGCGCCACGTCCGCCGTTTTGAACTCCGGATTAATCTCGCCCATCTCCTTAAGCGATTCATAGGGCACATTTGCCTCGGCCAGGAGCACGTTCATGTGCCCGGGCATCCGGCCGGCCACCGGGTGGATGGCGAAGTCGACCTCAATGCCGCGAGCCTCCAGCGCCAGGGCCAGTTCGGCCGCGGTGTGCTGGCCCTGCGCGACGGCCAGGCCGTACCCGGGAACGATAATCACCCGCTGCGCGTAACCAAGCAACACGGCCACGTCCTCGGCGCTGGAGGACCTCACGGGACGCTCGCTCACGGCGGTGGATCCCGCCGTCGAACCTCCCCTGAAGGCGCCGAACAGGATGCCCGCCACGCTGCGGCCCATGGCGGCCGCCATGGCGCGGGTGAGGATGGTACCGGAGGCGCCCACCAGGGTGCCCGCCACCACCAGCAGCACGTTCCCAAGGACCAGCCCCGAGGCCGCGACGGCCAGGCCGGTGAAGGCGTTCAGTAGCGAGATAACGATCGGGACGTCGGCTCCGCCCACGGGAAGCACGAGAAGAACCCCGGCGGCGAGTCCCAGTACCAGCAGCAGCACTGCGAGCGCGGATGAACCCGTGAGGATGACAGCGACGCCGGCCGCCACCGCCGCGATGAGCACCGCCGTCATGACTGCCGGCAGGCCCGGGAACACCACCGGACGGGTGGTCATCAGCTCCTGCAGCTTGGCAAAGGTGACGCCGGAGCCGGCGAAGGAAACGGCACCGACGAGGAGGGTGAAGACGATGGCCAGGCGCACCCAGGGATCGTCCGCGTGGCTCAGCTCCAGGAGTGCCACGAGTGCGGCGGCGCCGCCGCCCACCCCGTTGAACAGCGCGACCAGCTGCGGCATCTGCGTCATTTTCACGCGCCGCGCCACCGGCGCCGCCACTGCCGCACCCACAGCTATGGCGGCAAGGATCCAGGGGATGTTCTCCAGCCGGGAGGACAGGAAAACAGCGACGACGGCGATCAGGGCTCCCAGCGCCCCGATCAGGTTGCCGCGGCGGGCGGTGCGCGGGGAGCTGAGGCCGCGCAGGGCCAGGATGAAGCAGACGGCCGCGGCCAGGTAGAGCAGCGAGGACCAGACGGGATCGAGGATGGTCACTTGCCGCCAACCTTCCCCGCGGCGGCTTTTGTGCCCACTTCCTTTCGGGCGTGGAACATATGCAGCATCCGGTCGGTCACCACAAAGCCGCCCACCAGGTTGGCAGTGGCCAGGACGACGGCGAGCAGGGCCACAGCGAGCACCCACGGGTCCGCTGCCTGGCCGGCCACGATGATGGCCCCCACCAGGATGATCCCGTGGATGGCGTTTGCGCCGGACATCAGCGGCGTGTGCAGGGTGCTGGACACCTTGGAGACCACTTCGAAGCCAACAAATACCGCCAGGACAGTGATGGTCAGCAGGCTGATCCCGTCCATCAGAGCACCCCTTCCCGCCGGCTGCCGGCTCTGGCCGCGAGCAGTTCGGCGGTGGGCTGGTGCCGTACCGCGCCGTCGTGTGCCAGGCAGGCTCCGGCGAGCACTTCGTCGTCGAAGTCCAATGCCAAAGCGCCGTCCTTGATCATCAGGGCCAGCAGGTTGGCCACGTTTTTGGCATAAAGACGGGAGGCGTCGGAGGCCATCGCCGACGGTGCGTCCTTCAGGCCCACCAGGGTGACATGGCCGGAGCCGTCCGCGGTGGGGACCGGAATGTCCTGGCCGGGGACAACACCCTCCACGTTGCCGCCGGACTCGGCGGCGAGGTCAACAACAACCGAGCCGGGGCGCATGCCCTGCACCATCTCGGTGGTGACCAGGAGCGGTGCGCGCCTGCCGGGGACGGCCGCCGTCGTAATGAGCACGTCTGCCTGCGCCACATGGGGGGCGAGCAGCTGCCGCTGCCGCGTGCCGGCGTCTGAGCTGAGCTGGCGTGCATAGCCGCCGGCAGCCTCCGCGGTTTCGAGGTCCAGCCGGATGAAAGTGCCGCCCATCGAGGCCACTTCATCTGCGGAAGCGGGGCGGATGTCGTTGGCGAAGACGCGGGCGCCGAGCCGTTTTGCCGTACCGATGGCCTGCAGGCCGGCCACTCCGGCGCCCAGGACCAGGACCCGGGCCGGCGGCACGGTCCCGGCTGCCGTCATATACAGCGGAAAGAACCGGGGCAGCCGGATGGCGGCTTCCAGCACGCAGCGGTACCCGGCGACGAGCGCCTGGGAACTGAGGGCATCCATGGACTGGGCGCGGGATATGCGGGGCACCAGTTCGAGGGCAAAGGCTGTGACGCCGGCGTCCGTGAGGGCCTCCACCGTCGGGAGTTCGGACGACGGCGACCCGAGCCCCGCCGTGACCGCTCCCCTTTTCAGGGACCTCACGGTGTTCGGGTCAAGGGGGCGGACATGGGCCAGGACATCCAGCTGCGCCAGGTCCAGCTCCGGGACCACCTGCGCTCCGGCCTGGTTGTACGCCGTGTCCGCGTGGCCGGCGGCGTCACCCGCGCCCGCCTCGACCAGCACGTCCACGCCCAGCGCCACCAACTGCTTGACCGACTCGGGTGTGGCGGCCACCCGCCGTTCACCCTCCCGGCGTTCCCGCGGTATGCCCAGTTTCACCCGCCGACTCCCATCGCTGCACGAGTGCTTCGCCGCCGCCCCTGTTTTCCCTGGTGGACCAGGGGGCTTCGCGGAGCGGCGCTGCTGCACGTAGTTGGCTAGAGTCTATGGCCCGTACCCCTGTGGCGGGAGTGGTGCGGCCGGCTTGGGTGGCAAAGAGTTACCTAGTGGCTGCCCGGCTTCCCTCCCGCTTTCCCTCCCGCCAGGCGGTACGAGTCCTCCAGCAGTTCCTTGAGCAGCTTCCCGTCGATCCGCTCGAGCCGGACCAGCACCAACTGGGGTGAGCGCTCATGATGGGGCGTCCAGAAGAAAATCTCCGGCTCGGTGCCGGCCAGGGCTTCACGCTCTTCTGTCTTGACCGTGAGGACTCCCGGTTCCCAGATCCTGGCCATCAGGGTTTTGGCGAACCACGCCGCCTGGCCCCAGCTGGGCCGCTCTGAGACACCGGGCAGTGCCAGGGCAGCTTTTCTGACATCAGCTTCGGTAGCCATGGGCCACAGTCTGCGCTCTGTGTACCGGCCTGCGCAATGAGGCCGGGTTCGGTGCGCAGGGGCAGTCCGTGCGCACCGAAAGGTTCGCTGGGTGCACCCTCCCGCGGGCTAAGCCCCTGTTACCCCCGGGCAGTCAGGTCCGCGGAGACAAGTTTCGCCGTCGCCACGATTTCCCGGGCCACTGATGCCAGGTAGGCGTCGGGGTCCGGCTGGGCCGCCACCGTCTGCGCCTGCAGGGAGACGTTGACGGCGGCCACTACCTTTGGGCCGTCATACACGGGCGCCGCCACGGACATGAGGCCCAGTTCCAGTTCCTGGTCCAGCAGGCACCAGCCCTGGGCGCGGACCGTGTCCAGCACTGCGAGCAGCTCTTTGGCAGTGCCGATGGCCCGCGGTGTGAGCGGTTTGATCTCCGCGGCCGCCAGGTATGCCTTCAGGTCCGCGGGCGGCAGGCCGGCCAGGAGCACCCTGCCCATGGACGTGGCATAGGCCGGGAAGCGGGTGCCCACGGTGATGCCCACGTTCATGATCCGCCGCGTGGTTACGCGGGCGATATAGGCGATGTCCGTCCCGTCCAGCACCGCCGCGGACGTTGATTCACCAAGCTTCAGGGACAGCTCCTCCAAGTGCGGCTGCGCCAGCTGCGGCAGCGACAACCCGGACAGGTACGCATACCCGAGCTGGAGCACCTTGGCGGTGAGGGCGAAGGTTTTGCCGTCAGTCCGCACGTAGCCCAGCTCCACCAGGGTGTGCAGGAACCGCCGGGCCGTTGCCCGGGTCAGGTCCGTCCGGGCTGCCACTTCGGTGAGGGTCATGACCGGGTGGTCCGTATCAAACGCGCGGATCACGGCCAGCCCGCGGGCCAGCGACTGGACGTACTGGTCGCTGGCCTGCGGTGCAGCCGGGGTGTCTGTGCGGACGGCGTTGGTCATGGTTACCAATCCTAGGGTGGACTCAGGCAGCTCTGGCGGCCGTGAGCGGGACCGGCACCAGTTCCTGGAGTTCCTCGAGGGTGCAGCCGAAGGTTTCGCGGACGGTGACGCCTTCGGGGCCGGTGAGGAAGACTGCTTTGTCGGTGTAGACGCGGGTGACGCAGCCGACGCCGGTGAGCGGGTAGGTGCAGGTGTCCACGATCTTGGACGCGCCTTCGCGGGTCAGCAGGGTCATCATGACGAACACGTCCTTCGCGCCGGTGGCGAGGTCCATGGCACCGCCGACGGCGGGAATCGCCCCGGGTGCCCCGGTGTGCCAGTTCGCCAGGTCACCGGTGGCAGAGACCTGGAAGGCGCCCAGGACGCAGATGTCCAGGTGCCCGCCGCGCATGATCGCAAACGAGTCGGCGTGGTGGAAGTAGGACGCCCCGGGCAGTTCGGTGACCGGGATTTTGCCGGCGTTGATGAGGTCCCCGTCGATCTGGTCGCCGTCGGCGGCGGGTCCCATGCCGAGCATGCCGTTCTCCGTGTGGAGGGTGATGTCCTGGTCGTCGGTGAGGTAGTTGGAGACCAGGGTGGGCTGGCCGATGCCCAGGTTCACGAACGAACCGGGGGCGATGTCCCTGGCCACGAGGCGGGCGAGGTCATCCCGGCCCAGTGGCGTGGCGGAGGTCTGGATGGATGTTTCGTTGGACTGGATGCTCATTTCAGGCCACCTTCTCGTTCGTGCCGGCGGTGCGGCTCTCTGAGGCCGCCACGCGGACCACCGTATTGACGTAGATGCCAGGCGTGACGACGTTCTCCGGGTCCAGCGACCCGGTGGGGACGACCTCGGAGACCTGGACGATGGTCCGCTTCGCGGCTGCGGCCATGATGGGGCCGAAGTTCCGGGCGGTCTTGCGGTAGACCAGGTTGCCCTTCCCGTCGGCCTTCAATGCCTTGATCAGGGCGACGTCGGCGTGGATGGGTGTTTCGAAGACCTGGCCGCGGCCGTCGATGATGCGGGTTTCCTTGCCCTCGGCGAGCATGGTGCCGTACCCAGTGGGGGTGAAGAACCCGCCGATGCCTGCTCCGGCGGCGCGGATGCGCTCAGCGAGGTTGCCCTGCGGCACCAGTTCGAGTTCAATCTCGCCGGCCTTGTACTTGGCATCGAAGTGCCAGGAATCGGACTGCCGCGGGAAGGAGCAGATCATCTTCTTCACCCGGCCTTCCTTGATCAGCAGGGCAAGGCCCTGGTCGCCCTGCCCGGCATTGTTGTTCACCACGGTCAGGTCCCTGGCTCCGCATTCGAGCAGGGCGTCGATCAGTTCGAACGGCTGGCCGGCGTTGCCGAACCCGCCGATCATCACCGTGGAACCGTCCTTGATGCCGGCCACGGCATCGGCCACGGTGTCTACAAAATTCAGCATCTCTCTCAGCCCTTCACACCAGCAGTTACGTTTTCGAGCACCACGGCCAGGCCCTGGCCCACGCCGATGCAGATCGCGGCGACGCCCCAGCGCTCCCCGGAGGCCTGCAGGGACCGGGCCAGGGTGCCCAGGATCCGGGTGCCCGATGCACCCAGCGGGTGGCCCATCGCGATCGCCCCGCCGTGCCGATTCACAATCGAGGCATCGATGTCCCAGGCATTGATGCAGGCCAGCGACTGCGCGGCGAACGCTTCGTTAAGTTCGACAGCGCCCACCTGGTCCCAGCCGATCCCCGCCTTCGCCAGCGCCTTGTTCGCCGCCTCAACCGGGGCGTAGCCGAAGTACTGCGGATCATTGCCGTGCGCGCCGCGCCCGGCAATACGGGCCAAGGGCTCGAGCCCGAGCAGCCCGGCGGCAGCCTCGGACCCCACCCAGGCCGCAGAGGCGCCGTCGGACAGCGGCGACGCGTTGCCGGCGGTGACCGTGCCGCCCACCTCCGCGCCCTCAGGCTCTGAACGGAACACCGTCTTCAGTGCCGCGAGCTTCTCCGCGGTGGAGCCGGGGCGGATGCCCTCGTCCCGGACCAGGTCAGTGCCCGGCACGGGGGCGACGAGGTTGTCGTAGAAGCCCTCGTCCCATGCCGCGGCGGACAGGTTGTGCGAGTTTGCGGCGAACTCATCCTGCGCCTGCCGGGTCACCCCGTACTTCTCGCGGAGCCGCTCGGTGGCCTCGCCCAGGGAGATGGTCCACTCCTTGGGCATCGCCTTGTTCACCAGGCGCCAGCCCAGAGTGGTGGAGGCCAGGGTCATGTCCCCGGCCGGGTACGGCTTCTCCGTCTTGGGCAGCACCCACGGCGCCCGGGACATCGACTCCGCCCCGCCTACAAGCACCACGTCCGCGTCCCCGGCGTTGATCTGGCGCGAGGCAATGATCGCAGCATCCAAAGAGGACCCGCACAGCCGGTTCACCGTGGTCCCCGGAATGGACACCGGCAGCCCGGCCAGCAGGGTGCCCATCCGGGCGATGTTGCGGTTTTCCTCGCCGGCGCCGTTGGCGTTGCCGAACACCACCTCATCAATCCGCTCCGGATCCAGCCCGGGGGCGCGCTTCACGGACTCCCTGATCACGTGCGCGGCAAGGTCGTCCGGGCGCACGGCGGCAAGGCCGGAACCGAACTTGCCGAACGGGGTGCGCACGGCATCGTACACAAAAGCCTGATTCATGATGCTCCTCTTAATTCTGTCTGTGGCCACCCAACTAAGTAGCGCTAAGTGCCGTTTTGGGGGTTCAAAACGACACTTCGCGCTACCTAGTTGGGCTGGGGTTCGTCGGTACGGGTGCTGTCCAGGTCAGTACTGTCCATGTCATGGAAGACCTGCTGGGCAGTTTTGAAAGCGGTGTTGGCGGAGGGGACGCCGCAGTAGATGGCCGTCTGGAGCAGGATTTCCTTGATCTCGTCCTTGCTCAGGCCGTTCGTGAGGGCGGCGCGGATGTGCATGGCCAGCTCTTCCCAGTGCCCGTGCGCCACCATCGCTGTGATGGTGACGGCGGACCGCATCTGCCGGGTCAGGCCCGGCCGGGTCCAGATGCCACCCCAGGCGATCCGGGTGATCATGTCCTGGAAGTCCTCGGTGAACTCATCCTTGTTGGCGTTGGCCCGGTCCACGTGCGCGTCGCCCAGGACTTCGCGGCGGACCACCATGCCGCCGTCGTAAATTTCCTGGCTGCTGGCGCCGGGCTGGACCACGCCGTGCCGCTTCGTCCCGCTCACTTGGCCGCCTCCCGCGATTCAGCCCAGGCCAGGAGCCCGCGCATCAGCTCCGCAAGGTGGGCGGGCGCCTCGGCGGGGGCGAGATGAGCCACTCCCTCGAGCGTGACGGCGGTGGCGGTTCCGCCGCCCGCGGTGATCCCCGTGGCGACTTCCTCGGCCATCGCGGGCGTGGCCACGCCGTCCAGCGCCCCCGCAATGACCTGCGTGGGAACGCGGATGCTGCCGAGTTCGTTGCGGACGTCAAAAGATGCCAGGGCCTCGCAGCAGAAGGCGTAGCTGAAGCGGTCGGCGTCGCGCAGGGCATGCAGGAGCCTGCTGCTCAGCTCAGGCTCGCGGTCCATAAACCCGGGAGCGAACCAGCGCTCGGCCGAACCCTGGATCATCACGGGCGTGCCCTGGTTGCGGACCATTTCTGCCCGTTCCAGCCAGCCTTCCGGCGTGCCGATCTTGGCTCCGCTGTTCTGGACGGAGAGGCTCTTGAGCCGCTGCCCGTGCTTGATCCCGAGCTGCAGGCCGGTGGCGCCGCCCAGGGAGACCCCCGCGTAGTGGAAGGCCTCGCCGGGGGCGATGGAATCCATGAGGTCCACCACCGCGTCCGCCAGCGCTGCCACGTCAAACGTTTCCGTCGCCGCGGGCGAGACACCGTGGCCCGGCAGGTCCCAGGCCACCACGTCGTAGTCGGTACCCAACAGCGAGGCCGCCCTGTTCCACAGGATCGAGGAGGTGCCCAGGGACGGGCCCACCACCAGCAGGGGGTGGTCGCCCAGGGGCCGCTGGGGTGACAGCAGCGCTGCCTTCAGGACTGGTTTAGCCACGGGAAGCTCCGTTCGCATCGGTATCGGCAGGTGAATTGGCAAAGTCCGGGTACGCGGCAAGGATCCGCCGGGAGATCTCCGCGGCCTCGCCGAGGTAGCTGGCCGGGTTGAGGAGTTCCTCCAGCCGGACGTCCGGCAGGACCGACGCCGGAACGGCCTCACGGAGCAGCTTGCGGTAGGTGGCAGCCTGCTCCGCCGGCTGCGCTTGGAGGGTCTGATCCACCACGCCCTGGAGCTGCTGCTTGCCGTTGAGCCCGTCCTTGTCCTCAAGCAGAGGCGCCACCGCAGCCCCGACGCCCTCGGCCAGCAGCAGCGGGCCGGCCAGGTCCAGGTTGCGGCGCATGCCGTCCGGGAAAACCTGCAGCCCCTCGGCAAGCTCCCGGACGTGGCCGGCAGCGCCGAGTGCCAGTGCCAAGACCTGCCGGAGCGCAGGCCACTCTGCGTGCCAGGCTCCGTCCGGCCGTTCGTCGTTGAAGTTCGCGGCCGCCAGGTGCAGCTGGGCTGCCAGGGCCGGAGCCTGGAGCGCGGCGCTGCGGACCAGCACGGACAGCACCGGGTTCTGCTTCTGCGGCATCGCCGAGGAAACGCCCCTGCCCGCGGCCCGCGGCTCGGCCAGTTCGCCCACCTCGGGCCGGCTCAGGAACAGGACATCGGCCGCGATCTTGCCGCAGGCATCCAGCACCGAAGCCAAGGCATGGCCCAGTGACGTGATGGTCAGCCGGTTGGTGTGCCACGGCGCCGGCGCAGGGGCGAGCCCCAGCTGGGACGCCAGGGCATCGGCCAGGCTGAACGGCGTGGCGGACGAGCCGGACGTCAGGACAGTGCCGGCGGCCAGCGTTCCGGCCGCACCGCCGAACTGGACCGGGAACTGCAGCGTTTCAAGTTGCCGGCCCGCAGCCCCGACGCCGTGGAACCACTGGGCGGCGCGCAGGCCGAACGTGAACGGCAGCGAATGCTGGGTCAGGCTCCGTCCCACGCACAATGTGTCCGCATGCTGCTCCGCCAAGGCGGCGAGCGCCGCGGTGGTGCCTTTCACGTCGGCCAGCAGCGCCTCAACGGTGTTGCGGGCGAGCAGCATGAGTGCGGTGTCCAGGACGTCCTGGCTGGTCAGCGAGGTGTGCACCGCTTTTCCGGCTCCGGAATTGCCGGTGTCGAGCGCTGCCACCTGCTCGCGGAGGTCGGCCAGCAGCGGGATGACGGGGTTGCCGCCGCCCTGTGCACGGCGGGCGATGTCCGCAGCATCGTAGCGGCCCGCTTCAGCGGCGGAGGCGACGACGGCGGCCGCACCGCCAGGTGCCAGGCCCGCCTTTTCCAGCACGGCAGCCCAGCCGGACTCGACGGCGAGGATCGCCGCCAGTACCGCGCGGTCCCCCGTCAGCGCGCCGACAAGCGGCGACGCCGAGACAGGGCTGAGCAGGCCAACGTCGCCGTCGGACCCCACACCGCGGGCCGAGTAGGCCCCGCCTGCTGAACTGGCCGCGTCAGTCACTGGAAGTCCAGGAAGACTGTCTCGCCCTCACCCTGAAGGCGGATGTCAAAGGTCAGGCCGCCGTCGGGATCGCGCCGGGCGATGAGCGTTGTGCGGCGCTCGGGCTCCAGCGAGGTGAGCAGGGGATCATTGGCCAGCGCCTCGGTGTCCTCCGGCAGGTAGATCCGGGTAAACAGGCGGTTGGTCAGGCCGCGGGCAAAGATGGCCACGGAGATGAACGCCGCTGCCCCGGGCTTGGTGGGACCCGGATTCACGGTGGTAAAGGTGTACACGCCGGAGTTGCCCACGGCGCCGCGGCCCCAGCCGGTGAAGGTGTACCCGTCGCGGACCAGGGAACCCGTCTTCTGGACGATCCTGCCCTCGGAGTCGGGCTGCCAGATTTCCAGGATGGCGTCCGGGATGGCCTGGCCGGATCCGTCGTACACGGTGCCCTGCAGGCGGATGGAGCCGGGCGAGCCGGGCGCGAGGAGTTCGTTGTCCTTTTCGTACGGCAGGGCGTAGCCGTAGAACGGGCCCACGGTCTGGCCGGGGGTGGGTACCAGTTTGGTGCTCATCTGCTTACTCTCCTGCCTCTTCACTACTGTCTCCAGCTGTACCGAACGCCTCGTTTTCCGTCCAGGTCCGCTTCGGACCGGTCAGGACGATGTCCCAGTTGTAGCCCAGCGCCCATTCGGGTTCGGTGAGGCTGTGGTCGTAGTTGGCCACGAGCCGGTCTCGGGCGTCCTGGTCCACGATGGTCTGGTAGATGGGGTCCAGCGGGAAGAGCTGGTCGCCGGGGAAGTACATCTGGGTGATGATGCGCTGGGTGAACTCGGTGCCGAACAGCGAGAAGTGGATGTGCGCCGGGCGCCACGCGTTCAGGTGGTTCTTCCACGGGTAGGCGCCGGGCTTGATGGTGGTGAACCGGTACGAGCCGTCCGGGCCGGTGATGCAGCGGCCGATGCCCGTGAAGTTGGGGTCGATCGGGGCCGGGTGCTGGTCGCGTTTGTGGATGTAGCGGCCGGAGGCGTTGGCCTGCCAGATCTCCACGAGCTGCCCGGCCACCGGGCGGCCGTTGCCGTCCAGGACCTTGCCGGCCACGATGATCCGCTCGCCCTGGGGCTCACCGTTGTGCTGGATGGTCAGGTCCGATTCCAGGGCGTGCACGTCCTGGTGCCCGAACGCCGGGGAGTACAGCTCGATGGTTTCCGGGTCCGCGTGGTGCAGGCTCTTGGTGGGGTGGCGCAGGATGCTGCTGCGGTACGGCGGGTAGTCCAGCCGCGGCTGGGTCTCAGGCTCGGCACCGTCCTTGAGGGCCCTGGCGTAGGCGTCGCCGATCGCGTTGATCTCGTCACTGAGGTCGGCCTGGGTTTCGATGGCGCGGTCCAGGGGAAGGTGCGCTGCTTTCGGCTCGGCGGGCGGCACAAGCTCTTCCGATTCCAGCTCGGCGTTGATGTCTTCCGGCACGGCTGGCTCCTTTCGTAGGGCGGGTTGGGTGTGGTGTCAGGGGCGGGCGAGGTCGTACTGGACGGCGTGGCGGACCGGAGCGTTGGGCGCTCCGTAGCCGTCATAGTTGCCGCGGCGTTCCACCATTTCGAAGAACACACTGCCAACGGTGGCGGTGTAGAAATGGAGGAATTCCCCGGTGGCGTCCCGGTCGTACAGGAGGTTCAGCTCCTGGAGGGTGGCCAGGAATCCCGGTTCGAGGTCGAAGCGGGCGTCCAGGTCCTCGTAGTAGTTCGCCGGAATCTGCAGGAACTCAAGGCCGCGGTCCCGGGCGGACCGGGCAGTGGAAACAAGGTCGTCCACGGCGAAGGCGATGTGTTCCTGGTAGGTCTTGCGCGCCTGCCGGGCCGGCGACTGCTGGACTGGTGCTTGCTGCACAGGGGCGAGGTTCAGGACCAGCCGCACGGCGCCGTCGGACGTCTGCATGACCTGCGAGCGCACCAGGCCGCTGGGGCTCGGAACTTCGGCGAACGGCTGCGGTTCCAGGGCCAGGGCGCTGGTGTAGAAGAGGACGGCCTCGTCGAAGTGCTGCCACGGCTGGGCCAGGTTTACGTGGTCGATCACCGCGCTGGCTCCGGCGGCCGGGTGTTCCGGCCCTTCCCCGAACTCGTGCGTCCATGCGGCGGTGCCGTCGGGGCTGCCTTGGCACAGGAAGATCTCGGTGGAGTCCGGGGCGGAGATGCCCTGGAACACTTCCTCGTCGGCCTGGACCTTGCGGGCCACCACCGGGGCCTTGAGCTGCTGGGCCCGGGCAGAGGCAATAACGGGCGAATCGACGTCGAACCCCAAGGCTGCGATGGCCGGCTCGGCGTGCTGTGCGGCCTGCTCGTTGATGATCACCCGCGCCTGCCCCATGGTCCACAGCTGGACGTCCTTGGTGCGGTGCCGGCCTTCGAAGGCGAAGCCGAGCTGGCCCAGGAGCTTCTCCAGCTGCGCGGTGTCATCCGCCTTGACCTCGGCGAAGTTGAAGCCGGCCGGTTCGCTCACCTTGGGCAGCGTGGCCAGTTCCATGGGATAACGACGGCGGGACGCCGCCGCGTCGCCTTCCGACGCATTTCCGGCCAGCCATTTGGCGCTCTGCTCCTCCAGCCAGATCAGCGAGCGCATGGCGTCCACGGCGGTGCGTTCGACGTCGGACTGGCGGAAGACATCGTTGAAGACTTCCAGGGACACCGGGCCGGTGTAGCCGGCGCGGACCACGTGGCCCATGAACTTGGCGAGCTCGAACTGGCCCTCGCCCGGGAACACGCGGTAGTGGCGGCTCCAGGACAGGACGTCCATGGAGAGCTTCGGGGCATCCGCCACCTGGACGAAGAAGATCTTGTCCGCGTTGATCTTCTCGATCGGCGCAGTGTCCCAGTCGCGGGACAGGATGTGGAAGGAGTCCAGGCAGGTACCGAAGTTGGGGTGGTCGACCATCTCCACCAGGCGGTAGGCGTGCTCGTAGTCGTTGACGTATTTGCCCCAGGCGAGGGCCTCGTACGCAACCTTGACGCCGTGGTCCCCGGCCAGCTCCGCGAGTTCGGAGAGCTGTTCGGCGCGGAGGCCGTCGTCATTTATGGTGGCGGTGGCAACGTTTGAGCAGACCAGGATGGTGTCCATACCCAGCCGGGACATCAGCTTGAACTTCGCCTCGGCGCGGCGGAGGTTGGCCTTCAGCAGGTCCGGCGTGACGCCGTCGAAATCCCGGAAGGGCTGGTAAAGGTCCAGGCCCAGGCCGAGGTCGGCGGCCATGGTGCGCACGTCTTCGGGGTTCAGCGGCGAGGTGACCAGGTCCTGCTCGAAGATCTCGATGCCGTCGAACCCGGCGATGGCGCAGGCCTGCATCTTTTCCTTGAGCGTGCCGGACAGGCAGACTGTGGCGATTCCGGTGCGCATCAGGCGGCCACCTCTTCGGCCGCCACAAGCTCCAGGAAGTGGCTGCGCATCCGGTCCGGGTCCGCTTCCAGGCCCGTGAAGATGCGGAAGGCGTCCGCGGCCTGGCCCACTGCCATCCGGCCGCCGTCAAGAACCTCGCAGCCCTTGGCCCGGGCGCCCCGGACCAGCTCGGTATCGATGGGGCGGTAGACGATGTCCGCCACCCAGTGGCGGGACTCAAGCAGGTCCAGGTCCAGCGGGAGCCCGGGATGGGCGGCCATGCCCACGGGGGTGCAGTGCACCAGTCCGTCGGCCAGGGGCATCAGCTGCGGCAGCTCCGTCGTCGTGCGTGCCGTCACGGTGCTGTCCGGGAAGAACCCGGCCAGCTCGGCGGCGCGGGTGGCGCCGCGGGCGGCGTCCATGTCCACCAGGTCCAGGTGGCGGACCCCGGCGGTGAGCAGGGCGTAGGCGACAGCCGAGCCGGCACCGCCGGCACCCAGCTGGACTACGTGGTCCAGGTTCGCGCCCGGAAGTCCGGCGGCGAGGGCTCCGGCGAAGCCGGAGAAGTCGGTGTTGTGGCCGATGAACCGGCCGTCCTCGATCACCACGGTGTTGACCGCACCCAGCCGCAGGGCGTCCGGGGACACCTCATCCAGGTGCTGCAGGACCAGCTGCTTGCAGGGGTGGGTGATGTTCAGGCCGTTGAAGCCAAGGCTGCGGGCGCTCTGGAGCAGCTGGCCCACGGATTCGCCGGGAAGGCCAAGCTCCAGCAGGTCGATGGGCCGGTACAGGTAGCGCAGGCCCTGCACGTCCCCTTCGCGTTCGTGCATGTGCGGGGTGAGTGATGGCATCACGCCATCGCCGACCAGTCCCACCAGGTAGGACTCAGTTCGATTGCTCATCCGTGCAGCTCCTTTGATACGGCACCGGGCAGCTTCCTTGCGGAGGGTGCGCTGCCGGGGTGATGGAAATTACGGTACATCATTTGTTCACTTTCCGCACTGTTGTTCTCGATACGAACAAATCAGAGTTGCGGCTAGCGCTGGGGCAGGCGCGCAGCAAGCTCGGCCGCCGCTTCCTGTAGCAGCGGGACGTGCGCCTCCAGCCCTTCCAGGCTGAGGCGGAAGACCGGGACTGCAGTGGCCAGGGAAGCGAACGCGTGCCCCTGGCTGTTGAGCAGCGGAACGGCGACGGCCCGCATGCCCGCCTCGTTCTCCTCGTCCATCACGGCAAATCCGCGGCGGCGGACCAGCTCAATTTCGGCACGGAAGGCATCCCGGTCCGTGATGGACTTTTCCGTGAGGGGCTCCAGCGGAAGCTCTGCCAGCAGCTTTTCCCGCTCGGCGTCCTCCGCAAACGCCACCAGCGCCTTGCCGACGGCGGTGGTGGAGAGCGAGCCCAGATGGCCAGGATCGCTGGTCACCCGGAACATCTGCGGGCCGTCCACCTTGTTCACGGTGAGGTGGTGATGGCCGTCCCGGACGCTGAGGATGGTGGCCTCCCCCGTCTGCTCGGTCACCCGCCGCAGGACAGGCAGGGCGGTTCCGGCGAAGCCGTGATGGTTGGAAACGCGCTGACCCAACTGGAAGATCCGCAGGCCCAGGTGGTAGCGGCGGCCATCCGGCTCGTAGTCCACAAAGCCGTCCCGCGTCAGGGAGCCGAGGAGACGGTACGTGGTGCTGAAAGGCAGCTGGGCCCGGCGGGAGATCTCCGCAGCACTCGCGCCGCGGGGTTCATCGCCCAGGAGGACCAGCAGGCCGAGGGCCTTGCCCACCATGTCCGTGCGGTCGGCTGATCGGCCCGCTTTGGCCGGGCTTTCGTCAGCGGCAACATCATCGGGCGCTGTGGTTTGGTTCACACTCATACCTCGATGTTGCCACATTGTGAGAGCTATTGCTACAAGATGATTATTTTGTTGACAAGTGACTGCCCTCACAGCCATCATTGCTGTATCGCACAAGTAGCTCCCACCATGTGGCTACTGTCCGGGTTCTCCCGCCACTGCAGCCGTACCGGCCACGCCTTGACCCAGGCCTCGCCGGCTGAAGCCCCCGATCCATCCGCGACAAAGTCGTCACATCAAAAGGAACTCCATGAGCCAGATACTTCCGTCCGCTGAGCCAGGCATTGTTGCCCCGGCCGGGACGCCGAAGAAGGCAGCCCTCGCAAGCTTCCTGGGCAGCGCCGTCGAATACTACGACTTCTTCATCTTCGGTTCCGCAGCCGCCCTGATCTTTCCCACGGTCTTCTTCCCGAATGCTGACGCGAATGCGGCCATCATGTCCTTCGCCACCTTCGGCTTCGCCTACGTGGCACGCCCGGTGGGCGCCGTCATCCTGGGCCACTTCGGCGACAGGGTGGGCCGGCGGAAGGTCCTGATGTTCACCCTCCTCCTGATGGGCGCTTCCACCTTCGTGATCGGCTGCCTGCCGGACTTCAACACCGTCGGCTGGTGGGCTCCGGCCCTGCTGGTCCTCGCCCGGCTCTGCCAGGGCCTGTCCGCAGCCGGCGAGCAGGCCGGAGCCTCCTCCATGACACTGGAACACGCCCCGGACAACCGCCGCTCCTTCTTTACGTCCTGGACCCTCACCGGCACCCAGGGCGGCCAGATCCTCGCCGCCCTCGTCTTCATCCCCGTCCTGGCCCTCCCGGACGAGATCAAGTACGGCATCGGCTGGCGCATCCCCTTCTGGTTGAGCGCCGTTGTGGTGATCGTCGCGTTCTTTATCCGCCGCACACTGCATGAGCCGCCGGCGTTCGAGGAAGCCCAGAAGACCGCCCAGATCTCCAAGCTCCCGGTCGCCGATCTGCTCAAGGGCCACTGGCGCGATGTCCTCCGTGTGATCTGCTGCGCCTTCATCGCCGCAGTCTCCACAGTGTTCGGCACCCTCGCCATCAGCTACGCCAAGACCGTTGCCGGCGTGGACGGCACCACCACCCTCTGGCTTGTGGTGGCCGCCAACGTGGTGGCCCTGGGAACCCAGCCCCTGTTCGGCATGCTCGCGGACAAGATCGGCCGCAAGCCCGTCTACATCTACGGCGCCCTGGCCAGCGCAGCCCTGACGCCAGTGTTCCTGCTTAGCCTGGAATCCGGCAGCGTGCCGCTGATGTTCCTGGCCGCCATTGGCTTCTTCTCCTGCGGTTACGCCGCCTCCAACGCCGTCTGGCCGTCCTTCTATGCCGAGATGTTCAGCACCAAGGTCCGCTTCTCCGGCCTGGCCATCGGCACCCAGCTGGGCTTCCTGATGGCAGGGTTCGCACCCGCCATCGTGGCAGCCATGGGCGGCATCAAGCCCGGCGGCTGGGTCCAGATCAGCATCTTCACCGCCGTCATCTGCGTGGTGGCCGCCGTCTCCGCACTGACTGCCAAGGAATCCTTCAAGATCCCCACCAAGCAACTCGGCCTGAAGTAGCCTTTCTGCTCGACCGGACGACATTCCAGCCCGGTTTTTAGACCGGAAAGCCCGCCATTCCCCCAAATGGCGGGCTTTCCTTTTCATAAACCGGGCTGTTCCGGCGCCAACGCCCCTCCAGCTGAACAGCAGAGTCACCAATTCACGCTTTCGCGGAAGGGAAGGCTACCCTAAGTCCGTCCCCTTTTTATTCCTGCCCTCCCCGCGGCAGCCCTGCTAGGCGGTTTCCTGTGCGCTCCTCCTTCCGTCCCCTCGTCCTCGTGGCCGCGGCGGCCGCCCTGACCCTGACCGGTTGCGGTTTCAGCGGAACCCAGGCCACCCAGCCCAGCGCTGCGGCGGACACCAGCCAGCGGATCGTGGTGGACAATTTCCGCGCACCGGTGGCGAACTGGGCGATTGAGTCCGACGCCGCGTACATCCTGTCCCTCTCCGGGTGCCTGGAAACGCTCACCACCTTCAACCAGGCCGAGGGCAAGGTCCTGCCGTCCCTGGCCACCGAGTGGAAGCAGACCTCACCCCTGGACTGGGACTTCAGTATCCGCCAGGGCGTCAGGTTCCAGGACGGCACCGACGTCACCGCCGAGTCCGTGGTGTCGGCGCTCAACCACGTCCTCGACGCGAAGGTTCCGGCGCGCGCCTTCAACCGCACCATGATCAGCAGTGTCACCGCAGTGGACGGCCAGACCGTCCGGGTCAGCACTCCCGCCGAGAACCCGCTGGTGCCCTACCGGCTGGCCAGCGTCAACACCGGCATCATGGCACCGGCCGCCTACAAACCCGAAGGCCTGGACCCGTTCGGGCACTGCACCGGGCCCTTCACCCCCGTCTCGGAGAAGGCAAAGCAGTCCCTCACCCTGGACCGCAACGAAAACTACTGGGGCGGCGATGTGCAGCTTGCCGGCGCCGAAGTCCGGTTCATCACCAACGGCCCCACGCGCGCCGCCCAGGTGCAGACGGGCGAGTCGGACATCTCGCTGTCCATCCCCGTCGCAAGCCTCGCGGGGCTGAAAGCGGACGACGGCGTCACCGTCCTGGGAGCCGATTCCCCCCGCACCGCCACCATGTACATGAACAACGGCCGCGCCCCGCTGGACAACGTGGAGGTCCGCAAGGCGGTCCGGGAAGCGCTGGACCTCGACGCCCTGGCCGCGAGCGTGTACGAGGGCGCGGCCCTGCCTGCCACCGGACCGTTCGCGCCGTCCGAGCCCTGGGCCGGCGGGAAGCAGGACAAGCAGCAACAGGACATCGAGGAAGCCCGCAAGCTGCTCGCCGGTGCCGGCTACACGGCGGACCGGCCCCTCGAGATCATTGCCATCGTGGAGCGCGCCGAATTTGCGGACGTCGCCGCCGTGGTGCAGGAGAACCTGAAGAACATCGGCATCCCGGTGACCATCACCTCCAAGGAATACGCCTCGGCGGAGCCGGATGTCCTGGCTGGTAACTACGACATGCTGCTCAGCCAGCGGAACCGGCTGATCGACATCGCCGACCCCATCGGCTTCCTCACCGCTGACTACACCTGTAAAGGCACCTACAACCTGAGCCACTTCTGCGACCCGGAGTACGACCGGATCATCGCTGACGCCGCCAAGACCGTGGACACCACCGAGCGCTACAAGCTGTACGCCAAGGCCGGCCAGATCCTGCAGGACAAGGCCGTCAACGCCTGGCTGGTGAACGAGCAGGCCACGGACGCGATCCGCACCAACGTGCTGGGCTACGTCCAGGACCCGCTGTCCCGCTATGTCTTGACGGCGAAGACCGCCAAGGCCGCGTCCTAGTTCCCGAAGCCCGCCGCGAATGCTGCAGTTCATCACCAAACGGACGGCCACCCTGGTGGCCGCTGTTGTGGTGTCCTCCTTTGCGGTCTTCCTGATCCCCTACTTCACGCCCGGGGATCCGGTGCGCAAGATCATCCGCTCACGCGTGGCCGGTGATGCCATCGATGACGCTTCCGTTCAACGCCTCAGCGAGAGCCTCGGCCTGAACGATCCCCTGGCCGTCCAGTACCTCCGGTGGCTCGGGGATTTCTTCAGCGGCGACATGGGCCTGTCCTTCGTCAGCCGCACACCAGTGGTGGAGCAGGTGCTGCCGGCGCTGTCCGTCACATTCAGCCTGGTGGCCATGGCACTGGTCCTGGCCGCCGCCGTGTCACTCCCGCTGGGAATCATTTCCGGATTGCGTCCCGGGAGCGGCGCGGACAAGGCCATCACAGCGGTGACCCAGGCCCTGATCGCCATGCCGGAATACTGGGTGGCTCCCGTGCTGGTCCTGGTCTTCGCCCTAAAACTGTCAGTCCTGCCCACAGCCGGCTGGAACGACCTCTCCTCCGCGGTGCTGCCGGCCCTGACCCTTGCGCTGCGGCCCATCAGCTTCTTCACCTCGGCGGTCCGCGCCGGGATCGTCGATGCAGCAGCGGCAGAGCACGTGCCGGCGGCCCGGGCCCGGGGCCTGAGCCACGGCCAGGCGATCCTCCGCCACGTGGTGCCGAACGGCCTGGTGCCGTTATCCACCCTGTTCGCGGTGTGGTTCGCCGGCCTCTTGGGCGGTTCGGTCATTGTGGAGGTTATTTTTGCCGTACCGGGCATGGGCAGGCTGCTCTTCGACGCCGTGGTGAACAGCGATATCCCGCTGGCCCAGGGCGGCGTAGTGGTTGTGGTGGCCCTCGCCGTCGGGGTGACCACTCTGGCGGACTTCGTCCACCGTTTCCTCAGCCGCACGGTGGGAGGAACCCTTGCGTAGCCGGTTTACCGTCTCCACGGTGGCCGCCGCCGTCCTGGCCATTATTGTGCTGGCTGTGCTGCTGGCGCCATGGATCTCGCCCTATCCCCCAGCCGAACAGAACCTGGCCGAGCGCCTGGCCGGGCCATCGGCAAGGCACTGGCTGGGAACGGACAACCTGGGCCGGGACACCCTCAGCCGGACCCTCGAAGGCGGTCAGTTCTCCATGTCTGTGGCCGCCCTGGCTACGGTGCTGACGTGCCTGCTCGGCGTGGCCATCGGCATCCTGAGCGCGCGCCGGAGGGGCTGGGTGGATGAATTCCTGACCCGCACCAACGATGTCCTGCTGGCCCTGCCGGAAATGGTGGTAGCCCTGTTCATCGTGGCGGCGCTGGGCACGGGCTTCGGGCCGCTGCTGCTCGCCCTGACAGTGACGGGCTGGACGCCCTTCGCCCGCCTGGCCCGGACCCTCGCGTACGACGTCTCAGCCCGAGGCTTTGTGGAGGCCGCCCGCGTGGTGGGCTGCCCGCCGTCGTTCATCATCTTCCGGCACGTACTGCCCCATCTCGCTGCGCCCATCCTGGGCCAGGCCACCCTGCGCTTCGGTCACCTGCTCATCAGTGTGGGTGCGCTCTCCTACCTTGGCCTGGGCGTCCAGCCGCCGCAGTCGGACTGGGGTTCCATGCTCGCGGCCGCGCAACCCTTCGCGGACCGGGCACCGATGGGGATCCTCGCGCCGGGCCTGGTGATTTTCGTTGTGGCGCTCTGTGTCACCCTGATCGGCCAGCGGGCGGCGCACATGGCCGAGGCACCTTTGCTGCTGCCCCTGGCGGCGGAAAAATGAGCCCTCTAAACCCGGGGCTGGTGCTGGAGGGGCTGGAGGTGGGCCATCAAGGGCCCGACGGCGGGACTTCCCGCAAGCCCCTGCTCTCCGATGTCTCCCTGTCCGTGCAGCCCGGCGAGTTCGTTGCGCTGGTAGGCAGTTCCGGTTCCGGCAAGACACTGACGGCGATGTCCTGCCTGCGGCTTCTGCCGGCGGGCCTGGAAATCACCGGCGGTTCCATCCGGCTCGGCGGCCTCGACCTGACCCGCGCGTCAGAACAGGAACTCAACTCCGTGCGCGGCGGCAGGCTGGGGATGCTGTTCCAGCAGCCCAAAAGGATGTTCAACCCGAACCAGACCATCGGGCAGCACCTCAAGGAACCCCTCCGCCTGCATGCCGGCCTGCGGGGCGCCAAGGCACGGAGCAAGGCCGTCGAACTGCTCGACGAAGTGGGCTTCGCAGATCCGGCCAAGGGCGCCCGGGCCTACCCGCACCAGCTCTCCGGAGGCATGGCGCAGCGCGCCATGACGGCCCTGGCGCTGGCAGGCCAGCCTGGCATGCTGCTGGCGGATGAGCCGACGTCGGCCCTGGACAAGATGCTCGAACGTCAGATCCTGCAGCTGCTGGACAGGGAACGCCGGGAACGCGGCCTGGGCATCCTGTACATCACGCACAACATCGCGTCCGTGGCCGCATACGCGGACCGGGTGCTGGTGATGAACGCCGGCAGCATCGTGGAGACCGGTCCTGCCCGGGACCTGCTCACGCGGCCCCAAACCTCCTACACCCGTGAGCTGCTGGCCGCCGCACGGCTGGCGCCCGAGTCCCGCCGCCGTCCGCCCTCGACGGAACGGGACGTCCTGGTGCTGGACAGCGTGGGCAAGCATTTCGGGCCCCGGCGGAAAGCGGGGAACGCGGCACTGCAGGACGTCTCGCTGACCCTGCGGCGCGGCGAGATCCTGGGCGTGCTGGGCCAGTCGGGCTCGGGCAAAAGCACCCTGGCCAAGGCCATTGTCGGCCTGGAAACTGCCAGCACGGGCTCCATCACCCGGCAGTTGGACGCAACCGGCGCGCGGCAGGCCACCGCGGTGCAGCTGGTATTCCAGGAACCGCACGGCGCCTTCGATCCGCGGATGACGCTGCGCACCAGCCTGCAGGCGCCCCTGCGCAAAGGGCACGACCTCACACCGGAGCAGCGCGATGAACGGATCGCCGCCGCAATGGCCGAGGTGGAGCTGGATGCGGCCATGCTGGACAAGCGGCCGGGCCAGTGCTCCGGCGGGCAGCTGCAGCGGGCCACCATTGCCCGCGCCCTGCTGCTGGAACCCCAGGTCCTCATCTGCGACGAGGCCACCTCAGCCCTGGATGCGTTGACCCAGCGCACCATCCTGAACCTGCTCCTGCGGCTGCAGCGCGAACACAACCTCTCCCTGATCGTCATCTCGCACGACATGGACGTGGTGCGGTACATGTGTGACCGGGTGGCTGTCCTGCTTGAGGGCGAGGTGGTGGAAGTGGCTGAAACGAAAGACTTCTTCGCGGCGCCGCGGCACCCGCACAGCCAGGCGCTGGTGGAAGCCTCGATCCCCTGCCGTGCGGACGGGCTGTGGAGTGTCCTGGACGCTACGGCCGTCCGGTCTCCAGCACCGAGGCAAGGTCAAAGCTGACCGGTTCCTCCAGCTGCCCATAGGTGCACGATTCCGGCTCCCGGTCCGGCCGCCAGCGGTTGAACTGGGCGGTGTGCCGGAACCTGTCGCCTTCCATGTGGTCGTACCGGACCTCCACCACCAGCTCCGGGCGCAGCGGCACAAAGGAGAGGTCCTTGCCGGCGCTCCAGCGGCTGCCTTCGGCGTTGCGCGGTGTCCGTTCGCCCTCCTCCTGCTTTGCCCAGGCCCACGGGTGGTTGTCAAAGTCGGTGACCAGCGGCTGAAGCTGTTCGAACAGTTCCTGGCGGCGCTTCATGGGGAAGGCGCCGATCACGCCCACGCTGGCCAGGCCGCCGTCGTCCTTGTACAAGCCGAGCAGCAGCGAGCCGATGGCATCCGGCCCGCTCTTGTGCAGGCGGTAGCCGGCCACCACGCAGTCGGCGGTGCGCTCGTGCTTGGTTTTGAACATCACCCGTTTGTCCGGCTCGTACCGTCCGTCCAGGCGTTTGGCCACCACCCCATCCAGTCCGGCGCCCTCAAACTGCTCGAACCATTGGGTGGCGGTGTCCTTGTCAGTGGTGGCCGCAGTGAGGTGGACGGGAGCCTTGCTGGCCGCGAGCGCCTTCTCGAGTGCCGCCCGCCGGTCCGTGAAGGGCCGGCCCGTGTAGTCGTCCTCGCCCAGGGCCAGCAGGTCAAACGCCACGAATGAGGCGGGCGTCTGGGCGGCCAGCAGCTTCACCCGGCTGGCCGCGGGATGGATGCGCTGCTGGAGGGCGTCGAAGTCCAGCCGGTCGCCGGACGAACCGATGAGGATGATCTCACCGTCCACCACGCAGCGCGGCGGCAGGTTTTCCTTCAACGCCGCTACGAGCTCGGGGAAGTAGCGGGTCATGGGCTTTTCGTTGCGGCTGCCGATCTCCAACTCGTCGCCGTCGCGGAAAATGATGGACCGGAAACCGTCCCACTTGGGCTCATAGCTGAGGTCCCCTTCCGGGATGCCGCTGACGGCCTTGGCGAGCATGGGCGGGACGGGCGGCAGCACGGGAAGTTCCATGCTGCCCATTCTTGCCCGGCCACCGCCCCCGGCGGAAGCCCGCCGCCGGTAGAAAGCCACCGCTCAGCCGGCCAGCAGCCAGACGATCAGGACCAGGACCGGGGCGGCGGCCGCCGTCGACATCAGGATGGTTTCCCGCGCCACCGCGACTCCACGGCCGTATTTGCTGGCAAACAGGAACACATTCTGCGCGGACGGCAGCGCCGCCATCAGCACCACGCCGAGCAGCATGTGGTGCTCCAGGTTGAACAGGAAGCGCCCGACGACGAACGCCACCGCAGGCATCACCGCGGACTTCAGCACGGTGGCAGTAAGGATCTCCGCCCGGTGGCCGCCGCTTTGCAGCATCCGCGTCCCGTGCAGGGACATGCCGAAGGCCAGCAGCACCACCGGGACGGCTGCCCCGCCCAGAAGTTCCAGCGGGGCCATCACGGGATCGGGAAGCCTGACGTGGAACGCCGCCAGGACCACGCCCAGCAGGCTGGCGATGATCATCGGGTTCCGGAAGGGCTGGGTCAGCATCAGCCGCGGTGAGAACCGGCCGGCCTCGGAAAGGTCCAGCAGGGTGAGGACCAGCGGGGCGAACAGGAGCAGCTGGACCAGCAGGACGGGCGCCACCGGGGTGGCGTCGCCCAGCGCGTAAAGCGTGATGGGGATGCCGATGTTGTTGGCGTTGACGTAGGAACTGGCCATGGCGCCAACGGCTGTTTCGGCCAGGGGGCGGCGGAACCAGAGGCGGCTCGCGGTGACGTACAGCAGTGCGGTGACGGCGGCCGTCAGCAGGGCCAGCGGCACGTAGGCGGAGAACACCACCGAGATATCGGATTCGAGCACCACCGTAAAAAGCAGCACCGGGTTGGTAATGAAGAAGGCAGTCCGCGTCAGCGCCGAAACGGTTGGTTCCCCGCCCAGGCCGCACCGCGCGGCAAGGTAGCCCACCGCAATGACGACGCCGATCACCGCCAACCCGATCAGCACACCGCCCACAAGAGGTACTTCCTTCCGCGTCCGCCTGCGCAGGATGACAGCGAGCGCAGTGTTACAAGTTACAAACTTATCTGACAAGTGGCAGGCCGGCTGCACGCTGCCGCGTATGAGCACTTCACCGGCGGAAAACCCTCGACAGAGCACGCGCCGGACGGGTAGAGGTTAACGATGGTTACTGTCGGCTTCCACGCTTCCCACGAACAGATCAGCCCCGGCCAGCTCCTTCAGGACGTCCAGCACGCGGAGCGGGCGGGCTTTGACGCCGCCATGTGCTCGGACCACTTCGAGCCGTGGTCGGCCCGGCAGGGACACTCCGGCTTCGCCTGGTCCTGGCTGGGTGCCGCATTGGCCACCACCAACCTTCGGTTCGGCGTGGTCACCGCGCCCGGCCAGCGGTACCACCCGGCCATCATCGCCCAGGCCTCCGCCACGCTGGCTTCCATGTTCCCCGGCAGGTTCTGGTTCGCCCCCGGAAGCGGCGAGAACATGAACGAGCACATCACCGGTGACGGCTGGCCGGCCAAGGACGTCCGCCAGCGCCGCCTCGAGGAGTGCGTGGACGTGATCCGGCGCCTGCACCGTGGCGGCGAAGTCACCCACCGCGGCTTGGTCACAGTGGAAGAGGCGCGGATCTGGGACGTCCCGGAAACCCCGCCGCCCCTGATCGCGCCGGCCGTCAGCGTGGACACGGCCCGCAGGGCCGCCGCCTGGGCGGACGGCCTGGTCACCGTGAACCAGCCAGCCGCCACCCTCAAGGAGATGCTCGCCGCCTACCGGGACAACGGCGGGACGGGCAAAGCATTCCTGCAGGTCCATTTGTCCTGGGCCGGGAGCGAGGACGAGGCGGTGGCAGTTGCCCTGGACCAGTGGCGCACCAACACCTACCCTCCGCCCATACCCTGGGACCTGCCCACAGCCGGGCATTTCGACGCGGTGGGCGAACACGTGACAGCGGAGCAGGTCCGCACAACGGTAAACGTCTCGGCAAGCCTGGACCGGCACGTGGAGTGGCTCGGCGGCTATGCCGACCTGGGCTTCGACGAGCTCTACCTGCACTTCGTGGGCCAGGAGCAGGCACCGTTTATCGACACGTTTGCCGCGGAGGTGCTGCCGCAGCTGCGCGCGCCTGGCAGCAGCACCCCGGCGGTCCCGCAGTTCGCGGCGGCCGGTGCCGAACCGGCGTCGGACGTAACAGCATGAGGCTCGCCGAAACATCGGACCTCTGGTGGAAGAACGCGGTGATCTACTGCCTGGACGTGGAGACATTCTTTGACGACGACGGCGATGGCTGCGGCGACTTCGCCGGCCTCACCCAGCGCGTGGACTACCTGGCAGCCCTCGGCGTGACCTGCATCTGGCTGATGCCCTTCTACCCGTCGCCGGACCGGGACGACGGCTACGACGTCACCGATTTCTTCACCGTTGACCCCCGGCTGGGCACCATGGGCGACCTGGTGGAGTTCATCCGCGCCGCCCGGGACCGGGGCATGCGGGTCATCGCCGACTTCGTGGTGAACCACACCTCGGACCAGCACCCCTGGTTCGTCGAAGCCCGGAAGTCCAAGGACAACAAGTACCGGGACTACTACGTGTGGCGCAGCGACACACCCCCGGACACCTCCGCTGAGGTGGTGTTCCCCGGCGAGGAGACCTCCCTGTGGAACAAGGATGACGCCACCGGCGAGTGGTACCTGCACATGTTCGCCAAGCACCAGCCGGACCTGAACGTCACCAACCCCGCCGTACGCAACGAGATTGCCAAAGCCATGGGCCTGTGGCTGGAACTGGGACTGGACGGTTTCCGGCTGGACGCCGTGCCCTTCTTCCTCGAAACCCGCGGCCAGCCCAAGGACGAGGCCGCCAACAGGGATCCGCACGACTACCTCACGGCATTGCGCAGCTTCCTTAACCGCCGCAACGGCAGCGCCGTGCTGCTCGGCGAGGTGAACCTGCCGTATAAGGAACAGCTGGAGTACTTCGGCGGCCCCGAGGGCAATGAACTGAACATGCAGTTCGACTTCCTGTCCATGCAGCACCTCTACCTCTCGCTCGCCCGGCAGGATGCGCGGCCCCTGGCCGAGACCCTCAAGAGCCGTCCACAGCTGCACCCGGACAACCAGTGGGCCATGTTTGTGCGCAACCATGACGAACTCACCCTGGACAAGCTCACGGACGCCGAGCGCGGGGAGGTTTTTGCCGCCTTCGGGCCCGCGAAGAACATGCAGATCTACGGGCGCGGCCTGCGCCGCCGGCTTCCACCGATGCTGGACGGCGACCAGGAACGCCTGCGGATGGTGTACTCCCTGATGTTCTCCCTGCCCGGAACCCCGGTGCTGTTCTACGGGGAAGAGATCGGCATGGGTGAGGACCTCCGGCTCAAAAGCAGGGCCGCCGTTCGCACCCCCATGCAGTGGAGTGACGGGAAAAACGGGGGCTTTTCCACGGCCAAGGCGGCGGACCTGGCCGTTCCCCTGGCACGGGGAGAGTACGGCCCGGAACACGTCAACGCGGCAGCCGCCAGGCGGGACCCGGATTCGCTGTTCAACTTCATGGCCACGCTGATCCTGCGGTACCGGGAGAACGCCGAGCTGGGGTGGGGCGGCTTCGCCCTCATCGATCAGCCCGAACCGGCGGTTTTCGCCCACACCTGCAGCTCGGATGGTGGTCTGCTGGTGCTCCTGCACAACCTGGGGGCGGACCCGGTGAAGGTCAGTGTCTCGGCGGGTGCCCCGGATGGACCGGCGGGTGCTTTCAGGGATGCGTCCCTGCTGGACGTGTTCGACGGCGGCAGCGTGCCGTTGGAGCCCGACGGCGGCTTCACGGTGGAGCTGGGCCGTTACGGTTTCCGCTGGCTCCGGGTGCACCGGAAAGGGGACCGGCTGGCACCGTAACCGGAGCCACCGGAGGCCGGCGTTTGTGAAAAGATCAACCATGCGCGCCATGCAACATTCCAGCAAACTCCAGAACGTCCGGTACGAACTTCGCGGGCCGATCCTGCAGGCAGCCAAGAACATGGAGGCGGAGGGCCACCGGATCCTGAAGATGAACCTGGGCGATACTGCGCCGTTCGGCCTGGAGACGCCGGAATCGGTGGTGGTGGACATGATCCACCACCTGCGGGGCGCACAGGGCTACAGCGACTCCAAGGGGATCTTCTCCGCACGGACGGCCATCTCGCAGTACTACCAGACCCGCGGCCTGATGCAGATCGGCGTGGAGGACGTCTTCATCGGCAATGGGGTCAGCGAGTTGATTTCCATGTGCCTGCAGGCCTTTATGGAAAACGGCGACGAAATCCTCGTCCCGGCACCCGATTACCCGCTGTGGACGGCAGCGGTGACCCTGACCGGCGGAACGCCTGTCCATTACCTCTGTGACGAGGCAGAGAACTGGTGGCCGGACATGGCCGATGTCGAGGCAAAGATCACCAGCCGGACCAAGGGCATCGTGATCATCAACCCGAACAACCCCACCGGGGCCGTCTACCCCCGCCACATCCTGGAACAGTTCGCCGCCCTGGCCCGGAAGCACAACCTGGTCCTCTTCTCCGACGAAATCTACGAGAAGGTGCTCTACGGGGATGCCGTGCACATCCACACGGCGGCCGTTGCCGAGGACATTTGCTGCCTGACCTTCAGCGGCCTGTCCAAGGCCTACCGGATGCCCGGCTACCGCGCCGGCTGGGTCGCCGTCACCGGGCCCCTGGCCGCCACCGCCGCGTACCGCGAGGGCCTGGAACTGCTGGCATCCCTGAGATTGTGCCCCAACGTTCCTGCCCAGCATGCCATCCAGACCTGCCTGGGCGGCTACCAGAGCATCGAGGCGCTGGTGCGCCCCGGCGGCCGGCTCCGGGAACAGCGCGACCTCGCGCACAAGCTGCTGACCGCCATCCCGGGCATCACCTGCGTCCCGGCAGAGGGGGCCATGTACCTGTTTCCCCGGCTGGACCCTGAGCTCTATCCAATCGCCAGCGACGAGCAGTTTGTGCTGGACCTGTTGAGGGACCAGAAGATCCTGGTATCCCACGGCTCGGCGTTCAACTGGCCCACCCCGGACCACTTCCGGTTTGTGATCCTCCCGTCCGTCCTGGACATCGAGGAAGCCGTCCGCCGGATCTCAACGTTCCTCGCCGCCTACCGGAACCGCGAGGCGGCGTAGCGCCGTTGGCACGAAACAGCTCCGGCCCAAAGAACTAACCCGCGCCTAACCATCAGGAAACCAGGGCGCAACATTGCCCCTCCACACTGGTAATGCAGGCAAGAGCCGGCACCAGCTCCAGCCAGGAGGTCCCGCCATGTTGAAGAAAGCAGCAGCCCATGTAACCCGGGTCCGCACATTGGACCAGCTCCGCCGCGGCGATGAAATTGAAGCCCGCCTCTCGGTTGGCCCTTCCTACGACGACGTAGTGATCCGCCGGGGCAGGGTCCAGGAAACAGCGCCGGGAATCGGTGTGGTGTGGATCCAGGACAGGATCACCGGCCTGCGCAAAGCAATCAATACGGACGAATGCAGCGTATGGCGGGTCGCCTGAGCCGGACTCCCCGTACGGCCGGAGAAGCCAGGCCCCAGCTGCGGGTGTAGTCAGTAAGGACTGCCCGCAGCTCTGCGAACCCTGAGCGCCCGGCCGTGGTGTCAGCCGCCCGCCACTGACTGGATGACCAGTACCTCCTGGCCCGGCGCCACTTCAGTGTCCAGGCCCTGCAGCCGGCGCACCTCGTCGCCATCCACGTAGACATTCACGAACCGCCGCAAGGCTCCCGTCTCGTCCCGGAGCCGCCTGGCCAGCACGGCGAAGTCGGCGGTAATGGAATCCAGCAGTTTTGCCACGGTCACGGGCCCGTCGGCGGGCGCAGTCAGAACCGACTGCCCGCCGGCCAGTGGCTGCAGGATGCTGGGCAGCACCACCGAAATGTCAGGCACCGGCCACCACTGCCGCCCGCACGCACAGGACGTCGGGCAAGTGCGACGCCACTTCCGTAAACGTCTCCCCTTCGTCGGCACTGGCGTAGACCGTACCCCCGCGTGTTCCGAAGTAGACGCCTGCCGGCTCCGCTGGATCCACGGACGCGGCGTCGCGCAGGACGCTGTTGTACTCGCCACGGGGAAGCCCGTTGTCCAGCCTCCTCCAGCTGCCCCCGGCGTCATCTGTGCGGTGGACCGCCAGTTCTCCGTTGGGCGGGATACGCTCGCCGTCTGCCTTCAGCGGCACTACCCAGGCCGTTCCTTCCCGCCGCGGGTGGGTCAGCATCACGAAGCCGAAGTCTGCCGGCAGGCCCTCGGCAATGGAGGTCCAGCTCTCCGCGTTGTCATCCGTGCGGTACACACCGTGGTGGTTCTGGGCATAAAGGCGGCCGTCGACGGCGGCATCCGCCGCGATCTTGTGCACGCATTGTCCAAACTCGGGGTTGGGATCGGGCATGAAGTAGGCCGAGATCCCCTTGTTGCGCGCCTCCCAGGAGGTGCCGCCGTCGAGCGAGCGGTAGACACCGCCGGTGCTCATGGCAACGTGGACTGTTTCACCTTGGGGATGCACCACGATCGAGTGGGCGGCCGCGCCGCCGTAGCCGGCGCCCCAATCGCTGCGGTGCGGGTGGTCCCAGAGGCCCCGGTTCAGCTCGAAGTGTTCGCCGCCGTCCGTGGACTTCCACACGGAGATAGGTTCCGCACCTGCCCAGACCACTCCGGGGCGGGACTCGGCGTCCGGATAAATCTGCCAGATGCGTTCCAGTGCGGCGCCCGTGTCTTCGGGAAACGTGATGGCACCCTGTTCGGGCTCGGACCACGTGGCGCCGAGATCGTCCGAGTGGGCCACCGTTGGCCCCCAATGCTCGTTCCGGACACCCACCATGATCCGGGTGCGGCCTTCCCGGGTGTCGATCCCAATGCTGGGAATCTCACTCATCAAAAAATGCGGGCCGGTGAAAGACCATTCGCGCCTGTCCGGGCTGGTGGCCAGCCACAGGCCTTTTTTGGTTCCGACCGCTAAGACAAAACTTCCTTGGGTTGCCATGCCCACCATGCAACCACCGCCCCGGGCAGCCCGCAACGTTTTTAGCCTGAAAGGGGGCGTGGGCGCGGGTCAGTCCACGAACTCCGACTGCGTCTCGATGAAGTCCCAGTCCGCCGCCGTCAGCACCGCGGCGGGGTTCTCCGGATGGGGACCACCGGCCTCAGCGATCCCCTGCAGGACCGGAAGCGGAAGTTCCCCGGCACGAAGGTTCTCCCGCAGCCACTCCTTGCTGGCGAGGTCCAGGTCCAGCCACCACATGAATATTTGCATCTATCCACGCCCTTTCGTCCAATTCAACGTTAGGCGTGGGTCCGGCGGGCTACAAGGGACTGGGAGCCCGGGCAAGTAGGGCTGCGGAATTTTCGGGTACCCACAAGTAACCGGCACTTCCGCTGTCCCGGAAAGACGAGTACCGCCTACTCGCGACTGGTTCCTGCCGCCCGCCTAGCCTGAAATCTCAAGCAAGCTGACCGTGCTGCTGGGGCATTCGGCGCAATCGCTACTCCTCCTCATCATGGTCCGTTCACTACACACTGGGGAGAAAACAATGAAACGTACCTTTGCCACTTTGGGGGTTGTGGGGCTGGGGCTGATCAGCCTCACCGCACCTGCCATGGCCGCCTCCGACCAGGTGGTGGTCTGCCACCGGGACGGAACTACGCTTACACCGCTGTCCTTCAACGTCAACGGCATAGGCGGACACGCACAGCACGCCGAAGACATCATTCCTCCCACGCCCAAGCTGCCCGGTGGGTTGAACTGGAACAACGCAGGAAAGATCCAATACGTCAACGATTGCGGGGCCGCGCTGCCCCCGGGTGAGGTGATCGATCCGGTGGTGACGCCTCCTGCAGAGCAGCCCCCGGTCGTGAACCTACCCGTGGTGAACCCGCCGGTCGTGGAACCGCCCGTCGTCGAACCTCCGGCAGTGGTCACACCCGTCGTGGAAACTCCTGTCACCCCTGTCCAGCAGGCCGCGGTGGTTCCGCCGGCAGCAGCGCCCGTCGTCGTTCCTCAAACCCCGGCGGTTGTCCAGCCGCCCGTAAGCCAGCCCCGGCAGCAAGCCGCTGCAGTTGCCGGCGCAGGAGCAACGGCCAACTTGGGGACCAACCAGGGCTACAACGCCCAGACGGCGGTGGGCGGCTCCAACAGCCCGTCCTGGCTGGCAGGCGTGGTCGCATTGTTGGCAGCAGGTGCGGCAGTGGCTTTCCGCCGCAGCCGCCGTACGCAGCTCCTGGCCGATTGAAACAAACCGGCTGACACCGGTTGCGCCGCAAACCGCGGCTTCCTGACAGGAAGGCGTCCCGCCAGTGCCCGGCGGGGCGCCTTCCTTTCTACCTGCAAGTGTTGAGGAGCAGCATGTTCAAGGAACGCAGCCGGCACGTGGTCCGGAAGGAGCGCAGGCGGCGGAGCTGGAACCGGGGAGACCTGGCCATCCTCCTGTTCGGGGTTCTGGCCTTTCTGTCCCTGACCTTCGGCGCACCGCTTTTCCACCACATGCAGGTGGCTGCCGGCGGAAACAGTGCAGTGCTGGGAGCTCCGGCGGCCGGGATCGTTTCCCGGGACGCCGCCCCTAAGGCCACGGAAACGGCGGCAGCAGGGGGGACCAAGGCGGCGGACGGAACCGGGGCAGACGGCTCGGTCGCAGACGGCTCGGGGGCGGCTGAAGGGCAGGCGCAGGCCCTGGCCAATTCGGCCCTCCAGCCACCCTTGCCTCTCCAGCCGCCTTCCCCGGCCCTACCGGCAGCGGCTGAACCACTGCGTATCCGCTATGCCTCCGCCGGGCTGGACATTCCGGTCCATCCGCTTGATGTGGATGCTGCAGCCCAAGCCAGCCAAACGGTGGAGCCGCCGGCCACCAAGGACGGCTACTGGCTGACACCCTTTGGGAGCCCGGGGCAGGGATCAACAAACACCACATACGTGATCGGACACAGCTGGGAAGGTGCGGACGCACCGTTCAACCACTTGAGCTCAGCGGCGGCTGTGGGCGACAGGTTTGAGGTGGACACCGCAACCGGCACCATCCCCTACACGGTGGACAACGTGACCACCTACGTGAAGTCCAGCCTTAAGGACAGTCCCATCTGGAGCATCGTGCCAAACCGGCTGGTCCTCATCAGCTGCTTCACGGAGGACCCCTGGGGCAAGAATGTGGTGGTCACGGCTTCACCTGCTTCGTGACGGGCCACACTAATTGCCCTGTTCAAAGGCTGTCCGGGAGGCCGAGAATGAGCTATGACATCAGATCGGTTCAGCGGTTCATCCCCCCTGCTGGTAGGCATCGCGCCCAAGCAGCATCCTGAGGTGCTGCAGACCGCCGCGATCCTCGCCGCCCGCCTCAAAAGGCCGTTGCTCTGCGCTTACGTTGACGAGGCCAGCTACCTGGTGGAATGGGATCCTGCACGCTCCGCCCACCGGCTCTCCCTCCACCCGGACACGGACGACGACGAAATCAGGGCTGTATCGTCCGAGCTGCGGGGTGCCATAGAAGCAGCGATGGCCGACGTGCCAGCCGAAGCCGGGCGCACAGAGTGGACATTCCGCACCCTTGCGGGTGATCCTGCCCGCGCCCTGGCCAGGCTTGCAGCAGAGAGTGATGCACCGATGATTGTGGTGGGCACCTCGGAGCGGGGGTTCACTCACCGGCTTACCGAAGCACTCAATGGGTCGGTTGGGGCGTGGCTGGTGCACCACCAGAGCCGCCCGGTACTCGTAGTTCCCTACCGGATGCCGGCCCATGAGGACCGGACTTGACCCTTCGGCAGCATGCTGTTCGAGCCGAATTAAGAGCGTAGAAAGTAAAGCGAAAGTAGTTATTCGATGTGCTGGCGGAGGTGACTACCACCCAGTAAGCTGAATCAAGCAGGCCGGCTCCAAGGAGTTTGGACGCCGGTTTTGCCCAAGAGCTGCTCCGGAGTGCGTATCCCCCAATAACGCACTCCGGAGCTTTTTTGTTGCCCCCGAATGTACTGAATACCCCCAGGGGGTACTTGCAGTATACCCCTCGGGGGTATTACTCTTAAAAACATGAGCGCAACGGAAGAAGCAGTGGCGGATGCAGCTGTTGAAGCTGGCACGGACCACGAAGGGGCCCAGCACGGCTACACAGGGAACAAGGACGCCTATCTGCGGCGCCTCAAACGCATAGAAGGCCAGGTACGCGGCATTGCCCGCATGGTGGATGAGGACAAGTACTGCATCGACATCCTCACCCAGGTATCCGCCGTCACCAAAGCCCTGCACGCCGTCAGCCTGGGGCTCGTGGAAGAGCACATCGGCCACTGCGTCGTGGGGGCCGCCGCCGAACCGGACCCGGGCCTGCGGGCAGAAGCGATCGACGCCAAAGTCAAGGAAGCCGCCGACGCCATCGGCCGGCTCCTGCGGTAACCCCGAATTCCACATCACCAGCCATCCGGCGAACGCCGGCGAACGAACCGGCCCACTGTGCCGGCCGAACAACAAGGAGCAGCCATGAGCACCACCTCCCCTACCACCACCACCGTCAGCGTTTCCGGAATGACCTGCGGCCACTGCGTCTCCGCCGTCAGCGAAGAACTTGAGGCCCTTGCAGGCGTAGAGGCAGTGGACATCGAACTCAACGCCGGCGGTATCTCTACCGTCACCATCACCTCCAGCGACGATCTGTCGCCGTCCGAAATCGGCGAAGCAGTTGCGGAAGCGGGCTACCTGGTGGTTGCCAACGAGGCCTAAGCACCGGCACTGATACCAGCAAGGAACAGGGAACACATGAGCAACCAGGACCTCCTCCACCAGCCAGGAAACCGGGTGGTGGAGCTCGACATCGAGGGCATGACCTGCGCATCCTGCGTTAACCGCGTGGAAAAAAAGCTCGGCAAACTTGAAGGCGTCCAGGCCCTGGTCAACCTCCCCCTCGAATCCGCTCATGTAACAGTCCCCGAGGGCATCACCGACGAGCAGCTCACAGCCACGGTCGAGGCAGCAGGATATAAGGCCAAAATCCGCGCGGTCCCAGGCACTGTTGCGCCGGTCGCAAATGGCACCTCCGCAGGGCCATCTGGAAACAGTGACACGGGGGGCTTGCGGCAGCATGCGTCTAAGCGAGGCACGAGCGAGCATGCAGAGCAAGCGTCCCGCGGCACCGCGGATAACGTGCACAGCGCTGCAGGCCAATTGCGTCCACGTCTGGTCCTGGCCGCCCTCTTTACGGTGCCGGTCTTCTTGATCTCGATGGTCCCCGCCTTCCAGTTCCCCCAATGGGGCTGGGCGGCCGCCGCGCTGGCCCTGCCCGTGGTCACCTGGGCTGCCTGGCCGTTCCACCGTGCGGCCGCCATCAATGCCCGCCACTTCGCGTCAACCATGGACACGCTGGTGTCGATCGGGGTGGCGGCCGCCTACCTTTTCTCAGCCTGGCAGCTGTTCTCCGATCCCCTGCTGACCCAGCACCCCGGCATGGAGGGAATGGAGCAGGGTGGCCTGTATTTCGAGGTGGCTGCCGTTGTCACCACTTTCCTGCTCCTGGGCCGCTATCTCGAAGCCAACGCCAAGCAAAAGGCGGGCGACGCCCTGCACGCCCTCCTGAGCCTGGGCGCGAAGGACGCCACCATACTCAAGGACGGCCGGGAACGGAGGATCCCGGCCGAACAGCTCCAGGCAGGCGATGTCCTGGTGGTCCGTCCCGGCGAAAAAATTGCCACGGACGGCGTTGTTATCGACGGGTCCTCCGCGGTGGACGCGTCACTGGTGACCGGCGAGTCAGTGCCGGTGGAAGTGGGACCGGACAGCAAGGTCACCGGCGCCACCATCAACACCTCCGGCCGCCTGCTGGTCAGGGCCACCCGCGTGGGTTCGGAAACTACCCTGGCGCAGATGGCGCGCCTGGTGTCCCAGGCCCAGACGGGCAAAGCTCCCATCGCCCGCCTCGCGGACCGCATCAGCGCAGTGTTTGTTCCCGTGGTCCTGGCCATCGCCGCGCTCACCTTTGTCTTCTGGCTCCTCGTTGCTGGTCCGGGAGCCCCGGGCGGGGGGCTGCGTTCGGCCTTTACGGCCGCCGTCGCCGTCCTGGTGATCGCGTGCCCGTGCGCCCTGGGGCTCGCCACTCCCGTTGGCCTCCTCACCGGGACGGGCCGTGGCGCACAGCTGGGCATCCTGATCAAGGGTCCGCAGGTGCTTGAAGACACGCGGACGGTGGACACCATCCTGCTGGACAAGACCGGCACCGTCACCGACGGCGCGCTGGCGGTGGATTCCACCCTCGCCTTCGAGGGGTTTGCGGAGCGTGAAGTCCTGCTGCTGGCGGGCTCCGTCGAGGCGGCCTCGGAGCATCCGGTGGCCCGCGCCATTGCCGCCGCTGCTGCCCAGGAAACGCGCGGAGATCACCCGGAAACGTACGACGGCGGACACCTGCCGGCGGTGCGGGACTTCCGGTCGGCGCCGGGCGGCGGTGTCACGGGAACCGTTGGAGGCAGGCAGGTCACCGCCGGACGCACCGCCTGGCTTGGGCAGAACGGTATCGCCATCACCTCGATCCAGGCACAGGCCCTGGCAGCGGCGGAAGCTACCGGCGCCACGGCCATCTGGGTGGGGGTAGACGGCTCAGTTGCCGGGATCATCAGCCTTCGCGACACCATCAAGCCCGGCTCAGCCTCCGCGGTGGAACGCATGAAGGCCTTGGGCCTGCGGCCCCTCCTGCTGACCGGCGACAACGCCGCCGTCGCCGCGCAGGTGGCAGCCGCCGTCGGCATTGATCCCGCAGACGTCTACGCAGGGGTGCTGCCCGAGGGCAAGGTGGAAGTGGTGAAGACACTTCAGGCGGGCGGCGCCACGGTGGCGATGGCCGGCGATGGCGTCAACGATGCTGCGGCGTTGGCCCAGGCCGATCTCGGGATTGCCATGGGATCAGGCACCGACGTTGCCATCGAGGCGGCGGACCTGACCGTGATGGGCAACGACCTGTCGCAGGTGGTCCAAGCCATCGAACTGTCCCGCAGGACCCTGGCCACCATCAAAACCAACCTGTTTTGGGCCTTTTTCTACAACGCCGTGGGCATCCCGGTGGCCGCGCTGGGCCTGCTTAATCCCATGATCGCCGGCGCCGCGATGGCAGCCAGTTCGGTCCTGGTGGTTGCCAACTCGCTGCGGCTGCGCAATTTTGGCAGGAAACCTAGCGCTCAGGCAGCGCCGTAGCGCACGGCCGCGCGGGCCCTTGCCTTCGCAGCCTCTGCATCCCGGTCCTTGGGCGGCGCCTGGGAGACCAGGGAATCCAGGAGGTGCTGGGTGATGTGGGCGATCTCGTGGACTGCCTCCTCGAAGGCCTCCTGGTTGGCCTTGGACGGCTTGGTGCTGCCGCTGACCTTCCGCACGTACTGAAGCGCAGCGGCATGCACTTCCTCAGACGTTGCATGGGGCTCGAAGTTGTGGAGGGTTCGAATATTCCGGCACATACCGCCATGCTAGGCTCTGGATCGCCAAGGATCGACCCCTCCACAAACATTGGTGAAACTCCCCTCCATGGGGAGTACGGCATGGGCAGGGGTGCCCATCGACACTGTTTTGGGGGCCGGGATAGGTTTGAGGCATTGGATCTTCCGGAGAAGCCGGGGGGCCGCTGGGGACGCCGACCTGGTTCGGATCCACGATTTACAAGGAGAAACTCATGGCTATTTGGGGTGCAGACGTTGAGCAGCTTCGCCAGCTCGGCGGCAAGCTTGAGCACGGTGCTAGCGAAATTGAATCGCAGCGCAATAAGCTCACCAACTTCCTGGACCAGGTCGACTGGCGGGGACCGGACGCGGACAAGTTCAAGGACCAGTGGCGCGGCGAGCACACCTCGAAGCTGAACCAGGTTGCTGAAGCCCTTAGGGAAGCCGGCAACCGGGCAAAGCAGAACGCCGAACAGCAGACGCAGGCTTCGCAGGGCTGACGTCTTCCCTGGGAAGCGTCCGGAAGGTCCGGGCACCGCAAGGTGTCCGGACCTTCCGCCTTTAACGGACAGCCCCCACTAAGGGACGGGCTCGACGTCGTTCGCGTGTTCCAGAGGCGACGCGGCCTTGGGTGCCGCCATGGCCCCAGCAGTTGGCCCGGCAACGGGAGCGCGCAGTTCGTCGAGCCGGACCAGGATGACGCCGCCCACGATCAGCGCGCCGCCCAGTAGCTGGATGGCGGCCGGAAGTTCGCCCAGCAGCAGCCATGCCCAGATCACGGCGAAAAGGACTTCGGTCAGCGACACGAAGGACGCCACTTTGGAGCCCAGCGCCCGCGCGGCCATAATCCCGGAAACGTATGCCAGCACGGTGGCCAGGATGATCAACCCGGTCAGCGATACCCACCAGGGCGTCACCCAAGGACCCAGCGTGGTGTCGGCAGTACTGAAGGCCATGGGCAACAAACCCGTGGCGGCTGCGAGCCACATCACGGCTGCGCCCACCATCAACCCACCGGAGGCCAGGACGATGGGCGGAAGCGAGTCATTCTCCTTGGCGGTGATAAAGAAGTAGATGGCGAGGCAAACCGCGGCGGCAACACCCCAAAGAACACCCACGATGTCGATCTTGACCGCACCGGTGAGATCAAGGACCAGGACCAGGCCGGCGAGCGACAGCAGGGTTCCCCCGAACGTCAGAATCCGGGGGCGCTTCCGGCTGGCCGCCCAGAGCCAGAGCACGATAATGACAGGCGCCAGGTATTCCAGCAGCAAGGCAACCCCCACCGAGAGCCTTGCCACGGCGTTGAAGTAGAACAGTTGGCACGCGGCAACGCCGATCAGCCCGAAGAGCAGGATGGTTATCCAGTTGGTGCGGAGCTGGTGCCAGCGGCCGCGGAGGGCGACAACCGCCGGCACGGCGAGGATCAGGGCCGCGCCAGTGAGCCGCGCGGTGACCGCCGCGCCCGGGGACCAGCCAGTTTCCAGTAATGCCTTGGCAAAAGATCCGGATGTGCCGAAGACGGCGGACGAGAACAGTGCAATGCCCAGGCCGGAGGCGAGGAAGTTGCGCTTGCTGGCCTTCGCCCCAAGCTTCGGGGTGCGGCTGTGTGCGGCAGGCATCGTCGCCTCCTGTCAGGAGTAAAGTAGGGTGATGGTCATGACAGTACGGGACAGCGCTGTAAGGAGTCAAGATGGTTTTTGCCCCTGACACTGAGGTGGCCCTGCGCACGGTGGTTAATCTGATCAATTCGGCGGCCAACGGAACTGAGGGACTGGAGTCCACTGCGGACCTGGACCGGTTCCTGGCAGCTGAGGGGTTCACCGGATCCCGTACCCGGGACCACAACGAGCTGGTTAGCGTGCGCCAGCTTCGCCAACAGCTCGCGGAACTGTGGACGGCGGACGAAGGATCCGCCGTCGAGACAGTCAACCGGCTGCTGCGGGACGCCAACGCACTGCCGCAGCTTGTTAAACACGATGACTGGGACTGGCACCTCCACGCCACCACCCCCGACGCCCCGCTGGTGGACAGGATGAGCACGGAAGCCGCCATGGCGCTGGCGGACGTCATCCGCGGCAAAGAGATGGACCGGATGCGCATCTGCGAGGCCGAGGACTGCGATGCTGCCGTGCTGGACCTCAGCAGGAACAGGTCCAAGCGCTACTGCGATACAGGAAACTGCGCCAACCGGGCGCATGTGGCCGCCTACCGGGCACGTCAGGCGGCGTCTGCTTAAGGGGCGGCTCTATCCAAGGGGCGCTTTGTGTAAGGACGGCGCCCGCCCTGGATGATGCCTGGCCAGGGACGCTCAGCGGTCCCCGGGGTTCTCCAGATCATCCGGAGAGGAGGCAGGGTCCTGCGGGCCCGGACCGCCGAAGCCGTGGGACGGCTTGGGGGCCGAACTGAGGTTTACACCCGAGCCCTTGCCCAGGTGTTCGGCGTTCTCCTTGTGGCTCATCGAAAGCATCGCCGCGATCACCAGAGTGACGATGAAGGCGATACCGGCAGCGGTGAAGGCCAGGTCGAAACGGGGGGCGCGTGCACTGCCGCCGGAAGCGAAGATCACCACAGCCAAAAAGGCCACGACAGCCCAGAATGCGGAGAACATCAGCGGGCCCTTCACCGAGGTCCGCACCTTGCGCGGATGTCCTGGTTGCTGGTCTGCCACGGTGATTCCTCCCTGCAGGCGGCACGCCGGCCGGCCTGGTTTTGCTTAGTGCGGTAGTGCGTCCGGACCAATTTTCTACGAGCAGTAGAACCGGACACTTCCTAGTTTACGGCGTTCCTGCAGTGCTGCGGGCATCGTGCCGGATGCTCAGCCCTGCCAGCGCCCACAGCACGCCGGAGATGATGGCGCCGCCACCGGCCACGCCGAGCAGCGCATGGGCGCCCAGGCTGATGAAGAAGGGCAGGATGGCTGCGGTGCCCAGGCCGATGATGCCCGAGGCAATCCAGTCCCGGGCCAACACGTGCCGGCCCCGGAATTTCAGGCCGCAGAACAGCTCGAGCGCTCCTGCCACAGCCAACCCCAGGGCAGCGATGACACCAAACAGCAGGTCCCCGTGCAGCAGAAGCAGCGCAACGCCTGCGCCGGCAAGCACGGACCCGGCAGCGGAAAGCAGTTTGTCCGGGGCGCTCTCCCGCTGAAACCCCGACGCCCGGATACCCCAGACCAGCAGGACGCCGGTGGCCAGCAGGTAGAGCCCGCCGGACCAGCCCATAACCTCTATGGACGGGGCCGCCCAGAAGATGGTGACAGCGCCGAACACCAGTGCAGCTGCGGAGCGGAGGAGGACCGGCTTCCACAGGTCAGCCCTGGGAGCCGTTCCGGGAGCAGTGTCTGCAGGGGTTTTCGGTTGGGTCACCGGTCCAGTTTAGTGGCGGTCCGCGCTAGGGCGAACCCAGCACCATCCAGCGGTCGGAACGCGCTCGGACGCCAAGAGTGACGGCGCGGGCGGCCATGTAACCCAGTGCGAAGGCGGCCCACAGCCAGCCAAGTCCAGGCGCGCCCGCAGCGTGCGAGAGTGCCACCGCAATCAGCAGCGGCACGTATACGGCCAGGTTCACCACACCGGCCAACGCCAGGTACTTGGCGTCACCGGCGCCGATCAGCACCCCGTCAAGCACAAAGACGTATCCCGCGATCGGCTGGCCGGCAGCGAGGACCCACAAGGCAACGGCCAGGACTGACTGAACCTGCGGGTCGGACGTAAAGAGGGCGCCCGCCCAAGGCGCCGCAACGGCCAGGAGTGCGCCCGTCACCACACCGAAACCAAGCCCCCAACGGGTCATGGTCCCGGTCAACAACCGTGCCCTATGCGGATTGGAGGCGCCCAGCTCCTTGCCGATCAATGCCTGAGCCGCAATCGCGAGCGCGTCCAGGGCGAAGGCCAGGAAAGAGAAGATGGTCATGGCCAGCTGGTGGGCCGCCAGGTTCACGGCTCCCTGCGCCGTGCCCACAAAGACGGTGGCCAGGATGGCAATGCGCAGGCTGAGCGTGCGCAGCATCAGCCACGATCCGACACGCGTCATGCTCCGGATACCGCTCCAGCTGGGCAGCAGGCTCACGCCGTGCGCCCCGGCATTGCGCTTCACCATCACCAGGTAGACCGCGGCCATGGCCCATTGGGCCACGCTGGTGCCCACCGCGGAACCCGCGACGGACCAGCCCAGCCCGTACACCAGCCACAGGTTCAGGACAATGTTCAGCGCAAAACCCGCCGTGGCCACCACCAGGGGAGTCCGGGTGTCCTGGAGGCCACGGAGAAGCCCGGTGCCCGCGAAGATGAGCAACATTGCCACCAGGCCCGGCATCGACCAACGGAGGTAGTCAACGGCAAAGGAGCGCACCTCGCCTTCCGCGCCCAGCAGGCCGATCAGCGGATCGGCTGCCACGAACCCGGCCACGGCCAGGACAACACCCAGCAGCAGTGCCAGCCAGACGCCGTCGCGCCCGGCCGCCAGGGCCTTACCGGGCTGCCCGTCCCCCATGGCCCGGGCCACCGCAGGGGTGGTGGAGTAGGCCAAAAAGACCATCAGGCCGACGGCGGTGTGCAGCGCTGCCGTTGCCAATCCGACGCCGGCCAGCTGGGCTACGCCGAGGTGGCCAACGATCGCCGAATCCGCGAGCAGGAAGAGTGGTTCAGCGACGAGAGCGCCAAAGGCGGGTACCGCCAGCCGAAGGATCTCGCGGGTATGTCCTTTCGGTGGGGCGGCCGGCGCCGGCGCAGGTAAGTGGGGCACCTTGCCAGCCTAATCGGGGGTCTGGTTGTATCCACGCCGGCATGACAAAGCCCACATTATGACGCTAATAGTTGACTCTTCAACTATTAGCAGCGAGAGTTAATACCCATGAACCAGTCACGACTTACCACAACCGCAATCACTGCCCTTCGGATCATCCTGGGCTTCCTCTTCGCAGCGCACGGTTGGCAGAAGTTCAACGAGTGGACCATCGCCGGCACGCAGGCCTCCTTCGCCAAGATGGGTGTTCCCGCAGCAGAAGCAGTAGCGCCCGCCATTGCCGTGCTCGAACTCGCCGGCGGCATCGCCCTGATCCTCGGCATCCTCACCCGCGTGGTGGCAGCACTCCTGGTCCTGGACATGCTGGGAGCCCTGTTTATGGTGCACGCTGCTGCCGGCGTTTTCGCCGCCAACGGCGGCTACGAACTGGTCCTTCTCCTGGCGGCGGCCGCGTTCGCCTTGGCTCTGACCGGCGCTGGCCGCCTGTCCGTGGACCGCGCGCTCTTTGGCCGCAGCAACTCGAAGCTGGCCGTCCTGGCCTAACCTTTCCCGGCTCCGGGGCCACGCGCCCGGAAACCTCACGACGGCGGATGGGCACTTGGGTGCGCATCCGCCGTCGGCATTTAACACGAACTCTGGCGGAGGCGCGAACAGTTCCAAACAAGTAGTCCCAGAAAAACTCACGGAAAGTTGGGAAAACGCTTGCCAGAGTCCTTTGCCGGCTGATAGACCAATAACTGCTGCAGCGAGAGTTGCATCACTATCCCAGGTCTCAGCTAGTTCGAATCATCACTCGAAACCCTCAAACCCGTAAGGCGCCATCGTCGGCGCGTTACTGTTTTGAATCGTTCCAACCTTCCTGGGTACCGCTTGCCACCGCTCATCGAAGGAGATGTCCGTTGAACAAATCCCCGCAAGAAGCCCCACAATCCCAGCAACCACCTCCCTCCCGGGACCGCCGGATCCCAACCGCCGCAAAAGCCGTGACAGCCGCCATGGCCTCAGCTGCCATCGCCTTCACCGGCCTCCCCGCAGTCCAGGCGGATACCGCGCTGCCGCCGGTGGGAAGCGGATTCAAGTTCGATTTCGGTCCCGGTGCCACAGCGGATGGCTACACCGCTGTTGCCGCCGGCACCCAGTACTCGGCGGCCACAAAGTTCGGCTTTACTGACACCGCGGTCACCTCCGGCGCAGACCGGGGCACGGGGGATGCGCTGCGCTCCGACTTCGTGCAGGCACAGGGCAGCACTTTCCTGGTGGACCTGCCCAATGGCGACTACACGGTCAAACTCATTGCCGGCGACGCCACGGAGGCCACGAACATCGCCATCACCGCCGAAGCCATGGCGAAGGTGCAGGCAACGGACAAGCCTGCCGGCCAGTATCTGGAAATGGAATTCCCCATTTCGCTGGTTGACGGCCAGCTCAACCTCGATTTCAGCGGCACCGCGGCCAAGATCAATTCGCTGGTCATCGCCGCCCGCGCTCCCCGCACCGCCACCACGGATCCCGGCGTCTACCTCGCCGGCGACTCAACGGTGCAGACCTATGATCCCGGTTTCGCTCCCCAGGCCGGATGGGGCCAGATGATCGAGCGCTACTTCGATGAAAAGGTCTCCTTTAAGAACCACGCCATCGGCGGCCGCAGCTCCAAAAACTTCATCAGCCAGGGCCGGCTGGACGAGATCCTGCGGGTCATCAACCCCGGCGACTACCTGATGGTCCAGTTCGGCCACAATGATGCCACTATCGGCGTGGATGACCGTTATGCCTCCCCCGCCGACTACAAGGAATACCTCCGCACGTACGTGAACGGCGCGCGGCAGCGCGGCGCAACACCCGTCCTGGTCACGCCCGTGGGCCGCCGGGACTATGACGAAGCCACCGGCAAGTTCAACGTCAGCTTCCCCGAGTACGTCGCCAAGATGCAGGAACTCGCCGCCGAGGAAAACGTGGCCCTGGTGGACCTGTCCGCCTCGAGCCGGGCCTATTACGACGCCATCGGCCCGGAGGACACCAAATCGGTCTTCCTCCACGTCGATGCGGGCATCTACCCGAACCGGCCCACCGGCACGGTGGACAACACCCACTTCCAGGAGTACGGCGCCATCCAGATCGCCCGGCTGGTGGCAGGCGGAGTGAAGCAGCTCAGCGTTCCGCTGGCCGCGCGCGTCAAGGAAATCGCACCGCCGTCGTCCGTTCCGGCCAAGCCGCAGGGCGTGGTAGCCGGCAGCGTCTCGAACGCCGGGGCATTGTTGAAATGGCAGCCGGTTGACGGTGCGGACATCTACAAGGTGTACCGGAAGCTGGCCTCCGAGCCGGACAGCGCCTACAAGCTCACCACCACCTCCACCGTACCCACGGTCAACCTTTCCGGACTGAACGAAGGGACTGCCTACAACGTCCGCGTGGCCGCGATGAACGGCAAAGGCCTCTCCGAGCCCAGCGACCCGCACATGGTGACCACCAAACAAGCCAAGTACAAGTTCGACTTCGGGCCTGTGGGAGCGCCGGTCGAAACCGGCTACACCGAGGTCAACCGGACCATGGGCTACACGGCCCAGCGCGGCTTCGGCTTCAAGGACATCTCGGTGCTCAGCGACCGGGACCGCGGCGCCGTGACCAGCAACCTGCTGCGCGACTTCGTCCTCAGCGGTTCCAGCTTCGAATTCCAGCTCGACGTCCCCAACGGCACCTACGCCTTGAAGACGTACCACAGCGACTGGATCGGCTCCACCCGCACCGACGTCGCTGCAGAAGGAACCTCCTTCGGCCAGGTGTCCTCGAGCAGGGCGTCATCAGCAACAAAAATCATCAACCAGGTCCTGGTCTCGGACGGACAGCTGAACCTCACTATCAGCGGCTCCGGGCAGCGGCTTAACGGCCTGGAGGTCACCCCACTGCTGGTGGGCCCCACCAACCTGCACACGGTTGCCGTCAATGCCGCGGCAGAACCACCCACCGTTGACCTTGCCTGGGACGCTGTGGCGGATGCCGCCAGCTACAAGGTGTTCCGCCAGGCCTCGTTCGAAGCCGAACCCCGGCTGATTGCGGAGAACGTGACCAGCGCGGCCCTCCAGGACACCACGGCGTTCGCCGGACTGAAGTACAAGTACTTCGTCACCGCGCTGGACAACACCGGGCTGGAATCGGTGCCCTCCAATACGGTGGAAACCGCCTTGGTGGACCCCGGCACTCGCGTCCCGGCAGCCACTGCCAAGGTGGACGTCAAAGCAGTGGAGAAGACCAGTGTCACGCTCAAATGGCAGAAGGTTTCCGGCGCTGCGGCCTACCAGGTCTACCGCTCCACCTCCCCCGACGGTCCTTTTGAGTACGTGGGCCGTGCCAGCGAGGTCAACTACACGGACTACACCGTGCTGACCACCATCAAGTACTACTACCGCGTCACCACCGTGAATAAGGGCGGCGAATCAGCGCCGTCCCCGGTGGTGGGGACTGAAAAGGTCACTGTGGTGAACCGCCAGATGGAGAAGCTGGACCGCGCCCCCGTTGCGTTGCTGACCGGCGAAGGGGTCCGGGTGGGCTGGCGCATGCTCGGACTCGACCCTGAGCAGATCGGCTTCCATGTGATCCGCGACGGCGTCCAGCTCACTGATGAGCCGATCCGCAACAGCACCACCTTCCTCGATCCGGCAGGAACGGCGTCCTCCAGGTACGTCATCAAATCCGTGGGCAACGGCGGGGACCAGCTCACCGTGGAGTTCACGCCGCTGGCCCGGGACTACCTTGCCATCAAGCTGGACAAGCCTGCCGACGACTACACCAAGGACGGCCAGCCGTACAGCTACTCCGCCGGGGATTCGAGCGTGGCAGACCTGGACGGTGACGGCACGTACGAGGTCCTCCAGATGTGGTCCCCGTCCAACTCCAAGGACAACTCGCAGGCAGGCTACACCGGTACTGTCTACGTGGATGCCTACAGGATGGACGGCACTAAGCTCTGGCGCATCAACATGGGCCCGAACATTCGTGCCGGCGCCCACTACACCCAGTTGCTCGCCTACGACTTCGACGGCGACGGCAAGGCTGAAGTTGCGATGAAGACGGCGGACGGCACGCGTGACGCCGCGGGCACCGTGATCGGCAACCCCGGCGCCGATTACCGCAACAGCAGCGGGTACGTGCTCACGGGGCCGGAGTACCTGACCGTGTTCCACGGGGCCAGCGGCACTGTGATGGACACCGTTGCCTACGATCCGCCGCGCGGCGACGTGGGGGCCTGGGGCGACACGTACGGAAACCGCGTGGACCGCTTCCTCGGCGCTGTGGCCTACCTGGATGGTGAACACCCGTCCATGATGTTCAGCCGCGGCTACTATACCCGCGCCGTGCTGGCCACCTACGACCTGGTGGGCGGCAAGATCACCAGGCGCTGGGTCTTCGATTCGGATATCAGCGGCGCCCAGTACCGGAGCCAGGGCAACCACAACCTGTCCGTGGTGGATGTGGACGCTGATGGCAAGGACGAGTTTGTCTTCGGTTCCATGACCATCGATGACAACGGCAAGCCCCTGTACACCACCGGTCTGGGCCATGGCGACGCCATCCACACCAGCGACCTCGACCCGTCCCGGCCGGGACTGGAGACGTTTGCCGCCCACGAGGATATGGGCTCGAGCGGCAACAGGGGCGCCACGTTCCGGGATTCACGGACCGGCGAGGTGCTCTGGAGCATCCCCGCCACCAAGGACACCGGCCGCGCGGCCGCCGGAGACATCGATCCGCGCTACGCGGGTGCCGAAGGCTGGGCCATTGGTGGCGACGCGGCCTGGAACTCGCCCGTTGGTGAACTGCGGTCCTCCAAGGGGGAGCTGATAGCCAACAAGATCCCGGCAGCCAACTTCATGGCCTGGTGGGACGGCGACCTGCTCCGCGAGATCGTGGATCATGACTGGAACGCTGCCACCAGCACGGGGACGCCCAGCATCGCCAAGTGGAACTGGGAGACCGAATCCAGTGACAGGCTGCTGACGGCCGCCGGTGCCAAGTCCAACAACAGCACCAAGGGCAATCCCGCCATCCAGGCCGATCTCCTGGGTGACTGGCGTGAGGAACTCGCCTGGCCATCGGCTGACAGCACAGAGTTGCGGATCTACACCACCACCGCGTCCACTGACGTCCGGCTCCGGACCCTGATGCACGATCCGGCGTACCGGCTTTCGGTTGCACGCGAGAACATCGCCTACAACCAGCCGCCGCACCCCGGCTTCTTCATCGGTAAGGACATGGAGCTTCCCGCGCAGCCGGATATCGTCTACACCCGCGCCGGTTAGCCTTACCCGCCACCAGCTGGCCCGCCCGCCTTCCAGCGGACGGGCCAGCTGTGCTTAAACGCTGTTGCGGCTGCCGCTCTGGCGCCGTGCCAGCACCTGGCGACAGGCCCCAACCGGCAGGTAACCAGGAGCGTCAGTATGATCGCACCATGACTGACGCCGGCACTGCCAACTCCGTGACCCTCCGCTTCCTGGCCGCCCCCATGGACGTGGGCCACAGTGGCTCGGTGGATGCGGGAACAGTCCTGGAGTGGGTGGACAAGGCTGCCTACGCGGCGGCTGTGGGCTGGGCCAAGTCCTACTGCGTCACGGCCTATGTGGGAAATATCCACTTCGCGGATCCGGTGAACAGCGGGGACATGGTGGAGGTCGAAGCCACCATTGTTTACACCGGGCGCTCCTCCATGCATATCCGCACCGTGGTGTCCTCCGGGGATCCGAAGGGCGGCCCGGCCACGATGCGCAGCCAGTGCATGGTGATCTTTGTTGCTGTGGGCGAGGATGGAAAACCCATCCCGGTCAAGCAGTTCGAGCCCGTCACTGCGCAAGAGATCGAGCAGCGGGACCATGCGCTGGCCCGGATCAACATCCGCGAGCAGATCGTGGAAGCCATGAACCGGCAGGAATATACGGATGCAGGAACGGCAGAGCGGGTCACCCTGCGTTTTATGGCCGCTCCCACGGACGTGAACTGGGGCGGCAAGGTCCACGGCGGCATCGTGATGAAGTGGATCGATGAGGCGGCATACGTCTGCGCCTCCCGCTACTGCGGAATGGATACCGTGGCGGTGTTCTCCGGCGGCGTCCGGTTCTACCGTCCGCTCCTGATCGGCCACGTGGTGGAGGTTGAGGCCCGCCTGGTGTACACCGGAACCAAGGGCATGCACATCGCAGTCCACGTCCGCTCCGGAGACCCGAAGAGCGGTGAGATGGACCTCACCACCTACTGCCTCACCGTGATGGTGGCGCGCGACGCCGACGGCAACTCGGTGCCTGTACCGGCTTGGGTGCCCGTCAGCGACGAGGACAGGAGGCTCCACGCGCACGCACGGGAGCTGCTGGAAATCCGGGGCCAGGCGCCGGGGAACCGGCTGCCCAACCATCTGCTGGCCCAGGGCTGAGGCGACAAGGAGCCAACCCGGGCTGACGCTTAGAAGCCGCCGCCGCCGGCGTCGGCCGCCATGTTGGCAAAGCGGGAGTAGTGGCCCTGGAACGCGACCACGATGTCCTTGGTGGGGCCGTTACGGTGCTTGGCCACCAGGATGTCCGCTTCACCGGCGCGCGGTGATTCTTTGTCGTAGACGTCTTCGCGGTGGAGCAGGATCACCATGTCGGCATCCTGCTCGATGGAGCCCGATTCACGAAGGTCCGACACCATGGGCCGCTTGTCCGAGCGCTGCTCGGACCCACGGTTCAGCTGGGACAGCGCGATGACGGGGACCTGGAGCTCTTTGGCGAGCAGCTTCAGCGCACGGGAGAACTCGGAGACTTCCTGCTGGCGCGACTCCACTTTCTTGCCGGAGCTCATCAACTGCAGGTAGTCGAGGATCACCAGCTTGAGATCGTGCTGCTGCTTGAGTCGGCGGCACTTGGCCCGGATTTCCATCAGTGACATGTTGGGGCTGTCGTCGATGAACAGCGGCGCATCGTTCATCCGGCCCATGGTGGTGGCGATCTTGGACCACTGCTCGTCCTTGATAGTTCCCTTGCGGAGGTCCTGCAGGCCGATGGTTGCCTCGGCGGAGAGCAGGCGCATGGCAATCTCGTTTCGGCCCATTTCGAGCGAGAACATCACGGTGGACAGGTTGTTCTTGATAGCCGCGGACCGGGCGAAGTCCAGGGCGAAGGTTGACTTACCGACCGCAGGGCGGGCGGCGATAACGATCATCTGTCCGGGGTGCAGCCCGTGGGTGAGCTCATCCAGTTCAAAAAAGCCGGTGGGCACGCCTGTCATGCCTTCACCGCGGTGGCCGGACGCCTCGATCTCGTCCACGGTGGACTCCATCACGTCCTTGAGCACCACGTAGTCTTCGGCGGTGCGGCGCTCGGCCACGGCGTAGACCTCGGCCTGGGCCTGGTTGACCAGGTCCTCCACCTCGCCGTCGGAGCCGTAGCCCAGCTGGACGATCTTGGTACCGGCATTGACGAGCCGGCGCAGGACGGCGCGCTCGGCCACAATCTCGGCGTAGTAGCCGGCGTTGGCTGCGGTGGGAACAGTCTGGATCAGCTCATGGAGGTAGGCGGGCCCGCCGATCCGGTTGATCTCGGCACGCTTGGTGAGCTCATCGGAGACGGTGACAGCGTCCGCCGGTTCACCGCGGCCGTAGAGGTCGATGATGGCCTCGTAGATGGTTTCGTGTGCCGGGCGGTAGAAGTCTTGGCCGCGGAGGATCTCCACGACGTCCGCGATGGCGTCCTTGGACAGCATCATGCCGCCGAGGACAGACTGCTCCGCGGGAATATCCTGTGGAGGTTTCCGGCTCGCGTCCGATCCTCGGGTGGCCTCGACCGGGTCCAGATGCGCTATAGACAAAGCTGCCGTCCTCCATTGTGTACACCGCCGAACATGAGTGCCCGGTGACGATCCATCCTGCTAAGGCGATGCGGGGAAAAGCCCCGCTCCGCCACCTGTCCAGGTCTACCCGTTGGCTCTGACAATTCTGCCCGGCCAGCCTTCGCGTGACTGTCAGCAGGAGTTATCCCCACTATCCACAGGTTTTCCACAACAAACTGTTCCTGGCGGATCAGCGATTCTGTCCAGCAGCACCAGATGGCCCTCCCATAAGCCGCCTGGGGGCCGAAGAACAGGTACCCCGCTACGCTAGCCGCCAGGAGTCCAGCCTCAAAGCCAGCATGCGCCAAGGGGTGTGGATAACCTGTGCAGTACCGGGCATAGCTTGTGCACAGCCTGTGGGGAAACCTGTGGAAACAAAAAAAGTTTTGGCAGGCGGACGGCTCTGACCTGCGGAAACGTCCATAGCTGCGTGTGGAGTAAATATTTCTTCTGTGGAATTTAATCCACAGCGCGTGTCGTCCGGCGGTCCCCTGTGAGAGAGGTGCACCGAGTCCTGAAGGTCCAGCAGATGCTGTGTGGCAGCCCTCATATTCCATTCGGGACGCCGGCTTCGGGCTCCCGCCCGCCCTTCATGCGCAGAGGTGAATATTGCTGTGGATAACCCGGATCTGGCATAAGCTCTATGCATGGGCGAACTACTGCTGGTCCTGTTGCCTGCGATCGTACTGGTGGCGCTCATCTGGGGCCTTATTACGGCCCTGAGGCCGCGCGACTCGGGAATATCGGACGCCGAAAAATACCAGCGTGACCTGGCAGAACGCTCCGCTCAGCACTACGCTGCCCAAGTCCAGGCTGCTACTGCTGCCCGGGCCCAACTCGAGCGGATCACCAGGCCCAGCCAGAACACCCAGGCATCATCGGACCTGGCTGCTGCCAGGAAGCACATAGAACGGCGTTAGACATGGAATCGCTTGTGGCCCCGGTCCTTATTCTCCTGGCAGTGGTTGCCGGCGGAACACTGGCCGTCCGCGCCCTCGGCCGGCGGAAGGCTGCCCGCAGTGCTGTGCCGTCCGGGCCTGCCCCCACTCCCGCCGAACTGGCGCGCACCGCCGCCGCCAAGCTTTCGGAAGAGGAACACCGCAGGCTTTATGCCCTGATTGCCCAGGGGCAGGCGATGGCTGCGATCAAGCTGTACTACGAGGCCACGGGAGAGGGCCTGCGGGCGTCCCGCGACGCGGTGGGTGCGCTGGCAGCCCACCCGCAGCCCTACCGGAGTCCTGAGGCAGCCCCGGCCACTACGGAAGATGACGACGACGAGCCCGAGCGCTTCCCCTACCGCTACCGGGCCATCGCCAGTAAAGGCGACGTGACCCGGGAAGTCAGCAGCAACATGCTCAACGACGAAATCTACGGCCGGATCCGCACGCTGGCCCGCAGCGGGGACACCGAAGCCGCCGCCACGGCCCTCACCCGGCATTCAGACATTTCCATGAAGCAGGCCCGGGAGTTCATCGAGCTGCTGGAAGACTGAGCGAGGCAGGCTTCGCATTGCCTGTGGCGCATAGCGGCGGGGCCTCTGTCTTGCGGGCCGGGCCCTTGGCTTAGTGAGCCTGTCGCCCGCTGGCCTGGGGCGGTAAACATGGAAGTGGCCGGGACTCCATCCTTGCGGATGCCAGTCCCGGCCACTTTAGTTTCGCGTCCCGCCTGATCTACTGGAAGGTGAGCACCAGCTGCGGAGGACTAGCGGTCTCGCTGGAGTTGAGGTCCAGGCCGTCGCTGCTGGTGGAATCCAGACCAAGCGATAGCGGTTGGCCGAGCTCCCCGCGGACGGCGGCGGGGTCCAGCGTCACCTCGTAGGGGGTGTTGACAGCGGTCGGGCCGAGCGTGCCAATGCTGGTAGCGCCCAACGGATAAGCGCTTTTCGTTTCGGACGTGATAGCGGTCTCGGACCATCCATCATTGGCGACCAGTTTGACCTTCTGGATTCCCGTCGACCCGCTCCCGGCGCTCTTGAGCTTCAACGTCGCACTCTGCAACGTCCTGCCCCCATAGGGCGACAGGTCGAACTTCAAGTACGCGACCTCCACCGGGCTGTTGTCCACACCTAGGATGGCACTCGTGCCAAAGTTCGTCGTCGTCAAACCCGTACCGTTGGACACATAAGTGTCCTCGGACGCCGTTACAGTGACGGTCTGCGGTGTGCCGGTTGGCGGCGGAGTCGTCGCAGGAGCCGTGGTGAAGGTCCACGTCTTGTCCGCCATCGCGTTACCGGCAACGTCCTTCACCCCACCGATCTTCGCCGTATACGTCGTATTGGCAGCCAGGTCTGAAGCGGGATCCAAGGTAGCAATCCTGCTCGTACTGTTGTACGTCACACCGGCCGGCACCGCCGCCGTTGGCCCGGTCAACGTGAAGCTTGCCGGCCAGTTTGTGGACGGGTCCACCGCTTCTGACAACGTCGCCGTCACATTCGTGCCCACCGCTACGTTAGTCGCACCAGAAGTCGGAGTCGTAGCAGTCACCGTCGGAGGCGTGGTGTCAGGTGTGCCAACAGGGCCGCCACCGCCCGTGCCGTCGTAGTAGTGCCAGTACCTGCTGGTGGCGTTCGCATCGGCGAGCACCAGCAGGCCGCTGTTGGCTGTGCTCGTCGCATTGTTCAGGTTCTGCTTCGTTGATGTCACGTTGTGTACGTACTGATCGGCATCCATGATACGAGGTATCTTCGTAGCGGTGGTTATGGAGCTGATGTTATTCAGCGGGGCGGATTTTTCGTAGATCGCGCCTCCCGAACTAGTGCAGACTCCGGCATTCGTGGTGCCGCTCGGCTTGGGATAGGTAGCAAAGGTACGCACTCTTTGGGCGAACTCGTCGATCAAGACGATCACGCGGTTCGGGCATTCAGACACGGTCGCGATTGTGCTCACCGTCCACTTCGCGGTCGTGGTATCCGCCGTGGTATCCAGCGACAACAGCTGGATCAGCGGCAGGTTTGCGGATGTGTTCGACGTCTTGATGGCCGCGAAAACCCGGCCACTCGAAGAGTCCAGCCACTTCAGGTTCATATGATCATCACTGCTGCGCGTGCCGGACACGGCGGGCAGAGGAGTGCTCCAGTTAGTGTTGGATAGTGCCGTGTCGTCGTGGACGCTCCAATACATGGCGTCGGTGGCATCTCCCATCTGCCGGCTCCACATCACACCGATCTTCCCGCCGAAGGCGATCACGGCTGACGTGTCGTCCATAGAGACGGTACTCAACTTCGCATCAGGATGCGGGAATGGCGTCCCCCAAGTCTTGCCATCCGTCGCAGTTGCGTTTAGCCAAATGCGATTGTTCTCCTGCCACGAGGCCCACACCCGGCCGGTCGAATCCTTGTCGATGGTGAGAACTTCAACTTTGGAGTTGTTGATATTGGTAGTGCTCTGCGTCAGCAGCGTGTACTTCTGATTAGCTTTGTCATAGCTGTACCGCCGCATCTTGGTCGGGAAGCCAGCCTGGGCCGCCACGCCGTCGTTGACGAACTTGTAGCTCGCCACGTACAGCGTGTTCCCGTCCCACAGCACATCATGGTGGGTGTCATTGCGCGTTTCCGTCGCCACACCCGTATTGACCCAGGAGCCGGCGTTGAACTTGAAGATATGGAAATCCTGGCTGGCGGTATCCCACAGATTCCCCCACCAGAACCCGTCGTTGAACCACAGCGCACTGGTGGCCCGCTTGGTACCCGTCGGCGTCCCCGTCCCCGTGTGCGAGGGACCCTCGCTTCCGACATCGCCAGCAGCCGCTGAAGCCACCCCCGGCACCACTAGGGCGGCAAGCGCCACAAGCAGTGCAGTCAGGATCGCATGGAGGCGTAGATTCCGCGACCTACGCGGACGGTGATCAGCAGAGCGATAAACTCCCCGCCTTAGAAAAGGCCAGGAACTCCTGGGACCACGCTCGCCGGATTGAAAAAAAGGATAGTCCATTAACTTTGCTCCCCGGAGTTGAATCCAACAGTCAATCCCCAGTTCGTTCAGTCTCAGTTGCGGGGGGCATCAAAAACAACCCCCGGGCTCCCCCCAATGTGAGGCATGTGGAATCCCCTATTGCACTGCCGTTGACCGCACGCCTGCGGCCTGCCCCGCCCTCCTATGTGGGCCGTCGTGCCCCGATGGGGCCCCTACCGGGCTGCGGAGCTCAGTTGTTTCCGGAGATTCCGGCCAGGAGTTGCTCGAAAGGAAGGGACTCCATCGGTGCGGGCTTCCGGCCGGGCTGAGGTCCTTCCAGCAGTCGAATGAACTCCCCGGCGGCGCGGTCGATCCGATCGGCAAGGCTGGAACCGCCGTCGTCGGACGTACCCCAGTCCTGTGGGCCGGCGAAGACACCGGTAGCGGCGATCCTGGTGCGGAGGTAGCTGAACAGGGGCCGCAGGGCATAGTCGAGCACCATCTGGTGGCGGTCCGTGCCGCCGGTGGCGCCCAGCAGGACTGCCTTGCCGTCCAGCGATTTCGGGTCGAGGACATCGATGAAGGACTTGAACAGGCCGCTGTAGGAAGCACTGAAGACCGGCGTCACGGCGATGATGCCGTCCGAGGCCTCGACTCCCGCAATGACCTCTGCCAGGCGGGGTGCCGCGTAGCCGGTCACAAAGTTGTTGGCGATGTCCACTGCGAGGTCGCGGAGTTCGACGATGTCCACGGCCACGTTGTAGCCGGCCGCGCGGAGTTGCCCCTCCACGGAGGCTGCCAGCTGGTCAGCGAGCAGGCGGCTCGACGACGGTACGCCAAGCCCGGCGGATAGGACTGTGATGCGGCGGGATTCCATGGCATTTTCTCCTGTTGCTCGTTCGTTCATCATACATGCATTTGCATCTACCTTCAGAACAGGGCAGGGTGCCGGAGTATTCCCGGCGCCTTAGAGCTGCACCATGCCGCGGATGCAGGTGGTGGAATACCCGCCCACCCAGATGTCATCGCCTTCGGCCGCGACGTGGATCCTCCCCGCGCGGCCCAGGACCGTACCTTGCGCCGCCACGTATTCGGCAGGGGCCCGGTTGCTGCCGATCAGCCATTGTGCCGCTCCGGCATTGAAACTTCCGGTCACCGGGTCCTCGGTCATGGCGTCACCGGGGATAAAAGTGCGGACCTCGAAGTCAGCGCCTGCGCCTGGGGCATGGGGACCGATCACGCCCACCTTCAGCCCGCCCATCGCAGCGAGGTCGGGCTCGATGGCCAGTACCTGCTCCGCGGATTCCAGCAGGACACCGATCCACTCAGGCCCGTTGACCAGCCATGAAGCGTCAACGATGCGGGATTCCGGCAGCCGGAGGCCGTCCGCCAACTGGAGGCGGACAGAAGCACTCACCGGCCCGAAGCGGGTCACGGGCGGTGCCGCGAAAGCCAGCCGCCCGGCGTCGTGCTTTACCCTGATCAGTCCAGCGGCGCACTCCTGCACCACGAACCCGTCAGACTTCGGCACTCCCCCGGATTCCAGCCATGTGTGTGCCGAGCCGAGTGTCGGGTGCCCGGCAAACGGGAACTCCTCACTGCCCGTGAAGATCCGGACCCGGTAATCGGCGCGCGGGTCGGTCGGGGGCAGCAGGAATGTTGTCTCCGACAGGTTGGTCCAATTGGCAAACTGCTGCATCTGTTCCGCCGCCATGCCTTCAGCGTCGAGGACGACGGCCAGCGGGTTGCCCCTGTACGGCTCGCGGGAGAAGACGTCGACCTGATGGAAGGGACGGCTGAGCAGGGACCGCGAATGCGGGGATGGTGAAGTCACCGCTGCAGGCTATCACCGGTCATGGCGGGCACCAGGCGGGTCTGCGACACTACGTTCCATGGCAGAGAACAAAACCCAGCCCACCGCAGTGCCTGTTGAGCAGTTCCTGGCATCGGTGGAGCATCCGGGGCGGCGCACAGACGGCTTCGAACTGCTCGAGCTCATGCGTGGCGCCACAGGGGAAGAGCCGATGATGTGGGGACCCACCATTGTGGGCTTTGGCAGCTACCACTACCGCTATGGCAGCGGGCGGGAAGGGGACTCGGCCGCCGTCGGATTCTCACCGCGGAAGGCAAACCTGGCCCTGTATGGCCTCACCTACGGACCGGACGCGGACAGGTTGCTGGCTGCTCTGGGTAAGCACAGGACGGGGGCCGCCTGCCTCTACATCAACAGACTCGAGGACGTGGACCGCGAGGTACTCACTGAGATGATCCGCACCGGATACCGGCACGTCATGGCGGAACTGCACAGCCCCTGACCTTCCCGCACAAGCAAAAGACCCCCGCCGCCGGAATCCGGCAACGGGGGTCTCTTGGTGCAGTAAGAAACTACTTACCAGCCACTACGTCGAGTTCGATCACCGCAGCAACGTCGTCGTGAAGACGGACGTTGGCCTGGTACGAACCAACAGACTTGATGTGTGCCGGCAGTTCAACCTTGCGCTTGTCGATGCGGCCAAGGCCTGCGGCCTCAACAGCGTCAGCAACGTCGCCCTGCTTGACGGTGCCGAACAGGCGTCCGGTCTCGCCAGCCTTGACAACGAGCTTGACCGGCTTGGCGGAGAGTGCAGCAGCCTGCTTCTGAGCGTCTTCCAGGGAAGCGTGCTCGCGGGCGGCGCGGGCAGCCTTGATGGACTCAACCTGCTTCTCGCCACCCTTCGACCAGGTCAGGGCGAAGTTGCGGGGGAGCAGGAAGTTACGTGCGTAACCGTCCTTAACCTCTACAACATCGCCAGCAGCACCGAGACCGGTTACTTCGTGGGTCAGAATGAGCTTTGCCATGTTAGTTAATCCCTTCCTTAGCCGCGGCCAGCGCCGGAGTAAGGCAGCAGGGCAACTTCGCGGGCGTTCTTGATTGCCTGTGCGATCTTGCGCTGTTCCTGCACCGTAACGCCAGTGACGCGACGGGCGCGGATCTTTCCGCGGTCGGAGATGAACTTGCGCAGCAATGCTACGTCCTTGTAGTCGATGACAGTGATGTCAGCGGCCTTCAAGGGGTTGGACTTTGGTTTGGGCTTACGGAGTTCAGCCTTAGCCATCGTGGAGCTCCTATTCTAGGGAGCCCGTGGATATTGATCCACGGGATGGTGGTGGTCCGACGGCGGCAGTCACCTTAGGTGCCGTATGGCACTTCCGGCAGTCCCGGCGTCGGGCCTTAATTGGTTATTAGAAGGGAGGTTCGGAATCGGGGCCGTTGCCCCAGCCGCCTGCGTTGGAGACTCCGGGCGTAGCCCAAGGATCGTCCTGTGCAGCCTGCTGGTTGCCGCCGCCCCAGCCTCCGCCGGAGTTGCCGCCCTGGTTTCCACCAGAGTTGCCTCCACCGAAGCCGCCGCCGCTGTTGCCGCCGCCAAAGCCACCCTGCCCGCCGGCGCCGGAGCGCTGGGTGCGGTTGACCTTGGCATTGGCGTAGCGCAGGCTCGGGCCGATTTCATCGACCTCAAGCTCGATAACGGTGCGCTTTTCGCCTTCTTTGGTTTCGTAGGAACGGCTCTTCAGACGGCCGGTAACGATCACGCGCATGCCCTTGGTGAGGGACTCGGCGACGTTCTCGGCTGCTTCACGCCACACAGCGGCGCGGAGGAACAGGGTTTCCCCGTCCTTCCACTCGTTGGACTGGCGATCAAAGGTGCGGGGGGTGGAAGCGATGGTGAAGTTCGCTACTGCCGAACCGGACGGTGTGAACCGCAATTCCGGGTCATTGGTGAGGTTACCGATGACCGTAATGGTGGTCTCGCCTGCCATCTACTGCCTCCTTGTTCGATCCTGGGTGAAGAGTGCGTTTCCTGCGGGGTAAAGAATGAAAACCGGTGCTGAATTACTCAGCAACAACCTTCTGCTCTTCGGGGCGGGTGATCTTGGTGCGCATGATGGTCTCGTTAAGAGACAGCTGGCGGTCAAGTTCCTTGGCGGTTTCCGGCTTGGCGGTGAAGTTCACCACGGCGTAGATACCTTCGGACTTCTTCTTGATGTCGTAAGCCAGCCGGCGACGGCCCCAGATGTCAACCTTTTCGATGGTTCCACCATCGTTGGTGATGACGTTCAGGAACTTCTGAAGCGACGGCTCAACGGTACGCTCTTCGACCTCGGGGTCGATGATTACCATCAATTCGTAAGGACGCATATGTGAACCCACCTCCTTTGGGCTAAGCGGTTACGGCATTTCCGTAACAGGAGGTTCATTTGCGATGCTGTGCGGTACCCCGCCGCCAGGAACGGAAGCAGGACGCAGCACAGACTTCAATATCTTAGTGCATTTGGAACGGATAGGCGATTCGCGCTTGACTCCAAGGCTATGCCCGTGGTTGGCCGGGCGGGAGCATAAAGCCTGCTATGTGGAAAACCGCCGTCGGGTGTGGCGCTCAAGCCGTAGGTTCGGCTCCCACGGGAACGTCGCGGCTGTCGGCGTCGCCTGCTTCCGACCCGCTGCCGCGGCCGCGGTACCGCCACAGTCCGATGCCCACCACCACGCCGGCCAGGGCCAGCGACAGGAACAGGGACTCGCGGGTGGACTCCAGGATGACCATCCCGATCAGCAGGGCCACGATGCTGACAATAGCCACCCAGGTCAGGTACGGGAACAGCCACATCTTCAGCGCCAGGTCTTTGGCGGAAGCTCCCATCCGCTTGCGCAGGACCAGCTGGGAGGACGCGATGACCAGCCACACAAACAGGGCTATGGCACCGGAGGTGTTGACCAGGAACAGGAACACGGTGTCCGGGGCAATGTAGTTAAGGCCAACGGTGATGAAGCCCACCACGGTTGATGCGAGCACCGCCGCTGCGGGCACCCCGCGCCGGGAGATTTTTGTCCATGCTCCGGGGGCGTCGCCGCGCCGGGAGAGGGAGAAGAGCATGCGGCTGGCAGTGTAGAGGCCGGAGTTAAGGCAGGACAGCACGGAAGTCAGGACCACAACGTCCATGATGGTTCCGGCCCCGGGGATTCCGAAGAGCTCGATCACTGCCACGTAGGGGCTCTTGGCAACGCTGGCATCGTTCCAGGGCAGCAGTGTGACAACGATGGCGATGGACCCGATGTAGAAGACTAGGATGCGCCAGACGGTTGACTTCACGGCCTTCTTGACAGCGTCAACGGGGTTTTCGGATTCACCGGCGGCGATGGTGGCGATTTCGGCGCCGAAGAACGAGAAGACCACCACCAGGATGCCAGCCAGCACCGCTCCCGGGCCGTTAGGAAGGAACCCGCCCTTGTCCGTGAGGTTGCTCAATCCGGGGGCCGGGACGCCGGGCACAAGACCCAGGATGGCGGCCACGCCGAACAGCAGGAACAGCACGATGGCCGCGACCTTGATGGAGGCGAACCAGAACTCGAATTCGCCGTATGACTTCACGGAACCCAAGTTGGTCAGGGTCAGCAGCACCATCAGGGCCAGGGCCCAGACCCATTGGTCGATGCCGGGAACCCAACGATGCATGATCGCGGCGCCGGCAGTGGCTTCGATGCCGAGCACGATGATCCAGAACCACGCATAAAGCCAGCCGATGCTGAAGCCGGCCCACCTGCCCAGCGCCTTGTCTGCGTAGGTGGAGAACGAGCCCGTCTCGGGGTTCGCTGCGGCCATTTCGCCGAGCATGCGCATCACGAGGATGACCACCACGCCCGCGGCCATGTAGGCCAACAGGATTCCTGGGCCGGCCTGCTGGATGGCGGCACCGGAGCCTACGAAGAGCCCGGCACCGATAACACCGGCGATGGCGATCATGGACAGGTGCCGCGGTTTGAGCGACTTGGCTAATTGCTGGTCAGCGGGCATGGGTGCGCCGTCCTTTGGTTCTTTGGGAAATGGATGGCCTGGAGACGGCGGCGGGCGGTGGCCCGCGCGCCGGAGGAGGCCGCCATCGAGTGCGGTTGATCACACGTTTCTCCCACCCTAGACGCACTGCGAAGCACGAAAGGCTGTGCATCAGCACAAATGCGCGGCCTCCAAACCGGACGTATCTCTACTTGGAGCGCCTGCTGTGCACCAGTTGATTTCTGACGGGCACCTCAGAAATCTTGATGAAATCCAGCGCCTAAATGGTAGTGCCTCTTTTTCAGGTGCGGCTATATTGACTCCACGGCTGGGTACCGGACTGGATGCTTTCGAGCGGACAGTCTGCTGGACCGCCGGTCACCATGACCGGCTGGTGCAGTGCATCAAATGCTGGAACCGATAAGGCAAGAAAGTGGTCTCCTTCTTCTATGGATGGGGTCCCATGTCGTTATTTGGCAGAAGCAAGGAACTCGGCCGGATCCTTTCGGTGATCAGGGGTCCCAAGGAAGGTGCCTTGGCCGTTGTGGGTTCACACGGCATGGGAAAGTCAGCTCTACTGGGCGAAATTCCCCGGCTTTCGGACTACCGCACGGTGTTCCTGAGGGCCAGCGTCTCTGAATCGGACTGGCCGTTGTCCGGTATTACAGCCCTTCTGAACGGCATGGATGATCCGGTCCTGAACCGGATCGCCGATGAACTTCTCCGCGATTCTTCCGGGGCCCTGGACGTGGCGGCGGTTTCCACCATGCTGCTCAACGGGCTGCACCAGCGTTCCTCGTCCCGGACCATAGTGGTGATTGACGACGCCGACCAACTGGACCCGAGCAGCCAGGCAATCATCGGCTACCTCGCCCGGCGCCTGGCCGGAACCGACCTTGCCGTTTTCGCCAGCCTTCGTGAAGACACAGCAGACAGCCCTTTCTCGAGCCTTCCCGTCCTCCCGCTGCGGGCACTGGGCTACAACGACACCGTCCGTATGCTGGAGGCCATTCCAGCCAGACAGACCGCGACGGCGGCTGTACACGCAGTTGCCGCAGCGTCACAGGGGAACCCGCTGGCCGCCGTCGAACTTTACTCCGCCCTGCTGGAACGCCAGGCGGAGGGAAAGTACGCCCTCCCCGTTCCGCTGCCGTCCAGGGGCAGCTTCGAAGCCGAATTTGCGGCCACCCTGGGCGGGCTCTCGCCGGCGGCGCGGCAGGCCCTTGATCTGTTGTCGCTGTCCTACCGGAGCGGGATCACCACCTTGGAGAAGGTCCACAGTGACGTCTGGGCCGGCGTGGATGAGCTCCTGGCCGCCGGCATGATCAGCCGGTCAGGGCCCTATCTGGGGATCAGGGACCAACTGCTCCGTGGCTACGTCTTCTCGGCAATGACCCCTGCCATGCGGACCGCCAGCCACCGGGCACTGGCCGAAGCGGCCAGCGACTCGGACCTGTACGCCCGCAGATGGCACTTGAGCTTCACTGCACTGGAGCGGCAAACGCCGTTTGGCCTCCTCCGCTACGCGGTGGAGCTGATCAGGACGGGGGAAGTGCCCTTCGCCGTCGAATACATCGAGCGGGCCCTGACCATTAATCCGTGGGAGGCGGAAACGGCCGCGCGGCTGACCACGGTTGCCGAACTGCTGTTCAACCGCGGCGAATTCGTTTACGCCAGGCGTTACCTGGATTGGGCACGGCGGGTGACCCGGAACCCCGCACTGATCCTTCGGCTGACCGGGCTGTCCTTCGAGATCGAGTTCATTCAAGGTGCCTCAGTGCGGGCAAGTATGGTGCTGCGCCTGGTTAAGGAGTTCGGACAGCATGATCCGGCGTACTCGGCCAAACTGCTGGCCGCCGGTGCGCTGTACTTCGCCGAACGCTGGGAGCTGAAGGATGCCGCCGCGCTGCTCCGCTACGCCGAAGAGTTCCAGGGCGCCGCCTCTGCGGAGTGCCTTGCCGTGGCCGAGAAGGCCAAACTGCTGGCGGAAGCGGTCGGCGGGAATTCGGAAAACCTCAAGCGCAAAAACGATCAGGCGGGGAATGCCTGGGTGGCCGGCCTCCTGGTGCACGGCCGGGCCCTGAGCTACGCCGAGCATCATGGCCTTGCCCAGGAAGCTTTCGCGATGGTGCGGAATTCCGCAGAACCGCGCCACATCAACTGGCGGGAGACCGCAGCCTTCCTTGCCGTGGACAACGAGATCCGCGCCGGCAACGTCAGGACTGCCGTGAAACTCATTGAAGACCTGGAACTGGACGAACCGGAAATGAAATACCACCGGGGGATGCGGTCCGTTTTCCGGGTGTGGCGGGCGCACGCCCTCGGGGATGAGGAGCTGGCGCGGGTGTATGCAGCGGACGCCCAGCACTTCTCCGGAGCGGAAAGCCACCCGTCCATCACCGCGCAGCTTGCCGCCATCCAAGGCCACTTCGCCCTGATGCGCGGCAACCTCGCGGAGTCACTGGCCCAACTCTCACGTGCGGCCGAGCTGGGCCTGGAATTCGGCAACCCCACGCTGCTCCGGTGCGAGGCGGACCTGGTGGAGGTCCTGGTACGGCTGGGCCGGCACCGCGAGGCCAGCCAGGCGCTCTACCGGCTCGAAAGCCGGTCGGTGGGACTGCGGTCACCGTGGCTCATGATGGTGGTGGCTCGGAGCCGGGCCATGCTCGCCGACGGGGATCAGTCACTTCAGCTTTTCTGCCAGGCACTTGAGAGCCGGAACGGCCACGACTCGCTGCAGGAACGGGCCCGGACCCTGCTCTGCTACGCGGAGCGGCTGGGCGCCTTTGGACGGCTGCGGGAGGCCCGCGATGCGATGCTCCGCGCGAAGGTCATGTTCGATGAGGCCGGAGCCGACGCCTGGGCACAGCACGTTGACTCGCTGCTGTTGGATGAGCGGGTGGAACCGTCCCGGCCCAAGGGCAATCCGGCCATGCTGATGCTTGCCGACCATGAACGGTCGCTGGCGCAGATGGTGGCCCGCGGCATGCGCAACAAGGAAATCGCGGCCACACTCTACGTATCCGTCCGGACCGTCGAAGTACGCCTCACCGCGATCTACCGCAAGCTCGGAGTGGAGTCGCGCGCGCAGCTCACGGCCCTTGCTGCCGGCAAGGACAGTGCGGCCCGCGAGCCGTACGTATTGCCCGTACTTTAGGGCCCATTCCGGCCTTTGCAGGTACCCGCATTTTCCACACTGTGCGTCCGCTGCATCCACAACAGCCCTTCCAATCCCCGCCACGGCAGCTGTTTTGACCCTAGTTTTGCTTCACGGCCAGAACATAAGGCGGATACGCCGGGAAGGGGACATCATGGCAGAGATACCAGTGGCCAAGACCCGGGGCACTGCCTTCAGCTGGCCCGTTGCGCCCGCTGCTGCACAGCGGATGTCAACAGCGCCGTTGGCGGCGGCGGAAACCGCAGGAACCCGGTTCCTGCTGCCGCCAACGGGCGCTCCAGCAGCTGCACGCTTATCCTCGGCAGCATCAGTGAGCACGGCATCAGCACCCCTAGTCCCCGCGCGCAAGGCCACCGCCTCGTGGCTCGCCCGGCACATCAATTTCCTCCGCACCACCGACTCTCTCCTGGTCCTGGGCGCCGTATTCGCCGGATACCAGCTCTCCAGTGTCGGGCTTGCTTCCGGGGAACCCGGCGACGGCGGCACATTGGTCACCGCTGCCGCCGTCGCCCTTTTGTGGCCCTCGGCTTTGGAGATCTACCGCACCCGCGACGCGAAGGTACTGGGGGTGGGTGCCGATGAATACAAGCGCGTCGCATCGGCAAGCCTGCGGATCTTCGGGCTGCTCGCCATCGCAGCAGTGGTTTTCTCCGTCCACGGCGCCGCGGCCTTCGTCACCGCGTCCCTCCCGCTGGGCCTGGTGTCCCTGACCGCCAACCGCTGGCTCTTCCGACGGCGGCTCTCGGCTGAGAAGGCGAAGGGACGCCACCTCTCGCGGGCAGTCGTTGTGGGCGATCCGGAAGACGTCAGGTACGTTGTCCGGCAGGTCGCGCGGAAGTCCGGACCTGTTTACCACATCCTTGGCGTCTGCCTCCCGGGAGCCCGCCGCGGCACCACCCTCAGCGTGGACGCCGCCCAGGTGCCGGTTCTGTCCTCCACGGACGACATCGCCCGCACTGTCCGCCTGGTGGAAGCCGATTCGGTGATCGTGGCAGGACCGCTTCCCGGCGGCAACCAGTTCATCCGCGAACTCGGCTGGAAGCTTGAAGAATGCTCCGCAGAGATGGTCCTGGCGGCCACCCTGACCAACGTTGCGGGGCCCCGGATCCACTGGCGGCCGGTGGAAGGCCTGCCCCTGATGCATGTGGACATTCCGCAGTACAGCGGCGCCAAGCATGTACTGAAACGGGTCATGGATGTGGCCATGGCCCTCGCCGCTGCCCTGGTGTTGTCGCCGCTGCTGCTGGTCCTTGCCCTGATCGTGCGCCTGGACAGCCCCGGCCCGGTGTTCTTCCGCCAAGACCGGATCGGCAAGAACGGCGGTGTCTTTGGAATGGTCAAGTTCCGGTCCATGGTGGTGGACGCCGAAGCACGCCTGGCGGAGCTGAACGCACAGAACCAGGGCGCGGGCGTCCTCTTCAAGATGAAGGATGACCCGCGGGTGACGCGGTGCGGGCGCTGGATGCGCAAGTACTCGCTCGACGAGCTCCCGCAACTCTGGAACGTGATGGCGGGCCACATGAGCATGGTGGGTCCGCGCCCGCCGCTGGACCGCGAAGTGAGCGCCTACGAACGCCACACCCGCCGCCGGCTGCTGATCAAACCCGGAATCACGGGGCTGTGGCAGATCAACGGCCGCTCCGACCTCTCCTGGGATGAAGCCGTCCGGCTGGATCTCTACTACGTCGAAAACTGGTCCATCGCCGGCGACCTGCTGATCCTGTGGCGGACCTTCCGCGCAGTCATCCAGCCGTCCGGCGCCTACTAACAACCCCTGCCCGAAAGAAAGTGACATGAGGACATTCCCCAATCCGTTCCACACCCCCACCCACCGCCAGCCTGCCCGAAAACTCAGGATCGCCGTCGTCGGAGCCGGATACTGGGGACCGAACCTGGCCCGCAACCTGCAGGCAAGCCCCGACTGGGACCTGGCAGCCATCTGCGACCTGGATATCGAACGGGCCCGCAAGCTGGCCGCCACGCTGGGGGAGATCCCGGTGGTCGAGTCCCTTGATGAGCTGCTGGACACCTTTGATGTGGACGCCGTGGCCATCGCCACGCCGGCGCGCACCCACCACGGCACCGTGATGACAGCACTGCGTGCCGGGAAGCACGTCCTGGTGGAAAAACCGCTGGCGGACAGCCGGGCGCATGGGTTGGAAATGGTGGCCGAAGCCAAGGCACGGGGTCTGGTGCTGATGGCGGACCACACGTACTGCTACACGCCCGCGGTGCTGAAGATGCAGGAGCTGGTGCAGGCCGGGTCCCTCGGCGAAATCCTGTTCGTGGATTCCACCCGGATCAACCTGGGGCTCGTGCAGCCCGACGTGAATGTGTTCTGGGACCTGGCGCCGCACGACCTGTCCATCCTGGATTTTGTCCTCCCCGGCGGACTGAACCCGGCCGAAGTCTCGGCGTTCGGCGCCGACCCGCTCGGAACCGGGCGGGACTGCGTGGGGCACCTGAACTTCAGGCTCCCCAACGATGCCACGGCCCACGTCCACGTGAACTGGCTCAGTCCCACCAAGATTCGGCAGATGGTGATCGGAGGATCCCTCAGGACCCTCGTGTGGGATGACCTGAACCCGCAGCAGCGGCTCAGCGTGTACGACCGGGGCGTCAGCCTGGACCGTCAGCCGAAGTCGGCCGGCGAGAAGGCGTCCGACGCCGTGTCCTACCGGCTCGGGGACACCTGGTCCCCCGCACTGCCTGAGCGTGAGGCGCTGGGGCAGGTGGTGGCCGAACTGGCCTTCTGTATCCGCAACGGCCAGGAGGCTCGGACCGGCGGGGCGTCGGGCCTGCGGGTCCTTTCCGTCCTCGAAGCGGTGACCCGCAGCCTGAGCCTGGACGGCCACGCCTCCCCGGTGGAGGGTACCGGCGCCACAGAAGCAGCCTCCGGCGTCGAACTGGAGCGTGCGCGGTGAGCCGGCTTGAAGGGGCCACCGTCCTGGTGACCGGCGGAGCGGGAACCATCGGTTCCACGCTTGTGGATGCGCTGCTCGAAGCGGGTGTAAGCCGTGTGGAGGTCCTGGACAACCTGGTCCGCGGGCGCCTCGACAACCTGGCCGGAGCCCTGGCCAGCGGGCAGGCGGAGCTGGTGCACGGGGACATCGGGGACCGCGACCTGGTCCATGACCTGACCAGGGGCAAGGACCTGGTGTTCCACCAGGCGGCCATCCGGATCACGCAGTGCGCGGAGGAACCGCGGCTGGCGCTGGAGGTCATGGTGGATGGGACCTTCAACATCCTCGAAGCTGCGGCCGAGCACAAGGTGGACAAGCTCGTGGCTGCATCGAGTGCCTCGGTGTATGGGATGGCGGAGGAATTCCCCACCCGCGAGAGCCACCACCACGCCAATAACGACACGTTCTATGGGGCCGCCAAATCCTTCAACGAGGGGATGGCCCGCAGTTTCCACGCGATGACCGGGCTGGATTTTGTGATGCTCCGCTACTTCAACGTCTATGGCCCGCGGATGGATGTCCACGGGCTCTATACCGAAGTCCTGGTGCGCTGGATGGAGCGGATCATGGACGGCCGGCCGCCGCTGGTCTTTGGGGACGGGCAGCAGACGATGGACTTCGTTTATACGGCCGATGTGGCGCGGGCGAATGTCCTTGCGGCCGCCAGCGGTGTCCGGGAGGGAATCTACAACATCGCCAGCGGAACCGAGACGAGCCTGCTGGAGATGGCGGAGGCGCTGCTGCGCGTCATGGGCTCCGACCTGGCGGTTGAACACGGGCAGGCGCGGCAGGTCAATGGGGTGGTCCGGCGCCTGGCGGAAACCTCGGCGGCTGCCCGCGACCTGGGGTTCAAGGCCGAAGTGGACCTCGACGAAGGACTGCGGGAGCTCGTCACCTGGTGGAAGCCGCTCCGGGACGAGATCGCGGCGACACGGAAAGTCGGTGCCAAATGAGCACGGAAGCCGTCCTTGCCCGGATCAACGTCATGAAGCCCTGGCTTGGGGAAGAAGAAGCCCAGGCCCTGGCGGAAGTGGTTGCCTCGGGCTGGGTGGCCCAGGGGCCGAAGGTTAAGGAATTCGAAACAGCGTTCGCCGCCGCGCAGGGGGTGCGGCACGCCGTCGCCACCTCCAACTGCACTACAGCCCTGCACCTGGCGCTGGTGGTGGCGGGCATCGGCCCGGGCGACGACGTGGTGGTACCGTCGCTGTCCTTTATCGCGACGGCGAACGCGGTCACCTATGTGGGGGCCCGCCCCGTGTTCTGCGATGTGGATCCCGCCACCGGGAACGTGACTGCGGAGACCATCCACGCGGCCCTGACCCTTGATACCCGGGCGGTGATCGTGGTGGACCAGGGCGGTGTGCCGCTGGACATGGATCCGATCCGCAAACTGTGCGACCGGCATGAAATCACCGTTATCGAAGACGCTGCCTGCGCCGTTGGATCCACCTACAAGGGCCGGCCGGTAGGCGCCAGGGCGGACGTAGCGGTGTGGTCCTTCCATCCGCGCAAGATCCTCACCACCGGCGAAGGCGGAATGCTGACCACCAACCGCGCCGACTGGGCCGCCCGGGCGCGTGCGCTCCGCGAGCACTCGATGAGTGTGTCCGCCGCGGACCGGCATGGATCGGTGCTCGCCCCGCCGGAGGTCTACCTGGAGGTGGGGTTCAACTACCGGATGACGGACCTGCAGGCCGCCGTCGGCATTGTGCAGTTGGGGCGGCTGCCTGAGGTGGTGCAGCGCCGCCGTGATATCGCGGCGCGGTATGTTGCCGGACTCGCCGGGCTGCGTGGGCTGCGGCTGGTGTCCGACCCGCCGTATGGGACCAGCAACTTCCAGTCCCTGTGGGTGGAGGTTTTGCCCGGCTTCGCCACTACCCGCGAAGGCCTGCTGGCCCGTCTGGCGGAGGCCGGCATCTCTGCCCGGAGGGGCATCATGGCGGCGCACCGGCAACCGGCGTACCGCTGGCGGGACACCGGCAATTCCTTGCTGGAGCACACGGAACGGCTCAACGACAGGACCCTGATCCTCCCGGTCTTCCACGAACTCGACGACGAAAGCCTAAGCAGGATCATCAGCACCATCCGCGGCGCCGCCACAGGCGTGGCCACATGAGCGAGCTGATCCTGATTGCCGCCAGCGGACTGGCCCGTGAAGTCCTGGCGATGGTGCGGGCCAGCGGGCAGTACGACGTGGTGGGCCTGCTGGATGACGACAAGGAAATGGCTGGCGTAACGGTGGACGGCGCCCCAGTGCTGGGGACGATTGACGACGCCGGAAGGTACACCCACGCGTTGATCCTGGTGTGCATTGGCTCGGGGAAGTCACGGGAGGCCGTGGTGGAGCGGCTCACCGCGATGGGGCTGAACGAGGCCCGGTATGCCACTGCGGTGGACCCCACCGTGCAGTACCCCGAGGGGTGCCGGATCGGTCGGGGCAGCATCCTGCTGCGCAACGTGACCATGACCGCGGCAGTCACCCTCGGGTCCCACGTGGTGGCCATGCCGTCCGTGACCTTCACGCACGACGACGACGTGGCTGACTTTGCCACGTTTGCTGCGGGAGTGTCGTTGGGCGGCGGAGTCCGGATCGGCCGGGCAGCGTACCTCGGCATGAATGCGAGCGTCCGCGAGCGGACCTCGGTGGGTGCCTACGCCACCGTAGGCATGGGTGCCGCGGTGCTCAGCAACGTGCCCGACGGCGAGACCTGGGTGGGTGTGCCGGCGCACGAGATTGATCGGGAAAGTTTTAGTTTTGGGGGTGTCCGGTGAGTGCCGAAGTTGATGTCCGGTTCGCTGTTGGGCCTGTGCTGCTGGTGGATCTTGCCGCGCAGCAGGCGGAAGTCCATGAAGAGGTCATGGCGGAACTGGCAGACGTATTGAAGGGGGCGTCCTTCATAGGGGGTCCCGCCGTCGGGCAGTTCGAGGAGGCGTATGCGTCCTTTCTTGGGGCACGGCACTGCGTGGGCGTTGCCAACGGGACCGACGCTTTGGAGTTGGCCCTGCGGGCCGGAGGCGTAACCCCTGGCGGGGAGGTCATTCTTCCGGCCAATACCTTTATCGCTACCGCGGAGGCCGTCAGCCGGATCGGGGCGGTACCCGTTCCTGTGGACGTGGACCCGGAGTATTTGCTGATTTCTCCGTCTGCTGTCGCGGCTGCCGTCACCTCCCGGACGCAGGCCATTGTTCCAGTCCACCTCTTTGGGCAGACGGCATTTGTTGAGCAGTTGGTTCCGATCGCCGAGGCTTGCGGGGCCGTGATTGTCGAAGACGCCGCCCAGTCCCAGGGAGCGACGCGGTATGGAAAGGCTGCCGGGACATTTGGCCTGGCTGCGGGCACGAGTTTCTACCCGGGGAAGAACCTTGGGGCGGCCGGTGACGCCGGTGCGGTCCTGACAGACGATTCTTCCGTTGCCGCCCGGGTTCGGATGCTGGGCGCGCACGGCAGCTCGGAAAAGTACCGCCATGATGCTGTTGGCATGAACTCGCGGCTCGACACCGTCCAGGCGGTGGTGCTTAAAGCGAAGCTGGCCCGCCTGGAGTCCTGGAATCTCCTGCGGCGGGCGGCCGCTGAACGATACACGGAACTGCTTGCCGATGTTCCCGGTGTTGTTGTCCCCTGTGAGGCACCCGGGAATGTGGATGTGTGGCACCTGTATGTGGTGCGGGTTCCTGACCGTGACGCCGTCCTGGCAGCCCTTCAAGCCGCGGGGATCCAGGCTGGAGTCCATTATCCGGTGCCGGTGCACTTGAGCGGCGCCTACGCCGAATCGGGTTTTCCGCAGAGGTCTTTCCCGGTAGCCGAAGAAGCTGCGGGACAGATTCTGTCGCTGCCGCTCTACCCGCATATCAGTGCAGAGCAGCAGGAGCGGGTAGTTGAGGAGTTACGTCCGGCGATGGAGGCATTGTGACAGGTACCGCCATCCGCCCCGGGGCTTCCAGCGCCTTCGCCTGGAGCGTGCTGAACACCGTGTTGTCCCGGTTGGGAACGCTGGGCATCGGCATCGCGCTGGCCCGTGTCCTGGGGCCTGAATCCTTCGGCACGTTTGCGGTGGCACTGGTCGCGCTGATGGCGGTCCTCAGTTTCAACGAACTGGGGGTATCGCTGGCAATCGTGCGGTGGCCCGATGACCCCGCACGGATCGTTCCGACGGTTAACACCATATCCGTTGCCAGCAGTGCCCTTTTCTGCATCGCGGCAATTGTTGCCGCACCGGTCTTCACTACCGCTGTCGGGGACCCCGATGCCACCGATGTGATTCGGGTGCTGATAATCAGCGTCTTTATCAATGGGATCGTAGCCTCACCGGCTGCCTTGTTACAGCGGGAGTTTCAGGAAAAGAAGAGGCTGGGTATCGATCAGGCCAACGTCTGGGTGGGCGCCGTTCTTTCACTCGCCTTGACGCTTGCAGGCATGGGCGCCATGGCTTTGGCCGTGGGGCGGGTCGCGGGGAGCCTCATTTCAGGGGCGATGTTCCTCAAGGCTTCGCCACTCCCGTACCGGTTCGGCCTCGACCGCGCACTGATTGGCCCCCTGCTTCGTTTCGGCCTGCCGTTGGCGGGGACAAGCATCATCTTCTTTGCCGTTGCCTACGCCGACCAACTAACCGTTGGTGCTGTTCTCGGCGCCTCCGTATTGGGCTTCTACGCCGTTGCGTTCAACCTCTCCAGCTGGCCCGTCAGTATCCTGGCCCAACCGCTGCGGCGCGTAGCACCTGCATCCTTCTCTGCCTTGCAGCACAACAGGACCGAAATGAACGCGGTTCTGTTGTCCATCTGGACTTTAGTGGCAAGTGCTTCGTTTCCTGCCGTCTCGTTCCTTGCAGGCAGCGCAGCCCCTTTAGTGGCTTTCATTTACGGGCAGGAATGGCTGCCGGCTGCAGCAGTGCTGTCTTGGCTTGCCCTGGCCCTCATCTGCAAAGTGTTCTGTGATCTCGCCTACGACTTCTTAGTGGTTCTCGGGAAATCCGGGACCGTTCTGATGATCCAACTGAAGAGTCTGATGGTGTTGATTCCGATGTTGGTCACCGCATCGACGTGGTTCGGGCTGGCTGGCGTGGCGGCGACCCAAACAGTGATAGCCGGATTCGTCGTCCTTCCCCTCTACCTCTGGCAGCTGCACGGAAATGGAGTAAAGGTTTCGGTACTGATGCGGACGTTGCTGCCGGCCTTCGCCGTATCAGCCACCAACGGACTATTCGCATGGGCAGCCGCAAGCTTTATCCCAGACAGTTTCCATGCGCTGATTGCCAGCGGGACCGTGACGGTCCTTGTGACTCTCACCTTGCTGGCGGGCCAAGCAAGGCACTTCAGGCTGATCCGGAATGTCGGACGCACGACGCCCGAGGAAGTCTCGGCGTGAGGAATCCCGTGACTGCCGAGAGGATTGACGATGCACGGCAACTTTGACCACATCCTGTTGACCCGGTTCAACCTGCCTTCACCAGGAGCAGAGAGTTTCGTTCGGGGCAGAGAGGGGTGGCTTCATTCCCGAGTTGAACTTTTCGAGCAGTACTGCCTCCCATCAGTGGAAAACCAGACCGTGAAGACATTTCACTGGATAATCTATTTTGATCCGCAAAGTCCGGCATGGCTCAAGGATAAGGTCGGGCAACTCAGCCAAACCCACGTTTTCAATCCCATTTACCGTGCTCAGGTCAGCAGGGATGACCTCCTTAATGACCTGAAGCTGGTCAGCGGAGCCAGGCACAGGAATGTCATTACTACCAACCTCGACAATGACGATGCGTTGTCTGCGAACTTCGTCGAGCGCCTCCAGAGCGTTCCGGTTGAGTCGGACAGGGCAGCTGTCTACCTGGTTCGCGGCCTGATCCGCTCCGGCGACAGGCTGTACTCGAGAACGGACCGCTCCAACGCGTTTTGTTCCGTTCAGGAGGATTGGAATTCGGCTCAAACGTGCTGGTCCACTTGGCACAATCTGCTCGGTAAAACAATGAAGGTCATCCAGGTAGGCGGAGAACCGGCGTGGCTGCAGGTTATTCACGGATCCAATGTCAGCAATCGAGTCAGGGGACGCCGGACTTCACCCATGTCCCATAGGCCAAACTTCGGTGCCCTGCTGGACGGGGTGGGAGATGTCGCAGCGGGCGATCTTCTAAAGGACTTGCTGATTCAGGCACCTCAGCGCTCAATCAGGGATCTTGGCCGTTCGGTAGCCAGGCGCGCCACCCTTGCCGTGCTGGGGCGGGACGGATTGGACCGTTTGAAGGCAGAGTGGGCCTCCCACTCCCTTAGGAGGAACCAGGTGCCTGATGAAGTCGCTACTGAATTACAACGCAAACTGTCCCGCACGTCGGGCGGAGGGGGTGTAGACGATGTTCCTGCATAACCTCGGACTCGGTCTGCTTAGGCGCTGGTATTTCGTTCTTGCGGGGGTACTCCTGTCGGCGGGAGCCTGCTTTCTTACCTGGACCGTCGTTCCTCCTTCGTATCAGGCCACTTCAACCGCAGTCCTTATTCCACCCTCCTCACTGGTTGGGGAGAATGGAAACCCATACTTGTACATGGGCGGCCTGGACCAAGTCCTGACCGTGCTGACGGTCCGGCTGAATTCGCCGGAAGTGGCAGAGCCGCTGATCGAGGGTCGGGGCAACGCAGGCTTCACAGTCGAGCGAGACCCTACTACCCCCGGCCCCATCATGCTCATTACTGCAACTGGGGATTCCAGGGGACATGCCATGCAACTGCTGGAGGATGTGGTGCGGACAGTGCCAGAGAACCTCTCGGTGATGCAGGACCAGCTGAGGATTCCCACTTTTTCGCGGGTTGAAGTCATGACGGTTGTCCAGGACGAAGCACCGGAGCTCATGATCAAAGATCAGTTGCGCACACTGTTGGCGGTACTCGCGCTCTGTTTGGGCCTCACCGTGCTGGCCACGGCAGTACTGGATCGGGTCATGACGGCCGGGAAAGACCGGAGAGGCCGCCGGGCCGGCCCGGCGGCGGAACACCTGTCCCTACCGGTGAAACTAATGCGGCGGAAGGATGCTCTGGAGCCCTCCTCCCGGATACCCCGGACAACTTCGGGCGGGCGTGTTGGCGATGCTGTTGAACTGCAAGGCAATGAACAGGAATTGATACTTCCCACCCTAAAAGCGAAAAACCTGACATGACGAGCAGCGTTGAGGCCCTTAGGTGGCCCCCCTCCAACTTCCGCAGAGAACTGGGGCAGGTGAGGCCGGACGCCACCACAGTCCTTACCGCTTATGCCGTCCTGCTGTACGTCGTACCGTCAGACCGCCGCATCGCACCACTGGGCGGTGCCGGCGCACTGGCCTCAGTCCTGGCCATGGCGGCACTGCTGTGGTGGTGCTGGCATCAAATCAACACGGCCGGCGCGCACGCCGGCAGGACGGTTCAATGGATCCGGGTCATCGCCTTTATCTTTTTTGCCGCCTGTATGGCCAGCTACGTGTTTGCGGCGTTGTCCCCGCTCACCGTCGCTGACCAGAGCGTCGCAGATCTTGGGCTGATACGCGTCGCCGCTCTTGTAGGAATACTGCTCGTGGCCAGTGACGGGATCGACACGGAAGCGCGCCTGCTCCTTCTTGTACGCCGTCTTTGCTTGCTCGGCGCGCTGTACGCGGGCCTGGGTCTCGTCCAGTTCTTTACGGGCCTCAGCTTTGTTGACGTCATCGAGATTCCGGGGCTGACCGCATCGGCGGACGCGGGAGTCGGTGCCCGGAATGGCTTCATTCGTCCAGTGTCCACTGCCGTGCATCCGCTGGAATACTCCGTGGTCCTGACCATGCTCCTGCCGTTATCGCTGGCCCTCGCCGTTCATGACAAGCACAGGTCAGCTTTCCGACGCTGGACTCCAGTGCTGCTTCTGGCGATGGCTTCCGCCCTGTCTGTGACAAGGTCCGCGCTGCTGGCTTCAGTGGCGGTCTTCCTGGTGCTCATGCCCACCTGGCCCCGGACAACACGAAAGGTCCTTATCGTCGCCGCAGGCATCGGGTCCTTTGCAATGTATGTGGCAGTGCCGGGGATGGCCAGCACCATTCTTGCAATGTTCACGGAGGGGGATGCGAGCGTCACGTCCAGGACAGACAGCTATGACACAGCGTTATCATTTCTAGGAATCAGCCCGCTATTTGGACGCGGGTTTGGCACCTTTCTCCCCGCCTACAGAATTGTTGATAACCAGTATCTCTTGAGCGCCATAGAGATCGGAGCAATAGGCCTCGTTACTCTGTTGGGCCTCATCTTCACGGCCATGGTCCTACCGTTGCGCCACCGAAAACTGTGGGACGCCCAACCCATGAGGGGTTTGGGTCCGGCCCTGTTTGCGTCGATGCTCGCCGGGGGAATGATTCTTGGATTCTTCGACGCCTTCGCTTTTACCCAAGCTGCCGGCACGCTCTTCATGATGATGGGGTTGTGCGGCGCCTACTGCAACATAAGCAACGTGTTTAGTCTGGCTCCGGGGGGACGATGATGGGCATCTGGATCCAGTTTTTACGGCGTACACGAGCCAATGCAAGGACCGTAGTCCGCAGGCGTCGGCTCGCATTGCTTATCGTCGCCATGATGCTGCCGATGACGTTCGCCACTGAGCACGTGGAAGGCGTGTATTACAGTCGGGCAGACGTTCTCTTCCTGCCTCCACAGGCGTTGGTTGGAGGGAATCTCCTTCAGGCAGATCCAACACAAACCCTGTCGTTCGCAGCAATGGTTGAACATAAGGTCAACGCGGAATATCCGAGCACCGCGCCGAGGACTACGTCCGCCCCGCTATATGGAACTGGTGCCAAAAACACCCATGCCGTCTACATACCGAGTTCAGGCGGGCAATGGCAGCTGAGCTTCAGCCGTCCAGTCATCACAGTGGAGGTGGTTTCAGACTCATCAGAGGGTGCTTCCCGGTCGCTGGCCCTTTTGGTTACGAGAATCGCGGAGCTCGCGTCATTGACCCAGGGCGCGGAAGGTATTCCCGGGACCTCCCGCATCACCACCGAGTTGTCTCCCGCCGTGCCCTCCGTTAGCTACATCGATGTGAGGAACAGCCGCGCCACGGTCACAATGATTCTGTTGACCGTCGGAGTTGCAAGTGGAGTCCCGATCTTGGTCGAACGTGTCCAGACGGTGCGCCGGGTTTCACATCGTAAAGCTCTCTGACTAAGAAACCGCCCCTGGTTCCGGAGCGGCATCCATGGGGGCTGATGCTCGTTCAAGGGCTCTTCACTATGGAGTCGTGGACCGGTTGGTCTGGCTCCTTGATGGACGTGGCGGCCTCGGCTTGCTGGAGGCAGGATGGTCTGGTGAGGCGGGTCTGACTCTCGGCTCAGGCGCACCGAATGCTCCTGCTGCGCGGAAGGCGACGTTCCTTCCTCGGGACGCAATGACCCCGCAGCCCGGGCAGCCCGGAAGCTGGTTGGTTTCGATGATCACCTGCCGCCGGCCGGCAATAACAGCGGTGGAAATGACACGGTAGTCGGGCAGGTTGAAGAGAATGGTGGCAGTCATTTTCCCAGCAACCACGAAGAGCCCGTTCAGGACCTACGGGCAGCGTCCGCCAGCACTCGATTCAGCCCATCGCTGAAGATGTGGTTGGTCTTGCCAGTCTCCACGAGACGCCGGCCTGCAGCCCCCATCCCGGCAGCAATCGCAGGGTCATTCCACAGGGAGAGAATGGCTTCCCGCAGTGCATCAACGTTTTCCGGCGGAACCCAGAGGCCTTCCACGCCGTGAACAAAAGCTCCCCGCTGCCCATCCACTTGTGAAACGATAACAGGCAGTCCCATTGACCATGCCTCATTCATACATGTAATTCCGTTATCGCTGTTCGTCGGCTTAAGAGGAACAACCACAAAACGCGATTTCGCGTACAATTCGCGCAATTCCCCTGGCGGCATCGTCCCAAAGGTCACATTTGCGGGCATATCAAGATCAGCACGTCCGCAGTCGGCGGCAACATTCCACCAGTCCTGCCTGTCAGTGTCCAGCACGCCGGCAATATGGCATTTAATTCCCGTTCCCGCAAGCGCCCCAACGAGGGTTTGGTAATCGCGCATTTCTCCACCCGCAGCAGAGATCATCATCCGCGGGGAGCCCGGATTATCCTCGTGCCAGAAATCTGAATCAGTGGTCCAGGGCAGGCCAACTATTTTCTCGGCGGGAACTCCCAGTTGCGAAATCAGGGCCTCGCGTTGAGTGATTGGCGGCAGGATGATCCGGGTAATTTTCCGATGCACCAACTTAAGCAACCGCGCCTTCTTGGGCTCCATGATCCTCGTGAATAGAGCCACTACAGTCATGCGCCTGTATGTCAGCCGAAGCAGCATCGCCAGGACAAGCGTTACGTTGGCAACACTCCAGAGGAAGACCGCATCATAGTTCCGACCCACCCTGTACGTTTCCAGTACTTGGACCACCCACATAGGTAATCTCTTGTACACCAGACGCCGCCACTTTGAGGGATTGGTCTGTAAACGCTGATCAAGGTAGTCAACCTTACCCTCGATGTTATGCACCCAACTGCGCGGTATATCACCTGCTTTTTCCAACTTGTGCAAGTCTTCCAAGTATGGGGGGAAGAACAATGAATTAGGCACAACCAGAATCTTTAATTCATCGCTACTCACCGATTCCTCCTAACATTGATATCTCTTTAGAAGATGCGAAAGGGGCAGTTAACTTCATTAGGTGTGCCGCCCTTGCACTCCAGCTATGCAGCCGCGCGAAGGCTTGGTTTTGCCGACGCTGCTCCTCACTTACAGGCCACCGGGCATGCTGAACGGTCAGCGAAACGAACTCTTCGGTGGTTCTGCCGATCCGAATCAGGCCGGTGTCCAGCCACCTCACCGCGGGCGAGTCCGTGGCAACGACCGGAAGTCCGGCGGCCAGGTATTCGAGCGTCTTAAGGGGGAAACTTGCCCGGTTAAAGTCACTGGACAGATAAGGGGTTATACCCACCGTTGCCCGGCGTAGAAGGCGGGAAACCTCAGTGACCGGAACTTCGCCAAACCAAGTCACGTTCGGACGGGCCAAAAACCCGCTCAGGAGCCTGGCTGTAACGACGTCATGGTCCCGTCGGGGCCCGATCACGTGTATGGGAATGCCGGTGTCCGCAATTTTGCCGAGAAGATCGAAGTCCAGGCGCTCGTTCAACTGCCCCATCAAGGCGACGGCCGGCGTTCGCGATTGCGCCGGCGTCACCGGGGAGCATTTTTCGATGTCGCATCCGTTTGGCAACAGCTCAACGCGGGCTCGCGGGTTCATGTCCTGGAGCATTGACACCAGAGGGGGAGTGACCGCCGTGACAATGTCCGCCGCGAGGAAGTTCCGGCGGAGGATGCCTGCAATGTAGCGGCGGGATAGCCCCATCAAAGCCGCCCCGGCCAACCAATCGTCAGTTACGTGAAGTACACGCACCCCGCAATCGGGGACGGGAAGCCGGAGGGTTGGCGACAATGAAAGCGTCACTACAGGCCTTGCTCCAGTGTCTTGAAGTGCTTGCCTCATCCCTTGCTGCATCAGGTGTCCCGCCCAGATGCGCAACCCCACACGGTATGGGCCCGGCGGCACAAGGACGCGAAGCCGCAGGATCCCTGGCGCAATGGCGTCGAGGTTGTGTTTCGCGCGGGCCGGCGGACGGTCAACCTCCGCCGGTCCGGCCCAGGGAACCGGAGGATCAACCCAGAGCACGCTGTGTTGGGCCGCCAAGGCAAGGGCCAACCGGTGGTCGGTACCGAAGGTATTTTCCCAGCGGCTGCCGGCGATGACGGTTATGTCGTTCATCGCCGGCCAGCCTTTTCGTGGGGTGACTGTCCGGCCAGCGGGCTGGCATTGAAATCGTCATTTACTACGGTTCCCTGTATTCGTTCCCCAAAGCGTCGAACCTCGTGGCCGATCAGGCCATACGCTCCTTGCAGGATGCTCAGATTCTGTGCCCCACGGAGTGTCCGCTGCGTCCGCGCCTCGTTGTAGTACTCGATTTGTCGTGCTGCGGCCTGATCCAAAGAAAAGCGATCGTGCACCAGCGTCCTGGCAAATTCCCCTACTCCTTGCCGCAGCCTGACATCTTCAATCAGGGGAGTCAGTTCGCTCCTGAGGGCTTCTACACCGCAAGCTTCGCCAGGCCCCACTCCATACCAGCCCTGCCACAGGAATTCATCAACGGAATCCGGCGTCAGGGTCTTCCAGAACCCCTTTTCGCCTTGCACGATAACCGGCTTTCCCATTGCCATTCCGCGCAGTGCAGACCCACCCATACCCAGAATGATGTCCCCCAAGGCATAAGCCCAGCGCGGGTCGGCAATCTCGCCGGTGAGGATAATACGTTGTTCCTTGGCAGCCGCATTTGCGGCACGCGCAGCCGCAGCCACTTCATCTTGGGCTGGCCCGGATCCCACTATGAGGAGTTGGAGGGGTTCCGGTCCGTTCCATCCGCCCACCAGCCGTACTGCGCTGAGAATACCTTCGAGTTTCATCTCACGGGCGAGCCGCGACACAATGGCCAGAGTTACCCCTCGGCGATGGATCCCCCACCGATGGGCCATATCGTTTATCGGCAATGGGGATTCAATGGAATTGGATGTTACGTCCACCGGCGGTTCCATCAGCCGGACGAAACTTCTTCCCCGTTCGCGCTCCGCCTGGGCGATTTGTTCCGTTCCGACAATCAGTGGCAAATGCCGCGGGATAAAGGGAGCCACCGCCATGGAGAGCACCGTTGCAACAGGCGTCGCTGGCGTTCTTGAGCAACCCAGCAGGGCTTCCAGCGCAGGGGGCCACTCATAGCCGTGAACGATATCAATACCTCGTTCGCACACCAATCCTCTTATCGCCCTGGCCACGGGCAGGCTCGGACGGCGGCCGGGGCGGGGCAGTTGGATAAAGGTCAACCCTAGTTCAGAGATCTTGGATTGCAACGCACCTGGGCGGCCCACCACGGTGACTTCATGCCCCCGGCTGTGCACTGCGGCCGCAAGTTCTATAGCATTGAGCTGACTCCCACCCATACCCATATCATGTGGATAAACCAAAACTCTCACGGTGCCTCCCCTGCTGCCGTTTCCGGACAATGTCTCATGTGACCCTCGAACTCTCGTCACGTTCCCAGGCCCTAACGGGCCGGGGGGCCAACCGGCCCGCCAAGGCGAACCCGGTGTATACCAAGGCATCGAGCGCCGAGGCAGGGCTATGAACTGACGCAGCCAACTCCGTCACGGTCCGCTGGGTACTGCCGGGCAATTCGCCAAGCTCCGAATTGCCCCTGTAGACCCTCTTTAAGGTCATTAACAACGCCTTCGAGGAGCGCGGAGTCCGGACGGTGACCGGCAGGCAGTCCACGACTGCCCTTTCTTTACCTTCGAACAGCCTGTCAACCAAACAGTCATCGCCTGAAACATCAGGGAACTTGCCTAACCGCTGATGGCCGGTTCGGCTCAGCCCGTAGACGCCTGCCCCCCACATTGAGGCGGAGGATTGGGGCAGGCGGTTGCGTGCCCGATAATAGGCTTTTACAAGCCAAGAGGCACCGTCCGTGTCGTAGCGGAAAGCCGGGCGGGCGCAAAGCAGCCCTTGCTCCCCGGAGAGGGCCTTCAGTGTTGCAGAAAGTGCCGGGACCGGCAGCTCAATATCAGCGTCCAGATACAACCGCGGCCAGAGGCTCGTTGCGCAGTCTCCGGCGTTCAATGCAGCCACCTTGGACGCATTTGCTACTTCAACCACCAGCACCCCCGCTACAGAACGGGCCAACTTCTCGGTGCCGTCGGTGCAGCCGTTGCAGACGACTATCACCTCCACGCGCCCGCTTGCCAGAGGAAGGGTCAGAGCCTCCAAGGTCCTGCGCAGCACGGCAACCTCGTTATGGGCGGGGATGATTATGGCACCGTATGGGATCACATCCGGGCCATCCTCCAGCGCCGGAAATGCGGCGGCGTGGGGCAGTTCCTTCCATCGGGACTCCCGGGCGATGAGCCCGAAAATCCTCCTCCGCCCGGAAAGGGGTGCGCGCAGCAGGGCAGAAAAAACGACGACGGCGCGGAAGGCCCTTGCATAGGCAACCGGATGGAACTTCCGAACGTAGCGGATGCGGTTTGCACCCAGGAGTGCGTCCAGCAACGGGGAGCTCCCGGATCCGCCGCGGGCGTGCACCATTTTGGCGGACGGCTCGAACCAAATGGAAAAACCGCCAGCCCGAACCCGGCGCATGAAATCGGTCTCCTCGGAGTAGAGGAAATAGCGTTCGTCCCACCCGCCAACCCTTCCGGCAACATCGGAACGAATGAGGAGCGCGGCGCCCGTCGCCCAATCGATCGGATGGGAGTGCCTGTAGCTCGCCGCTGCATAGTCGATTTCCGACAACCAGCCCGGCCTGCCTGGAACTTTACTGCCCAGCAGGGCATCACCGAGGGCCCGGGACAAACTCGGCTCGCGTCGCAGGGACGGATAAACGGTCCCGTCCTCATCCAGCAACCGTGGAACTACCACTCCGGCGCCGGCGACCGCCATCCTTCTGCGAAGTGCCAGCACGGCGCCCCGTTGCACCCGCAAATCCGGATTTAGCACCAGATAGGATCCTGCTTCGCCGGCGCGTTTCAACGCGGCATTGATGGCCGCTGCGTATCCAAAGTTTCCGCCGGTTGAAAAAGCCAGCACATCCTCGTGCTGCGAGATGGAATCCAAGGTCCAGGGCGTAGGAGAGTTGTCCGCCACAATAACCTTCATTGACTGGTCTTGCGCTTCTTGCCGAAGGCTCGTGAGAAGCCGGTCTATGTCCCTTTCGCTATTGAACGTCACCACCAGAACCGCAACGTCCGCGAACTCGTCAATGCCGGCGAACCGCGGCCACGTATCGAGGTCTTGGTGCTGCCTGAACTCACCGTCTGATTCCTTTGGCCTTGAACTGCCTGCCCGGCTCATCTCGCCTGCCCGCTTCGGGAGGGACGCCTGCGGGAGGGGACTTGCTCGCGGCTGTGCCCTGGCAGAGCATGTGCAGCCAGACGGCGGGCTGGAAGCAGGACCGGCCCGCGGCGTAGTGGCTCCTCATAATCCACAGTTGAGGCAGGCGATGGAATGTACGGCTCCAGCTCAGCTGCCTCTTCGAGAACTGCGGCTCCATCTTCCGAGAACTCCAACACCTTCCCGAGGCCACGCCGGATCATTTCGTGCGCAAAAGATCCTTGGTGGTCATCCACATGCTCGCCAAGGCTGGCCGAACGGACTGCCAGTACAGGGACAACTCCATTGTCCAAAGCCTGGAGGACCGAGCCCACCCCGGCATGGCAAACAAAAACATCCGATTCCTGGATCAATCGGTTCATGTCCGTCCAGCCAAGGTCCCTGTGGACAGTTCCCGGCAGGTCGTTTCGAGTCGTGGAACCCAGCTGCCAAATGACCGAGCATCCCTCAGGCAGTCTCCGTGCCACGGCGTCCACAGCACGGTCGAAGCGATAGGGGTGAATGGTCCCAAGAGTGACCAGTACCTGTCGGACTTTACGGTACGGCCGCCGTCGAACCTTCCAGTTATCCAAGACCGAACCGACATACTTCCAACGCGGATCCGACCACGTTTCGTACTGTGTATAGGTGTGGACTCGGGGAAATCTTTGGAGGATTTTTCCGGTAGTGGAAGGACCCTGTGTCCTGGTCAGGCTCTCAATGTAGATGGCCTCGGATCCCAGCAAAGCGGCAAGCGGCAGGAAGGAGACGGCTACGGCAGCCCCGGTACTGACAACATAGTCATAGGAATCATTCCGCAGGATCCGGCAGGCACTGGCCAAAGCGCGCAAAGTGCCCTTTGCGTCACGGGTACCCACACGGGGCAAGTAAAGCACATCAGCTCTCTCAAGGATCGACCTGGACTGGGGCGTGTCGAAGGTGGCCCACTTCTCGTGAAGTCCGGACTGTGAATACAGGTCAGCTATCTTCTTGAGTTCGGCCAAGTGACCGCCGCAGCTGGCAACCCACAAGACGCGTTTACCTGGTTCCAAGAGGTTGCCCAACCCAGTCATCATTGCCGTCACCGCCTTGTCCCGGTGCCGCGACGCCGGGCACTACTGTCAATTTGAGGCATTCCGGTGGGAGTAATTGGTGCAGAAGTCATGCGGGCTCCAAACGTATGCTGGTGGGCGCTCCGGTAAACGCGGGGTCTGCACTCCCCTGGTTATGGAACAAAAACCGGTCCGACCGGTTCCAGACTCTCGTGGTATTTCCTTGGCAGCTGATGCACACAGGTGTTAATGGCAATGTCCGGAACCTGGGACACCGCCCCGGAGGGCATCTGGTTCAAAGCTAGGCGGACGCTCGCGGAGCCACCACACGAACTCGCACACTCTGTGGATAACCGCAGATGCTATGCGGCATGCCTCGTGCATTAGTGAGGGACCACGCGCAAGGTGCATCAAGCTGATGGCCGCCCTGCGGCCTTAAGCGGAAGCCGGGCAGGACCTACACGGCGGTCCGGAAAAACAGCTCCGCCACGGCAGCCAGCCGCCGCGGGTCCTCCACACCGCACAGTTCCCGCGCGGAGTGCATCGAAAGCAGGGGAACCCCCACGTCCACCGTCCGGATCCCCAGCCGGGTTGCGGTCAGCGGCCCGATGGTGGAACCGCACGGGATCGCGTTGTTGGATACGAACTCCTGGTAGGGCACGCCGGCCTCAGCACAGAGCCGCGCCCACAGCGCCGCACCGGCCGCATCGGTGGCATACCGCTGGTTCGCGTTGATCTTCAGCAGCGGCCCGCCGTTGAGGACCGGATGGTTGGCGGGGTCATGCCGCTCGGCATAGTTCGGGTGCACCGCGTGCCCCGCATCAGCAGAAACACAGAACGACGCCGCCAGCGCCTGCCGCCGCTGGCTCAACGTCGCGCCAAGTCCGTCAGAGATACGCACCAGGACATCCTCAAGGATGGGCCCGCAGGCCCCGGAACGCGAGTTGGACCCAATCTCCTCATGGTCGAAGGCGGCCAGAACGGCGACTGGGCCGCCAGAGGATGCCGAAGAAGCGTGCTTCATCAAAGCCACCAGCCCCGCATGCGTGGACGAAAGATTATCCAGCCGCCCGGACGCGAAGAACTCCCCATTCCCCCCGAAAACCGCAGGCGCCTGCGTATCCGCGATCACGACGTCGTACCCGCCAATCTGCCCGGGATCAACGGAGGCCCCGGAGACAGAAGAAGCCAGCACCGCCAGCAGGTCGAAATCAGAAGGGTTCCCGAGTCCCCATACCGGGTTCATGTGCCGCTGCTTGTCCAGCGTCAGGCCTTCATTTACGGCCCGGTCCAGATGGATGGCCAGTTGCGGGAAGCGCAGCAGGGGCCCGGTAGCGGCCAGGTGCTCGGTGCCGTCCAGCATCACCAGCCGGCCGGCGAGCTGCAGCTCCCGGTCCAGCCAGGAATTCAGCAGCGGCCCGCCGTACACCTCCACACCTGCCTGCAGCCAGCCGTGCGCACCGGTAGTCGGCTTGGGCTTGAGCTTGAAGGAGGGCGAATCCGTGTGCGCCCCGAGGATGCTGAACCCTGTGGTGGGGCCGGCGCCCTCCGGCACCACCCACGCGATCAGCGCGCCGTCACGGATCACAAAAAACGAACCCGCACCGCCTTCCCAAGGCTCCAGTTCATCCAGCCGGACAAAGCCGGCCTCCACCAGACGCCGCGCCGCTTCGTGCACCGCGTGAAAGCTCGACGGCGATGCGCTGACATACGCGCCAAGGTCCTGGATGTGGTCTGCAGCGGAGGAAAGAGAAGGCATGCTCCCGAGTCTAGATGGTGACGTTCAGGCCCGCCGTGTAGCCGGCCGCGGCCGAGCCGGTCAGAGTGGCCAGCTGGTAGATTCCGCCGTCGTTCCTGAAGACGTTGTCCGACTTGAGTGTGGTGCGGAGAAAGTTCTTGGCGCTGGACTCATAGCCTGCCGTGGCGTACACGTCCTCGCACGCGGCCTGGGTGAGGGCAATCTGCGAAACGGCCAGCACCTGGCCCGCCGCCGTCGCGTTGCTCATCGATTCGAACACCTCAAAATGGATGTGCGGCCAACGGCCCGTGTACGCGCCAGGGAATATTGAAGTGAACGTGACCTGGCCGTTCGCGTCAGCCTCCTGGACCCCGCGGAGGAAGTTCTCGTTCCCGAGTCCGGAATCGTACATCGAGTACCTCCCTTCCCTGTCGCAGTGCCAGGCATAGACGGCCGCACCGGCCAACGGCGCACAGCCGTTGGCGTTATCCAGCAGCGTCAGCGTAAAGGTCAGCGGTACCCCTTCGGCCTTGGCCGTGCCTGTGCCGAAGCTGGAGGTGATGTCCTGCCGTACCACTCCCGAGGCTTCCAGGACGTTCGGTCCGTTCGAGCCGTCCCCTGGAAACGGGCCGGCCGTTTCCTGCGGAATCTCCACGCCGCATTCGGCGATTGCCCGGGTCAATGTGGGCGACGGTACGGCGGTTGCCGAGGCAGACGCGGATGCCGTTGCACTCCCAGTGGTTGCAGCGTTCGACGCCGACGGGCCGGCGCCGGAGCTTGATCCGCCTGGCGTGCATGCAGCCAGGGCTGCGGCGGCGCTGCCCGCGCCAAGGAACATGCCCAGGGAGCGGCGGCTCATCATCGTGGTCAGGTCGAACTCCAGTCCGCGGTCGTGATCGGGATGGGGGAGTTTGTTTGTCATGCCACCATCCAACCGTCCCCGCCTGTCACCTGCATAGGGCATTCCTGTGCGCAGGCTGTGCCTCAGTAGTCCGGGTTGCTCGGCACCACCAGGCCGGTCTCGTAGGCATACACCACTGCTTGGACACGGTCGCGGAGATGGAGCTTGGTGAGGATCCGCCGCACGTGCGTCTTCACCGTCGCCTCGGACAGGAAGTACCGGTGGGCGATCTCCGCGTTGGACAGTCCCTCTGCCATCGCTTCCAGCATCTCGGTTTCCCGGGGCGTCAGATCCGCCAGGAGGGGATCAGGCGCAGTTGTCAAGGGCGCCGGCCTGGTGGTGCCGCGCACGTACGTTTCGAGCAGCCGCTGGGTCACTCGGGGTGCCACCACTGCATCACCGCTGGCCACCACCCGGACGGCATTAATCAGGTCCTGCGGCGCCGCATCCTTCAGGAGGAACGCGGATGCGCCTGCCTGGAGGCCGGCAAAGGCATACTCGTCCACGTCAAAGGTGGTCAGGATGATGATCCTCGAGCCCGCGCCGTCGGCCGTGATGGCCCGTGTGGCCTCAATGCCGTCCAGCACGGGCATCCGGACGTCCATCAGCACCACGTCCGGCGTGAGTTCACGGACCAGCCGGACGGCCTCGGCGCCGTCGGAGGCTTCGCCCACAATCCGCAGATCCTCCTCGCCTTCAAGGATGAGCCGGAACCCCATCCGGAGCAGGGGCTGGTCGTCCACCAGCAGGACCGTGATGGCCGGGTTGATCGTCATGCTTTCCCTTGCAGTTGGTGTGGGCGGATGGAATCGGTAACCTCGTCGCCGGGCCAAGAAAGGACGGCGTGCACCCGCCAGCCCCGTCCGCTGCGGCCGGCTTCCACACTGCCGGCATAAATCCGGGCACGTTCAGCCATTCCCGTGATTCCCTGGCCCGTGCCGTACGAGGTCCCGGAAGAGGTGCCCGAAGAGGTGCCGTAGGAGCCGTTCGCGGCGGCCGAAATGCTGACCCCCTCAGGTGGGACCTCCCCGGGAACTCCCGCGCCGTCGTCGAGCACGTCTATGGTGACCGTGGAACCTGAGCGGATGATCGAAACGTCCACCCGCCCCAGTGAACGGCCGTAGCGGAGCACATTGGTCAGCGATTCCTGGACGATCCGGTACACGGTGAGCTGGAAGGCGGCGTCGTCCGGCAAGGCCGGCCCGGTGTGGGAGTAATGCAGGGGCAGGCCTGCCGTGCGGAAACCCTCCAGAAGCTTGGACAGGCTGTCCCCCGAAGCGAGCGGCAGCCGTGGTGCCGCTGATCCGTCCTCGCGCAGGACGCCCAGCACGCGCCGCATATCGGCGAGGGCCGTGCGGCCCGTGCGGGACAGTTCACCGAGCACCTCGCCGGCGCGTTCCGGACTTTTCCGGACCACGACGGCGGCACCGTCGGACAAACTGACCATCACCGTCAGCGAGTGGGCCACGACGTCGTGCATCTCCCGGGCGATCCGGTTCCGTTCACTAACGGACGCCAGGCTCGCGGTCCTCGCCGCCCAGGCGGCTATCTCCTGTTCGTGTTCGCGCCGCTGCCGGACCGAGATGCCGATCCCCGTGGCAATAACGTTGGACAGCGCGATGGTGGCACCGGTGGCAATGCTGGTCAGGAGGTGGAAATCTTCCGGATTGACGTGGGTGTGGACAACCTCTATCCGCATCGGCCCGACGGCGGCCAGGAGGTAGAGGAGTGCCAGCGGAGCGGTGGCCGCGGCCGTCGCGATGATTGCGAAGCGGCGGCTGCGCGCCACGGCCACGGCGTAGAGCGAAAACCACAGTCCCGCCGAGACGTTGGAACCCCAGGGATGCAGCAGCGTCACGGCCACCTCGGCCACCGCCACGAAGGCAACAAGGGCCACCGGGTAGGAACGCCGGAGGAACAACGCCCCCGCCACGGCCGCCAGCAGGAGTGCGGCGATCCAGTTGCCGGACCCGACGGCGTCCACCACCGTGGGTGCCACCAGCAGGCCGTAGCTGAGAACCACCACAGCATCCATAACCCGCCGGTGGGCATGCAGGTAGCGCCGGATGAGTCCCCTGCGCCTGGCGGTGAGCTCGGCAAAGGACGCGTCGGCCTGGCCGGCCGGCGCGTCCCTTCCTACTGCCGTTTCTGTCATTCCTGCTTATATTCCTGCTGGGTTATACGTCGCGCTTTTTCAGCACAATCATCGCGGGGATCAGGAACAGCAGTACGTAGCCCAGGAAGATCAGGCCGCCATGCCAAGGGTCAATGATGCCGTCCGTGTGTCCGATCGACAGGAACCGCCCGCCGGCTTCGCTGGGAATGTACTGCGGTACGTACTTCCAGAACTCGCCGGGGATGAGGGTCATAAAGCTTGCGGCGATGGACAGGACGAAGAACAAGGCCACCAGGACGGTGATGCCGCCAGCCGAATTGCGCAGCAGCGTTCCCATCGACAGTCCGATCAGGGCAACGCCGGCCACGTAGAGGCCGCCGGTGAAGATGCTGTAGAGCACGCCGTCGGTGGACCAGTCGAGGTCGAAGCCCATCCCCTGGAACACCGGCATGGCGATCAGGAAGGTTACCACCCCGGCAATGGTGGTGATCACGTAGGAGATGACGGCGAGGATGATCGCCTTGGCCACAAAGGCAGGAGTGCGCCGGGGGACGGCGTTCATGGTGGAACGGATCATTCCGGTGGCGTACTCGGAGGACATAAAGAGGACCGCTAGTGAGCCGAGGATGAGGATGCCGATCTGCAGCCCGGCATTGGGCAGGTTGTACAGGTCAAAACCGGAGCCCGGGGGAAAGGATTTTTCCAGCATGTCAGGGGTCATCGTCTGCCCCTGGTCCCTGGCGCGGCGGATCATTTCATCCAGGTAGGTGTAGCGGATCAGGACAGCGAGTGCCCCCACGCCCACGATGGCAAGCAGCGTCAGCAGCAGCAGGATGCGGGTGGACAACAAGGACCACAGCTTGATCCATTCGGACCGCAGGACGCCGGTAAATGTCACTCCCCGTGAACCTGCGGAGGAACGGGTGGGGACGGTACGGGTTTCAGTCATGGTGCTCATCGTCCTTACTTTCCTGCCGCTGCCGGGGCGGATACTGCGGGCCCGCTGGTCAGGTGTGAGTGGTATTCCACTTCGTCCTTGGTGAGGTCGAAGTACGCGTCTTCCAGAGATGAGAGCTGCGGCGTGAGTTCGTAGAGCAGCACCCGGTTGTCCAAAGCGATGCGGGCAATCTGCCGGGAGTCCATCCCAGTTACTTCAAGGGTCTCCGGCTCGCTCTGGTCCACGGTGACGCCGTCGCCGGCCAGGAGGGCGGAGAGTTCCAAGGCGGCGCCGGTGCGGACCAGCGTCTTGGCCTGCCGGGTTCCGGCAATGATTTCCTTCACCGGTGCATCGGCGATAATCCGGCCGCGGCCAATGACGATCAGGTGGTCCGCGGTCTGGGCCATCTCGCTCATCAGGTGCGAGGACAGGAAGATTGTTTTGCCCTGGTTGGCCAGGTAGCGGACCAGGTTCCGGACCCACAGCACGCCTTCCGGGTCCAGGCCGTTGACCGGTTCGTCCAGGATGAGGGTCTGGGGATCGCCCAGCAGCGCAGCGGCAATGCCCAGCCGCTGGCCCATGCCCAGGGAGAAGCCGCCCGCCTTCTTGCGCGCCACCGCCTCCAGGCCGGTCATTTCAATGACTTCCCGGACCCTGGCCTTGGGAATGCCGTGCGTGGCAGCCATGGCCAACAGGTGGTTGTACGCGCTGCGGCTCGTGTGCACGGCCTTTGCGTCCAGCAGTGCGCCCACCTCGTGCAGCGGCGCCTTGTGCTGCGCGTAGGGGAGGCCGTTGACGGTGACCGAACCCGACGTCGGCCGGTCCAGTCCCATGATCATTCGCATGGTGGTGGACTTGCCGGCACCGTTCGGTCCCAGGAAGCCCGTAACGAGCCCTGGTTTCACGGTGAAGCTGACCCCGGCCACGGCGGTTTTTCCGCCATAAACCTTGGTCAGGCCTTTTGCCTCAATCATGGATGTTTCCTTCGGACGGCAGTATGCGCTGCGGGAGAGGTTGCTGGGACGTGGTGTAAACCCCACGCTACCGATCCGACTGCCCGAATTCGCCGGTCTCAGGGATGATTCAGGGGTAAACCGGGGTAGTCCCCCTGGATGACTGCTTCCTCGGACTGCTGTGTCAGGGGCGCGGGGAGTAGTACGTCAGTGCTTGGCGCCGCACGCTGTACTCCACGCTGCGTACGCCCGCTACCGCCTCACCGTCCACAGCCAGTGCCATGGGTGAGCCGCCTGCCTCGATCCGCACGTTCGTCGCCTCGCTCAGGTGGGTAATGCGTGAAGTGGCCACTGTGCCGGTCAACACGGACCAGAGCAGGCGGAGCCGGGCGAAGGACTCATCGGCCGTTATCATCCGGACGTCAAGGATGCCGTCGTCAAGAACGGGCCGGAACAGCGGCGCGTGGTCGCGGGGGTAGTACCGGCCGCGTCCCACGTAGGCTATCCACAACTTATGGCTCCGGCCGTTCACTGTCAGGGTGGTGGGGGTGCCGGCGGCGAACGTGCGGAACATGGCAACTACTCCTGCCAGGGGCTTGCCCAATGCCGGCTGCAGGTGTTCGCGGCGGCGGACAAGGTTGGGATAGAGACCGATGCTGGAGGTGTTCAGCATGATCACTTCCGCTGCTTCCGGCTTGCCCGCGAGGCCGCGCTCCACGGTGACAATGCCGACGTCGGCCAAGGCAGCTTCGCCCTTCGATGCTGCGGCAAGGGCCTCCTTCAGGCTCCCGGTACCGGCGTCACGGGCGAAGTGGTTGAGTGTCCCGCCCGGCAGCACCAGCAGGGGGAGGGAACGTTCGACGGCGGCCGCGGCCGCAGCTCCCACGGTTCCATCACCACCCCACACCCCCAGCGCGAGGGTCCCCGGCCGGGCCGCCGTCTGGTCAATCGCTGCCAGGAGGTCCTCATCCGGCTCCACGGTTCTTATATACGCCTTAGGGAATACCTTTAGGAGTGCTTCGGCCGTCTCTTCCTTGAAAGAGCCTCCGAGGGTGTTCACCACGATGCTTAGCCCGGCTCCCTCGGGCAGTCCGGGAGCCGAGGTCCAGGTCCTGCTGGTCTGAGGAAAGGGCGGGCGGACAGGCCACCACCGCCGGGTTATCAAGGCAGCACCCGCCCCGATCGCTGAGCCGAAGAGCACATCCGAGGGCCAGTGCGCTCCGGTGTGGACGCGGGAGTAGGCCACTCCCAGCGCCGCCGGGGCCAGCGCTGCACCAACGGACGGCTTCACCAGTCCCACCCCCACGGCGAAGGCCACGGCCGAGGCCGAGTGTCCCGACGGCATGGATGAGCTTTTGGGTTGCGGATGGACAAACCGGAACACGGGAAGATGCTCCGGGAGTGGCCGGGCGCGGGGAAGGAGCGTCTTGAAAATTCCGTTGGTGACCGCCGAAGCCACCGCTTGGGCTATAAGTCCGTGAAGAGCGGCCCGCCGGGGCCTGCCGGGAATTATGGCGATGGCCGCTGCTATGCCCATCCAGAGTTTTCCGTGGTTGGCGGCAGCGGAAAGCCTGCGGAAAAACTCGTCATGGTTTCCGCCCGGCAAGCGCGAAACATACCGAACGAGGTATCTATCCGTGCGGCTGATCCATCGATGGCTTGTCCGCCATTTGCTCTGCATGCCCCTCACCCTACCGCCGTAGACAAGGGACGGAAGCGGCTTCTACCGGCGTTGCGGCCTACTTGGCCTTCAACGGCTTGGCAGCACCGGCCAGCAGGAGCGCCACCAGGATGGGGGCAAGGATTGCCAGCAAGGCGTGGTGGATACCGGTGAGGTCGCCCAGGTAGCCCAGCAGGGGAGGACCTGCCAGGAATGAGATGTATCCCAGGGTGGACACTACCGAGACACGCGCTGCAGCGTGCTGCGGGTCGTCGGCAGCAGCGGACATACCCATCGGAAAGGCCAGGGCGGCCCCTATGCCCCAGAGTGCGGCACCTATGGCGGCCAGCCAAGGGTTTCCGGCAAGCACAAAGAGGCACAGCCCGGCCGCAGCTGCGGCCATGCTCGCCCGGAGCACGGCAACCCGGCCGTACTTGTCGATGACGCGGCCGCCGAGGAAGCGCATCGCCGTCATGGCCAGGACAAAGAGGGCGAACATCAGGGCGCCCGTGGATTCGGAGGTGCCCAGGCCGTCCACCGACGCCTTGGCGATCCAGTCGTTGCCCGCACCCTCTGTCAGGGTCGCTCCAAGGACGACAATGCCGATGAGCACAGTCCTGCTGTCCCGCCAGGCGGACGGGCCTTTGACAGCCTTGGCGCCGTCGGCGGGAGCGGGGATGGCGACGTGCGGGAGGAAGTAGCGGGGCGCGAGCATGGTCGCCACCAGGACAATGCCCACGATGACCAGCAGGTGCAGCGGCAGGTCAATGCCAAGGTTGGACAGGCCTGCCCCGATGAGGGCACCAACGAACGCGCCGCCGCTGAAGGCAGCATGGAACTGGGGCATGATGGTCCGCCGGAGCTTGTGTTCCACGTCCGCACCTTCGATGTTCTGGGAAACATCCCACAGGCCGATGGCGATACCGAAGAAAAACAGGGAAACGGCTGTGCCCGGGATGGACGCGATGGACAGCGACAACGCAATTCCCACGCCGGCGGCCGAGGCCAGCAATCCGCCCAGGCGTACGGTGTTCGCTGTACCGAGCCGTCCTACCACCCATCCTGCGGTGGGCAGGGCGAGCAGTGAGCCGACGGCGGTGCAGAGCAGCAAGGTCCCCATCTGGCCCGATGTGATCTTCAGCGTTTCGGTGACTGCGGGAATCCGTGCGGCCCAGCTGGCGAAAACCAGTCCGTTGATGCCAAAGACAACAAAAGTGGCGGCCGCGGCTGCCTTAAGTCCGGCCTGCTCTGCCGTACCTGTATTTATGCTCATACGTTCACTACTTCCACAGAGTTGTCTTCAAGTCGTCGTCGTTCGTCCTGGCTGAACTGCTTGTCCGTGACCATGATGTCCACACGGTCGAGGCCTGCCACAAGGGCCCTGGCATGGGCGTCCCATTTCGCGGCGGCGGCGGCCACCACCACTCGGGACGCTGATTCCAGCCCGGCCCGCTTCACCGCCGCGTCCTCCAGGTCATGGGCAAGAAGCCCGTCCTTGAGGTCCACAGCGCAGGGCGTGACCACTGCCGTGTCGAAGCGCAGTGAGCGGACGTTCGATTCCGCAAGCGGACCCCGGAAACACAGTTCGGCGGGAACGAGGCTTCCGCCCGGCAGCAGCAGGGCGGGGCGGGTTCCGGCCGTAGCTTCTTCAGCGGCGAGAACGTTGAGCGACCGCAGTGACATCGGCATCAGGGTCAGGTCCCTCCCTGCCAGCGCCCGGGCCACCTCGGTGGCGGTGCTGCCACTGTCCAGCCACACATGCTCCCGGTCGCGGAGGAGGCCGGCAACGGCGGCGGCGATGCGCTTCTTGGCGTCCTGGTCCTCCAGTTCCCGCTGCCCATAGCCGGGATTCCCGCCATGGCCAATCAGGCTTCGCGCTCCGCCATGGACCCGGCGAAGAACGCCGTTGGCGGCGAGGACCTCAAGGTCCCGGCGGATAGTAGCTCCAGAAGCGTCGCAGGCAAGCGTCAGCTCCTCGACCGTCACCTCCTGGCGCTGGCGGAGCAGCCCGGCGATAGTACGATGCCGCTCGTCCGTCTTCATGACCAAATGATAGCAACTTCTGATCATTTGATCATAAAGTCGTCAGACGCTCTCTCACTTGATGCGCCAAAATTCGCAACCCTCTCGCACTCATGCGAGAGGGTCAGCGAAAAATGCCCATTAACTGAGAGAGCGTGTGAGGCTCAGCGGTCGCGTTCCACCCGCTTCTCATCCCACACGGGCTCGTCGGATTCATATACCTTGCCGTCAGATCCAAAGACCAGGAACCGGTCAAAGGTGCGGGCAAACCAGCGGTCGTGCGTCACCGCCAGGACGGTTCCCTCGAAGTGGTCGATGGCGCGCTCCAGGGCCTCGGCCGAGTGCAGGTCCAGGTTGTCAGTGGGTTCGTCGAGGAGCAGCAGCGTGGCACCGCTGAGCTGCAGGAGCAGGATCTGGAAGCGCGCCTGCTGCCCGCCGGAGAGGGACTCGTACTTCTGCTCAGACTGCCCGGCCAGCCCATACCCGTCCAGTGCGCCGGCTGCTGCCTCGCGGCCCAGCCCCGACCGGTGTTCGTCTCCGCGGTGCAGGATTTCCAGCAGCGTTTTGCCCAGCAGGTCCGGGCGCACGTGTGTCTGCGCGAAGAAGCCGGGTCGGATGCGGGCGCCAAGTTTCACTGTGCCTTCGTGGGGCACTTCGGCGATTTCGACGTCGGACACGGGCAGGTGCTCCCGCTCCGGATCGGTGCCGCCGGTGGCGAGCAGCCGGAGGAAGTGCGATTTGCCGGAACCGTTGGATCCCAGGACGCCCACGCGGTCACCAAACCATACTTCGGTGGAGAACGGTTTCATCAGGTTGGTCAGTTCCAGCTTTTCGGCCACGATGGCGCGCTTGGCGGTGCGGCCGCCCTTGAGCCGCATCTGCACGTTCTGCTCAATGGGCAGCGCTTCGGGCGGCCCGATCTCCAGGAATTTGGCCAGCCGGGTCTGGGCGGCGTGGTACCGGTTGGCCATGTCGGAGCGGAACGCAGCCTTGTTTTTGTACATGTTGACGAGTTCCTTGAGCTTGACGTGCTCCTCGTCCCACCGCTTGCGCAGTTCCTCAAAGCGGGCATTGCGGTCCGCCCGGGCCTCCACGTAGGAGCCGAACCCGCCGCCATGGATCCAGGCTCCGGCCCCGTTGATGCCCGGCTCAAGTGTCACGATGCGGCCGGCAGCGTTGTTCAGCAGCTCCCGGTCGTGGCTAATGAAGAAGACGGTCTTTTTGGAGTCGTTCAGCTTCTCCTCGAGCCAGCGCTTGCCGGGCACGTCCAGGTAGTTGTCCGGTTCGTCCAGCAGCAGCAGGTCATCAGGGCCGGCAAAGAGCGCTTCAAGGACCAGCCGCTTCTGCTCACCGCCGGACAGGCTCGACGCCGGGCGGTGCTGTGCGCGGTCAAAGGGTAGTCCCAGCGCGGCCATGCAGACTTCGTCCCAGACGGTCTCGACGTCGTAGCCGCCCGCGTCCCCCCAGTCCACGATGGCCTGGGCGTAACGCATCTGGCTTGGCTCGTCGTCGTGCTCCACCATCGCAAGTTCCGCCTCGTCGACCTCACGGGCGGCAGCGGCCAGTGCGGGCGGCGCGGCGGAGACCAGCAGGTCGCGCACTGTGGAGTCATCGCGGACCTGGCCGACGAACTGGCGCATGATGCCCATGTTCCCGGACCGGCCGATAACCCCTTCGTCGGGCACCAGGTCCCCGGCGATGATCCGGAACAGCGTGGTCTTGCCAGTTCCGTTGGGACCGATCAGGGCCGTTTTGGTGCCGTCCGGAACCTTGAAGGTCACTCCGTTGAGCAGCTGGGTGCCGTCGGAGAGGAAGTAATCAATGCCGGAAACGTCAATATGGGCCACGTACTCCATCTTCCCACGGCACGCCCTCCCGGATTTTTGGCCTTAGCCGGCGGCGGTCAGGAACTTCTGCAGCAGCGGGCCGGAGGTGGTTGCGCCCAGGCCGCCGTCCTCCACAAACACAGCCACCGCGAGGTCGCCGTGCACGGCCACAATCCAGGCATGCGTCTTGGGCGGGTTTTCCTTCCCGAACTCGGCGGTACCGGTTTTGGCCCCCACCGGTGCCCCGGGGACGCTGGCGAGGAAGCCGGCATGTCCGGAGGTCACGACGGCGCGCATCATGTCCGCCAGCTTCGTCGCCTCTTCCGGGGTGATGGGGTTGCCGGATGCTTGGGAGGGCGCCTCGGCACTGGCGGTCGCGGAGGGCTGCGCAGGCGGAACAGAGGACCCGCTGGTGGTTCCCTCGGCGGCAGCACCGGCGTCGGGATTCAGGACAAGCTGCGGGGCAACCGGAGCGCCCTTGGCCACCGAGCCGGCCATCATGGCGGCGGCCAACGGAGACAGCAGCACTTTGCCCTGGCCAATCATGGAGGCGGCGTGCTCGGTGCCGGCGGCCTCGCCGGGGACGGAGCCCAGGAAGGCGTCCGCGCCGAGGGTGGGCGCTTCGACGGCGATGCCCATGGCCAAGGCCGCTGCTTCAAGCTGGCTTTGGGAGACGTTGTCCCGCGCGGCGATAAAGGCCGTGTTGCAGGAGTGGGCGAAGGCATCACGGAGCGTCACCGACCCCAGCGAACTCTCCGGGTACCCCTCCGAGTTCTTGAACGTCCGCCCGTCCACCGTCAATGTGGGCGTGCATTCAACCTTCGAATCCGGGGTCAGGCCATTCCGGAACATGGCCAGCGAATCCACCATTTTGAAGATGGAGCCCGGTGCGTACTGGCCCAGCATGGCCGTGTTGTAGCCGTTGCTTCCCGGCCCTGACGCTGCTGCCAGCACAGCCCCGGTGGACGGCCGGAGAGCCACAATCGCGGAGGCCGGTTTCACTCCTTCAAGGGTGGTCTCCGCCAGTGACTGGAGCGTCGGGTCCAGGGTGGTCTTCAGCGGCGTTCCCGGCGTGGGCTTCACTTCGAAGAGGACCCGACGCGGATCCGTGGCGGCCGACTGGATCTGTTCCCTGGTCAGGTCTGCCCGCTGCGCGCGGATTACGACGGCGTCAGTTCCCCTGAGTTGTTCGTCGTACTGTTGCTGCAGCCCGCCGATGCCGGTCACGTCTCCCGCCGTCAGCCCGCCTTTTGATGCTTCGATCTGCTCGGCAGTAGCCTCCCCGACGGAACCGAGGACGGCCCGGGCAAAGGTGCGGCTGGGTGCCAGCGGCATGGATGCGGGAATGGCACGGGCTCCGGGAATGGCTGCAATCTGCTCGTTGGTGATGGTGCGGCCTTCGTCGCGCAGCGTTATCGCGGAGACAAAGGCCTCGGCGCCGGAGGCCTGCACCTGCTGGGTGTAGGCGGCGGGATCAACGCCCACCAGGGCGGCCAGTTTGCCGGCGGAATCAGCGGGGTCTGCAGCGCCCAGCTGGGGCTTGTCGATGCCAACGTTCACGACGGGGCGGTACGTCACCAGGGGCACGTCTCCGGCGCCCAGGATGTCCGCGCGCTGGGGTGACTGCGATCCCTTGGTCAGGATCTCGCTGTCCGCCAGCCCCGGCGCCAAAGTGGCAGGGTCCCACACGGTAAGCCATTTGTCCCCGGACTTCTTGAATTTGGCCGAGACGGTGTATTTCCACTCGGCACCGCCAAAGTTCCAGGTGTAGTTCAGCGGGGCTGAGGCGTTGTCGCCATCAAGCGTGAGTTCGCCGGCTTCAACGGCTGGCTTCGAGGGGTCGAGGGCGGCGAAAACGCTCTTCAGCTGGTCACTGGCGGCCGTGGAGTCCTTGCCGTCGAAGGGCACCGTCCCCACGTCGAGTCCCGAGACGGCGGTAGCCAGTTGTGTGGCGGCGGCTTCGGCGCCGCCCCTGCCGTCATCGCAAGCCACCAGCGATGTTCCAAGAATGACGGCAGCAATGCCCAAAGACAGTTTTGTAGATATCCCCATCGCGCCATTATCTCCCGGTTTTTGCCCCGGGCTTGCCATGGCCCGCGGCACGAAACGGAGCAGGGCCTAGGCCGCGTCCAGGCCGAGTGCCGGGACGGGCAGGGCGAATATGTCCTGCAGGGCATGTTTGGCCGCGTGGTAGCCCGGCATGCCCGTGACCCCTGGCCCGGGCGGGGTCGAGGAGGAGCAAAGGTAGATGCCACGCAACGGTGTACGCCAGGGCACGGGCGAAACCACGGGCCGCTGCACCAGGTTCAGCATGTCCATGCTCCCGGCGCTGAAGTCCCCGCCCACGTAATTCCGGTTGTACTGGGCCAGTCCGGCGGCGGTGATGGCCCTGGACTCCACCACGACGTCCCGGAACCCGGGGGCGAAACGTTCCACCTGGGCGGTGACGGTTTCCGTCATGTCCCTCGTTGAGCCGGCGGGCACGTGGCAGTACGCCCAGAGGGTGTGGCGGCCGGACGGAGCACGGCTGGAGTCGAAGCGGGACTGTTGGGCCACCAGCACATAAGGCCGTTCCGGGTGTTTGCCGGCGCTGACCTCGTTCTCAGAGCGGGCAACTTCCGCCCGGGTCCCGCCGAGGTGGACTGTCCCGGCGTTGGCCAGTTCAGGTGCAGTCCATGGCACAGGACCGGAAAGGATGAAATCCACCTTGCAGGAACCGTTGCCGTACCTGAAGGATTCCAGGGCCGCACGGTAGCCGGTGGGCAGGGCATGGCCCGCCATGTTCAACAGCCCTTGCGGAGCCACGTTCAAGAGAGTGGCGCGTGCAGGGGGAAGGTCCTCAAGCCGGTCGATTGGTGCATCAGTGTGGATTGCACCCCCGTGCGCAGCGAGGTCCTCGGCCAGGGCTGCAGCTATGGATGCGGACCCGCCTTCCGGAATAGGCCATCCTCCCGCGTGTCCCAGTGCTCCCAGCATCAACCCGCCGCCGGAAGCGGCCAGGGACGGCTGGTGGGAGATCGCGTGCGCCGCCACGCCTGCGAGCAGGGCGGGCGCTAGTTCTTCCCTGAACCGGGTGTTCCACAACCGTGATCCCTGCTCCAGGGTCCTCAGCCCGAAAATCCCCGCTGCCAAAGGGTTGCGCGGGATCCGAAGGAGCTGGTTCTGGGTGAAGTCCATAACGTCGTCGATGCGCTGCACCAGGGGCGCCATCAGCTTCCGGTAGGCCCCGCCGTCGCGGCCCAACTCCTCGGCGGTCCGATCGAGCGACCGGTACGCGAGGGCGGCCCGTCCGCCGTCCAGCGGGGAGGCGTAGGACAGGTCGGGCGTGATGAGGTTGACGCGCCGGAACAGTTCGAAGGCCTTGAAGAACGGTGATGCCACGGCCATCGGATGCACCGCCGAGCAGATGTCGTGGAAGTGCCCTGGCTGCATCAACTCGCTGGTGCGGGTGCCCCCGCCGACGCTTGGGCCGGCTTCGAAGAGTTCCACGGACAGACCTGCCCGCGCCATCACCACTGCCGCTGCCAGTCCGTTGGGCCCGGCGCCCACCACCACAACATCAGGCATTGGACCCTGCTTTCCATGGGAGGAGGGAACGGGAGGATCCGCCGGGGCCCAGCCGGAACCAGTCGGGCGCGCCCGCGAAGGGGCCGCCGTGGGGATCATCAACGTGGTGCCGCCGGATGGGATCGTAGGCCGGATCGAAGATGTCCCAGGTCACGCGCAGCATCAGGTATCCCACCGCGGCCATGTGCCCAGCCACGGCCAGGGCGTAGTACGGCATATCCAGGTTGTGCTGGGATGAGCCTGCGCTGGTCACCTGTCCAAGGTACATCCACACGGCCGCCCAGTGCAGGCCTTCAATGCCCTGCCAGATCAGGAACTCCTGCCACCGCGGCCGTGCCAGCGCGAGCAGCGGGACCAGCCACACCACAAACTGCGGCGAGTAGACCTTGCCGGTCAGGATGAACGCCGCCACGATCAGGAAGGCCAACTGCGCCAGCCGGGGCCGCCGCCGGGCAGTCAGCGCAACCGCCGCTATGGCCGCGCAGGACAGCAGAAAGAGGCCCGGGGACAGAAGGTCGACGGCGGCCGGGCTGAGTTCCGTCCACCGCAACCGGGCAGCAACCAGGTTGTACACAAACCAGGGCGAGCTGTAGCCGGCATCGCGGTCCGCGCTGAACTGGAAAAAGTAGGTCCAGCCCGCAGGGTTGGCCAAGGCGAAAGGCACATTTACGGCCACCCAGGCGGCTCCGGCGGCACCGGCCGTCACGAACAGGGGACGGAACCGTCCCGTGCGGAGGGCGAGGAGCAGGATGGCGCCAAGCACCAGCAGCGGGTAAAACTTTGTGGCCGCGCCCAGGCCAATGAAGACGCCGGCAAGCAGGGGCCGTTGCCGCGCGAAGAAGTACATGCCAAGGGCGAGCAGGGCCACGGCCCACATGTCCCAGTTGATGCTTCCGGCCAGCACGATGCCCGGGGCCAGTGCCACCATGGCGGCATCCCACGGCCGCCGGTTGCTCATCCGGGCGGTCGCCAGGACCGCCACCACGGTGACCGCCGCCAGCAGGGCGGCATTGATATCGAAGTAGGCGAGGACGCGCGAATCGGTTATTCCGCTCCCGGGGACCAGCCAGGCCGTAACTCCGGCAATAAGGGCGGTCAGGACGGGATACTCAAACAGGCTTCCGGGACCAAGGACGGGAAAGGTCCCGTCTGCCAGACCCCGGTTCCGGAACAGCTCGGGAAAGTCCGAATAGCAGGTGGCATAGAACTGCGTGGGGGATTCCCAACCATTGGCCCGGCAATAACCCTTGACCAGGATCCCGGCGAGGGCAGCCAGGACCGTCAGGAGGACCAGGACGCGTTCAACAGTGAAAACCCCGGGCCGGACAATGCCCGGCGCAGAGCGTGATCCCAGGGGTCCGCCGATGACTTCGGTGAAGTTCCGCAAGAGGATGTCGCTACGGCTGGGAACTACCAGTCGGGGCCGCCCTCGATGCTCCGGCGGCTGGTTCTCCTGCATGCCCTCGAGCTTACCGCCGCCCGGGACGGGGAACGGGACCGGCAGGAGCCCACGCGCGGCCGCGTGGGCTCCTGTACCGCATGGACCTGCTTCATCGGTTCTCCCGGGGACAGGTAAAGGGACAGGCCACAGAGTCAGCGCAGGCCACCCATGTGCTGGTGCAGAAGGACGAATACGTCTTCCCGCTGCTTCTCCAGGAGCGGACGGTTGAATTGCCGGCGGCTGCTGCGTTTTCCCCGTTGGGGAAGCAGGAACTGTTGAATCTTCTTTATCATTGTGGTCACCTCCTTTTCGAATTGACTGGCCCGCAAAATGGGCGCGGCAATTAAGCCCTCTTCACACCGCGGATACAGGTGGATTTGGGGCAGCGAAATGTAGTGCAATGGGCAGGGAAGTTTATGCGCTGTCATTAGAGCGCATAAAAAGGCCGCTAAAAGCAGGCAGCTAATATCTGCAGGAAGCAGCAGAAAGCGCGGCTAAAAGGGGGCAGGCTCTTGCGCGGTGCAATGGCGCAGGAGGTACAGACGCCGGTGCGCAGCCGCCCGGTCACCGCCGGACTCAGTACCGGCGGAAAGGGCGCAGGCTAGGAGCCGGCGTGACCCCTAAACGGGCGCGCAAAAGCATCAGAGGCCGGGGCCGCGGTGATGGTCATCTTCCATCCGCTAGTCAAAGTAATCATTTTCCCAACCTCCTTTTCTGCTCTGCCGTTGCCCAGGCTGTCCGCCTGCAGCAACATGCGCCGGTGACCCCGGCAAGTGGCTCTGGGGTCAGGAATAAAGCTACACCACGATTAGTGCGCGCGGCTACCTAATTCAGGGAAATCATCAAAAAGATTTAGAAACAGTTCCTAAAGGCCCCAACGCACAATTGCCGGCGTCCGCTTATCCCAGCCAAGGGTGCACACTTTCGCAGTGCCGAGAATAAAGTGCCGCCCTTCGGCAGGCGGGAGTTCAAGCCACCGTGCGGTCAGGATCCTGGAGAAGTGTCCATGGGCCACAATCAGCACATTATCCATTCCCGATTCGAGGACGCGCCCAATGATTTTGTCCGCCCTGGCGGCAACCTCGTCCAGCGTCTCGCCGTTGGGCACGCCGTGCGTCCAGATCAGGTAGTCCGGGTTGTCCTTGCGGATCAGGTCCGAGCTGATGCCTTCGTAGTCCCCGTAGTTCCATTCCACCGCAAGCGGTTCGTGCTGGGCGTCGGGAAAGCCTGCGAGTTCGGCAGTCCGCCGGGCGCGCCGCAACGGTGATGTCAGCACCAAGTCGAAATCGACGGGGTCCAGCACCTTCCGGGCTTCCACCGCCTGCTGTTCGCCTTCCACGGTGAGGGGCAGGTCAGTGAGTCCCGTGTACTGCCCACTCTTGGACCACTCGGTCTCGCCGTGCCGGAGGATCCAGAGCTGGGGGCGTGGGGCAATGGCAGGGTTGGTCACTTGGACTCCTTAGGGGAAAGGGCGACGCCGGCGGGAGAGGTTCCATCCCCGGTTGCGGCAGGTGCTGATTCAGGCTGTTCGGCCCACCAGCGAAGGAGCCTGGCCTCCGCTTCGGCGGCAGGCAGCGGTCCGTGTTCCATCCGCTCGTTGAGCAGGAACTTGTAGGCCCTGCCCACCACCGGACCCGGTTTGAGGTCCAGCAACGCCATGATGCGGGCACCGTCAAGGTCCGGCCGGACGGCCTCCAGCGATTCCTGTTCCCGCAGTGCCGCGATCCGGGCCTCGAGGTCGTCGTAGGCGAACGCCAGGCGCTCGGCCTTCCGCTGGTTCCGGGTGGTGACGTCGGATCGGGTCAGCCGGTGCAACCGCTCAAGCAGCGGCCCGGCGTCAGTGACGTAGCGGCGGACTGCGGAATCGCTCCAGCCGGCGTCCCCATAGCCGTAGAACCGCATGTGGAGTTCCACCAGGCGGGCAACTGCCTTGATGGAGTCGTTGTCGAAGCGGAGCGCCTTCATCCGCTTGGTGGTGAGCTTGGCACCCACCATGTCGTGGTGGCGGAAGCTTACGGCGCCGCCCGGTTCGAAGCGCCGCGTAGCCGGCTTGCCGACGTCGTGCATCAACGCTGCGAAACGCAGCACAAAATCCGGCCCGGGCACGGGACCGTCAGCGTCGGTTTCGAGCTCCGCTGCCTGCTCCAAAACCTGCAGCGAGTGCTGGTAGACGTCCTTGTGCCGGTGGTGTTCATCGGATTCGAGCCGCAGGGCCGAAACCTCGGGCAGCACGAATTCCGCCAGCCCTGTGTCCACCAGCAGGTCGATACCTACGCGGGGGCGGGCGCCGCAGATGAGCTTGACCAGCTCGTCCCGGACGCGCTCCGCGGAGATGATGGTGATCCGCTCGGCCATTTGGGTCATGGCCTGCCGGACGTCGTCATGGACGGAGACGCCCAGCTGCGACGCGAACCGGGCCGCGCGCATCATCCGCAGCGGGTCGTCGGAAAAGGACGCTTCAGGGGCGCCGGGGGTGGCCAGGATGGAGGCATGCAGGTGCTTGACCCCACCGAACGGGTCCACTAGTTCCAGCGACGGCAATTTGAGGGCCATGGCGTTGATGGTGAAGTCGCGCCGGAGCAGGTCGTCGGTCAACGATGAGCCGAAGGCCACCACGGGTTTGCGGGATTCAGGATCGTACGCCTCCGCCCGGTAGGTGGTGATCTCGATCTGGAATCCGGCCTTGCGCATGCCGATGGTCCCGAAGGCGCGCCCGATCTCCCAGTAGTTGTCCGCCCACTTCTTGATAAGGGATACCGTCTGGTCCGGCGTGGCGTCTGTGGTGAAGTCCAGGTCGGGGGAGGTCCTGCCCAGGAAAAGGTCACGCACGGGACCGCCCACCAGCGACAGTTCATGGCCGGCGTCCACGAAGCGCTGGCCGAGCTCCAGGACCACCGGGTCCACCTGGAAATCGACGGTGTGGGATTCAGTCTTGTGATGTACGTGCGCCATAGTTACTTAAGCTTGTCAGAAACCAGCGGCACCGCAGGCCAAAATACTGTCAAGATCCTGCTGATTCCGTCCGCCCCCGGCAAAGCGCGTCATATGCCGTCCATGTTGATGTCATGTTCCGGTCATCACGGACGGGCAACAGTCGTTAGAGTGGACTCCATGGCCCATCCAGTACCGAGCGCTCCAGGCAGGAGGACAAACGCACCGTTGCCGTCGGCAATCGGTGCGCACGTTGCGCCTGCCCCGCATTCGGCGCCGGCCTCGCTGCCCACGGTGGAGGAAGTCTCCGCCGGCGGCGTGGTGGTGGATACGTCCGACGCCGAACTGAGGGTGGCGATTATCGCCCGCCTCAATCGCGGCGGCCGTTTGGAATGGTGCCTGCCCAAGGGGCATCCCGAAGGCAAGGAAAACAACGAGCAGGCCGCCGTCCGCGAGATTGCCGAGGAAACCGGCATTGAAGGCGACATCCTCGCACCGCTGGGAAGCATTGACTACTGGTTCACGGTCAGCGGCCACCGTGTCCACAAAACGGTCCACCACTACCTCCTGCGCGCCACGGGCGGCGAACTAACCATCGAAAACGATCCGGACCAGGAAGCGGTGGACGTGGCGTGGGTTCCCATCCAGGAACTTGCCCGCAAGCTGTCCTTCCCCAATGAACGCCGGATCGCCGACCTCGCCCGGGAAGTCCTTCCCGAACACCTTTAGGGGCGCACCGCGGCGACTGCCGTGCGGCGATGGGCTGCTGCGGGTGAGACGATGAACTCGATGTCAGCTTCCAATTTTCCTTCCGACAGGTCCAGCCGGCCCGACGACGCGGCGCCCGACGGCGTTCCGCCTGAGCCGGCCGCCCCGGACGTTGCCCAGCCAGCTCCTGCAGGCCCCAGCGAAACCCGTTCCAGTGCCATCATGGCCGCGGGCACCCTGGTGTCCCGTTTCCTGGGCTTCGGCAAGACCTGGATGCTGGGCACGGCCCTGGGCCTGGGATCGACGGTCAACGACACCTTCATCAATGCCAACAACCTGCCCAACCTGATTTTCCTGCTGGTGGCCGGCGGCGTGTTCAACGCCGTGCTGGTGCCGCAGATCATCAAGGCAAGCAAGGCCCCGGACAGGGGAGCGGATTACATCAGCCGCCTGCTGACGCTGGCTGTCCTGCTCCTGCTGGGGCTGACCGCCCTGGTGACCCTGGCAGCGCCCGGGGTTATTGAGCTCACCACCCAGGGGTACTCGCCGCAGCAGAAAGCGCTGGCGGTAACGTTTGCTTTCTGGTGCCTGCCGCAGATCTTCTTTTACGGACTGTATGCCCTCCTCACCCAGGTCCTGAATGCCAATGGTGCGTTCGGGCCGGCCATGTGGGCGCCCATCCTTAATAACGTGGTGGCCATCGCCGGGCTGGGCATGTTCATCTGGATCTTCGGCGCCAACGAAATCAATGCGCACACCCTGGACAACTGGGGGCCCACCCAAACCCTGTTTGTTGCCGGTTTCTCCACCATCGGCGTGGTGTCACAGACCGCCATCCTGATGATTCCCGTGATCCGGCTGAAGCTGGGCCTCCGTCCACGCTTCGGCTGGCGTGGTGTGGGACTGGGCAAGGCAGCCAAGCTGAGCGTCTGGACGCTGCTGACGGCCGCCGTCGGGCAGCTCGCCTTCCTGTACGTCATGCGCATCGCCACCATCCCCGGTGCCGAACGCCTCCGGCTGAAGGAGGCGGGCGACCCCGCTGCGGAGATGCTTCCGGGCAACGCCGTCCTTGAGGTGGCCAGCCAGCTGTACCTGCTGCCGCACTCCATCATTGCCCTGTCCCTGGCCACTGTCCTGTTCAACCGGATGACCCGCGCATCGCAGGACGGCAACCGGGCTGAACTGCGTGACGCCCTCTCACACGGCCTGCGGACCATGGCCGTGGCCACGGTGTTCGGAGCCCTTGCCCTGTTTGCCCTGGCCGGACCGCTGGGCATGTTCTTCTCTGGCGGCATCCGCCAGGACGGCGTGATGCTGGCCCAGACGTTAACCATCCTCGCGCTCAGTACGCCGTTTATGAGCGCAAACTTCATGATGTCCCGCGTGTTCTATGCCAACGAGGACGCCCGGACACCCTTCTACATCCAGCTGCTGCTGGCCGTTGTGTACGTGGCCGGGGCGTTTGCCATCCAGTTCCTGCCCGTCAACCAGATCATCTATGCCATCGCGGTCCTCTATATGGTGGGCAATATCCTCTCGGTGGTGATCAGCGCGTACTTCCTGCGCCGGCTCCTGGGCCACCTGGACGGGGCACGGATCGCCAACTCCTACATCCGCATGGGTTACGCAGCCCTCGGTTCCGCCATTGCAGGTGCGGGCGCGCTCTGGCTCCTGGGCAGCTACAACCCGGACGGTTTTGCCTGGCAGAACCGGATCACGGCGCTCATCACCGTAGTTGTGGCGGGCCCCGTCATGCTGGTGGCCTACTTCTTCCTGCTCAGGTTGTTCCGGGTATCGGAACTGCGGGACCTGCTCCGGCCGCTGATGGGACGGCTGGGGCGCGGGGGACCGGCTGCCCCTTCAGCGGAAGACGACGCGCCGCCGTCGGGCTCTTCCTCAGGTGGTCCCTCCGGTGGTTCCTCCGGTGGTTCCTCCGGCGACCGTCAGCCGCAGGCGCCAGAGCGCGCCACCACCTCTGTGGACACCGGCCTCATTCCCCGGATTTCCGGCGAGTTCGACGCCGTTTCCTTCCGCGCCGGACCCGCTCCCCGGCGCGAGGCGGCCGCACAGCCGCCTGCGGAGGTCGGCAGGGGCCAGGACGACGGCGGCTACCTCCCCGGAGAGGACCAGCCGAGTACTGCACGGGGCGGCCTGCTGCGTGAGCAAATCCCGCTGCCCGGCCGGCGGACCTTCCAGGGCAAGCCCGGCGAGAACCCGCATTTCAAGCCGCGGCGGCCGCGCAAGAAGTGATATTCCGGCCGTTCGCCGCTGCCTTTGTCCACGGTGGGCCGGGCTCAATCGGCTAGGATCGGAAGGGAACAGGGGTAGTTGCATTCAAGGGCCAGCCTCGCGCCGGTCCCTGAACGGTGGTTGCGTCAACCGAGCCGGCAATACCGGACAGTCTAGGAGGAACACGTGTCCAACCCGATCGATGTCGGATCAGTACTGGGCGGCCGTTACAAGGTCACAGCCACCGTATTGGCCTCGCACGACCACGATCTGGTGCTGGATGGTGTGGACCAGGTACTGAACCGTCCGGTCAGCATCCTGGTTGCCGGACCCGACAACACAGAGCAGGTTGCCCAAAGCGCCCGGGAGGTTGCCACCGGGGAGCGCCCCGGCACAGTCCAGGTCTTGGACCTCGGCGTCACAGCTGCGGCCACGTACCTCATCACCAACCACACGTCCGCTGCGGACCTGCTGGACCTCGTGGTGGCCTCCAACCCTCCCTATGTGGAACCGTTCTTCACGGACACCTTGGGGAGCGAGATTTTTGGGCAGCCCCGGTCCCGCGAACCCGAGCCCTATGATGACGAAGAAAACGTCGACGCCGGCTACATCAATTACTCGGACGGACATCGCAGCCAGGTTGATCCTTACCCTGCAGCGCCCGTAGTGCCGCCCAAGCCGCCGGCACGGCCTGCGGCGGCACCCGCCGCTGGACGCAAGCCGTCCGGTTCCTCTGCGTTGGGTGGGGCTGCCGCTGGTGCGGCGGCTGGCGCCGCTGCCGGTGCCGCTTCACCGGGCGTTTCGGGTCCGGCCACCAGGCCAGCGGTTCAGTCCGAGGAGCCGGCCACCGCCAGCTTCCCGTCGGGCCCTTCAGACCGGGATGAGTCATCCGTCTCCCCGTCCGGTCCCGGGAAGCCGAAGGTCTCGCTGTGGTCCGAGGACGACTACGCGAACGTCGATGACCAGGACCTGTACGAAGATGCCCAGGCAGAAGAAGAGCCGCGGCCTACCAAAAAGAAGTCTCCGGTCTTTGCACGGTCCGCAGCCCCCGCCGCTGCTGCAGGTGCCGCTGCGGGCGCTTCGTACTCCGATCAGGATGATTATGATGACGGCGACGACCGGGATGCCCCGGAACGTGAACCGCGCTCCATGCGGTGGCTGGTGGGCGGGCTCCTCGCAGTGGTCCTGATTGCCGGGTTGGTGTTTGCCGTGACCAACCTTGGCAGCCTCTTTTCTGCACAGCCACAGGCCAAGCCGACGGCGGCCAGCACCAACAACAGCGCTCCCTCTGCGAACGCCACCGCAACCCAGGCACCTACCTCTGCACCGCCTGCTGTCCCGCCGGCCATTGAAGGAGTCACCCGCCAGGGTAACTTCGACTTCGCCGCCACGTTCGACCGCGATTTGGTGAAGGCTTACGACGGCAACGCTGCCAGCTACTGGTCGGACATGGAATTTGCCACTGAGAACTGGGGCGGACTCGCACCCGAGGGTGTTCCGCTCGTTGTGAAACTGAAGAGCCCTGCCACCGTCTCGTCGATCACGCTTTCGCAGCTCGGCGGCTCCGGTGGAAACATCACCCTGTACACCAACGACCGGCCCTCAATCGACGGGGCCAAGGCTGTTGGCACGAACAGCTTCACCTCCACGGACCTGAACATCCCCCTGGCAGAACCTGTTCAGGCGCAGTATGTGATCGTGTCGATCAATTCGCTGCCCCGGTTGGCGGCTCCGAAGACACGTTACGGATACGGCCTCCGGCTCGCTGAGATCAAGGTCCAGTAAGCGCGGGTCCACCAGGGAGGGTTCCTCTTCTAGTTATCTGATGGAAGTGCCGCAGTCCATGGTCATCGGGCTGCGGCACTTTCCTTTTGCCGCGAGACGGTAATCTGGAAAGAGCGCCTCACGGAGCTGGCTGTTGCTGCCTGCCGGAAATCCATCGTGTTGGGCGCCGGAATAATCAGCCAGCAGTATCAGTTGTGCCATGTGGCCGGCCTCCAAGGCGGGGCGCGTCTAATAAGGAAGAGGTTCACCGTTCAGTGACCATCGCAGAAAACACCACGTCGGATGTACGTGATGTCATCATCGTCGGCTCCGGCCCCGCTGGTTACACGGCAGCTGTCTACACTGCCCGGGCCAACCTGAAGCCCCTTTTGCTGGCAGGCTCTGTCACCGCCGGCGGTGAACTGATGAACACCACCGATGTGGAGAACTACCCGGGCTTCCCCGATGGCATCATGGGACCAGACCTGATGGAGAACTTCGAGAAGCAGGCAGCACGCTTCGGCACGGAGATCCAGTTCGAAGACGTCACATCGCTCCAACTGGAAGGACCTGTCAAGCGGGTCACCATCGCCACGGGGGAAACTTTCCAGGCCAAAGCAGTGATTCTCTCCACCGGCTCCGCCTACCGTGAGCTTGGCCTTCCGAATGAGAAGCGGCTGTCCGGACACGGTGTTAGCTGGTGTGCAACCTGTGACGGTTTCTTCTTCAAGGACCAGGACATTGCTGTCATCGGTGGGGGAGACTCAGCCATGGAAGAAGCGTTGTTCCTTACCAAGTTCGCTAAATCGGTAACGGTTGTTCACCGTCGTGATTCGCTCAAGGCCTCCAAGATCATGGCCGACAGGGCACTGGCGCACGAGAAGATCAACTTCATCTGGAACAGCACCGTTGAGGATGTCATCGGCGAAAGCAAAGTCACCGGCCTGAAGTTGAAGAACCTTATTGACGGTTCAGTTTCAGATCTTGCGGTCACGGGTGTGTTTGTGGCTATTGGTAACGACCCGCGTACTGACCTGGTGAAGGACGTTCTGGAGTTGACGCCCGAGGGCACCATCGCTGTGCAGGGGCGGAGTTCCAGGACGAGCCTGCCGGGTGTCTTTGCTGCAGGCGACGTTGTAGACCCCACCTACCGCCAAGCCATCACCGCATCGGGTTCGGGCTGTGTAGCGGCCATTGACGTGGAGCACTACCTCGCAGACCTGCACGCCTAAGTCCGTAAACGCCATCGAAGAGAGAGACAGATTATGAGCAATGCAAAAGATGTAACAGACGCAAGTTTCGGCACGGACGTCCTGTCCTCTGACAAGCCGGTCATCGTTGATTTTTGGGCTGAATGGTGCGGTCCCTGCCGCAAGCTCGGGCCTATCCTCGACGAAATCTCCGTTGAGTACAGCGAGAAGGTTGATGTCGTGAAGCTGAACGTTGACGACAACCCGGCTATCGCAGCCGAATACGGAATCACGTCCATTCCTGCCGTCTACCTGTTCCAGGGCGGCGAAGTGAAGAGCACGGTTATCGGAGCCAAGCCGAAGCAGTTCTTTGAGAAGGAATTCGCGGACGTACTGTCCTAACAAAAAACGCTTGCTGGGGGACCAGCAACCGTAGAGGGTGGCCATTGCTCGTGAGGGCAGTGGCCACCTTTTTGTTCCCAAGGCGTTCGCTGCTGTGGTGCACGCAGAGTGACGTGCTCTTATTGCTGCACATCCATACGGCGGGGCCCACTGCCTTTGGATGAACTTTGCGGACACAGGGGAAAACGCTGAGTTCCCCGCGCAGTTCTTGCGCTGCGCTTCGTGCCCGTTGTTTCACGTGAAACACGAAGCCCAGTTGGTTGTTGCAGTAGTGCAGCGAGCTGCAGCAGCAATTCGTGGCGTAAAACAGGTGAAGCTGCAGAAGAAGCGGAAGAGCGGGGCGCACCCATCCCGAGTAGCCTTTCCACCAGGAGCAGCACGGGGCCGGCAGGGCCGCGGCAGAATCCAAGACTCGGCAGGCTCTAGGATGCTATCCGCATCGATTCCGCCTGCGGGGCCAAGGAGAGTAGCCGCTCCACCACTTACGAGTCGAAGATGCCGGCACCGGCAACCCGCGCCTGGCACAACCACGGACTTTGCACCAGCTCCATACCCAAAACAGCACGAGAGTCGGTGGGATTGTTCGGATGTTCACTGCGATTAGGGAGCGAACTCGCCGGCTTGTGCCCACTTCGATTTGGACCACCTCGCCTTCCCCAAAACATGCGCGGCGAAAGTGACCAAGATTCCAATGCCTTCGAATGCCCGCAGCTGTGCCAGCATTGGCCCGCTGCCGCAAAAGTGAAACTGGACGGTCCCCGCATCCCCAGCCGGAAATGGCTAGGCCCCGCGGCTCAGTTCCTGTTTCACCTGAAACAGGAACAGGGATGACCTATCAGCTGCGCCCGCATTGGCCTCGCTGTCGCAATAAGTGGAAACTGAACGGTCTCGCAGCACTACCTGAAATGGTTAGGCTTCCCAGCTCAGTCCTGTTTCACGTGAAACAGGAACAGGAACAGGTAGGGACGACCTATATGCCGCAACTTCAAAGGTGCCGCGGTGTCCCCAGATATCAACTCATACGACGAGGACATGCTGAAGGCTGCCTTCACGGTACGCAGTCCTTCAGTCATTCCGACAACGCCGCGTCCGATCGTCATCGCGGCGCTAAAGACTCTTGGTCCTAGGCTCGTGCCCCAAATTCCAGAAGACGATCAAACAATGAGCATGCCAGGGGCATCGGTCCACCGCCAAAAGGGGGACCCCTAGCGCTGCAAGGAATAGGCCCGCACGTGCTCAAAGCGACCGGCGGCTAACGCGCGCGCACCGTCCTTCGGTTCCTTTCCCCTGGTTCAACGAGCCCACCTGACGCAACCTCCTTCCGCTTGCGACTCAAAACAAGCCTATCCGTGTCGTCTCTAAGAGTGCGGGACAGGATCGACTATTCTTCACCGGTAATCACCGTAATAGCAAAATGACCGCACTCTGAAAGCGCCGACCGCCACCTCAAGTTTCCGAACTTGCCATCCAGAACAGTCACGGGGCAGGCTGCTAGGGTGGCCTGTTGGTGCAATGCGGACCGCCCAATACAGCCAACACCCCGGGCCCGTCATTAGCGCAGGTGCCGATCGACCAGGGGCATGCGGACCAAGGCCACGGCAGGTCTTTCGCACTGTTTCACGTGAAACAGAGTCGGATCGAGCCGGGCCGCCAAGAAACGCCCACACCAGCGCCAGTCCCCGAAACAAATCCTTCTACGACGGGCCTCCTGCCTAGTCAAAGACCCCCCAGCGCTACGCCGATGTACCGCCCAGTGAAAGGCGTGTCTTTGGCCCTCAAGCATCAGCCAACGGCCCGGGGGTACCAGACGGATGCTCACCTACATCAGAGTTCACCATGTACGGGGGCCTGGCAATGGATCAGCGCACACCAGAGCTTGGACCTGGGCGAGTCGTCGTGTCAGGCCTCCAAAGTCCCGCGCACGAGTGGAAGATGCCAGGGAGGAGTCCGCGATGTTAGCAGGCCCAGTTTCCGCCCCCTGTAACGTCAGGGGGCACTCCGGCTGCACCTAGGGCGTCTTTTCGCCAGTACCGCCCCCGTCGCCCGCCGCCCGCCACTCACGAGTGTCGGCTACCGATTCTTCGAAGGAGCATTCCCTTCCAGAACCAAGCCACAAACACGCTGCCGGCAATCAGGCGGCTGCCCTAGGTCTTATGTGCCAGCCGCCTTCGTCATTCAAGTGACCAATATTGGCGGTGCCATTGTGAGGCAACACGGGACTTCTTGGCCGGCTGCCGTGGCAATGAAGAAGGGAAACCAGGATGCAGTCCCAGGGACAGTCGACACTATCCGGACATTCCCGTCACTTGCATAACCCTTATCGGGTACCGCCGCAAGATCAATAGCCGTATTGCTCCGATCCGTGCTGCGTATGCTCTGCCGCAAAGAACGCGCAGCTTGGGTCACAAAGCGGCATACGGAGCTTGAGTTTTCCCCACGTTATCCACAGGCGCCGAACGGGCTTGTCCACATGGTTATCCACAGGCCAACTCGGAGGAAGGTGGCAACGCTAAGGAACGCCCTGCGCCTATGAGTTGGACGAAAGATCCCAGCTGCTAGGTCTAGCCAGGTCTAACGCTGCACCAAGCCAGAACAGGACATTGAACGGGTGCCGGAACACCCGAAAATAAACCGGAAACGGGCCTCTACGGACCCCTGCGCACCGCTTGTACCGGCCTGACTCTCGACTTGAAGGTTCTCGATTGTTTCACGTGAAACCCCTATGCCTGACTGCGGTTCAGGCGCCGTGGCAGGCCGAGAGTAGCAGCGGAGCGAGGGGATGAGAAGTCAGTCACATCCACAGGGAGAAGCTAGATTATCCACACCGTTATCCACAGCGATATCCACCGACTACCTTGGCGTCAGAAGCGGTCAGCGAATGGATCTACTCGGCCTCAATCGCGACCCGGGAAGGCCCGCTCTCACGAGGAGAGGCCCCAGACGGGTCGTACTGTCCGCCTGCGAACTCGAAGGCACGAGCCGGAGGCGTGCTGCCTCGCCGCACTGACCAGTTGCAAGCACCCGAGCAGGTTCGTCTAGTCAGCCACCGGGGCTTCTACACGACACCGGTAGGCCCACAGACTCCACTCCCTAGCTGCCATTCCTGCGGAGCGATCGCCAGTTGCGATGAACTCGGGGATCGAGGCGAGAACGCCCACGCTCCATGCCTAGGCCCGGAGCCGTAGCAGCCAAGGCCAAAGTATCCCGGAGCAAGATAGCGGCCGACACTTGCCTGGGCGCCAACCAATAGCTAAACGGTCGGGATCCGCCTTTCCAACACGTCCGCACGAGCCGCACAAGTACCTGCTTGCCCGCCTAGCCGCGCCTCCCACTTGAAGCTGAGATCTGCCTGTGGCGCATGCTAATCCCAGCTGAACATGTTTCACGTGAAACGGCGACGAGGTCAGACCAGTGTCAACGCGAGGACGCTCTTCCTCCGGCTGATATGGGTTCGTTCGTTCGTCCATATTGACCATCAGGAGCGAGCCCTCCGGGCTCTACAAATACCCCGAGTAGCAACAGCGGAGACATAGGCACAAATTCTTTGGCGGATCCGGACGCATCCAAGGGGGAGTGTGCGGCGCCAACCGTTGGAGTCAGTTATGCACCAAGCCAGTCGGTCAGCGCAGCAACGTCGCAGCCCTACACTGCGTGCGCAACCGGCATGATCAATCCACTGCAAATTGCCTTGGAATCCTGGTGCCGAAAGCTATCGGGGCAGATACTAATCACCTGCTGAAGCGGTGCGCCTAAGCGTCGAGTCAGGCCGGCACAACACTATAGAACCAACGCGGAAGGGGAGCCTCCGCCACATTCACAATAGCTTGCCGCCCTCTCTACGTGCAGTGCGGCCCAGGCCTCCGCTGCGGCGCTAGCTCACTCGTCTACCACCCGCGAAAAGCAAGTCGTGCTGTTGCCTGAACGCAGCACGGATAGTCGTCGGCTGGCAACGGTGATCTCCCTCGCAGAACACCACTATCTCAGCCTTGGCGGGAATGCCAAGGCTGCTTTTCGATCCAGAAGCCTTGTTCTGGCGCCCAACCTCAAAGAGGCAGACTTGAGAGGCAGATGACGGAAGGCCGTTTCACGCGAAACGTCGTGGTGCCTGTTTTGCCGCGAGGAGGAGGTGGGTAAATGCATAACGCGGGGTCGAATAGATGGCCCTATGGATTCGGGCACCCGTTCCGCTGGCACGGGCACCTTCATTGGCGCGAAGCGAAACGGTCGCATTAGAGCGAAGTTGAGGCGCGGAAACTATCCTCCCCGGAATTCGCCAGGGCGGGGAAAGCGCATTGGTTCATTCAAGACGGCCGCACCGATGGCGTCGAGTCGACCCTGGCAATTGATCGTCGATGGTTAGAGGTCTTTGCTGACGCAAGTTCACCCCCTATACGCGTACTACTTTGGCCTTCTGCGAGGTGAGCGCTCGGAGGGCGGAACGCAAGGCCCAAGCAACGGAACGTCGCCTTAGAACCCTACTTTACGGAGCACCTATGGGTGAACTCGCGGCGCCCCGGCTAACAGACGACTCGAGCCGCGCACAAGTGGGGAGGCGCAGCACGGTACTACGCAGACGCGCAGTACCTAAGAAGGCCTCCACAACACGTTATCCGCCAGTCAAAATCTGCACGACGGACTCTCAAGAGCCCTATCGGATGCGGTGGCTCTATAGGTCGGGAGACGAAATTGGGTGCAACAGCCCCTTGTGTAGTTCTATTCAGCTCGTCACCTCGCCCCTGAGTCGGCGAATAGGCTCCAGCACAGTCACCCCGTTCTTCGAGTTGCCGATCTCCGGAACCAGCTGAAGCAGAATACTGCGCATCTCAGGACCTAAACCGCCGTCGAAGATAGACCGGAAAGGTGACTTTATCCTTATTGCGCCGGCGGGGCAGCGACGATGCGACGCTCTCGGCGCCTACCCTCTGCCTGTTTCACGTGAAACAGAGGAACCACAGGCTGCCGGGGCATAATCTGCCCGAATCCTGTAAAGAGAAGTGGGAGAAGCTGCGGCGCATTTTTTGGCTGAAGCAGTCGGGATATATGCGATCTTCGCCAGGCAGCTGTGCGCGATCGAGCAGAGGAGCGCGTCTTCTAACTTTCGACGGTAAACCAAGGCTCTGCATCAACCCTTAACCGAGAAGATGCAGAGCGTGCGGTGTCCATTCAACCAAGCGGCAAGAACCAGAACGGCTTGTTGATCTGACAGCGCACTCCACGCGGAGCACAGGAGTCAGCAATATTTAAGATTCAAGAGCACCTAGATGTGCGACAGCCGAGGAGAGCAGCTGAATAAGCCGTCAAGCAACCACCCGCGCAAAACCCTTGTTAGCTGTCTGCCCCGGGTGCCAGGACGTCCATGATCCGGTTGAGGTCTTCAACGCTGGCGAATTCAATGCTGACCCGGCCCTTGCGGACTCCCAGCGAGATCTTGACGTTGGTGTCCAAGCGGTCCGAGAGGGATGAGGCCAGATAGTCCAGGCGCTCGTGCCGCGCACCCGGACGCGGAATGTTGTTCTTGGCAGGCTTGGCGGGATCCTGGTACATGGTGACGGCCTCTTCCGTGGCCCGTACCGACATTCCCTCAGCGACAATACGCTGGGCCAGCCGTTCCATCGCTGCGGCGTCTGGCAGGGCCAGGAGGGCCCGTGCATGGCCAGCGGAGAGAACACCCGCAGCAACACGGCGCTGGACAAGGGGAGGCAGCTTCAGCAGCCGCAGGGTATTGGAGACCTGCGGGCGTGACCGGCCGATCCGGTCTGCAAGCTGCTCGTGTGTGGTGCCGAAGTCTTCGAGGAGCTGCTGGTAGGCCGCCGCCTCTTCCAAGGGGTTGAGCTGGCTGCGGTGGAGGTTTTCGAGAAGAGCGTCACGCAGGAGGTCGTCGTCGGTGGTGTCCCGGATTATTGCCGGGATGGTTTCCAGTCCAGCAGCCTGCACTGCACGCCAACGGCGTTCACCCATAACGAGCTCAAACGGTTCTCCACCGGACTCGGTTGAGTTCCGGACCACAATTGGCTGGAGAACGCCGATTTCCCGGACAGAGTGAACCAGCTCAGCCATGTCGTCTTCATCGAAGACGGAACGGGGCTGTTTGCGGTTCGGGTGGATGTCCGTGACGCGGATCTCGGCAAAGCGGACACCGGGTACCTCTACCAGGTCCACTCCGTTGTCCGTCGCAGGAATTGCCGCAGATTCGGGGGATGGGCCACCACGCCCAACCTCCTGCTTGTCGCTGGGAACTGCACTCGCATCGGCGGCCTTCTTGGCCGGCGCGGCGCTCTTGCCCGCACCGTTCGAACTGGCATTGGATTTTGTAGTTTGCCCATTGGAGCGGGGGCCAGCCGCTTCAGGTGCGCTCTTTGCGCTGGAGGACTTTGCGGCCGCGGGCTTGCGAGAGCCGTTGCTTGAGGATGTGGACGCTGATCCCTTCGAGACCGCATCCGGCAACTCAACAGAAGAAGTCCCGGCAACAGTGCTGGCCGCGGACTCTTCTACCGGTGCTGAATCCACAACAGACTCGGCGGGATCGGTCTTCCGGCGCCCCTCGGGAAAGAAGAGATCGACAGGGCGCGCCACAGCTGTTCCGTTGCCCGCCCCATTAGCACCGGCGGAACTCGGAATCAGTGCGCCAAGACCGCGGCCCAGGCCCCGTCGCTTCTCGCTCATGAATAAATCCCTCCAGTGGAAGAGCCAGGTCCAGCCAGGCTCCAGTTGTTGCAGTTCTTGAAGATTTTAGCGTTCTGCTATTTCAGCAGCAGCTTCCAGGTAGGACAGGGCACCACTGGATGAGGGGTCGTAAGTCATCACCGTCTGCTGGTAGCTCGGCGCTTCGGAGATGCGCACCGAACGCGGCACCACGGCGGACAGGACCTGTTGCGGGAAATGCTGACGGACTTCGGCAGCCACCTGCGCGGCAAGATTGGTGCGGCCGTCATACATGGTCAGCAGGATGGTGGAAACTACCAGATCCGCATTGAGATGCTTCTGGATCATCTCGATGTTCTTGAGCAGCTGGCTCAGGCCCTCCAGCGCGTAGTACTCGCACTGGATGGGAATGAGGACTTCGTTGGCTGCACAGAACGCGTTGACCGTCAGGAGGCCAAGGCTCGGCGGGCAGTCAATGAAAATGTAATCCAGGCGCTGTTCGCCATTTTTCTCGCGGGCCTTGGCATAAACGTCAATGGCCCGGCGGAGCCGCTGCTCACGGGCCACCAGGGAAACAAGTTCAATTTCAGCGCCGGCCAGGTGGATGGTGGCTGGCGCGCAAATAAGATTTCCGATGTCCGGGCACTGAGCCACCACATCGGCGAGGGGCACGTCATTGATCAGGACATCATAGATGCTGTCCACATCCGCGTGGTGTTCGATACCCAACGCGGTGGACGCATTGCCTTGGGGGTCAATGTCGATGACCAGGACGTTCAGTCCGGCTGCTGCGAGGGCCGCAGCAATGTTGACCGTGGTAGTGGTCTTCCCCACCCCGCCCTTTTGATTGGATACCGTGAAGATGCGCGTCTTCTCCGGGCGCGGCAACTGTCGTCCAACCAACCGCTCGCGCCGGCGGGTCTCATGCGCTAATTCGCGGGCAATGGGACTGGAATCATCAATGGCGTCGATGATGTTCCCCCTACTTGTGGAGGTTGTTTCACGTGAAACGAACACCGGAGATGAATTTGTTACCGCACCAGGTTGATTTCCAAGAACACCGGAGGCGCCCGAGACAGTCCCAGCGAAAGAACGTGCTGACCCCAAAGACACAAACGGGGGTATCCGTTGTGTGGAGGCTTCGCTACTGGTCACTGGGGCACACTCACTCTCGTTCAGCTATTTTTGCTGCCGTTGACTAGCCTAACTGCTTACCCCGGCAGACTGCGGCTGCCGGGCCAACACTAGGGCTTCTTTTGGGACTTGTTTACAACGATGCGTACCACAGTGGTGGGCTCTTCCAGCAGGTTATCGCCAACCGTGAGGACCGATGTCTCCACACCGCCCAGTTTCCGGATGACCTTGGCCGCCTTCTCAATTTCCTCGCCCGCGCTGCGGCCTTTGATGGCAACCACTTCACCCTTGCCTGCGAGCAGGGGGATGGTGAGGCCGGCAAGGCTGCTCAGGGCAGAGACAGCCCGCGCGGTCACAACATCGGCGTCCACGTGTCCCACTGCCAGCTCGGCGCGGGTGCGCATCACCGTGACATTCTCCAGGCCCAGATCATCCACCACTTCCTGAAGCCAGATCACCCGGCGTTCAAGAGGCTCGATCAGGGTCAGTTCCAGGTCCGGGCGCGCGATAGCGAGGCACAGGCCCGGGAGCCCGGCCCCGCTTCCCACGTCCGCTACATGGCTTCCGTGGGCAATTGCAGTTTCAATGACAGCGCAGTTCAGGACATGGCGGCTCCACAGCCGGGGGATCTCGCGGGGGCCAATCAGCCCGCGCTCAGTTCCGGAAGTGGCGAGGTGTTCCACATAACGCTTAGCGAGGTCCAGGCGGTCACCGAAAATCTTCTCAGCTGCCAGAAGCTCAGCTGGCGTGATGTCAACCATGATTAGCGAATCAGCAATTCTCTAGTCCGCGGATACAACGATATGGCGGCCGGCACCTTCGCCCTCGGACTCGCTCACCAGGCCGAGGTCGGCAACGGCGTCGTGGACGATCTTGCGTTCGTAGGCACTCATCGGTTTGAGGGCAACTGCCTGGCCGGTTTCCTTTACAGTGGCGGCCGCGTCCTCGGCAACTTTCTGCAGATGGCCAGTGCGCTCCTGCCGGTAGCCGTTGATATCCAGCACCAGGCGCGAACGGTTTTCCGTGGCGGACAGCACGGCGAGGCGGGTCAGTTCCTGCAGGGCTTCAAGGACTTCGCCGTCCTCGCCCACCAGGCTGTCGAGGCTGTCCGATTCCTCCTCCGTAACGATGGAGATGTAGGTGCGTCCGTTGCGGACCTCGATGTCGATGTCGCCGTCGATATCTGCAATGTCCAGCAGCTCCTCGAGGTAGTCCGCTGCGACGTCGCCTTCTTCCTCCAGGCGGCTCGCTGAGGAGGCCTTGGGGGAGGAAAGATCCTGGTCCAAGGACTCGTCCTGCTCGTCGACAGTCACTTCAGAAAGGGCCTGTTCAGTACTCTCGGCTGACATTACTTCTTCTTCCTGTTCTTGCGTTGTGGCTGGGTGCGCTGTCCTTTTGCCTGCGCCACGGCAGCGGCGGCGGCCGCTGCGTCCGCGTCGTCGTCCTTCTTACCACTCAAGATCGAAAGGGCCGGAAGGCCCTTGGCGGCACGGCGCTCGGCGAGGGCCTTCGCTGCGGGGGATCCCGGCGTCGGCATACGGCGGATGACAAAGAACTGCTGGCCCATGGTCCAGAGGTTGGTGGTGGTCCAGTAGATGAGCACACCGATGGGGAAGTTGATGCCGCCAACACCGAAGACAATGGGCAGGATGTAGAGCATCATCTTCTGCTGGCGCATAAAGGGGCTGGCCATGGCTTCTTCAGACATGTTCTTGGCCATGATCTGCTTCTGCGTGATGAACTGCGAGGCCGTCATGGCAAGGATCATGATGATCGAGAGGACCACGACGGCCACGTTGGTGGCGCCGCCGTGAAGGAGCGCGGCGGACAGCGGAGCCCCGAAGATGCTGGACTCGTCGAACTGCACCACCTGCTCCTGGCTCATGGCACCGATGCCTTTGCCCTGGGTCTTGGCGGAACTGATGCCGGACAGCACCTGGAACAGGGCGAAGAAGAAGGGCATCTGGATCAGCATGGGCAGGCAGGCGGAGAACGGGTTGGTCCCGTGCTTCTTGTACATGGCCATCTGTTCCTGCGCCATGGCCTGGCGGGACAGCTGGTCTGTCTTGCCCTTGTACTTGTCCTGCAGCTTCTTCAAGTCAGGCTGAAGCAGCTGCATGCCGCGTTGGGCCTTGATCTGCTTGACGAACACGGGAATCAGGGCGGCGCGGATCACCAGCACCAGGCCAATGATGGACAGCGTCCAGGTCCAGCCCGATGCTTCGGGCAGGCCGATCGCGCTCAAGCCCTCATGGAAGCCCACCATGATGACGGACACGAGCCACTTGAACGGAAACATGATTGTTTCAAAGAAGTCCATACTTATCCCTATTCGTCAGGCCGCCGTGCGGCCTTCTCCATCAGTCCGAGCAGCCAGGTACTTGTCCGGGTTGTTCAGCACAACAATTGTGGGGGTCTGGCTGGCAGGCCATTCCCGGTGGCCGGCGGGGACATGGTCCACACCGCCGGCATTCCATGGGTGGCAGCGGGCAAGGCGGCGCGCAGCAAGCCAGCTTCCCTTGACGGCACCATGGACAGTGATCGCTTCAAGGGCATATGCCGAGCATGAAGGGAAGAATCTGCAGACCTGGCCGTACAAGGGAGAAACCACCTTGCGGTAGGCCTTCAACAGAAGAATGAGGATGTTGCGGGGCAGGTTCCAGAGGAACAGCGCCACGGCGGCCACAACAGGATGTAAATGGGCGACGACGGCGGTGGCGTTACGCACGCGGTGTCCCCTCCTGTGTTGTACCGGCCGAACCGTTGGCGGCAGCCCGGGGGCGGCCGGCCAGACGGGCCATTGTCGATTCCAGTGCAGCGTTGTAATCCGAGAGCAGTTGCTCCCAGCTCGCGGACGCGGACGCAGGCAGCGCCCTGACCACTATGGCGAACCCGGTACCGTACTCGCGCAGCGAGGCAGCACCGGCTTCCCTCAGTCTCCTCTTAACGAGGTTCCTGACCACAGCGTTCCCAACACTTTTGGAAACAATGAACCCGATCCGGCTGGGTTCGTCGGCAGCAATAGCTGCCGCATATAACACTACGTTCCGGCGTCCATTGCGGACACCGGAACGTACAGTTGTTGAAAAATCGGTTGCAGTCCTCAAACGGTTGCGGGTGGCCAGCACCTTAAACTCGCAAAGAAATGTCTACCGACAAGTCAGTTATTTACGCCGACAGCTCGGTACGGCCCTTGCCACGACGGGCTGCCAGGATTGCGCGGCCGGCACGGGTACGCATACGAAGGCGGAAGCCGTGCTTCTTGGCTCGACGGCGGTTATTCGGCTGAAAAGTCCGCTTGCTCACGTTAGTTACTCCAGTGGATCAAAGGTGCGCCCACCCGATCAGTATGGGGAAGAACTGGCCGACGCTAAGTTTTGTATATGCACGCTTCCCCCGGCTGCTCACACGCACTGCGTCTGAGAGATTCAGATGGGGCCAAAAAGCGGACACAAAGGACTTCACAACGTTAGGGCAATTCACTGCCCCCAGTCAAACCGAAGCAGGCCGCCGGCGTTGTCCCCAACTGTGGCAAACCTGCCCTTCGAGCCTGTGGATGAAGTGGCTCACAGGCTCCATTTCAGAACCACAACCGTGTAATTATCCACAAGCTACTTGCCAGCTATCTTCTAGGCTTTTCATCCCCTAGAGTGGCCCAGTAGCCGATTATCCACGTGCTGTGTATAACCCTGTGGATGAAGCTGAACCGGATCCTGGTTCCGTGCTTGCGGCTGCAGGCAATGCAGGCAAAGCAAGTTTTGAGGGAACCAATTGATGACAGTAGACGAAGCCAATCACGCCAATACTGTCGGAAGTTCCTGGCGCCGCGTTGTCAGCCTGCTGGAACAGGACCACCGCGTTTCACCCCGTCAGCGTGGCTTTGTCATCCTTGCCCAGGCCCAGGGCCTGATTGGTTCCACCCTGCTGGTGGCAGTACCCAATGAACTCACCCGTGAAGTGCTTCAGACCCAGGTCAAGGACGCCCTGGATGATGCGCTGCACAGCGTCTTCTCCGAGGACATCCGCTGTGCCATTGACGTGGACACGGACCTGGTGCCCATCCACGAAGAGCCCGAACCTGTTGTGGAGCCTTCCTTCTCGCCGGACCAGCTGATCGAGCAGAAGCCGCAGCCCATGCTGCCCAGCACCTCCCACGAATTCGGGCGGCTGAACCCCAAGTACGTGTTTGACACCTTCGTGATCGGCTCGTCCAACCGCTTTGCCCACGCCGCGGCCGTCGCTGTTGCCGAAGCCCCTGCCAAGGCCTACAACCCGCTGTTCATCTACGGCGATTCGGGGTTGGGCAAGACCCACCTCCTGCATGCCATCGGCCACTATGCCCGGCGGCTCTACAGCGGCATCCGCGTGCGGTACGTCAATTCCGAAGAATTCACCAACGACTTCATCAACTCCATCCGTGACGATGAAGGCGCCAGTTTCAAGACCACTTACCGCAACGTGGACGTCCTGCTCATCGATGACATCCAGTTCCTGGCCGGCAAGGACCGGACGCTGGAGGAGTTCTTCCACACATTCAACTCGCTGCACAACAACAACAAACAGGTGGTCATCACCTCTGACCAGCCGCCCAAGCTGCTCGCCGGGTTCGAGGACCGGATGAAATCGCGCTTCGAATGGGGCCTGCTGACGGACATCCAGCCGCCGGAACTGGAAACCCGTATCGCGATCCTCCGCAAGAAGGCCCTCAGTGAAGGCCTGTCGGCTCCGGATGACGCCCTCGAATACATCGCGTCCAAGATTTCCAGCAACATCCGCGAACTTGAAGGCGCCCTGATCAGGGTCACCGCCTTTGCCAGCCTCAACCGTCAGCCCGTGGACGTTGCCCTCGCCGAGATGGTGCTCAAGGACCTCATCACCGACGACGGCGCCCAGGAGATCACGTCCAGCCAGATCCTGCAGCAGACGGCCGAGTACTTCAAGCTCAGCATGGAAGAGCTTTGCAGCAAGTCCCGCACCAGGACGCTGGTCACCGCACGCCAGATCGCCATGTACCTCTGCCGGGAGCTGACCGACATGTCGCTTCCCAAGATCGGCCAGGAGCTTGGCGGCCGCGACCACACCACCGTGATTCACGCAGACCGCAAAATCCGGGAACTGATGGCCGAGCGCCGTGTGATCTACAACCAGGTGACCGAGCTGACCAACCGGATCAAGCAACAGCAACGGGATTCCTGACCCAGCACCTATACCTTATTAACAGGCACATGTGGATAAGCCTGTGGATACTTAAGGGGACAACCGCGGTTAATGGGCTTAAAACCCTTAAGCCGCCTGTGGATCGCGAAAAACGCCAAAATTCTTATCCCCATCCACACCCTGTTTAAAACCTGCTCCACCCACAGTCCATGAACAGGGCTTAACCGCCGGATCGTACGGCCAGGGGCAGTTATCCACAGTTTCCACAGCAGTTATTAACACTACTAATCCCAAAAATTTGAAGTCCCTCAAATAACAAGATCAATCCGCCCGCACCGCTCGGAGGGGCCGCCGGCCCCAAGGGGCCAGCGCCGCAAAGTGGGGATGGGTTAATCGCGGATCTTCCGGCTAAGCTGTCAGCAGCGCTCCCATCCTTGGGTTTCTGCGTGGTTCAGGCAGCACGGACCATGCAAGTTCAGGTGTGGGACAACTCCCTTGAGGAGCTTCCTGCGGGAAGTTTCGTCGAACACCAACGCAGCAGCAATGAAAGGCGGCACCCTTCCGTGAAGTTCAGAGTCGATCGGGACGTCCTGGCAGAAGCCGTCACCTGGACAGCCCGCTCGTTGTCTCCGCGGCCGCCCGTACCCGTCCTTTCCGGCCTCCTCCTGAAGGCTGAAGCAGGCACCGTCAGCCTCTCGAGCTTTGACTACGAAACCTCCGCACGCCTGGAGATTGCCGCTGACATCCGGGACGAAGGAACCATCCTGGTTTCAGGCCGCCTCCTCGCCGACATCTGTCGCAGCCTGCCTTCCGCGCCCGTGGACGTCGAAACGGACGGCAACAAGGTCACACTCACCTGCCGCCGCAGCAGCTTCCACCTGGCCACCATGCCCGAAGCGGAATACCCGCCGCTTCCCGCCCTGCCGACGGTGAGCGGAACAGTTCCGGGCGACTCCTTTGCCCAGGCTGTTTCCCAGGTGATCATTGCTGCGAGCAAGGACGACACCCTGCCCATCCTCACCGGTGTGCGAATGGAGATCGAGGACGACCTCATCACCCTTCTCGCCACTGACCGCTACCGGCTCGCCATGCGTGAAGTTCCGTGGAAGCCGGTCACTCCGGGCATCTCCACCAGTGCACTGGTCAAGGCCAAAACCCTCAACGAGGTTGCCAAGACCCTGGGCAACAGCGGGGACATCCAGCTTGCCCTTTCGGATGATGACAGCCGGCTGATCGGTTTCGAAAGCGGGGGCCGCACCACCACGTCCCTGCTGGTGGACGGCGACTACCCGAAGATCCGCTCCCTTTTCCCGGATTCCACGCCAATCCACGCAACTGTCCAGACCCAGGAACTCGTCGAAGCGGTACGCCGTGTCTCGCTGGTAGCCGAGCGCAACACCCCGGTCCGCCTCGCCTTTACCCAGGGCCTGCTGAACCTGGACGCCGGCACGGGCGAGGACGCACAGGCCTCTGAGGAACTGGAAGCCCAGCTTTCCGGCGACGACATCACTGTGGCCTTCAACCCGCACTACCTGGTGGAAGGCCTAAGCGTCATCGAAACCAAGTTCGTCCGGTTCTCGTTCACCACGGCACCGAAGCCGGCCATGATCACGGCCCAGGCGGACGCGGACGGCGAAGACCAGGATGACTACCGCTACCTCGTGATGCCGGTCCGCCTCCCCAACTAAGTAGCAGCAAGTGTCGTTTTGGCCGCCCAAAACGACACTTAGAGCTACCCAGTTGGGCAAGCCAGAGAATTTCCCACCCCCAGCGCAGAAAGAGATTCCACCATGCACATTGGACTGATTGGCCTTGGCAAAATGGGATTCAACATGCGCGAACGCCTGCGCAAGGGCGGCGTTGAGGTCACTGGCTATGACCGGAACCCGGACGTCACGGACGCCGGTTCCATTGATGAGCTCATCGCAGCAGTCCCCGCCCCAAGGCTCATCTGGGTGATGGTTCCTGCCGGTGACATCACGGACGCCGTGGTCAAGGAGCTCAGCGAAAAACTCACCGAGGGTGACCTGGTGATCGACGGCGGCAACTCCCGCTTCACGGAGGACCAGAAACACGGCGAACTCCTGGCGGCCAGGGGTATCCACTTCGCAGACTGTGGTGTGTCCGGCGGGGTGTGGGGGCTCCAGAACGGCTACGGCCTGATGGCAGGCGGTGACGCCGCCGACATTGAGCGCGCCCTTCCGGTCTTTGACGCCCTCCGCCCCGAAGGTGAACGCGCTGACAGTTTTGTCCACGTGGGCGGAATAGGTGCCGGCCATTACGCCAAGATGGTTCATAATGGCATTGAGTACGGCCTGATGCAGGCGTACGCCGAGGGGTACCAGCTCCTCGCATCCAAGGACATCATCAACGATCTGCCCGGCACCTTCCGCGCCTGGCAAAAGGGCACCGTTGTCCGGTCGTGGCTGCTGGACCTCCTGGTCAAAGCGCTGGACGAGGACCCGGGGCTGCAGAACATCGATGACTACGTCGAGGACTCGGGCGAGGGCAGGTGGACTGTGGAAGAGGCCATCGCCAACGCCATTCCCGCACCGGCCATCACGGCTGCCCTGTTCGCCCGCTTTGAATCCCGCGAGGACAGCTCCCCGGCCATGAAGATGGTGTCCGCCCTGCGCCACCAGTTCGGCGGGCACGCCACCCGTCCTGCCAAGTAGCAACCAGAGGGAACCTGGGAGGTTCCCGGAATTGCCGAAAACCGCGTGTACATAGAACACCTCTCGCTGACTGATTTCCGCAGTTACGCCCAGGTTGACCTTGCCCTGGGCCCGGGCGTCACCGTCCTGGTGGGCTACAACGGCATCGGCAAAACCAACCTGATGGAAGCCATCGGATACCTGGCCACCCTCAGCTCCCACCGGGTCAGCTCCGACGGTCCGCTGCTGCGGTTCGGTACCGAGCGCGCGCTGGTCAGGGCCCGGCTGGTCCGCGGCGGGCAGACCACCGTCCTCGAACTGGAAATCAATGCCGGCCGGGCCAACCGCGGCCGGATCAACCGCAGCAATCCGGTCCGCGCCCGCGACCTGCTCGGCATTTGCCAGACGGTGCTCTTTGCGCCCGAGGACCTGGCCCTGGTGAAGGGTGATCCGTCCAACCGCCGCCGCTTCCTGGACGAACTCCTGGCCAGCCTGGTTCCGCACCACGCGGCCACCCGCAGCGATTACGACCGCGTGCTCAAACAGCGCAACGCCCTGTTGAAGTCCGCCCGGGCCGGCAAATTCACGTCGGGGCACGAAGCAACGCTGGATGTGTGGGACCAGCACATGGCCAAAGCCGGCGCCGAACTGCTGCACGCCCGGCTCGAGCTCGTGGAGCGCCTCCGCCCGCACCTTGCCAAGGCATATGCCGGGCTCACGGACACCTCAAAGCCGGCCGATGCCATCTACCGTTCCACCCTCCAGAACCAGATGGACGACGACGGCGCACCCGAGTTGCGCCCTGCCGGCAGCGGAGCTGGAGGTACGACAGCTGAAGCTGAAGACCTGCGCCAGCTCACCGTGGAACAGCTCACTGAGCGCTATGTGCGCGCCTTTGCCGACGCCCGGCGCAAGGAACTGGAGCGCGGCATTTCGCTGGTGGGTCCCCACCGCGACGAACTGGAACTGGTCCTGGGCCAGGCGCCCGCCAAAGGGTACGCATCCCACGGAGAAACATGGTCCATGTGCCTGGCGCTGCGCCTCGCGTCCTACTATGTGATGCTGGACGACGCCCGGACCGGTGGTTCCGCGCCCATCCTGATCCTCGACGACGTTTTTGCCGAGCTGGACGTGCAGCGCAGGCGTAAACTGGCCGCAATAGTCTCGGGTGCGGAACAGGTCCTGGTGACCGCCGCCGTCGACGCCGATATCCCGGAAGAGCTGTCCGGACGGCGGGTGAAGGTCATCGCGGGAGGTATCGATGAGTAGGGCCAAGGACGACGACGCCCGGCAGCCGGGCCGTGAGCCCGACAATATCGATGCGCCCCAGGCCGCCCTGAACAGAATGCGGGAAGCTGCGGCCGCCCGGGGCGAGATCCGCAGGGCGGCAGTGCGTCCCGGATCCCAGAAGGCCAAGCGAGGAATCCGGGATACCCGCGGATTCAGCCAGTTCCATGCCACCGGCCGCGATCCGCTGGGACTGGGCAAAGTGGTTGGCCGTTTGGTGGCCGAACGCGGTTGGACCTCCCCGGTTGCCGTCGGCTCCGTGATGGCGGAATGGGCCACCCTGGTGGGGCCGGAAATCTCGGCGCACTGCACGCCCGAAAGCTTCACGGACACCACGCTGCATGTCAGGTGTGATTCAACGGCCTGGGCCACGCAGCTACGGCTCCTCAGCTTGAGCCTGCTCGAGAAATTCCGGGTGGAGCTGGGCGAGGGTGTGGTCACGAGCATCCAGGTTTTGGGGCCATCCGCGCCGAGCTGGCGCAAGGGCGGCCGGACCGTCAACGGCCGGGGACCGCGGGACACTTACGGATAGCCCGCCGTCGAACTCTTGAAAATCCTCTGATTGCCGTGTAGCGCCCTGGAAGGGCCGGAGGGTGTATAGGCACCCGCAGGCCGGAGTTTCGGAGCGCCCAAGGCGCGGTCTACGCCCTGCAGCAGGCATATCGCCCGCCATCCACGGTCTCCGGAATGCGGGAATCCGGCCCGTTACACGGTAGAATCGTTGTAGATAACTGGGCGCCGGTGAAACGTTGACTGAGTCCGTTCTCCGCATGGTTCCAGCACGCGGATTTCGGATCCCACCATCAGCTAGTAGCCGGCGCCATAAGTTTGTGCCTGTTGGCGGACGGTTTTTCCATGCCTGGAAGAGCTTTTCGGCCGGCCATCATCGAGAACAGAGGAGTCGACAGCGCCTGTGGCTAACGACAATACAGATATTCTGGCAGTTGAATCCGCAGTCGAGGATGCCCGCACGCCTGACACTCCACGGGAGTATGGCGCCAGCGACATTACCGTGCTTGAGGGCCTGGAAGCCGTCCGGAAGCGTCCCGGTATGTACATCGGCTCCACCGGACCCCGCGGACTCCACCACCTGGTGTACGAAGTGGTGGACAACTCCGTTGATGAAGCCCTGGCCGGCTACTGCACGCATATCGAGGTAGTGCTCCAGGCCGACGGCGGCGTGAAGGTTGTCGACGACGGCCGCGGCATCCCCGTGGACATGCACCCCACCGAACACAAGCCCACGGTGGAAGTTGTTATGACCATCCTGCACGCGGGCGGCAAGTTCGGCGGCGGCGGCTATGCCGTTTCCGGCGGCCTCCACGGCGTGGGCATCTCCGTTGTCAACGCACTTTCAAGCCGGGTGGACACAGAGGTCCGCCGCCAGGGCCACGTCTGGCGGATGTCCTTCGCCGACGGCGGCAAGCCCCAGGGCAGCCTGGTGCAGGGTGAGGAAACAGACCTCACCGGAACCACCCAGACGTTCTACCCGGACCCGGCGATCTTCGAGACCACCGAGTTCGATTTCGAGACCCTGCGCGCACGTTTCCAGCAGATGGCGTTCCTCAACAAGGGCCTGCGCATTACCCTGACCGACGAACGCACCCCCGCCGGCGACAGCGAGGCGGACGCCGACCTCGATCTGGACGGCGTGGTCACCGAAGGCGAAGTCAGTGCAGAGCACCGCACCGTGGTGTACCAGTACAACGAGGGCCTGCTGGACTACGTCAAGCACCTCAACTCGGGCAAGAAGGTGGACGTGGTCCACGAGGACGTCATCGCCTTCGAAACCGAGGACCAGGAGCGCAAGATCGCCCTGGAAATGGCAATGCAGTGGACCAACGCCTACTCCGAGAGCGTCCACACCTACGCCAACACCATCAACACGCACGAAGGCGGCACCCACGAAGAGGGTTTCCGCGCTGCCATGACCTCCCTGATCAACCGCTACGCGCGTGAGAAGGGCATCATCAAGGAAAAGGACGACAACCTCACCGGTGACGATATCCGTGAGGGCCTCACCGCCGTCATCTCCGTCAAACTCGCCGAGCCGCAGTTCGAGGGCCAGACCAAGACCAAGCTGGGCAACTCCGAGGTCAAGGGCTTCGTCCAGCGCGTTGTGACCGATGGGCTCGGCGACTGGCTGGAACGCAACCCCGGTCCCGCCCGCGACGTCATCCGCAAGGCGATCTCCGCAGCGCAGGCCCGCATGGCTGCACGCAAAGCCCGCGACAACGCCCGCCGCAAGAGCCCGCTGGAATCCTTCGGCATGCCGGGCAAGCTGTCCGACTGCTCCTCCAAGGATCCGGAGAGGTGCGAGGTCTACATCGTGGAGGGTGACTCGGCAGGCGGTTCGGCCAAGCGCGGCCGCAACCCCGAGACCCAGGCAATCCTTCCCCTCCGCGGCAAGATCCTGAACGTGGAGCGTGCCCGCCTGGACAAGGCCCTGGGCAACGCGGAGGTCCAGTCCATGATCACGGCCTTCGGCACGGGCATCGGTGAGGATTTTGACCTCTCCAAGCTCCGGTACCACAAGATCGTCCTGATGGCAGATGCCGACGTGGACGGCCAGCACATCACCACCCTGCTGATGACGCTGCTGTTCCGCTACATGCGCCCGCTGATCGAAAACGGCTACGTTTACCTGGCCCAGCCGCCGCTGTACCGGATCAAGTGGTCCAACGCTGCCCACGACTACGTGTACAGCGACAAGGAACGCGACGCCAAGCTCCTCGCCGGGCAGGCGGCAGGACGCCGCATCCCCAAGGACAACGGCATCCAGCGCTACAAGGGTCTCGGCGAAATGGACTACACCGAACTGTGGGACACCACCATGGATCCGGACAACCGCACGCTCCTGCAGGTCACCATGGATGACGCATTGGCTGCGGACCAGATCTTCTCCGTCCTGATGGGCGAGGACGTGGAATCACGCCGCAACTTCATCCAGCAGAACGCCAAGGACGTCAGGTTCCTGGATATCTAGGGCTTCACCCGCATAGATATTCCAGAGCCGACATATACCTGAAACGGAAATAGAAAATGAGCGACGAAACACCCGAGAACCCGGCCCCCGAAGCCGGGAACCCGGACACCGTTCTTGAAGGCGACGTGCTGGTTGACCGCGTGGAGCAGGTGGACCTGCAGACGGAAATGCAGCGGTCCTACCTGGACTACGCCATGGCCGTCATCGTGGGCCGTGCCCTTCCGGACGTCCGCGACGGACTCAAGCCCGTGCACCGCCGCGTGCTGTACGCGATGTTCGACGGCGGCTACCGCCCGGAGCGATCCTTCAACAAGTGTGCCCGCGTGGTGGGCGAGGTCATGGGCCAGTACCACCCCCACGGTGACACCGCGATCTACGACGCACTGGTCCGCCTCATCCAGGACTGGACCATGCGCTACCCGCTGGCCCTGGGCCAGGGCAACTTCGGTTCGCCGGGCAACGACGGCGCGGCTGCACCCCGTTACACCGAAACCAAGATGGCCCCGCTGGCCATGGAAATGGTCCGGGACATCGACGAGGAAACTGTCGATTTCCAGGACAACTACGACGGCAAGAACCAGGAACCCACCATCCTGCCGGCCAGGTTCCCCAACCTGCTGGTGAATGGCTCCTCCGGCATCGCCGTCGGCATGGCCACCAACATCCCGCCGCACAACCTCCGCGAGGTGGCTGATGGGGTGCAGTGGTACCTGGCCAACCCGACCGCAAGCCGCGAGGAACTGCTCGAAGAACTCCTGCGCCGGGTCAAGGGGCCCGATTTCCCCACGGGCGCCACCATCCTGGGCCACAAGGGCATCGAGGACGCCTACCGGACCGGGCGCGGCTCTGTCACCATGCGAGCCGTGGTGAACGTGGAGGAGCTGCAGGGCCGCACGTGCCTGGTGGTCACCGAACTGCCGTACCAGGCCAACCCGGACAACCTGGCCATCAAGATCGCCGAACTCGTCAAGGACGGCAAGATCCAGGGCATCGCGGACCTCCGCGATGAAACCTCGGGCCGTACCGGCCAGCGGCTGGTCATCGTGCTCAAGCGCGACGCCGTGGCAAAGGTGGTGTTGAACAACCTCTACAAGCACACCGAACTGCAGAGCAACTTCTCGGCCAACATGCTGGCGATTGTGGACGGCGTGCCCCGCACCCTGAGCCTGGACGCCTTCATCCGGCACTGGGTCACCCACCAGATGGACGTCATCGCCCGCCGCACTCGGTACCGGCTGCGCAAGGCCGAGGAAGAAGCCCACATCCTGCGGGCGCTGCTGAAGGCGCTGGACGCTCTGGACGAGGTCATCGCCCTGATCCGCGCGTCCAACACCACCGAAGCAGCACGCGACGGCCTGATGGAACTGCTGGACATCGATGAACTGCAGGCCAGGGCCATCCTGGACATGCAGCTGCGGCGACTTGCAGCCCTGGAACGCCAGAAGATCCAGGACCGGCACTCAGAGCTCGAAGCCCTCATTGCCGAGTACAACGAGATCCTCGCCTCCGAGCAGCGCCAGCGCGAAATCATCAGCACTGAGCTTGGCGAGATCGTGGACAAGCACGGTGATGACCGCCGCACGAAGATCCTGATGGGCTTCGACGGCGACATGTCCATGGAGGACCTCATTCCCGAAGAGGAGATGGTGGTCACCATCACCCGCGGCGGCTACGTCAAGCGCACCAGGAGTGACAACTACCGTTCGCAGCAGCGCGGCGGCAAGGGCATCAAGGGTGCCCAGCTGCGCGGCGACGACGTGGTGGAGCACTTCTTTGTCACCACCACGCACCACTGGCTCCTCTTCTTCACCAACCTCGGCCGGGTGTACCGGGCCAAGGCCTACGAGCTGATGGAAGCCGGCCGCGACGCCAAGGGCCAGCACGTTGCCAACCTGATGGCGTTCCAGCCGGACGAGCACATCGCCCAGGTGCTGGACCTGAAGGACTACCAGCAGGCTCCGTACCTGGTCCTCGCCACCAAGCGCGGACTGGTGAAAAAGACACGGCTGGAGGACTACGACACCAACCGCTCCGCCGGCGTGATCGCCATCAACCTCCGCGACGGCGACGAACTGGTGTCCGCGCAGCTGGTCTCCGAAACCGACGATCTGCTTCTGGTGTCCCGCAAGGGGCAGTCCATCCGCTTCACGGCCACTGAGGATGCACTCCGCCCCATGGGCCGGGCAACCTCCGGCGTCACGGGCATGAAGTTCCGCGAGGACGACGAACTGCTCGCCGCCAACGTTGTGACCGACGGCTCGTTCGTGTTCATCGTGACCGAGGGCGGCTACGCCAAGCGCACTGCGGTGGAGGAATACCGGCTCCAGGGCCGCGGCGGGCTGGGCATCAAGGTTGCGAAGCTTGCCGAAGAACGCGGTGACCTGGTGGGCGCACTTATTGTCCAGGAAGAGGACGAGGTGCTGGTGGTGATGGAAGGCGGCAAGGTGGTCCGTTCATCGGTGGCCGGTGTCCCTGCCAAGGGCCGCGACACGATGGGCGTTATCTTCGCCAAGCCGGACAAAAACGACCGGATCATCGAGGTGGCGCGCAACAGCGAACGCGGCCTTGAGGGCGAGGAATCGCTGGCCGATGACGTAACGTTGGCTGAAGATGGCGGTTCCCCGGAGGAAGCCGCAGAGTCAGCACTGGCAGAAGAATCACCGGCCGTTGAGTCAGAGGACGCCTCGGGCGACGCTGAGCCGAACGAAGACAACACGGAGGTAACGAGTGAGTAATCCCGACTCATTTCCCAGGCCGAACACTTCAGCTTCCGAGGGAAACCGGCCCTCGGCCGCACCCCGGGTTAACGCTCCTGTTCGTCCGCAGCAGCGTCCTGCCGCCCCCGCGGCCGCCCCAGGGCAGCGCCCTGCGGTCCCCGGCCAGCGTCCCCTCCAGGGTGAACGGCCGACGCCGGGACAGGCCGCGCCGCGCACGGCTGCGGGAGCGTCTGTCCCCGGCCAGCGTCCGGCGCAGGGCCCGCAGCAGGGCCAGCGGCCTGCCCAGGGCGGTCCGGGGCTGGTAAAGCCGGCGCCCAAGGCCAAGGTCAGGCGCGCGCGGCTGCTGGTCAGCAAGGTTGACCCGTGGTCCGTCCTGAAGATGGCCTTCCTGCTGTCCGTGGCGCTGGGAATCGTCACGGTGGTGGCTGCGATCGTCCTGTGGACCGTCCTGGACCTCACCGGCATCTTTGACCAGGTAGACAGCCTGCTTGGTACGCTCGCCGGCTCAGAGGGCGGCGGCTTCGAACTGAAGAAGGTTGCATCGCTTGGGCAGGTGGCCTCGTTCGCCACCATCATTGCCGTGGTGAATGTTGTCCTGCTGACCGCGCTCTCCATGCTTTCGGCTGTCCTGTACAACATTGCCGCCACCTTGGTGGGCGGCATCGGCGTTACCCTCACCGACGATTAGGCCCTTGCTTTCACCGGGCAGATTGCGGTGAAAGCGCCCGATTTGAGATCGGGCCGGGATGTGCTGTAAAGTCATGTCTCGGCCCGATGAGGTATCGGGGCGTATAGCTCAGGCGGTTAGAGCGCTTCGCTGATAACGAAGAGGTCCCAGGTTCAAGTCCTGGTACGCCCACGGAACCTGTGCAGGTTCAAGTGGAGGTTTGGTTCGCAGTACTGCGGCCGGACCGGAACGGGGAGCATGTGAAGAAGTTGCTTGTACTGGCAGCCGCAATCGCAGGCGTCCTGGTCTACCGGAAAGCACAGGAATCCGAAGCCCGGAAAACAGTCTGGAGCGAGTCGACCGATTCGGTTGACTAGGCCGGACGCCTGGTCTTGGAGCTGGTCAGCAGCCCCAAGGTTCTAGGGTATGATGGACGGGTTGCTTCTTATGGGGGCATGGCGCAATTGGTAGCGCACCTGCTTTGCAAGCAGGGGGTTCGGGGTTCGAGTCCCCGTGCCTCCACCATAAAGAAGTCCCGGTTCAGCGGAAACGCTGGCCGGGACTTTTGTTTTTCTCCGGCACACGTAGGGGTGGATGGTGGCCTTCTTTATTGCAGCCCTTGGTGTGCTGGGTGTCGCCTCCTCGGGCCCGCTGATAGCAGCCACCCTGGGGGCCACCAGCGTCAGTGCCCTGGCCATAGCCTTCTGGCGCAATGCCATCGGTGCCGCCGTCATGGCAACCCCTACGCTCATCCGTCAACCGGCCCAGTTCGGCAGGGTGACCAGGGGGGAATTCCGCTGGTCGCTGCTCGCCGCCGTCGCCCTTGCCCTGCACTTTGCCTGCTTCATTACGTCGCTGCAGCTGACGTCCGTTGCAGCAGCCACGGCGCTGGTGTGCCTGCAGTCCGCGTGGATCGCTGTCTTCCAGCTCTTCAGGGGAATCAGGCACCGGTGGCAGGTGCTGGCCGGGCTGGGCATCGCCTTTGGCGGAGTGGTGGCGATTACGGGCTTTGATATGGGATCTTCTCCGGATGCCCTCCTGGGAGACCTGCTGGCCGTGGCGGGCGGTGCCCTGGCCGGGCTGTACACCCTGGCGGGAGGCAAGGCCCGGCAGAGTATGACCACCGGGACCTACACAACGCTTTGCTACGGGATGTGTGCTGTCCTGGTGGCGGTCATGGCACTGCTGGGCGGACAGCCCCTGGCGGGCTTTGAGGCGGCCGGCTGGCTGGGCATCCTGGCGATCACCGTCTGCGCCCAGCTCGTGGGCCATACCGCGTTCAACCACCTGCTCGCCACGATGAGTCCGCTGCTGGTGTCGATGATCATTCTGCTGGAAATCCCCGGTGCGGCCCTCCTGGCCGCCTTATTCCTCCAGGAGAAACTCCCCGCCGGTACCTATGCGGGATTGGGACTGATCCTGGTGGGACTCGCCGTCGTGGTCCTCGGCCAAAAGCCCGGAAGGGCGGGAAGATCGGGACGCGGAGCAGGAAAGCGGGACCAGGACGGACCACCGGACCGGCCGCTGGCCGAACTGGGGACGGACTGACCCGTTAGGCCGGCGTTTCCCGCCGAACCCTACTGGCCGCCGCGGCGGGCAGGCTGGGCTGTATTAACGGTGTGGATCGCCCGCAGGAGCTTGGCCGGGAAGTACACCGAGAAGAAGACCACCATGGGTGCCTTGAGGGCCATCTTCTTAACGTTGTGAGCCTTGTACGTGCGGTCAAAGCGGGTGACGTAATAGCGGTAGTCGCGAGGTGAATCCTCCAGCCGGCGCGCGGACATACCGGACACCATCTGGGGGCAGTAGTTGATCTTCAGCTCGTGGTCTGCCAGATGCAGGGACAGATCGATGTCCTCATGCATCTCGTCCTTCTCGTCACGGCACGTCTCGGAGCGGATGATCTGCCAGGCGGAAGAACGCAGGGCCATGTTGGAGCCGAACAGGAAGTGGTACTGGTGCTTGGCAAGCTTCAGCATGAGCTGGCGCATCTTATCGTCCGCTTTGAGGCCGAAGCGGCGCATGGGCATGTCGTAGTAGACCACGGGGCCGGTGGCGGCCTGGACTGACGGATCGTCGAACGCGCGCTGCACCTGCTCCACCCAGTCCGGCTCTACTACGGAGTCCGCGTCGATGCGGCCCAAGATGTCGCCGGTGGCGTTGTCCAGGCCGAAGTTGCGGGTGGGTATGAGTCCCTGTTCCTTATCCTGGCTGAGCAGGATGATGGGGCTTTCCGGATACTCAAGCTGCATCTGGCGGACGATGTCAGCGGTCCGGTCCTTGGAGAGGTTGTCCACCACGATGATTTCGTGGGCGGGCACCGACTGGTAGATGGCAGCTATGAGGCACTGCCGGATGACGCTCTCCTCGTTGTATGCCGGGATGACAATGGACACGCGGGGCTGGTCTGCTGCGTCGTTCAAGGCATCCTCAGAGGATTGATCGGCTGACATCAGTCCAAATCTAGCACCGATCAGTGGCCCGCCCGCGGAGCGCGATGGAAGGTGGACATGAATAAAGGGCCCCGCCCCAGTGAACTTGTCACCGGGGCGGAGCCCTTAGGCACAGTGCAGGAGTACTAGGACTGTGTGGCGTCCTTGTCGGCGGTGGACTTGCCGTTGCCGATGTTGGAGGCGATGTTCTGCGTGGCGGTCTTGGCGTCCGTGACGATCGGGGCGGTTGCGCCCGGAATATCCTCGGCCACGTGCTTGGCCTTGTCCGCGGCGTCATCGGCGGTTTCATCGGTTGCCGCAGCCGCACCCGCGGTGGTGTCAGCCACGGTGCCGCTGGTGGCCTCGGGAACGTCGTTCACCGTGGTAGCCGGGACGGGAGCAGGAGTGGGCGTGACCGGGGACGGCGTCTTCCAGGGATCCTCAACCGGCTTGGAGGCTTTCCAGGCTGCCACGCCGGCGGCAACGGCTGCCGCGATGACACCAAAGACCAGCCAGCCGCGCTTCTTGGGCTTCTGCGGCTCTGCCAGCTGGATGCCTACGGTGCGGCCGGCCTCTGTTGCGGCTGCCTTCAGCTGGGTACCGGTGGCCTGGGCCTGCTCCTGGAGGGCGTGGATGATTCCAACGTCGCCAAGCTTCTGGGCCACGGCGTCAACGTGGGCCGGCGTGTTCTCGAGCGTGCGGTGCACAACCTCGGATGCCTGGCCGATCTGGTCCGACAGGCGGGGAAGGTATTCAACAACCACCCGGTCACGGGCGTTGAGGATGACCGGGGTGGCCTTGTCCAGGGCCTCATGCAGCCGGGGAGACGCGCCCTCCACGGCATCGTTGATGCGCGGGGCCAGGTTCGCCAGGCCATCCTGGAGGCGCGGTGTCACGGTTGCAACGCCGTCGGCCAGGTTGTGCGCCGCGCTCTTCAGGCCTTCCTGGATCTTGGGAGAAGCAGTATCCAGGCTGTGCTGGAGACGGGGAACAGCCCAGTCAACAGCTGCTTCCACGCGGGGGGCTGCCCAATCCCGGGCATTCTCTACGGCACTGGTGACTGACTGCTCAAGGTCACGGGCAATACGATCCGATTTCTTCACAACTACCTCCCGATTAATGTGACGGTCTGTGGTTAGCCTACGTGGCTTGATGTTCACCGGCTATTCTCATCCCGGATTTTAGGCGGATTTCACCGAGCGCGGAACTGTCCCCTCAGCCCTCACCACCCGATTGGGCCGTGAAAGAATGGGCCTATGACTGCCATCGCAACCGCAAAAGCAACCATCCACACAAGCCTCGGCGACATCGTCGTGAACCTCTTCGGCAACCACGCGCCCAAGACGGTCAAGAACTTTATTGGCCTCGCCACCGGCGAGCAGGCTTGGACCCACCCGGAGACGGGCGAGGACAAGACGGGTACGCCGCTGTACAACGGCACCATCTTCCACCGCATCATCAAGGACTTCATGATCCAGGCCGGCGATCCGCTGGGCCGCGGCGTGGGCGGACCGGGCTACCAGTTCGACGACGAGATCCACCCCGAACTCAGCTTCAACCAGCCGTACAAGCTGGCCATGGCCAACGCCGGCATCCGCATGGGCAAGGGCACCAACGGCTCACAGTTCTTCATCACCACCATCCCCACCGACTGGCTGCAGGGCAAGCACAGCATCTTCGGCGAAGTGGCGGACGACGAATCCAAGAAGGTCGTTGACGCCATCGAGGGTGTCCGCACCGGCATGGGTGACCGCCCGGTAGAGGACGTCACCATCAACAGCATCGACATCGAACAGCTGTAATCCCCCTCCATGAGTTACGGAATCCCGTCGGCTGAGCCGTCCGCGCAGGTTCCGGTGTGCCCCCGGCACCCGGACCGGCCATCCTATGTGCGCTGCCAGCGGTGCGGACGCCCCGCATGCCCTGACTGCCAGCGGGCGGCCGCCGTCGGATTCCAATGCGTTGACTGCGTCAACGAAACTCGGCGTACGACGCCGGAGGTACGGACCGTCTACGGCGGCGCCGCAGTGGCCGGCAAACCATTGGTAACGTACGCCATCATCGCCGTGTGCGTGGTGATGTATGCGCTGCAGTGGATCGTCCCCGGCCAGGCGGTTTATGAACAGTTTGCGTACAACAACGTGTTCGCCACTCCCAAGTACGGGGCCTTTGAGCCGTGGCGGATGCTCACAGCGGCATTCCTGCACTCGCCGGATTCGGTCCTGCACATCGTCCTAAACATGTACACGCTGTGGATCTTTGGCCAGGCCCTCGAGCCGCTCCTTGGCCGGATCCGTTTCCTGGCGCTGTACCTAATCTCCGCCATTGGCGGCTCCGTGGGATACCTCCTCCTGAACCCGGTGCTGGTGCCCGGGCAGGGACTGGTGGGAGTGGTCGGTGCATCCGGTGCCATCTTCGGCCTCTTCGGCGCCATGCTTCTGGTGCAGCGGCACCGGGGCGGGGACACCCGCCAGCTCTGGGTGCTGATCGCCATCAACGGTGTGATCGGTTTCCTGATCCCCCAGATCGCCTGGCAGGCGCATCTCGGCGGGCTGGTGACCGGCGCGCTGTGCGCGGCCGTCCTCGCCTACACCCCCCGCGGACCCAGGCAGGGCCTGATCCAGGCAGCGGGCCTGGCAGCCGTCCTGGCGCTGCTGATTGCCGCCAGCTGGATACGCATCTCGCTGTAGGTCCCGCAGCCACCGCACCTTCCACTCCCTCAAGATAAGGCCCCGACATCCACACGGATGCCGGGGCCTTCTTTATCCACAGCTTTTATCCACAGTGTTGGTAACTTACACGCCTGTAGTTCTGATGGGAAAAGCACCTTTCCCGCCAGCAGGCGGGAGTTTTCCCGGATATCCGCTTCTTTCATCCACATCTGTGGATAACTCTTGGGGATAGGGCTGTGCTTAAGTGGACAAATCGGCCCCCAGGTGGCGTTCTGTGGAAAAAGGCCGTGAAATCCTCGGCCTTGCGCCGCCATGGGCCCTTTGTCAGGGCCCTTTCAACAGGCTTGTGCACAGTGTTAATAACTGACAGTCATGTAGTTCCTTCTGGAAAAACACCCGCGCAGCAGTGCCAAACGGCCCGCGGCGTCGAAATTTCCCCATGCATTTCCACAGCTGTGGATAACTTGTGGGTATCGCGGTGTTGGTAAGTGGAAAAGATCAACAAGCCAGATGTGTAAAGCTGGGGGCAACGGACTCACGCCCGCTCCTTTTCGCTGGGCTGTCCACCTGCCAGTTTTCCCCACCGTTGTGTTCGTCCAGGAGAAACCATTGAGCGCCACCACCCAGCACATCTATATCGACAAGCAGCATCCAACCCTGTGGCGTGCCCTCAACGGGCTCGGACTCAAGGTGCGGGAGGCCGCGGAGGCGGCCGGGCTGGACGAAACCACCGTGGAGCTCCTTCGGGTGCGGGTCTCACAGCTCAACGGCTGTGCCTACTGCCTGGACCTGCACGTCAGGGAAGCCATGGAGGCCGGGGAAACCGCGCAGCGCCTGGCTGTGCTGCCGGCATGGCGCGAGACGGCTCTCTTTACGGAGAAAGAGCGGGCGGCACTCGCATTGGCAGAGAGCATTACGGAGCTGCCGGGCCATAGTGTGCAGGGGCACGAGGAAGCCTACGCCCGGGAGCACCTTTCGGAGGAGGAATTTTCCGCGGTGAGCTGGCTGGCCATTGCCATGAATGCTTTCAACCGGGTCTCAATCACCAGCCACCATCCGGTCGTCCGGGACCGGTAGAGAGCACGTTCCCCGGTGCTAAAGCCGGGGCGAAGCTCGATTATGCGTGCACTGCCCCGGTTTATCCACAGGTCTTCCACACTGTTAATAACTGCATGCGGATGGCCGGTTTGACGCTTTCGGTGCGTCCTGGCTCCCCAGTACGGCTTCGGTGCGGTGGCAGTGGAAAGTTTTCAACAGTGTGGATAACTTTCCCAACAGTTGGGGAAAACTTAGAAGGCTAGACGCCTGGAGCGGCCCAGATTCCCGAGGATCCACGGCGGTGGCTGTCCAGCAGGTGGGTGTCCACCATGCCAATGGCTTCCATCAGGGCGAACATGGTGGTGGGTCCCACGAAGGAGAATCCCCTTTTCCGCAGCGCCTTGGACAGCGCCACCGACTCCGGGGACTGCGTTGGAATGTCACCGTGGAAGGCCGGGCTGGGCGTCTGCGCGGGCTTGAACTGCCACACGAAGTCCACCAGGCCACCGTCCTGCCGCAGGGCGAGGGTGGCCTTGGCGTTGCTGATGGCAGACCGGATCTTCAGCCGGTTCCGCACAATGCCCGGGTCCTGCATCAGGCGCTCCACGTCGGCCTCGGTAAACAAAGCCACGGCGTCGGGGTTGAAGGCGGCGAAGGCCTCGCGGAATGCGGGGCGCTTGCGGAGGATGGTTGCCCAGGAGAGCCCGGCCTGGAAGCCCTCAAGGCAGATCCGCTCGTAGAGTCCGTGTTCATCGGTGACCGGCAGGCCCCACTCGGTGTCGTAGTACTCGCGCAGGAGGGGGTCCGTGGAAGCCCACAGGGGACGGGCGAGCCCGTCCTCGCCCAGCACCCCGCCGCTGTCAGGCGCCATGAATGCCACCGGCTATGAACGCCACCGCGTGGTCATCAGGAACCCGACGATCGCGATGCCGAAGCCGGCCACGATGTTCCATGATGCCCACGCCTGGACTGGAAGCCGGCCTTCGCTGATGTAGAAAGTGATGATCCAGAGGAGGCCAATGATCATCAGGCCGAACATGACCGGCTTGAACCAGACAGGGTTGGGCTTGTAGGTCTGGGACGACGCCTGCGCGGTGGTGCTGGCGGTCTTCTTGCGAGGCTTTGACTCGGGCACTGGCTCTCCTTGGCGGGCTGAGGCAAGCTCGGCGTTCCGGGCTTGATATCCTGCAAGAAGGAAGTTGCCAGCGGTCTGCGCGATCTTGGTCAAATCTGGATTCTTACTAGCAGCCAATTCTAGTCGTAGTTCATGGGGCACCAGTGCCCGCCGCAACCGCCCCGAGGAGAATGCGTGGTACTGCAGGAGAAGGCAAGGCCCGCCGCTGCGCCGCGTGCCGGCGTCGTATTTCTGCGCGGAACCATCCAGGTACTGGGTGAGCTGCTCATCACCGCCGGGGTGGTCCTGCTGTTGTTTGTCGCCTGGCAGCTGTGGTGGACCAACGTTGAATCGGATGCCAAGCAGAGCGCAGCGATCAAGGAGTTCGCCCAGGATCTGGGCACCCCCGAACCTGCCGCTCCGGAAGCCCCCGCCGCGCCGGCCACTGAAGATTTCGGCCCTCCTGCCGTGGGGAGCCCGCCCGGCCATGCCGGCACCATCGGCATTATGTACATTCCCCGGTTTGGTCCCAACTACACCCGGCCCATCGTGCAGGGAACCAGCCAGGATGTGCTGGACACGCTGGGGCTGGGGCATTACAGCAACACCGCCATGCCGGGTGCGGTGGGGAACTTCGCCGTTGCCGGCCACCGGCAGACGCACGGCGCAGTGCTGGACAACATCCACACGCTGGTGCCCGGGGACAAGATCTACGTGCAGACAAAGGACGGCTTCTACATCTACGTCTTCCGCAACAACCAGATCGTTATGCCCTCCCGCACCGACGTCCTGGAGCCGGTACCCACCCAGCCGGGCGTCGCCCCCACCGAAAGTTTCCTCACCATGACCAGCTGCAACCCCCGCTTTGGTGCTGAAGAGCGCATCATCGCCTATGCGCTGCTGGACAGCTGGCGCCCTGCCGCCGCCGGTGCCCCGGCGGAAATAGCAGCCCAGGTAGCCGCAGCGACGGGAAGGGGCTGAGCATGTACGCCTGGATCTTCCGCCATCTTCCCGGGCCCCTCTGGCTGCGGATCGCCATCTCGCTGGTGCTGGTCGCCGCCGCGCTGGTATTGATGGTTCAGTTCCTTTTCCCATGGATGTCCGAGTACACCCAATTCACCGACTCAACGATTGGTTCCGCAAGCCAGCCATGACCACAACCAAGATCCTCGTAGTGGATAACTACGACAGCTTCGTCTACACCCTGGTGGGCTACCTCCAGGAACTCGGCGCCGAGACCACTGTGGTCCGCAATGACGACGTCACCCTCGCCGAGGCCATCGAGCTGGCCGGCACGCGGGATGGCATCCTCATCTCACCGGGCCCCGGCAACCCTGCCGAGGCGGGTGTGTGCATCGAGCTGATCAAATGGTGCGGCGAGAACAGCGTGCCCATGTTCGGCGTATGCCTGGGACACCAGGCGCTGGCCGAGGCGTTCGGCGGGAAGGTGACGCACGCGCCTGAACTGATGCACGGCAAGACGTCGCTGGTGGAACATATCGGGACCAGCGTTTTTTCCGGGCTCCCCTCCCCCGTCACGGCCACCCGGTACCACTCGCTGGCCGCAGTCCGCGAAACGCTCCCGGACGTCCTGGAAGTCACCGCGGAAACTGCGTCGGGGGTGGTGATGGGGCTTCAGCACCGGACCGCGCCGCTGTGCGGGGTGCAGTTCCACCCCGAGTCCGTGCTCACCGAAGGCGGCTACCAGATGCTGGGGAACTGGCTCGAATCCCTGGGCATGAAGGGTGCGGCGGCTCGAGCCGCGAAGCTGAGCCCACTAATCCAGCACTAGCCACCGGCCACACTCGCCGGCGCCGGCTGCCGCTAGCCCTTCTTGGTGGAGGTGGGCGTCGGTGTGGGCTTCGGCGTAGGTGTGGGGGACGGTGGTGGCGGCGGCGGGGCTTTGGCCACCACGATGCTGACGGTCTTTCCCTGCTCCACCACGGAGTTAACGGGATCGCTTTGGTCCGTCACCCTGCCGGCTTCCACCTGGGCGTTCTCCGCCTCCGTGACCGCTGGTACGAGGCTGAGTTCTTTCAGTGCCGCTTCAGCCTCCTCGCGGGTCCGGCCGCGCAGTTCCGGGATTGCCACCTTGCCCGTGGACACCACCAGCTCAACCGTGGTGCCCACTCCTACCATCTGCCCGGGGGCAGGGCTGGTGGTAATCACAATTCCGGCCGGGACGGTGGCGCTGTTGGCAGTGGTGGTGGACGGCGCACCCACCAGTCCGTTTTGCCGCAGGATATCCCTGGCCGCGGCCTCCGTCTTGCCCGGCAGGCTGTCCGGAATCTTCACGGCGCTGGGCCCCTCGGAAATGTTCAGCACCACATCGGAGCCAGGGTCCATGGACGTGCCGGAGGCTGGATCCGTTCCGATGGCTGTCCCCTTGGGCACGGTGTCATGCTGAAGGCGTACGATTTTTGGTTTGAGGTCCGCGCCGTAGAGCTCCTGCAGTGCCGCCGATTCGGTCAGTGTTGCCACCGCCGGGATCTGTACCTTGGGCGGCGGCGGCGCCGGACGGTTCACGGTGTTGTACACCCACAGCCCACCGCCGGTGAGGACCAGGAGGGTGAAGATCACCAGGGTGGTTATCCAGGCACGACGGCGGGACTTCTGCCGTGCGGTCCGTTCACGCTCGGGAGGGAAGCCGAGGGGAAGGTCATCGCGTGCTGAAGGTTCGTAAGCGGCGGCAGTGGCGCCGCTGTCGTCGTCGGCTGTAGTGCCGAGAGCAGCCAAGCGCCCGGTTGGGGGGTCATCGAGGAAGCCTGCCCCGGCTGCCGCAAACGCTTCGGTGACGGGCGCTGTGGTTGGGGCGGGGACGTGGTCATTGGGATCGGTGGGTGCCTCCGAAGCAGCAATTGCCGGGACCGGAACCCCCGCCCGCGCAGCCCGCAGGGCACGCTGGAAGGCGGCGGCGTCCTGGAACCTGTCATCGCGGTTTTTCTGCAGCGCTTTTGCCAGCACGGTGTCCAGTGCCGGGGAAATGTCAGGGTTCAGGCTGCTCGCCGGCGCGGGAATCTCGCGCACGTGCTGGTAGGCCACCGACACGGGGCTGTCGCCGACGAACGGCGGGCGGGAGGTCAGCATTTCGTAGAGCAGGCAGGCCGCGGAATAGAGGTCGCTGCGCGCGTCCACTGTTTCGCCGCGGGCCTGTTCGGGAGAGAGGTACTGCGCCGTGCCCACCACGGCCTGGGTCTGGGTCATGGTGGCGGAGGAGTCGGCGATGGCCCGGGCGATGCCGAAGTCCATGACTTTTACCGAGTCCGTGCCGTCGCAGTACATCACGTTGGCCGGCTTGATGTCGCGGTGCACAATGCCGGCTTTGTGGCTGTATTCAAGGGCGCCGAGCACGCCCAGGCAATAATCGATGGCCTGGCTGATGCTGACTTCGTTGGCCCGGATCAGGTCCCGGATAGTCCTGCCTTCGACGTATTCCATCACGATGTACGGCACCCGTACGTTGTCATCGGAGCCGTCATGGACCATGTGCTCGCCCGTATCGTAAATCGCCACGATCGAGGGGTGGTTCAGGGCGGCCACTGACTGGGCCTCGCGCTTGAAGCGTGCCTGGAACTGCGGGTCCCGGGCCATATCTGCCCGGAGCAGTTTGATGGCGACGGTACGGCCAAGCCTGGTATCCAGGCCCCGGTAGACGTCCGCCATGCCCCCGCGGCCAATGAGGCCGCCCAGTTCGTAGCGTCCGCTGAGGACACGCTGGTTATCCACCGGGACGTTGTCCTCCCGGTGCAACGGTGTGCGCGCTGACTCGTTCACTGGCTGTCCTGGCAGTTACGGGCGGCAGGTAGGAGGAAGGCCGGGCACTTGGTCTGGTCCACAAGCCGGGAGGGATGAAGGCGCCGTAGGTCCCGCTGCGGACGGCGTGCTGGGGGCGGAGGTGGGAGTGGGAGCATTTGTGGTGGGCGCGGGCGACGGCGCCACCGCGTACGTCACTGTGATCGGTGATCCCACTTCCACCCGGCCCGAGCGGGACAGGGCAATCACAGTGTTGGGCGCAGAATTCACATCAACTTGCGGCTGGACGGTCACATCCAGGTTCATTGCCGAGAGCTGCGACTGAACAGTCCGGTAGTCCTTGCCGAGGTAGGCCTCGGGGATGACGTTCACCGTTTCCGGGGTGGGCTCCTGGGTGGGTGTGGGCGTCGGTGTGCTGCGGGTCTGTGTTGGGGTAGCCGACGGCGTGGTCCGGGTGGGGCTGGCCGAAGTGGCCGGCGCGCTGGTGGAGGTAGCGCCGGGTGAGGGATCGCCGGAGGGCGAAAAGAGTCCCAACTGGCTGACGAGGAACCCCACCAGGGCAAACAGGAGCAGCAGGATCAAGGCAACCAACGGCCACGTCCAGGGGCTGCGGCCCTTGCGCCGCGGCTCATCGGCGGGCTCGTCGTCGTACGTTGTCTCTTCCGGGATCCAATTCCGTTCGGCGGCCAGGGCATTGGCGCGGGCGAGTGTCCCCTGTGGTTCACCGTCTGCTGCGGACGCGCCGGCAGCGCCTGCCGCCATCCCGGCCGCGGCTCCTGCCGCGCCGGCACCCAGTACAGGGAGCGCCGAGGTGGCTGCCGGCGACGAGTCCCGCTGGGCGCCGATCACGCCGGTGGGGGCAGTCGCCGTGTCCACGGGGGCAGTAATGGGGCCAGTGTCCGCGTCGAAGAGGAGCATGCCCGGTACGGCGGCGCGGGCGGCGTTGATGTCGCCGTTCCGGATGGCCTCGGCAGCTTCGGCAAGTTTGATGGCGTTGGCCGGACGGTTCTTGGGGTCCTTGGCCAGCATGGACATCAGGAGGGCGCGCACCGGGGCGGGAAGCGACTCGGGAAGGGGCGGCGGAGCGTCGTTGACCTGGGCCAGGGCGATGGCGATCTGGGACTCACCGGAGAACGGCCGGTGCCCGGCAAGGCACTCGTAACCGATGACGCCCAGCGAGTAGATGTCAGAGGATCCCGTGGCTGTCTGTCCGGTGGCCTGTTCAGGTGCCAGGTACTGCGCCGTTCCCATCACCTGACCGGTCTGCGTGAGCGGGACCTGGTCGGCGAGGCGGGCGATGCCGAAGTCGGTTACCTTCACGCGGCCGTCAGGGGTGATCAGGAGGTTGCCGGGCTTCACGTCGCGGTGCACCAGGCCCTGGGCATGGGCAACGGAGAGCGCGCGGGCGGTCTGGGCGATCATGGACAGGGTGCGGTCGGGGGACAGCACCTGCTCGTGCTCGATGATGCTGCTCAGCGGCTGGCCCGGAACGAGTTCCATCACCAGATAGGCGGAGCCCTCTTCCTCGCCGTAGTCGAAGACGTTGGCGATGCCCACGTGGTTGAGCAGGGCAGTGTGGCGGGCCTCTGCGCGGAATCGCTGAAGGAAGCCGGGGTCCCCCGTGTACTCCTCTTTCAGGACTTTGATGGCGACGATGCGGCCCAGGACAAGGTCTTTGGCTTTCCAGACTTCCCCCATGCCGCCAATCGCGATCCGCGTAGTCAGCTGGAATCTGCCGCCGAGGGTGATTCCGGTTGTAGGCCTCACTTATTCAACACCGCCTCAAAAATCTTCTTCGCGTTCGGACTGGTTAGCTGTGCGCCGGTGGTGATGTCCACGCCCTCCATGACGATCGTGACTCCCACCTGCGGGTTGTTTGCGGGGGCAAACCCGGTGAACCAGGAGTTGTTGACGCCATTGCCCAACTCCGCGGTTCCGGTCTTGCCGGCCACCTGGACTCCGGGGACTGCAGCCCTGTTGGCGATGCCCTGGCTGACCGCACTGGTCATCCATTCGGTGATCTGGTTGGCGATCGCCGGAGTGGTGGAGGTCCGCAGCTGCTGCGGCTGCGGTTCGTCGATGACGCGCAGGTCCGGGGAGCGCAGGGCCTTGATCAGCGTGGGTTGCATCTGCACCCCGTCGTTGGCGATGGCGGCAGTCATCATGGCAATCTGCAGCGGTGTGGCGCGGACGTCACGCTGGCCGATGGCGGATTGCGCCAGGCCCGGAGCGTCCAGGTCGTCAGGGAAACCGTTGCCCTTGGCGTAACCCAGCTTCAGCTGGTCGCCCATGTCTTCGCCGAAGCCGAACTTTTTGGCCTGCTCGGCAATGGCGTTGCGCCCCAGGTCCAGTGCGATGCTGGCGAACGGGGTGTTGCAGGACTGCTGCAGGGCGAATGCGAAGTCCGCGGTGTTACGGGTGTAGCAGTTGCCGCCGGCGTAGTTGGGCAGCTTGTACTGGATGCCGTCGAAGGGCATTTCTGCAGGGTTGGGCAGCTCGCTGTCCTTGTTGTACTTGCCCGAGGCAAGGGCCGCGGCGGCGTCCACCAGCTTGAAGACCGAACCCGGGGCAAGCTGCTCGCCGGTGGGGCCGCTGACGTTGGCGTTCAGGTTGATGCCGGGGACCTTGACCAGTTCGTTGATGTTGGCCGACTCTTCCTCGGTGTTCTGGGTTGCCACGAGGTTGGGGTTGTAGGACGGCTTGGACACCATGGCCAGGATGGCCCCGGTCTTGGGGTTGGTCACCACGATGGAGCCGCGCTGGCCGTCCGGAATCAGGTCATAGGCAAGCTTCTGGATCCCGGGGTCGATAGTGAGTTCCACCGAGGCACCCTTGGGCTGGTTTCCCAGGAACATCTGGCCCACCCGGTCCAGGAACAGCTGGTCCGAATTGCCGGCCAGCTGCTGGCCGAGGGCCTGTTCCAGGCCGGTGGCGCCGTAGTTCTGTGAGAAGTAGCCGGTGATGCCTGCATACAGCTCGGGCTGGGAGTAGGTGCGCTGGAACTTGCAGGTCTCCGAACCGCTCTCCACCGATTCCGCCACGGGAGTTCCGCCCACAATGATGGCGCCGCGGTCATTGCAGTAGTTCTGCAGGATGGCGCGCTGGTTCAGCGGGTTGGCTTTGAGATCGTCCGCACCCACCACCTGGACGAAGCTGATGGCGCCGAAGAGCAGTGCAAACATGGCAACTGCCGCTACCCATGAATGCCGTATTGCCTGGTTCACAGGTGCTTCACCGCCTCGGTAGGAGTATCAATGCCCAGGGAATCGGCTTCCTTTGCCGAAGGAGGCGGAGTGGTATCCACCGGTCCGCGGGCGGTATGGGAAATCAGGAGGAGCAGGCCCACGATGATCCAGTTGGCCAGCAGCGATGACCCGCCGGCGGCCAGGAACGGAGTGGTGAGGCCGGTCAAGGGGATGAGCCGGGTGACGCCGCCGATCACCACAAAGCACTGCAGTGCGACGGCGAAGGACAGGCCGCAGGCCAGCAGCTTCCCGAACGCGTCCCGCGTCCCGAGGGCGGCCCGGAAACCCCGGGTGAACAGCAGCAGGTACATCAGGACGATGGCGAACAGTCCGATCAACCCCAACTCCTCGCCGAGGGAGGCGATGATCATGTCGCTGTTGGCAAAGGGCACCAGATCCGGGCGGCCCTGGCCCAGGCCCGTTCCCACCAGTCCGCCGTTGGCCATGCCGAACAGGCCTTGGATCACCTGCCGGCTGCCATTTTCGTAGACCTCGGGGGAAAAGGCATTGAGCCATCCGAACACGCGCTGCTGGACGTGGGAAAACACCTGGGCCGCCACGAACCCGCCGCCAAGGATGAGGGCCAGGCCGATCACCACCCAGCTGATGCGGCTGGTGGCAACGTAGATCATCACGATGAAGAGGCCGAAGAACAGGACTGAGGAGCCTAGGTCGCGCTGGAAGATGAGCACGCCGATGCTGACCAGCCAGGCGGTGATCATGGGTCCCATGTCCTTGAAGCGGGGGAACTGGAGCGGCCCGATCTTCCGGCCCGCGAGCAGGATCAGGTCCCGGTTGGACGATAGGTACCCGGCAAAGAATATTGCGAGGGTGATTTTTGCGACTTCGCCTGGCTGGAAAGTCATGGGACCGAGCCGGATCCACACCCGCGCGCCCAGGATCTCCCCGGCGCTGATCCCTGGGATCAGGGGCAGCAACAGGAGCAGGGCACTGGCGGCAAGTGAGATGAAGGTGAATTTGCGCAGGACACGGTGGTCTTTGAGGAACCAGATCACCGCGATGGCCACCGCCATGGCGATGAGGGTCCACCGGAGCTGGTTGTTGCCGGTGTCATCGCCCGGCGCGTCCAGACGGTGGATCATAGCCAGGCCAATTCCGTTGAGTGCCACCACCACGGGAAGTATTACCGGATCAGCATATTTAGCGCGGAAGCGGAGGACACCGTGGAATACCAGGGCTGCAACGGCGAGGAGGCTCGACTGGAACCAGAAGTCCGAATCGAAGGCCTTTTCCTGGTCCACGCCAACCAGCATGTTCGCGCCGATGCCTACGGTGAGGGCAAGCAGGAGCAAGGCGAGCTCCACGTTGCGTCGGGGCTTGGGCGCGGTACTGGGCTGGGTCATTTGCCCACCTCACAGGAGATCGTGGGACTGGGTGTGGGGGAAGGCGCTGCCGGTGCCGGTGGTGCCGGGGCGGCTGAGGCGCTGGGTGAAGGCGCGGGGGCTTCTGCCGACGGCGGCGGGCTGGCCGTAACCGGCGAGGCTGTGGGCGATGCCGACGGGGACGGGCACCCCTCTTCAGGGGACGTGGTGCCGGTAAGTTCGAGGTTCTTGACGATGCGCTGGGCGTCGTAAAGGTCCTGCGCCGGGACGGTCTGGCGGACGCGTTGCTGCGAGAACGGGGGGAGCGAGTCCATCCGGATCTCGGTAACCGCCTCAAGGGTGGAGAGCTGGATGGGTCCGAGCCGCTGGGAGACGCCGTTGTAGATGGCCACCCGGGAATCGAACTCGCCAACGTAGTAGCGGGTCTGGGTCCACGCGTAGCCGAGCCAGAGTCCTGCCGTCAGGACCACCAGCACCAACGCGGCGACGGACCAGGTGACCCACCGGCGCGGTTTGAGCGGCACGAGGTTGTCTTCGGCATCGCCGGGCTGCGGTTCAGCCTTGTGCGTGAGGAGGGTGGCGGCACGCCGTGCCACGGTGCGGCCGGCGATGGTGGGAATGGATCCGCTCTCTGCGGCTGTTGCTGCCGCGCCCACCAGTTCGTGCGGGCGAGAGGAAAGTTCTTCGCGCAGTACTTCGGCGGTGAGGTGTTCGCCGAGGTGCGGGTCGGTGGAACCGGCGTCAGAGGGGTCCTGCTCAGACGAATCCGACCCGGAAGAACCTGATTCGGGGTCAGCCTCCGGGCCTGCTTTGCCGGTGTCTTCGTCAGAGTCCGGGGTGCCAGAGTCCGCAACTGCGCCGGCGTTCTGGGCGTCGGTGGCGGCAGGAGTTTTGGCTGCCGGGGCAGCTGGGCTTGGCGGGGCGGCAGCCTTGGCAGAGTCCTTTCCTTCCGGCGGTGTGGCGCTCAGGGGACGCGCGTCCTTTGCCGCGGCAGGGCCTTTGGTGGCCCCGGGGGAAGGAATGACGTCGACGGCGGCGGTATTGACGTCGTCGGGCGTTTCCTCAACGATGTCCACCATCACCACGGTGACGTTGTCCGGGGAGCCTGCCTCAAGGGTGAGCTCCACCAGGATTTCCGCGCATTCGCCCAGGTCCCTGGTCTCGCGCACGGTGCGTTCCACGGCATGCCCGGCCACGTAGTTGAGCCCGTCGGAGCAGAGGAGCCAGCGTTCACCCGGCCTGACGTCAAGGCTGTCCAGGTCCAGTTCGGGGCTGGCGTCCACGTCGCCCAGGACACGCATCAGGACGTTTTTGTGCGGATGGGTTTCGGCCTCTTCGGGGCGGAGCCGTCCTTCGTCGATGAGCCGCTGGACAAAGGTGTGGTCAACGCTGACCTGCTCGAACTTGCCATCCCGGAGGCGGTAGGCGCGTGAATCGCCGATGTGGGCGAAGTGCAGCTTTCCTTCGGCGAGCAGCAGCGCGGTGACCGTGGTGCCCATGCCGGCGAGCTTGGGGTTGATGTGCACCAGTTCGGACAGCAGCGAGTTGGCGGTCTGGATCTCGTCCGCCAAAGTGGTGGCAGCGTCGCCGTCGTAATCGCCGTGGTCCAGGTGGATCATGTCCAGCACGGTGGCGGCGGAGGCAACGTCGCCGCCCGCGTGGCCGCCCATGCCGTCGGCCACCACGGCCAAATGGCGTCCTGCATAGGCGGAGTCATCGTTTTTGGCGCGGATTTTTCCGACGTCGGAGCGCGCGGCAAAGCGCATGATGAGGGGCCGCTCCACCGGCTTGGGGTCGGTTGCGGGAGTTTGCGGTTCGGCCACGCCTATGGCCTCAATTCGATGACCGTCTTGCCGATTCTCACGGGAACACCAGGTTCAACGGGCAGGGCGCGGGTCAGTTGCTGATCGCCCAGGTAGGTGCCGTTGGTGGAGCCGAGGTCTTCAATGAACCAGCGGCTGCCCTGGGGAAAGAGCCTGGCGTGGCGGCCGGAGGCGTAGTCGTCCTCCAGGACCAGGGTGGCCTCCTGGGCGCGGCCCAGGAGAATGGGGCTTGCGGCGAGGGGAAGGGTTGATCCCTTGAGGGGGCCTTCAACCACTACCAGCTGCCTGGCATGCTGTTTCACTGGCTGCGGCGGAGCCTCGGCCAAATCCGGGTTCTTGCGGACCTGGCGGGCGGTGGGGGCCCCGGCGGCAGCTTTGCGGCCCACCATGAGGTCGCGGCGCATGGCAGAAACGATGCTGAAGATCAGCACCCACAGCAGCAGCAGGAAGCCGAACCTCAGGGCGGTGATGGTCAGTTCGCTCATGCGGAGCCACCCGGGCTGGCGGGGAGCAGGCGGAAGATGATCTTTGTCCGTCCCATCGTGATGGTGGAGCCGTCGGTCAGTTCGGTGCTTCCGGAAACTTTGTGTCCGTTGACATAGCTGCCATTGGTGGAGCCCATGTCCACGGCGCTGGTGACGCCGTCGAGGGTCCGGATTTCGAGGTGGCGCCGTGAAACTCCGGTGTCCTCGATGTGGATGTCAGCTTCTGAAGACCGGCCCAGCACGATCGACGGTGCGTTCAGTGAGTACCGCTGGCCGTCAATGTCCAGGACAGGCTGCAGGCGGACTGGCCGGCGGTTGGGAGCGGCCGGCACGTTGGGACGGGCAGGCGCGGAACCGGACTTCTCTGTTGTGGAAACGATCTCGAAGTCCCCGGGCCGCAGTTCGGACTCGCGCCGGAAGGAAATCCGTACCGGGCCCTGCAGGATGTACCCCTGGCTGCGGACGTGGTTGATGACGACGTCGCACAGTTCCTCGGCCAGGGCCGTGCCCCATTCCTGGGCGCGCTTGAAGTCCTCATCGCTGAGCTGGACGTCAAAAACGTTGGGCACCAGAGTGCGGCCGGCGGCAACGGTGAGGGATTTGTGGTCCACTTCGCGCCGGAGCCGGCTGGCGATCTCCACGGGTTCCACCTGGGCGCGCGAGCCGGTGGAGAAGACGCCCCGGACGGCTTTTTCGATGCCGCGTTCCACCTTGTCCAGCAGACCCATGGTTCTTCTCCTTTCCCCCCGGCTGCGGGGCAGTTTTCGTTCCGTAAGTTCACTTGCAGTGGTGTTGCCAGGCCTCCGGTGTGCCCACAGGCAGCAGCCACTCCTACATCCGATACTACTGGGCAGGCCTGTGAATGACCCTAATTCACAACGGCCGGGCGCCGCCAAAAGTTCGGTCTGCTGTTGCTTTTGGTGCCGCGGCGGCCTTGGTTTCAGCTCTGCGGCGCGGCCTTTCTGGTCCCTATTTGCGGGCCTCCACGGCCGTTCCGGAGCCCAATTGGTATTTTCCCTGCAATGTCCGTTATGCTTGATCTCGCTGCTTTTACAGGGTTGCGGATCAGGGAAACCGGCCGGAATTCAGTGAAGGAAGTTGCGCGCGAGTGGCGGAACGGCAGACGCGCTGGCTTCAGGTGCCAGTGTCCGAAAGGGCGTGGGGGTTCAAATCCCCCCTCGCGCACGCAAATGAAGAGCCCCGGTCTTAGGACCGGGGCTCTTCTGTTTAACCTCCGGCCGCGGATCCTGGGCATGTTCGCGAATCCTGGCCTTGAGGGTTCGGATTTGCGAACAAGGTTAGGTTTCGCCTTGCCGGGACGCGGGATCGGATCAGGCATGCACGGGCGTGAGGACCGTCCCGTTGTCCACGAAGGAGCGCAGGTTGGCAAGGGTCAACTCCGCCATGGCGGCCCGGGTTTCGTGGGTTCCGCTGCCAAGGTGGGGCAGGAGTACCACGTTGTCCAGTGCCAGGAGGTCTTCGGGGACCTTGGGCTCCTCGGCGAACACGTCCAGCCCGGCGCCGGCGAGCCGGCCCGCCAGCAAGGCTGAAACAAGGGCGTCCTCATCCACCACTGACCCTCGAGCGATGTTAATCAGGTATCCCTTCGGGCCAAGTGCAGCAATAGTGTCCGCGTCCACAAGCTTTTCCGAATCTGGTCCGCCGGCCGCGGCCACTATCAGGACGTCGCAGCCGGCTGCGAGCTCCTGCGGGGAGGCGGCGTACCGGTAGCTGACCTCCGTTACCGGGTGGCGGCTGTGGTAGCTGATCCCGCAGTCGAACGCCTCAAGGCGACGGGCAATGACACGCCCAATCCGGCCCAGCCCCAGGATGCCCACGCGCTTGCCGCTGGCCTTCGTGGCGAGCGGATAGTTGCCCTTGTTCAGCCAGTCGCCGCGGCGCACGAAGCGGTCTGCGGAACTGATTCCCCGCAGCACGTCAAGGTAGAGCGCAATAGCAGTGTCAGCCACGCAGTCGTTGAGCACATCCGGGGTGTTGCTGACGGTGATGCCGCGTTCGAGTGCCTGGGCCGCATCAGTGGTGTCATAGCCGACGCCGAAGTTGATGACTGCGCGCAGGTTCGGCAGGGCGCGCATCAGCTCCGTCCCCACGCCGAATTTGCCGGACGTCACTGCAATATCGAAGGACGCGCCGTGTTCGCGCAGGAATTCGTCCCGCGCCTGGGCGGAATCGGGCAGGCGGACCGCCCCGTAGTCCCCGGCAATGGTGTCTTGGACGATCGGCATCAGTGGCCCTACCTGGAGGACGGCGTTGTTCTTCATAGCTGCACCCTAGGTTTCGTGACTCATACAGGTCCAACTTGGAATTGGCATGGATCGATGCCTGAACTGTATTGATCGCGCTGCTTCGCCGCCATGGCGCGGAATTCCGTAGCGAGTGGTCCTGATCACAGCGCATAAAAGCGGATTTCCGGCGCGTCCCCTCGGGCGGAGGGACGGCCAATTTCCTTGTGGACCCCCAGGAGCTCAATTAGCTTGAGTCCAGCGTGGCGGACCCTAAGGCCCTGTTATCCGGCGTTGCCCGGCGGTGCAGGAGCGTCCCGCTGCCGTACGTATCGAACCTGGAGGAACCCAAAGATGTCTTCTTCAAAGCTTCCCATCGCCAGAGCGCTTAAGTGGCCTGCCCTGGCATCCGTCGCGGTACTGGGATTGAGCGGCTGCACCGTTGCAAACTCGGACGACGGCGGTGCTGCCGCCGCTGATACGGTCCGCGTGGTCCTCAGCCAGGAACCGCCCACCCTCGAAGCCTGTGAATCGAACCTGACGTCCACGGGTGTTGTGGTGCGCTCGAACGTGACCGAGCCGCTGATCGAACGCAACCCCACCACGGGCGGGCTCGAACCCAAGCTTGCTACCGAATGGAAGGCCACGTCCGATACGGAATGGACGCTGAAGCTTCGTGAGGGCGTCACGTTCCAGGACGGTACTCCCTTCAACGCCGAGGCAGCCGCCTTCACCATCGACCGGGCCGTCAACTCGAAGCTTGGCTGCAATGTCGAGGGGTACGTCTTCGGCGATGACGAACTGGCCGTCAAGGCCGTGGATGCCACCACGCTGACCGTGACTACTGCCGAACCGGACCCCATCCTGCCCCTGCGGCTCTCCTTCCTCGAAGTGGTGCCGACGTCCACGAGCACCACGGAGAAGGTTCGCCAGCCGGTAGGCACCGGCCCGTACAAGATCGACTCCTGGGACGCCGGACAGAAAATCACGCTCTCCAGCTGGGATGGCTACTGGGGAGACAAACCGGCCTACGCCAAAGCCGAGTACCAGTGGCGCTCGGAGAGCTCCGTGCGTGCCGCGATGGTCACCAGTGGGGAAGCCGATGTGGCCATGGGGCTGAGCCCGGACGACAACATCGGCGACCTCGGCGTGGACTACCCGAATAACGAGACCGTTGCCCTGCGGATGGACGCGAATGAGGCGCCGCTTAACGACATCCGGATCCGCCAGGCGGTCAACTTCGCCATCGACAAGGAAGGCATCGTCAACTCCCTCTACCAGGGCAAGCACCAGGTGGCGGCGCAGCTGGTTCCGGAAGGCATTGTGGGCCACAACTCGAGCCTGTCCGGATGGCCGTTCGACCTGGAGAAAGCCAAGTCCCTCGTCGCCGAGGCAAAGGCCGACGGCGTGGACACGTCAAAGCAGATCTCGCTGGTTGTCCGCAGTGCCCAGTTCCCCAAGATCACGGAACTGGCCCAGGTACTCCAGGAGCAACTCAGCCAGGCCGGTTTGAACGTCAAGCTCAAGATGCTCGAAACCAGCCAGCACCTGACCTACCAGGTCCGTCCGTTCGCGGAGGATGAGGGAGCGGTTGCCCTGATGACCCAGCACGGCAACCAGGCCGGTGACGCAGCGTTCACCGTTGACCAGTACATGCTCTCCACCGGCGCCCAGAGCTACTTTGGCACACCCGAGTTCGACGCCATGATCAAGAAGGCCGATGCTGCCTCCGGGGAGGACCGCAAGAAGGCGTTTGAGGAGATCTTCGCCTACCAGAACGACAAGGTGGTCCAGTTCGCACACATCTCGCACCAGACCGGCATCCTTGGCCTGGCCAAGTCCCTGACCTACAAGCCCAACTCGTCCAGCGGCGATGAACTGCGCATTTCGGAAATGACGCCGGCGAACTAGGTCCCGCCACCGGGAGGGAAGGACAACCATGCTGATCTACTTGAGAAAGCGCATTGTTTCCAGCGCACTGCCGCTGGTGGTGGTGATCGTGGGCGTGTTCGCGCTGGCCAGGATGACCGGTAACCCGGCCAGCCTGTACCTGCCACTGAACGCAACCCAGCAGATGCGGGACGACTTCACGGCCCGCAATGGCCTGGACCAGCCGCTGCTGGTGCAGATGGCAGACTACTTCGGCGGGGTGCTCCGGCTCGACTTCGGACAGTCGCTGCGGACCGGGCAGGATGCTGCCGCCATGGCGTTGCGGGCTTTCCCGGCCACGCTCCAGCTCGCCGCAACCACCATGGTGCTGGCGGTACTGCTCGCCCTGGTGGTGGGCTGCTGGGCAGCCTTGAAGCCGAATGGCGTTGCGGACCGGATCTCAAGTTTCATCTCCATGGCTGCCGCTTCCATCCCGGATTTCTGGCTGGCCATTGTGGGCATCTGGGTTTTTGCCATCACCCTGGGCTGGCTGCCGACATCCGGTGTGTCGGGAGCCAGCGCCTGGGTGCTTCCGATCGCCACCCTGCTCCTGCGCCCGTTCGGTGTGCTGGTGCAGATTGTCCGCGGCTCCATGGTGTCCGCACTGTCCGAGCCCTACATCAAGCTGGCCCGGAGCCGCGGCGCCGGTGACCTGCGGGTGGTCACCCACCACGCACTGCGCAACGCCGCCGCACCGGCATTGACGGTGGCCGGTGACCTGACGGTTGGCCTGGTGAACGGCGCCGTAGTGGTGGAGACCATCTTCGGCTGGCCCGGCATTGGCAAGCTCATGATCGATTCGATCCTGCAGCGGGACTTCGCCGTCCTGCAGGCAGCGGTGCTGCTCACCGCTGTCGCCATCTTTGCCCTGAACATCCTCATTGACATGGGCTACGCGCTGCTGGACGCACGCGTCCGTCCCGTGACGGTCAAAGCCTAGGAGGACCCATGACGACTTCAATGACTGACAGCGCCGCGGTGCCACAGCCGGACGCACAGCAACCTCCGACCAAAAACACGGCGGCCGGCAAGGGCGGGAATCCGGGCCTGTTCCGCCTCCTGCTCAAGGACCGTTTTGCTGCCGCGTCCGCGCTGGTCCTGGTGGCCGTGGGCCTGACGGCGCTGGTGGGCCCGGCCCTGATGGGTGACCTGGCCACCAAACAGAACCTGCTGTTTGCCAACAAGGCCCCCTTCACCATGGCGCACGGCTGGGAGTACTTCCTGGGCAGTGACTCGCTGGGCCGCAGCATGCTGGCGCGGCTGGTGGTGGCGAGCCGCACCACGCTGTCCGTGGCATTACCGGCTGTGGCGGTGGCCCTGGTGATCGGTTCGCTGTGGGGTGTCTGGGCCGGTTACCACCGGGGCTGGCGGGAAAACGTGTCCATGCGCATCGCCGATGTGATCATGAGCTTCCCCTCGCTGCTGCTCGCCGTGGTGGTGCTGTACGTGTTCAGCCCCTCCGCCGCGAACATCGTGCTGATCCTCGCCCTGACCCGCATCCCTATCTACCTGCGCACGGGACGCGCCGAGTCCGCCGAACTGCAGAGCCGCACCTTCGTGGATGCTGCCCGGACCTTCGGCGCAAAACCCAACGCCATCATCGTCCGGCATGTCATCCCGGTGGTGCTGCCCACCCTGCTGACCCTGGCCACCCTGGAGTTCTGCTACGTCATGCTGGCCGAATCCTCGCTCAGCTTCCTGGGGATTGGCATCCAGCCGCCGGACGTGAGCTGGGGCCTGATGGTCTCGCAAGGCAGGCAGTACCTGCAGACGGCATGGTGGCTGTCCATCTTCCCGGGCGTCGCCATCGTGGTGACCACCATCGCCGCCAACGTCCTGGCTGCCTGGCTGCGGATCGCAACAGATCCCGCGCAGCGCTGGCGCCTGGCACTTCCCCGTAAGCGGCTGATCGTCCGCATCCCAGCGAAGGAGGCACAACCGTGAGAACAGCCGCCGAACAAGCTCCCCCGAACAGCAGGCCGCGGGCAGGGACGCCCGCAACACAGTCGCAGGCCCACGATGTTGTCCTGCAGGTGAAGGACCTCGCGGTGGACATCCGCACACACCGCGGCACCATCCGCGCCGTGAACAGCGTGGCGTTTGAAGCACGGGCCGGGGAAACCCTGGCACTGCTCGGTGAATCAGGGTGCGGCAAGTCGATGACCGCCAAGGCCCTGGCCGGAATCATGGACCCGGTGTGCGACCTCGCCGACGGGCAGATAGTCCTCAACGGCACCGACCTTGCTGCGCTGAGCCCGAAGGAGAGGCTGAAGTTCGCCGGACCGGAACTGGGCATTGTGTTCCAGGACGCCCTCACCGCGTTGAACCCTGTATATACAGTCGGAACACAGCTCGGGGAGGCCTTCCGCATCCACCGGGGCCTGAACGCGAAGCAGGCCCGGCTTGAAGCGATCGACCTGATGAAGCGGGTGGGCATCCCTGAACCGGAGTCACGGGTCAACTCCTATCCGCACCAGTTCTCCGGCGGTATGCGCCAGCGGATCCTCATCGCCATGGCGGTGGCCCTCAACCCGCGCCTGCTGATCGCCGACGAGCCCACCACCGCACTGGACGTCACGGTCCAGGCCCAGATTATGCAGCTGCTGCGCACGCTCCGCGAGGAAGGCCAGATGGCCGTCATCCTCATCACCCACGATCTTGCGGTGGTGGCGGAGGAAGCGGACTCCGTGGCGGTGATGTATGCCGGCAACGTGGTGGAGAGCGGGCCCGTGGCCGAGGTCTTTGCCGACCCCCGGCATCCCTACACCAAGGGATTGCTGGAGTCCGTTCCCGTCCACCTGGAACGCGGGGCCCATCTCAAGTCCATCCCCGGCAGCCCGCCGGAGCTTCACGACATTCCCGCCGGCTGCGTGTACCAGTCGCGCTGCCCCCTGGTCCAGGACATCTGCCGGGCTGAACGCCCCGCGCTCCGCCCGGCAGGCCGGCGTCGTACGGCTGATCCGGCCGGAACCAACGTGCTGGAAGCGGACGACGGCGGAATGGGAACCACCCCGGCGGACCGCACCATCAGCGCGGAGGGACGGCCGGTCCGCACCGCAGCCTGCCACTTCAGCGAGGAGATCACCAATGGCTGAACCGCTTCTGAGCATTGACGGCCTGACCAAAACGTTCCACGTGGCCAAAAGCGCCAGCGGCAACACAAAACTCAAGGCCCTGGACGGGATCAGCCTGACGGTGGGCCGCGGTGAGACCCTGGGCCTGGTGGGCGAATCCGGTTGCGGCAAGTCCACCCTGGCCCGGACCCTGATGATGCTGGAGACACCGGATGAAGGGACCGTCAGCTTTGAGGGGACCAACCCGTTCGGGCTGCGCGGCAAGGAACTGCTGGGCTGGCGGCGCAGGGTGCAGATGGTCTTCCAAGACCCGTTCGCCTCGCTTAATGCCCGGATGAGCGCGGGGGACATCATCGCCGAGCCGTGGGCCACGCACCGCAGCCTCTATCCGACGTCGAAGGAACGGGACGAGCGGGTCCGTGAGCTGTTGGAGATGGTGGGACTGCGCGCGTCGGACGGCCGGAAGTCGCCGCAGGAGTTCTCTGGCGGCCAACGCCAGCGGATTGGCATCGCCCGCGCCTTGGCGCTGAACCCGGACGCCATCATCCTCGATGAGCCGGTGTCCGCACTGGATCTTTCAGTCCAGGCGCAGGTCCTGAACCTGCTCAACGAGCTGCAGCGCGAACTCGGGGTTTCCTACATCTTTATCTCCCACGACTTGACCGTGGTCCGGCATGTGGCGGACCGGGTGGCGGTGATGTACCTCGGCAGGATTATTGAAACGGGGGAGACGGAGGAGGTCTTCGACCATCCCCGCCACCCGTACACTGCTGCGCTGATGTCCGCATCCCCGAAGCTGGACGTCACCGGTGCCAAGCGTGACCGGATTGTCCTGAAGGGCGAGCTGCCCTCGCCGCTGGATCCGCCGTCGGGCTGCCGCTTCCGCACCCGGTGCTGGAAGGCGCAGGACATTTGTGCCCAAGTGGCCCCGGAACCTCAGGTCCTGACCGCGCCGGATGGCAGGCGGCACAGCGCTGAATGCCACTTCCCGCTCGATTCCCTCAAAGGCCTGGCGGGCGCGGCCGTCACCGCCAGTGCCCCGTGACAGGCGACAGGTGACGGGCGCCTTGTGACTGGTCCCGAATATGCCGTGATCGCGGGAGTGGTCTTCCTGGCGGCCTGCCTCCAGGCCTCCAGCGGTTTTGGCATGGGCATGCTGGCAGCGCCGGTGATCGCGATCATCGACCCGGCGCTGCTGCCGGCCACCCTGATCCTCCTGGCGCTGCTGGTGACGGTGATGGTGACCGTGACGGAGCGGCAAAGCCTGGACCTGCGCGGGACCGGCTGGGCCTTGGCCGGCAGGATCCCCGGCAGCTTCCTTGGGGCGTGGCTGGTGGCAGCGTCATCCCGGGAGGGTCTGGCCTGGGTAGTGGTGATTGTGGTGCTGATGGGCCTGGTCCTGGCCGTGAGGGGATGGGCTCCCCGGCCCCGCCGCAGAACCTTGGTGGCGGCCGGGGCAGCTTCGGGCATCATGGGCACGGCCACTTCCATCGGCGGCCCGCCCATGGCGCTCGTCTGGCAAGGGCACGAGGGGCCACGCCTGCGCGGCACCATGAGTGCCTTCTTTATGGTGGGCTCGGCCATTTCGATGACGATGCTGTGGCTGGCCGGTGCGGTCACGCCGGACATGCTGGCCCTGGCGCTGTGGATGGTCCCGGCGGTTGTCGCAGGTTATGTGGCGTCACGGTACGTGAACCGCTTCCTCACTCCGGGCAGGCTCAAAGGGCTGGCGTTTGGTGCCTCGGCGCTGGGAAGTGTGCTGCTGGTGCTTCAGCTGGTTTTGTCCGGGTAGCCAGCCGGTCCCGAAGGTCAGCCCACCGCAACAGGCGCACGCACCACGTTCCGGAGTTCTTCACCGCGGGCCAGCCGCCGGATGTTGGCCGCGATGTCCTGGGCGCGGCGTTCAAAGGTGATCCGGGCGTGGCCGGAATGGTGGGGCGTGAGCACGGTGTTCGCCAACGAGGCGAAGGGCAGTTCGGCGGGCGGGATGATGCCGTCCGCGGGGGCACCCCACCAAACGTCAATCCCCGCGCCCGCGATCCGCTGTCCCTTTAAGGCCTCGAACAGCGCAGCCTGGTCCACCACGGGGCCACGTGCCACGTTTATCAGCAGCGCGGTCGGCTTCATGGCAGCGAACTCGGTTGCCCCGATCATGCCCCTGGTGTCTTCATCCAGCGGGACCGTCACCACCACAACGTCGGAGCTGGCCAGAAGCTGGTGCAAATCCGGGTTCGCGCCCACCCAGGCCAGCTGCACTCCTTCGGGGAGGGGGGCGGACGGGTTTCGCCGGACAGCACGCACTTCCATCCCCATCGCTGTGGCCACCCGCGCCACTTCCGCGCCGATGGAACCGAGTCCCACCAGGCCAAGCGTCAGGTCCGCGAGGATGGGATGGAACGGCACGTCCCCGGCCGTGGCAATGGTGTGCCATTGGCCGCTGCGCACGTCCCGGTCCGCCCTCACCACGTTGCGCGAGAGCATCAGCGTGACCATCAGGACGTGCTCGGCGATGGGCCGGGCGTGGTGGAAGGTGTTGGCAACCGCGGCCTGCGGTGCCAGGTGGTCCAGGGCGATTTTGTCGTACCCGGCGCCGGTGACGTGGACCAGGCGGAGCTTCGCGGCAGCCTCGGCTTCCGCTGGTGCCAGGGAAGAACAGACCACGACGTCGGCCCGCTCCAGTGCGTCACGCTTCCGTTCCGGGCTCCAGGCCGCCGCCATGTCCCAGCGGTGAGCGCCGCCGTCGTGCGTTAATACGTCTTGTAACCTGCTGATGATGGGATCGGTGACCACAATCCGCAATGGCTCCATGGCGCCCGCAGGAGCAGTGCTCACCAGCGCGGGCTCTGGAGCTGGTAGGAGGAGTTGATCCGCTGCATGTAGCCGGTGTCGTCCCGGCTGCGGATGCCGCAGTCCAGGTACTGGCGGTGCAGGCGTTCCAGGGCATCGCGGTCCACCTCAATACCGAGCCCCGGCCCGTTGGGGACCTCGACTGCACCGTCCATGAATTTCAGGGCCCCGTGCTTGATGACGTCCTCGGCCGGGTCTTTCCAGGGCCAGTGCGTATCGCAGGCGTAATCGAGGGTGGGGGTGGCTGCCGCGAGATGGACCATCGCGGCCAGGCTGATGCCCAGGTGCGAGTTTGAGTGCATGGACAGGCCCAGGCCGAATGTTTCGGTGATGCCGGCGAGGAACTGGCTGCGGCGCAGGCCGCCCCAGAAGTGGTGGTCGGACAGGATGACGTCCACGGCTCCGGCAGCCACAGCGGGTGCAACATCCGCGAAGCTGACCACACACATGTTGGTAGCCAAAGGTATGGCCACCTCGCGTCGCACTGCCGCCATGCCGTCGATGCCCGGCGTCGGATCTTCCAGGTACTCCAGCACTCCGTCCAGTTCCTTGCCCACACGGATGGAGGTCTCGACTGTCCAGGCCGCGTTGGGATCGATGCGCAGGGGCAGGTCCGGGAATTCCCCGCGGAGGGCCTGGATGGCGGCGATCTCCTCCTCGGGCGGGAAGACGCCGGCCTTGAGCTTGAGCGCGCCGAAGCCGTAGCGGTCCACCATAGTCCGTGCCTGCCGGACGATGCCGGCGGGGTCCAGGGCCTCGCCCCAGGGGTCGCCGGCCTGGCCGGGGTGGGCTGCCCATTTGTAGAAGAGGTAGCCGCTGAACTGGATGGCCTCGCGGACCGCGCCGCCGAGCAGGTCACTGATGGGCCTGCCCAGCAGCTTGCCCTGAATGTCCAAGGCAGCGACGTCGAACGCGGACAGGACACGGTCTCCCGTGCTGGAGCCGGTCACCATGCCGCTCATGCCGTGGCCGCCCTGGATGGTGTCCTGGCGGAGGGCGTGATTAATGGCAAGGCGCATGCTGTTGATGTTGAAGATGTCCGTGCCGGGCAGGGAATTGGCGGCGAGCTTGAGGCGGGCGATGTGCCCGGTGTCGCCGTAGGTTTCGCCAAAGCCCGAGACGCCGGCGTCCGTGTGAACCTCCACGATGGCGCGAAGGGCGAACGGTTCGTGGACGCCCACGGTGTTGAGCAGGGGCGGGTCCTTGAAGGCCACAGGCGTGATGGTGACGCCGGTGATCCTGGCCTGGTTGAGGTGGGCTTGCAGCTGTGCTGGGGGCGCGTGGTTCATCAAGGTCCTCATTGACTCGGGTGCCGGATTGACTTGCATATGTGCTCCTGGTCACTGACGATATGGGAAGCAATCAATACACGTCCAAGCCAACTTCTGCACTCAACCATCCAGAAAAGGTATGAATGTTCTCGTTACCCCAGTTAGAGGCGTTTGTGGCTGTGGCCGAAGAGCTCCACTTCGGGGCTGCTGCCGAGCGGCTGAACATGACGCAGCCGCCGCTGAGCCGGCAGATCCAAATGCTTGAAAAGAAGCTGGGGACACTGCTGTTCAGCAGGACCAGCAGGAAGGTGGAACTGACGGCGGCCGGGGCCATGCTGTTGCCGCGGGCGCGGCAGATCCTGGACATGTGCATCAAAACGGACATGGATGTCCGGCGGGTCTCCTCGGGCCAGGCCGGCACCATTACGGTGGGCTACACGGCCATCGCGGGGCAGAGTGCTCTGCCCATGATGCTACGGCGTGCGGCTGAGGGGATGCCAGGGGTGTCCTTTGTGCTGCGGGAGCTGGTTTCCACGGACCAGATGGACGGGCTGGTGAAGGGAAACGTTGACATCGGATTACTGCGGCCCATCGTGGCGCGGCCGGGTGTGGTGTCCAGGCCGCTCATGCAGGACCGGCTGGTGGTGGCGCTGCCGGAGGGCAGTCTGCTCCTGGGCAGCGCTGCGCCGCCCGTGGGGGAGCCGTTGCCGTTGGGATCACTGGACCGGCGGCCCCTGCTGATGTATTCCACCAAGGAGGCGCGCTACTTCCACGATCTGGTGCTCCGGCTGTTCGCCAGCGCGGGTGCCCATGCCAACATCACCCAGTACGCCAGCCAGGTCCCCGCGCTCCTGGCCTTTGTGCAGGCCGGGCTGGGGGTGACGCTGGTGCCGGCGTCGGCCATGGCTTTTGCGCCACCGGGGGTGGAGTTCCGCGAGATCGACGGCCGGCACGGGATGCAGGAGCTGAACCGGGTGGATCTGGAACTGGCGTGGAACGAGGAGACGGACAACCCGGCAGTCCTGAGGCTCCTGGACCTGATCGAACCGCTGGCGGAGGCGGCGGGCTGACCGGTTCCGCCTTGCCGGGGCGCGCGAGGCTACGGGCGCGCGGAAGCCTTGAACCGTCGTCGTGAGTTGGCGAGGTGGCTGCGCATGGCAGCGGCCGCGGCAGCCTCGTCGCCGTCGGCGATGGCATCCGAGATGGAGCGGTGCTCCTGGACCACCTGGTCGAAGTGGTCGCGGGCGTAATGCTCGACGCCGGTCATCAAGCGGGTGCGCGGCATCGCGATCATCGTCTGGCCCAGGGCAGCGAGGCAGTCGGAGTAATAGGGGTTTCCGGAGGCGGCCGCCACGGCGCGGTGGAACTCGAAATCGGACTTCATGGCGTGGGCCGGGTGGCCGGCACTGGCTGTGAACTCCTCAAGTGCAGTGGTCACGGCGCGGAGTTGCCGCTCGGTGTGGTTGCGGGCGGCAAGTGCGGCGGCCTCGGTTTCCACGCCCATGCGGAACTCGAGCAGGTGGAGGCGGTCCTCCATGGTGGCCACCGGACGGGACCCGGGTGCTGCCTGGGGCCCGTCCGACGGCGGGGTGAGGGCGAAGCTGCCGCGCCCCCGTTCGGTTTCCACAAGTCCCTCGGCCTGGAGCCGGGTCAGCGCCGCGCGGACCACGGTGCGGCTGACGCCGAAGTCGCTGATGAGGGTGTTCTCGCTGGGCAGTTTCTCGCCTGGCTGGATGACGCCGTCGACGATGCGGGTGCGAAGGTCAGCGGCGAGGTCCGCGGTGAGGTTCCGGCTCATGGCTTCAAGATTACGGCCTCGGGGTTAGGCGCCGAACTCCACGGACTCGGTGGTCCAGGCGCGTGCCTGGCCGCTGAGGGTGACGCCAAGGCCGGGGCGGTCCGGCACGATCATCCGGCCGTTCTTGGTTTCGAGGCGCTCGTTGAACAGCGGGTCCAGCCAGTCGAAGTGCTCCACCCAGGGCTCACGCGGGTACGCGGCGGCGAGGTGGAGGTGGATTTCCATGGCGAAGTGCGGGGCGAGGCCCAGGCCGCGCTCGTCGGCAAGGGCGGCGAGGCGGAGGAACTGGGTGATGCCGCCCACACGGGGTGCGTCGGGCTGGATGATGTCGCAGCCGTTGGCGTTGATGAGGCCCTTGTGTTCGGCCACCGAAGCGAGCATTTCACCCGTGGCGATGGGGGTGTCCAGGACGTTGGCCAGGTGGGCGTGGCCTTCGAAGTCGTAGGCGTCCAGGGGTTCTTCGATCCAGATGAGGTTGAATTCCTCGAGCTGGCGGCCCATGCGCAGGGCGGTGGCGCGGTCCCACTGCTGGTTGGCGTCCACCATGAGCGGGACGTCCCAGCCGATGTGTTCGCGGATGCCGGCCACGCGGCGCAGGTCTTCCTTGCTGTCCGGGAGGCCCACCTTGATCTTGATGCCCCCGATGCCTTCTTCGAGGGACTGCGTGGCGCGGGCCTTCACCTCTTCGAGGCTTGCATTGAGGAAGCCGCCGGAGGTGTTGTACGTCTGGACGGAGTCGCGGTGGGAGCCGAGGAATTTGGCCAGGGACAGGCCCGCGCGCTTGGCTTTGAGGTCGTAGAGGGCGATGTCGATGGCGGCGAGGGCCTGGGTAGCGACGCCGGAGCGGCCCACCGAGGCACCGGCCCAGAGCAGCTTGGTGTAGATCTTGGCGATGTCGTTGGGGTCCTCGCCGATGATGCCCTCCGCCACTTCCTTGGCGTGGGCGTACTGGGCGGGGCCGCCGGCGCGCTTTGAGTAGCTGAAGCCGACGCCGGTGTGCCCCAGTTCGGTGGTGATCTCGGCGAAGAGGAAAACCACCTCAGTCATGGGCTTCTGCCGGCCTGTGAAGACTTTGGCATCGCTGATGGGGACAGCGAGGGGGAGGCGGGCGGTGGACAGTTTGACGTGCCGGATCAGATCGACGCTGCTCATGGATTCTCCTAAAGGCGGGGCTGGGCTCCTTCGCCCACAGTCTTAGGATATAAGTTGCTTACTTGTATTACAAGTGGTTGTTTTGTTGGAGCTTGGTGGAGCGGCTCACCTCAACCTTTGGCTGGGCGGTGGTGGCTGATGGACGGCTTCCCGGCTGATTCCCGTCTAGCAGAGTTGCCTGGCCAGCGCAGATGCCCACAATGACGTTCCTTACTAAGGGCACTCCCAAATCCAGGTGGGCGCGCTGACCAATCGATTTATCGGCCGCTCAAGCCTCCTGCACCGTGCGATGTCAGGATGAGTTCTATAACCTCTTGAGCGCTCTGTCTGGAAACTCGCCAATGGGCAATATTCTGATATTGGCTGGGCTGCTCGCCTGACGTCAGGTTGAGGTGTAGGCCATGAGCACGTCCCTCTAGTCCATTCTGCTGATGTTGTGTTCTTCGATATCGAACAGTTTCCGTTCACCTAGTTCCACGAACATCCATAGCTTGCCTTGTTCAGGAACGGTGATGTCGACGGTGCCGTGCCATAGCCGGCCTGTAGTTTGTCTTCTGCTTCGGCTTTGTCTGCTGGGTATGGCCACAAACCGCCAGTAGTGGCGTTTGATCCGCTGGTTCCCGCCCAGTCTGATGCTGGACCCTTGGTTCTTCGGAAATTCATGATGCCATCGGCGCTAAAGGGCGTAGATTTTCCACGCTGCCGTATGACTGTCTCCGGGCTGCAGCCGGATGAGTCCGTGCCGCTGTTGTAGGCGTCTGGCGGGCATGTCATCGGCTCCATTGCCAGACCTAACACCGAACCGATAGGAGGGCCATCAGGCGAGGATCGCTCGCGGCTGCCTCTTGCACAAGTTCCACCCGCCCCGGACGATCTGCCCGACATCGTCGTTATCTTTTTTCCAGAAAGAAATTGAGTTTCCTTGCAATCGTATCCAGCCGTCCTATACGTTGATTTTGCCTACTGGGGGAGGCCGGATTCCCGAAGACGTGGATTCGAGTCCATTGTGGATGGAGGCAATAGCTGTGAAAAAGACCAGGGCCGTAATGGCGCATGGATGCCTGCTTGTCGCGGGAGGGCTACTCGCGCTGACAGGATGCGCATCAGCAGGAGCCGGTTCTTCAACGAGCAATTCGGGCGCGAACCCGGCTGACGTGTCGAACAAGATCATGGACCAGGCGGAATGGTCGAAGGTAGTGGACGCCGCCAACAAGGAGGGCGAGCTGACCATCTACGGGCTGCTCAGCCCGAGCATGTCCGATCCGCTCCCGGCGGCATTCCAGAAGGATTACCCGAATATCAAGTTGACCTATGTTCGCTCGACCCCGGCAGATATCACAGCGCGAGTCGACGCCGAGCTCGCCGCTGGGAACGTGGGTGCGGACGTTGTCGACATCCTGGATCATCCGACTTTCGATGCATACGCGAATAAGGGGGCTTTGCTGCCGCTCACCGTTCCGGCGCTGGGTGATCCAAAGGTCGATCGAGCGAAGAATCAGCGCACCCCGTACGTCGTAACGATGGGCAGCGCCGTCTATGCGTGGGCGTGGAACACGAAGTTGATGCCGCAGGGCATCAACTCCTGGCAGGACCTCTTGAACGTGGACCCGTCGCATCTGGGGGTGACAGACCCCTCGATCGGTCCGACCGTGGCCTCGGTACTCCAAACGACGGAAAAGCCCCAGACCGGTGGTTCGGCGTTCCTTGACAAGCTGACCTCAAAGGGCGCGCCGCGCAGCTATCCTGGCTCAAACCCACAAATCGCGGCGATGGCCGCAGGGGAGATCTCCGCGACGATGCCCGTGCCCGCGGGGAACGTGGCGTCGGTCAAGGCGACCGGTGCGCCGGTCGACTACAAGGTCTACCCGAACGCCGGGAGCATTCGCAACGAGGTGGTGGTGTTGAAGGCGGGCAAGCACCCGAATGCAGCGCAGGTGTACGTGAACTGGCTCCTGGGCGAGGCCGGTCAGACGATTATTGCCAAAGGCATGTACGCCGTTCGCGAGGGTGTGTCCGGGCTGATTCAAACCAATGGAGTCACGCTGGAAGAGATCCCGCAGATCACGACCGACGAGGCCAAAGCATTCCAGCAGCGATGGAAGAAGCTACTCGGGCAGTAAGGCCCATCGTGAGTCTGATCAACGGGGATGAAGACACTGATGAGAAGCAGAGTAAATCTCATGGAATAAATAGCTCTGTTTCAAGGCCCCACCGCACGAAGTACGAACGAAAGAGAATTCTTCTGGAAAACGCTGACGTAATTCGAAAAGTCAAGGCAGTGGTGACCGAGGTAGACGATGCGGGTATCTCCCGCTTTCGGTCGACCGACCTCATAGAGCCCGCATTCGTACGAACTCCCGTAGGGGATGGGAGCAAGGAACGGACGGGAATCTCGTGGCAGGTCTGGGGTACATCGGACGGTGTCCCGGTCTTCCAGGACCCAGCAGAACCAGTGGCGGGCACTAATTTTCCGGGTCCAGGGGGAACGCGTTTCTCGGTCTTTTCCATTCCTCCTGATTCGTCGGTTACTGATGTAGTCGACCGCCCGGACGAGTCCTCTGGCGACGCTTTAGGGGTTGCGGCTACGCACGAGACAGCGGGTGATGCGGCATTCCATACGTCGAACACCATCGACTACATCTTCGTCGTTGACGGCGAGATTGAGCTCGAGCTCGACGGCGGAAGGCGCGAGTTGCTGACCCGCGGCGACTGTCTGGTCCAACGCGGAACCCGCCACGCCTGGCGGAATGTCTCCACTGCGCCGGCGGTGATGGCGTGTGTCATTGTCGGCGTGGAGGGTGGTCGGTAATTGACAATCACTCCTTGTAGTCGCGCGCGTTGCGTCTCCACGTACGACTCACTCCCCGGGCCTTCAACCCAGTCGTGAAGGAATCCACCGATTGGCGTCGGAAGTCCGCCGAATTCGCGTGACAAGAGCATTTACCAAGCTTCAAAGAAGCACTGAATAGAGAGGAGCCGTGCAATGGTGCATTATCCGAGGCCGTCGAGTTTGACTGTGGAGCAAGCTCGTGAACCTGTCGCGGCGGTTTGTTCACACTGTCAAAGCACAGATATCCGTCGCTATCCGGTGACTTCGGAGGGCGGCTGGTTCCTCACAACCCGATGCCAGGAGTGCTTGGCCGAGGTCGATCGTGAGAGGTGGACCATGTTTGGGCCACTTGAATTTTTCGCTGACCGAGTGGAGGCGCTTCGATGATGTTCTCAGTGGACGTCGGCGGGACGTTTACAGATGTGGTTGCTGTTTCGGGGTCGGATATTCGGACCGTGAAAGTGTCGACCGATTACTCGGCTATCTACGACGCGGTAGTGGGCGGCGCAAAAGAGCTCGGGCTGGAGAATGGCACGATATTCAATCACGCGAGTACGCATGGTCTGAATGCTGTTATCACCCGGAAGCTACCGAAGATCGGCGTGCTGGCAACCGTAGGGCACCGCGACACACTCGACCACGGCTCGGTCTTCCGCCCCATGAAGGCGCTGCTGGACCCGAACTGGCGTCGTGAGTTCGGAGATGCGCGCCGTCCTCTGGTTGAGCGTTACCTGCGCCGGACCATTCACGAGCGGATCAAAGCAGACGGCTCGGTGCTGTTCGAACTGGACGAAGATCAGGCGCGTGCCGAGATCAATGTGCTCGCCAAATGCAATGTTGAAGGCGTGGCTATCACCCTGATGAACTCCTACGTGAATGACACGCATGAGCTACGGCTCCGTGAGCTCGTGCGTGAAATTCTGGGTGACATTCCTGTGTCCATCTCGAGCGAGGTCTCGCCTATCGCGCACGAATACGCGCGGGCTTCGACGACGACGATCGATGCTTGTATGAAGATTCTTTTTTCGGACTACATCGAAAACCTAGAGAGTGGCCTGAGTAACGCGGGATTTAACGGCGCGCTCAATTTCGCCGATTGCGCGGCGACACTTGTTCCAGCGGACAGAGCTCTGATCCAACCGTTCCGGATCGTATTCGCTGGTCCGGCTGCAGGGACAGTCGCGAGTGCCGATTTTGGCCGAATGATCGGTGAGCAGGATCTGCTGTGTTCCGATGTCGGCGGTACGTCATGCGACATTTCGCTGGTGACAAACGGCGCCCCGTATTTGAGCACGACGTTTGAGTTGGAGCATGACCTCGTCGTCAGTGCCTTGGCCAACGATGTCACCTCCGTCGGCGCCGGCGGCGGCAGCATCGTTCAGATTGGATCGTCGGGCGAGCTGCAGGTTGGGCCGGACAGCGCTGGTTCAACGCCTGGCCCCGCGTGCTATGGCAAGGGCGGAACTCAGCCGACGACGACGGACACATGCCTATTGGCCGGCATCATCGAACCCGCTTGGTTTGCCGACGGCAGGATTGCTCTCGATATCGACAAGTCGCGGGAAGCGTTCGAGGCACTGGACACTGACTTCACGTATCAGGAGCGAGTTCGCTACGCGTACGAACTCGGTCTCCATAACCTCGCGGAGGCGATGACGAACGTTGCCATCAAGAACGGCATCGACCCACGCGAGTACTCTCTTATGGCGTACGGCGCGGCTGGTCCGATGTTGCTTCCGGCAACCCTGGACCTCGTGCACGCCAAGTCCGTGATCGTGCCCCCGCACCCCGGATTGTTCTCCGCGCTCGGGCTCCTGGCAGCAGAGCAGGTCTACACGAGCAACCGTGGCGCTTACACGTTCCTCGTGCCTGAGAACGCCGCGAAGATCGATGCCATCTACGCCGACATGGAGCAGGCTCTTCTGGAATCCCTCGACACCGATCGCGAGGTCACCATCGTCCGGTCGCTCGATGCGCGACTAGCGGGCCAAGAGTTCGACATGCCGTTCATCGAGGTTCCGGACGGGTTGGTCGATGCAGATGCCATAGCAGCGATTATTCGAAACTTTCACGATACCTATTTCGCGCGGACCGGCAGCAGGTTCGAAGCCTTCCCTGTTGAAGGTGTGACGTATCGGATCCAGGCAACCGTGGCATCCGAGAAGGTCGAGTACCCCCAGCTTCCGGCTCGTGGTGCCCAGCCGTTGAGCCCCGTGCGGAATACCACAATCCAGCTCATTACGGACACGCCTGTTCAGGTGCCTGTGTACAACCGGCTCGATCTGTGCGCTGGGGACCGTATTGAGGGTCCGGCGATCGTGTCCGAAAAGCTATCCACTACCCACATCACGGCTGGTCAGCGCGTCGATGTCGGGCTCCACGGTGAGCTCGTCATCACGTCCGCGGCGTCGAGAGGAGAACAGAAGTGACCATCACCAATGAGCAGCCGTCTGGCACCGTGCACGAGACATCCCTCCGCGCTCTGACCAACGAGGAATTCGTGGCGAGGTACGGAGCTGACAGGTTCACTACCTCCCTTCTGAACACAAAATCTACGTATGCCGTGCAAAATATGGCGACGGCTTTCCGACGGCAGGCCTTCTCCCCGATAGTTTCGCTCGTATACGACTTCTCCTGTGTAATTGTTGGGCCTCGCGAAGTCGACTATGCGATGGGTGCCATTAGTGACGGGTTGCCTACCTTCATCGGTGCAATGACGGAGGCTGTACGCAACACCGTCGAAGAATATGGATACGACGACCTGCGTGAAGGTGACGTCCTCGTCGGCAATGACCCGTACAGGATCGGCGGCCACGTCAATGACCTGTGCTTCATCAAGCCGATCTTCGTTGACGACACGATTGTTTCGTTCGTCGCGATGAAGGTGCACCAGCTCGATTTCGGCGGTGTCACGCCCGGGGGCTTCAGCGCTTCAAAGCGAAGCACTTACGAAGATGGGCTTGTCTTGCCTCCGATGCTGATGTGGTCGCAAGGTAAGGCGGTTCGGCAGACGTTCTCGCTGCTGTTCGACAATACCAGGTGGGCAGAATTAATCCTTCCCGACTTGTTTGCGACACAAACGCAGTTAGGGTTCGGAGAGAGGATGATCCTGGAAATCATCGACCGTTATGGTCTCGAACCGTACCTGGGATCCATTCGATATGCGACTGATGCTTCCGCGGAGAGGATGGCCGAAGCCATCACCGAACTTCCCGACGGCGACTACACGGGATCGTCTGTCGTCGACGCCGACGGCGTCGATGACACGGAAACGTATGCGATCAAGGTAGCGCTGCGCGTGCGGGGTTCAAAGATTGAGGCGGACCTGTCAGGAACCTCTCGGCAGGCACGCACGGGCATTAACTGCACGTTTATCGACGCTAAGAATGCGATCGGGTGTGGACTGAGCATGCTCCTCTCCCCGGGCATCGCATTCACCTCGGGCAATTGGCGCAACATCGACGTGGTTTGCCCTCCTGGTTCGATCGTTTCTGCCATGCCGCCCGACGGGGCAGTAACAATGTACTTCTATGCAACCGCCTCGCTTCTAAGTGCCGTAAGCAACGCGCTAGCGGATGCGCTCGGGCATCGGGCGGTGGGCGGAGATCTCGGCCGGAATGTACATAACACCGTCGGCGTGCGGCCCGATGGAAGCCAGTGGTCGACCGTCGGGGCATTCGGAGGAGAACAGGGCCCCTGGGGGGCGTCGGAGGTAGGCGACGGGGAGAACTACATCATCTCGATACTCGCCAACATTTCGTCCCTGGGGTTCGAGCCCATCGAGGCGAGTGTGCCGGTCGTGGCGCTGTCTAACGAAGCTGTCATCGATTCCGGCGGTCCTGGATATCACCGCGGAGGCAGCGCGATGTCGCGCGACTCGCTGTGGCTCACGGACAGCACGCATTTTCCGTGTCCGGTGACGTTGAAGGGGTCAGGCGGTTTCGGTGTTAACGGCGGAAAGGCCGGAATAACCGGAGCAGCCTGGACCTTCGCGCCGACAGTCGCCTCTATCGCCGAGCGACAGCAACTGCTCTCGCACAGCGCCGAAACTCTAACGTCCTCCGATCCGATCGCCGGGGTCCTCCACCCGGACACCAAACTGCAGGATGGGAATGACGGCAAGTACTTCTACTTCGGTAGCCGACCGATGTGGGACCTGCCAGCCGGATCTGTGCTCCGCAGCATGACAAACGGGGGCGGCGGATGGGGCGACCCCTTCACTCGTGAAGAACAACGGGTTCTCGCCGACGTGCGCAACGGGTATGTGAGCATCGTCGGGGCGGCGCGTGACTACGGCGTCGTCGTGGTCGGAGATCCCGCTACCGACCCTGAAGGTCTCACGGTTGATGTCGATGCGACAGTAAGGCTCAGAGAACAACGCTGTTGAGCGCCAGGGATGGACTGGCGGGTAATCGGCTCGGGTAAGCGGACCATGCCTTCGGCCATGTTTCGCCTTGGATGTGCACCGCGAGCAGCATCGAGAGCACAACGTGCACCGCCCCGGTTGTTGTATCTAAGACGCGGTCCTTGCCGCAGCGCGGGCATGGCGCCTTCGCCGCCTGCTCGCGGATGCGACGCATGCACTCACAGCAGTACTCCCGGCCGATGAACCCGACCGGTGCTCCCCATCCGGCGCAGTCTCATTGTCTCTTGCCCATCAGCAATCAACCGGGCCTATAGCGGCGGCATCGACCGGCCGCGGCCACCAACGGCCTTCGCCGGTTCGACCGCGACCGGAGTTGGGGCTGTGGGCTGCTCCACCGGTGTCTTGTCCACCTCGAACAGGTCGTTGGGAGTGCAGTCCAATCCTGGTCAGCGCTCCTGCAGCAAATCCCGGCACCGGACGTGGCCATTTTGGACGGGCACAAAGGCCTCGAGAGCGCCCTGCGGGAACACTGGCCCGAAACGAAGGTCCAGCGGTGCCTGTTTCATATCCGCCAGAAGATCCGCACGCATCTGACGCTGCGCCCGAAACTGGAAGCGGGCAAGGAACTGCTGGCCCTGGCCAAGGCCCTGACGCACGTGGCCGACCTTGATGAGGCAGCATCGTGGATGGGCGAGTTCGCGTCCTGGGAAGCCCGCTGGGAGTCATTTCTCAAGCACCGCACCTACGCAAAGAAGAA
>FOEZ01000001.1 GCA_900110595.1 Arthrobacter sp. OV608 | reverse complement strand
TGGCCAAAACCGTCAAGGGCTACGGACTCGGACCCCACTTCGAAGGCCGCAACGCCACCCACCAAATGAAAAAACTCACCCTCGACGACCTCAAGAAGTTCCGCGACCACCTGCGGATCCCGGTCACGGATGAGCAGCTCGAAAAAGACCCGTACCAGCCGCCGTACTACCACCCCGGTACGGAGGCCCCGGAAATCCAGTACATGATGGAGCGCCGGGCCGCTTTGGGCGGGTCCGTTCCCGAGCGCCGCAGCAAGCACGCGGCGATCACCCTGCCGGACGCGAAGTCCTACGAGGTGGCCAAGCGAGGCTCGGGCAAGCAGCAGGCCGCCACCACCATGGCCTTCGTCCGGCTCCTGAAGGACTTGATGCGGGACAAGGAGTTCGGCAAGCACATTGCCCCGATCATCCCGGATGAGGCGCGCACCTTCGGTATGGATGCGTTCTTCCCGACGGCGAAGATTTACAACCCCAAGGGTCAGAACTACCTGTCCGTGGACCGCGACCTGGTCCTGGCCTACAAGGAGTCCGCCCAGGGCCAGCTGATCCACCCCGGCATCAACGAAGCCGGGGCCGTGGCAGCGTTCACCGCCGCCGGCACCGCGTACGCCACCCACGGCGTGCCCCTCGTCCCGGTCTACGTGTTCTACTCCATGTTCGGCTTCCAGCGCACCGGCGACGCCTTCTGGGCAGCAGCGGACCAGATGACCCGCGGCTTCATCATCGGCGCCACCGCAGGACGGACCACCCTCACCGGCGAAGGCCTCCAGCACGCCGACGGCCACTCCCCGCTCCTGGCCTCCACCAACCCGGCAGTAGTCACCTACGACCCCGCCTACGGCTACGAAATGGGCCACATCATCCGCGACGGCCTCGAACGCATGTACGGGCCGGAATCGGACGACCGGAACCTCATGTACTACCTCACCGTGTACAACGAGCCCATCACCCAGCCCGCCGAACCCGAAGAGCTGGACGTCGAAGGCGTTATCAAGGGCATCTACCTGCTCGCCCCGGCGAAGATCGACGGTCCCCGGACCCAGATCCTCGCCTCGGGTGTGTCGGTGCCGTGGGCCCTGGAGGCACAGCAGCTCCTGGCCGATGACTGGGGCGTCTCCGCCGACGTCTGGTCCGTCACCTCCTGGAACGAACTGCGCCGCGACGGCCTGGCCGCCGAAGAGGAAGCCTTCCTCAACCCCGGCCAGCCCGCCCGCGTCCCGTTCGTCACCAAACAGCTCGAAGGCGCCACCGGCCCCGTCGTCGCCGTCAGCGATTACATGAAGGCCGTCCCGGACCAGATCCGCCAGTTCGTGCCCAACGAATTCGCCACCCTCGGCGCCGACGGCTTCGGCTTCTCCGACACGCGCGCCGCAGCCCGCCGCTTCTTCAAGATCGATATCCACTCCATTGTGGTGCGGTCTTTGGAGATGCTGGCCCGCCGCGGTGAGGTTGATCCCCAGGCTCCGGCCAAGGCGATTGACAAGTACCGGCTGCACAACGTGAATGCAGGTTCCACCGGCAACGCCGGAGGCGAAGCGTAGCCTCACCCGCTAAAGAGCCAGCAACACGACGGCGGCCCCCACCGAAAGGCGGGGGCCGCCGTCGTCTGTCCGCGCGGCAACGGTTGTGACGCACAACCAGCCGGATTGTAGCCTTCGCACAAATGGAGCTTGCAGGGCAGGGGCCGTATGCTCAAAGAATGCCAGCACCTGCAACACCGTCCGCGAAGCGCAAACAGTCCCTCCCAGGAGTGACTCCGGAGAAGTCCGAAACCCTGAAGAAACTGCGGGCGAACGTTGGCCAGCTTTCCACCACCACCATGCGCGAGCTGGAAAAATCCCTGCCCTGGTACAGCCGGCTCAGCTCGGACGAGCGTTCCGCCCTCGGCATGGTGGCGCAGAACGGCATCGCCGCATTTGTCACCTGGTACGAGCGCCCGAGTTCACCGTCGTGGATCCTCACAGATGTTTTCGGCACGGCACCCACGGAGTTGACCCGGTCCATCAGCCTGCAGAAAGCCCTGCAGCTGATCCGGATCGTGGTGGAAGTGGTGGAAGACCAGGTTCCGGTCATCGCGCCCGAGGCTGACCAGCCATCCCTGCGAGAGGCTGTGCTCCGTTACTCCCGTGAGGTGGCGTTCGCCGCCGCGGATGTTTATGCACGGGCGGCTGAATCCCGCGGCTCCTGGGACACGCGGCTGGAAGCCCTGATTGTGGATGCCATCCTGCGCGGCGAAAACACTGACGCCCTGCGGTCAAGGATCGCCGCGCTGGGCTGGAAGGCGCAGGAACGGTTCACGGTAATGGTGGGCAATTCCCCCTCGGAGCCGAGCGCCAGTTACGTCAGCGAACTCCGCCGGATGGCTGGCCGTTACGCGGAGGACGCGCTGGTGGGCATCCAGGGCGACCGGCTCATCCTGATCCTGGGTGGCGTGCAGGACCGGGAAACCGCCTACGTGAAGCTCAGCGACATGTTCGCTCCCGGACCTGTGGTGTACGGCCCCGAAGCCAGTTCCCTGCTGGAGGCCAGTGGCTCGGCGCAGTCCGCGTTCGCCGGCCTCACGGCTGCCCGCGCGTGGCCTGCCGCCCCGCGGCCTGTTGCCGCCGATGATCTCCTCCCTGAGCGCGTCATCTCCGGTGATGACGCGGCCCGCCGCTCCCTGGTCAAAAACATCTACCGGCCGCTCCTGGCAGCGTCCAACGGACTGGTGGAAACGCTCGGAACCTACCTGGAACTGGGCCATTCCCTGGAGGCAACGGCCCGTGAGCTCTTCGTCCATGCGAACACTGTCAGGTACCGGCTGAAGCGGGTTTGTGACGTCACAGGCTGGGATCCGCTCCTGCCGCGGGAGGCGTTTGTCCTCCAGGCCGCCCTCGTGGTTGGCCGTCTTTCAGCCCCGCCCAAAGCCGCCGCGGAGCGCCATCCGTCCCGGAACCAACCCTGAGGCGTTGTAGACTTCCTACAACCTGACCCCGTGAGCTTGGTGCGGACAAACACCGCTCCATCACACAGTAATTTGGAAAGCTGGTTACGTGCTTGCAATAGTCTGCCCTGGACAGGGCTCGCAAACCCCGGGTTTTCTGGCCCCCTGGCTTGAACTGCCCCCGGTGGCAGGCCAGCTGGCCGCCCTGAGCGACATCGCAGGCATTGACCTGATCGCGCACGGGACCACCTCGGATGAGGAAACCATCAAGGACACTGCCGTGGCGCAGCCCCTGATCGTTGCGGCCGGCCTCGTCGCCGCCGCATCCCTTTTCGACGTCGAGCTGAACTCCCTGCCGGTTATCCTGGCGGGACATTCCGTCGGTGAAATCACGGCATCGGCGCTTGCCGGAGTCCTCACCGAGCAGGAAGCCATGACCTTCGTCCGTGAGCGGGCCAACAGCATGGCCGCTGCCGCATCCGTCACGCCTACCGGCATGAGTGCCGTGGTAGGCGGGGACCCGGCAGAGGTCCTGGCTGCGATCGAAGCAGCAGGCGCCACCCCGGCCAACGTCAACGGCGCCGGGCAGACCGTCGCAGCCGGAACATTCGAACAGCTCAAGGCCCTCGCCGACAATCCGCCGGCCAAGGCCCGCGTCATTCCGCTGAAGGTTGCCGGCGCCTTCCACACCAGCCACATGTCACCGGCTGTCAGCACGCTCAAGGCACTGGAGCCGCAGCTGAAGCCGCAGGCCCCGAAGGTTCCCCTGCTGTCGAATTACGACGGCGGGGAGGTCACCGACGGCGGTGCCGCCGTCGAAAGCCTGATCGCCCAGGTGTCCCGGCCCGTGCGCTGGGACCTCTGCATGGAGGCGCTGGTCCAGCGCGGCGTCACCGGCGTCATCGAACTGGCTCCGGCAGGCACGCTTGCCGGGCTTGCCAAGCGGGGCATGCCCGGCGTCAAGACCGTTGCAGTCAAGACTCCCGATGACCTTTCCGCCGCCCTGGCCCTTTTCGCAGAACTGGAGGGCAACGCATGAGCGTTCCCACGCTGAAGCAGGCTCCCATTCAGGAGCACACCCGGATCCTGGGTCTCGGTGCCTACCGCCCCGATGTGATCGTCACCAATGAAGACGTCTGCCAGTGGATCGACTCCTCTGACGAATGGATCCGCCAGCGCACGGGGATTGTCACCCGGCACCGCGCCCCGGCCGACATCAGCGTTATCGACATGGCCGAGGGCGCTGCCCGCGAAGCGATGGAAAAAGCCGGAATCCAGGGCTCTGACCTGGGCGCCGTCATCGTCTCCACTGTCACGCACCCGTACGCAACGCCGTCCGCCGCTGCCAGCCTCGCGGACCGACTCGGCGCCACCCCTGCCCCCGCCTTTGACATCTCGGCTGCCTGCGCCGGCTACTGCTACGGCATCGCGCAGGGTGACTCACTGGTGCGCTCAGGAGCTGCGAAGTATGTGCTCGTGGTCGGCGCCGAAAAGCTCTCCGACGTCATTGACAACCGGGAACGCACCATCTCCTTCCTGCTCGGGGACGGTGCAGGCGCCGTCGTCATTGGCCCCTCCGAGACTCCCGGCATCGCGCCGTCCGTGTGGGGCTCGGATGGCAGCAAATGGGACGCCATCGGCATGACCCGGTCCATGCTGGACGTCCGTGACCTTGGCATGGCCGCCCGGCAGTCCGACTCCACCGGCGACCTCGCCCTGCTCGAAGAGGCCCAGGAGCTCTACCCCACGCTGCGCCAGGATGGCCAGACCGTATTCCGCTGGGCCGTCTGGGAAATGGCGAAGGTCGCCCAGCAGGCCCTCGAGGCGGCCGGTGTGACCGCTGAGGACCTGGTGGCGTTTATCCCCCACCAGGCCAACATGCGCATCATCGACGAGATGGTGAAGAAGCTGAAACTGCCCGAGACAGTTACAGTGGCACGGGACATCGCCGACGCAGGAAACACCTCTGCGGCATCCATCCCGCTGGCTACCCACCGCCTCCTGGCGGAAAAGCCGGAACTGAGCGGCGGCCTGGCACTGCAGATCGGTTTCGGTGCCGGGCTGGTCTTCGGCGCCCAGGTAGTTGTCCTTCCCTAGAAGCGCCCCCAACAGGCCGCAACCGCGTCCTGAGCCATTTCCGGCAGTACTTGCCGGCAATACAAGAAAAGGAGCCATCACATGGCTAGCAACGAAGAGATCCTGGCCGGCCTGGCTGAAATCGTGAACGAAGAAACCGGCCTGGCCCCCGAGGCTGTGGAGCTGGACAAGTCCTTCACCGAGGACCTGGACATCGACTCCATCTCCATGATGACCATCGTGGTCAACGCCGAAGAGAAGTTCGGCGTGCGCATCCCGGACGAAGAGGTCAAGAACCTCAAGACCGTCGGCGACGCCGTCAGCTTCATCGCTGGAGCACAGGCCTAGTTCCAGGCTTTCGCCGTACTACGGCTTGGCGGGGCTGCCGGTCCGGATGACCGGACCGGCAGCCCGCCGCATTTTCCGGCACCTTGCGCGTGCAAGCGTGCCGACCATCAAAACGCGGGACCCTCCGGCAGACGGATTCCCACCGACGAAAGAGTGATCCCATGACACGCAAAGTAGTCATTACCGGTCTGGGTGCCACCACACCCATCGGCGGCGATGTACCCACGATGTGGAACAACGCGCTCAAGGGGGTCTCCGGTGCCCGCACCCTGGAGGACGACTGGGTAGCCAAGTACGAACTGCCCGTCCACTTCGCAGCCCGCTGCAGCACTCCCGCGCTGGAGGTGCTGAGCCGTGTGGAGGCGAAGCGGATGGACCCCTCCACCCAGTTCGGCGTGATAGCGGCCCGCGAGGCCTGGGCCGACTCCGGTATCACCGAATTCGACAAGGACCGGCTGGCTGTGGCTTTCGCCACCGGCATTGGCGGGGTCTGGACCCTGCTGGACGCCTGGGACACCTTGAAGGAAAAGGGCCCCCGCCGCGTCCTCCCCATGACCGTTCCGATGTTGATGCCCAACGGTGTTGCCGCGGCCGTCAGCCTGGACCTGGGCGCCCGCGCCGGCGCCCACACCCCCGTTTCCGCCTGCGCCTCGGGCACCGAAGCCATGCACCTGGGCCTGGAACTGATCCGCTCCGGCAAGGCAGACGTGGTGATGTGCGGTGGTGCCGAAGCCGCCATCCACCCGATGCCGCTTGCAGCATTCGCCTCCATGCAGGCATTGTCCCGGCGCAATGACGATCCGCAGGGTGCCTCCCGCCCGTACGATACCGCCCGTGACGGCTTTGTAATGGGTGAGGGCGCCGGAGCCCTGGTCCTCGAGGCAGAGGAGCACGCCCTGGCCCGCGGAGCCCGGATCTACGGCGAACTCGCCGGTACTTCCGTCACGGCGGACGCCTACCACATCACCGCCCCGGACCCCGAGGGCCTTGGCGCAACCCGCGCGCTGAAAGCTGCGATGTTCGACGGCCGGATCCAGGCCGAGGACGTGGTGCACGTCAACGCGCACGCCACCTCCACCCCCGTAGGCGACAAGCCGGAGTACACCGCACTCCGTGCTGCCCTGGGCAACCATGTGGACAGCGTGGCGGTATCTGCCACCAAGTCGCAGATGGGCCACCTCCTGGGTGCGTCCGGCGCAGTTGAGGCCGTGCTCACGGTGCTGGCCGTGTACGAGCGCAAGGCGCCGGTGACGATCAACCTGGAGAACCAGGACCCGGAGATCCCGCTCGACGTGGTCACCTCGGCCAGGGACCTGCCGGCTGGCAGCATCGTGGCACTGAGCAACTCCTTCGGCTTCGGCGGGCACAACGCCGTGGTTGCCGTCCGCAGCATCTAGCAGCAGTCCGGCGCTTACTGCCGAAAGACCAACAGGAGGCCCCGCCGGCTGGCGGGGCCTCCTGTTGTGCTATGGAGATTGCTTGATGTTGCTGCCGGTCTCTATCACGATGGCGACAGGCTGCGTCGGGGGTGTTCTGCTGCGGTTATCCCACCTGGTGCAGCCAGCGGACAGGCGCGCCCTCGGCAGCGTGCCGGAAAGGTTCGAGTTCCTCATCCCAGGCCTCACCAAGGGCCAGGGAGAGCTCATGGTAGACAGCTGCAGGATCCCCCGCGCCGGATTCGTAGGCGTAGCGGATCCTGTCCTCGGACACCATGATGTTGCCGTGCACGTCAGTGACGGCATGGAAGATTCCCAGCTCGGGGGTATGCGACCACCGGCCGCCATCCACACCCTGGCTCGGTTCCTCGGTGACCTCGTAGCGGAGGTGAGCCCAGCCGCGGAGTGACGAGGCAAGCTTCGATCCCGTCCCGGGGGCGCCGGTCCAGGACAACTCGGCCCGGAACATTCCAGGCGCGGCAGGCTGAGGGGTCCACTCAAGATCCGTCCGCTTGTCCACGACGGAGCCGATGGCCCACTCAACGTGAGGGCACAAAGCAGTAGGGGCTGAGTGAACAAACAGCACACCGCGGGTCATTGCAACAGACATTCCATCCTCCATAGCTCTAGGTACGTCTTCCCCAACGACCTCTGCCTGGATGGAACTGCCGTGCCCTGCACTGCCGGTCCTGTTTCCCTGCCTCAATATTCAACTGTTCAGGTAAAGCTGTGTCCGGACTTGGTGGTCCACCGGAAGCAAGCAATGGAGCTTCAAGCGGGACTTGAAAGTTGCCGGACGTGACTCTTATTGTGCCGTACGCTGCCTAATTACGCCAGTGCGATTCCTGGCTGATCCAGGCACCATGGGGTTATGCCCTGGGGTGTGCCTGCTGGTAACTCTTGCGAAGCCGGTCGACAGAGACGTGAGTGTAAATCTGGGTGGTGGCAAGGCTGCTGTGCCCCAGTATCTCCTGCACGGCCCGCAGGTCCGCGCCGCCGTCCAGCAAGTGCGTGGCTGCCGAGTGGCGAAGGGCGTGCGGGCCGGAGGCCGAGGTGTCACCCAAGGCATCGAACAGGGCATTGACCAGCGACCGGACCTGCCGCTGGTCAATCCGGCTTCCCCGGGCGCCCAGGAAGAGGGCGGGGCCGCTGTTGTCCCTGGCGAACTTTGGCCGGCCCCGCCGGAACCAGTCATCCACTGCCACCGCCGCCGGCACGCCGTAGGGGACGGTGCGTTCCTTATTGCCTTTGCCGATGACACGCAGTGTCCGCCGGTCCGGGTCCAGGTCATCGATGTCGAGGCTTGTGAGCTCCCCGACCCGGACTCCTGTCGCGTAGAGCAGTTCGACGATCGCCCTGTCCCGTACAGGCAGGGGTTCACCCTCTGCGGCAGCTTCCTCCAGCCTGGTCAGGAGCCTGGTCAGTTGCTGGGACTGCAGGACACCGGGCAGGGACTGCTCGCGTTTGGGTGCCTTGAGCCTCAGCGCCGGATCGGCGGTAATGTGCTCGTCCCTAAGGGCCCATGCCGTGAAGGCACGCGCGGTGGCGGCCCGCCGTGCGAGAGTGGAGCGTGCGACGCCTGACTGGCTCTGCACTCCCAGCCACCGCCGCAGGGTTCCGAGTTCCAGGTCAGCAAGCGTGGTTCCGCCCTCAGAAGCAGCATGGGCCAGGAGGCTGCGGATGTCGCCCTCATAAGCACGCAGCGTGTGCTGGGACAGGGCCCGCTCCCCCGACAGGTACGTCACGAAGGCGCCCAGCGCCTGGCCTAGTTCCCGGGGCAGTTCCTGGTTCTCCACTCTCCTACTGTCTCAGGTGTTGCCGCCGTCCGCGTTCTGGACACGATCCAATCGTCGAGCACGCCGCCCCCGCTGCCTTGGTGAACCCGCCCTCGTCACGCCGACGCCTTGCCACGCTTCCAGCCGCCCCGCTCCGACACGGCCAGCCCGAGCAGCCCCAGCCGGCCGAGCCCGGCCCGCACTGATTCCGGTCCCAGTCCCGCCACGGAACAGAGCTTCTCGACCGACGTGGTGGACCGTAGCGGAAGGGCATCCAGGAGGATCAGGTCTTCGAGGGTCAGCCCGTCCTGGACTTCGGCTCCGCCCTGGCAGGGTTCCGGAAGGCCGGAGCCGCTGGGCCCTGCCAGCTCAGCGATTTCTGCCGCGTCTGTGACGCACACGGCGCCCCCGTCCCGGAGCAGCCGGTGGCAGCCGGCCGAATTGGCGCTGTGCACCGAGCCGGGGACAGCACCCACTGCCCGGCCCAGCGTCTCGGCGTGATGAGCTGTGTTTAAGGCTCCTGACCGCCAGCGCGCTTCCACAACCACCGTCACCGCCGACATGGCGGCGATGAGCCTGTTCCGTTGCAGGAACCGGTACCGGGTGGGCGCCGAGCCTGGTGGAACTTCCGCTATCACAGCCCCCTGGTTGCAGACGGCGCGGAGCAGGTCTTCGTTCCCGGACGGGTAGAAGCGGTCAACACCGCCGGCCATCACGGCGATGGTGGGCACTGCTGCCGAAGCGCCGGCAAGTGCGGCACGGTGGGCGTGCGCATCAATGCCGTAGGCACCCCCGGACACAATGGTGAGGCCCCGCTGCGCCAAAGAGTAGGCAATATCCCCTGTAACCGATGCGCCATAGCTGGTGCTGTCCCGGGACCCTACGAGCGCGATGCACTTCTCCGCCCCCGGCAGGGGCTGCTCCGTCCCCCGCCACCACAGGCAGAGGGGTTCCTGGATGCCCAGGTCGGAGAGCTGGACCGGCCACAACTCGTCCGACGGGATGATCAGCCTGCCGCCCAGCCGTGCCATGGTTGCGAGGTCCCGCTCCGGTGCCAGATCCGGAATCCGGGGCTGCCAGCGCCTCAACGACGCGGCCATCCCGGACCAGCTGGTGGCGGACCCGCTGTCCGCAAGGAGCGAGGTGATCTCACGCTCCAGCTCCGTTCCGGCAGAAACCTGGCCGGTGGCAATCCGCAGGGCATCCACTGCGCCGCAGATCTGCACCAGTGCGAGCCCGGCAGCATCCTGGGGTTCCATCAACCTGGCAAGCGCGGCCCGCGCCACCCTTTCAGGGTCGGCCCCGATCCCCGTCATGCGGCCACCGCCGCAGCCTGCCGCAGTCCCAGCGCCTGCCCGATATCGTTGACGTCCGGCCGTTCCCTGTGTCCCAGGTCCGCCATGGTCCAGGCCAAGCGAAGAACCCGGTCATAGCCGCGGGCGGTGAGTACGCCGCGTTCCAGTGAATGGTCAAGGATGCGGGTGGAGGCCGCCGGAAGCCGAAGTTCTCCCCGCAGTACGCGGCCGGGTACCTGGGCGTTTGTTTCCAGGCCGAAGGGCTGCAGCCGTTCAAGCTGCCGCCCGCGGGCATTGCGCACCCTGTCAGCTACTGACGCAGTATTCTCCTCGGCGCCTCCCTGCCCGAACTCTGCCAGGGAGACCCTGTCCACCTGGAGCTGGATATCCACCCGGTCCAGCAGCGGGCCGGACATCCGGGCCAGGTACCGCCGCCGCATCATCGGCGTACAGGTGCAGTCCAGGCCCTTGCCTGAAGCCTTGCCGCAGGGGCAGGGGTTGGCGGCCAGAACCAACTGGAACCGGGCAGGATAGGCAGCGGTGCCGGCGGAGCGGTGAATCACCAGTTCCCCACTCTCCAACGGCTGCCGCAGTGCATCAAGCACGCGGCGCTCATACTCTGGAGCCTCGTCCAGGAAGAGAACGCCCCGGTGGGCACGGGAGGCGGCGCCGGGCCTGGGCAGGCCTGAGCCGCCGCCGATGATTGCGGCGGCGGTGGCCGAGTGGTGCGGGCTTTCGAAGGGCGGGCGGCGCAGCAGCCGGGCTGAGGACGATGGCAGGCCGCAGAGCGAATGGATGGCGGTAACCTCCATGGCCTCGTGGTCGGCAAGGTCCGGCAACAGCCCGGGAAGGCGCTCGGCCAGCATGGTCTTGCCGGCGCCCGGCGGACCCATCAGGAGGAGATGGTGTGCGCCGGCTGCTGCCACTTCGAGGGCCCGCCTCGCATCGCCCTGCCCGGAGACATCAGCCATGTCCGGACAGATGCCGTCATCCTCCTCCTCATCGGCTGGAAGCTGCGAGTCATCCGGTTCAAAATCCAGGGCAAGCTCCTGCGGGTCCGCGCCAAAATCGAGGGCCAGGCGGGCGAGGGTGTGGTAGCCCCTGACGTTGGCGCCGGGAACCAGGGCCGCCTCCGCCAGGTTGGCATGCGCCACCACGATGTCCGAATAGCCCGCCTGGACCGATGCCATCACGGCGGGCAGGATGCCGCGGACCGGGCGCAGCCTGCCGTCAAGCCCCAGCTCCGCGATAAAGACAGTCTTTCCCGTTGGCTTGATGTCGTTCGCCGCCCGCAGTACCGCCATGGTGACTGCCAGGTCGAACCCCGAGCCGCGTTTGGGCAATGAGGCCGGAATGAGGTTGGCCGTGATCTTCCGGCGGCTTAGCGGGATCCCGGAGTTCTTGGCTGCCGAGCGGATGCGCTCCTTTGCTTCATTCAACGAGGCGTCCGGCAGCCCGAGAAGAATAAAAGCCGGCAGGGTTTGGCCGATGTCCGCCTCGACCTCCACGATGTAGCCGTTCAGCCCGACGAGGGCGATGGAGTAGGTCCTGCCGAGGGCCATTCATCCCACCCCCTTGAGGTGCTCCACCACGGGTTCGCCGCCGCCGTCGTCCAGGACGGCGATGACATCCACCCGCCGCAGCGGCATTCGCAGCTCCCGGTCCCGGCACCAGGCGGAACCAAGCCGGTGCAGGCGGGCGAGCTTCTCCGGACCAACCGCTTCAAAGGGGTGGCCGTAGTCGAGGGATCGGCGGGTCTTCACTTCGGCAATCACCAAGGCATCGCCGTCGAGGGCCACAATGTCGATTTCGCCCTCGGTGCAGCGCCAGTTGCGCTCCACCACCAGCATGCCGAGGGACTCAAGATAATCCGTGGCGAGGTCCTCGCCGCGGCGGCCCAACAGGTCTTTTGATTTCATTTCTACCTCCGCAACCAGCCTGCGGCCGCGCGGTTGCGGAGGTAAGGGAGCTTGTGCCGTATGTGCACAAAACAGCCGCCGGGGGGTGACTGTGCAGGACAAGTCCCCGGCGGCCCGTCAGGTATTACTGACCCAGGTCAACATCCTTGGGCAGTGCGAGTTCTTCGTTGCGCGGAAGCTCTTCCACGTTGACGTCCTTGAACGTAAGGACCCGGACACTCTTAACGAACCGCGCCGAGCGGTACACGTCCCACACCCAGGCGTCCTGCAGGGTCAGGTCGAAGTAGACTTCGCCGTCGGCGCTGCGGGCCTGGAGGTCCACATGGTTGGCAAGGTAGAAGCGCCGTTCGGTCTCGACAACGTAACTGAACAGTCCGACGACGTCGCGGTATTCACGGTAGAGCTGCAGCTCCATGTCGGTTTCGTAGTTTTCAAGATCCTCAGCACTCATGCTTCCATCTTGCACCATGTGCGGCGCCGCCGGAGCCCGTGCCGGGCGTATGGGCGGCAGAGTCCACCAGGAACCAGTCCGCGGACGGGCTCAGTCTTCAGCGGCAGGCCCGCCGGCGTCGCCGCCCAGGACATCGTCACCGCCGGTATCCTCCAGCGCCCCGTCGAGCAACTCCCCGCCGAGCAGGCGCCAGCTTACACGGTGGTACGGGGTTGGACCCGCCGCACGGAGGACGTCCCGGTGCAGCACGGTGGCATAGCCCTTGTTGATGTCCCAGCCGAAGTCCGGGTACTCCAAATGGAGTTCCTTCATCATCCTGTCCCGCTCCACCTTGGCGATCACGCTCGCGGCAGCGACGCTCAGGCACTGCATGTCCGCTTTGATCTTGGTATGCACGGGGGCCTCACAGGCGGCTTCAAGCACGGGCTCGTCAAAGAGGGACAGCTGTTCTGCCGGGGAAAGCCAGTTGTGGCTGCCGTCCAGGAGCACCATGTCCGGGGTAACACCCGCCGCGAGAATCTCCTGCCACGCGCGGGTTCCAGCCAGACGCAGCGCGGCAATAATGCCCAGGGCATCAATCTCCTGCGCTGAGGCATGCCCTACCGCCGATGCCACACTCCACCGGCGGACCAGCGGGTCAAGGCGTTCCCGTTCCGCCGGGCTGAGCAGCTTACTGTCCCGCACCCCGGCCAGCGGCCGCTGGCGCTCCACGTCGACCACGGCGATGCCGACGCTGACGGGACCGGCAAGAGCGCCGCGGCCCACTTCATCAACACCGGCGATAAGGCGCACGCCTTGCGCCTTAAACGTCCGTTCATGCCGCAGGGTGGGAGCTTTGGCGGGACGGCCCGCTTTGGCGGAACCGGCCCGCCCCTTGGCCGTGCCGGCCTTGGCGGGGCTGGCCTTGACTACCGGGGACATGGTCAGGGCGCCACCGGAACGTTCCGGAACACGTCCGGGTAGTTGTCCAGGGTGGTGATCCTGCTCAGCGGCCAGGCGATGACAGCAGCTTTGCCTTCAAGGTCGGCCATATTGATGAAACCGCCGTCGGCATCCATATGGGCGCGGGAATCGGCGGAGTGGTTCCGGTTATCACCCATCACCCACACCTTGCCTTCGGGGACAGTCACATCGAAGTTGCGGACCTGCGGAACCTCGGCAGTGTTGACGTACTTTTCGTCGATGGCGGTTCCGTTAATGGTCAGTTTACCGCCGGCGTCACAGCAGACCACATGGTCCCCCGGCAGCCCGATGACCCTCTTGACCAGGTGTTGCTCGGAGTTGTCCGGCAGGAGGCCAACAAACGTCAGGCCGTCCTGCACCCAGGTGAAGGGCCCGTTGGTCTTTTCCGGCGCCGCCGGCAGCCAGCCCTTGGTGTCGCGGAACACCACAACGTCCCCGCGGCTCAGCGAGAACGGTTCCGGTACCAGGAGGTTAACAAAAATCCGGTCGTCCACGTCCAGCGTATTCACCATGGATTCGGACGGGATGAAGAAGGCCCGGAACAGGAATGTTTTGATCAGGAAGGAGAGCACCACGGCGATGACCACTACCGTGGCTATTTCCTTCAGCCAGGCGAGCACCTGGCTTCCGCCCGTCTTTTCGTCGGCGGCCCTCGCTTCGGCCCGGCTGCTCGCGGCCCTGGAAGGTGCTTCCGGAGCCGCTGCTGCTTCCGGTGCAGCACTGGCCGGGGAATCCGGGGCGCCGTCCGGACGCGGCTCGGGGATCCGCGGGTGGTTCTCGGGCATCTACTGTCCGTTCTCTTTTATGGGCCCTGCCGCTGGCGGCCGAGGTACTGCAGCAAATCTATCAAGCGGCCAGACGATCTGGACCGGCCTGCCAATAACCCTGTCCAGGGGTACCATCCCCCCGCCGGGGGCACCCAGCAGGCTCCGGGAGTCGGCGGACACGGACCGGTGGTCGCCCAACAGCCACAGCCGCCCGTCCGGCACTTCTGCGGTGAACTTTTGGGTGCTGGGGTGATCACCGGGAAAGATATAGGGCTCGGCCAATGGCTGGCCGTTGACGGTGATTTTCCCGCCGGTGTCACAGCAGACCACGGTGTCCCCCGGGAGGCCGATGACGCGCTTGACGTACGTGGTGTCACTGCCGGTGAGGCCAAGCCATTGGGTGATTGCCACTGCGGAGTCCACGAACGCGCCCTTGCCGCTGTTGAGCGGTGAGAACGTTCCCCGGCCGTCAAAGACCACGATATCCCCGCGCCGGACCGGCTCGGCGTTGAAATCCGTGCGCGAGACAAGGATCCGGTCCCCGCCCTGGAGGAGCGGTTCCATGGACTCGGACGGAATGTAGTAGACATCCAGCCAGAGTGAGCGGACCAGCCCACCGACCGCAATGGCCAGCACAAAGGCGAGGAACGCAAAACGCCAGCCCGTTTTGGGGGGCTGGCGTTTTGTCTGGTCCATAAGTCCGTATCCTGGGCGCTGGTGCATGGCTCCGGCGCTGGCCGGTTACGGCTGCGGCCCTGCCTGGGTAGGTCCGGGAAGGACTTACTTGGCGGTGCTGAAGTCGCGCTTTTCCTTGATCTTCGCAGCCTTACCACGCAGTGCACGCATGTAGTAAAGCTTGGCGCGGCGGACGTCACCCTTGGTAACGACCTCGATCTTTTCGATGATCGGGGAGTGTACCGGGAAGGTACGCTCCACGCCGACGCCGAAGGAAACCTTACGGACGGTGAAGGTCTCGCGGACGCCCTCGCCCTGGCGGCCCAGGACAAAGCCCTGGAATACCTGGACACGGGTGTTCTTGCCTTCGATGATGTTCACGTGAACCTTGAGGGTGTCACCTGCGCGGAACGCGGGAACATCGGTGCGCAGCGAGGCTGCATCTACGGAATCGAGAATATGCATGAGTGCACTCCTGGTGAACGCCACAGGTCATTCACTTTGGGTCACGGCAGTCAAGCCCGGACGCTGGTGGCGCACCGGAGATTGCTGCCGAAAGTTTAGTAGTCCGGCCACTTCACTGATTGATGTGGCCGGTTGTCTTAGCTGTTGGTTGCGCTCCCCCTGTGGCAGGTGCGGACCCAGCAGACACAAGGACTAATTTTGCCACAGTCCGCGACGGACAGCCAATCCCGGAATCCGCGGCCCGAAGAATGCGGGCCCGGTCAGTCCTGGTGTCCGTCAGGCCCGGCGGGGCGGCGCCGCAGGCGGCCGTCCACGACGTCGTATCCCAGGTCCTGCAGGGCGGCGCGGTCGGCACGGGGCAGCTTGCCGGCGTCAAACGTTTCGAGCAGGTCGGGGCGGCGTTCCGCCGTCCGGCGGAACTGTTCGTGCCTGCGCCACTGGGCGATCTTTCCATGGTTGCCGCTGAGCAGGACCGGGGGCACTTCCCGCTCGCGCCAGACAGATGGCTTGGTGTAGACCGGGTACTCCAGCAACCCGTCGGAGTGTGACTCCTCCACCAGCGACTCCGGGTTTCCCACAACACCGGGCAGGAGCCTGCCGATGGCCTCCACCATGGCCAGGACAGCCACTTCACCGCCGTTCAGGACGTAATCGCCAAGGCTGACGGGACGCACGGTGAAGTGTTCATTCGACCACTCGATGACCCGCTCGTCGATGCCCTCATAGCGTCCGCAGGCAAATACGAGGTGCTCCTCTTCGGCCAGTTCGTAGGCGAGGGCCTGTGTGAACCGCTCCCCCGCGGGCGACGGGACGATCAGGACAGGCTTGTCCAAACCTGCCGGGCGCCCCTCTGCGATTGACGACAATGCCTGGGCCCAGGGCTCAGCCTTCATCACCATGCCCGCGCCACCGCCGTAGGGGGTGTCATCCACAGTCCGGTGCCTGTCGGTGGTGAAGGCCCGGAGATCGTGGACGTGAAGGTCCAGGATCCCGTCCTGGCGGGCCTTGCCGATCAGGGAGAGTTCAAGGGGCGCGAGGTACTCGGGAAAAATACTGACAACGTCGATCCGCATTTAGGCGTTGCTTTCCGGACCGGTTCCGGCGTCCTGGTCCACGTTCAGCTCGAACAGTCCGTCTGGCGGGGTGAGGAGGACGAATCCTTCCTCGATGTTGACCTCCGGCACGATCTGCTCAACGAAAGGTATGAGGATCTCTTCCCCGCCTGGCGTGGTGACCACCAGCAGGTCCTGGACCGGCATGGTGTTGAGCGCGGCGACCTTGCCCACCACCTGGGATCCCACCCGGGCTTCGAGTCCTACCAGCTCGTGCTCGTACCAGCCGTCGTCGTCGTCTTCGTCCAGTTCCTCGGTTTCAATGAAGAGTTTGGCACCGCGGAGGGTTTCCGCTTCATTGCGGGTTCCAATTTCCTCGAACCCCAGCAGCAGGATGTCCTTGTTCCAGCGGGCGCTGCTGACGGTCAGCGGTCCGGCAGAGGCCGGTTCGACCACAAATGCGGTTCCCGGAACAAACCGGTCCTCAGGGGCGTCGGTCAGGACCTGGACGGTTACTTCCCCCCGGATGCCGTGGGGTTTGCCGATTCGTGCCACCTGCAGCTGCATGTGTTCCTCTGTTCCGATGTGTCTGTTCCGTGTGGTTCGGCGGGGGTGCCGGTGAAAGGGTGCCGGTGAAAGCACTCCGGCCCCTCCACCGTGGGTGGAGGGGCCGGAGCAAAAGCTGATGTTGCCGAGCGCTCAGCGGCGGCGGTCAGTGTCGACGACGTCGACCCTTACCGGTTCGCCGCCGGCCAGGGCTGCCACAACGGTGCGCAGTGCGCGTGCCGTGCGGCCCTGGCGGCCGATCACCCTTCCGAGGTCGTCCTGGTGAACGCGCACCTCGAGGGTATCCCCGCGGCGGTTGCTCTTGGAGCTGACCTTGACGTCATCCGGGGAATCAACGATTCCCCGGACCAGGTGTTCCAGCGCTTCTGCCAGCAATTTACTCAGCCTCGGTGGTCTCTGCCTCGGCCGGTGCCTCGGCTGCCTCAGACTTGGATGCCTTCTTGGTGATGGCTTCCGGGATGATCACAGAACCTTTTTCGGGAGCAACGAAGGCGACTTTCTCAGACTTGGTCTTGAGGGTGCCTTCCTGGCCCGGCAGGCCCTTGAACTTCTGCCAGTCACCGGTGATCTTCAGGATGGCGGCAACCTGCTCGGACGGCTGGGCGCCGACGGACAGCCAGTACTGTGCACGCTCGGAGTTAACCTCGATGTATGAGGGCTCTTCGGTGGGGTGGTACTTGCCGATTTCCTCGATGGCGCGGCCGTCACGCTTGGTGCGTGAGTCTGCGACGACGATGCGGTAGTACGGTGCGCGCATTTTGCCAAAGCGCTTAAGGCGAATCTTTACGGCCACTTTTGTGGTCACTCCTGTTTCAGAAAGGGGGTGAACCCGGCGTTCTGCACCCGTGGGGCGGGCCGTACTTGCGGGCTCGAAGGACAGGATCCGGACGCGGAGAGAGGGGCCACGCAGATCGAGTACCTGTTCATTGTGCCAGATGAGCGCCCGGATTTCGACTTGACACCCTGCCCGCGCCCGCGGGCATGTTGCTCATGAGGTCCAGACGTACAGTCCGCTGCGCTCAGAGTCGTCGATTCCGCCGGCGAGTTCCGCCAGTTGCCGGACGTAGGTCCGGGCCTGGGCGGAATCGAACGGCATGTCCTCCTGGGCAGCCCACTGTTCGGCGACGTCATCCAGGACGTTGCCTTCCCCTTCGATCTCGTAGGTCAGAAGGTCGGCGAGGGCACGGACCATGGCCGGGGGTACAGCAAGGAGCGAGTCGCTGGCTACGTCCACCATGGTCAGCTCGTAGTCGGCGCCGCCGGCATGCACGGCGGTGCCGGCGAGATCACCAAGCTGCTCAATTTCGAAGTCGCTGATTTCGGGGATGCGCACAGCGTGCGCGGCCGGCTGGCCGCTGCCCTGGTCCAGCACTCCGGCGCGCTTCAGCGCGCTTGCGTGGTCGGCAACAAAGATCTCGGTGAAGCCCATGGGAAGTGCCCTCGTTCCGTCGACGGTGCGGCCGCTCAAGCAAGCGGCACCTGCCGCGCCGGCCGTTCGGCATCAGCCTAGTACACCGCCCCGGCCCCCGCCGCCCGCACCCGCGCCGGCAGGCGGCATTCCAACGGGGTTCGCAGGCGGGCTCAGCGGACCGCGACCCGGATGTTGGTGCGCCAGGGATCCTCGAACCGCAGTTCCGCACCGGTGTGGTGCGCGGGCACCCCGGCGACCTTCAGCCGGTCAGCGAGCGCCCCGACGTCGTCCCCCGAGGGAACTTCGATGAGCACTTCACCCAGGCCAAGAGTGTCCTTGCGGGGCCCCGCTCCGCGGCTGTTCCAGACGTTCATCGCCATGTGGTGGTGGTACCGGCCGGCGGAGACAAAAAGTGCCTGTCCGTGCCAGCCGGCGGTCTTTTCGAAGCCAAGGGTGCCCACGTAGAAGTCCCGGGCCGACTGGACGTCGCCAACCTGGAGGTGGACGTGACCTACGCCCGCCACTGTTCCGCGCTGGCGCTGCAGGGATTCTTCGGTGAGGTGCTGCTCCAGGTAGCGCTGTGGCGGCAGGGCGAGGCTGTCCATCACCACGTCGGTACCGTTCCATGACCAGCTGCTCCGCGGGCGGTCCCAGTAGAGCTCAATGCCGTTGCCTTCGGGATCGGTGAAGTAGAAAGCCTCGCTGACGAGGTGGTCGGCGCTGCCCGTGAAGGAGCGCGGCTCGAACCGGGCGGCTGTGGCGATGGTGGCTGCGAGGTCGGCCTGGTTCTCAAACAGCAGGGCCGTGTGGAAAAGGCCGGCTTCCCCCCTGACCGGGAGGTTCAATCCCGGAGCGGGCGCAAGGTGGACCAGCGGTTTCTGGAGGCGGCCAAGGTACAGCCCTCCGTCCTGCTCGGCCACAACTTCTAGCCCCAGTGCACGCTGGTAGTAGTCGGTCATGACCTTCATGTCGCCCACCTTGAGCATTACGGTGCCCATGGTGAGGTCGGCAGGAAGAAGATCCTGGGTGGCGGCTTCTGCAGTCATTGAAAACTCCCGGTGCTGGGGCCCGTCGGGTTGGTGGGCCTGTCACAATTAAAATTACTTGAAGCTTCAATTTATTCCAAGCAGTTTTCGGGTTATCCGTGTCTCAGCGGACGACGCGCCCGCCCAGCACCACGTGGGCCAACTCCTGCACCGTTTCCGGAACCTGCCGCGGATCCTCCCGGCAGAGTACGACGTCGGCCCGGGCACCTTCCTCGAGCGCGTCAGCACCCAGCCACTTCCGGGCGCCCCAGCAGGCGGCGTCAAGGGCGGCGGCCACAGGCAGGCCCGCATGGTGGAGGGCCAGGATTTCATCACCGATCCGCCCGTGGCGGATGACGCTGCCGGCATCCGTTCCGGCGTAGATCTTCACTCCGGCGTCGAACGCCTCCAAGACCCGCTCCGCGCGCCGTTCCCACAGGGCGCGCATATGGGCCGCGTACTGGGGGAACTTGGGCTCCGCCTGCGACGCGATGTCCGGGAAAGTGGCGATGTTGATGAGGGTGGGCACCATGGCAACACCCTGCTCCACGAACCGCGGAAGGTGCCGCGGCAGCAGTCCGGTGGCGTGTTCGATGCAGTCGATGTCCGCGTCCAGCATCTGGTCCAGTGTTTCTTCCGCGAAGCAGTGCGCGGTGATCCTGGCACCTTCGTCGTGCACGGCCTGGACGGCGTCCTTGACGACGGCGGCAGGGAACGACGGCGCCAGGTCGCCGGCGCCGCGGTCGATCCAGTCCCCCACGAGCTTGACCCAGCCGTCGCCGTCGCGGGCCTGCTTCCGGACGGCTTCCACCAGGCCGGCGGGCTCGACTTCCTCCGCGAAGCCCCGCAGGTACTTGCGGGTCCGGGCGACATGCCGGCCGGCGCGGATCAGCAGCGGCGCGTTGCGGCTGCCCTGGAGGAAGCGGGTGTCTGCGGGGGAACCTGCGTCCCTGACCAGCAGCGTGCCCGCATTCAGGTCGGTCCTTGCCTGCTCTTCCGCCGTCGCTTCGTCAACGGCGCCACCGGTTCCCAGGCCGATATGGCAGTGGGCGTCAACGAATCCCGGCAGCACCCAGCCGTCCAGGATCCTGCCCGGTTCGGCCGCCGGCTGCCGGAAGGTCAGCCTGCCGTCCACGGACCACAGCCCGCGTGCCTCGGTGTCCGGCCCGGTCAGGACGGCGCCGTTGAACTGGATGATCTCTGCCATGGATGTGCCTCGCTTTCCCGCCCGGACAGGCTAGCACCACCGGATGTGACACGGCCCTTCCGAAACAGCTGTGGTAGCTTCTTGGTGACCACACGGGTGCCCTTGCAGGGGCTGAGATCGGGCTGACGCAGCCTGCGACCGTTGAACCTGTCCGGGTAATGCCGGCGAAGGAAGTGAGTATTCCTTGAGTACATCAAATGCACAGCTTAACCCTGCCCAAATTCAGTCCGGCGGCCTGTCCGAAGGCCAGGACCAGCCACCCGTCACGCAGTCGCTGAAGTCCCATTCCCTGGCGTTTGTCGACGATGCGGCGGCCGGGATCCGGGTGCCGGTCACGGAAATCGAGCTGGCGGATTCACCGAACGGCCAGCCCAACGGGCCGTTCCGTGTCTACCGGACCGCCGGGCCCGGCAGTGATCCCGTCCGCGGCCTCACGCCATTCCGGGCTGAGTGGATAGCAGCGCGTGCGGACACGGAAACTTACGGCGGCCGCGGGCGGAACCTGCTCGACGACGGACGCTCGGCTGTCCGCCGCGGTGCCGCCAGCGCCGAGTGGAAGGGCGCCCGGCCGGTGCCCCGCCGCGCCGTCGACGGCAGGACCGTAACCCAGATGCACTACGCCCGGCAGGGCGTGGTCACCCCGGAGATGCGGTTTGTGGCCTTGCGGGAGAACTGCGACGTCGAGCTGGTCCGCAGTGAAATTGCTGCCGGCCGGGCCATCATTCCCAACAACATCAACCACCCCGAATCCGAGCCGATGATCATCGGCAAGGCATTCCTGGTGAAGATCAACGCGAACATCGGCAACTCGGCCGTCACCAGTTCCATCGCCGAGGAGGTGGACAAACTGCAGTGGGCCACCCAGTGGGGCGCGGACACGGTGATGGACCTGTCCACCGGCGACGACATCCACACCACCAGGGAATGGATCATCCGCAACTCCCCCGTGCCGATCGGAACCGTTCCCATCTACCAGGCACTCGAGAAGGTCAACGGCGAAGCCAACGCCCTGACCTGGGAAATTTTCCGCGACACCGTGATCGAACAATGCGAGCAGGGTGTGGACTACATGACCATCCACGCCGGGGTACTTCTCCGGTACGTGCCCCTGACGGCCAACCGGGTGACAGGGATCGTGTCCCGCGGCGGTTCGATCATGGCCGGCTGGTGCCTGGCGCATCACCAGGAGAACTTCCTCTACACACACTTTGACGAACTCTGCGAAATCTTCGCCCGGTACGACGTCGCCTTCTCCTTGGGTGACGGCCTGCGGCCGGGGGCGACGGCTGACGCCAACGATGCCGCGCAGTTCGCCGAACTGGACACGCTGGCTGAGCTTACGCAGCGGGCATGGGAATACGACGTGCAGGTGATGGTGGAAGGCCCCGGCCACATTCCGTTCCACCTGGTGCGCGAAAACGTGGAGCGCCAGCAGGAACTGTGCAAGGGTGCCCCGTTCTACACACTGGGGCCGCTGGTCACCGACGTGGCCCCCGGCTATGACCACATCACCTCGGCCATCGGCGCCACCGAGATCGCCCGCTACGGCACCGCCATGCTGTGCTATGTCACGCCGAAGGAACACCTGGGCCTGCCCAACAAGGATGATGTTAAAACCGGGGTGATCACCTACAAGATCGCTGCCCACGCTGCGGACCTCGCCAAGGGCCACCCCGGCGCACACGAACGCGACGACGCCCTGTCCAAGGCACGGTTCGAGTTCCGCTGGCGCGACCAGTTCGCGCTGTCCCTCGACCCGGTAACGGCCGAGGCGTTCCATGACGAGACGCTGCCTGCCGAGCCGGCCAAGACGGCGCACTTCTGCTCCATGTGCGGACCCAAGTTCTGCTCCATGCGGATCAGCCAGGACATTCGGGATGAGTACGGTTCGGCGGCGGCGCAGGCGGCACTGGCCGATGCAGCGGCAGGGATGCGCGGAAAGAGCGAGGAATTCCTGGCGGCCGGCGGCAAGGTTTACCTTCCGGAACTGAGCGTTCCCGCCGGAAGCCAGGGCTTCAGGACGCCCTAGGTGACTGGATCCTGCTCACATCCCGGATAAAGGACCGCAGGATGCGGTCCCCCTCCACGGAGTCGTGGGGCCGGTGCCCTCCCGCCGCAGTGCGGTGCAGGGCGCCGGTCTCCCGGAGGTACCCGGCAATTTCCTCGTAGAGCGGTTCCCATCCTCCGGTGAGGACCAGGGTGGGCACGCCCGGGACAATGTGCAGCGGCGCTTCCCAGGCCGGGGCCTGCAGCCGCAGCCGCCTGGCGGAACGCTTCTCCTCGGCCGTGGCGGGCTGCTGCAGGTCTGTGGCGTAGACGCGCCGGACGAACTCGCGCTGGAAATCCTGGTCGCTCATCTGGTGACGGGCATCGAACAAGGGCTGCATCAGGCCAATGTGCGCCGCGGTGGCCGGGAGTTCTGCGGTGAGCGACAGGCATGCCGGTTCCACCAGGGTCAGGGAAAAGACCAGATCAGGGCGTTCGACGGCGGCCATCATCGCGGCGACAGCACCCTGGGAATGTGCCACGACATGTCCGCCGGCGGCGCCCCGGCCGTCGTCGGCCAGCGACCGCAGGACGATCCTGGCATCCTCCTCGAAGGAAGATTCAACGGGCTCGGCCACCGGATCATAGCCGTGGCGGCGGAGGAACAAGGCGTCGTAGGACAGTGCCATCCCGTGCTGGCGCGGCCAGGCCGCGGAGCCGAAGCTGCCGGCGCCGTGCACGAACACTACCCTCTGCTTGAACATGACCCAACCCTATTCCACGGCACTGACTTCCCCCGGGAACCATCCCAAGTGACTCGCAGTTGACGCACTGAAAAGCGCATTTGAGTGCGTCAACTGCCAGTCAGTCGGGCGGGCTACTTGCCGAGGAACTTGTCGAAGCCCTTGGGCAGGTTCAGCTGCGAGGGATCGAAGTCGCCGGATTGCTGGCCGAAAGCGGCACCGGTGGGAAGGGCCTTGGCAGCGTTGGCGCGCCGGGCCTCGGCGTCCTTGCGCTCCTGGGCAGCCTTGGCCGGGTTGCCGGACTTGGCCTTCTTCTTGGGGGCGTTCTTCGCGTTCTTCCGGGCGCCGCCGCCGGCGCCGGGAAGCCCCGGCATTCCGGGCATGCCCGGCATGCCGCCCTGGGCCATCTTCTTCATCATCTTCTGGGCCTGCGCAAAACGCTCCAGCAGGCCGTTCACCTCGGACACGTGTACGCCCGAACCGCGGGCGATGCGGGCGCGGCGTGAACCGTTGATGATCTTCGGGGCCAGGCGCTCGTGCGGCGTCATGGACCGGACGATGGCTTCCACGCGGTCAATTTCACGCTCGTCGAACTGCTCGAGCTGCTGGCGGATGTTCTGCGCGCCCGGCATCATCATGAGCATCTTCTTCATGGAGCCCATGTTGCGGATCTGCTGCATCTGGGCCAGGAAGTCCTCGAGGGTGAAGTCCTCCTGGTCGGCGAACTTCTTCGCCATCCTGGCGGCTTCGTCCTTGTCCCAGGACTTCTCCGCCTGCTCGATGAGCGTCAGGACGTCGCCCATGTCCAGGATGCGCGAGGCCATCCGGTCCGGGTGGAAGAGTTCGAAATCGTCCAGGCCTTCGCCCGTGGACGCAAACATCACGGGCTTGCCGGTGACCGACGCGACCGAGAGGGCTGCACCGCCGCGGGCGTCGCCGTCGAGCTTGGACAACACGATGCCGGTGAAGTTGACGCCCTCATCGAAGGCGAGTGCCGTGTTCACGGCGTCCTGGCCGATCATCGAGTCGATAACGAACAGGACTTCGTTGGGCACGATGGCGCGGCGGATCTGGCGTGCCTGCTCCATCATGTCAACGTCGACGCCGAGGCGGCCGGCGGTGTCCACGATCACGACGTCGTGGAGCTTCTGGCGGGCTTCCTCAACACCGGCGCGGGCAACCTCCACAGGATCACCGGCAGGGTGCTCCAGCTCGGAGGAGGTGGCTCCCGGGTGCGGCGCGAAGACCGGCACCTTGGCCCGCTGGCCCACCACCTGGAGCTGGGTGACGGCGTTGGGGCGCTGCAGGTCGCAGGCCACGAGTATGGGGCTGTGGCCCTGGGCCTTCAGCCACTTCGACAGCTTGCCGGCCAGGGTGGTCTTACCGGCGCCCTGGAGGCCGGCCAGCATGATGATGGTGGGGCCGTTCTTGGCCAGTCGGATCCGGCGGGTCTCGCCGCCCAGGATCTCCACGAGTTCCTCGTTGACGATCTTGACGATCTGCTGGCTCGGGTTCAACGCGCCCGAGACTTCGGCGCCCAGGGCGCGTTCACGCACCCGGCTGGTGAATTCACGGACTACGGGAACGGCAACGTCCGCGTCCAGGAGGGCGCGGCGGATCTCCCGCACTGTGGCATCAACATCGGCCTCAGTGAGGCGGCCTTTGCCGCGGAGATTTTTGAAGGTTGCTGTCAACCGGTCAGAGAGTGAATTGAACACGTGCCGTGCACTTCTTTCAGTGGATGATCGGGACTCGACTATCTAGGGTACCAAGCCGGCCCGCAAGGTGGCATGCTGGCGAAATGACGAGCCAAACAACTGTAAAAACCCTGCTCATCCTCGGCGCTTCCGGAGACCTCACCGGCCGGCTGCTCCTGCCGGGCCTCGCACGCCTCGTGGCAAAAGGCCGGGCGGCAGGGCTGCGGCTGGTGGGGGCAGGCTCGGATCCCTGGACTCCGGAGCAATGGCGGGACAGGGTGCATCAGTCCTTTGCCGGGTCGGCGGAGTCTGCGGGCCCCGAGGGACAACGCGCCCTGGCGGACCTGGAAAAGGAGACGGTCTACCACCAGCTCGATGTCACAGCCGACGGCGCCCTGGCGGCGCTGCTCGCCACCCTCGAGGGCCCTGCCGCCGTTTATTTCGCGCTGCCGCCCCGGATCAGCCAACTGGCCTGCGAGACGCTCCGCCCGGAGCAGGTTCCGGCAGGCACCCGGCTGGTGATGGAAAAGCCGTTCGGTTCCAGCGAAGAATCCGCACGTTCGCTCAACCAGACCCTGGGCCGCCTGGTCCCGGAGGACCACATCCACCGCGTGGACCACTTCCTGGGCAAAGCCACGGTGCTGAACATCCTGGGCCTGCGGTTCGCCAACAACTTCCTGGAACCGGTCTGGAACCGGCATCACGTGGAAAAAGTAGAGATCATTTTCGACGAAGACCTCGCGCTGGAAGGCCGGGCCCGCTACTACGACGGCGCAGGCGCACTGCGTGACATGATCCAGAGCCATCTCCTGCAGATCATGGCCCTGATGGCCATGGAACCGCCGTCGACCATCAGCGAACGGGACCTGCGCGACTCCATTTCCACGGTCCTGCGCGCTGGCAGCGTCCCCGCCCCGTACCCGGAGTCCACGCACCGGGCGCGCTACACGGCAGGCACTGTGGGAGGCAAGGACGTGCCGGATTACGCAAAGGAGGAGGGCGTGGACGCCTCCCGCGGGACCGAAACCCTCGCCGAGCTGGAAGTGCGAATCGACAACTGGCGCTGGAAGGGCGTCCCGTTCATCCTGCGGTCCGGCAAGGCGATGGGTGTGAAGCGCAAGGAGGCAGTGGTGACGTTCCGGCCCGTCCCCCATTTGCCCAAGGGCTTTACCGGGGTGGACTCGCCGAACCAGCTGCGGATCGGCTTCGGGCCGGACACCCTCGAGTTCGACGTCGATGTGAACGGACCCGGTGAAATCCTCAGCCTGTCCCGGATCACCCTGGAGGCGGAGCTGAGCGCCTCCGAGCTCCTGCCCTACGGCGAGGTCCTGGAGGGTGTGCTCACCGGCGACCCGCTGCTCTCTGTGCGGGGCGATACAGCAGAGGAATGCTGGCGGATCGTTGAACCCGTGCTGAAGGCATGGCAGGAGGACAGCGTCCCCATGGAAGAGTACGACGCCGGGTCGGCCGGTCCGGCGGACTGGTCCAGTACCCCGCTGGCAGAGTAGGCCGCGGGCGGCGCCGGCAGCCGTACAGGCTTAGAGGGCAACAGAAGAGCGGGCAGGGAACCTTTCGGTTCCCTGCCCGCTCTTTCAATCTGCTGGATTAGCCTGCCGGAAGGAGAAGCTGCCTAGATGGCGGCAACTCCGCGTTCCCCGGTGCGCACCCGGACCGCTTCGAAGACGTCCATGGTCCACACCTTGCCGTCCCCGGCACGTCCGGTGTTCGAACTGGCGATGATGACGTCCAGGATGTCATCGGCCTGCTCATCCGTGGCCAGGACTTCCACCCGGATCTTTGGCAGCAGGTCCACGTTGTACTCGGCTCCGCGGTAGACCTCGGTGTAGCCGCGCTGCCGGCCGTAGCCGCTGGCCGCGCTGACCGTCAGGCCCTGTACGCCGTAGGCTTCCAGTCCTTCCCGGATGGCTTCGAGCTTTTCCGGCCTGACGATTGCGGTGATCAGTTTCATGCCCCCACGCTTTCCTTGCCTGTTGCTGATTCCTTCTTCGGCGCAGCAGCCGCTTCAGCAGCCTGCGCGCCTTCCTGCTGGTTCTTGCCGGTGATCAAGTCGTGCAGCGGCTGGAAGCTTCCGCCGTGGCCGCTGACACCGAACTCGTAGGCGGTCTCGGCGTGCAGGCTGAGGTCCACACCCACCGTTTCCTGTTCCTGCGAGACCCGGAAGCCCATGGTCTTGTGGATGGCCAGGGCGATGATGGTCGTCAGGATGGCCGAGTAGGCAATGGCGATTCCGGCCGCCGCGAGCTGTGCCCACATCTGGGTCATGCCGCCGCCGTAGAACAGGCCGCCGCCCACGCCGTCGGTGGGCAGTGCGATGAAGCCCAATGCCACGGTGCCGATGATGCCGGAGACGAGGTGGACGCCGACGACGTCCAGCGAGTCATCGAAGCCCCAGCGGAACTTGAGTCCCACGGCCAGGGCCGAGGCCACGCCGGCTACCACGCCGAGGCCGAGGGCGCCGACGGGGCTGACGTTGGCGCAGGCGGGGGTGATGGCCACGAGGCCGGCAACAACACCTGAGGCTGCGCCCAGCGAGGTGGGGTGGCCGTCGCGGATGCGCTCGGTGACGAGCCAGCCGAGCATGGCTGCCGCCGGTGCTGCGAGCGTGTTGATCCAGATGAGGCCGCCCTGCTCAGCCGTGGTGGCGGCGCCGCCGTTGAAGCCGAACCAGCCGAACCAGAGGATGGCCGCACCGAGCATCACGAACGGAATGTTGTGCGGGCGGTGGTTCGGGTCCTTGCCGAAGCCCTTGCGGTTGCCGATGATGAGGACCAGCACCAGGGCCGCGACACCTGCGTTGATGTGGACCACGGTGCCGCCGGCGAAGTCAATGGCCGGTCCGAGTGCCTGGCCTACTGCGCCCTCGGGGCCGAACAGTCCGCCGCCCCACACCATGTAGGCCAGCGGGCAGTAAACGAGCGTCACCCACACGGGGACGAACACGGTCCAGGCGCCGAACTTGGCACGGTCCGCGATGGCACCGCTGATCAGTGCCACGGTGATGATCGCGAAGGTGGCCGCGTAGCCGACCTTGATCAGTCCGTCAGGGGTGTCGATCCCCTCGAGGCCGAAGGTGGCGAACGGGTTGCCCACAATCTGCAGGAAACCTTCGCCCGAGCTCATGGATGCACCCCAGAGAACCCAGACAACGCCCACCATGCCGATGGAGATGAAGCTCATCATCATCATGTTCAGTGCGGCCTTGGCACGGGTCATGCCGCCATAGAAAAATGCCAGACCTGGTGTCATGAACAGCACAAGGGCTGCCGCCACCATGATCCAAACGTGACCTGCGGTAAGTTCCATGGTGCACGTCCTCTCTCATCGAATCTTGCGGAAGTCCTCCGCCTGCCAACGCCTTTTTGCGTCCTGTAAAAAGTGTGTCGTCGGCGTGTTTCGACCGCGGAGGATTTAGATTGCCGGCCTGTTACAACAACCTCTAGGAAGTAAATGGTGCATATCGCACTTGTTACGGTTGTGTTTCACGATTCACGCCGGCACCCGGCCCACCCCATTGCAAGGAATTGCCCACCATGACGGCAGCACCCCGCGGAAGCGGCGCCACTTCAAGGATTCTGTCCCGCCTTCGGCCCCAGCGGGACCCGCTGCCCCGGGACGTCAAGGTGATGCTTGCCGCTGCGTTCCTGATTGCGCTCGGCTTCGGGCTTGTTGCGCCCGTATTGCCGCAATTCGCCAGGACATTCGGGGTGGGCAACACCGAGGCTTCCGTGATTGTTGCGATCTTCGCTTTTATGCGGCTGGTCTTTGCTCCAGCCGGCGGAAGCCTGATCGGCAAGCTCGGGGAACGGCCCGTCTATGTGGCCGGGCTGCTGATCGTGGCCGGGTCCACGGCCGCCTGCGCCTTTGCCCAGGACTACTGGCAGCTTCTGCTCTTCCGCGGTCTCGGCGGCGCCGGCTCGGTGATGTTCACGGTGGCATCGATGGCGCTGGTCATCCGGCTGGCACCGCCGGAGAGCCGCGGCCGGGTGTCCGGGGCCTATGCGTCGGCGTTCCTTGTCGGCAGCGTGTGCGGTCCCATCATGGGCGGGCTGTTGGCCGGGTTCGGCCTGCGGGTCCCGTTCCTGGCGTACGCCGCGGCCCTGATTGTTGCCGCGGTGGTGGTACAGACGCAGCTGAGCCACCAGCGCCGCGGATCTGCGGACGCACAGCAGCGCGCACCCGAGATGAACTTTGGCCAGGCGCTGGCAACAGGGGCGTACCGGGCCGCGCTGACCTCCAGCTTCGCAAACGGGTGGGGCACCTTCGGTGTGCGGATGGCCACCGTTCCGCTGCTGGCCGCTGCCGTCTTCGGCGCCGGGCCGGAGGCCGCGGGGCTGGCACTGGCCGTGTTCGCAGCAGGCAACGCCGCGGCACTGACATTTTCCGGACGCTTGGCGGACAGCATGGGGCGAAGGCCCATGATGATCGCGGGGTTGCTGGTGGCGGGCGCCGCTACAGCGGCCATCGGCTTCGCTGACCAGCTCGGATGGTTCCTGGCCGCCTCAGCGGTGGCCGGCGTCGGCTCCGGCCTGTTCGGGCCGGCCCAGCAGGCGGCCGTCGCGGACGTGATCGGCAACGAGCGGTCAGGGGGCAAGGTGCTCGCCGTCTACCAGATGGTGTCCGACGTCGGCGCGATCGTTGGGCCCATTGTGGCAGGTCTGCTGGCGGACCGCCTGGGCTATGGCTGGGCTTTCGGGGTCACCGGCGGGGTCATGGTGGTTGCGGCCTGCGTGTGGCTCGGAACCAGGGAGACCCTCAGGCCCGCCAAGGCCTGAGGGTCTGGCGGCGAGGCCAGCTAGTTCAGGAGGGCGTCCACAAACGCTTCGGCTTCGAAGGGTGCAAGGTCGTCAGCGCCTTCACCCAGACCGATGAGCTTGACCGGAACGCCGAGGCTCCTTTGGATGGCGACGACGATGCCGCCCTTGGCTGTACCGTCCAGCTTGGTGAGGACGATACCCGTGATGTTGACCACCTCGGAGAACACCCGTGCCTGGTTCAGCCCGTTCTGGCCGGTGGTGGCGTCGAGCACCAGGAGGACCTCATCCACTTCGGCCAGCTTTTCGACCACCCGCTTGACCTTGCCGAGCTCGTCCATCAGGCCAACCTTGTTCTGGAGCCGGCCGGCGGTGTCGATCATGACGACGTCGACCTCCTGGTCGATGCCGGCCTTGACCGCTTCGTAGGCGACCGAGGCGGGGTCTGCGCCGTCGATATCCGATTTGACGGTTGGCACACCCACCCGCTGGCCCCAGGTTGCCAGCTGTTCGGCGGCGGCGGCACGGAAGGTATCGGCGGCGCCCAGGAGCACGTCCTTGTCCTCCGCCACGAGCACGCGGGCAAGCTTGCCCACGGTGGTGGTCTTGCCGACGCCGTTGACGCCCACCACCATCATCACGGCGGGCTTGTCGTCGTGCCGCTGGACGTTGAGGGTGCGGTCCATGGTGGGATCAACGAGCTTGATGAGTTCCTCGCGGAGCAGCACCTTGACCTGCTCGGGCGTCCGGGTGCCCAGTACCTTGACGCGCTCACGCAGGGCATCAACCAGCTGCATGGTGGGTTCGGTGCCAAGGTCGGCAAGGAGGAGGGTTTCCTCGACTTCGTCCCAGACGCTTTCGTCGATCTTGTCGCTGGACAGCAGCGCCAGGAGTCCCTTGCCCATGATGTTGTTGGAGCGGACCAGCCGTTCGCGAAGGCGCATGAGCCGCCCGGCCACGGGCAGCGGCGTCTCGACCGGGATGACTTCCAGCCCCGCGGCATCGTCCGGGACTGTGGTGGTGTCGAGGTCCTCCACGTCCGCCGGGCCGGCCGCTTGGATATCCGTTGTGGTGGACGGCCTGTCATCGACGGCTGTGCTGCCGCCGCGCGGCATGACGGGATCGTTGGCGTCGCGGGTACCCGGGTACTGGTTGATGTTTTTCCGCGTCTTGAGCAGGACCGGAATCAGCCCGCCAATAACCGCCAAGGCAGCAACAATGGACAGAATTATGGGGAGGATGTCATTCACTCCCCTAGCTTCTCATACGGCCTGCCTACAACTCCGCGCCGAGGCGCTGGCTGATCACGGTGGAGACGCCGTCGCCCCTCATGGTCACGCCGTACAGGGCATCGGCCACTTCCATGGTCCGCTTCTGGTGGGTGATGACAATGAGCTGGCTCGATTCCCGGAGCTCCTCGAAGATGGTGATGAGCCGGCCCAGGTTGGTGTCGTCAAGGGCAGCCTCCACTTCATCCATCACGTAGAACGGCGACGGGCGGGCTTTGAAGATGGCCACCAGCAGGGCGACGGCGGTCAGCGAGCGCTCACCGCCGGACAGGAGCGAGAGGCGCTTGATCTTTTTGCCGGCAGGCCGGGCCTCCACCTCGATGCCGGTGGTCAGCATGTCCGCCGGGTCGGTGAGCACCAGCCGTCCCTCGCCGCCGGGGAACAACCTGGCAAAGACCCGGATGAACTGCGCCTGGGTGTCTTCGAAGGCTTCGGTGAAGACCCGCTGCACGCGGTCATCCACTTCCTTGATGATGTCCAGCAGGTCCTTGCGGCTGGCTTTGAGGTCTTCCAGCTGGGTGCTGAGGAACTGGTGGCGCTCCTCGAGCGCGGCGAATTCCTCCAGCGCCAGGGGGTTGACGCGGCCCAGGCTGGCGAGATCACGTTCGGCCTTGCGGAGCCGTTTCTCCTGCTCCTCGCGGACGTAGGGCTTTCCTTCGACAATCTCTGTTCCGCCGGCATCCACCGGGGCGCGCAGGGCAGCCCATTTGTCGCCGCTTTCTTCGGCGGGAACCGGAACGGGCACATTGGGCCCGTAGTCCGCCACCAGGGCGTCCGGGGTAATTCCCAGCTCATCAATGGACCGGCTTTCGAGGGCCTCGATCCGGGCCAGCTGCTGTGCGCGGGCCAGCTCATCCCGGTGCACGTTGTCCGTGAGCTCGGCGAGTTCGCGGGCGAAGGTGTCGTTCGTTGTCCGGAGGTGCAGCAGTTCACGGTCCCGCTGTTCCCGGTTCTCCTCCGCAAGGTCGCGTTCGTGCCGTGCGAGGTCCACGGACACATCCATGTACCGCAGGGCCAGTTCGACGGCGGCTCCGACTGCCGCTGCACGTTTCGCCTGGGCGCGGCGGCGCCGGGCGCGTTCGGCTGCTTCCTCCCGCGCGCGGCGCTCAGCAGCCGCCGCTCGCTCCAGGGAGGAGACCCGGTTTCTGGTGGCCGCCAGTTGTTCCTCGGCACTGCGCAGCGAGAGGCGGGCCTCCACCTCGGCAGCGCGGGCGGCGGATGCGGCCGCGGCCAGGGCATCACGATGTTCCGTGGAAGGCTCCTGCTCCAATGGTGCTTCCTGGGCAGCTGCCAGCCTCGCGGCCACGGCCGCGAGCGCTTCCTCCTCCGCTCCGACATTTTCTTCGGCCCGCGCCAGCGACGCCGCGAGTCTCTCGCTTTCACCCACGGCGCTGCGGAGGACGGAGTTGAGGTGTCCCAGGCGTTCGGCGACGGCAGCGAGCCGTGCATCCGATTCATGCAGGCGGTCGAGGGCGGCGTCGGCACGTTCCTGCGCCCCGGACCGCCGGGCCTCGGCGCCGGCAAGGGCGAACCTGCTCCGCTCAAGCTCAGCTGTGACGGCTGAAAGCCGGCCTTCGGCGTCGTCCACCGCCGCCTGGACTTCCAGGAGCGACGGCGCCTTGGCTGATCCGCCCGTGACGGATACCGCTGTGAAAATATCCCCATCCCGGGTGACCGCGGTGATCGCTGGATGGGCTGACACCACGTGGGCGGCCGCCTCGATATCGGCGACGACGGCGGTGCCGTCCAGCAGGCTCCCCACTGCAGGGCCGAAGCCGCCGGCGTCCGTGATGAGACTTGCAGCCCAGACGGCTCCCTCGGGGAGGGAAGGCGGGCGGCCCCCGGCTCCGGACGTGGCACCCGCGGAAGCCAGCAGGAGCGCCGCGCGCCCGGCGTCGTCATCCTTAAGGACCTGAACCACTGCGGCCGCTGTTTCGCCGTCCCGGACGAGTACCGCCTCCGAGGCCTCCCCCAACGCAGCGGCTATTGCAGATTCGAAGCCGGGTTCCACGGTGAGCTCCGCGGCGAGGGTCCCCAGCACTCCGTCCAGGCCTGCCTGCAGGACGTGCCCTGCGCCGTCTTTCCTGGTGAGGCCAAGTCTCAGGGCGTCGAGGCGCGCCGCGAGGGCATCACGCTTCCGGATTCCCTCGCTGACCGCGGCGGTCAGCGACGAGATGTCCTGCAACACCGCGTCCAGGGCCTCGCTGGCGGCCTCGTACTCGGCATCAAGGGATTCCTCGCCCTCTTCAACCCCTGCCACCTGGTTTTCCAGCGCGGTGAACTCGGATTGGGCGCGGGCGCGGCGCTCCAGCCCGGCGGACTGGGATTCCCGGAGCCGGCCCAATTCGGCCTGCGCGGATTCCACCCGTGACCGCGCAGCGGCAACCTGCCCGGCCAGCCGCGCCAGTCCTTCACGCCGGTCGGCGGCGGCCCGCAACACTGCGGTCAGCCGCTTGTCTTCGGCCAGCGCGGCGGCTTCGGCGTCCGCCTTTGCTGCGCTGGCGGTCTCAAGGGCCCTGCGCTTGTCCAGGATGTGGCGTTCGAGTTCTGCCAGTTCTTCGCGGACCCGGGCGGCCTGGCGTTCCAGCTGTTCGGGATCACGGCCGGCCGGGGCGGGCTCGGCGGAACCGAGCAGGCGGCTGCGTTCCTGGGCCAGCGAGCCGAGGGAGCGGAGCCGCTCACGCGAAGCCGTCAACCGGTACCAGCTGTCGCGTGCGGCATTGAGTTTCGGCGTAGCCTCGGCGGCCAGCTGCTCCAGGGCGGCCTGCTGCCGGCGGCCGGCCTCAAGTTCCTGTTCGACGGCGGCCCGCCGGGTTTTCAGGGCGGCTTCGTCGGCGACGTCCTGCTCGAGGGCCTGCTGCAACTGGACAAGGTCATCCGCCAAAAGCCTTGCCCTGGCGTCACGGACGTCGAACTGGACGCGCTGGGCCCTGCGGGCAACCTCGGCCTGTTTGCCCAGCGGGGTCAGCTGGCGCCTGATTTCTCCGGTGAGGTCGGTCAGGCGCTGCAGGTTGGCCTGCATGGCCTCGAGCTTGCGCACGGTCCGTTCCTTGCGGCGCCGGTGTTTGAGGATGCCGGCGGCTTCCTCGATAAAACCGCGGCGGTCCTCCGGAGTGGCATGCAGGACTCTGTCCAGCTGGCCCTGGCCCACGATGACGTGCATCTCGCGGCCCAGTCCGGAATCGGACAGCAGCTCCTGGATATCGAGCAGGCGGCAGCTTGCGCCATTGATGGCGTACTCGGAGCCGCCCGCCCGGAATAGTGTCCGCGAGATGGTCACCTCGCTGTACTCGATGGGCAGTGCGCCGTCGGTGTTGTCAATCGTCAGCGAGACGTGGGCGCGCCCCAGTGGTGGCCGGCCAGAGGTTCCCGCGAAGATGACATCTTCCATCTTCCCGCCGCGCAGGGTCTTGGCCCCTTGCTCCCCCATGACCCAGGCCAGGGCATCCACCACATTGGACTTGCCGGAGCCGTTCGGGCCCACCACGGCGGTGACGCCGGGTTCGAACTCGAAGGTGGTGGCGGACGCAAAGGACTTGAACCCCCGGACGGTCAGGCTTTTGAGGTGCAAGGCTTTTCGGATCTCCTGGATGGCGTGGGGCGAGTGCTTCTTCCCTGCACCAAATCTACTGCGTCGTGGTCCAAAGGCGGCTGATTGCGGGGTTCCACACAGTTTTGCGGGTTCCGCCGATAAGGCGCAAGATGCCTTGCAGCCGATTTTTGCCGAGCCTACACTCGCAGCAACAGGTTGCTAGACGCTGCTTGGCTTGGTGGTCTCATGCGGGTCCGACGGACCGGTTCCTCCAGGCCTAATCCACGCTGGTGCAGACGGCATGGGTGGGCAGTATCAACGATCGGCCGCTGGACAACTGAATATCTTGGCTTGGCTGCCCCTGGGGGTGCGGCATAGATCCAAAGGCAATTCGCCTTGGACCAGCTTTGCGAAAGCGCACTCAATCCAGGAGTTCACATGCCCGCATCCACCGCCGTGCGACAACTGACAGCCTTCCAGCGGGTTGTCCTCCCGCTTGTCATCGCACTCGTAGCGGCCCTGCTTCCAGTGGGGCTGCCAAACCTCCTCACCAGGGCTGCGGCGGCAGACCCCTGTGCTCCGCTAATCAACCCAATTGCGTGCGAAAACTCCAAGCCCGGCAGTCCGCCCTCAGAATGGGACATCAACGGCGCCGGGGATTCCGACATTCAGGGCTTCGCCACGGAGATGAGCACCAATGCGGGACAGGCGGTGCGATTCAAGATTGATACCAACGCGGCCAATTACTCCATCCGAATCTACCGCACCGGCTGGTACCAGGGCTTGGGCGCCCGTAAGATCGCTGACGTCACCCCGTCGGTCCTGCGACAGTCCCAGCCACAGTGTCTGTCCGATAACACCACCGAGCTGTACGACTGCGGCACTTGGGCGGTTTCAGCCACTTGGCAGGTGCCGGCAGACGCTGTGTCCGGTGTTTACGTCGCATTGCTCAGCAGGCCGGACACAGGTGGCCAAAGCCACATTGCATTCATCGTCCGCAACGACAGCAGCCGCTCGAATATCGTTTTCCAGACCTCGGATACAACCTGGCAGGCGTACAACACTTATGGCGGAGCTGACTTCTACCAGGGTGCAGTGAATGGCCGCGCCTACAAGATCAGCTACAACAGGCCCTTTGCAACCAGAGGTGATTCGGAAGGAAGGGACTTCTATTTCAGCAACGAATACCCCCTGGTCCGCTTCCTGGAAAAGAATGGCTACGACGTCAGCTACATCAGCGGCCTGGACACGGACCGCAGCGGCGCGTTGCTGCGCAACCACAAAGCCTTCCTGTCTGTTGGCCACGACGAATACTGGTCCGGCGCACAGCGGACCAATGTTGAGGCTGCCCGCGATGCCGGTGTAAACCTGCAGTTCCTCTCGGGCAATGAAGTGTACTGGCGCACCCGCTACGAGCCGTCGCCGGTGGACGGTGCTGCCCACCGCACGATTACGTCCTACAAGGAAACCTGGGCCAGTGGAAAGATTGACCCGAGCATGGAATGGACGGGTACTTGGCGTGACCCCCGCTACGCAGCGCCGGCAAACGGAGGCGGATTGCCCGAGAATGCGTTGACCGGGACGATTTACATGTCGAACTACACTGACCTTCCCATCACCGTCAGTGCAGCTGAAGGCAAAACCCGGCTGTGGCGGAACACTTCTCTTGCATCCCTTGCACCCGGAGCGTCCGCCGCTTTGGCACAGCACACTGTCGGCTACGAATCCGACGAAGACCTGGACAACGGGTTCCGTCCAGCCGGGCTGATTCGGTTGTCCACTACTACTGGGCCAACAGTCCAATACCTCCAGGATTTCGGCAACACCGTCCAGCCGGGAACGACGACACACAACCTGACGCTCTACAGAGCGCCAAGCGGAGCGCTCGTGTTCGGTGCAGGTACCGTCCAGTGGACATGGGGCCTTGACCAGGAACACGACGGTGAAGGCGCGGCTGCTGATCCTCGGATCCAGCAGGCACAGATCAACCTGCTTGCCGACATGGGTGCGCAACCGGGCACCCGGGACCCAGCCCTCGCAGCGGCTGTGGCCAGCACTGATGTGGCCGGACCGTCAGTTACCATCAGTTCACCCGCTGAGGGTGCGAGCGTTCCTCACGGCACCAGCGTCACCGCTTCAGGGACCGCGACGGACCCCGGCGGCGTTGTGTCTGGCGTCGAAGTCTCTACAGACGGCGGCAAATCGTGGCATCCTGCCCAAGGAAAGCAGAACTGGACCTACACGTACATTCAAAAAGGGCTGACCACCTCCATGTTCCAAGTTCGTGCGGTCGACGACAGCGCCAACATCGGAGCCACCGCCACCCGCAACATCCAGGTGCCCGGACCTTACACTGTCTTTGGCCAGCAGGTGCCGGCAGTGCCGGATTCCAAGGACGGCGGTGCGTACGAGTTGGGTATGAAAATCACTCCCACTCTGGACGGCTTCGTCACCGGCGTTCGGTTCTACAAGAGCACTGCCAACATCGGAACCCACACGGGGTCACTATGGAATGCAGCCGGCCAGCGGCTGGCAACAGCGACTTTCGGCAACGAAACTTCCTCAGGCTGGCAAAAGGTCCTCTTTTCACAGCCAGTTGCCGTGACGGCCGGCACCAAATACACAGTCTCGTACAAGGCGCCCAACGGGCATTACGCCATCAAAGATTATCAGTGGGCCAGCTTCGGCTTTTCGGAGCCCCCGCTGACTGTCGCCGGCGGATTCGGGAGTGAGCCGGCAGGTGTCTACGGATCGGCCGATTCCTACCCCACCAACAGCTACGGCAACGGCAACTACTTCGTCGATGCCGTTTTTGATACCGTCGACAACACCCCGCTGACCGCCGGCGGGCAATGGCCATTGGACGGCTCATCGAGTGTGCCCCAGGGCACTACAGCCGGGGCCGTCTTCTCAAAGCCTGTCACGGCGTCGACTATAAACTTCACACTCAAGGCGGCCGATGGATCAACCGTTGCCGGCTCCACAGCCTACGATTCTGTGGCCCGCAAGGTCACCTTCACCCCGAGCGCTCCGCTGGCCTTGGCCACGAAGTTCACGGTCACGTTGAGCGCCGCGGCAACGGGGGGAGGGTCGCTGACAGCAGGGGGAAGCTGGTCCTTCACCACGGTGGTTTCGCCGCCGCCGCCCGGTACCTGCCCCTGCAGCTTCTATGACGATTCCGTGGCTCCCGGCATCCAGGAGATCCGCGATGGCGTACCGCTCACCTTAGGGGTGAGGTTCTCCAGCACTGCCGGCGGGACCGTTACCGGCGTCAGGTTCTTCAAGTCCGCAGGGAACAACGGAACCCACAACGGATTCCTCTTCACGGCCTCCGGGGAACAGTTGGCCACCGTTACTTTCGCCAACGAAAGTACTTCGGGCTGGCAGACGGCGTACTTCAATGAGCCAGTGGCCATGAATGCGAACACCGAGTACGTTGTGGCCTACAAGTCGACAACCGGCACCTATTCCGCGACTGTTAATGGTTTTGGTTCGGGTCTGAGCGTTGGGAACCTGCGGGCGGCCTCCGACGCGGGAGCCTACTCCTACTCCACCGATTTCCCCGGGTCCCGCTCGTCCGCCAGCTACCTCGTTGATGTGGTGGTGCAATACCCGGACCCGCCCTTCATCGGGGTGAACCAGTCACCGCTGCCTGGCTCGTCAAGCGTCGCGGTGGACAGCCCGGTGTCCGTAATTCTGTCCAAACCCGCCACCGCATCCACGGTAAAACTCACCCTCACCGGCCCCGGCACAACAGCCGTGAACGGGACCTCCGCCTACGACGCGGCCACGGGCAAAACCACCTTCACACCCGCTGCCGCTCTGGCGACCGCAACCACCTACACCGCAACCCTGAGCGCGACCTCCACCACAGGACAGCAACTCAGCGCAGGCAACACCTGGACCTTCACCACGGTGCCCGCACCGCGGACTGAAGGCACATGCCCCTGCACCCTCTACCAGGACACCGTCACCCCCACCACCATGGAAATCAAAGACGGCGTCCCGCTCACCCTCGGCGTACGCTTCGCCAGCTCAGCCGACGGAAACATCACCGGCCTTCGCTTCTACAAAGCAGCCGGCAACACCGGAACCCACACCGGCACCCTCTTCACCACAGGCGGCCAACAACTGGCCACCATCACCTTCACCAACGAAACCACCGCCGGCTGGCAGAGCATGAACTTCAGCCAACCCGTCCCCATCACCGCCAACACCGAATACATCGCCGCCTACACCACCCCAACCGGCACCTACTCAGCAACACCCGGCGGCTTCAACACCGGCTTCACCAGCGGACCACTACGCACCACCGGCGGATCAGGCGCCTTCACCTATTCAGGCGCCTTCCCAGGCTCATCATCCAATTCCAGTTACCTCGTGGACCTTGTGTTCCAGCAGGCTGACCCGCCCTTTGCCGGGGTGAACCAGTCACCGCTGCCTGGCTCGTCAAGCGTCGCGGTGGACAGCCCGGTGTCCGTAATTCTGTCCAAACCCGCCACCGCATCCACGGTAAAACTCACCCTCACCGGCCCCGGCACAACAGCCGTGAACGGGACCTCCGCCTACGACGCGGCCACGGGCAAAACCACCTTCACACCCGCTGCCGCTCTGGCGACCGCAACCACCTACACCGCAACCCTGAGCGCGACCTCCACCACAGGACAGCAACTCAGCGCAGGCAACACCTGGACCTTCACCACGGTGCCCGCACCGCGGACTGAAGGCACATGCCCCTGCACCCTCTACCAGGACACCGTCACCCCCACCACCATGGAAATCAAAGACGGCGTCCCGCTCACCCTCGGCGTACGCTTCGCCAGCTCAGCCGACGGAAACATCACCGGCCTTCGCTTCTACAAAGCAGCCGGCAACACCGGAACCCACACCGGCACCCTCTTCACCACAGGCGGCCAACAACTGGCCACCATCACCTTCACCAACGAAACCACCGCCGGCTGGCAGAGCATGAACTTCAGCCAACCCGTCCCCATCACCGCCAACACCGAATACATCGCCGCCTACACCACCCCAACCGGCACCTACTCAGCAACACCCGGCGGCTTCAACACCGGCTTCACCAGCGGACCACTACGCACCACCGGCGGATCAGGCGCCTACGCCAATGGCTCCGCCTATCCGGTCAACAGCTCCACCACCAGCTACTTGGTAGACGTAATATTTGGAGGGACGCCAGCCCCTCCCTCGGCTTCCTTCACCATCATGTCGCAGTCGCCAGCATCCGATGCCACCAACGTCGCGCGGGATGTAAAACCGGCACTGTCGCTTTCCTCAAGTGCCGGGTCCGGATCCACTCTTGAGCTGTTGTTGGCAGGGACTTCCATCGCCGGCACGTCAGCTCTCTCCACCGACGGACGGACCATCACCTTTTCGCCTGCCCAACTACTTCCTGCCAACGTCCAGGTAACCGTGCGGACCGTCAGCGTCGCATCCACGGATGGGACACCGCTGCCAGCTACGAGCTGGGCATTCACCACGGCCAACCCGCCGGACCAGTCCCTCTTCGGCACGCTCACGCCGACGGTTACGAGCTCAAGCGAAACCAGCGCGATTGAACTGGGAGTAACCTTCCGCGCCTCCCGGACGGGAATGGTGACTGGAATCCGCTTCTTCAAGGGCCCCCTCAACACAGGCGTTCACTACGGGTCACTCTGGAACTCCGCGGGCACCCGTCTCGCCCGGGTTGCCTTTGTGAATGAGACTGCGACTGGCTGGCAGACGGCAGTTCTGTCCCCCGCTATCAGGTTGGCCGAGGGCACCGACTACGTCGTTTCATACAACGCTCCCGTAGGCCGGTACTCCTTCACGTCCGCATTCTTTACACGCGCCTGGACAAGTGGATATCTGACGGCTCCGGCCGCAAAGAACGGCCTGTACCGCTACGGCTCCGGCACCGCTGTGCCCAACCGCACCGCAAACGCCACCAACTATTTCGTGGATGTGGTGTTTTCTCCTGCTGTTTAGCAGTACCGGCCCATCACGTTCGCTACTCGTTAGCAGACCTCAGGTTGGTGGAAACTGCAGGGTGGTGAACAAATAGATGCCGGCCGGCTTGAGCTTGATGGCAAGGACGGCTTCATCCAGCAACTCAAAGCCACGATTCAACGCGGGTTGCAGGCGGAACTGACCGGGCACCTGGTCCAGAACCGCGCCGCGCATATACCCTGGGCATGGCATAGACACGGAGGGCATCAAACACGTCCTGGGCATCTTGATCGGAGCCAGCGAAGGCGCGAAACTCTGGGCAGGTCTCTGTGCCGGAGTGGCCAACCGCGGCGTCAAGGATGCGCTCATTGTGTGCTGTGGCGGCCTCGCCGGATTCCCCGAACAATCGCCGCGACCGAACGTACGATGGTGGACCCTCGGAGCTGACAGCCTCGGAACCGTATTCCTGGAGAACCCCAACCGCGCGGCTCTTGACCTTATCGACTCACCCACCGTCCGATTTGTCTTCAACCAGGGATGCACGAGGCCTGGATGACCCCCCTGTTACCGGGGACTGCTGAGGAACCGGCCAACGACTGCTGTACGCCCCACCTGAGGGCCTGCGGGTCAGGCTTCTGCCCTATGGCGCCACAGAGGGCGACCAAGCATGCTCTATATACAGCTCCGGGCTACTTCCGGCGCGAGCAGGAATCCGCCAGATATCTGAGTCCCCTGCCTCACCTGTTCGCGGCAGTCCGTACAGTAGGGAAGCGTTGTCGAGCCACTCAATCTGGTCATCTATGCTTCGGGTCTCGCCCAAGACTGTTTCCGTTCCAGTGGCCAGGTCAAGGACTGCAGCCTTCCAATGGGGAATGAGGCCCGCTCCAGTGTTCTTCTTGTAAGCAATCCGGGTCCCGTCCGGCGAGATGGACGGGCATTCAACACCGTCGTGAATTGCTGTCAAGGTGCGGTTGGCAATGCTGCCTCGTACCAGCCAATGACGTCCGGAAGATGCTGCTGTGGCGTAAAAGACGTCTGCCTGGCTTGGGACGAAGGTAACACCCCAGATGTTTCGGTCAGCGGCAGTAACCTGCTGGCCATTCACCAGCAGTGCAAAGGCCTCCAGATTGGCCGCCGGCGTTGTGCCGTCCAGACTCCTAATGACAGTTTCAGTGGAAAACCCCGTGCCCGCGTATGAGTGGCCCGTGACAAAAACAGTGGTTGCCACAAGTGCGCCGTCCCCGCTCAGTCGTGTTCTGCTGGGGATTCCCCGAAGTGCCCAACTTTCAAGCCGTTTCCAGTCGGGTGCGTAGACTGAGGCCTCGAAGCTTGTGAGCAGACCACGGTTTGTGCTGAGGCAGATGACTTTCGACCCAGCGGAGTACACCCTGTCGCAAAATGCTCCGCCCATGGTCCTTGGGCCCGCAGGGTCAGCCGAGGAAACAGTAGCCGCCATTCCATACCCCTGCCCGGCGGCAGTATTGCGGAAAAGAACAAAGGAGCCACTTGGCAAGACCTTGCCTTCCGAAATGACCTCAACGGATGGCGCAGCGGCACTGCTCTCCTGCAGGCGCTGGAAGGCAGACACGGCATAGAGGCCCGCGCCTGCAAGGACGAGGCCCGTCACCATCAGAAGAACAATCCAGCGGAGACGACCGCCACCCGTGGCCCCTTGGATCATGCCGACGCTGCCTGCCGTTCGGCTTTCCGCAGAATAACGAAAGAGGCAGGAAGCGCAACGGCAAGGAGACTACCGACCACAACCATGGCTGCTGCCGGCCCCCAGGTGAACCACAGAAGGCCGAAGAGGGTGGATGAAGCTACGCGGCTCAGCGCCATCACGGTCTGCACGGTCCCAATGCCGGTAGCAAGGAGGTCCGGCGGGGTCAGTTGGCTGGCAAAGGCGGCAAGGACTCCGTCAGTTGCCGCATAGAAGGCTCCCAACAGCGTCAGGCACAGCAGTGTCGGCCCAAGTCCGCCTACCGGTACTGCTGCACAGCAGTAGCATGCCAGCAGCGCCAGATGACCAGCCAGGAACACCTTCCCCCTGCCGTAGCGGTCGGCGAGTCGGCCCATGGGGATTGCCAGTAACAGGAAGACGACATTGGTGCCGACGTACAGCAAGGGAAACCAGTGAACCGCGAAGTCATCCCGATCCTGCAGGGCCAGATAGATGAACCCGTCTCCTACAGTGAGCAGGCCAAGCAACGCGGATGCGGTCAGTAGTCGGCCAAGCCCGGGTTTACGGAACAAATGCCAATGAATCCGCAGTAGCCCGCCACGTCCCCGGACTTGGTTGTCGAACTCTCGCCCCCGGCTGGACGAGCGCGGCGATCGCACGCTTCTCCGGTCTGGCACCACCAGGGCGAGGGCTGCGACACCGATCGCTGCGAAAGCCAGGGACACCACGAAAACCGTGCCATATCCGCCGGGAATCAGGAAAAGTGTCACAAAGGCGATCAGGGGCCCCGCTGCGGCTCCGATGTTGTCGAGCATTCGGTGCACGCCGAAGTGCCGTGCCAAGTATTCCGGCTGGGCCGCAGTGGAGATAAGGGCATCGCGTGGGGCTGTCCTGATGCCCTTGCCGATCCGGTCGCCGGTGACGACCGCAGCAAGTGACCAAAATCCGCCCGCGAAGAGGAATCCCACGCGCGCCAGCAAGGACAATCCGTATCCGGCAAGCGCTACAGGCTTCGGCCTTCCCAGTCTGTCGGACGCCCAGCCTGCCGCTATACGCACCAAAGCACTTGCACCCTGGTTAATTCCGTCGATGATCCCGAAGGCGATCACGGAAAGCCCCAGGAATCCGGTGATGTAAAGCGGAAGGATTGCGGCCACTGATTCCGAAGAGATGTCAGTGGCCATACTCACCACACCCAGCCAAAGGATAACTGGCGAAAGCCTGAACCGGACGGCCGGACGATGTGCCTTATCCACCGCCATTCCCTGAGCGTTTCCCTTTCCGCCGTGACGGTCGGACATCGAGATGTACAAAGCTATGACCCCGGCTCTGTATGGAAGTTTGCCAACAGCGAGAATCGGGTGCTGCCGGTGCCGGTCATGGACAGGGCGATGGAGACTGAATCGCTTCCGCGGGTCAGATGGAGGGCTTGCCGCCCAGCGCCAGCCGCGGCTTCCTCCGAGCGGAATCCGGCACCTTGCAGAACCTGCTGGAAATGCCCTGTCACCTTTTCAACGGCCAAATCGACGATGCCTTCTGCGGTCGATTGAAGGAGATCTCCTGTTGAGCTTACGCCCGTGAAAACAATGACAGTCCGGTCGGGAAAGGGAAGTACTTGCGAGGGAAAGCCCTCCACAATCTTCCCTTGGGATGAAGCTGTTGCCGGCAACGGCTTACTTACCAAGGCTGGCGGCGACGACGGTATCGGCAGCCCCGTTGGCGAAGCGCTCACAGGGGGCAGGACCTCCAGCCGGCGTTGGTCTCCAGCCCCGCCTGTCGCAGGGCCACCGACGAGGTCCCCGCCGGTCGCAGGGTTACCGGCGGGGTCACCGCCGGCCCCTTCGGTACTCGGCCCGTCTGGCAGCGGTGCGCTTGTCTCGCCGGCCCCCAAAGGAGTTACGCCGTCGGTCGCGGATCCGCTATCGGCAGAGGAGGTATTCCCGGCTCCCGCGGCCGAAGGCGCCGGCTGTTCATGTGCCAAATTGTCCAGGACCAAAGCGGTGCCGCCGAGGATGACCGCTGCAGTGGCTCCAATAAGGACCACGCGCTTCACAAGCACGGCTTCACCGCCTGCAGCACGGGCCGGTTTGCCTTGCGGCACTACCCTTGAAATCATCAGTTCCTGGGACATCCATGGCCACAGTCTGACATCACGCTTGGGTGCAGAATAGGTGGATTTCCACATCTTTCCCGCCGTTTGAGGCAGAATCCTCGCGCCTTTGTGGCGCTTTTTACCAGCGGCCGTTGCGCGGACGGGGCTGGCACACGGGACAGGTGTGCGAGGAGCGGTTCATGAACTGGTCGCGCCGGATGACTGCGTGGATTCCCGCAGCGGCACACCGCCGGCACGGCTGGCCCTCCCGGCCGTAGGCGTTGAGGGACCGGTCGAAGTATCCCGAGGCGCCATTGACATTGATATAGAGGGAGTCGAAGCTCGTCCCGCCGGCGGCCAGGGCATCGAGCATAACGTCACGGGAGGAGTCCAGCACCCTCTCGGCTTCGGCCCTGCGGAGGGTGTCTGTGGGCCGGGCGAAGTGGAGGCGGGCACGCCACAGGGCTTCATCCGCATAAATATTGCCGATGCCCGACACGAGGCCCTGATCCAGCAGTGCCCGCTTCAATCCCGTTTTGCGTTTGCGGAGGCGGCGGAAGAAAAGGTCGAAGGAGAAGGCAGGGTCCAACGGATCGCGGGCGATGTGGGCCGCTTCCTGTGCTATCAGCGGCAGGGGCGATTCGGCGAGTCCGCCAGGGCCGCCGTCGTCCGTTGGTACCAGTGCGGTGACGAACAGGCCCCCGAAGATCCGCTGGTCCACGAACCGCAGCTGTCCGGGCATGCCGTCGCTGGAGCTCAGCCGGAACCGTACTTTGAGGTGCTTCTCGTCCGGGACATCCGCGTCCTGCATGAGGAGTTGGCCGCTCATGCCCAGGTGGGCCATCAGCGCGACGGCGGGACGCCCCTTCCCAGGAGCATCGCCATGAGCGGGACCGGCAGCCGCGTCCACCAATGGCAGCCACAGGAATTTTCCCCGGCGCACGACGTCGGCGACTGTGGCCCCTTCGAGGTTCCCGACGAAATCCGCGGTCCCGAGCGCGTGGCGGCGGATGGAGCGTTCGTCCAGGACTTCCACGGATTCGATGGTCCGGCCGCGGACCCAGCTCACCAGGCCGCGGCGGACCACCTCAACTTCGGGAAGTTCGGGCACAGCGCTACTTGGCGGCTATGGAACCGGCGGACTTGCCCCCGGTGGCGGAAGCCGCAGCGCTTGAAGCCGCAGTGCCGGAAAGGGCGCGCCAGGCGTCAGCAGCTGCTTCCTGCTCCGCTTCCTTTTTGGAGTGGCCCGTTCCCCGGCCGTACGCCGTGCCGCCGATGTGCAGGACTGCGGTAAAAACGCGCGCATGGTCCGGGCCGGAGCCCTCCACCGCATAGTGGATGGTTCCAAGCTGCCGGCTTGCCGCAAGTTCCTGGATGCTCGTTTTCCAGTCGGTCCCGGCGCCAAGGGCAGCAGCGTCTTTGAGCAGGGGCCCGATCAGGCGCATCACCAGCTGGCGGGCCGTCTCGATGTCGTTGGACACGTAGGTGGCACCGATCAGCGCCTCCATGGTGTCCGCAAGGATGGACGCCTTGTTTTTGCCCTCGGTGAGCTTTTCGCCCTGCCCGAGGTAGATGTAGTCGCCAATCCCCAGGCTGCGCCCGATGCCGGCAAGGGCACGGGTGCTGACTACGGCCGAGCGGCGCTTCGCCAGGTCACCTTCGGGCAGGTCCGGATTGTCCCGGTACAAGGCGTCCGTCACGGAGAACCCCAGGATGGAGTCACCCAGGAATTCGAGCCGCTCGTTGGTGGGGATGCCGCCGTTTTCGTAGGCGTAGGAACGGTGTGTGAGCGCAAGACGAAGCGTCCCGGCGTCAATTGAGACACCGAGACGCTTCAAAAGCTCTTCAGTTGAAGACATCATGTCAGCCTGAGGGGCCGATTAGACGTCCGCGACCTTGCGGCCCTTGTACTCAAGGAACAGCGCGGTGCCGGCCGAATCGGTGACGACCTTCGCCTGGTGCGGCAGGCTGTAGGTAACCTGGCCGTTCTCCACGGTCTTCACCAGGTGGGGGGCGGTCGCCTTCCACTGCGAGCGGCGGGCGCGGGTATTCGAGCGAGACATTTTCCGCTTGGGAACAGCCACGGCTAACTCATTTCTCTCTAGACAAACACGTACAAATCAATTTTGCCGGTCAGGCTTAGCCATATCAGCTAGGGCAGCCCAGCGAGGATCCAAGACCTCGTGGTGGTGCCCCGGCTCGTCTTCCAGGCGAACTCCACATTCGGAGCAAAGGCCCTGGCAGTCTTCCCGGCACACCGGCTGGAACGGCAGATTGGTGACAACCGCGTCCCGCAACACCGGTTCAAGATCGATTACATCGTGCTCGACTCGACGTTGCTCTTCATCATCTTCTTCGTCCGAAAGCTGTACGCCCTCATAGAAGAAAAGTTCTTGCACATTGACCTCAAGGTCATACGCAAGGGGATCCAGGCATCGGCCGCATTCACCGGTTACTTCGGCGAGTGCGGTTCCGGATACCAGAATTCCTTCGTGTACGGCCTCAAGCCTCAGATCCAGCTCGATATCCGAGCCTTCCTGAACACCAATGAGCGCCACACCAAGATCACCCGGTGCGGGTACATGTTCCTTCAGTGTCCGCATGCTTCCCGGACTGCGTCCGAGGTCCTTGACGTCGAACGCCAGGGGCGAACCAGCATCTCTTTTAATGAGAACTCCTGTTGAACATATGACCGACGTACCATCTTAGCCTGAAGAGCCGCGGGGACTCAAACCAGCCAGCGGGGACCGCCGAAGTACCTGACAAGCCTACCCTCTTGGCTGCTGATCGTCCGCCGACCCGCCCGCAAGCATCCTCCGGTGCACTGATCTGGGAACGTAATCGGAGACGCTTCCGCCCAGGCCCGCGACTTCCTTGATCAAGGTGGAGGACAGGTGGATGTAGTGCGCCTCGGCGGGCAGGAAGACCGTTTCCACCCCGCTCAGCTGCCGGTTCATTGTGGCCATGGGCAGCTCGTAGTCGAAGTCGGAGGACGATCTCAGGCCCTTGACGATGGCTGACACACCCCGCTGCCGGCAATATTCTGCGAGCAGCCCTTCGCCTACGGGTTCCACCACGATGCCCTTGAGCGACGCCAGGGTTTCGCGGGCCATCTCCAGCCGCTCCGCCAGCGTGAACCTGTACTTCTTGGCCGGGTTGGTGGAGACCGCCACGATGACTTCATCAAACAGGCTGGCCGCCCGGGCAATAACCTCGAGATGGCCGTTGTGGATGGGGTCGAAGGATCCGGGGCAGACAGCGCGTCTCATGCTCCGAACCTACCCCATGGAAAGGCCGGGATACCATGACTGGATGCATCCACCACGGGAAGTTTCCACCCCCATGCCCCCTGCCCCCTGGCAGCGGACCGCGCTCGGAGCCAACCTCCTCGGAGCCGATGGCGGGCTGGGCGTGACCATCTTCGAAGAGATGACCACCCTCGCGGCGCAGACCGGTGCGATCAACCTGGGCCAGGGCTTCCCGGATGAGGACGGGCCGCTGGAGATCAGGGAAGCTGCCCGCGCCGCCATCGCCGCCGGGGTGAACCAGTACGCGCCCGGCAAGGGCATCCTGGAACTGCGCGAAGCGGTGGCTGTGCACCAGGAAAGGTTCTATGGCCTCACCCCTGACCCGCAGACCGAAGTGATCATCACCACCGGCGCCACCGAAGGCATCGCTGCCGCCCTGCTGGCCTTTACCGGCCCCGGGGACGAGGTCCTGACCTTCGAGCCGTTCTACGATTCCTACGGAGCGGTGATCGGGCTCTCCGGCGCCACCCACGTCACGGCACCGCTGCTGGCCCCGGACTTCATGCCGGACCTGGCCGCCCTGGAAGCGGCCTTCAGCGGGCGGACCAGGGCGGTGCTGCTGAACAACCCGCACAACCCCACGGGTGCGGTATTTCCCCGGAGCATCCTGCAGCGCGTCGTTGACCTGGCCCGGAAGCATGACTGCCTGATCATCACCGACGAAGTGTACGAACACCTCACGTTTGGCGCCCGCCACGTGCCGGTGGCTTCCCTGCCCGGAGCGGGCGACCGTACCATCACCATCTCCTCGGCCGGCAAGACATTTTCGCTCACGGGCTGGAAGATCGGCTGGGTAACAGGCCCCGAGGACCTTGTCTCCGCTGTCCGGACGGTCAAGCAGTTCCTCACCTACAGTTCCGGCACCCCGTTCCAGGCGGCCATTGCCACCGGGCTGGGCCTGCCGGACGCCTTCTACGATGACGTTGCCGCCACGCTGCAGCGCAAGCGGGACATCCTGAGCGAAGGGCTGAGGGCAGCAGGCTTCGATGTCTACTCCCCGCAGGGTACGTACTTCGTCAACGTCGACACGGCGCCGCTGGGAATCCACGACTCCGTGGACCTGGCCCGAAGGCTGCCCGGACTGGTGGGCGTTGCAGCAATCCCGGTCCCCGTTTTCTGCCACCCGGAAGGGGCAGAGAGGACACGCAGCCTGCTTCGCTTTGCGTTCTGCAAAAAGACGGAGGTCCTTGAGGAGGCCGCAGCCAGGCTGGCAACCCTTGGCGGGCTGGTCTGATGCAGGCGGGCAGCGGGCGGAGTGCGGCCCGGTTCCTTCGCACCAGCGGACAGCACGCATCCATCGAGCCGGATGCTTTCACCGGGGGCGGCTACGTGCTCAGTATCGGCGGGGCAGAACAGTCCCACGTGGACCTGGCACGGCCCGACCATATCTTTTACGAGTACCTGAGGCGGATCGGGCATCTGGTGGACCTCGCGGCCCCCGCAGGAACGCCGGTCACGGCGCTGCACCTGGGGGCAGGCGCCCTGACACTGGCCCGCTACATCCAGGCGACCAGGCCAGGATCCATTCAGTACACGGTGGAGCTGGAACGGGAACTTCTCGATTTCGTCCTCCGGCAGCTGCCACTCCCTGAAGGGACAGACCTGCACGCCATCATCGGAGACGCCCGGGACGCACTCACGGAGCTTGATCCCGGACTCCGCTTCGACGTCGTTATCCTTGACATCTTTTCCGGCCCGGAGGCCCCCGCGCACCTTGCCTCCACAGAGTTTTACAGCGAGCTGAGGGAGCGGCTGGCCCCTAAGGGCCTCCTGATCGTTAACGTGGGGGACGAACCCGGCCTTACTCTGGTCCGCAGCCAGGCGGCGGCGATGCGGCGTGCAATGGGTGACGTCGCCGCTGTTGCTGAAGCAGGCATGTTCGATGGCCGCTACCCGGGGAACATCATCCTGGCCGGCACCCAAACATCCTGGCCATCGGGCTGGTCCGAGGAACTGACCGCCCGGGGGCCGCATCCGGCCAGGGTCCTGGCCGGTGTGGACCTGGACGCCCTCGCGGTCTGATCAGGCCTTCGCCGGAACACTTTCCTACCGGCCGTTCCCGTCCGCCTCGACGGAACCGGAGCCACTCCCGTCCGCATCCACGCCTTCGTCGTCGAGCACCTCGGCATCGACGGCGTCAGGGACAAAGGGCTCAGCGAACCACAGCTTGGTTTCGCCGTACTTCTTCTCCGCGAACCGCGCCAGCCCGCCGGGCCACCCCGGCTCGGGCGAGCGGGATGACCTCTCCACCACCACCACGGCCGCCGGCGCCAGGTGGCCGGCCAGTTTTTCGAGGACTGCGGCCAAAGCCACCTCCTCCAGCGGATAGGGCGGGTCCAGGAACACCAGGTCCCAGGCCGCCGATGCCGCGGCACGCTCCAGGAAAGGCTCTACCTTTGACCGGTGGACCGTCACGGCTTTTCGGCCCAGAACCCCGTTAATGAGATCGGCGTTGCGCTGGCATACAGCACTGGCCTTCGCGTCGGACTCCACCAGGTCCACGGTTTGGGCTCCCCTGCTGCCGCTCTCCACGCCCAGGGATCCCGAGCCGGCGTAGAGGTCCAGCACCCTGGCGCCGCTGATGACGTCAAAGGCCTCGAGCCGCGAGAAGAGCGCTTCTTTGACCCGGTCCGTGGTGGGCCTGGTCAGGGAGCCAGGGACAGCCTGCAGCGGGGTGCCGCCGGCTGCCCCGGAAATGATCCGGCTCACTGGCGGCCTCGGCTTCCGCCGGCGCGCATTTCGGATCCCACCGTGCTAACCGCGTTCAAGGAACGCCTCCTTTTCGGGGTTGAGGTACTTGTCGATTGCTTCAGCCAGTTCGTGGTGCGCAGCCAGCATCGGGTCCTGTGACACGATCTGCTGGGCATCGTCCCTCGCCCGGCTGATGACAGCTTCATGCTCAAGGACACGCAGAAGCCTAAGCGTGGAGCGGCCGCCGGACTGGGAGGCACCGAGGATGTCGCCCTCGCGGCGCAGCTTGAGGTCCTCCTGGGAAAGGGCGAACCCGTCCGTGGTGGCGGCCACCGCCTCCAGCCTCTTCCGGCTGGGGTGGCCGGGCTCCAGCGCCGTGACCAGCAGGCACGTTCCGGGCAGCCCGCCCCTGCCCACCCGGCCACGCAGCTGGTGCAGCTGGGAGATGCCGAACCGGTCGGCGTCGAGGATGACCATCAGGGTGGCGTTGGGAACGTCAACGCCCACCTCAATGACGGTAGTGGAGACAAGCAGTTTGACCTGGTTGTCCACGAAGCCGGCCATGGCGGCGGCTTTCACGTCGGGCAGCTGGCGCCCGTGCAGTGGAGCAAGGGGAACACCGGTGAGTGCCGGCTCGGCCTGGAGATGTTCGACGACGGCAGTCACCGATGCGAGTTCCCGCCCGTTTTCCCCCTCGAGGCCATCAGCCAGGTCCGCTTCCTCCGGACTGAAGTCGCCATCGTCGTCCGCGCCGATCTTGGGACAGACCACATACACCTGGTGCCCGTTGTCAATTTCCTCCCGGGAACGGGCCCAAATGCGGCCGGCCCACGCACGGTTTTCTGCCAGGCCCACCAGATGGGTGCTGATCGGGGCCCGGCCTGCGGGCAGTTCGTCCAGCACCGACGTTTCAAGGTCACCAAACACGGTCATGGCAACGGTTCGCGGGATGGGCGTGGCGGTCATGACCAGCAGGTGGGGCGGCTTCCGTGCCTTGGCCCGGAGGGCATCCCGTTGCTCCACGCCAAAGCGGTGCTGCTCATCCACCACGATCAGGCCAAGATCGAAGAACGTCACGTTGCCGCTGAGCAGGGCGTGGGTGCCGATGATGATTCCCGCTGTCCCGGAGGCGGCATCAAGCAGGGCCTGCTTGCGGGCTGCCGTGGGCATGGAACCCGTGAGCAGCGTGACCTGGACCGAGGTATCGCCGAGACCCCCCAGCAGGCCGTCCCTGGACAGCGGCCCCAGGGAGCGGCGGATCGAATCATAGTGCTGGGCGGCGAGTACTTCGGTGGGTGCCAGCAGCGCGGCCTGTCCCCCGGCGTCCACCACCTGCAGCATGGCCCGCAGCGCCACGATGGTTTTGCCCGAGCCCACTTCACCCTGCAGCAGCCGGTTCATCGGTGAGTCGCGGGCAAGTTCCGAGGCCAAGGTTTCACCGACGGCGGCCTGCCCCGCGGTGAGGGTGAACGGCAGGTCAGCATCGAAGGCTGCCAGCAGCCCGCCGGGAACCTGGCGCCGTGCTGTGGCTTCCTCCGCGGCCAGCTGCGCCCGGCGGCGGGCCAGGGCGGACTGCAGCACCAGTGCTTCGTGGTAGCGGAGCCTGTCCCGCGCCCGGCGCCAGTCCTCAGCGGTTTCGGGCGCGTGGATGAGGCGGTATGCCTCGGCCACCGGCAGGAATTTTTCACGCCGGGCGACGGCGGGCGGAACGGGATCGGGCAACGCGTCCAGTTCCAGCGTTTCCAGCAGGGTGTGGATGGCCTTCTGGATCTTCCAGCTGGGCAGTTTGGCAGTGGCCGGGTAGACCGGGATGGGCATGGCGGCGAGTTTTTCCGGGTCCTGGCTGCCCTCGCTGAAGGGATCGTCATCCAGCAGCTGGAAGTCCGGGTTGGTCAGGCCCAGTTGTCCCTTGAATTTGGTGACCTTTCCGGAGAACAGGGCCCGGCGCCCCTGCAGTAGATCTGTTTTTGCTTTGAAACCGTTGAAGAAGGTGATTTTGAGGGTGCCGGGGACTTTCCCCCGGTAGTCCGTTCCGCCGACCAGCCGCAGCCCTTGCCGCCCGTCGTCATCGGACACTATGACGTCGGTGATGGTCCCGCGGCGGACCTGCATGTTCCGGGTGCTGCTGGAGAGCACCCGGGCGATGAGGGTGACCTCCTCGTCGAGGGGGAGTTCGCTGATGGGCGTGAGCTCACCGCGGTTCATGTAGCGGCGCGGGAAGTAGTTCAGCAGCCCGTCAACCGTGGTGATGCCCAGGTGCTTTTCGATGACCGATGCGGACCGCTTGCCGATCCGCCATTCCAGCACAAGGTCGAGTTCAGCGGTCATGCCCACTGGAGTTCACTGCGTCTGTGTGGGGTTCCCGCGGCAGGGCGAGTTCGCTGATGCTGATGTGGGACGGTTCTCCCAGGGCACGGATGATACTGACAGCAGGCTCGGGATCCGGAACGTGCACATGGACCCGCCAGCGGTAGTTCCCATCGGCGTCTTCGTTGCCCCCCACCTGGCTCATGATCACGGATTCACCGATTTCGTCGAGCTGCTGGCGCAGCGTGGCCGCATGAAGCGGTGAAAGATTGATGGTGCACATGACTTCGACGCCGTCATCGTCCGGCAGGGCCGCATGGATGTGGGGATCGGAGACGTCATAGCCGTGGAGTCCGTCCAGCAGTTCGCTCTGGAGCTCCTCACCCAGGACGGCGGAACGGAGGCAGTCCAGGATCAGGAGCATGCCCACTCCACCCGCGTCCACCACCCGGGCCGAGGTCAGCGCGTCCAGCTGGTCCTCCGTGCGGATCACCGCGGCCAAGGCACCTTCAACGGCGGCGTCCAGTGCCAGGCCCAGGGCGTGGTTGCTGTCGTCCCCGTTCTGCCCGGCGTCCACCGCGGCCGCTGCCCGTGCGGCAGCCTCCATCACGGAAAGCATGGTTCCGGGAACCGGGTCGCTGAGGGCGGACCATGCCCTGATCTGGGCCCGGTTCAGTGCGGCGGCCAACAGGGTGGACGTCAGCCGGGTGTGGCCCGCGAGCGGTTCCGCTGCGGCGCACAGGAACACCGACAAAAGGGTCCCTGAGTTTCCGCGGGCTTCCTCCATCGCAGCCTGGCCGGCAGCAGCCAGTACGACGCCGACGTCCAGCTGCGCAGGCTGGTCATCCGCGGCGGCCGCGGACCGGGCAGCCGCGCGCACGGTCAAGTACAGGTTGGTGCCCGTGTCGCCGTCCGCTACCGGGAAGATATTGATGGCGTTGAGGCGGTCGCTATGGTTTCCAATGACGGTCTCAGCCTTGCCCAACCACCTCTTCATCGCTTGCGCGTTGGCGGCAACCTTAGTGTGCAAAGTGATCCCATCCCCCGGCGTCCGCGGGCCGGCCCGCAATTTTGACGCTCGGGCTTTCATTGCTTCCCAATGCTTGTACTGAGCCTATCGCAGTGAATCCGGGTGGCAGCTGAACATCAGCAGGGAATGTGGCGAGCAGGCCGTGGTCCTCCCCGCCGTTGAGCACCCAGGCCGCCGGTTCCGTGCCCAGCAGCTCCGAGGCAGGCCGCAGCACCTCCCCCAGCACGTGCAGTTGCGCCGGATCCAGGTCGATTGCGGCGCTGCTGGCCGTCGCCAGCCGCAGTCCATCCCGCAGCAGTCCGTCCGAAACATCCAGCATGGCCGTGGCACCGGCCGTCCGCGCTGCAGGGCCTGCTTCCAGCGGCGGCCGCGGCCTGCACTGCAGGTCGAGGAACGCACGCTCACGTTCCCCAAGGGCATCAACGTTCTCGGCCGACTCCAGGAGGGCCAGGCCCGCAGCAGCATGCCCGGCCGTACCGGCAAGCGCAAGGACATCCCCCGGCTGTGCCCCGGACCGGAGCACTGCAGGACCGCCGTCGAGGGTGCCGAGGACGGCGACGGTGACCGAAATTTCCCGGCCGCGGCCGAGGTCGCCGCCCGCCACCGAGCATCTGGTGGCTCCGAGGTCCTTGATGCCGGCAGTGAGCCCATCCGCAAGGTCCTCCACCCAGCTCACCGGCGTCTCGGGCGGGAGGGTGAGGCTCACGACGAGTGACGTGGCGGTGGCCCCCATGGCATTGATGTCGCTGAGGTTCTGCGCCGCGGCCTTCCAGCCGACGTCGAACCCGGTGGTCCGGTAGCCATTTGGCCATTCCAGGCGGAAATCCTGGTCCTGGACCTGCGTGTCGATGCTGATGAGCGTCCTGCCGTCCGGTGCCGCCACCACGGCAGCGTCATCCCCCGGACCCAGCAGCGTGGCCTCTGAGTAGGACCCGGCCATGGAGAGGCGGGGGAAGATCCGGGCCAGCAATTCGGCTTCGGAGAGGGCAGCAACGGCTGGGGGCTGCGGGTGGACGGTCAAACGGTTTTCTGGCACGCCACTACGCTACAGCGGGCCACGGACATTGGCTGGCCGCACCTCCTGGTGTCCTGGCCAACCCGGCTGCGGCGATAGGCTTGGAGCATGCACCGCCCCCTCGCTTCCCTGACCGCCCGCCGTGCCAGGATGGCGCTGATCGGGGCTTTAGCCGCCCTTCCGCTGGCTGCGTGTTCCCCAGTGGTGGACGTGCCGGCCGCCAAGGATGCGGCGAACCCGGCCTGCGCCCCCATGATGGTGGCTCTCCCCGAGGCCATCGGGGACTCAGCCCTCCGTAAGACAAACAGCCAGGCAACTGCCGCCTGGGGCGATCCCTCACTGGTGGTCCTGCGTTGCGGCGTCAATGTGCCGGGGCCCACCACCGACCGGTGCGTTACCGTCAACGGGATCGACTGGGTCATCAAGGAAGGCGACCCGGTGTGGACGCTTACCACTTACGGCCGGGAGCCCGCCACGGAGATCCTGATGAACCCCGACAAGATCAGTTCCGCCACGGTGCTTGCAGACCTGGCGGTTGCCGCCGCGGAAGTCCCGGCCAGCCGCAACTGCGTGGGCCAGGAGGAACTGCAGGACCTCCCGCAAAGCCAGTAGGTTTCGACAAGCTCAACCACCGGAAAGGGTCCGCTCAACCACCGGAACGGGGTCAGCGGAGTCCGGTTTTGCGGTTCAGTGCCAGGTGGATGAGTTCGTCGATCAGGTCGGCGTAGCCCAGGCCGGAGGCGGCCCACATCTGCGGGTACATGCTCTTGGGGGTGAAGCCCGGCATGGTGTTGATCTCGTTGATGATCAGCTGGCCGTCCGGTGTGTAGAAGAAGTCCACCCGGCTCAATCCCTCTGCACCCACGGCATCAAAGGCAGCCGCCGAGAGTTCACGCACCCTGGTAATGGCATCCTCGGGCAGGTCCGCGGGGCAGCTGAGCGCTGCGGCGTCGTCCTCGACATACTTCGCGTTGAAGTCGTAGAACTCGTGCGTGCCGCCTGCCACGGAGATCTCGCCGGGCATGGAGGTGCGGGGGGCATCGGTCCCCCTGCCTTCGAGCACTGCGCATTCAATCTCGCGGCCCACAATTCCCGCCTCAATGACGAGTTTGAGGTCGTGCAGCCGTGCTTCCTCAATGGCAGCGTCCAGCTCATCCAGCGAGTCCACCTTGGAAATACCCATCGAGGATCCGGCCCTGGCGGGCTTGACGAAGACGGGGAACCCGAGGCGGTCCACCTGCTTCCGTACGGACTCCGCGTCCTTGCGCCACTGCCTGTCGGTCACGGCAATGTAGGGGCCTACCTGAAGGCCGGCCGCTTCAAAGACCACCTTCATGTAGTGCTTGTCCATCCCCACAGCGGAAGCCAGGACGCCGGCTCCGACGTACCTCGTGTCCGAGAGTTCCAGGAGCCCCTGGATGGTACCGTCCTCGCCGAACGGGCCGTGCAGCAGCGGGAACACCACATCCACGGTGCCGAGCTCCTGCGGAACCTCGTTCGGGGAAGCCACGATCAGCTGGTGTTCGCCGCCGATCTCGGCCAGCGTCACCGTCTTCTGTGACGGGACCACCTCAGGCAGCGAGGATGCGGAGAGGGACCACTGGGCGGTGTCCTCGGCGGCAAGGACCCACTGCCCCGTCTTGGCGATTCCGATCGGGATCACCTCGTACTTGTCCCTGTTAATGGCACCAAGGACACCGGCGGCGGTAACGCAGCTCACGGCATGCTCGCTGGACCGTCCGCCGAACAATACCGCCACCCGGGGCTTTGCCCCGCGGGCCGGTTCTGATGCGGTGAGATTGTGGTGGGACATGGTCAGTAATCGCCTTCAGGTTTCAGTTCCCGGGCCAGCAGGACAGGCCCCAGTTGGTCAACGGACAGCTTGCCTGCCAGCACGGCGACGACGGCGGCCGTGATGGGCATCTCGACCCCGAGCTTTGCCGCGAGTTCGTGGACGGCCTGGCCGGATTTAATGCCTTCGGCGGTTTGGGTCATCTTCTGGCCTACTTCCTCCAGCGTCAGGCCCTGGCCCAGCAGCCGCCCGGCGGTATGGTTCCTCGACAGCGGAGAAGAGCATGTGGCCACCAGGTCACCCAGGCCAGCCAGACCCGCCATGGTTTTCGCGTCCCCGCCCAGCGCCAACGCCAGGCGGGATGTTTCGGCGAGGCCGCGGGTAATAACGGAAGCCTTGGTATTGTCCCCCATTTGCCGGCCCTCGCAAATACCTACTGCCAGCGCGATGACGTTCTTAACGATGCCGCCGATTTCCACACCCACGATGTCCGAGGTGGTGTACGGCCGGAAGTATGGTGCCGTGCAGCTGCGGGCTATCCAGCCGGCAGCAGCGGAATCAGTGCAGGCCACCACGGATGCGGTAGGTTCCTCGCGGGCGATCTCCATGGCCAGGTTGGGACCGGAAACGACGGCGATGCGTTCCGTTGGAACGCCGAGTTCCTCACTGATGACCTCGCTCATCCGGGCATCGGTGCCCAGTTCCAGCCCCTTCATCAGTGAAACCACCATGGCACCGGGGGCGATCATGTCCTTCCATCCGCGCAATTGCGGCCGGAGGGACTGGGCCGGCACAGCCAATATCACCAGATCGGCGCCGGCCAGCACCTCAGGGACCTCAGTGGAAGCGGTAATGCTCTCCGGGAGGGCAATGTCCTTCAGGTATTGGCTGTTGCGGTGGAAGGTGTTAATTTCCTCCACCACTTCGGTGCGCCGGCCCCACAACCGGATGGCGCGGGGCTCACCGGCGGCGGTGGCGGCATCGGCCAGGATCTTCGCAAACGTGGTTCCCCAGGAGCCGGCCCCAAGCACGGCAACAGAGCGGGCCGACCCGCCCTGTGTCCCCTCAGGAATCACCGGGCGTCCGTTCCCCGGTCTGGCCCTGGCCGCGCTCCACGAAACGCCCGTGCTTGGACTGCTGCTGCTTTGCCGGATCCCAACGCACCGCCGGGGGCTGCTCTCCCCTGAGCTCCGCAAGGAGGCCGGTGATGGCGTCCATGATGGCGTCGGTTGCTCCGGCCAGCGTGGCCTTGTCCAGGGGACGGCCGGAGAAGGCGCTGAGGTCCACAGGATCGCCCACTACAACACGGGACCGCTTGCGCGGGAAGAGGTGGAACCTCTTGCCGTACCGCGGAAACACCTCATGCGCGCCCCAGTGTGCGATCGGAACCACGGGAATGCCGCCCTCAAGGGCCAGCCGCGCCGCGCCGGTATGGCCCTTCATCGGCCACAGGTCCGGGTCACGCGTGAGGGTGCCCTCCGGATAGATTATGATGGCCCCGCCCTCGGCGACAATCTCCTGTGCGACCTGCAGCGAGCGGTTCGCTCCCGCCGTCGAACGCTCCACGGGGACCTGCTTGGTGGCATGCAGCAGCCAACCAAAGGCGGGAACCTTGAAGAGGCCCGCTTTGGCAAGGAAGTGCGGGGCACGCTTCTGGTTGTACAGCATGTGGCCCACTACCAGCGGATCAATTTCGGTGCAGTGGTTGGGGGCCGCGATGAACCCGCCGGCGGGAAGCTTCTCCGTCCCCTCCCACTCCTTGCTCATCATGGCGTTCATCAAGGGCCGGACAATGCCGGCAATGAACATAAAGGTGGCCCTGCTTTTCGCAGACTCTTTCACGTCGGTTCCGCTACTTTGTGGGGGTGATGTCGAAGTCGGCACCCAGCCCGGCAAGCTTTTCGGTGAAGCGCTCGTAGCCCCGGTTGATGATGTCGATGCCGGTCACCCGGGATGTTCCCGTTGCGGCGAGGGCCGCGATCAGGTGGCTGAAGCCGCCGCGGAGGTCCGGCACGTCGATGTCGGTTCCCTTGAGCTGGGTGGGCCCGGAAATGACTGCCGAATGCAGGAAGTTCCGCTGGCCGAACCGGCAGGGCACGCTGCCCAGGCACTCACGGTGCACCTGGATGCTGGCGCCCATCCGGATCAGTGCATCGGTGAAGCCGAAGCGGTTTTCGTACACGGTCTCGTGGACGATCGAAACACCTTCAGCCTGGGTCAGCGCCACCACCAGCGGCTGCTGCCAGTCAGTCATAAAACCGGGGTGCACGTCCGTTTCCAGGACCAGGGGGTTGAGCTTTCCACCCTTGTGGTAGAAGCGGATGCCGTCCTCGCCGATGTCCATGCCGCCGCCTACCTTGCGGTAGGTGTTCAGGAACGTCATCATGTCGCGCTGGGAGGCGCCCTCAACGAAGATGTCACCCTTGGTCACCAGCGCCGCAGATGCCCACGACGCCGATTCGTTGCGGTCCGAGAGCGCCCGGTGGTTGTAGCCGCCGAGGTCGCGGACGCCTTCGATGCGGATGGTGCGGTCGGTCTGGACGCTGATGATGGCGCCCATCTTCTGCAGCACGGCAATCAGGTCGATGATTTCCGGTTCCGTTGCCGCTCCGGAGAGTTCAGTGATGCCCTCCGCGCGGGTGGCGCTCAGCAGCACCTGCTCCGTGGCCCCGACGGACGGATAGGGCAGGGAAATCTTGGCGCCGTGCAGGCCTTTGGGGGCGGAGATGTGGATGCCGCCCGGCCGCTTCTCCACCACGGCACCGAACTGGCGCAGCACATCAAGGTGGTAGTCGATGGGACGGTCGCCGATCTTGCAGCCGCCCAGGTCGGGAATGAACGCTTCCCCGATGGCGTGGATCAGGGGGCCGCACAGCAGGATGGGAATCCGGGAGTCGCCGGCGTGGGCGTCAATTGCGGTGCTTGGCGCCGTCTTGGCAGCCTTCGGGTCCAACGTCAGGTCCCCGTTGACCGGGTCCTTGACGACCGTCACGCCGTGGAGCTGAAGGAGGGAGGTGACGACCTCCACATCCTTGATCTCCGGCACGTTCCGCAATACGGACGGCTCGTTGCCCAGCAACGCTGCCACCATCGCCTTGGGAACGAGGTTTTTCGCTCCCCGGACGCTCACGCGGCCCGTCAGCGGGACTCCGCCACGGATTGTCAGAACACTACTCATATACCGGTTTCCTCACGATAACTAGCCCACAAAACCTTGCAAAGGCTCCAACCAAGCATAGGAGGTCGCGTTACCGAACCGAAATACGCGGGCGACGGCGGCAGGGCGTGGCGGGCCGCCGTCGCACGGTCAGAGGTACTTCCGGCCGCTCAGGAGAGGCGTGCCGGCAGGGTTTTCGGGAGGAAGGCCGGGCGCGTGGCCTCGTAGGCAGTGATGTCCGCCTCGTGCTGGAGAGTCAGCCCGATATCGTCCAGGCCTTCGAGCAGGCGCCAGCGCGTGTAGTCGTCGATATCGAAGGGCGCGACGATGTTGCCGCACACCACCGTCTTGGAGACGAGGTCCACGGTGACCGGGGTACCGGGAGCGTTCTCGAGCTCCTTCCAGATCAGTTCGATATCGTCCTGCGCCACCTGGGCTGCGAGCAGCCCCTGCTTGCCGGAGTTGCCGCGGAAGATATCGGCGAACCGGGACGAGAGCACAGTTTTGAAGCCGTAGTCCTTCAGCGCCCAGACCGCGTGTTCCCGGGAGGAGCCGGTGCCGAAGTCGGGGCCCGCCACCAACACGGAGCCCGCGTTGAACGGTTCCTGGTTCAGAATGAAGGACGGGTCCTTGCGCCACGCGGAAAACAGGGCGTCCTCAAAGCCTGTGCGGGTGATGCGCTTGAGGTAGACAGCGGGGATGATCTGGTCCGTGTCCACGTTGCTCTGGCGCAGCGGGACGCCGATTCCGGTGTGGGTGGTGAACTTTTCCATGGCGTGTCCTAGGCTGCGTCGGTACGGATTGGGGTTTCGACAGGCTCAACCACCGGATCGGGATCAAGGTCCGACGGCGAACTCAGGGTGCCGCGGATGGCCGTGGCTGCGGCTACGACCGGGGACACGAGGTGGGTCCGGCCGCCCTTGCCCTGGCGCCCTTCGAAGTTGCGGTTGGACGTGGAGGCGCAACGCTCCCCCACCTCCAGCTGGTCAGGGTTCATGCCCAGGCACATGGAGCAGCCGGCAAAACGCCATTCGGCCCCGAAGTCCTTGAAGACCTTGTCCAGGCCTTCGGCCTCGGCTTCCAGGCGGACCCGTGCCGAGCCCGGGACCACCAGCATCCGGATGTTGGGGTCCTTCTGGCGTCCCCGGATGATGTCAGCAGCTGCGCGGAGATCTTCCATCCGGGAGTTGGTGCAGGAGCCGAGGAAGACGGTGTCCACCCTGATGTCCTTCATGGGTGTTCCGGCCTCGAGGCCCATGTACTGCAGGGCGCGCTCGGCGGCGGCCTTGGCGTTCTCGTCGCCGAAGTCCTCCGGCGAGGGCACGGATTCGGACAGCGAAACGCCCTGGCCGGGGTTGGTGCCCCAGGTGACGAACGGCTCCAGCGTGTTGGCGTCCAGGTCAACCTGGACGTCGAAGGTGGCGTCATCGTCGGTCCGCAGGGTGTTCCAGTACTCGACGGCGGCGTCCCAGTCGGCGCCCTGGGGCGCGTGCGGGCGGCCCAACATGTACTCGTAGGTGGTCTCGTCCGGAGCCACCATTCCGGCGCGGGCACCTGCTTCGATGGACATGTTGCAGATGGTCATGCGGGCGTCCATGGACAGGGCGCGGATGGCGGAACCCCGATATTCCAGGACGTAGCCCTGGCCGCCGCCGGTGCCGATCTTGGCGATGACGGCCAGGATGATGTCCTTGGCGGTGACGCCCGGACGGAGCGTGCCTTCGACATTGATAGCCATGGTCTTGAACGGCTTCAGGGACAGCGTCTGGGTGGCCATCACGTGCTCCACCTCGGAGGTTCCGATGCCCATGGCCAGCGCCCCGAAGGCACCGTGGGTGGAGGTGTGCGAGTCGCCGCAGACAACCGTCATGCCCGGCTGGGTGAGGCCCAGCTGCGGACCCACGACGTGGACGATGCCCTGCTCGGCATCCCCAAGGGAGTGCAGGCGCACACCGAACTCGGCGCAGTTGTTGCGCAGTGTCTGGATCTGCGTGCGGCTGGTCAGATCGGCGATAGGCTTGTCGATGTCCAGCGTGGGAGTGTTGTGGTCCTCCGTGGCGATGGTCAGGTCCGGGCGCCGCAGCGGGCGTCCGGCCAGGCGCAGGCCTTCGAACGCCTGCGGCGACGTGACCTCATGGACGAGGTGGAGGTCGATGAAAAGAAGGTCGGGCTGGGCATTGGCACCTTCGCCGTCGCCTTTGCGCACCACGTGCGCGTCCCAGACTTTCTCGGCCAATGTCTTTGCCATGGCCATCTCCCTTCACTGCTGTTGGCTGATAGTTCCACTGAACCAGTACGGCTTCGTACTGCGCCAGCCGAAAGATTTGCATCTCAGATAATGAGACGGCAATATCATTACATGGACAATTCTAGTGGAGTCGGCGTCATTGATAAAGCGGCCCAGGTGCTCGATGCACTTGAGGCCGGGCCCACCACGCTTGCGCAGCTTGTGGCGGCAACGGGCCTGGCCCGGCCCACGGTCCATCGCCTTGCTTTGGCCCTGGTCCACCACCGGCTGGTCAGCCGTGACATCCAGGGCCGCTTTGTCCTGGGAAGCCGCCTGGTGGAACTGGCGTCCGCTGCCGGTGAGGACAGGTTGATCGCCTCCGCCGGACCGGTGCTGATGCAGCTGCGTGACGCCACCGGCGAAAGTGCCCAGATTTTCCGCCGGCAGGGCGATTGGCGCGTTTGCGTTGCCTCCGCCGAGCGCCCCATCGGCCTGCGCGACACCATTCCGGTGGGCACGCAGTTGTCCATGAAGGCCGGATCGGCCGCCCAGGTGCTGCTCGCCTGGGAGGACCACGACCGGCTGCTCGAAGGGCTGCAGTCTGCCCGCTTTACGCCTACAGTCCTGGCAGGAGTACGACGGCGGGGCTGGGGCCAGAGCCTTGGCGAACGCGAGCCCGGGGTCGCGTCAGTTTCCGCACCGGTGCGCGGACCCTCCGGCCGGGTGATTGCGGCAGTTTCAATTTCCGGTCCCATCGAGCGGCTCACCCGCCAGCCCGGCAGGCTGCATGCGGAAGTTGTCTGCAACGCCGGCCGCATCCTTACCGAGGCACTCCGCAAAAACAACGACTGACGCAGTCGCGCCTGCCCGCCGGATTGCCCTCGCAGCGGCGCTGCGGACGCTAGGCTTTCGCCATGGGCAGCTATGCAGTGTTTCTTCGGGGCATCAACGTGGGCGGCATCAACATCAAGATGGCCGAGCTCCGGGAGGCGCTCAAGTCCGGCGGTTTTCCGGACGCGCGGACCCTGCTTGCCAGCGGAAACGTGGTGCTGGGCAGCACCCAGGACGCCGCCGCCGTGAAGCGGGAGTGCGAAAAATGCCTCCGGGACACCTTCGGCTATGACGCCTGGGTGGTAGTCCTGGACGCAGCCCGGGTGGCAGAACTGGTAAGTGCCTGCCCCTACCCGGATGACGATAAGACGACGCACACTTATATCACACTCTCGTCCGATATTGGCATGCTGGACGAACTTGAGGCAGCCGGCGCCGCGCTGGCGGGTGCGGAGCAAAAGCGGCTCGGCCCCGAGGCGCTGGCCTGGCTGGCCCCAGCCGGGGGAACCCTGGACAGCCCCTTCAGCAAAATCACGGCCAAGTCGAAGTTCAAGGCGTCCACCACCACACGGAACCTGCGCACCCTCATCAAGGTCAGGGATGCCGCTGCCGAGCTGTCCGCCGCCGGCTGACTGACTCCCGGCCGGCGTCGTACTTCTACCCGGCCGCCGCCTTCAGTGCCGCATTGAAGGCTGAAAGCCTGCTGACTTCAACCTCCACAGGTTCTACAACGAGTTCCTGGGCCACGGCGGCAACCGCTGCGTTCAGCCGTTTCCTGGCCCGCGCCGCCCGGGCGTTTGCCGCGGCCGCAGCAATGAAACGGCCGGTGATGGCCAGGAAGATCCCCAGGACCACCCCCAAGGCAATCATCAGCGTCGGCACCGGCCAGCCATCCACCCTGGGCACTTCCGGTACTGGCATTTGGAAGTAGCCACGCGCCGCCAGGACGCCGAGCCAGCCGAGCCCGCCCAGGACTGTGAGCAGCGCCAGCCATTGCACCACATTGAACAAACCCCACCACCACGACCTTCGGTTGGCGGCCAGGTCGGTTCCGGCGATGGCCTGGTCAAGGGCATCGGGCAGCCGCTCCCTGCCTTCCCTCGCGGCGCTCCGGATAGCTGCCCGCCACGGACCAGGGGCGCCCGCGCTGGCGGCGTCGGCAAATTCCCGCACCGCCGCATCGGTCCGGGCGCGCTCCGGTGCTCCGGCTGAGGGCAGCGAGGTCCGGTTCAGCTCAGAAGGTGCCGTGCTGCGCAGATTAAGGCGTCGCAGCGGATCCGGCCGGAAGCGGGAAAGCCAGCGTGTGACGGGCCAGCCTGTCCGCCTCACCGATTCGAGCCGGTAGGACTGCCTCACGGCCCGGACCACAGCAGGAACGTTCGCGGCAATTGCCAGCTCGTCCGCAAGGCGCGTCGTTGCAGCGGGCCGGACCCCGGCCGCCTCTCCGGCACCGGATACTGCGCCCAATTCCGCTGAGGCCCGGGTGATGTCGGCAGTGAGCCGCTGTGATTGGGCTTTGCGTTTCACCGCGACGCCGCGGATGGCATCCCGGACCTTGTCCACTCCTGTCCCGGTGAGTGCTGACGCCGCGAGAACCTGGACCTTGGCGAGTCCGTCGCGGGCAAGGATTGCCCGCAGGGATTCCAGGACCGGCTGCACGTCGTGGGCAGGAAGGCGATCCACCTGGTTAAGGACCACCAGGGTGACGGCCCCGTGCGAGGCCAGGCGTGACAGGAAGTCATTGTGGACAGCTGCGTCGGCGTACTTTTGGGGATCAAGGACCCAGACCAGGACGTCCACCAGGCCCACCATCCGCTGGACCACTTCCCGGTTCGCTGCCTTGGTGGAATCGAAGTCCGGCAGGTCCAACAGGATCAGCCCCGTGTCCTCGCCGGCGAAGCCATCCACGGCTGCCGCATGATGCCGGTTCCGGACGTCCAGCCAGTCCAGCAGCGGTTCGCTGCCCCCAGCTCCCCACACCCCCGCCAGAGGTTCCGAAGTGGTGGGACGCCGCGCTGCCGCCGTCGCGATTTCAGCTCCACTCACGGCGTTGAACAGCGAGGACTTGCCGCTGCCGGTGGCACCGAAGAACCCCACCACTGTGTGGTCGGCGGAAAGCGACCGCCGGGAGCTGGCACGCTCCAGCACGCTGAACACGTCCTGGAGCGACTCGTCGGGAAGGACACCTTCGCCCAATTCCCGGGCGTCGTTAAGTGCCATGAGCCTGCGGTCCAGCCGCGACGAATCCCGGGTGTCGCTGTGGCGGCTCATGCAGCGGCCGCCAGCCGGGCCAGCGCCTCCGCGTGGGCTGCTAGGGACCCGGCGGCAGGGTCGTCATGTTCGGGGAGCCGCGTCAGGAATTTCTGCTGTTCGTCCTGGAGCAGCCGCTGGCAGCGCACATGCAGGTCTTCCCGGGCCTTTTCGGCCATACGCCGGACAGCATCTTCGCCGAAGACAGCTTCCAGCAGCCGCTGGCCCACCACGGCGGTTCCACCCGCCACACCCACTTCGAGTCCTGTCAGTCCGGCCGTCATGGAGAACACCACGATCATCAGGGCAGCGCCCAGGCCGTTGATGCCGAAGGACAGCCAGCGTGCCTGGGTCCGTTTTCCCTGGCCCTCAGTCCGGATCATCTCCATCAGGGCTTCCTGCCAGGCCCTGATTTCGGCGGCCGCCCTGCCTTCGAACCCGGGTGTGGTTCCGGAAAGGTCGTCGGTTCCCAGCAGATGGCGCCCGGCGGGATCAGTCCGCCAGCGCTGGTCAGTATCCTCGGCAGCATTTGCGGCTTCGTCCACGATGACGGCCTGCAGGCCTGTCTCGATGGCTGCTTCCACCCGGATGGCGGGCGGCGGTTCGCCCCGAAAAACGGCGCCCAGCCGGTCGCGGAACCGGCCAACGTTTTGTTCCAGGGTCCGGAAGAATTCCCCAGTGCCCACAAAGTCCTGCCAGCGGGCCAGCACCTCGCCGCGAAGGAGTGATCCGTCCCTGGTGGCATCGAGGATTCGGGTGGCAGCGCTGTTGTAGGCCGATACGGCAGCGGCTTCCAGGTTGCCTGCGGCCCGCTGCTGTTCCCGCGCGGCCTGGGCCACTTCAGCAACGCGGGCAGCCAAGGCTCTGACAGTCCCGTTCAGGGTGCGGCGGGCGATGTCGGAACGGCCGGCGGAGTCGGCAGCAAGATCCGCCAGCCAGGTGCGCAGCAGGAGGACTGTGGTGGCGGGGAGCATCCCCAGCGGGTCGAGGGCCGTCTCCGGGATGATGAACAGCTGCGCGGCGCCCAGGCCTTCACGGTCCAGGAGCCCGCGCAGGTCCTCGCTGACTTCGGCTTCCGCCCCTGGCGGCACCCGGTCCAGTACTACCGCAACCATGATGTCCCGGCCGGCTGCGTCAAGGAGCAGTCTCCAGGGAACGGCGTCGGCATAGCGGTTGGCAGTAGTGACAAAAATCCACAAGTCTGCCGCGGCGAGGAGCTGCCCCGCAAGCTTACGGTTGTCGTCGGAGATGGAGTCGACGTCGGGCGCATCCAGGAGTGCGATGCCTTCGGGCATTGCGGGGTCGGCTACGAGGACAAGGGAGGACATGGCTCCGGGGTCGGGGACCGGTCCGGCGCTGGTGGCCGGGACCGCGCTGCTGGCGACGTATCCACGGATGCGGCTGAGGGATGGCAGGACGCGCTGGCCCTCAAACCAGGCCGCTTCCGACGGGTGATGCAGCAGGATGGGCTGGCGGGTGGTGGGGCGGATGGCTCCGGATCGTGTGACGGGATGGCCTACCAAGGCGTTGACGAGCGTGGATTTGCCCGCACCTGTGGAGCCTCCGACGACGGCCAGCAGCGGGGCGTCCAGGCTGCGGTACCGCGGGAGGATGTAGTCATCCAGCTGGGCCACGGCGTTGGCGACGTCGCGCCTGGCCTGTTCCGCCTCAGGTAAGGCCAGCGGCAGCGCGGCAGCGGCCAGGTCTTCCCGCACCTCTTCCAGCAGGGCCACAGCCGCCAGCGCCGGCGGCGCTGGCTGTGCGTCGTACGGTGGGTCCTGCTCGCTCTGGGAGGTCACAGGAACATCATGCCAGTTCAGGGATCTTTCGTTGCATATGGAGCGAACGGTGCCACAGCTGTGCAGGCTTCTCTACATAGCGGCAGGACATCCAGGCTATGGGCGTGACCAGCATCAATGAGGCAGCAGCGAACCCTAAGGGTTGCACGGCGAAGTTAAGCCCCAGGGAAGCGAGGAACTGCTGGACGGGCCAACCGTAGATATAGACACCGTAAGAAATGTCGAAGCGGGATCCGACCTTGTACATCGGCAGATACAGCGACCCTATGAGTAGGAAAAGGCTTACGGGTAGATGGACCAGGGAAGTTGTAAAACCTAGGGCGGACACCAAGACCACCAGACTTCCAGCAAGAATGCCCGTTAGCGGGTTGGCGGGGATGATGTCCTGGAAGAGGTAGACAAGTGATCCTGCGAGAAACGTCAAGATAGGGACCAGGGGCCAGTCCGGCGGCGTAGGAACAGGGCCCCAGCCAGCATCCAGAGAAAAGACAAAGGCCGAACCCACAAGAAAAGGCACGAGCAAAGCAATGCGTGCTAGTTGAGGTCGCAGTAGTCCGAGCACGATGCCGACCACGACATAACAAACGATCTCCCAGAAGAGAGTCCACAGCGGGCCGTTCCAGGACCCCGGATCGTTAAGCCCGTCCAGTGTTCCCGGAATGCCGCGAACGGCAAGCCCGGGGGCTCCCGCCGAAAGATTAGACACAAAAAAGAGTACGGCGTCAGGTAGGGAGTATCTCTTTCCGGCAACGCCAGCTGTAACGGGAGCTATCACAAAAGCTACCGAGGCCACACAAACGGCAAGGCCGGGGAAAATCCGGAGAAACCTGGCCCGCCAGTAACTCCCCGCTGTAATCGCCCCTGTTCTGCTTCGGGTTATCAAGAATCCCGAAATTCCGAAGAAGCCCAGCACCGCCCAGCTGCCGAGTTTTACCCCGCCGGGTTGGGGCTCTGGTCCATAGCCGCCCAACCACCAGGAATGCGACAGGATGACAGCCGCGGCCAACAGCAACCGAACGGCGTTCAATGAATTCTTGCTCTCGGCAAACCGCTGTCCCAGCACAGATTCTCCCCCAGTATCGGCGACTGGATTCAGCGTAGGAAGGGTCCCGCAAGCTTTCAGTGGGATCAGCGAAGTTTTAACGAAAGAAACGGTCCCGGGCGTCTGCCCGGGACCGTTTCGTTGGTGACCCCAGCGGGATTCGAACCCGCGTTACCGCCGTGAGAGGGCGGCGTACTAGGCCGCTATACGATGGGGCCGTGTACTTTACCGTACTTCTGACCGGCGTTTCCGCTGGTCAAGCTCAGTGATTGTTTCATACACTTCGCTGTGGTTTCAAATCGGCGGACCGGCTGAAACCGTCTGCTTTCCTGCCCGTTAGCGGGCTCTGAACAGAGCTGGGATACCAGGACTCGAACCTAGAATGACGGTACCAGAAACCGTAGTGTTGCCAATTACACCATATCCCAATGATACTTTCGGGCCGGATTTCAGGGCTTTTGCCCTGCTCCGTGCCCCTCAGCACGAGAAATTACTTTACCCGAGACTTCCGGCTCGCACAAATCGGCCCCTCCCCCGGGGCAGTGGCGTGTGCGGGCCGCCGTCTCCGGCGGCACGCACACACCAAGTCCTAAAGGATCAATTCCTGGAGCGAAGACACCGAGTTGCCCTCGAATCCCTGCACCAGCTCCCCCGCCCGGTTGAGCCAGACGCCAAGAAGGCCGGCCGCCGTCGAGCCCTCAGCATCGAGCAGGCGGTTGTCACCGACATACAACGTGTGGGCAGGGTCCGTGCCCAGCAGCCGGACTCCTTCGAGGTAAATCGCCGGATCAGGTTTAGCCACGCCCAGGGTGTCTGTTCCTACGAGGCGGCGCACGCGTTCAAGTCCTGCCCCATCAAGCTTTGCCCGCTGGTAATCATGGACGTTATTGCTGACCGCACCGTACGGAATGCCTGCCCGGTCCAGCCTGTCCAGCAGCGGCATCACATCCGGAAATTGCTTCACATAGGCCGGCTGTTTCTCCATGTACGCGTTCAGCCACTGGTGGGATTGCTCCCCTTCCCCCAGCTCCACCCCGAAGTGTCCCAGCGCAGCGCGGCCGCGGAGCAGCCTTTGTTCGTTGAACGTCAATTCACCGGCCAGGTACCGGTCGTAATAGTGCGTGGTTTCGTGCGTGAAGATCCGCCCGAACCGCTCCCACCCGGCCTGGTCGAGGCCGGGCAGTAGGTGTTCGCTGACCTCGCGCAGGGCGGTGGTCATCGAATATTCGAGGTCAACCAGGGTGTCGTCGATGTCGAACAGCACCCCGCGGACTGCGCCGAAGGGCGTCTCCAGGACGGCGCCCTCTGCCTGGCTGGGAGCCGTCATCAGCCGCGGAAGCTCTTGAGCCGGCGGAGGGAGGACTCCTTGCCGAGGATCACCATGGACTCGAACAGCGGCGGCGAGATGCGCCGGCCGGAAACGGCGGTCCGCACAGGCCCGAAGGCAAGGCGGGGCTTGAGGCCCAGGTCCTCGACCAGTGCCTGCTTTAGGGCAGCCTGGATGTTGTCCGGCGTCCAGTCCTCCACGGGTTCGAGGACAGCGATAGCAGCGTCCAGGACCTCGGTCAGGTTCTCCGGCAGGCCCTTCAGGGCGTCAGCGGCAACGTCGATGGCGTCATCTGCCTTGAAGAGGAAGGCCAGCATTTCGGGCGCCTCCCCCAGCAGCGTGATGCGCTCCTGGATCAGCGGCGCAGCCTCGGTGAGGATCTGCTCTTCCCGGTCGGTCAGGATCTCGCCCACGAGATCCGCGGCGCGCAGGTACGGCGCCAACCGCTCCCGGAAAACCTCCGGTGCAAGCATCCGGACGTGCGTTCCGTTGATGGCTTCGGCCTTCTTGAGGTCGAAACGCGCCGGGTTGCCCAGGACATCGTGGATGTCGAAGTGCTCCACCAGCTGTTCAACGGTGAAAATGTCCTCGTCAGCGCTGAGCGACCAGCCCAGCAGGGAGAGGTAGTTCAGCAGGCCCTCGGGGATGAAGCCGCGCTCCCGGTGCAGGAACAGGCTGGACTCGGGATCGCGCTTGGAGAGCTTCTTGTTGCCCTGCCCCATCACGTACGGCAGGTGGCCGAACTCCGGCATGTACTGTGCCACGCCCACGGCGTAGAGGGCACGGTACAGGGCGATCTGCCGGGGCGTGGAGCTGAGCAGGTCTTCCCCGCGGAGCACGTGGGTGATGCCCATCAGGGCGTCGTCCACGGGGTTGACCAGGGTGTACAACGGCGCGCCGTTGGCACGAACCACTGCAAAGTCCGGCACGGATCCGGCGCGGAAGGTGATGTCGCCGCGCACCAGGTCGGTGAAGGTGATGTCCTCGTCCGGCATGCGGAGCCGCAGGACAGCGTCGCGGCCTTCGGCCTTGTACTGGGCGAGCTGCTCGTCCGTCAGGTGGCGGTCAAAGCCGTCGTAGCCCAACTTCGGATCACGGCCCGCGGCGCGGTGGCGGGCCTCGATCTCCTCGGGAGTGGAATAGGACTCATAAATGAATCCGCCCTCGAGCAGCTTTGCGATCACGTCCTGGTAGATGCCGCTGCGCTGCGACTGCCGGTAGGGTTCGTGCGGGCCGCCCACCTCAACACCCTCGTCCCAGTCGATGCCCAGCCACTTCAGCGCATCGAGCAGCTGGTGGTAGCTTTCCTCGCTGTCACGGGCTGCATCGGTGTCCTCGATCCGGAACACCATGGTGCCCTTGGTGTGGCGGGCGTAGGCCCAGTTGAACAGGGCGGTACGGATCAGCCCCACGTGCGGGGTGCCGGTGGGTGAAGGGCAGAAGCGCACCCGTACGGGCGTCTCCGCGGTGACGGGCGGGATGGAGGCAGCATTCGACGCAGAAGCAGTAGTCATAGTGGCTTCAACTTTACCGTCTGCCGCCTGCCGCCACCGCGGCAGGGGTCAGCGGCGGACGATGGGGTTGGACAGGCGGCCGATGCCCTCGATCTCCACCTCAATGCGGTCGCCGGCACTGACCAGGCCAACCCCTGCCGGTGTTCCGGTCATGATGACGTCGCCGGGCAGGAGGGTGAACGCCTGGGAGACCAAGGACACGAGTTCCCGCACGCCCCTGATCATCTGGCTGGTGCTGCCGTCCTGCCGCAGCTCACCGTTGAGCCGGGCCTGGATCTGCACGTCCTCGGGATCAAGTTCCGTCTCGATCCAGGGCCCCAGCGGCGCTGAGGTGTCAAAGCCTTTGGCGCGGGTCCACTGGAGGTCGCTTTTTTGGACATCCCGCGCAGTGAGGTCATTGCCGCACGTGTAGCCGAAGATGACGTCATCAACGCGTTCCTCCGGCACGTCCTTGCAGATCCGGCCGATCACCACGCACAGTTCCGCTTCAAAGGAGACTTCCTCCGAGAACTCCGGGAGCACCACGGGATCGTTCGGGCCCACGACGGCGGTGTTGGGCTTAAGGAAGAGGAGCGGCTGGGCGGGAACTTCGTTGCCGAGCTCGTGCGCGTGCTCCACAAAGTTGCGGCCTACGCCCACTACCTTGCTGCGGGGGATGATGGGCGCCAGGAGCCGCACATCTTCCAGCTTGTGCCGGACGGAGGTGCGCTCTACCCCGTTGAAGAAGGGGTCTCCTTGGATAACAGTGACAACTTCACTGCCTGGGTCACCTTCGACGACGCCGTACAGGGGATCAGAATCAACAACAAACCTGGCAATACGCATGGCTCCTACCCTACCGCCTCGCCCTATCCCCTCCGGGGCAGCGCTACTGCCGCGCCGCTTCGCCGCGCAGGTAGTCAAGCTGCGCCGCAACAGAGGTCTCAGCGGCCCGCCGGACGGAACGGTCGACGTCGGAATAGACGGCGTCTGTCACCTCACCCACGGCTGCGTCCCGGCCCAGTCCGTCAAGGACGGCGCGGATCTGCGCGAGCCGTTCGAGGCGGTGGCTGCGGTAGGCCCTGGCGATGTCCACCAGGGACGGCAGCACCGGACCGTGGGCGGGAAGGACGACGGCGGGTCCCAGCTCCTCCAGCCGGTCCAGCGACGCGAGGTAGTCAGCCAGTTTGCCGTCAGGGTAATCAAGCACGGTGGTGCCGCGGCCAAGGATGGTATCCCCGGAAAGCACTGAACCATGCGGGCCGTCACCGGGAAGGTGGAAGCATACCGAATCGGACGTGTGCCCCGGCGTGGCCACAACCCTGATCTCAAGTCCGCCTGCCGAAATTGCCTCGCCGCCCTGCAGAGCCGTGCCGCTTCCGTGGCAGTGGGCGGGATCTGCGGCACGGACAGGAGCTCCGGTGAGCTGGTGCAGCCGCGACGAACCGGCGGTGTGGTCGGCGTGGCGGTGGGTGATAAGGATGAGTTCCACGGGCCCCGCGGCGGCAAGGGCTTGGAGGTGCGGCTCGTCCAGCGGCCCCGGGTCCACTACCACGGCACCGTCGGATCCGGGGGCACGGAGGATGTAGGAGTTGGTTCCCTCCAGGCTCATGGGCCCGGGGTTGGGGGCCAGGATGAACTGCGTGAGGGGCGAGCTGCGCTGAAGGACGGGGCCGGAAGCTGAAGTCACCATCCCATCTTTGCAGTCCGGCGGAATAAGCGGGACCCTGCGGCGGGTTGTGGCTACAGATCACCACCTCCCTACCGAAAGCACCGCCATCATGAGCACCGCACCATCACCCGCCCTGTCAGAGCTCCTTGCCGGTGCTGCCGCGGCCGGAAACGACCACGCAGGAACCGAGAAGAGCACCGGCCTCCGGCACATCCACAACCACGCCACCGGCGCCGTGGTCTGGTTCCCCACCTGGCAGGCATTCCGCCGTACAGAAGACTGGGCGGAGGCGGTGGCCGAACAGGAAGCCGTGCTGGCCAGGGCCACCGAGGAGGGGACGTCAGTTGCAGAGGCAGCCGCGGAACACCTGGAGCAGCAGCTCGAGATCCTGCTCGAGAGGGCTGCCGTATCCGCCGACCCGAACGCGTTTGTGGGAGCCAACCTGGTGCCCCACCTGACCGAAACGTGGGCGCTAGCGGATGCCGTGGCCCGGTCCGCCGGGGAACAGCTTCCTAACGGCACTCCCCCGGCCGGGTTTGCCTCGTATCCCTATGAGTTGTACACCCAGGACGGCGGAGTTTTCGCTACCACACTGTGGAACGACCTCCTTGATGCCCGGCGCCGGCGGGCCCTGGAGGAGGAAGCGGCCAGGAAGGCCCGGAAGCCCGTTTCCCGCAAGGCGTTGAAGAATGCCGCACGGAAGGCTGCCCGGCGCTAATCTTCCCCGGGCTGGTCCTCCACATTGCAATAAAAGACGACGGCGCCTGCCGGGAATGAGCCCGGCAGGCGCCGTCGTAATTTTGCAGTCAGGAAAAGCGGACTAGGCGAGGCGGGTGAGCCAGCCGTGGGTATCGGGAACCGCTCCGGTCTGGATGCCGAGCAGCTGTTCGCGGATGGCCATGGTGGTCTCCCCTGCCTTGGCATCTTCTGAGCCGATGAACTCGGTGGCATCCTTCAATACACCGATGGGCGTGATGACTGCCGCCGTGCCGCAGGCGAAGACTTCCGCGATGTCACCGGAAGCAACGCCGTCGCGCCACTCGTCGAGGGTGATCTTCCGCTCGGTGACTTCGCGGCCCATGTCCTTGGCCACCTGGATGACGGACATCCGGGTGACGCCTTCGAGGATGGTGCCGGTCAGTGCGGGGGTGACCAGAGAACCGTCCTTCATGACGAAGAAGACGTTCATGCCGCCCAGTTCTTCGACGGCGTCGTCATTGAAGTGGTCCAGGAAGAGGACCTGCTTGCAGCCATTGGCTTCAGCCTCCTGCTGGGCGATGAGCGAGGCCGCGTAGTTGCCGCCGCACTTGGCATCGCCTGTTCCGCCGCGGCCGGCGCGGGCGTATTCGCGGGAGATCCAGATGGACACGGGCTTCAATTCGCCGCCGAAGTAATTGCCGGCCGGGGAGGCGATCACTCGGAAAGAGACCTCACGCGCCGCGCGGACACCCAGGAACGCTTCGGTGGCGATCATAAACGGCCGCAGGTACAGTGCTTCGCCGTCGCCGCTGGGAACCCATTCCTTGTCGGCTGCGACCAGTTCCCGGATGGCGCCCAGGAAGTACTCCGCGGGCAGCTCGGGCAGGGCGAGCCTGCGGGCGGACTTGTTCAGGCGGGCGGCGTTGGCCTCGGGCCGGAAGGTCCAGATGGATCCATCGGCGTGGCGGTAGGCCTTGAGCCCCTCGAAGATCTCCTGGCCGTAGTGGAAAACAGCGGCGGAGGGATCCAGGACGATCGGCCCGTACGCTTCAATCCGGGCGTTGTGCCAGCCGCCGTTGCCGTGCTCGTCCACGCGGTAGTCGACGATGGCGGTGTTGTCGGTGAAGTAGTTGCCGAATCCCGGGTTCGCCAGGATGGCTGCACGCTCTTGCGCAGATTTCGGGTTGGCCGAAAGCTGCTGGCTGAATTCGACGCCGTGGGCAGTCTGGGTCATGGTTCCTCCACGATCGGCCGCCCTGGCTTCAGCGTTGAACGGCAAGGCGGCATTTGGTGATTCGAGACAAGCTTACGCCCGTTGCCGGCCGGCCCTGGCGCGGCTAGAGGCCTGCGGCGATGGCGTCGCCCACAGCGCTGGTGCTGCGCGCACCGCCGTCGCGCTTTTCGACGTCGGCAACCACTGCTGCCTCGATCCTGCGGGCCGCCGTGGTGTAACCGAGGTGGTCCAGCAGCAGCGCCGCGGAGAGGATCGCCGCGGTGGGATCTGCCTTGCCCTGGCCGGCGATGTCCGGTGCGGATCCGTGGACCGGCTCGAACATGGACGGCGCGGTGCGGTCCATGTTGATGTTGCCGGACGCGGCCAGGCCGATGCCGCCGGTAATGGCCGCGGCGAGGTCGGTGATGATGTCGCCGAACAGGTTGTCGGTCACGATGACATCGAAACGGGACGGGTCCGTGACCATGAAGATGGTGGCCGCGTCCACGTGCAGGTAGTCGTGGGTGACCTCCGGGAATTCCTGGGCCACGGCTTCGACGGTGCGCTTCCACAGGTGTCCGGCGAAGACCAGGACGTTGTGCTTGTGCACCAGGGTGACGTGCTTGCGCTCCCTTGCGCTTGCCCGGCGGAAAGCGTCGCGGACCACGCGCTCCACGCCGTGGGCGGTGTTCAGCGAGACCTCGGTGGCAACCTCGTGCGGGGTTCCTGCGCGCAGGGTGCCGCCGTTGCCGACGTAAGGGCCTTCGGTTCCTTCGCGCACCACGATGAAGTCGATGGTGCCCGGGTTGGCCAGGGGGCTGCCGACGGTGCCGTAGAGCCGGGAAGGACGCAGGTTGACGTAGTGGTCCAGGCTGAACCGGAGCTTGAGGAGCAACTCACGCTCGATGATTCCGGACGGGATCCGGGTGTCGCCGGGTGCCGCCCCCACGGCACCGAAGAGGATGGCGTCGCGCGTCTTCAGGTCAGCCAGGACCTCCTCCGGAAGGGTCTCGCCGGTGCGGAGCCAGTGCTCGGCGCCGAGTTCGTAATGCGTTGGCTTGAGCTCCACGCCCTCCGCGGCCACAGCCTTTTCCAGCACCTTAAGTGCCTCTGCGATGACTTCGGGGCCGATGCCGTCGCCGGGGATAACTGCAAGATCGATGGAGGATGCGCTCATGTTTTCAGGGTAGCCAAGACATCCATATGCTGGTCAAGCTGTCTCATTATGCGAACACGGCAACAGCGCTTCAGGACTCGGCCGGCTCCTCGTACTTTGGGAACACCGGTGCCGGTGCCGGCAGTGCCGTCCCGGCCGCGATGGGCGTACCGATGGCGGAGAACTGGCGGGCCTCCCCTTCGGCCTGGCCCAGGGTGTCCAGAAGTGCAGCAGTTGCCGTGGGCATTACCGGCTGGGCCAGGATGGCCACGATGCGCAGGACTTCCAGCGTGACGTACAGCACCGTATTCATGCGTTCGACGTCGGTCTTCCGCAGCACCCAGGGGGCCTGCTCGGCGAAGTAGGCGTTGGTGTCGCCCAGCACGGCCCAGATTGCTTCGAGGGCGCGGCTGAATTCCTGCTTGTCAAACGCCGCCCGTGCACTGTCGAGGAGGCCGCCGGCCTGGGCAAGGATTGCGTTGTCTTCGGCGGTGAACGCGCCGGGAACAGGCACTTTCGCATCGCAGTTCTTCGCCACCATGGACAGTGAACGCTGTGCCAGGTTCCCGAAGTTGTTGGCGAGGTCGGCGTTCATCCGGCCAACGATCGCCTCATGGTTGTAGCTGCCGTCTGCGCCGAACGGCACTTCACGCAGGAAGAAGAACCGCACCTGGTCAAGGCCGTACTGTGCCACGAAGTCGGCCGGGGCCACCACGTTGCCCAGCGACTTGGACATCTTCACGCCGTTGTTGTGCAGGAACCCGTGGATCATCACGCGTTTGGGCAGCTCCAGCCCCGCGCTCATCAGGAAGGCGGGCCAGTAAATGGCGTGGAAGCGGGAGATGTCCTTGCCGATGACGTGGACATCTGCGGGCCAGAACTTCCGGAACTTCTCGGATTCGACGTCGGGGTAGCCCACACCGGTGAGGTAGTTGGTGAGCGCGTCCACCCAGACGTACATTACATGCTTGTCGTTGCCCGGGACGGGGACGCCCCAGTCGAACGTGGTGCGGCTGATGGACAGGTCCTCCAGGCCGCGCTTGACGAAGCTGATGACCTCGTTGAAGCGGTACTGCGGGGCGCCAAACTCCGGCTGCGCCTCGTAGAGCGCCAGGAGCTTGTCCTGGTAGGCCGAAAGCCGGAAGAAATAGCTCTCCTCGGCCGTCCAGGTCACTTCGGTGTCCGTCTCCTTGGAGTAGCGAACGCCGTCGTCCTTGACCACGGTGTCATCCTCGCCGTAGAACGCCTCGTCCCGGACGGAATACCAGCCCTCGTACTTGGACAGGTAGATGTCCCCGTTGGCCTCCATCTTTTTCCAGATGGCCTGCGAGGCGGCGTAGTGGTCCTGGTCCGTGGTCCGGATGAAGCGGTCGTAGGTGATGCCCAGGGCGGAATGCGCGGCCTTGTAGACCTCAGCGTTGCGGTCCACCAACTCCTTGGGAGTGATGCCTTCCTTCTCCGCCGTCTGGGCGATCTTCATCCCGTGCTCGTCCGTGCCGGTCAGGAACATCACGTCATAGCCGTCCAGCCGCTTGAAGCGCGCCATGGCGTCGGTGGCTATGTACTCGTAGGCGTGGCCGATGTGGGGCACGCCGTTGGGGTAGGTGATGGCCGTGGTGATGTAGAACGGCGTTTTCTCTGAAGCAGTCACGGGAGGACGTTACCTTCGGTGCGGAGGGACAGGCTAGATCAGTTCAGTCAGGGTATCGCTGAGCCGGACGAGTTCGTGGTCGTGCGAGGCAACGAGTACCGCGATGCCGTCCGACGTGGTGTCCTTCAGGATGCTGATGATGCGGTTGGCGGAGGCACGGTCAAGGCTCGCCGTGGGTTCGTCCACCACCAGGACCCTGGTGCCCAGGATCAGTGCGCGGGCGATGGCAACACGCTGGCGTTCGCCGCCGGAGAGCTGGGCGGGGCGGTGCCGCATGCGGCGGCCCAGGCCCACCAGGTCCAGCAGGTCCTTGGCCATGTCCCGGCGCTGGTCCACTTCGCCGTCGGGAACGGCCGGCAACAGCACGTTCTCCAGCGCGCTCATGCCGTCAATCAGCGCACCGCCCTGGTCCACGTACCCGATGAGGGCACGACGGCGGTCGGCGATTTCGTCGTCGCCCATGCTTTCGAGGGAGTCGCCTTCCCAGAAAACGCGGCCCGACGTCGGCAGGGTCAGGCCGGCGCTGACGGTGAGGATGCTGGTCTTGCCGGAGCCGCTTCGGCCGGCGACGCAGTGCATCTCCCCCGCGTGCAGCGTCAGGTCGAAGCCTTCCACCACGCTGACGGCTTCGGCACCGCCCTTGCCGCCACCGTAGCGGATGGTGATGTCGCTCAGTTCCAGCGGCGTCCCGTGGTCAGCGGCCTTGACGATGGTGTTGGCGCGCGTCTGCAGGGGGACGTCGCCGGAGCCGGACCGGCGGCTCCGCTGGACATTCGTCTGGTTTGTCATTGGACCACTTTCGTTGCAATCGGTATCCAGCAAAGTACAGCCACAAGCCCGGCCACGCCTGCCCACAGGGCGGCGTAGGGGGCCAGCAGCAGGCCGATGCCCAGGGCGCCCAGCACGCCCAGCGGCAGGGCCACGGTTCCCACCAGCGCATTCTCGAACAACCGGACCTGGCGGAGCATGTCCGGGTTCCAGCCCATGGCTTCGAGGATGCCAAGGTACTGGCGTTTGGCATTGAGTTCAAAGCGTCCGGTGACCAGGGTCAGCACCAGTCCCACCACCACGCCGGAGAGCGCCAGGAGGATGCTCGGCAGGGCCACGCTGGCGGCCGCGAGGCCGCTCAGTGCGCTGGCACCGGCTGCGCGGGGAATGTCGATCAGCAGCGCGATCAGCCCGCCCACGGCGGCGCCGAAGACGCCCACCGCAACGGCCAGGGACAAGGTATTGAACTTGTTGGTGCCCAACTGCCGGTTCGCAAAGGTCAGCGGCGAGTCCACCGGGATGAGCCTTTCGTCGTGCTGCGGCTCCTGGTCAATGACGTCGCGGTGGCGCAGTTGCTGGGCGGCGAAGAAGGCCGCGGCAGCGTAGAGGACCAGGACGGAAACGGACACCAGTGCAGTGGCGACGCTCCAGCTGACGAGGCTCAGGACGACCCCCGCCACGGCCAGCAGGACCGCGCCCACGCCGAATTCCTCCAGCACCCAGCTGCGGATCCTGCGCTGGGTCCAGCCCATCGCGCGGAGGGTTCCGGCTTCGGACCGCCGTTTGCGGATGTAGCTGACGGTGGAGGCGCCGGTCAGAAGTGCGGCTCCGCACAGCGTGAGGAAGAGCAGCGTGACGTTGGTTCCGGAGAGGGACCCCGTCACGGCCTCGGCAGCGTTCTGCCGGACCCAGGACTGCTGGACCGTGCCCAGGGCAGATTCCTTGCCGGCGTCGTCCTTGGAGTAGCCGGGAACGAAGATGCTGGCATCTTCACGGGCGGAGCCGGCCACGATGGTGGCTTCCAGTCCCATGCTGCGGATCTCGGCGGCCAGCTTTTCCACCTCCGGCTGGGCCTCCTTCCAGCTTCCGGGAGCGTCTGCACGGACACGCACGGCGTCGATGACCGAGGCGTTTTGCGTATAGCCGCGGGCAGCCGCGAGGCCGTAGTAGTCGGTGATGGCCCCGGCGGACTGGCTCGCAAGGCCCGTGGCACTCAGGGAAGGCTTCAGCTCCGCGGCCGAAACGTCCTTGCCCTCGGGGTCCTTGACGAGGCTGAACGGAGTGGGGTCATAGCCGCCCAGCGGAAGCCTGTTCACGTCACCGGCCGCCTTTGACACAGCGGAGGGGTCGAAGGTTCCGTACACCATGGCCAGCGGGGCTGCGACCTTCTTCCCGCCGGTCTCGAGGTTCTCGCGGTAGGACCGCTCGTCCACGGGTTCGCGCTGGGTCTGGTCCACAGGGGCGCCATTGGCGCTCTTTTCGGGCAGCCGGTTTACGGTGACCCACTCGCCGGGGACCGCTGCCTTGTCCACTGCTCCGTTGGAGGCAGTTTTGCCGTCGGTGTACTTCGGGGCGGCAGCAAAGTCGGTGCTCCACTGAGCGGGCGTGTAAAGCCCCTGGTTGAAGTTGCCCGTGGCGCCCAGAAGGGACGTGTGGTCCGTGGATCCGGGCCAGGAGAGGACGAACGGGTCCTTCGAGACGAACGGCAGGTAGTCCTGGCCAAGGGACCGGGAAACTGTTCCAACGTCCTTGACCACCTTGCCGGCGTCGTCGATTTCCTCGATCTTGACGTTGTACTTCAGGTCCAGGGATGTGCCCGAGCGGACCACCAGGGGTATGGCCTGGGACTCGGCGGTGAGCTGGCCGGTGCGCTTGGCCTGCTGGTACTGGGTCATCAGCGGTGCCCAGTATTTGAGCTTCACACCCAGGAAGTCGGGTCCGTCCTTGAGCTGGTCCAGGCCGATGCCGTTGGTGAAGAGGCCTTCCAGGTACCGGCCCACGGCGCCGGCGTTCCGGGCGTCGGCGGGCGGGGCCTTTTCCAGCGGGGCAAGGAAGTCCCCGGCGGATCCCAGCAGGGCGCGTTCGGCGGCAGGATCGACGGCGACCACGGACTCGGTCACTTCCGGTGCCAGGGGCAGTGACACTGACAGGTTGAAGAGGTTGTGCTCGGAACCGCCGGCAGGCGCCGGGAACTTGATGCCCGTTTCACCTGACGGGGCGGCAATGCGGATGCTGCTGCCGCCGGCTGCCTGTTCCTCAACGAGTTTGGCCTTGCCCAGAGTGCCTTCTGCGGTGGACTTGAACAGGGTCTGCTCTGATACCCCGTCGGAGCTCACGGCACTTGCCGTCAGGCGGTACTTCTTTGCCTGGTCGCTCAACACGGACTCTGCCGCGGGCCACTGGGCCGGGGCCGTGGCACCTGCGGCCTGGTCCGCCGTCGCGGTCCCTGCCAGCCCGGCGTTGTAGCCCAGGTAATCCATGGCGTCCAGCCGGGGAGCCTCGAGGTTCTGCGTCACGCGGGACACCAGGCTGATGGGCGCTGCCACGGACGTGCCGGACAGCTTCCTGATGGCTTCCAGCTGCTCGAAGGTGATGCCGCCCGTGCCGTTGGCGATCTCGGGCTGCAGCATTGCACCCGAGGGCGCCTTGGCCTGCACCAGGACGTCGTAGAGGCCCCGTGAATTTTCGTCCACGGTCCGGCTGAGCGCCGCCTGCGACTGGCTTTGGACGATGACCGACAAGCACATGGCTGCGATCAAGATGGCCGCGGTCAACAGCAGCACCCTGCTTCTGATGAACCTCTGGACGGCGTTCATTGAACTCCCTGAAACCTGGATTGCGTGCGCACATTCGAGTCCGCGCGCGGCGGACGTGGGCGATTACGGACGGATGTGCAAAAGGTATTGGCCGGCCTGCCGGCATGGTCCCGATAAGGACCCAGCCATTGTAAGCAGACCGGCCAATCATACGTGGCCCCGCCCGGACGCGCCGAGCGGGGGCCGACGCTTCGGCGTTTCCCCTGGGGCTTAGTCCTCCAGGTCCACTTCCCGGACCATTTCGGCGCCGATGCCGGCCTTGATGGCATCGAGCACCTGCTGGGGCACCGAGCTGTCGATGGTCAGCAGCGCCAGGACCTGTCCGCCCTGGTCGTGGCGTGCCACCTGCATGCCGGCGATGTTGATGTTGTTCATGCCCAGGATGTGGCCGATGGTGCCGATCACGCCGGGGCGGTCGGTGTAGGCAACCACCACAAGGTGCTCGCTGATGGGGATTTCAACTTCGAAGCCGTTGATGCCCACCAGCTTTTCGATCTGCTTGGGACCGGTCAGGGTGCCGGCCACGGAGATCTGGCTGCCGTCGCTGAGTGCCCCGCGCAGGGTCAGGACGTTGCGGTAGGACTCCGTCTCCGGGGTGGTGATCAGGCGGACGTTGATGCCGCGCTGCTCGGCGATGACCGGGGCGTTGACGTAGGACACCTGTTCGGTGACGACGTCGGCGAAGATGCCCTTCAGTGCCGCCAGTTCCAGGACCTTGACGTCCAGGGAGGAGATCTCGCCGGCCACCTCGACGTCGAACTGCGTCAGGGAGTCGTGGGTGAGGGCGGTGAAGATCCGGCCCAGCTTCTCGATCAGCGGGATGCCCGGGCGGACGTCCGGGGCGATGATGCCGCCGGCGACGTTGACGGCGTCGGGAACCAGCTCCCCTGCGAGGGCGAGGCGGACGGACTTGGCCACTGAGACGCCTGCCTTTTCCTGGGCTTCGTCCGTGGAGGCGCCGAGGTGGGGGGTGACCACCACGTTATCCAGCTTGAAGAACGGAAGGTCGGTGCTGGGCTCCTTGGCGAAGACATCCACGCCGGCACCGGCGATCTCGCCATCCTGCAGGGCAGTGAAGAGGGCTTCCTCGTCCACCAGACCGCCGCGGGCAACGTTCACCACGTAGGCGGTGGTCTTCATCTTCTTGAACGCATCCGCGCCGAGCATGCCCACGGTTTCAGGAGTCTTGGGCATGTGGATGGTGATGAAGTCGGACTGCGCCAGGAGCTCGTCCAGGGTGACCAGCTGCACGCCGAGCTGCGCTGCCCGGGCGGAGGTGATGTAGGGATCGTAGGCAAGGATCTTGGTGTCGAAGCCCTTCAGGCGGGCTGCCACCAGGGCGCCGATGCGGCCGAGGCCGATGATGCCGATCTTCTTTTCGAACAGTTCGATGCCCGTGTACTTGGAGCGCTTCCACTCGCCGTCCTTGAGCGCGGCGCTGGCCTGCGGAATGTGGCGGGCCAGGCTGAGGATGTGGCCCACGGTGAGCTCGGCGGCGGAGACGATGTTGGACGTGGGGGCGTTCACCACCATAACGCCGGCCTGGGTGGCGGCCTTGATGTCCACGTTGTCCAGGCCCACGCCGGCGCGGGCGATGACCTTCAGGTTCTTCGCCGCGGCGATGGCCTCGGCGTCCACCTGGGTGGCGGAGCGGACCAGGATCGCGTCAACGTCACCGATGGCAGCAAGCAACTGGGAGCGGTCAGCGCCGTCGGTCTGGCGGATTTCGAAGTCCGGGCCGAGGGCCTCAATGGTGGCGGGGGAAAGTTCTTCGGCGAGCAGTACTACGGGTTTTGACACGGCTGATCCTCTGCGTTGCAGTCCTGGGGATGGAAACAAGTCTAGGCCGAGAGAAAGGCCGGGCTCACATTGTTAAGTGTGAACCCGGCCTCACTGCTGCCTTTATGGTGGCGCCTCAGGGGCAACCTTTAGCGGGCGGCGGAACCTTCAACGTAGTCCACGTCCTGCTGCTGCCAGGAGAACAGGGAGCGCAGTTCGCGGCCAACAGCCTCGATGGGGTGCTGCTCGGCCTTGGCACGCAGTTCCTTGAACTCCACGCCGCCGTTGTCCTGGTCTTCGATGAAGCGCTTGGCGAACGCACCGGACTGGATGTCGGCGAGGACGGCCTGCATGTTTTCCTTCACCGCGGGGGTGATGACGCGCGGACCGGAGACGTAGTCGCCGTACTCAGCGGTGTCGGAAACGCTCCAGCGCTGCTTGGCGATGCCGCCTTCCCACATGAGGTCAACGATGAGCTTGAGCTCGTGGAGTACCTCGAAGTAGGCGATCTGGGGCTGGTAGCCGGCTTCGGTCAGGGTTTCGAAGCCGTACTGGACCAGCTGGGACACGCCGCCGCAGAGGACAGCCTGCTCGCCGAAGAGGTCGGTTTCGGTCTCTTCGGTGAAGGTGGTCTTGATGACGCCGGCGCGGGTGCCGCCGATGGCCTTGGCGTAGGACTTGGCCAGTTCCCAGGCGGCGCCGGAAGCGTCCTGTTCGACGGCGATGATGTCCGGGATGCCGCGGCCGGCTTCGAACTCGCGGCGGACGGTGTGGCCCGGTGCCTTCGGGGCGACGAGGATGACGTCAACGCCCTCCGGTGCCTGGATGTAGCCGAAGCGGATGTTGAAGCCGTGGGCGAAAGCAAGGGCCTTGCCCGGCTTCAGCTTGTCCTTGATGGAGTCGTTGTAGATCGAGCGCTGGTGCTGGTCCGGTGCCAGGATCATGATGACGTCTGCCCATTCGGCGGCGTCGGCGACGTTCTTGACGGTGAAGCCGGCGTCCTCGGCCTTGGCGGCTGACTTGGAGCCGTCCTTCAGCGCGATAACAACCTCGACGCCGGAATCGCGCAGGTTCAGTGCGTGGGCGTGGCCCTGGGAGCCGTAGCCCACAATGGCAACCTTGCGGCCCTGGATGATCGACAGGTCGGCGTCGTCGTCGTAAAACATTTCAGTCACTTGCGTAACTCCTCTTGAGTGGATTGTAGATAGGTGTTCGGTGGTGCGGTTACGGGCGTCGCGCTCTGCCGGGCGGGGCCCGGACAGTTTCCTACGCTGAGCGCAACGCCCTGTCACTCATGGAGCGGGATCCCCGTCCAACGGCCAGGGTGCCGGACTGCACGATTTCGCGGATGCCGAAGGGCTCCAGTACTGAAAGCAGTGCCGTGAGCTTTTCGGGATGGCCGGTTGCTTCAATGACGACGGAATCGGTGGAGACGTCGACCACTGAGGCGCGGAACAGGTCTGCGGCCTGGGTCACCTGCAGACGAGTTGCGGCATCCGCACGTACCTTGACCAGGATGTGGTCACGCTGTACGGAAGATTCGGAGGTCAGCTCAACGATTTTGATGACGTTGATCAGTTTATTGAGCTGCTTGGTGACCTGCTCGATGAGGTCGCCATCGGCGTCGACCACCACGGTCATCCGGGAGATGCCCGGAACCTCGGTGGGGCCAACGGCCAGGGAGTTGATGTTAAAGGCCCGGCGGGCGAAGAGGCTTGCAACCCGGGTCAGGACGCCCGGCTTGTCTTCAACCAGGACAGAGAGTGTGTGGCGGCTCATGGTCAGTCCTCTTCTTCCCATTCCGGGGTCATGTTGCGGGCAACCTGGATCTGGTCGTTGCTCACGCCGGCGGGCACCATCGGCCACACCATGGAGTTGGGGCTCACCACGAAGTCGATGACCACCGGGCGGTCGTTGATTTCGAGGGCCTTCTGGATGGTGGCGTCGATGTCCTCGTCGCGTTCGCAGCGGAACGAGGCGCAGCCGTAGGCCTCCCCCAGCTTGACGAAGTCCGGGATGCGGACGGTGTCATGGCCGGTGTTGAGGTCGGTGTTTGAATAGCGGCCCTCGTAGAAGAGGGTCTGCCACTGGCGCACCATGCCCAGCGAGGAGTTGTTGATGACGGCAACCTTGATGGGGATCTTGTTGATGGCGCAGGTGGCCAATTCCTGGTTGGTCATCTGGAAGCAGCCGTCGCCGTCGATGGCCCAGACCACGCGGTCCGGCTCCCCCACCTTGGCACCCATGGCTGCCGGGACGGCGTAGCCCATGGTGCCGGCTCCGCCCGAGTTCAGCCAGGCGTGCGGGCGCTCGTACTTGATGAACTGCGCCGCCCACATCTGGTGCTGGCCAACGCCCGCCACATAGATGCCTTCCGGTCCGGTCAGGGCACCGATCCGCTCGATGACCCTCTGCGGGGCGGTCAGTCCGTCTTCCGGTTCGGTCCAGCCCAGCGGGTAGGTTTCCTTCAGGTTGTTCAGGAATGCCCACCACGTGGTGAGGTCCGGAGTCCCTGATGCCTCGAACTGGGTGCGCACGGCGTCGGTCAGCTCAGGGATGATCTCCTTGACCGAGCCCACGATGGGCACGTCCGCCGTGCGGTTCTTGGAGATTTCGGCCGGATCGATGTCGGCGTGGATGACCTTGGCGTTGGGGGCGAATGTCTTCAGCACACCGGTAACGCGGTCATCAAACCGGGCGCCGAGCGTGATGAGGAGGTCCGACTGCTGCAGGGCGGTCACGGCCGACACGCTTCCGTGCATGCCCGGCATTCCCATGTGCTGGGCGTGGGAGTCGGGGAAGGCACCCTTTGCCATCAGCGTGGTGACAACGGGGGCCCCGGTTGCTTCGGCAAGTGCCAGCAGCTCTGCGGAGGCATGTGCCTTTACAACACCGCCGCCCACGTACAGGACCGGCTTGCGGGCTGCGGCGATGAGCTTGGCAGCTTCGCGTACCTGCTTGTTGTGACCGCGGGTAACAGGCCGGTAGCCGGGCAGGTCCACCCGCGGCGGCCAGGAGAAGGTCATCTGGCCCACCTGGGCGTCCTTGGCCACGTCCACCAGGACAGGACCCGGACGTCCGGTCGAGGCCAGGTGGAAGGCCTCCGCCATCACGTGCGGGATGTCGTTGGGGTCGGTCACCAGGAAGGAGTGCTTGGTGATGGGCATGGTGATGCCCACAATGTCCGCTTCCTGGAAGGCGTCGGTGCCGATCACACCGCTGGACACCTGGCCGGTGATGGCCACCAGGGGCACGGAGTCCATGTGGGCATCCATGATGGCGGTAACGAGGTTGGTGGCGCCGGGGCCCGAGGTGGCGATACAGACGCCCACCCGCCCGGTGACCATGGCGTAGCCTTGCGCGGCGTGGCCGGCTCCCTGTTCGTGACGGACCAGGACGTGATTCATGCTGGAGGCCATCAAGGGGTCGTAGGTGGGCAGGATTGCGCCACCGGGCAAACCGAAAATATCGTCGACGCCGAGTTCTTCGAGCGAGCGGACAATAGCTTGCGAGCCGGTCATCACCGTTGGGGGTACAACGTTGTTCGGCCCAAGGACAGGAGAGGCGGCAGCAAGGTCGGCGACGACGACGGCGTGCTCAGCCGTGCGGTCGGCGCGTTCCGGAGCCTTGGGGGCTCCAGCGGACTTGGTAGCCATCAGCGAGGGGCTGATCGGCGATCCTTTGCTCATCGGACTCTTCCTTGTGGATCATCTGTGTTACATGGAAACTGCGGGAAATAAAAAAACCCCTCAGCCTGGCGGCTCTTCGAGGGGTTTGCGCGTGACGGTTCGTTACCAGGGCTAATGTGCCACGCGCTTGGCAAGTACGACGACTGCATCTGCAGCGGCGCAGCTGGTAACGAAAGTCATGGCTTCAGTTTTCCCTCTGGTGAGATACGTGTCAACGAGCCGCTACCCGATCTCACCATGTGGACTCCATTGTCCACAAACTGGCGCCCTCCCCAACCAGGTAGCAGCAAGTGTCGTTTTGAGCGTACAAAACGACACTTAGCGCTACCTGGTTGGGTCGGCCGTCCTTTGCGGAGGTGCTACCCGCAATAAGCGCCTGTACTCGCGCTGTGCACCAGCTTGGCGTACTTGGCGAGGACACCCTTGGTGTACCTGGCGGGCAGTGGCTCCCAGCCCACCTTGCGGGCTTCGAGCTCCGCCTCGTCCACCAGGAGGTCGAAACTGCGGGCTGCGATGTCCACGCGGATCCGGTCGCCGTCCTTCACGAAGGCGATAGGGCCGCCGTCGACTGCTTCCGGGGCGACGTGGCCGATGCACAGGCCGGTGGTGCCGCCGGAGAACCGTCCGTCGGTGAGGAGCAGGACGTCCTTGCCCAGGCCCGCACCCTTGATGGCGCCGGTGATGGCCAGCATTTCGCGCATGCCCGGCCCGCCCTTGGGGCCTTCGTACCGGATGACCACAACGTCGCCGGCGTGGATCTTGCCGTTGTCCAGCGCGTCGAGGGCGCCCTGTTCACGTTCGAAGACACGCGCTGTGCCTTCAAAGACATCGGCGTCAAAGCCTGCGCTTTTCACCACTGCGCCTTCGGGGGCCATGGTGCCATGCAGGATGGTGATGCCGCCGGTCTTGTGGATCGGGTTGTCCAGTGCACGCAGGATTTTGCCGTCAAGGTCCGGCGGGTTGATGGCTTCGAGGTTTTCGGCCACGGTCTTGCCCGTGACGGTGAGGCAGTCGCCGTGCAGCAGGCCGGCGTCGAGCAGTGCGCGCATGATGACGGGCACGCCGCCGATCTTGTCGACGTCGGTCATCACGTAGCGGCCGAAAGGCTTGAGGTCACCCAGGTGCGGAATCTTGTCGCCGATGCGGTTGAAGTCGTCAAGGGTGAGCTCCACCTCGGCCTCGCGGGCGATCGCCAGCAGGTGCAGGACGGCGTTGGTGGAACCGCCAAAGGCCATGGTGACGGCGATGGCATTCTCAAACGCCTTCTTGGTCATGATGTCGCGGGCGGTGATGCCTTTGCGCAGCAGGTTGACTACCGCTTCGCCGGACTTCCTGGCGAATTCATCACGACGGCGGTCTGCCGAGGGCGGGGCGGCCGAGCCGGGCAGGGACATGCCCAGGGCCTCGCCGATGCAGGCCATGGTGTTCGCCGTGTACATGCCGCCGCAGGCGCCTTCGCCGGGGCAGATCGCTTTTTCGATGCGGGTCAGGTCTTCCATGCTCATCTTGCCGGCGGCGCAGGCGCCAACGGCTTCGAAGGCGTCAATAAGCGTGACTTCCTTTTCGGAACCGTCCTCTAGCTTGACCCAGCCGGGCATGATGGAGCCGGCGTAGAGGAAGACGCTGGACAGATCCAGGCGGGCCGCCGCCATGAGCATCCCCGGAAGGGACTTGTCGCAGCCGGCCAACAGTACGGAGCCGTCGATGCGCTCGGCCTGCATCACGGTTTCAACGGAGTCGGCAATGACTTCGCGGGAAACCAGCGAGAAGTGCATGCCTTCGTGGCCCATGGAGATGCCGTCCGAGACCGAGATGGTGCCGAACTGCATGGGGAACCCGCCGCCCGCGTGGACGCCCTCCTTGGCACCCTGGGCCAGCCGGTTCAGGGAGAGGTTGCACGGGGTGATTTCGTTCCAGGAGCTGGCGACACCCACCTGGGGCTTGGCGAAGTCGTCGTCGCCCATTCCGACGGCCCGGAACATGCCGCGGGCGGGAGCAGCGTGAATGCCGTCAGTAACTACCCGGCTGCGCGGCTTGATGTCAGGCTTGTTGTCGGTTCCCACCAGGGTGTCCTCACTCATAGGGGAAAGTCTATGGCTCCGCGGAACGGCGCGACGACAGACCCGGGCCGGTTAAGCACAAAACCGGGAATTTTTCCGATCAGATAGTGGACTGGCATCTTGGATATTGAGATGCCCCCCTCGTATCCCTTCGACTTTTCTGGTTTGGCGCAACCGTGTGTCCGGCACGCCTGCTGAAGGGCACCGTCTTGCCGCCTCGCCCGGAGGGACGCCACCTGCGGTGGCCGCGGCAAACGGCGTCGCGGCAGGTCAAAGTGCTGGACAGCGATCTGGACCCGACGTAGCGTCGGGCAAAGGAGCTTGCCCAACCGACTGAAGGGATTGCCATGGAAGCTGTTTTCTTGATCATTCTGCTCGCTGTTCTGGCCGGTGTTGTGTGGTGGCGGCTGAACGCCAAAAAGTCCGCTGCCGCCCGGGAGCCGTCCGCGGACCGCAGCGGCGGGCAGGCGGACAGGCCCGGCGTCGACGGTAGTACCCGGACTGACGGTGCACTTTCCGGCGGCAGCGCGGCAGCTTCCGCCGAGGCCGCGGGCACCACTGGTATTGCCAGCGCGGCCGGATTCGGCCGCCCGGCAGAGCCCGCCGCGCCCACCACTGCGGAGGAGCCGGCCGAGTCGGTGGCCAGGCCGGACAGGTCCCCTGCTGACGAGGCACAGCACAGCAGTACCGGCTCGTCCGCACTTGGCACCGCAGGCGCGGGCAGCGGAGCAGGCGTGGGCAGCGGAGCAGGCGCCGCCAACGGGGAAGGCGCCAAGGAAGAGCGCCGGATCCAGGATGCGGCCGAATGGGAAACCCAGTGGTCTGAGGCATCAGGTTCAGCCCCTGCCCGCGAAAGTGCGACCCACCGGGAAGGGACGGCCCCGCAGGCCGGGTTCGGGGCTGGGCCTTCCGGAACCACGGATGAGGGTGCTGTGGACTCGCAGCCGGTTCACCATGCCGAATACACCGCACCCCAGGCCCCTACCCTTCCCGGGGCTGAGACGGCGGCAGTCGAAGAACAGGAGGACACCGGCGCGGCAGCCGCAGCCCGTCAGCCGTCGCCCGCCGGCACCGGCCACACCGAAAACGCATCAAACTCCGACGTGGCGCCTTCCCCAGGCGGCGCAGGCATGGGACTGCCCACCGACGCCGCCGCAACCGAAACGCAGGACCGGGCGCAGTCCTCTGCGCTGGTGGAAACCGGCGCGGACCATACCCAGTACCAGCCGTCGGCCATGCCCGCGTCCGGAACAGGACCTTCAGCCACAGAGCCGGCTGCAACGGAACCAACCGGGCACCTTGCCGCGAACGAGCCCTATGGCGCGGGCTCGGCGTCGGCCACGGCTGACGGAAGCGGCCCGGCGGACTACACCGTCAAGGGTGACGCCGGCTCCATGGTCTACTACGAGGAGGGACACCCCGAGTATGAGCAGACAAGGGCTGACGTGTGGTTCGAGTCGCCTGCCCATGCAGAGGCTGCCGGCTTCAGGGCGCCGCGGCGGAGGCGCATTTAGCGGAGCCGGCCCCCGGCGGCGGGCGCACCCGGCTGCACCCGTTATGGCGGCCGCTGGTGTGTGCCTCGCCCTGCTCCTGTCTGGCTGCACGGGTAACCCTGACGGAATACCTACGGGAAGCCGGCCTTCACTGAGCACCTCGGCAGGGCCGGTGCCCGGAACGCCGCAACGCCTGGATCTTCAGCTGCAAATCCCCTGGGCCGCGGTGTTCCTTCCGGACGGAACAGCCGTGATTTCTGAGCGCGACACTACCCTCCTCAAAGCAGTCCGTGACGGCGCCGTCCGCGAACTGGGTGCAGTTCCAGGCGTGGTTCCGGGAGGAGAAGGCGGCCTGTTGGGACTTGCGCTGTCTCCCGGCTTCGCGGCGGACCGCTACCTCTACGTGTACTTCACCTCCGGGCAGGACAACAGGATTGCCCGCCTTCGCCTGCCGGCGGCCGGCGACGGCACGCTTTCCCTCGGAGAACCGGAAGTGATCTTCACAGGAATTCCGAAAGCCTCCACCCACAACGGCGGCAGGATCCGGTTCGGGCCGGACGGCTTCCTGTATGTGGGCACCGGCGACTCCCAGCGCAGGGAGCAACCGCAGGACCCCGAGGCGCTGGGCGGGAAGATCCTCCGCCTGACAGCCGACGGCGCCCCGGCACCAGGCAATCCGTTCGGGAATGCCGTGTACAGCCTCGGACACCGGAACGTCCAGGGATTGGCCTGGGACGCAGAGGGGCGGCTGTGGGCCAGCGAGTTCGGGCCTGACGTCAATGATGAACTGAACCTGATTGTGCCGGGCGGCAACTACGGGTGGCCCGCTGTGACCGGAGCACCGCACCGCCCGGAGTTCCGGGACGCAAAAGTCGTCTGGCCGGCAACAAGCGAGTCCTCGCCCAGCGGCCTGGAAATTGTGGGCTCCACGGCGTACCTGGGCGCACTGCGTGGCCAGCGGATGTGGACGGTGCCCCTGGCCGGTGAGGAAGCAGGCTCGCCTGTGGCCTATTTCACAGGCGAATACGGCCGGATCCGGGATGTGGTCCACGCTCCGGACGGTGGTTTTTGGCTGCTGACAAACAATGAAAACCCCGACTTTGTGCTGGTTTTACCCCCTCCGGGCTGACCAGACCCCGACTGCCGCCGTCGATTTCACATGCACCAAAAGTTCGTGTAGAGTTTCATGTCGTTGCGGAGATCAACCGGGAAAGAAAAAGCCCAAACGATCGAAACAAAAGATGCACCTCTAGCTCAATTGGCAGAGCAATTGACTCTTAATCAATGGGTTCCGGGTTCAAGTCCCGGGGGGTGCACCAAGGGGGAAATCAGCCTCCGGCTTGCGGAAACGCAAACCGGGGGCTGTTTTGTTTCCCGGCACCTCAAGCATTCGGGGGTTAGCGGCCCGGCATTCGCATTGCTGGAGTCTGGAACAAAACGCTCCATCACCTCCTGCAGCTTTTCGTGCATCGCTCCATCAGTTTCCTGTGAGGCCCGACGGCGGCGTGGCAGCCTGCGTCAGGTGATGGAGCGTCGGCCGATTGCTTGCAGGACGTGATGGCGCGTCGGCCGATTCGTTGCAGCAAGTGAGCGGGCGATTCCAACCTGGTGGCCATAAGTGATGGAGCGTCGGCCGATTCGTTGCCGGACGTGATGGCGCGTTCCCGTCGGTGGGCGGCAGATGCGGGGCAAAAATAAAGCGTGACCGCAGCCTGTAACAGCTGGGATCACGCTGTAGGCCGGCAGTGCCGGCCGAAGCAGATGGGCTACGGCGTCATGGACGGGTTCTCCACCAACGCCGCGGTGGCGGTGGTACCGAACTGGCTTGCCAGTTCGCGGACAACAGCCTTGAGTTCCTGCCGCAGGGCGTCGGGGTCGATGGTGGCCGCTGCCAGGACCGTACGTTCCATCTCGACGGCGGCGGCGACGGCTTCCTTGCCCCGCTCAGTCAGGGACACCACATGGCTGCGGCGGTCAGAGGTGCTGCGGACCCTGGCGATATGCCCGTGGGCTTCGAGGCGGCTCAGGGTTTTGCCCATGGTCTGGGCCTGCACGCGCACATATTGGGCAAGCTGCGCCTGGGTCATGGGGCCCTGCGCGTTAAGGACCTCTATGGCGATAACACCGGCATGGGTGAGACCGATAGCGCCGAGTTTTTCATTCCAGGAGTGTTCAACGAGGCGCGCAGCAGTGGACAAGAGGCGCCCTGTGGGCCATTGATCCATATCAGGCATAGCAGCAAGTATAGCCAAGTGCCGATTAGCACTGTTCCGCACCGCTTACTAGGCTGATGTGTCACGCCTGCAACAAGGAGAAAAACAATGGCTGACCGACTCGTAACAGGTGACGACGCACCGCAATTCACCCTGAAAGACTCGACGGGGAAGGACGTCAGCCTGGCACCGCGGCCGGGGCGCCAGACCATCGTCTACTTCTACCCCGCCGCGGCAACCCCCGGCTGCACCAAGGAAGCGTGCGACTTCCGGGACAACCTGTCCTCCCTGCAATCGGCGGGCTATGACGTGCTGGGCATCTCCCCCGATCCCGTGGAAAAGCTGGCCAAGTTCGCCGCCCAGGAATCCCTCACCTTTCCGCTGCTCTCTGACGAGGACCATGCAGTGGCGGAGGCCTACGGGGCTTGGGGCGAGAAGAAAAACTACGGCAAGACCTACGAGGGCCTGATCCGGTCCACCGTTGTGGTGGATCCCGACGGAAAAGTGGCCCTGGCCCAGTACAACGTGCGCGCCACGGGCCATGTGGCCAAATTGCGCCGGGACCTGAAACTGGACGCCTGACCCGGCCACCGCTGACGCAGGTCCCGCCTGCGCAACGCTACAATAAAGACTGGCATCCGCCGTCGTACCTTCCTGGCCCTGACACAGGCGCCTGAGCGTGCGGCGCCGAAGGCCAAGCGCGAGTGGTGAAATTGGCAGACACGCAGGATTTAGGTTCCTGTGCCTTCGGGCGTGGGGGTTCAAGTCCCCCCTTGCGCACTGCCTGTCAAAGATCCCCCGGCCTTCGTGACGTTGTCACAGGCCGGGGGATTTTTTGTTTCTTTGCCGCCGCCCGGCGGTCATCAGCCCCGGGAAATTCCCGGGAAACACCAGTGCGCTGAAAAAGTCCTTGACGCCGACCCATCCATGTTTCCGCAGCAGCCGAATACCCACTGAGACACCAGCCAAGGCAGGTGCCCACCAACCGGAAGCAATCAGCGCCGCGGACATCCCGTCCACGGCCAGGCGACATGTTCAACCCAAGGAGAACCACAATGCAGACCATCAAGCGCACCACTTTCAGCGTCGCAGGCGTTGCAGCTGCAGCTCTGCTCAGCCTGACCGCCTGCGGTGGCTCAGCAGGCACGTCCAGCTCCTCCGCTCCGGCCGCCGCGCCGTCATCCTCCGCTTCGGCGAAGGCCACCACGATGGCCCCGTCACCGTCTGCCAGCTCCTCCGCAGCCATGATGGATCCGGCCGCCAACCTGGTGGGCAGCGGCTGCGCAGCCTACGCCAAGCAGGTACCCACGGGCGCAGGTTCGGTGGAAGGCATGGCGCTGGATCCCGTGGCCGTGGCAGCATCCAACAACCCCATCCTGACCACCCTCACGGCTGCCGTGTCCGGCAAGCTGAACCCGAAGGTGGATCTGGTGGACACTCTCAACGGCGGTGAATTCACTGTCTTCGCGCCGGTGGACGACGCCTTCGCCAAGATCGACCCCGCCACCATCGAAACACTGAAGACCGATGATGCCCTCCTGAGCAAGATCCTGACCTACCACGTGGTTCCCGGCCAGATCACCCCGGACAAGATCGCCGGCACCCACGCCACCGTCCAGGGCGGCTCCGTCACGGTCACGGGCAGCGGCGACACCCTTAAGGTGGATGACGCCAGCGTGATCTGCGGCGGCGTCAAGACCAAGAACGCGACGGTTTACCTCATCGATTCCGTGCTGATGCCCAAGTAATCCCGGCTGCAAGCAGCCAGGCCCGGGGCCCGTTCCGACAAGGACGGGCCCCGGGCCTTTAAGGCGTCGGCGAACAGGCGGCCGCCCTGGGCCTCCCGGAAGCGCACCACCAGGTCAACTAGACTGGGTCCCGGCCCGCAACCGGCGGTGCCGGCAAGATCCCGAGGTGATAAACGCGTGCCCAGCAGTCCATCCCGGCGGACGGTCCTGACGACCGGTGCCGCCCTCCTGGCGTTGAGCGTCACCTCATGCACCGGCATACCGGCCCCGTCGCCGTCGCCCGCGTCCCCTTCCCCCAGCCCGACGGCGGAACCCACAGAAACCTTTAACTTCGGCACAGCCGTGCAGCCACTGGGCCTGGATCCCGCACTGTCAAGCGATGTTGAGTCCCAGCGGATCACCCGGCAGATCCTCGAGGGACTGGTGGGGGTGGACCAGACCACCGGGAAACCTACCCCGCTGCTGGCCACGGAGTGGAGCGAATCCAATGAGGGCCGCTCCTACACCTTCAAACTGCGCAGCGGTGTGACCTTCCACGACGGAACCCCCTTTAACGCCGACGCGGTGTGCACCAACTTCAACCGTTGGTTTGCGTTCCCGGAGGAGCTCCGCCGGCAGGCTCCGGGCAGCTCGTTCAAAGGCGTGTTCAAGGCTCACTCGGACCAGCCGGAGCTGTCCATCTTCAAAAGCTGCACCGCGGTGGCAGCCGATACCGTGCAGATCGACCTCACCCAGCGCTTCACCGCATTCCTGCAGGCCCTGACCCTGCCGGCCTTCGCCATCGCCTCCCCCGCCGCGCTTGCGGCAGGCAACGCCGACGTGCTGGACCAGAACCGCGCCGGCCAGGCCGTGTCCGGCTTCGGCGCCAATCCGGTAGGCACCGGTCCCTTCATCCTGAAATCCTGGGACGAAGGCAGCGTCACCCTGGCCGGCAATACTTCCTACTGGGGCGACCGTGGCCAGATCGCCACCATCAACTTTGTGGCCTACAACCACCCCCAGGCCCGCCTCCAGGCCCTGCTGGACGGGAAAATCGACGGCTACGACGCCGTGACGGTGGGCAACTTCGACCAGCTGGTGAAGCGCGGCAAGCAGATTGTGCAGCGGGACCCGTTCTCCGTTATGTACTTAGGCATCAACCAGGAGATCCCGGTCCTGCAGAACCAGAAAGTGCGGCAGGCCATCGAACTGGCCATCGACAAAGAAACGCTGATCCGCAAGTTCTTCATCGACAACACCGCCGTGGCCACCCAGTTCGTCCCGCCGAAGATCAGCGGGTTCAACAACGACGCCCCCGCACTGGGGCACGACCCCGCCAAGGCCAAGGAGTACCTCAAGGAGGCCGCCTATGCCGGTGAGGAGCTGAGGTTCTACTACCCGCTGAACGTCACCAGGCCCTACCTGCCCACTCCGGAGAAGGTTTACGCCGAGATCAGCCGCCAGCTCACCGCCGTCGGCTTCAACGTCAGGCCCGTTCCCGTGGACTGGTCTGAGGGGTATCTGCAAAAGGTGCAGTCCCCGGGAGACCACGCACTCCACCTGCTCGGCTGGAACGGGTCCTACTCGGACGCCGACAATTTCGTTGGCCCCCTCTTCGGTGAGAAGAACGGCGAGTTCGGATACCAGGATCCCCAGGTCTTCTCCAAGATCAACAGGGCCCGCGGGATGCCCGAGGGGCAGGAGCGGGATGAGCAATATCACACTATCAATGCGCAGATCGCGGCCACTGTTCCAGCGGTTCCGGTTGCCTTCCCCATCTCTGCATTGGCCTTGTCCGACCGTGTGGTGAGCTATCCGGCGTCGCCTGTCTTAAATGAAGTTTTCACCAAAGTACAACTGAAGCCTTGACGGGCCAGCCCAATTTCAGTAGTAGGGCTGCGCGGGGATATTCTGTGACAGCCAGAGCCGCTGCAATCGGAGACTGATCGTGACCTTCATTTCCAAGACCCCTCATGCCGACGTCGTCCTGATTGGCGGCGGCATCATGAGCGCCACGCTGGGGGCATTCATCAAGCAGTTGGAGCCGGACTGGACCATCTCCATGTTCGAGCGGCTGGACGAGCCTGGGCTGGAAAGCTCCGGTCCGTGGAACAACGCCGGAACCGGCCACGCTGCCCTCTGCGAACTCAACTACTCCCCCGCAGCCAAAGACGGCTCGGTGGACCCCGCCAAAGCACTGCTCATCAATGAGCAGTTCCAGCTTTCCCGCCAGTTCTGGTCCCACCTGGTGGACCAGTCGCTGATCGGATCGCCCAAGGGCTTCATCAACACCGTGCCGCACATGAGCTTTGTGATCGGCGAAGAGAACACCCGGTTCCTGAAGACCCGGTATGAAGCACTCAAGCCGCATCCCCTGTTCCGCAGCATGGAGTACTCCGAGGACCACGGCAAGATCGGCAAGTGGGCTCCACTGATCGTCAAGGGCCGCGATCCCCAGCAGCGGATCGCCGCCACGCGCGCCGCCGAAGGCACCGACGTGGACTTCGGGGCACTCACCCGTGAACTGACCACCTACCTCGGGAACAACGGCGTCGAGATCAATTACGGCCATGATGTCACCGGCATCTCCAAGGCATCCGACGGCGGCTGGAACCTTTCGCTGAAGCACCCCCGGTCAGGCGAACACGGCAAGATCCACGCCAAGTTCGTATTCGTGGGCGCCGGCGGCGGTGCCCTGCACCTGCTGCAGGCCTCCGGGATTCCGGAAAGCAAGGGCTATGGCGGTTTCCCGGTTTCCGGGCAGTTCTTCCGCTGCACGGACGAAACCCTCGCTGCCCAGCACAGCGCCAAGGTGTACGGCCAGGCGTCCGTGGGCGCCCCGCCCATGTCCGTGCCCCACCTGGACACCCGGTACGTCAACGGCAAGCGCTCGCTGCTGTTCGGCCCGTACGCAGGCTTCTCCACCAACTTCCTGAAGAACGGCTCCTACCTGGACCTGCCGCTGTCCATCCGGCCAAGCAACATCATCCCCATGCTGGCCGTTGCCAAGGACAACATGGACCTCACCGCGTACCTGGTCAAGGAAGTGGCCAAAAAGCACGCCGACAAGGTGGAAGCCCTGCGCGAGTACTACCCGGAGGCCAAGGCGGGCGACTGGGAACTCATTACGGCCGGCCAGCGTGTACAGATCATTAAGAAAGACCCGCAGAAGGGCGGCATTCTTCAGTTCGGCACTGAAGTCATTGCCGGCCGTGACGGTTCCATCGGCGCACTCCTGGGTGCATCCCCCGGAGCCTCCACTGCGGTACCCATCATGATCGAACTGCTCAAGAAGGCCTTCCCGAAGAACTTCAAGGGCTGGCAGTCCAGGCTCAAGGACATGATGCCCGGCTACGGCGTCAAGCTCGATGACAACCCGGAACTTGCCGCGGAGCTCGAGAAGGCAACCGCCAGGTCCCTGCAGCTGGAAAGCGTTACCGCCAACCACTGACCCTGCCGGGGCCGGTGGCCGGCTGCTTGGCCCGCAACAGTCAGTCACAACCCCACAGGAGACCATGCGATGTTCCGGCTGGCACAACTTTCACTGGCAAACCGGGCTCTGATCGCACTCATCACGGTCTTCGCCTCCGTCTTTGGCGTGATCACCATGTCCTCGCTGAAGCAGGAGCTCATCCCGTCGATCGAGTTCCCGCAGATCACGGTGCTCACCGCAATGCCCGGCGCCTCGCCGGAAGTGGTGGACAAGCAGGTGAGCGGGCCGCTGGAGACTGCGTTGAACGGCGTGGAGGGGCTGGAGTCCACCTCCTCCACGTCGCGCAACGGCGTCTCCCAGATCACCATGGTCTTTACCTATGGTTCCAACCTGGACCGTGCCCGGAACCAGATTGACCGGGCCATCTCCAACGCCAAGCGGAACCTCCCCGAGGACGTCCAGCCGCAGGCCATTGCGGGAAGCATCAGCGATTTTCCCATCGTGTTCCTGGCGGTGTCCTCCGACAAGTCCCTGAGCGAACTGAACGCGGACCTGCAGCGGCTGAGCGTGCCCCGGCTGCAGAAGATCGACGGCGTCCGCGGCGCCGACGTGACCGGTGGCGCCACACAGCACATCGAGATCCTCCCCCGCGCCGATGCCATGGCGGCGTCCGGAGCCAGCATCACGTCCATCCGGGATGCCCTGGGGAACAACGGCGCGCTGGTACCGGCAGGCACCCTCCAGGAGCAGGGGAAGACCCTCTCCCTGCAGATCGGCAGTCCGGTTGATTCCCTGGACGCCATCAAGGCCCTGCCGCTCTCCGGGGCAAAAAACGCCGCCACCATCGGAAGCGTGGCCGACGTCTCCGTCAAGGATGACGAACGGACTTCAATTACGCGGACCAATGGGGCGGAAACCCTCGCGGTCTCCGTCACCAAGAAGCCCGAAGGCGACACGGTGGCCATTTCGCACGCGGTCCGTGACACCTTGGACGAGCTTGAGGCAGAACTGGGATCCAACGCCAAGTTCACCCCGGTCTTCGACCAGGCCCCGTTCATCGAAAAATCCATCAAGGACCTCACCACCGAAGGACTGCTGGGGCTGGGCTTCGCCGTGGCTGTCATCCTGGTGTTCCTGATGTCCGCACGCTCCACCCTGGTGACGGCGGTGTCCATCCCGCTCTCACTCCTGATCACCTTCATCGGCCTGTCCGCTACCGGTTACTCGCTGAACATCCTCACCCTCGGCGCGCTCACCATCGCCATCGGCCGGGTTGTGGATGACTCGATCGTGGTCATCGAAAACATCAAGCGGCACCTCAGTTACGGCGAGGACAAGGTCACCGCCATCCTGACCGCCATCCGCGAAGTGGCCGGCGCCATCACGGCCTCCACGCTGACCACGGTGGCCGTCTTCCTGCCCATTGCCTTCGTGGGCGAACTCGCGGGCGAGCTGTTCAGGCCGTTTGCCCTCACCGTCACCATGGCGCTGCTGGCCTCACTGCTGGTTTCGCTGACCATCGTTCCCGTGCTGGCCTACTGGTTCCTGCGCAATCCCGGCCTCGGCAGCGAGGCAGCCCGCCGCAATGCCTCCGAGGCCCGCGCCAAGGCCCAGGAGGCAGAGCAGCGCAGCAGGCTCCAGCGCGGGTATCTTCCCATCCTCACCAAGACCCAGAAGCATCCGGTAGTCACCCTGGTTGCCGCCGCCCTGGTCCTGGGCGGCACCGCGGCCATGGCACCCTTGCTGGCAACCAACCTGCTGGGAAATTCCGGGCAGAACAGCCTGACCGTCCGGCAGGTGCTGCCTGCCGGGACCAGCCTGGCTGATACCAGCGCCGCCGCCGTCCGCCTTGAGGAGGTCCTGCGCGGGATCGACGGCGTCCGCGACGTGCAGGTGACCAGCGGCAATGCCCAGGCCGGGTTTGCCGCCATCACCTCCACCGGATCCTCCAACTCCACCTTCACGGTGGTGACCGATGAAAAGGCGGACCAGGAGCAGCTGCAGGAAACCGTTCGGAACGAGCTGGCAAAGGTGCCCGATTCAGGGAAGGTATCCGTCGGTACCCAGCAGGGCGGCTTCGGAACGTCCTCTACGGTGGACATCACCATCAAGGCGGCCACCACCGCGGACCTGCAGGCTGCCAGCGACGCCATGATCGAGGCCATGACCGGCGTCCCCGGCACCAGCGAAGTGGCCACCAACCTCGCCGCCAGCCAGCCGGTGGTCCAGGTAAAGGTTGACCGTGCCAAGGCCGTCGCGGCAGGGCTCAACGAGGAACAGGTGGCGGGCGTCCTCGCGTCAACCATCAGCCCCATCCCTGCCGGGACCGTGCGGATCGACACCAACGACTTCCCGGTCCAGATCGGCAAGGGCACCAGGTTCACCAGCATCGACGCCGTCCGCGCAATTCCGCTGCCCGCCGCCGGCGCTCCTGTAACGCTCGGCAGCATTGCCGCGGTGGAACAGGTGGACGTCCCGGTGTCCATCACCGCCAGCAACGGCCAGCGCACCGCGCGGGTGTCCGTGACGCCGTCGGGATCCAACCTCGGCGCCGTGAACACCGAAGTCCAGAAGCGCCTCGCAGAGGTCCGGCTGCCGGCCGGGGTCACCGCCGAAATCGGCGGCGCCACCACCCAGCAGCAGGAGTCGTTCGAGCAGCTTGGGCTTGCCCTGCTGGCGGCCATTGCCATCGTCTACGTGATCATGGTGGCCACGTTCAAATCGCTCATCCAGCCGCTGATCCTGCTGGTCTCGGTGCCGTTCGCGGCCACCGGCGCCGTGGCCCTGCTACTGGTGACCGGGGTTCCGCTGGGCCTGCCGTCACTGATCGGCATGCTGATGCTGGTAGGCATCGTGGTCACCAACGCCATTGTGTTGATCGACCTCATCAACCAGTACCGGCAGCCGCGCGACGGCCGGCCGGGCATGAACGTGGCGGATGCCATCACCCACGGCGCGCGGCAGCGGCTCCGGCCCATCCTGATGACCGCCCTGGCCACGGTGTTCGCCCTGACTCCGATGGCCCTCGGGCTGACAGGCGGGGGCGGCTTCATTTCCCAGCCCCTGGCCGTGGTGGTCATCGGCGGCCTCGTCTCATCAACCGCCCTGACCCTGGTCCTGGTTCCCGTCCTCTACCGCCTGGTGGAGGGGCGCCGGGAGAAGAAGGCGCTGCTGCGGGAACTGCATGAGCGCCCGGAATTCGGCCCCGGCGCCGACGTCGACGAGGAGTTCCGCGACTGGACCACGGGCATGGTGCCCAAGGTCAGCGGGCGGCGCGCAGCAGCCGGAAGCCCCGAGTAAAAACTGCGGAATATTTTCCGTGCGGCAGCGTTGTATCCGGCGATAGATGCAAATGCATCTAAATTGGCCTATACTGGAACCAAGGCCAGCAAGTCCAAGCAACGGAAAGGCACATCATGCAGATCGGTGTTTTCAGCGTCAGTGACATCACCACGGACCCCACCACGGGCCGCACCCCCACCGAGAACGAGCGCATCAAGGCCTCCGTCGCCATCGCGAAGAAGGTCGAGGAAATCGGCATGGATGTCTACGCCATCGGCGAGCACCACAACCGGCCCTTCTTCTCCTCCTCCCCCACTACCACCCTTGCCTACATCGCGGCGCAGACCGAACGGATCATCCTGTCCACGGCCACCACGCTGATCACCACGAATGACCCGGTCAAGATTGCCGAAGACTTCGCCATGCTCCAGCACCTCGCCGACGGCCGCGTGGACCTGGTCCTGGGCCGCGGCAACACCGCTCCCGTCTACCCCTGGTTCGGCAAGAACATCCAGGACGGCGTGGAACTCGCCATCGAGAACTACAGCCTGCTGCGCAAGCTGTGGGACGAGGACACCGTGAACTGGTCCGGCAAGTTCCGCACCCCGCTGCAGAACTTCACGTCCACCCCGCGCCCGCTCGACGGAGTGGCCCCGTTTGTGTGGCACGGCTCCATCCGCACGCCCCAGATCGCCGAAGTGGCCGCGTACTTCGGCGACGGCTTCTTTGCCAACAACATCTTCTGGCCCAAGGAGCACTACCAGCAGCTGATCAGCCTCTACCGTGAGCGCTACGAGCACTACGGCCACGGCAAGGCAGACCAGGCGATCGTGGGCCTGGGCGGCCAGTTCTTTATGCGGAAGAACTCGCAGGACGCCGTCAAGGAGTTCCGCCCCTACTTCGACAACGCTCCGGTCTACGGGCACGGGCCCTCATTGGAGGACTTCACCTCGCAGACGCCCCTGACCGTCGGCAGCCCGCAGGAGGTTATCGAAAAGACCCTGACCTTCCGGGAGTACTTCGGCGACTACCAGCGGCAGCTGTTCCTGATCGACCATGCCGGCCTGCCGCTGAAGACCGTGCTGGAGCAGCTGGACCTGTTCGGCGAGGAAGTCCTGCCTGTCCTGCGCAAGGAGTACGCCGCCCTCACGCCGGCCCACGTTCCCGAACCGCCCACCCATGCCAACCGGGTTGCCGCTGCACTGGCCGCCCAGGAGGCGCAGGCAGGGCAGGGCCAGGACGCGCCGGGCGCCGAAAAGTCCTCCGTGGAGGCATGATGGCCGGCAACAGTTCAGAATCACCGGTGCGGCTTGCAGCCGAGACCTGGGAGTCGCTGTTCCGGGCCCAGGTGGCCGTCATGCGCAAGCTGCAGGCAGGTCCGGCCTTCCGGAAGCTGGCCGTCAACGAGTATGACGTCCTGTTCACGTTGTCACGCTGCCCCACGGGTTGGCTTAGGCTCAACGAGCTCAACGACAACGTCCTCCTGAGCCAGTCCAGCCTCAGCCGGATGGTGGAGCGGCTGGAGAAACGGGGGCTGGTGGCCAGGATGCCGGCGCCGGAGGACGGCCGGGGCGTGCTGTTGAAGCTGACGGAGGAAGGCCGGGAGCTGCAGAAGGAGATCGGCCGTGAGCACGTCCGGGACATCTCCACTCTGATGGGTCCGGCCCTGACACCTGAAGAGCAGAAGGAACTGCGGCGGCTCACGGAGAAGCTGCGGAGTTCGCTGGGTCCCCGCTGACCGGAGGTGGTCAGCCCAGCTGCATAAGGCGGGCAGGATCCTCCACGGGCAGGACGCCGTTGACAACTGCGGTGACCTGCAGCTGGTGGAGGATCAGGCTCCCGCCCACCGTGGACAGGAAGGCGGTATCGGCGGAGTCCCGGCCGGCGGTGATCCGAAGCATCGATTCCCGCGGGGCCAGCCCCGTGGGATCGATGACGTGCCAGGCACCCTCCACGTAGGCCTCGGCCACGGCGTGGAAATCCATCGGCGACAGGCCGGGAGCGTAGACGGCGGCGAGCCTGGCGGGGATGTCCTTGGAGCGCAGCAGTGCGATGGCCAGGTGCGCGAAGTCCCGGCACACCCCGCGGCGGCTGAGCAGGGTTTCCACTGCACCGTCGGTGCCCCGCGATGATCCGCTGAGGTAGCGCAGTTCCCCGTTCACCCAGTTCCTGACGGCGTGCAGCAGCCCGGCGCCCTGGACCCCCTCAAATTCGGCGTAGGCGGTGGGCAGAAGCCGGTCTGATTCTGCGTACCGGCTGGGCCGGACGTAGCGGATCCGGTCGGCAAGCTCCGCCTCTTCCGGTTCGGCTTTTCCGGCCACCGTGGCGGAGTATTCCACCGTCACCTCCGCCGGATCGGCGAACTCCATGTAGTGGAACCGGCCTCCGTGGTGGTCGGCCACCTCGGTCAGCGGGACCTGGCCGCCCCCGGCCGTGACGGACAGCGACTCCTCAAAGGAGGAATAGCCCCCGTTCCTCGCCACCGCGACGGCCATCGCCACCTTGGTGTTGGCTGCGGTTTTGAAGACCAGTCGTGCGGAAACACTGCGTTCCATGGCTCTTTCCGGGTTGGGTGCGGTGGAAGAAAAGTCACCGCTTGTCGCAGCACGCGGGCCGGGAACGGGACTAACTAGTTTTTGATCTTCAGAGACATTAGCATCCGCTGGACATTGGCGAATTCGCTGCCCTCATTGGCGTACCGGGCGGCCTGGTCAAGGGTGTCGAATGCCTTGGCGGGGGCCACTTTTTCGTCCGGGGCAAAGGGGCGTACGGAGACGACGTCCCCGAACGAGTAGTCGCCCTTTCCGGCGGGACCCCGCAGGATGTTGCGGAGCTCGCAGGCCTGGCCGTCCGTGCCGCCCGCAACGTTCGTAACGCCGTAGGAACCAAAGTATTTGTACCCCTGGATCACACGGAACACCACCCTGGGCGGTATGGTCCCCTCCCCGCCTGCGGCGGAGACCTCCACCGGCACACTGCTGACCACGGTGTAGGCCCGCCGGGATGCTTCCGGACATTCCGTGGACGACGGCGGCAGCCCGGTCCGCAGCGCTGCCATGAAGGTGCCGTCGGGCTTCTTCACTTCGATCTTCAGGGCACCGGGCAAGGTGCCTTCCTCCGGCGTGACGGACTGGGCGATCCAGTCCTGCGGCAGGTCGAAGCTGACGGCCTTGCCAGGGTCCGAGAATGACTTCCAGGCCGACGCCGTAGCCACTGCCTGCGGGGCGCCGGATGAGGCGGAGCCGGGAGCTGCGCCATCGGAAGCCGCCGTTGAGGAGGCATCCGGGGATGCGGGCGCGGAAGCACTGGAGCCTGCGGCACCGGACGGACCCGGCTGCGCAGTCCAGCCCGGCTGGACCGGCCCTGCGCTGGAGCAGCCGGCCAGGAAGGCGCCCGCCACCAGCAGTGATACACCGGACCGCACCCTCGTTGCCATGCCTCTCATGCAGCCAGCCTAACCGGACCGGGGCGGCATGCCGGGCTGGGCGGGAGCGCGTTTCCCCCCGGCGGGGGCAGGCACCGGAGGTCCGTGTCGCCGTCGGGCGGGCGCGGTACGGTGCGGGGACTAGGCTGGGGTTATGGCGCACGATCAGCAGCACGGCACAGCCGAAGAAACCCTGGGCGGAGCCGACGATACCCTGGCGAACATCTCCGCCGTCGACATTGCCGACTGGCGGTTGCGGACCTTCGCCCTCTACGCCAATGTCCGGAAGCTGGCGCTCGAGAACCCGTCCGAGGCCCACTCCTACTGGCGCCACCAGCGGGACCTGATGTTTGCCACGCACCCTGCCTCCGCCCTCACCGCTCAGGACAAGGCGCGCTTTTCCGGGCTCAAAACCGCAGACTACGATCCCATCTACCGTTTCCACGTGCCCCTGACCAAGGAGGGTGCGGGGCGGGAGATGAACGTGGAGACCGCCACGGACGGCGTGGTCCGGTTTATCCGGCTGGGAACCTTCGACCTGCCCGAGATGGGCCAACTCGGGGTGTGGAAGCTGCACGGCTACGGCGGCGGCATTTTTGTGCCGTTCCGTGATGCCACGGCCGGCCAGCCCGGCGGCAGCTACGGCGCGGGACGGTATTTGCTGGACACCATCAAAGGCGCGTTCCACGGCGTCGATGGGACCGGTCCGGATGCCGCTTTTGTGCTGGACTTCAACTTCGCCTACAACCCGTCCTGCGCTTACAACGAGGCCTGGGCCTGCCCGCTGCCCGGGCCGTCCAACCGCCTGGCTGTCGAGATTCCGGTGGGCGAGCTCTACTGACGGAACCGCAGCCGGCTTCCCGCCAGGTTCGATTCACAACGCCCCCCTAGGATTCCCTTATGCCTGCCCTCCCCCGCCGCATTGCGCGCGTCCGTCCCCTGTCCCCTGCCCATCCAGCGGAACAGTTTTTTGTTGCCAGCGATGCAGTGGACTTTGGCGGGGCGGACGGCAGCACGTGGACAGTTACTGGCAGCCCCTTTTGGGGTTCACCCGCCAACGCCTCCAGCCACCCGCGGGAGGGGTGGCAGCCAGGGGACCGGGTGAAGGAGCATTCCTTTACATTCCTCGCTCCCAGCGTGCCCGCCAATGTCCTGGGGATGGCGCACAACACCGGCCAGTCCGGGCGGGAGCTGCCGCCGCAGGCGTTCCACAAGGCGGCCACCAGCGTCATCGGGCCTGGAGACGCGATTGAACTGGCGCCGGGAATGCGGCGGGTGGATCCGGAGGCGGAGCTGACCATTGTGATCGGCACCAGGTCGCGGGGCCTGACCCCAGAGAATGCCCGCGGCGCCGTCCTGGGCTTCACTATCGGCAACGACGTCACCTGCCGGGATCTGCAGAAAACTGATGAACTCTGGATCAGCGCCAAGAGCCAGGACACGTTCACGCCCGCGGGACCGTGGATGGTGACCGGCCTGGACGAGTCACACCTGGCCGTGGACGTGGTGCACAACGGCACTCCCCTCCAGGCCGCCAGCACCGCTGACCTCGGCTGGAAGGTTGATGAGATCCTCGTGTACGTGACCTCGTTTATGACCCTCCACCCGGGCGACCTGGTGCTGACCGGTTTCCCGGCAGAGTGCGTTCCGCTGGCCCCGGGCGACACGGTGGTGTGCCGGGTCGAAGGGATCGGTGAGCTCGTGAATCCTGTGATTGCCTCGCCCTGGCCCGCACCTTCCAGCGGCTGAGGCGGCAGCGCCTTCGGGGCGTTGGTGCAGTCAGGCGCCGAGCGCCCTGACCCGTCCGACGGCGGATTCCACCGCGGCTGCCGCCGCTGCCAGGTCCGCTTCGGTCACCCTTGCATCGAAGCTGAACCTGACAGCCGTCTGGGCCACCTCGGGCGCAATGCCCAGTGCTGTCAGCACCTGCGAGGGCGCGTCCGAGCCCGCCGCGCAGGCTGAGCCGCTGGAGCAGACCACGCCCTGGCGTTCGAGCTCAAGGAGTACTGACTCGCCGCTGGTTCCGGGGAAGCAGAATGACGCCACGGAGGGCAGCCGTTCAGCCGGATGCCCGGTGAGGACTGCGCCGGGAACACCGGTGAGCACAGCGCTGATGAACGTGTCCCGCAGTGCGGTGACCCGGCGTCGTTGTTCTTCCTGGCCTGCGTGCGCAAGCGTCAGGGCGGTGGCCAGGCCCACGGCGCCGGCCACGTTCTCTGTTCCTGACCGGCGGCCGCGTTCCTGCCCTCCGCCGTGGATCAGCGGCTCGAGTTTGGTGCGCCCCCGGACGAACAGCACCCCGCATCCCTTGGGCGCCCCCAGCTTGTGCCCCGAAATGCTCATCGCATCCACACCCAGCACCTTCGTGTCCAGCGGCAGCCACCCGGCTGCCTGGACGGCGTCCGTGTGGAAAGGGATGCCCAGTTCGTGTGCCAGCGCTGCCAGTTCGGAAATGGGCTGGACCGTTCCCACTTCATTGTTGGCGTACATCACGCTGGCCACCGCTGTTTCCGGTGTCAGCACTTTTTGAAACGCCTCTGGGGTCACCAGTCCGGTCCCGTCAACGGGGACCACATCAATGGCGAAGCCGTGGAAGCGCTCCAGGTACCGGGCCGATTCCTCGACGGCGGGATGTTCGACGGCGCTGATCACCACCCGGTTGAGCTGCGGGTCAGCAGCCTGCCGGGCCAGGGCGATGCCCTTCACCGCCAGGTTGTCCGCTTCCGTTCCGCCCGCGGTGAAGGTTACCTCGCCCGCCCGGCAGCCCAGCACCGCTGCCACCGTCCGCCGCGCGTCCGCGAGCGCAGTGGCCGCAGCCTCGCCGAGGGTGTGGTGGCTGGAAGGGTTCCCGAACTCTCCGGTGAGGTAGGGCCACATGGCGTCCAGTACTTCACGGCGGACGGGTGTTGTGGCGGCCGCGTCGAGGAAGATCATGGGTTCATGCCACCGTCAGTTCGACATCCAGCCCGAGGTCCAGGGCGGCCACGGTGTGCGTCAGGGCGCCGATGGAGATGACGTCCACTCCGGTGGCGGCGATCCCGGCCACGGTAGCGAGGTTCACGTTCCCACTGGCCTCAACCTGTGCGCGTCCGGCTACCAGCGCCACCCCGGCCCTCAACTCCTCAGGAGTGAAATTGTCCAGCATGATGGTGTCCACCCCGGCGGCGAGTACGGGCTCGATCTGGTCCATCCGGTCCACCTCAACCTCAAAGTGGGTGGTGTGCCCCAGCTGTGCCTTGGCTGCGGCGAGCAGCCCGGTGAGTTTGGCCGGGTCCCCTCCTGTCATCACCGCAAGGTGGTTGTCCTTGGCGAGGACGGCGTCGGAGAGGCTGTACCGGTGGTTGGCGCCGCCACCGCAGCGCACGGCGAACCGCTCCAGGATCCGCAGCCCGGGAGTGGTCTTGCGCGTGTCGGTGATCCGGGCGGACGTGCCTTCGGTCAGTTCGACGAATTCGGCGGTCTTCGTGGCGATGGCGGACATCCGCTGCACGAGGTTCAAGGCCACGCGTTCTGCGAGGAGCACCGACCGGGCCCGTCCGCTGACCCGCGCGAGGTGCGTGCCGGCGTCGAACGTGTCCCCGTCGGCGAGCAGCAGCTCCACGTCCGTTTCGGGGTCCACCAGCAGCATGGCGTCCCGGAACACCGTGGCGCCGCTGAAGACGCCGGGGACCCGTGCGTTCAGCACAGCGGTGGCGCGGGCGTCGGCGGGGATCAGCAGCTGGGAGGTGATGTCGCCGGCAGGAGCGTCCTCGGCGAACGCCCGTTCCAGGATGTCCCGCACGGGTGCGGACGGCAGCGTCAGGTCCAGGCTGCGGACGCCCGCCCGCGCTGGTGCGGTCACGGGATTTTCGGTGGTGGCCAGTTCACTCATGGAGAAGGCTCGCTTTCGGGCGGGTTCGGGAAGATTCTTCAATTTCGGCAGCGATGCCGGCTGCGTCCTTGGGGTCATCGCTGCGGTAATGGGCGCCCAGGGACTCGGTGCGCTGCCGGGCGGCAACCACCAGCAGCTGCGCGGCCAGCAACAGGTTCCGGTCCTCGTGCAGGCGCGTGTCCGTGCCGGCGGAGAGAGTGTCAGGACGTACGACGGCGGCCCATCGCCCAAGCGTGTCCCCCGCCTGGGCCAACAGTTCCCCCGAGCGCAGCACCCCAGCTTTGGCAGTCATCAACCGGCGCAGAGCTTCCCGCGAGAACGTGGAGCCAATGCCGTCGCCAGCATCCCCTTCCCCGCCGGAGTTGGCCAGCAGGCTCTCGCCGTCACCACCCGTTTCGCCCGCATCGCCTTCTAAAGCAGCAGGGAAGGTGACGGCACCCAAGGTGCGCTGCCCGACGTCGGCCGAGGGTGTTCCGGAAGCGAGCGTCAAGGGGAGGCCGCCCGCGGCCGTGGGCCCACACGATCCGGGTTCCCTGGCCGAGCTTGCGAGGTTAGGGGGATCGTGGGGAGTACGCGGAGGAGCGCCGTCAGTCGACACCCACCCAGAGTCAGAGACTAGAAAGTCTTCAACAGCGCGGCGGCCGAAGACGAGTCCCTCAAGGAGGGAGTTGCTGGCCAGCCGGTTCGCACCTTGGACGCCGGTGCACGCAACTTCGCCGGCGGCGTAAAGCCCGGGCACAGTGGTCCGGCCATGGAGGTCCGTGGCTACTCCGCCCATCCAGTAGTGGGCTGCGGGGGCAACCGGGACCAGGTCCCTGGTCCAGTCGATGCCGGCGTCGAGCGTCCTTTGCGTGAGGGTGGGGAAGCGCTTCGCCAGGAAGCCCGGGCCCTTGACCTGTTCGATGAGGCGCGCGTCGAGGTAGACGTGGCCGTTGGGGTCGCCGAGCTTGGCCAGGTGCAGGGCGATGCTGCGCGAGACGACGTCGCGCGGGGCCAGTTCGGCGTCCGGGTGGTAGGCACGCATGAACCGCTTGCCGTTGCCGTCAACGAGGATGGCTCCTTCGCCGCGGACGGCTTCGGAGATGAGGAGCGGGTCCTGGTCCAGCCCGGTCACTGTGCCCGGGTTTGTGCCGCTGACCCCGGGCACCAGGCAGGTGGGGTGGAACTGGAAGAATTCCAGGTCGGCCGCTGCCGCCCCGGCGCGGACGGCGAGCGCCAGGCCGTCTGCCGTGGCCACCGCGGGGTTGGTGGTCTGTCCAAAGAGCTGTCCTGCTCCACCGGTGGCCAGCAGCACTGCGTCCCCGTGCAGTGTGTGGGTCCCGCCGTCCTGCAGGAACTCGACGCCGGTGGCGTGGCCGTCCTGCAGCAGGAGCGCTGTGGCGTGGGCACCGGTGTGGATGGTCAGCGTGCCCTCCGCGCGGCGGGCAAGCACGGCCTCGATCAGGCCTGCCGCGACTTTCGCGCCGGTCGCGTCGCCGCCCGCGTGCAGGATGCGGGGGGCGGAGTGGGCAGCCTCCAGCCCCAATGCGGGGCCACCGCCGGCACCGGGATCGAAGCGCACGCCGAACCGTTCCAGCCCGGCGATGTCCAGGCGGGCCTCGATGCACATCAGCCGGACCGCCGCTTCATTGCAGTGTCCAGCGCCCGCCTGCAGGGTGTCGGCGATGTGGGCTGCAACCGTGTCCCCGGGGGCGGGCTCGTCCAGTACTGCCGAAATACCGCCCTGGGCGTACCAGGTGTTGCTCTCGCGGAGCTGTCCTTTGCTCAGCAGCACAACATCGGCGCCGGCGTCGGCCGCCAGCAGCGCGGCATACAGTCCGGCGATACCGCTGCCAACCACGATCAGCCGGCGCGGGGATCCGCCGCCGGCCCTGGCGCCCCTGGGGGGCAGGGCGCCGGGTTCGAATGTTCCACCGCCCGCAGGGGGAGGCATGATCGGCTGCCGGTTCATTACGGCCTGGCGGCGAGCATGCGCTCGAGCGCGGTGCGGGCGTTGTCCTGCACGGAGTCCGCCACGGTGATCCGGTTGACGATCCGCCCGGCAACGAGCTCCTCGAGGACCCATGCCAGGTAGCCCGGGTGGATCCGGTACATCGTGGAGCACGGGCAGATCACGGGGTCCAGGCAGAAGATAGTGTGCTGCGGGTACTCGGCCGCGAGCCGGTTCACCATGTTGATTTCGGTGCCAATGGCAAAGGTGGTGGGCTCGGTGGCCGCGGCGATGGCCTTTTTGATGAAGTCGGTGGAGCCGGCCGAATCTGCCGCATCCACCACCTCCATGGGGCACTCGGGGTGCACGATCACCTGGACGCCGGGGAAGTCGGCCCTGGCCTTTTCGATCTGCGCCACGTTGAAGCGCTTGTGCACGGAACAGAACCCGTGCCACAGGATCACCCGGGAATCCAGGAGCGCCTGCTCGTCGTTGCCGCCGAGGTCCTTGCGCGGATTCCACATGGGCATCTGCTCCAGCGGCACGCCCAGCGCTTTCGCGGTGTTGCGGCCCAGGTGCTGGTCCGGGAAGAACAGCACCCGCCGGGCACGCTGGAACGCCCACTCGAGGACGGTCTTGGCGTTGGAGGAGGTGCAGACGATGCCGCCGTGCTCGCCGCAGAAAGCCTTCAGGGCTGCGGAGGAATTCATGTAGGTGACGGGGATGACCGGAACACGGCCGTCGGCGTCAGGTTCGGTGCCGAAGATTTCCTCAAGCTGCTCCCAGCACTCGGCTACGGAGTCGGCGTCGGCCATATCCGCCATGGAGCAGCCGGCCGCAAGGTTGGGCAGGATGACGGCCTGTTCGGGCGCTGAAAGGATGTCGGCGGTTTCGGCCATGAAGTGGACGCCGCAGAAGACGATGGCCTCTGCGTCCGGGCGGGTGAGCGCGGCATTGGCCAGCTGGAAGGAGTCGCCCACGAAGTCCGCGTACTGGATGACTTCATCGCGCTGGTAGAAGTGCCCCAGGATGACGGCCCGGTCCCCCAGCGCAGCCTTGGCGGCGAGGATCCTTTCGCCCAGCTCGGCGTCGCTGGCGAGCTTGTACTCTTCGGGCAGCTGCCCCTGGCGCGGCGTTGCGGCGGGGGCCACGTCCGCACTGGAGGCACCGGGGCCGTAGGCGGGAACGCCGGCGAGCGCCTCGGCAAGGTCGTAGTCCCACGGGCCATTGGCCAGGGCCGGGCTGCAGGTGCTGCCCTTTGCCGCCGCACCGTTCTCGGCCTGTTCGCGCGTGATCAGCTGGATTGCTGTGTTGACGCTGCTCATAGTGTGCTCCTGTTATCTGGGTCAAGGCCGGGCCGGCCGGTAAAGCGGTAGAGGCGGGGCGGGCGGTGTTTGCCGCCCTGGAGGTATTCCCCGGTTTCCTCGATTTCCGGGGTGGATTTGAGCTGGCGCCGGAAGTTTGCCGGGTCCAGTTGGCGGTCCAGCACAGCCTCGTAGACTTCCCGGACCTGGGCCAGGGTGAAGTACTCCCCCAGCAGGTGGTAGGCCACGGATCCGTAGGCCAGCTTGTTCCGCAGCCGCCAGAGCGCATAGTCCACAATGGCGTTGTGGTCGAAGGCGAGTTCGCCGAGCCGGTCCGCGCGGAACCATCTGACGTTCTCGGACTCGTCTGCCAGGGCGGCTTCGGTCGGCTGGACCAGGGCCCAGTACACAATCGAGACGACCCGTTGCGTGGGTGAACGGTGGAGGCCGCCGAAGGCGTAGAGCTGCTCGAGGTAGCTCGGGGCGAGGCCAGTGGTCTCCCGCAGGTTGCGCGACGCCGCGTCCTGCAGGGACTCCGAGTGGCTCAGTGGGCCACCCGGGAGCGCCCAGAGGCCTTTGAACGGTTCCCGGATCCGCCGGACCAGCGGCAGCCAGAGCGTGGGCCGTCCGGAGCTTTCACTGGGCCGGAGGGCGAAAATGACGGTGGAGATGGCGAGCGATGGCGGGGCGGCCTGGCGCTCGGAGACGTTTGCCGAGCTCAAGTACATTTCCCACCACCTTCCCAACCTGCCGGGCTCCCCGTTGAAGCCTGCGTCCTATGGTCACCATAGTTATGGTCAACTTGACCATAACTGATTCTACGGGCAACCGCCCCTCAATTGCCAAATGTTTCTCCTTCCTGCCGGCGCGGAAGTCATGGGGAGGGATTGCCTGGTGGCGGGGAGCGCGGCGCCGGGAGCCCCGGATGCGGGCACCATGGCCAGGAGACGGTAAATTCAAGAGGTCCCACGAGGAGCCACCATTCAAACCCCAAGAAGGTTCAGCAGCAGATGACAATGAAGTCCACCCAAGCGCGTCCGCAAGACCATCTGGGCCACAGCATGAAGCCCCGCCAGCTCACCATGATGGGCCTGGGCAGCGCGATCGGCGCCGGCCTCTTCCTCGGCTCCGGGGCAGGAATCCAGGCGGCCGGCCCCGCCGTGCTGATCTCCTACCTGGTGGCCGGCACCCTGATCATCCTGGTGATGTGGGCACTGGGCGAAATGGCCGCAGCGAACCCGAACAGCGGCGCTTTCTCCGTCTACGCCGAACGTGCCATGGGCAAAACGGCCGGAGCCACCATCGGCTGGCTGTGGTGGCTGCAGCTGGTGGTGGTGATTGCCGCCGAGGCACTGGGCGCGGCCGGGCTCCTCTTCACCGTCTGGCCAGTGGTCCCGGTCTGGGCGCTCGCCCTGATCTTTATGGTGGTCTTCACCGCCATCAACCTGGCCGGAGTCCGGAACTTCGGTGAATTCGAGTTCTGGTTCGCCATCCTCAAGGTCGCGGCCATTGTCCTGTTCCTGGTGATCGGCGCTGCACTGCTCCTGGGCCTGTTGCCGGACGTGGCATCCCCCGGCCTCGCCACCCTGACCTCCGATTTCGCCCCCGCGGGACTCGGCGGAATTGCCGCGGCGCTTTTTGTGGTTATCTTCGCTTTTGGCGGCACGGAGATTGTGTCCGTCGCGGCGGCCGAAACCGAAGACCCGGAACACAGTGTGGGCAAAGCCGTCCGGACGGTGGTGTGGCGCATCCTGGTTTTCTACATCGGCTCCGTCTTTGTGATCGCCGCCGTCCTGCCGGCAACATCGGAAAGCCTGGCGTCACCCTTTGCCGGCGTCCTGGACGCCGCCCGCATCCCCGGCGCCGCAACGGCAATCACGCTCGTGGCCGTCGTCGCCCTTCTCTCCGCATTGAACGCCAACCTCTACGGCTCGTCGCGGATGGTCTACTCCCTTGCCCGGCGCGGCGAGGCCCCTCGCTTCCTGGCCCGCCTGAGCGGTGCCAGCGTGCCCATGCTGGCCGTCGGCGTGTCCGTCGCCTTCGGTTTCGTGGCCACAATCCTGGAGCTTTTGTTCCCGGAGCGCATCCTCCCCGCCCTGTTCCAGCTGGTCGGATCAACCTGCCTGGTGGTGTGGGGCAGCGCGCTGGTCTCGCAGCTGGTCCTGCGGCGCCGTGCGGACAGGGACGGCACTCCCCTGCCGCTAAGGATGCGGGGCTTCCCGGCCCTGACGATTGTGGGCCTCGTCCTGCTGGGCCTGATCTTCGCGGTGGGCTTCAGTGCCGAAAGCAGCCGTGTCCAGCTGTTCAGCACCTTCGGCCTGATCGCGGCAATCGCAGCAGCCTGTGCAGTGGGTGCCCGGCTCAGCGCCAGGACCCGCGAGCCCAGGCAGGTGGCGGCAAGGCAGGTAGAGTAACTTTCGAAGCACGAGGTTCCGACGCGCCGGGTCTCCCTGGGCGCCGTAGTTGATGAGGACTGACACCATGAGCGGCAGGCACACCGGCGAGCAGCATTCGCACACCGTGGAGGGAACCGACCCCCAGCTGTATGTGGCGGTGCATGATCCTGCTGTGGACGCCGGGCTCCGCCCCGTCCTGCTCCTGCATGGCTTCTCGTCCTCCAGCAAACTCAACTGGGAGGACACCGGCTGGCTGGCAGCGCTGCTTGATTCGGGCCGGCGCGTCATTATGGTGGACCTGCCCGGGCACGGCCGCAGCGGCGCCCCGGAGGACCGCGATTCCTACTCCCCCAGCAGGATCCGCGCGGACCTGCTGCAGGTTGCGTTCGACGCCGGCGTGCGGCCTTTGCAGGCCGGTGACCCTGCCAGCGGGCTGGACGTGGTGGGTTATTCCCTGGGTTCCCGGCTCGCCTGGGAGTTCGCCGCCACCCAGCCCGAAATAGTGCACCGGATTGTCCTGGGCGGGCCGAATACCGCGGACCCCCTGGCTGAGTTCGACCTCGTGGCCGCCCAGGACTACCTGGCCGACGGCACCCCTATTGCGGATGAGTCAACGGCCAGGCTGCTCAAAATGGCGCTGCTGCTGCCGAGCAACAACATCTTCGCCCTGCTGTCCCTGGTGGAAGCCATCAAGGCCGAACCCTACGACCCCGCCGAGGCGGTCCCGCACGTGCCGGTCCTCCTGGTCGCAGGCGACCAGGACGAGCGCGCCGGCAGCCTGCCGCAGCTCGCCGAGCTGGCCCAAGGCGCCGGCGCCCTGGCCGAACAGCTGACGCTGCCGGGCCGCAACCACACCAACGCCGTCACCAGCCGTGCCTTCAAGCAGGCCGCCATCTCCTTCCTCGCGGTCTGATCCGGCTGCAATATTCCCCGGCCATCCAGGCCCTCCTGCCGTTGGCTTCCCGGCGGTAGGCTGAAAGGGAAGGCTGGAACAGCCGGGAGGACTACATGGATATGCGTTTCGAAGACCGCACAGAGGCCGGCGAGCGGCTGGCTGCGGTTTTGACGCAGTTCCGCGAGCGCCCGGGCACCGTTGTGATGGGCCTTGCGCGCGGTGGAATCCCCGTGGCGGCGGCCGCAGCGAAGGCCCTGTACCTTCCCCTGGGTGCCGTCCTGGTGCGCAAGCTCGGCATTCCCGGGCATGAGGAAACCGCGTATGGAGCCTTGGCGTGGGCCCGCGGACGGACTGTGCGCCTGCTCAACAAGCCGTTGCTGGACCGCGTCCTGGAACATGGGGTCCGTGAGGAACTCCTGCGTCAGGTGGAGCAGCGCGAACGCGTCGAATTGCTCCGCCGCGTGGACCTCTACCCGGGAGCAGACCAGGAAATCTCCGGCAAGACCGTCCTGCTCATCGACGACGGGCTGGCAACCGGAGCCACCATGAGGGCCGCCGTCGAGGCCGTCCGTGAGGGTGGGGCGGAGACGGTGGTGGCCGCCGCTCCCGTGGGCTCCATTGAAGCCGCCGCGTCCGTGGAGCGGGTGTGCGACGCCGTGCTGTGCCTGCACTTGCCCGGCAAGTTCCGCGCGGTGGGCAGTTTCTACCGGCACTTCGAACAACTGACGGACGAAGACGCCATCAGCTTCCTGAAGCAGTAGCAACCGTTGACGACGGCGGGCCCGGACCAATATGGTCCGGGCCCGCTGCTGCGTTATGGGCTTTCCTTGTGACGGTGCGGCTAGTGGTGGCTGACGCCCAGCGGCCTGCCCTTGGTTTCCTTGGCCAGGACCACGCCGATGGCCGAGATGACGCACAGCACCATGATGTAGATGCCGATCGATCCGGCCCACTTGGTGGTCTGCAGCAGAGTTTCGGCGATGGTGGCGGCGAAGGCCCCGCCCAGGATTGCGCCGAAGGCGTAGCCGATGGAAATGCCGGAGTACCTGACACTGGCCGGGAACATCTCCGCGTACATTGCGGACATCGGGCCGTAGGAAAGGCCAAGGCCGATGGTGAGGACGAACAGTGCAACGCCGTACAGCCAGATGTTCCTGGTGTCGATCAGGGCAAACATGGGAATCATCCAGGCGAACACAATCGCGTAGCCGGTGAGGAAGGTCTTGACGCGGCCAATACGGTCGGAGAGCCAGCCGCCCACCAGCGTGAAGATCAGCCAGCCAAAGGATGCGAGCGTAGTGGCCAGGAGGACCTGGGGCGTGGGCATCTGCAGCGTCCGGGTGGCATAGGAGATGAAGAACGCAATCAGCAGGTACCCGGCAGCGTTGTTGCCGATGAAGATCATGGTGGAGTACAGCACCGGCTTTTTGTGGCTTCGGACCAGTTCACCCAGGGGCGCCTTGCTTTCCTGCTTCCGCATGGCCATCTCCTGGAAGACCGGGCTTTCTGCCACGGCACGCCGGATCAGGTAGCCCACTACGATCAGGACGATGGAAAGCAGGAACGGCATCCGCCAGCCCCAGGCCGCGAAGTCTTCCTTGGACATGCTGCTGTTGAGGAAGAAGAGCAGGCCGGTGGCCAGGATCATGCCCACCGGCACACCGATCTGCGGGTAGGCACCGAAGAGCCCGCGCTTGTTCAGGGGCGCGTGTTCCACGGCCATCAGTGCTGCCCCGCCCCATTCGCCGCCTGCCGAGAAGCCCTGGATGATCCGGAGGAGGATCAGCAGCACGGGCGCCCAGGCGCCGATCTGGGCGTAGGTGGGCAGCATGCCGATGAGGGCGGTGGCCGCTCCCATCATCACCAGGGTGAAGACGAGCATGGCTTTGCGCCCCAGCCGGTCGCCAAGGTGGCCTGCCACCACGGCGCCCAGCGGCCGGAACAGGAAGCTGATGCCGATCAGGGCGAAGGAGAGGATCTGCGCCAGGCCCGGGTTGGACTGGTTCAGCGGTGCCAGGAACAGCGGCGACAGCAGCGTTGCCGTTAGCTGGGCAAAGATAAAGAAGTCGTACCACTCGATGGTGGTGCCCACCAGGGTACCGGCCAGGACTTTGCGCTCCTCCCGCCGGGTGCTGGGACCGGAGAGCGTATCCACCTTGGAAGGTGTGGTCATTGAAACTCCATTGTTTGTGGCAGCGGGGCTGCCAGGACGCCTTCAGGATTACCGACAGAACGGTCAGTTAGTTAGTAGGGTACTACGAAAATGTGAGGCGGGACACGGATTCTCCGAATTCCATGCCTCAGGCGTCGAAGTCGGACGCGCTGAACTGGCGCGACCTTGCAAGAGCCCTGGTCAGCAGGTTCTATATGTGAACCGGCGCTTCGCTATCCGGACGCTCCGGCCTAGGATGGAAACCATGACTTCCAGCGCTGCAGCCCCGGCCGGAGCCGCGCCGGCGCAGGCCTCACCCTCCCAGACGCTTTCCCGGGGCATCCGTGCTTTGGAAATCCTTGCTGCCGCGCCTGGCCCGCTGACGATTGCCGAACTCGCCGATGCCATGGGCGTCCACCGTTCTGTGGCCTACCGGATCCTTCGCACGCTGGAGGACCACTCGCTGCTGGTCCGCGACGACGCAGGGCGGGTCCAGCCCGGCCCCGGACTGGCCGTCCTTGCCCGCGGCGTTTCAAGGAACCTGCAGGGCGCAGCCCTGCCCGAACTGACGCATTTGGCCAACACCTTGGATATGACTGCTTTCGTGGCATTGTGGGACCACCACGACTGCATCACCCTCGTGACCGTGGAACCACGGCACAGTGGGGCTACTGTGGCGCAGCATCCCGGCACCCGTCACCCCATCAACGCCGGAGCACCGGGCATTGCCATTCAGTCGGCCCTCACCGAAGCCGAATGGGACCGCCTCGAGACCGGCATCCCGTACCGCCCGGAGGCGGCGGAGGCCCGGCGCGCCGGATACTCCGCCAGCCATGACGAAGTCATCGCCGGCGTTTCCTCGCTGGCGGCACCGGTCCGGGTTCCCGGCGGACGGCCGGCAGCGCTCGCCGTCGTATATATCCGCTCAGCCCACGATCCGTCAGAGGTGGGCGCCGCGCTGGCCCAGAGTGCGGCCAGGATCGAACGCCAGCTGGCCTGAGCGCGCCCTTCTGAGGCGAGTAGGAACAGGTCAGGCGCGGCGGCGCTGCAGTACGACGGCGGCCGCGGCACCGAGGAGCGCCAGTGCCGCTGCCGCACAGGCGGGGACGAGGAATGCCGCCGAATAGCCGTGGTCCTGCGCCAGCCGTCCGCCTACTGCTGAACCAATCGCCGTACCGGCAACAATTCCACTGGCCAGCGCCGTCATCACGGTTCCCAAGCGCCCGGCCGGGGCCACTGCCCCACCCACGGCAAAGACAGTAACCATCACCGGCCCCACCGGGAGCCCCAGAATCAGCAGCACCAGCACCATTGAGCCCAATGACGCGGGAACCAGCAGGAGCGCTGCCAGCGCGGCCATCAGCGCAGCAGAGGCCACCCAACGCCAGGACAGCCCAAATCGCTGGGGCCAATAGGCGACCGACAGGGCGGCCGCGGCGGAACTGAGCCCCATCACGGCGTAAAGCAGTCCAGCGATTTCCGAAGTGGCGTACTGGGCGGAAAAGGAGCTCAAGGCCGCTTGCGCGGACCCGAAGAACGTCCCCATGCAAACCATGGCCACCACCGGGACGGCAACGGCGGCGGGCAGGCCGCGCCTTGCAGTTCCTTGTTCCGACGTTCGTTCTCCTGCCGGTCGCCGGGTCACCGGGACCGCCCGGTGGGTGTGGTGAGTCGCGAAGGCGGGCACCAGCGTGATGGTCATCGCCGCCGCCAGCGCCAACGGCAGCCAGGGCGCCAGGAGGCTGGCCAGGATTCCTACGAGGGCAGGGCCCAGCACGAAGGTGATTTCATCGGCGGTGCTCTCGTAGGACAGTGCCGTGTCCAGGTCGCGCCTGTTGTCCGGCGCGCTCCCCTGTGATGTGAGTGCCATCCACCTCACCCGGGCCAGTGGTCCCACCTGGGGGCAGCTTGCCCCGGAAAGGAACGCGGCGGCCAACACTCCGGCAGTAAAACCACCGGATGTGCCCAGGAGGGCAGCCGCAAGGATCAGCGCCGCCACCGCTGCGGTGTTAAGGGCAGCTGCGAAGAGCAGCACCGGGCGCTGGCCGCGTCGGTCCGCAAGGGTCCCCAGGATCGGCGCGCCCAGGGCGGACCCAATGCCTACTGCTCCTGCTGCGGTGCCCCCCAGCGCATAGGAACTGCTGTTGGACGTCACCAGGGTCAGGGTTCCTACCGTGAGCATGGCCAGGGGAAGGCGGGCGAAAATACCGAGGGGAAGAAAGCTGCGGCCGGCAAGCCGCGGAAGCCTGGCGAAACGGCTGCCGGACGGGCTGCCCGGGCCGGCGGAAGAACTGCCACTCGTGGCCGGAGAATCGGGCATGGCAGGTGCAGGAGCATGCCGGGAAGACGAAGGCTGGTCGGAAGAAAGGGAGGTCGAAGATGTCAATTCCGGGCTCGTTCAGTAAGTGCGCATCGTCCCTCCTCCCGATGCGCCGAACCCGGTAACTGTCCAAGTATATCCGGCGTTCCCCATAGGCCCCGGGAGCATGGATCTACTCCTGTCCGCGCAGTCAGACCGGGGCCTCGACAGCCTCCGATATCCGCAGGGTGGAGCCGTTTCGTCCCTTGAGCACTTGGAGCTGCATGCCGATCCGCTGCTTCATCTCCGCTACATGGCTCACGAGTCCCACCACCCGGCCCCCATCCCGCAGGCCTTCGAGGGCATCCATCACCTGTTCCAATGACTGCTCGTCCAGGCTGCCGAAGCCTTCATCCACGAAGAGGGTTTCGATTTCCACGCCGCCGGACTCCTGCTGGACGACGTCGGCCAGTCCGAGCGCCAGGGACAGTGAGGCCATAAACGATTCGCCCCCAGAGAGGGTGGACGTATCCCGGCGGTGCCCGGTCCATTGATCCACAACTTCCAGCCCCAGCCCGGATTTGGCACCGCGTGCCGCCTTGGCGTCGGTGTGCTGCAGGAGGTACCGCCCGTCGCTCATGGCCACCAGCCGTTCCGAGGCGGCCAGGGCCACCTGCTCCAGCCGCGCTGCCAGGACATAGCTGTTCAGGCTCATCCGGTAAGTGTTGTCTCCCCGGCCTGCCGCCGCATCCGCCAGGCCGGACAACATCCGGGCATGCTCGGCGGGACCGCGGGCCGAACCGGCAAGCCCGTCATAGCTTGCAGCGATGCTTGTCAACGATTCAAGGCAGCGCGATGCCAACCCCACCGCCACCTCAGCGTCGCGCGCCGCCTGCAGGGCAGCGGCTGCGTCAGCCTGCAGGGCCGGCAGGCGCTGCTGGTCCATCTCAATCCCGTCAGCCGTTTCCTTCACGGCGAGCACAACTTCGTCCGATGCGAACAGCTCGGCAACCTTGGCAGCCTCGTCGTGGACCGAGCGTATTTCAGCTTCGAGTGCAACAGCGTCATTGGCGGCCAGCAGGTGTGCCCTTGCTTCCTCCGAAGAAGCAAACCCCGCTTCTGGCAAGGCCAGTTCCAAGTGCTCCCGGGCCTCCGCCGCCTGGGCGTTGGCGGTGGAAAGCGCAGCCTGGGCTTCGACGGCTTTGGACAGCATGGCGGCCGCGTTTTCGAGGGCGCGCAGCCGCTGGGCAAGGCTCGAGCGCCCTGCCCGCAAGTCCGCCAATGCCTGGTCAAGGGTCGATGACTGTTCGGCGAGGTCGGCCAGGGAGGATACAACGGTCGCGAGCTCGGCCTCCGCGCTGGCCCTGGACGCCTGGGCTGAAGTGACGCCCGCTTCGAGTGTTTCCAGCCGCGCCCGCGCCGCCGCGAGTTCCTCCACGGCCTGGGCGGCGTCGTCCGCAGCCAGGCGAGCTTCCTCAGCCCCATTGAGGGCCTCTTCCAGGGGCGTCCCGCCGCCTTGGCCGGCCAGGACCGCCACCAGTTGATCTGCCTCGGCCAGCCGCTGGCTGGCACCGGCGAATCCTGCTTCCGCGGCCTCATACACCTGATGGGCTGCTTCCTCTTCCTGTTCGAGGCCGGAACCGCCCCCGTTACCGGCCGGCGGTGAGGGATGCTCCGTGCTGCCGCACACGGGGCAGTGTTCCCCTTCCACGAGTTTGGCGGCCAGTTCGGCAGCCGCGTTGGCGAGCCGCTGCTCCCGTACATCGAGCCAGCGGCGTTTGGTTTCCAGCTGGTGCTCGCGTGACTTGTCGTGAACCAGCTTCGCCGCATCCCGCGCGGCAACGGCAGCACCGTAGCGCCGGACCACGTCCAGCAGTTCCCCGGCGGCGGTTGCTTCCTTCGCGCGCAGCGCTGCCACGCCGGCCCGTCCTTCCAGTGCTTCCAGGCCCGAGGTGAGGCGGATCCGCTCGTTCAGCAGATCCTCCACGCGGCGGTCCAGGGCGGCATTGGACGCCGAGAGCTCCTGCTGTTTTGCCAGCAACTGCCGGTGCTTTGACCGGAGCACCTTCAGGCGGTCCTCGTCCGGAAGCCGCGCCTCCACAACAGCCAGGAGGGACCGGAGCCGGTTCAATTCATCTGCCGCGCCGGGAAACACCGCCGGTCCGTCGATGTCCTGCGGGACATGGTTCCTGGGTCCCAGGTCCAGCTGGCCGAGTTCGGGGTCTTCGTCGGCGGCCAGGCGAAGCAGGGTGAAAGCCGATTCCATGGCGTCAGCCGCCCGCCGGACCTTGGCAACCCCGGCATCGACGCTGCGCAGCTGCCCGGCAAGGACCTCTGCCTGGCGGTGGCGGCCCAGCCGGCGGGCCAGGTCCTCCAGCCGCGGAAGGGTTTCCTGCACGGCGGCCTGCCTGGCTGTTGCTTCCTCGAGCCTGCGGTGGCGTTCACGCAGTGCAGTCTCCGCTGCAACGGCGCTGACCCGTTCCTGGTGTTCCGACTCCGCAGCCAGCGCGAGCTCCGAGAGTTGGCGTTGTCGTTCCGCGGCACGTTCTTTCAACCACTCGAGCCGCACGGCCCGGGTGTCCGCCACAGCATCTGCCGCCGGGATGTCCTCCGCCGGCGCGTCAGTCTCCTGGAGCTGGAGCGCTTCTGCTTCTGACTCGGCCCGCGCCGCCAGGAGTTCCAGTTGGCCGTTGAGGCCAGCCACTTTCTCCTTTGCTGCCTGCGACTGCTGCGAGAGTTCCTGCTCCACGGCTTCAAACCGCTCCGTGCCGAAAAGTTTCTGCAGAAGCTCCAGCCGGTCCGTGGCCTTGGAGCGCAGGAAGGCGGCAAAGTCACCCTGCGGCAGCATCACCACACGGGTGAATTGCTCCCGGTCCATTCCCAGCAGGGCGAGTATCTCGGCCCCGGCTTCATCGTTGCGCGTGGATTTCTCCACCCACGTCCCGTCCACGCGTTCGCGCAGGAGGGTTTTGGCCTGTTGCGTGGTGAAACCGTTCTTGCCCCTGGCGCTCGGCTTTTCCCAGGCGGGCGACCGGGTGACGTCAAACCGCCTGCCCTGCGCCGAGAATTCACAGCTCACCGCAGGTTCCTGGCCGAGCTCAGCATGGTCGCTGCGGAGCCGCTTTCCGTCCTGGCGGGCGCCCGGAACTGAGCCGTAGAGTGCGAAGCAGATGGCGTCGAGCACACTGGTTTTACCCGCGCCGGTGGGCCCATTGAGCAGGAACAGGCCGTGCGCGCTCAGGGCGTCGAAGTCGATCTCCTCGGTGCCGGCAAAGGGACCGAAACCGGAGATGCGGAGGCGGTGGATCCTCACAGCGAGGCCTCCTGCAGCCGGACGTTTTCCAGGGCGGCGGCGAGCGCCGCCTTTTCGGCATCATCCGGAACACGGCCCCGGACGTGCTCGAGGAAGCCGCAGCATACAGCGAGGTCATCGGGGGCTTCAGCCAGCCTGCTGCTGTAGGTGGAGGCGGTGCCGGCAGGGCTACCCTCGGGGTCGAAGCTGAGGACCAGCGTGTCCGGGAAACGTGCCCGCAGCTGGTCCATGGCCCGGGCGGGACGCTGGGCGTCGGTCAGGGTCACCTGGCAGTAGGCGGTTTCGGCCCACGAGTAGTCGGGGGACTCAAGCAGCTCGGACAAAGGCCCCCGGAGCACCGCCAGGGTGCGCGGGGCATCCCACAGGACTTCCTGGACTGCGGTCACGCCGCCGGCATCGATGTCGATGAGCCAGGCCCCCTTCTGGTGGGATGCTTCGGAGAAGGAGTACGCCAGCGGTGAGCCGGAGTAGCGGACCTGGGGCGACAGGGACTGCCGCCCATGCAGGTGGCCCAGGGCGGTGTAGCTGAAGCCGTCAAAGAGGTCCTGGGGCACTGCCCCTACGCCTCCGATGCTGAGGTCGCGTTCACTGTCCGAACTGATCCCGCCGCTGGCAAAGGTATGCGCCAGTACCACCGAATGGACTGTGGCTGTTGCTGAGCGCCGTTCTATGTCCTGCCGGATCAGCTCTGTTGCCGCCCGGGTCACCTCGAAGTGGCTGGCGGTCTGGACACCCAGTTGATCGGCCACCAGCCGCGGCTCGAGCCAGGGTATGCCGTAAATGGCAACCACGGCAGTATCAGCTGCGCCGGCAGATGCTCCACCGACCGGGAGCACCAGGGGCTGGTCCAGGCTGTCCAGCCTGGTCCGCAGGTGCACGCCGCCGCGCTCCAGCAGGCGCGAAGCGAATCCGAGGCGGATGGCGGAATCGTGGTTGCCGCTGGTCAGCACCACCTGCGCCCCTGCCGACGTCAGCCGGACCAGGGCATCGTCCAAGAGATGGACCACATCCACCCCCGGGAGGGCGCGGTCGTAGACGTCGCCCGCGATGAGCACAACATCCACCGCATGGCGGGCAACGGCGTCCACCAGCTGGTCGACAAAAGCCTGCTGTGCATCCAGCATGCCAACGCCGTGGAAGGAGCGGCCCAAATGCCAGTCCGATGTGTGAAGTAACCTCATGCTTCTACGCTATCGGCTGCCACTGACAGTTCCGGCAAACGCCGCAGCTGCCGCATCACCGGCAGGTTCAGCCGCGCTTTCCGTCGAAGAATTCCTGGGCCTCGCTGGCTTTGGTCTTTGTGTCCTTGGTGGCCGGTTTTGGGTCCGCCTCACGGGCTGCCACGAACTCTTCAACCGCCGGGACCTGGTCGCCATCGTTGCCCGCCGCCGCGGCTTCAGCGGAGGCAGCGGACACGGCCGGAGCGGCATTGAAAATGCGGAACGCCAGTCCGGCGATGACGGCGCCTGCCAAGGGAGCGGCAACGAATACCCAGAGCTGCTCAACAGCCCACCCCGAGCTGAATACTGCGGAGGCAACGGCCCTGGCCGGATTGAACGGCAGGTTGCCTACCGACAGTCCCAGCTGCAGAAGGACGGCGAAGGACAGGCCAACGGCAACCGGCGCTGCGCTGGGGCCGCTGCTGTCCTGGCGGGCTGTTCCCAGGAACACGGCGGTGATGATCGCGGCCCCGATCATCTCCAGCAGCAGCACGGCGGCCAGCGGGGCCTGGATGATGGAGTGTTCACCGAAGCCGGCGGTAACGGTGTCGAAGGCCGTCCGGCTGTCCGCGATCCCTGGGAGCGTGCGCAGGATTCCGTAGAGAGCGAGCGCGGCTACCATTCCCCCGGCTGCCTGGGCCACGGTATAGGCGGCAGCTGCCCCCAGGCGGATCCGGCCGGCCACGAGGTGCCCGGCCGTGATGGCAGGGTTGAAATGCCCGCCTGAAACGTGGGCGAAAGCAAGCATTGCCGCCGTCACCGCGAGCCCGGCAGCAAGGGCGGCAGGCAGCGGGCTGGACTGCGGGAGGCTGAACAGCGGCACACCGAGCCCGGCGAGCGCCAGGAAGAAGGTTCCAAACGCCTCGGCGGCCAAACGTGGCAGAAGCCGTGGCTGGGCTGCAACAGCACCGGACGGCTGGACTGCATCGTGACGGGCCGGGACAGGCGTGCTCATGGTGATGACCTTCGAGGTAGGCGGAAACGGACGTTGCGATCAGGCAACCCCGGCATTATTCCAGTGCAGACTGTGCGTTCGCTGGACGCCAGCCGACAGCAGCTGGCACAGCAGCGGACCCGGCGCCGGCAACGCTGCTCCGGCCGCCCGCGGCGTCAGCCAGCCGCTGGCAGCCACGGTAAATTTGCAACCATGAGTATCGAGCCGGACGCTTCCATCCCCTCCCCTAAGTCCCGTATCCACGGATCACTCCTGGGCGGCGCCCTCGGCGACTCCCTGGGCTACGCCGTGGAGTTCGACACGATGGATCAGATCCGCGCCCGCTACGGCGCGGCCGGCCTGACGGGCTTCGAAGCCCTGGCGGGCCCCGGCCGCTTCTCCGATGACACCCAAATGACCCTGTACACAGTGGACGGCCTCGTCGAGGCGCTGGAGTGGGCAAACTCGGGAGTCGGCGCCGACGCCAACGCCTGCCTGTGGCTCGCGTACCTGCGCTGGTATGCCACCCAGGGGGAAACAGCGCCCGCCTCGGCCCCGGTCCCCCAGCCACGCTGGATCGACGCCCAGGAGGTGCTCCACCAGCGGCGGCATCCTGGCAAAGCCTGCCTTTCCGGGCTTGCCACCGGGGAAATGGGCACCTCGTTCCGGCCCGTGAACCCTGACTCCAAAGGCTGCGGAACGGTGATGCGCTCGGCCCCGTTCGGACTAATCCCGCACATCACCGCCGACGCCGTCTACAAACTGAGTGCCGACGCCGCTTCCCTTACGCATGGCCACCCGTCCGCCCGCCAGAGCGCGGGTACCTTCAGCCTGCTCATCCACCATGTGGTGGCCGGCGCCGGGCTCCGGGAAGCGGCAGCCGAGGCGCTATCCCATGCCGCAGGCCTCGACGGCGCAGCCCCCGAGTTGCTGGAACGGCTGGAGGCCGCACTCCGGCTGGCGGGAAAGGGAGTGGTGACACCCGAGGAAATGGTCCAGGCACTCGGTGAGGGCTGGGTCGCTGAAGAAGCCCTCGCCGTCGCGCTTTACTCCGTACTGGCCACCCTCCCGGATGCCGCCCCGGCGGAACCGCTGCAGCATTTCCGCCATGCTGTTGCCTTGGCCGTCAACCACAGCGGCGACAGCGATTCCACCGGCTCCATCGCCGGGAACATCCTCGGTGCCTTCTATGGTGAGGCCTGCCTGCCCTCGGAATGGCTTGCGGTGCTGGAAGGGCAGGACGTGATCCGCGGCATGGCCGGCCAGCTGGTGAAGGTCACAACCGGCGAAGGCTGATGTTGTTGCAGGCCTCGCAGACTTCCTGCGGAATCAGCCCGCGCCGCTGCAGGAATCCGAAGATCACGCAGCCGAGGCAGAAGGCGGCAAACGCTTCAAGCGACGCCGCCACGATCAGGATTGCCAGCATGGTCCAAGCGGCAGGAACAGCGCCGGCCGCGAAGAGGGCCAGGGCCGCGGTGGAGACCACTGCCCCCATGCCCTGGGCGAAGCGCTTGGGCGGCCCGGGAACCAGTTTCACCCGGCCCAGCCGTGGAGTGATGACTTTCACGGACAGCAGTCCCAGGGGCGAGATCCGGGGCCCGAACAGGACCCGGAGCCAGAACCCGGCGGCGATGGCCGCCAGCCCCCATCCTGAACCGGCGGCCGCCGTCAGCAGCGACAGGACAACTACCAGCCCCGCCGTCACGCGGGCAGCGTACTCGTTCACAGGATTGGGGAAGGCAAAGACCTTGCGCATGAGGCAAGGCTAGGTGGAGGCCGACGCCGGGCGGAAGGTTTGTTGCGCCGCGTGACCGTGCGCCCGGGCTGCTCAGGCGCTCAGGGCTCCGGCGAAACTGCCCACCATCTGCAGGAACTCGCCCTCGGAAAGAACCTCGATGGCTTGCCCCCGCTCGTGCAGTTCGAGCACGCGGCGCGCCTTGCCGGTGAGCCTTCCCGAGCGGAGGTCCGAGGCCACGAAGCCGTCCCCCACCACCAGGACCGTGGTGCGTCCCGTCACGCGGCTCTCCGGCCTGGCACCGAACTCGGCAGATCGCTGCTTCGCCTCAGGCCGCCCGATGGACAACTGCCCGGTGAAAACCACCGTCTGGCCGTAGAGCGGGTGGCCGGGCTCGGCGAGCGGATTGGGTTCGGGGTTGGCTCCCTCTTCAGGCCAGCCGCCCTGGAACTGCCGGACCAGCCCTGCACCGCTGCCCGCCGCGCCGGACAGGGCGGCGAGGCTCGGCTTCGACAACGTGTCCCGGGCGGGGTCGAACGCCTCCTGGCGCGGCATGACAAGCCCCAGTGACAGATAGAGTTCGGCGATGCTGTTGGCCCCGTTGCGGCCGGCGATATCGATCAGGATGCCTGCGCAGGCGCGGGCATCCTCGGCGGCGTCGTGGTGGTTGACCAGCGGCACTCCGGCCTCCTCGGCGGCAAAGGGCAGGGAGTTGGACACCAGGGAGTAGCAGCGCCGGGACAGCATCACCGTGCAGACGTAGTCGTAGGCCGGACCGGGGAGTCCCGAGACCTCCAGCCCGGAGCGGATCACACCGAGATCGAAGGCCGCATTGTGCGCCGCAAGGATGTCATCGCCAATGAAGGCGCCGATCTCGGGAAAGAGCTCGCCGAACCGGGGCCGGCCCGCGACGTCCGAAGCAGTAATGCCGTGGATCCGTACGTTGTGGTAGTCGAAGTGGTCGTGGCTGGCCGGCGGGCGCATGAGCCAGGAGGCTTCCTCAACCACCTTGCCGCCCCGGACCTTCGTCAGGCCCACTGAACACGGGGACCCCCGGAATCCGTTCGCAGTCTCGAAGTCGATCGCCGTAAAGTCCAAACCCACGGGCCCCACCTTACCTTCGAAGGTTATCGTTCCCGTGTCACCCATGCCGTCCTGTCGCCGAAATCACCCGGCCGCCCCGGCCGGCACCTTCCGCCGCCACAGGGAGGAAGAGGCGTGTCAAGTACCCTTGAGGAGTGAACTTTCCTGTGATGAACGACTTCGCTGTGTCCATGCTGGGCGGTGCGGGACCGGTACAGCCACAGCTGGCCTCCTTCCTGCCCGACTGGCTGAACCCCCAGGTCTTCCTGGCCGATCCTGCCCTGGCACCCTGGGTGCTCCTGCTTGTCTGCGGCATCGTCTTCGCGGAAACCGGGCTGCTGGTGGGCTTCTTCCTGCCGGGCGACTCCATGCTGTTCACCGCCGGCCTGCTGGTGGCCACCGACACCATCAAGTTCAACGTCTGGCTTCTCGCGCTGCTGATTGTTGTGTCGGCCATCGTGGGCAACCAGACCGGTTACCTGATCGGCTCCAAAGCGGGACCGGCCATCTTCAACAAGCCCAATTCCCGCCTCTTCAAGCGCGAGAACGTTGAAAATGCCCACGCCTTCTTCGAGAAGCACGGCGGCAAAGCGCTGATCCTGGCCCGCTTTGTCCCGATCATCCGGACCTTCGTCCCGGTCATCGTGGGCGTTGCCCAGATGAGCAAAAAGAAGTTCTTCCTGTACAACGTCATCGGCGCTTTCCTTTGGGGCGGCGGCGTGACGCTCCTGGGATACCTGCTGGGCGACCGGATCCCCTGGGTCCGGGACAACCTGGACATCATCTTCATCGCCATCGTGCTGGTCTCCGTACTGCCCATCGGGGTGGAGGTCCTGCGCGGCATGTCCGCCAGGCGCCAGGCAACGGCCTACGGCACGGACCCGGTAGACGAGTTCATCGAAGAACACGCACCCGAGGAAGAGCACAAAACACCCCGCCACCTTGACGGGACGCGGCCCGAGTAGCAGCACGTCTGCCACAGCGTAGAGAAGGGTGTGTTCCAGGCTTCGGCCCGGAACACACCCTTCTTTGTGTCATCTTCGCAGTCGCCTGCTCAGCGGTGCTGGAGGGCCTCCACAATGGCGGGCAGGAGCGCCCGGAAGGCCTTGCCGCGGTGGCTGATGGCGTTCTTCTCGTCGGCGGACAGTTCCGCGCAGCTGCGGGTCTCCCCCGCCGGCTGAAGCACGGGGTCGTAGCCGAACCCGCCGTCACCGCGTGGTTCGCGCAGGAGCACGCCCTCCAGCTGCCCGTACTCCACGACTTCACGCCCGGCACCCCCGTTGGCCGCCGGCACCGCCAGCGCCGCCGCACAGACAAAGGCGGCGCCACGGTGGGGGTCCGGAACATCGGAAAGCTGGTTGAGCAGCAGCCGCAGGTTCGCGGCGTCGTCACCGTGGCTGCCGGCCCACCGGGCCGAGAAGATGCCCGGCGCTCCGCCCATCACATCCACAGCGAGCCCGGAATCATCGGCGATCGCCACCAGGCCGGTCGCTTCGGCAACTGCCCGCGCTTTGAGCAGGGAATTCTCGGCGAACGTCACGCCCGTTTCGACGACGTCGGGAGCACCTGCCGCCGCCGCGTCCACAACCTGCGTGTCGACGTCGAGCCCCGGTACCTGCCCGCGCAGGAGCTCACGGAGCTCACGGAGCTTGCCCTTGTTGTGGGTGGCCAGGACCAGGCGCGGGGCTGTCCCCTGCCCCGCGGCGGAGGCCGCGGTCACAGGGTGTCTGCCAGGGTTTCGCGCTGGATGGCCGCAAGCTGGGTGGTGCCGAGCAGGGCGAGGTCCAGGAGCTGGTCCAGTTCCGCACGGTCAAAGGGCGCACCCTCGGCAGTTCCCTGGACCTCCACGAACTTGCCCGAACCGGTGACCACCACGTTCATGTCGGTTTCGGCCCGGACATCCTCAACGTACGGCAGGTCCAGCATGGGAACTCCGTCGATGATGCCCACGGATACCGCTGCGATGGTGTCAATCAGGGGCTGGGCGTTCTTGGCGATCAACTTGTTGTCGCGGGCGAACCGGATGGAGTCAGCGAGCGCTACGTAGGCGCCGGTGATGGCGGCGGTCCGGGTGCCGCCGTCAGCCTGCAGCACGTCGCAGTCCAGCACGATGGTGTTTTCGCCCAGGGCTTTGGTGTCAATGATGGAGCGCAGGGAACGGCCGATGAGCCGGGAGATCTCGTGCGTGCGGCCGCCGATCTTGCCCTTGACGGATTCGCGGTCGGACCGGGTGTTGGTGGCGCGGGGCAGCATGGCGTACTCGGCGGTGACCCAGCCGCGGCCCTCGCCCTTGAGCCAGCGCGGAACCCCCGCAGTGAGGGAAGCCGTGCACAGCACCCTGGTGTTGCCGAACTCGATCAGGGCCGAGCCCTCGGCCTGGTTGGACCATCCACGGGTGATGCTGATGGGCCGGAGCTGGTCCGGGGCGCGGCCGTCGCCGCGCACGATGGGCACTGCAGTTGCTTCAGAAGTCATGCCTTTAGCTTATCCACTGCCGCGCGGCACGGATGTTTCGGGCAAAGAGCCGGGCAGTCCCCGCACCAGCATCCCGCCCCTAGACGGTGTAGTGCACTCCGGCAACTGCCACGGCAACGTCGCCGCCAAAAGCCGGACGGGCCTCCGCCATGACGGTGGTCTGCGACGTCCACACGGGAATATGGGTGAGCAGGAGCCTGCGGGCACCGGCGGCGGCAGCAGCTTCCCCGGCGCGCTTGCCGGTCAGGTGGACGTCCTTAATGCCGTCATCCCGGCCTTCTTCAAAGGCCGCTTCGCACAGGAACAGGTCCGCGTCCTTGGCGGCCTCCTCGAGGCCTGCGCAGGAGTCCGTGTCGCCGGAGTAGGTCAGCGTTTTGGTGATCCGGTTGCCTTCCTTGTCCGGTTCCACCACTTCCACCCGGAGCGCGTAGCACTCCTCGATGGGATGGTTCACGGCGAAGGGCGTCACGGTGAAGGGACCCACGGTCACGGGCTCACGCTCGGCCCAGTTGGTGAAGTCGAACTCCTCGCGCATGCCGGGGTCCAGCTCCAGTCCGTAGGCGGTGGCCATCCGGTCTGCCGTGGCAGCCGGTCCCCACACGGGAATCCGTCCCCTTTCCCAGCCGCCCGGCTTCCAGCGGACGGCGACGTGCAGGCCGCAGAGGTCCATGCAGTGGTCCGGGTGCAGGTGGGTCAGGAAGATCGCATCGATGTCCTCAAGGTCGGTGTACCGCTGGATGGCGCCCAGTGCCCCGCTGCCCAGATCCATGACCACTTTCCAGTTCCGCTCGCCGTCGTGCGCGGTCAGCAGGTAGCACGACGCCGGGGATCCCGGCCCGGGAAAGGATCCGGTACAGCCGACAATGGTGAGCTTCATTGGCCCGGACCCCCGATGACGGAGCTGCCCACGAAGTTGGAAATCCGCTGGCGGGTCCCGGCACGTTGCGCGGCGGCGATCATTTCAGGGGTGATGCGGGCTAGGCTGCCCGTGGGATACTGGGCCGCCACATGGTCCACGTGCCGGACGGAGAGGACTTCGGGCCCCAGGAACCTGCGGGCCAGCGCCTCGAACTGGCCGGCGTCCCCGGTTGCCACGAAGTGGTGCTCGGGCGGGGCTGTTTCAGTGCGCTGCAGGTTATGGGTGGCCAGGGCGCGGTAGACGTCCTTGGCCGTTTCCTCCGCGCTGGACACCAGGGTGACGTCCGCTCCCATCACATAGGAGATGACACCTGTCAGCAGCGGGTAGTGGGTGCAGCCGAGGACTACAGTGTCCACGCCGGCGGCCTTGAGCGGGGCAAGGTACTGCTCCGCCACGGCCAGCAGTGCCGGGCCCGTGGTGATTCCTGCCTCGACGTAGCTGACGAACTCCGGGCAGGCCACCGAGGTGATGTCCAGGTCCGGAGCGGCGGCGAACGTATCCTCGTAGGCACGCGAGCCCACGGTGGCGGAGGTGCCGATCACGCCCACCCGTCCACTGCGGGTGGCAGCAACGGCGCGCCGCACCGCCGGCTGGATGACCTCAATGACGGGGATGCCGTACTTCGCGGTGTACCGTTCCCGGGCGTCGCGGAGCACAGCGGCCGACGCCGAGTTGCAGGCTATGGTGAGCAGCTTGACGCCGGAGTCCACCAGTTCGTCCATCACGCCCAGGGCGTTGGCCCGGACTTCCGCGATGGGCAGCGGGCCATAGGGCCCGTGCGCTGTATCCCCTACGTAGAGGATGGACTCGTTGGGGAGCTGGTCGATGATGGAGCGTGCCACCGTGAGGCCGCCTACTCCGGAATCGAAGACACCGATGGGCCGTGATTCCACGGCGGCGGCCGGCAGGTCGCTGGCTTCGGATCCTGCTGCTACAGCTGACGGATCCATGCTCGAGGCTGTTGTCATGATTATTCGAGGATAGGTCTTCCCTGCGGCCTCAGCCATCATGTTGTGGCCTGCGACTCATGTCTAATTTCTCACACGACCCGCGCGGACGGCCGGGGCCAAGCCTCAACGACGGGTGTCCAGCGACTGCAGCATGGCCTGCACCAGCGATTCCTGGAGCCAGGTGGCGAAGTTGTAGACCAGGGCCAGATAGCTCTCCACATCCTCCGCCTGGGACCAGTCCTGCATGAGGTGGACGTGCTCGGCGTCCTCTTCGTCCTGGATGTCCAGCCGCTCCGCCAGGACCAGCCGGACATCGTTCAGCGCCATCGACCAGTGCTTGGCGCCTTCGGCAGAGAGAACGATCTCGTCCTTGTCCAGGTCCAGGGCCGCCGCCCGCAGCGCGCCGATCTTCGTCTCACGCAAGGACCGCTCGGTGAGCTGGCGGAACTCAAGGGACGCGGCGCCGTCGTTCTTCATCACGTTGGGGAGGAGCCGCTTCACCGCCCGGTCCGAGGGCTCGGCAACATCCATGTCGAGGCCGATCAGGGCAGCCAGCGGGTCCTGGCCGGAGCGGTCCTCGGGCTGCAGCATGGAGATCACGTCGTCGATGAGGCTGCGCAGCAGCTCCCGCTCCGTTGGCTCCAGGTAGCCCGTAATGCCTTTGAGTCCGTACTTGAACGCCTTAGCCACGTTTTCCCTTACCCTGGCCGGACCCGCCGGACTTGCCTGAATTGCCGCCCGGTCCGCCGCTGGCCTTCTCCACGGTGGCCCACAGCCCGAAACCGTGCATGGCCACCGCGTGGCGCTCGACCTGTTCCTTGCTGCCGTTGGCAACAATCGAGCGGCCCTTTTTGTGGACCTCCATCATGAGCTTGTTCGCTTTGGTCTCGGAATAGCCGAAGTAGCTTTGGAAAACATAGCTGACGTAGCTCATGAGGTTTACGGGATCATTCCAGATCACCAGGTTCCAGGGGATGTCCGGTGCGGCCAGGAAGCCGGTGGACTCCTCTGTGCCGGTCCGGGTGCCCTCTTGGGTATCAGGGCCGAGCGCAACGCTTAAGGTCATCTGTCCATTCTAAGGGGGAGGATGGACCCACGCCGGATGGCCCCATTCCGGGTGGGCCCACGCCGGCGAGGGGCCCGCGGCGAAGCGAAGCGAGACGTGGGAGCCGGTGGGAGGGCCCACACCGGCGAGGGGCCCGCGGCGAAGCGAAGCGAGACGTGGGAGCCGGTGGGAGGGCCCACACCGGCGAGGGGCCCGCGGCGAAGCGAAGCGAGACGTGGGAGCCGGTGGGAGGGCCCACACCGGCGAGGGGCCCGCGGCGAAGCGAAGCGAGACGTGGGAGCCGGTGGGAGGGCCCACACCGGCGAGGGGCCCGCGGCGAAGCGAAGCGAGACGTGGGAGCCGGTGGGGACTAGAGTGACTTTCGTGAGCACCTCAGCCGGCTGGGACCATCCCCGCACGTCCTTTTACACAGACCATTACGAGCTGACCATGCTGCAGGCGTCCCTGCATTCGGGCGCCGCGCACCGGAAGTCCGTCTTTGAGGCCTTTGCCCGGCGGCTCCCGGACGGCCGGCGGTACGGCATCGTGGCAGGCACCGGCCGGCTGCTGGAGGGCATCGCGAACTTCCGGTTCGGGGAGGCGGAACTGGACTTCCTGGCCCGCACCAACGTGGTGAACGAGGAAACGCTGGAGTACCTGGCGTCCTACCGTTTCTCCGGTGATATCTGGGGCTACCCGGAGGGCGAGGCCTACTTCCCGTACTCCCCCATCCTCATTGTTGAGTCCACCTTCGCCGAGGCCTGCATGCTGGAGACCTACCTGCTCTCGGTCCTCAACCACGACAGCGCCATCGCCTCCGCCGCGTCCCGGATGGTCAGTGCTGCCGGCGGCCGCCCGTGCATCGAAATGGGTTCCCGGCGCACGCACGAGGAGGCGGCCACCGCGTCCGCGAGGGCGGCCATCATTGCCGGGTTCGACAGCACGTCCAATCTCGAGGCGGGCATCCGCTACGGGGTTAAGACTGTGGGCACCGCCGCCCACTCGTTCACCCTCCTGCACGATACGGAGCGGGATGCTTTCGAGGCACAGATTGCCTCCCTTGGGGAGGGCACGTCCCTCCTGGTAGACACGTACGACGTCGAAACAGCCGTGCGTACGGCCGTGGACCTTGCCGGTCCACGCCTTGGCGCCGTGCGGCTTGATTCGGGCGACCTCGTGGCGCAGGCCCAGTGGGTGCGCCAGCTTTTGGACCAGTTGGGCAATGAGAACACCAAGATCGTGGTCACCTCGGACCTGGACGAGTTCGCGATTGCCGCGCTTCAGTCCGCACCGGTGGATTCCTATGGGGTGGGCACTTCTCTGGTGACGGGGTCCGGAGCACCGACCGCCAGCATGGTCTACAAGCTGGTCAGCCGAACGGACGGCGACGGAGACTTCGTTTCCGTGGCCAAGGCCGCCAAGAACAAGGCCAGCGTGGGCGGCCGGAAGTACGCCCTGCGGAAACTGGACGAGCGGGGCATTGCCACCGCCGAGGTCGTGGGCGTGGGCCACCGGCCGGAGGACGACGGCAACGACCGCACGCTGCTGCAGCAGTTCATGAAGAACGGCGAACTGATGCCGGGCTGGACCGGCCATGAAGGCGTGGTCCGTGCCCGCCGCCGGCACGCCGAAACCATGGCCGAACTGCCCGCCGTGGTCAACCGCCTCCAGCGCGGGGAAGCAGCTATTCCCACCAATTACGAGGAGAACTGATGTCCCGGGCCCTGATCATCGTCGACGTCCAGAACGACTTCTGCGAAGGCGGCTCCCTGGCCGTTGCCGGCGGCGCGGATGTGGCCGGCGCCATCAGCGAATACGTGGACGCGCACCACAACGAGTTCGACCACATCGTGGCCACCCAGGACTGGCACATCAATCCCGGCGGCCACTTCTCCGAAACCCCTGACTTCGTTGACAGCTGGCCGCCGCACTGCGTTGCCGGGACCCGCGGAGCCGAGCTTCACCCGGACCTGGACACCGAATACATCGAGGCCTATTTCCAGAAAGGGCAGTTCGCCGCCGCCTACTCCGGTTTCGAGGGGCTGCTGGCCCCTGAGGACGCCGTTCCCACCGGTGAGCGGCAGCCGGGCGCGCTGCCCGGTTCCGGCGACGCTGACCGGTTCGCCCCGGACGAAGACGCGATCGGCCTGGACGACTGGCTGCAGAGCAACGACGTCGAGGATGTTGTGGTGGTGGGCATCGCCACGGACTATTGCGTCAAGGCCACCTCGCTGGACGCCGTGCAGGCGGGCTACTCCGTCACCGTCATCCGCTCCCTCACCGCCGGGATTGCCGATGACCTGGAGGAAACCGTCACAGAACTGGAACTCGGCGGCGTGGACGTCGCCTGACCGCCCGCGGCTGCAGATGCAGCTAAGGAACAGTAACAACAGAAGAGGCCCGGTGCTGTGCACCGGGCCTCTTCGTTCGCCAAACACTGTCATTTCCTGCCGACGAACCAGTCCTGGAGCTTCCGCAAGCGTGACTGCAGCTGTTCCTCATTCGCCTGGGCCACGGGCGGACCGCCGCACACCGTGCGCAGTTTGGTATGCACCACACCGTGCGGTGTACCGGTCCGGGCTGACCAAGCGGCCACGTTTTTGGCCAGCTCGTTCCGGAGGTCCATCAGCAGCCTGTGGTCCGGGACAGCCGGCGCCGGAGCCTGCGCAGCTGCCGCAGGAGCCTTCCGGTTCTTGCGGTTGAGCTGTTCATGCTGGCGCTGCCGCAGGAGGGTGCCCACCTGTTCGGCATCCAGCAGCCCGGGAATGCCCAGGAAGTCCAGTTCGTCCTCGGAGCCAACCTCGCCGCCGGTTCCGAACTCGCCGCCGTCGAACAGCACACGGTCGAAGGACGCCTGGGAGTCCAGTGCCTCGAATTTGCCCTTGGTCAGGCTGTCGGAGGCCTTCTCCTCGCGGTTGGCCTCGTCCATGAGCGAGTCTTCGGGGTTGAAGAGCCCGTCCCCGTCCTCCTTCTCCGGCCGGTCCAGGGCGTGGTCGCGTTCCATTTCCATGGAGTTGGCCAGAGCCATCAGCTGCGGGACCGACGGCAGGAAGACCGACGCCGTCTCGCCCCTTTTGCGGGCACGCACGAAGCGGCCCACGGCCTGGGCGAAAAACAGCGGGGTGGACGTGGATGTGGCATAGACGCCGACAGAAAGGCGCGGAACGTCCACGCCTTCGGACACCATGCGGACGGCCACCATCCAGCGCTGGTCCCCGGCCGAAAACTCCTCGATCTTGCTGGAGGCCTTCGCATCATCGGACAGAATGACGGTGGGCGACTGCCCCGTGATCCTTTTCAGCTGCCCGGCGTAGGCCCGCGCGTCCTCGTGGTCGGTGGCGATGACCAGGCCGCCGGCGTCGGGCACGGTACGCCGCACTTCACTGAGCCGCTTGTCTGCACCGGCCAGAACGGCAGGAATCCACTCGCCGGCCGGATTCAGCGCCGTGCGCCAGGCGTGGGACGTAATGTCCTTCGTGACTGCGGCTTCGCCGAGCGAGGCAGCCATTTCCTCGCCGGCACTGGTGCGCCAGCGCATCTGCCCGGAGTAGGCCATAAACATCACCGGACGGACCACGTGGTCCCGCAGGGCGTTGCCGTAGCCGTAGGTGTAGTCAGCCTTGGAGCGGCGGATGCCGTCCCGGTCCTGCGCATACTCCACAAACGGGATGGGCGAGGTGTCGGAGCGGAACGGGGTTCCGGTCAGGGACAGCCGCCGGACCGCGGGGTCGAAGGCCTCGCGGAGCCCGTCGCCCCAGGAAAGGGCCTCACCGCCGTGGTGGATTTCGTCCAGGATCACCAGGGTCCGCACCGCCTCCGTCTTGGCCCTGTGCAGCAGGGGTTTGCTGGCCACCTGGGCATATGTGACGGCGACACCGATGAAGCCGCGGCCGTGCTGGCCGTCGGAGTTCTTGAAGTTGGGGTCGATGGCGATGCCGACCTTGGCTGCCGCGTCCGCCCACTGGCGCTTCAGGTGGTCGGTAGGCGCCACAATGGTCACCCGGTTTACGGCACCGGAGTCTATGAGCGTGGAGGCGATCCGCAGCGCGAAGGTGGTTTTACCGGCGCCGGGAGTAGCCACCGCGAGGAAATCCCGCGGACTCGCCCTCAGGTAGAGGTCCAGGGCTTCCTGCTGCCAGGCACGGAGTTTCGGGGCGGTTCCCCAGGCTGCACGTTCCGGATAAGCCGGAGGCAGGGTGGGGCCGCCAAAGAGCGTCTCCGTCACTACTTGTTGTTGCCTGAGTCCCCTCCGGGACCCTTGCCGCCGTCGTTGCCCGGGCGGAGGCCGTCATAGACCTCTTTGCACATGGGGCACACCGGGAACTTCTGCGGATCCCGGCCCGGCGTCCACACCTTGCCGCACAGGGCAATAACAGGCTCCCCGGTCAGCGCGGACTCCATGATCTTTTCCTTGCGCACATAGTGCGAAAAGCGCTCCCGGTCCCCGGGCTCCACTTCCTGGCGCAGTTCCTCGCGCTCAATGGTGGCTGTGGACGATCCAGCCCCGGAAAGCTCACGCATCGGGTCGTTGTCGAGAGGGTCCGTCATGCTAGTCATGCGATCCATCTTAGCCGTTCCGGCAACTGGACGTTCGACGCCGGAGGCTCCGGCCGCGCCGCCGGGGACCTGCCGCCGTCGTGCTTTCCTCCCGGTCACCCTGCCCGCCGGTCTGCGGTCAGAGGCCCTGCCAGGCCGGTTTGTTGTCGTAGGTGTGGCGGTAGAAATCCGCCAGTTTCAGGGCCGAGGCGGCTGCCTCGTCCAGCAGGACGGTGGCGTGGGGATGGAACTGCAGCACCGATGCCGGGCAGATGGCAGCCACCGGCCCTTCAACGAATTCCCGCACTGCCTGCGCCTTTTGTGCCCCCGTTGCCACCAGGATCACATGCCTGGCCTCCATGATGGTGCCCAGCCCCTGGGTGAGGACATGGTGTGGGACTTCGGCCAGGCTGTTAAAGAAACGGGCGTTGTCCCGGCGTGTCTGTTCGATGAGGCTCTTGATCCGGGTGCGGGAGGCGAAGGAGGATCCGGGCTCGTTGAATCCGATGTGGCCGTCGGTGCCCACGCCCAGCAGCTGCAGGTCGATGCCGCCCGCTGCAGCGATGGAGTCCTCGTACGCCTGGCAGGCAGCGGGAATGTCGGCGGCCGTGCCGTCCGGGCCGTGGACGTTCTCCGGGGCGATGTTCACCCGGTTGGTGAACTCGCGCCGGATCACCTCGCGGTAGGATTCCGGGTGGCCGGCGGGCAGTCCAACGTATTCGTCCAGGGCAAACCCGTGCGCCCGGCTGAAGTCCAGGCCATCGCGCTCGTGGCGGCCGGCCAGTTCATCGTAGATGGGCAACGGCGAGGATCCGGTGGCAAGGCCGAGGACAGCGTCCGGCTTGTGCCGGAGCAGTTCCCCGATGGCGTCAGCTGCCAGCTTGCCGATCTGTTTGCTGCCGTTGAGGATAACGACTTCCATCTTCTTCCTTCCAGGGCCTTTTCAGCGGTTGACCGTGACCTGGGCCAGCAGCTCCGGCCCGCGGGCGTCCAGCCATTTCCCGCCAAGCCTCACGCCAGTGACAAGAAGCGCAAGCCCCAGCAGGAGCCCCACAGCCAGGTTGAGCCAGCCAAAGAGACTGTTGCCCGTGACCAGCTGGGCGATCAGCAGCGCCGCCTCGGGCAGGACCAGGACAAAGAGGATCCCCATCCCGGCGAACTGCACTGCGAGGGTCTGGCCCACGTTTCCGGGCGGCTTCTTGAAGGGGCTGTCCCCCGGCAGCGGAACGGCCACCGTGTAGCGGGCCGACACCACGGAAGACAGTCCCAGCCCCGTCAGGAGGATCCCAAGGCTCAACCCCAGCTGGGCCGGAAGGGAAGCCCACTCCCCGGCGAATGCAGCGTGGCCAATGGCGAACGCCAGGACAACAGGCAGGGCGAAGGCCAGGCAGGCGAGCGCCCGGCCCAGCCTGTCGTGCACGCCCCGGACGCCGCTGGCAAGGTGCAGTGCGAAGGCGGTGTTGTCATAGGAGACATCGGCGGAGATGGACCAGGCGAGGATAAACGCCGTCAGGGGTGCCAGGAGGGCAAGCGTGCTGAAGTCGCCGGTCTGGCTGCCCTGGAACACCAGCACCACCGGGAGCAGCGGTACCACGATGAGTGAGCCGGAGTAGCGGGGGTCGCGGATCCAGTACGTGAGGGACCGGGCCATCACGGCGCCGGCAGGAACAGCCGGCAGGAGACCGAACAGGCCCAGCTTTCCGCCCTTGCGCTTGCCGCTGCCCGAATACGGCGGACTGACCAGTGCCCGCTCCAGCAGCAGCTTCCAGCACCAGGTGAGTCCGGCCAAGACCGCAACGGATATCAGGAGCTTCAGGGCGGCCGCTCCCGGTTGGCCTGCTTCGAGATCCCCGGCGATAGCCCAGGGGGCACCCAGCGGAGTCCAGGACATTGCCTGGGCAAACTCGGGCAGGAAGCCTGCAGAGGCGGAGATTCCGCGGCTGACTCCCGCCACGATGGGACCCAGGAGGACCAGGGGCACCATAAACGCGATGGCACTGACGTCCTTGAAGCGCCGGGATGCGGCGAGGCTCGCGGTTGCTGTGGTGACCACCTTGGAGAGCACAATGCAGGTCAGTACTCCCAGCACTGCTCCCACGAGGGCTGCGACCGCGGGCAGAACGCCGCGGGACCAGCTGACTACAGTGGCCAATGCCACCAGGGTGGTGGCCAGCCCGGGAATTCCGATCAGCCCGCCGAGTGCCAGCCCTGCCAGCATCTGTTTCATGGGAATGGCAAAGGTGGTGAAGCGGGCAGGATCGAGCGTCATGTCCGTGGCCGAAGCAACCACGGGAATGATGCCCCAGCCCAGGATGGCAGCTGCGCCGCCAAGCACCACGGCGGTTTGCACGAGTTCGGGTTCGGCGCGGCGGAGCAGCACCAGCACCACCACCAGCGTGGCCACCACGCCCAGTGCATACAGTCCGGCAAACGCAATGCCCACCAGCTGCCAGGGGCTGCGCCGCAGGCCGTTGCGCAGCAGCGTGAGTTTGAGCCTTAGAAGGTGCGCAACCATTCCAGCCCTTCCGTATGGCTGCGCCCGCCCACCAGTTGGACAAAGCGGTCCTCCAGCGAGGCCCCGGCCCGGACCTCGTCCACGGTGCCCGCGGCCAAAAGCCGCCCGGCGGACACCACGGCAACGTGGTCGCACATGCGCTGCACCAGGTCCATCACGTGGCTGGAGACAATCACTGTCCCGCCCGAGGCCACGTAGCTGTCCAGGATGGAGCGGATATTGGCCGCCGAGACCGGGTCCACTGCTTCAAAAGGTTCGTCCAGCACCAGCAGCCGGGGAGCATGGATCAGCGCCGAAGCCAGGGCAATCTTTTTGGTCATGCCGGCGGAGTAGTCCACCACCAGCGTGCCCGCGTCCTGGGCCAGGTCCAGGGCTGTGAGCAGTTCCCCCACGCGGCTGGCCACCACGTCCTTGTCCATGCCCCGCAGCAGCCCCGCATAGGTGACCAGCTGCTCACCGGTGAGCCGGTCGAACAGCCTCACGCCGTCGGGCAGGATGCCCATCAGCCGCTTGGCCTCCAGCGGCCGGGCCCAAACGTCAACCCCGTGGACCACAGCTGTGCCGAAGTCAGGGCGGAGGAGCCCCGTGGCCATCGAAAGCGTGGTGGTCTTGCCGGCGCCGTTCGGGCCCACGATCCCGAAGAAGGAACCGGCCGGCACGTCCAGGCTGATGCCGTCCACGGCGATCTTCTGCCCGAAGCGCTTGGCCAGCCCGCGGATGGACAGTGCCGCTATGGGAGCCGGCTGTAGCGGAGGCTGCGGTACCGTTTCAGGCTGTACTGGATCAGAGGGTTGTACTGGAGCAGTGAGCTGTACCGGATCAGCGTGCTGTACCGGTTCAGGGTGCTGGGCTGTCATGAAGCCAGACTAGTCCTCACCCTCCGGCTTCGGGGTCCTCCTGCAGGAGTAGAAAAGCAGGCGCGGGCCCGAAGCCTCCCGGTCCTGCCGGGCTGGTCTTAGACCGCCGGTCCTATCGCTTACGGCGGATGCGGATGGGACCTTTGGCGGTGGCGGGATCAACCACTGACCCGCCCTGGGTGATCTCCACCTCGCCGGCGTCCACCAGCTGGCGCGCAGCCTTGCGGGCAGGTTCCATCAGGTCCCGCCAGGTGTCGCCGCCAACAGCGCGGGCTGCATCCGACGGGCAGATGGTGGACGTGGCGGCCCTGGCAGCCAGGAGCGCCAGGATCGTGGCCTCGAGTTGCCGGTCCAAGCTGCCATCAGGGAGCTGTGCCTCTTCGCGTTTCCCGTCCGCCATGTCACACACCGGCGGTCAGAAGGTCCGGCGCGGCACCGCACGCTCGTACTGCGGCACCCACGGAATGGCGTGGCCCAGTTCGAACGCTGCCCGCAGCCACCAGTGCGGATCCCGCAGGGCGGCGCGGGCGATAAAAACGCCGTCGGCCTGACCGGTGGCGACGGCGTGCTCGGCCTGGCCTGCGGAGGTCAGCAGGCCCACGGTACCGGTGGGCACCCCGGCCTCACTGCGGATCGCGGCGGAGAATCCGGTCTGGTAGCCGGGACCGGCCTTGATCTGCTGATGGGCCACTGCTCCGCCGCTGGAAACGTCCACCAGGTCCACGCCGCGCTCGGCAGCCTGGCGGGCCAGACGCACGGAGGCGGGAAGATCCACGCCGCCCTCGGCCCAGTCGCTGGCCGAGATCCTCAGCAGCAGGGGCATCGAATCAGGAATGACATCCCGCACCGCACCCACCACTGCAAGCATGAGCCTGTTCCGGCCCGCTTCGTCCCCGCCCCAGGCGTCAGTCCGCGCATTGATCAGCGCGCTCTGGAACTGGTGCAGCAGGTAGCCATGGGCCCCGTGGATCTCCACAGTGTCGAATCCGGCATCAACGGCACGGACTGCCGCGGCGGCGAAGTCGCTGATGACCTGCTGGATCTGCTCTTCCGTCATTTCGGCGGGCTGGGCATACCCGTCAAACGCCGAGGGTGAGGGTCCCAGGGTGGCCCAGCCGCCGTCGGGCTCCGGGACACTGCCGTGCTGGCCGGAGAAGGGCCAGTAGGTGGAAGCCTTCCGGCCGGCATGGGCCAGCTGGGCGCCGATTTTTACGTCCGCCGCACCATAACGGTGCACGAAGGAGGTGATCCGCTGCCAGGCCTCCGCCTGGGCGTCGTTGTACAGGCCCGCGTCCCGGGGGCTGATCCTGCCTTCGGGGTTGACGGCGGCCGCCTCGGTGAGTATTAGCGCCGCGCCGCCGGCGGCGAAGGAGCCCAGATGCATCAGGTGCCAGTCGTGCGGAACCCCAGGCGCGTCGTCGGGATCGCAGCTGTACTGGCACATGGGCGACACCCAGCCGCGGTGCTGGAGCTCCAGCGAACGGAGTTTGAGCGGCTCAAACAGTGCGGACACTAGAAGAGCACCCGGGCCAGGGCCTGGCGCGCCTTGGCAACGCGCTCATCCGACGTTCCCACCACCTCGAACAGCTCGAGCAGGCGGACGCGGGCGGTCTCCCGCTCAGGACCGAAGTTCCGGCCAATGAAGCTGACCAGGCGGTTCAGTGCATCTTCGACATGTCCGCCGGCAACGTCCAGGTCTGCGACTGCAAACTGCACGTCCAGGTTGTCCGGTTCATCCGCTGCCCGGGTGCGGAGGGCTTCGCTGTCCTGGGCGGTAAGCGGCTGGAGCCGCAGCATCAGCTCCACCTGGGCCAGCCCGGCCTTGGCCTCATGGTCGGCCGGCATGTCCTTCAGCGCCTGGCGGTAAGCGTCAGCCGCGGCAGCGTAGTCGCCGGCTTCGATGGCATCAAATGCGGCCTGGTGCAGCGGCGGGAGCGGCGCGGGCTCCGCTTCTGCCCCGGCTCCCCCGCCGAGGCTGCCCGTCACGCCGTTGGCTGCGGCGACTTTCAGCAGTTCGTCAAAGAGGCTGCGGACCTGCTGTTCGTCGGCACCGCCCTGGAAGAGCGGGACCGGCTGCCCCTTCAGCACGGCAACGGCGGTGGGCACCGCCTGCACCTGGAACGCCTGGGCCAGCTGCGGGAAGGCTTCGATGTCGGCTGCGCCAAGGACCAGCCGGCCGCCGTAGCTGTCCACTACCTGTTCGAGGACGTCCAGCATGCCGGCGGACTCGGGCGAGTAGGAGGCCCACAGTGCAAACACCACGGGGACCTGCGCTGAGAGCTCCACGAGCTGCTGGAAATTGGCCTCGGTGACGTCGACCTTCAGTTCCGGGCCACCGGGGGCCTGGCCGGGCTGGTCACCGCCGTTTCCAGGGGGCGGGGCGGACGGGGCCGGGCGCTGCTTCAGGGAGGAAAGATCGACGGCGCCGCGCAGGTTAAGCAGGTTGGCAGCGGCAGGAGGGACTGGGCGGGAAGCTGGCGAACTCATGCTTTCCACTCTAGCCACTCCGGCCGCTGCCGGGGGTACAGCACAATCGGGACTACTTGAAGCTGGCCCCTACGAGCCCGCGGGTTGCCGCCACAAGCTTCATGGGGTCGCTGGAGCCTGCGGGCGGAACGTAAACGGCCATTGATTCGGCAAAGCTGAGGACCATCCCGGTGGTGGTTTCCTTGCCGCCGGCCAGGGCGGCGGCGTCGTCGCCGATGGTCAGCTTGTCGCCGGCAGCCTTGGGGGTTCCCTCGAAGCCGAAGTTGATCCGGCCCAGGACCAGCGCGCCGCCGTCTGCGGTGCGGAACACAACGGTGCTTTCCGGAACCACCTTGTGCGTGAACGAGAAGTTTCCGTTCTCGCCGGCCTTGACCACCTCGGACTGGTAGGACAGGGTGTCGGCGATGTACGGCGAGGACTCGCCTTCCACCAGTTTGTCCTTGAAGGCGGAATCGGCGCTGGTCAGGCGGTCGGCCAGGCCGGACATGGCTTCTTCACCGCTGTAGAGCAGCCCTGTCTTGTCCGCCGCGGCCAGTGTTTCGGTCCCGCGGTTGATGCTGGGGAAGGTAGTGCCGGGCTGCAGCGGATTGGTTTCCACCAGCTTGTAGTTTTCGCGCGGTGACGCCTGGACGAGGGTCAGCAGCTGCGGCACCACGTTGCCGTCACCCTGGGTCACGGCCAGCACGGACCGGGGCCACTCGCGGTCCTTTGTGACCACCGTGGTGAGGAGCTTGGTGGAGCGGACGGGCATGCGTGGCTCGTACGATCCCACCTGGGAGCGGATCTTGTAGTTCTGCGTCCGGACCTCAAGCTCGGTTCCGCCGACGCGCTCTGCCAGCTTCGCTGCGTCCTTGGCTGCGTCACCGGTGTCCGCTGCACTGGAGACCTGCTCCAGGATGCGGCGGAATTGCGCATCCAGCAGCACCGGGGAGCCGGCCTGCTCCTGCCCGGCGGCCGGTGCTGTTGATGCCGGATCCGATGAGGGTGCGGGCGACGCTGCCTGCGCGGCGGTGCCGGCTCCGGCAACCACAGCCACCGTGACCACTCCGGCGGCCACCATGCCCAGCCGGGAGGACGTGCGGGCTTCGGACCGGGCACGGGCACGCTGGGCAAACCCGCTGCCCTTGCCGCTGCCTTCACCGTCGCGCTTGCGGGCCGAGAGCAGGGCCAGGACGATGCCGGCCAGGATCAGGAGCGAGCCCAAGACCATCAGCGGGATGGCCCAGGGGGTGGAGGTATCGTTCGGGAACGTCATGGAGATGGAGGCCGGCGCGGGCCGGGTTCCGTCCGAGGCCAGCAGGAGCGTCCAGTCACCGTCGGCAGGCGGTGTCCAGGAGTATTCCAGCTCACCACTTGCGTTCTCGGTGGAGACCCACAGATCGGAGCCGGCCGGGCTGGGAGCCGTGGCTTCGCCGTCGGCGTGATCAACCTGGAGGGACTTTCCGTCCTCCGAAACCCCCGTGATGGTGTTGTGCGCGGTTTGACCCACCCAGGCGTCCACGTCGTCGGGGCGGCCGGCTGTGAGCAGGAAGTTGCCGTCACCCTCGACGTTGATCTTGACGGTGCCGCCGTGCAGCGTGCGCAGCTTCTGGTCTATGACGGTCAGCGGCGCCGCCTGCCCGTCTGCAGGCGCAGAGGCCGTAAACGTTTCGGAAGGGGCCCAGATGGTTCTCTGGCCGATGCCGGCCAGCAGTGTCAGGAGGCCGAGCAGCACGAGTGCGACTGCAGTCTTTAAACGCAAGGGAACACCTATCATCAGCGGGGGTTTAGCTTCAATAGTAACGGTTTTGTTACCACGGCCCCGGACCGGCAGGGGTAACCACGTCCGGCGGGGCCCACGGAGAACGCCCTTCCGCGGGTGTTGACAAGGCTGCTGATAGTGTTTGCGATGATCATCACACCGGCCCGCAGCAGCGGCGCCACGCACCGAACAGGCCCCACATCCCAGTGACTGACAAGACGGACGAGTCCTCCGCGGCATACGAGAATCCGGAGGGTGCAGAGCCTTCGGCGAAGGCGCCCCAGGACCCTGCCCCGGCGCACCGGAGGGGGGCGGCTGCTGCCCTCGGACTGGTGGTCCGCCGCCTTCGCCAGCCGCTGCCCGGAGCCCAGCCGAGGCTCCGGTTCGAGATGCCGCCGGAGTATTCACAGCACGAGGAGCCCAGCGCGGATCCCGACGGCGTGAGCCGGCCGCAGTTCGGTGACCCCGGGCCCCGCATGTCCCCCCAGCACCCGCTGTATATGGGCTTTATGGGCACCGTGGGCGTAGGGGTGGCGCTGCTGGTCTACTGGATCGGGTCCCACACCACCCAGCTGCTGCTGTGGATCGTCGCCGCCCTCTTCATCGCCCTGGGCCTTGAACCGGTGGTCGGGTGGCTGGAACGCCGCAGGATTCCCCGCCCGGCCGGCATCCTGGTGTCCGTCAGCGTGCTGGTGGCGGCCGTCGTCGGCTTTTTCGCCACCCTCATCCCCACCATCGTGGACCAGGTCACCGAGATTGTGGAGCAGGCACCGGTATGGGTCAGGGACTTTATGAACTCGGACCTGTTCCGTACCCTCGATGACCAGTTCGGCGTCCGGGACCGGATCGCCGAGGAAGTCAACAAGTTCGTCAACGACCCCGAAGCCGTGGGCGGCATCGCGGGCGGAGTGGTGGGTTTCGGCTCTACGGTGGCCAACGGACTGTTCGGTGCCCTGATCGTCCTGGTGCTGAGCCTGTACTTCCTGGCGGCGCTGCCAGCCATGAAGAGGTGGGGCTACAGGCTTGCACCACGCTCGCGCCGCCACCGGGTGGAGGCCTTGTCCGAGGAAATCACCAAGTCGGTGGGCAACTACGTCATCGGCCAGGCCTGCGTGGCACTGCTGAATGCCACGTTCGCCTTTATCGTGATGACGATTGCGGGGGTTCCGTTCGCCCTGCTCCTTGCCTTTGTGGTGGCGCTGCTTGCCTTCATCCCCCTAGTCGGGGCCATGATCGCCGGCGTGGTGGTGGTCCTCATCGCCCTCACCGTGGGCTGGCAGACCGCCGTCGTCTACGGCATCTGCTACTTTGCCTACCTGCAGTTCGAGGCGTACTTCATCTCGCCGCGCATCATGCAGAAGGCCGTGGCCGTCCCCGGCGCGGTGGCCGTCATCTCGGTCATCGCAGGCGGCAGCCTGCTGGGGGTCCTGGGCGCCCTGATCGCCATTCCCACCGCGGCGGCCATCCTGCTGCTGATCAAGGAAATCTATATCGTGCGGCAGGACAAGCACTAGGAACCGGGGCACCGGAGTTCCCAGGGCACCGGAGCGGCCAAACCGCTAGGCCGGCGCGTTGGCCACCGGCCCGTCCCATTCCTGCGGAAGGCTGGTTCCCGCTGATCCTGCGCCGGTCACTTCATGCACTATCTCGTTCAGGACCCGCCCGGCGTACTTCTCCCCCACCCACAAGTGTTTGGCACCCTTGACGCCCACCAGGCGGGCCTGCGGCACCAGGCTGAAGCGCTCCTTCGCGGCCTCCGGCTGCAGGTAGTCGTCATGCTCGGGCACCAGCACCGTGAGCGGCTTCCCGGACTGTGCCCACTGCCTAAGGTGGGAATCCTTGGCCCGGTGCAACGGGGGCGAGAGCAGGATGGCACCCTCGATTTGCGCCGCCACCGGTTCAACCGCCCCGTACATCAGGGCAAGCTCGGTGCCGAAGGACCAGCCCACCAGCCACCGGTTGGGCAGGCCGCGTTCCACGGCAAAGCGGACGGCCGCCTCCACATCGTGCTGCTCCCCAATGCCTTCTTCAAAGGCTCCCGTGCTGGTACCACGGGGGGACTCCGTGCCGCGGGTGTTGAACCGGAGCACCGCGATTCCGGCCAGCGCCGGCAGCCGGTAGGAGGCCTTGCGGTACACATGCGAATCCATAAAACCGCCGTGGGTGGGCAGCGGATGCAGGGTAATAAGGGTGGCGTTGACCGGTCCGGATTCCGGAAGCGCCAGTTCTCCCACCAGGGTATGCCCGTCCTGCGTCTTCAGCTCCACGTTTTCACGCCTGGCCGGCAGGACAGTGGAAGCACGGATGGGCGTGGGGCCCGTGGACTGGCTGAATTCGTACGACGACGGATCAAAAGTCATGCCTGCCAGCTTAGCGACAGCCGCGCCCCGTGCCGTTACCGGTACCGGTAGCTGCGGGTCTTCCAGCAGTTGGTGTGCCAGTGCCGCCGTTCCGCCAGGCCGGCTGCCGCGCCGAAAAGATGGTCATCCTTCCACACCACCAGGTGGGCAACTCCGGGCAGCACGGCGGTGGAGCACTCAGGGCAGATGTAGGTCTTTTCCGCGTTTTTGGCGGTCATGGTGCGGACCATCCACTCGCCGTCGGGAGCACTCTCCCGGCGGGCAATGCCTGCACGCGCGCGTTCCAGGTCCAGCTCGGGAACGTCAGCGCTCCCTTTCTTTCCCCCCGCCCGGCCGGACCCGGCTCCGGCTTTTCCGGACACTGGACGGCGGGGTCGGTTGGAACGCGGCATGCCTCCATTCTGCCCCAGGCCGGCCCGTGCCAGCTCCCGCCGGCCTTCTCCCGGACGGCTGGTGCCGCCGTGGCAAAATCCCGTCCGCAGAACCATCCAGGGCGGGCACTTGCCGCGCCAGACGGTAGTCTGTACGGCGTGCGACTTGTCATAGCCCGATGCTCTGTTGATTACGTTGGCCGGCTCAAAGCCCATCTTCCCCTTGCCACCAGGCTCCTGCTGGTCAAGGCCGACGGCTCGGTCCTGGTCCATTCGGATGGCGGCTCCTACAAGCCGCTGAACTGGATGAGCCCGCCGGCCACCCTGCGGGTTTCGTCCCCGGAAGACGTGGACCTGGAACTGGGCGTCGTTGAGCAGTGGACCGTGCAGTCTGCCAAGACCGATGACCGCCTCATCATCAACATCCACGAAAAGCTGAACGACTCCTCCCACGACCTGGGCGTGGACCCCGGCCTCATCAAGGACGGCGTGGAGGCGGACCTGCAGCGGCTTCTGGCCGAGCAGATTGAAACGCTGGGCGAAGGGTATTCGCTGATCCGCCGGGAATACTTCACGGCAATTGGGCCTGTGGACATCCTGGCCAGGGACGCGGACGGTGCAACGGTGGCCGTGGAACTCAAGCGGCGCGGCGATATCGACGGCGTTGAGCAGCTCACCCGGTACCTTGAACTGCTGAACCGGGATCCGCTGCTGGCGCCGGTCCGCGGAATCTTCGCGGCCCAGCAGATCAAGCCCCAGGCCAAGGTCCTGGCAAACGACCGCGGCATCGACTGCATAACCCTCGACTACGATGCAATGCGCGGCGTGGACGACGTTGAGTCCCGGCTTTTCTGACGCTGCTTTTAATCAGGACTCAGATAATCAGCAGACTGCCCTTCCCGGGGCGTTGAATTCGTTCCAACAAGGACATTTAACCGGCCTTTTACCTAAAATTTATGCGTTTGACCGCCCAAACCGTTGACCTCCGCCTACTGGCATGAAATTCTTATCTCAGTCTTTGTGTAGGTGTTTTTCATGCTCGCAAGACATGTTGCGAGCGCGAAGCTCCTGCAGCGCCAGTCCCTTTCCGGACAGGCAATCCAGGATTCTTCTCGCGGAGTGACCAAGGCCGGCACGAGGTGTGCCGATCTTAAAAAGTTCCACAATGAGGAGAAATAAATGGCACAGGGAACCGTCAAGTGGTTCAACGCTGAAAAGGGCTTCGGCTTCATTACCCCGGATGACTCCGATGGTGATGTCTTCGTTCACTACTCCGAGATCCAGACCGGCGGCTTCAAGACCCTCGACGAGAACCAGCGCGTTCAGTTCGAGATCGGCCAGGGCGCCAAGGGTCCCCAGGCTACCGGCGTCACGCTGGTTTAGTCCCGCCTGCCGGCCGCTTAATGCGGCCGGTAGCGAAACAAAGGCCTCCGGCAATTCTGCCGGAGGCCTTTGTTGCTTAATTCAAACCCGTCCTGCACCACTAGCGGACTGTTTTATCCGGGGCAATGCGGATTGTGCGTGTGAATGCAGCCGGATCAGTTCACCAATTTGCCGACCAGCCGGGCGCCCTGCGGAAGGGAAAGCCCGGGCAGGTAGGCCCGCGTCAATGCCCGGCCTATAGCCGGCAGGTGCAACGGATCCTGATAGTAAAGATATAGGGCGCGGTACTCGGGTTTGAACCGCGACTTGAATGCGGCCAGTGATCGGAATCCGTAGATCGGTTCAAGGGCGTGCCCCACCAGGTCCAGGATGCGGACCAGGTTGTCCGCCCGGTCCTGCCCGTCCGGATTGGCCTCCGCCCCGGAGCCGGGAAGGCTCGCCAGCGGAGACCCCGAGAGGGAGATGACCTCAACGGAATCGCGCAGCTCAAGTACCGCGGAGGCGATCAGGAATTCCATCACGCCCGGAAATCCATCAGCACCCCGGCGCATAACATCCAGCGTCCTGCTGACCAGCCGCCCGCCGTCGTACACCGGCAGCCAGCTGGTCACGCCATGGACTGTACCATTGGCATCCACGGCGAGGCAGCACAGCACCTCAGGGTCGTCGAGCTCGTCGATCCCGCCCAGGGTGAAGCCCATTTCGGGAACTGTTTTTCCGGCTGCCCATTCCTCCGAGACTTCGCTGAGCTTTGAACGCAGTACGGCCGGCAGGGAGGCATATGTTCCCCACACGGCTTCGACCCCCAGCTTCGCGGCCCGATTCAGGGCAGTCCGGACGTTCTGCCATTCCTTGCCCTTGAACTCCAGTTCGCGGATGGCCAGACGTGTCTCCTGCGCCACGGCAACGCGGGAATACCCGCGCTCCTGCAGCATGGGCCAGACTGCATCGTCGCAGGAGTAGAGGGCCGGGATCATGGCCTCGCCCCTGCAGTGACCAAGAAACTCCTCCGTTACGCGCACTTGTGCGTCTGCAGGCCCAAAAGCGCCGCCGAGCGTCAGTGCCACGCTGCCGTGCCGCTGGAATGCGAACGCGCCCAGCCCGTCGGGGCTGAACCAGTACGTGTTGGGTTCCCACAGCGCCATCCAGGAGAGCGGTCCGCCGCCCTGGTGGAGCAGCTGACGCGCCTTAATCCTGTCCTGCCGCCCGGAATCGTTGCCATGGTGTCCGCTCAGCAGGGCCCACCAGACAGTCACCAGCGCAATAACCCAGAACACGGGGCCCGAGTAGGCAAAGAGGACCGCTTCCACCGTGTTCCGGTCGGCAAAAACGCGGTGGTACTGCTGCGGAATAGGTACCGGCACGTACTGCCGGGCCAGCTCGGCAAAGAGTCCCAGCAGGCCGCCGTCGCGCATCAGTCCCCCGGCCCACAACCAGGCGATGGCGTAGCCGGCGGCCAGGACAAGCCACGAACCTCCCACCACGAAGGCCAGCATCCGGCGTGCGGCCGGAACTGTCTGGACGCGGAACTGACGCCGGTTCAGCCAGAGGAGCACCGCCAGCAGCAGGGGTACGCAGACCAGTGGAAGCACGTGGGCAAAGGCCGAACCCATGGGCGGCGCGGAGGTACCGTGGGGCCGGGACGGAACCAGGGCGAAAAGGGCGAGATAGACGGCCGCCAGCGCGGTCACGGCTAGTTGGATGGCAATGGCGATGTTCAACGCAAGGCGGCGGCCCCGGCGTATCCCGTCGGCGCAGATCAGCAGCAGCACCACCGGGACCACCGCCAGGGCGAGGCCGAAGGGCCCGGCGAAACCCGCCCTTCCGGCTTCCAGGCAGGATGCCTCCACCGTGGTGCCGCAGTTGAATGCGAGCTGAGCAAGGGTGGGCATCGGATTCAGGACCACCTCCCGCAGGAGTGCCAGCGGACCTGTGGGCGCACGCGCAATGCCCGTCAGGATCGGGCCCACCGCAAAGACGGCAACCGTGAGGGCAAGCAGGTTCCGCGCCTCACGGCCGGTGGAACGGTGCCGGTGCAGCTGGCCGTGGTCACCCTGGATCCACCAGCCCACGAGGAGTCCCAGGACGGCGCCAATCAGGCCGATGACCGTTTCGGCATGCCCGACATACAACACCAGCAGGAGCGAAATCGAAAGCACGCCGGTCCGCAGCCGGCGCTGCCAGAGGACGGGCAGCCGTCCGGTGGCAGCAAGGCCTGCCGCCAGGACTGCCGGGTAGGGTCCAATCAGGATGTCGTCTGCCATCCGGTCGAGCCATCCGTCACCAACGTAGCCGGCCAGTTGGGTGATCAGCAGGAAGATCGTGACGGCCCCGAACTGGCCGCCGAGGAACAGCGCCACAGTGGCAGGTGTTCCCAGCCTCCGCTCCGCCAGGCCCAACAGCACGAGGATCATCAGCGACGCCGAGATGTAGGCCAATGGGTTGGTGGCGAAGAAGAGGCTGGTAAAGAGGGACCACCAGTTCCCGGCACGCAGGCCCGGTCCGCTGACTCCGGCCCCGTCGAGCAACTGCTCCGGCGGCCCTGCCAGGAAGCTGCCCGTGACGGCGCCGGTGACCAGGAGCACCGCGAGCACCGCCACCGAGAACGGCATCGATTTCAGTCCGGTAAGGATCCGGTCCCGTGCGGGGCGTACCACTGTTGTCCAGGCCAGGGATGCCGTTCGTATCTGCTGTCCGGAAGTCACTGGCCCAGCCCCCATCTGTCGGAAAGGAACTGCAGGGCATCGGCAATCCGCTTGGAGGACGTGTCCCAGGAATGGCCCGTATGTTCCACCGTGTAAGCGCGGACGTCGAAGCCGGCCTCCCGGGCGGCAGCGGCAAGCGTATTAAGGTAGGCCACGAATTCCGGGTCGTCCTGTCCGGCCGTCAGGTACACGCCGCTGGAGTCGAAGCGCCGCTCTTTCATCAGGGCCAGGGGGGTCTGCGAGTCGAACTCCTCCGGTTTCCCGGGGAAGGCGGCATCAATCGTCTTTTGCCGCTCCTTGGCAAGCGCCGGCTCGGCTTCGCCGGAGAACGAAAGGATGGCGGGGAACAGGTCGGGGTGCCGGGTTCCCATCTGCAGCGCGCAGGTGCCGCCGAAGGAAAAGCCGCCAATAGCCCATTGGTGGTGGTTGGTGTCTACGGCCAGCGTTGAACTGATCCAGTCGGGGACATCGCGGGAAAGGAACGTATCGGCCTGCGCGATCCGGCTGTCCATGCACATGGTGTTTGCGGACTGGGAACCGTTGGGATCGGGAATGACCACCACCGGCGCCAGGCCTCCATGGGCTGCGGCGAAGGAGTCCATGTGTCCGTCCAGCGCCCCGCCGGTGAGCCAGTCCGGGGGCCCGCCCGGCTGGCCGGCAATCAGCACCAGCACGGGCAGGGCAGGCCGGTTCCTGGCGAAGTACGCAGGCGGCAGGTAGATATACGCGTCGCGGGTGGCCATGCCGGAAGCGGTGCCCGGAATGGCAGCCTTGCGCAGGACTCCCCCGGCCGGAAGCTCACCCTGCGGCGCCCACCCGTGGAGCGGGACGCCGTCGGCCGCTCCGTCCTGCCGCATCAGCCCAGGTTCAAGCATGGGGATTCGGGCCACGGCAGTGCCGAGAAGGTCACTGACGGTCCGGTTCAGGCCGAAGTAGGCGTTGACCTGTACGCAGGACAGGGCCGCGACCAGCAGAACCGCGGCCAGGCCGGTGGCGCGGCGGGGCCAGCTGCTTCGGGGCAGCCGGAGCAGGAGCAGGAGCAGGGCGGCCACGGCGGGCACCACCCAGAGCAGGACGGCATCGGGGATGTTTTCCGGGAAGACGGAGAAAAGATTAATCAGCGCCCAGTGGACCGTGGCCACCAGGGCGAAGGCTGCTGCAACGGCGGCAACCACCTGGACAAGCCAGCGCCGTCGGCCCGTCGGTGCGGGAGGTGCGAGCAGATACACGGCACCCGCCAGGCCCAGGACCAGGGAAGCCCAGTACACCGGGCCGTCGGTGAGACGGACGTCAAAAACCCAGTCCACAGTGGCTAGCGCCAGGTGCCCACGCCGATGACCGGCCCGGCTTCCAGCCAGGAGGACAGCCCGGCGTAGGCGTCGAACTTCATGGCAAGGCGGAGATCCTGCCCCTCGTAGCGGAGTTCAACAATAACGACGTCGGGCTGGACCTTCACTGCCTCGGCCTCCGTGGGCTTGCGGCGGCCCAGCAGCTCCAGTGAATGCCTTTTGAATTTGTGCTTCGGCCGGACACTCAACGAGAACAGGCGGAACCACTCGAGGTCGTTGTCCTGATAACGACAAACCCCCACCTGCCAGCTGTTTCCAGCCGTGCAAATGGAGGCGTCCACCGTGCCGAGGGCACGCCGCAGGTTGAAGCGGCGCACCCCCGAAAGGCACAGTGCAAATACCAGCAATCCAAACGTGATTGCCATGGCGATGAACGGAAGACTCGGTGCGTCCATCAAGGTGGTGCTAGCGGATCCCAGCGGTAGCCGAGCCGCCCAGGTGGGCGTTGTCAGCAACAATAACCACACGGTTGTTGTCCACGGAGAAGAACCCGCCGTCGACATCTACCGCAATACGGTCCCCGGAAACCGGCTGGATAGCCAGCTCACCCTCGGCCAGGATCGCCAGCAGGGGCGAGTGGCCGGGCAGGATTCCGATTTCACCATCGCTGGTGCGGGCCTTGACCATCTTGGCCGCTCCGGACCACACGAAGTGGTCCGCTGCGACAATCTCAACCTCAAGCTCAGCCATATTACTTGGTCTGTTCCTGGATCTTGGCCCACTGGCGCTCAACGTCATCGAGGCCGCCGACGTTGAAGAACGCCTGCTCCGCGATGTGGTCCAGCTCGCCGTCGCAGATGGCTGAGAAGCCTTCGACGGTGTCCTTGATGGAAACCGTGGAGCCCTCGACGCCGGTGAACTGCTTGGCGGTGTAGGTGTTCTGCGAGAGGAACTGCTGGATACGGCGTGCACGCGACACGACGATCTTGTCCTCTTCGGAGAGTTCGTCAACACCAAGGATGGCGATGATGTCCTGGAGTTCCTTGTTCTTCTGCAGGATCTGCTTCACACGGACAGCCGTGTTGTAGTGGTCCTTGCCGATGTACTGGGGATCCAGGATGCGGGAGGTGGACGTCAGCGGGTCAACAGCCGGGTACAGACCACGGGAGGCGATTTCACGGGAAAGTTCCGTGGTCGCGTCGAGGTGTGCGAAGGTGGTGGCCGGTGCCGGGTCCGTGTAGTCATCTGCGGGAACGTAGATGGCCTGCATGGAGGTGATGGAGTGGCCCTTGGTGGACGTAATGCGCTCCTGCAGGAGGCCCATTTCGTCAGCCAGGTTGGGCTGGTAGCCCACAGCCGAGGGCATGCGGCCGAGGAGGGTGGAAACCTCGGAACCTGCCTGGGTGAAGCGGAAGATGTTGTCGATGAAGAGCAGCACGTCCTGGTTCTGCACATCGCGGAAGTACTCCGCCATGGTCAGTGCGGACAGGGCCACGCGCAGACGCGTTCCCGGCGGCTCGTCCATCTGGCCGAACACAAGGGCGGTGTCCTTGAGGACGCCTGCCTCTTCCATTTCAACCCAGAGGTCGTTACCTTCACGGGTACGCTCACCCACGCCGGCGAATACCGAGGTACCACCGAAGTTGCGGGCAACACGGGTGATCATTTCCTGGATCAGAACGGTCTTGCCGACGCCGGCGCCGCCGAACAGGCCGATCTTTCCACCCTTGATGTACGGGGTGAGGAGGTCGATGACCTTGATGCCGGTTTCGAGCATCTCGGTGGAGCCTTCGAGCGAAGCGAAGCTCGGTGCCTTGCGGTGGATGGGCCAGCGTTCGCTGATCTCCAGTTCCGACTCGGTAACGTCCAGGGGCTGGCCCAGGACGTTGAAGATGTGGCCCTTGACACCGTCGCCGACCGGCACGGAGATGGGGGCACCGCTGTCCACTACGGACGTGCCGCGGACGAGTCCGTCGGTGGCCTGCAGGGAGATGGCGCGGACGAGGTTGTCACCCAGGTGCTGGGAGGTCTCGAACGTGATCGTTTTGGTTACACCGTTGAGAGTAATCTCGGTGGTGAGGGCGTTGTAGATGGACGGGATTGCGTCGGCCGGGAATTCGACGTCGACAACCGGGCCGATTACGCGCGCAATGCGGCCGGTGGCACCGGACGTTGCGGCTACGTGTTCGGTAGCAGTGGCAGTCATCTCTCTCACTTCACTCAGTAGATGGCGTGGGTTTAAGTTTATCTGTGGTGGTGCAGGTCCAGCGGAACCGGCTGCAGCAGGCTAGGACGCGAGGGCGTCGGCGCCGGCAACAATCTCGGAAAGCTCCTGCGTAATTTCAGCCTGGCGGGCCGTGTTGCGCAGACGCGTGTACTTCTTGATGAGGTCCGTGGCGTTGTCGCCGGCGGACTTCATGGCGCGCTGGCGTGCAGCGAGCTCGGAAGCTGCTGCCTGCAGCATGGCCGCGAAGATGCGTGACTCGATGTAGCGCGGCAGCAGGGCGTCAAGAACACGCTCGGTTTCCGGCTCGAACTCGTACAGCGGCAACAGGTCCGATTCAGAAGCTGCCTGCTCTTCCACTACTTCCAGGGGAAGCAGGCGGATGACCGTGGGCTCCTGGGTGACCATGGACTTGAAGCGGGTGTACACCACGTGGATCTCGTCCACGCCGCCCTCTTCATAGTCGGTGGCGAATTCCGTGAGCAGCGCCTCGCCGATTTCACGGGCGGTGGCGAACTCCGGTGCGTCGGTGCCTCCGGTCCAGACCCGTGCATATTCGCGGTTCCGGAACTCGAAGTAGGCCTGCGCCTTGCGTCCGACGAGGTACGTCTTGACTTCCTTGCCTTCGGCGTGGAGCAGCTCGTTGAGACCTTCCGCCTGCTTGAGCACGCTTGCCGAGTAGGATCCGGCCAGGCCGCGGTCCGAGGTGATTACCAGGACGGCGGCACGGCGGATCTGCTCCGGCTCAGTGGTCAGCGGGTGGTCGATTTCGCTTTGGCTGGCGACAGCAGAAACGGCGCGCGTGATCGCGTTCGCGTAAGGCAGTGAAGCTGCTACGCGCGCACGGGCCTTGCCGATGCGCGAGGTAGCGATCAGTTCCATCGCCTTGAAGATCTTGCGCATCGACGTGGTCGAGCTGATCTTCTGGCGGTAGACCCGAATCTGGGCTCCCATACTTATCCTTTCCTAACATTCCCTAAACCGGGTGTGCCGGACCTTGGCGGCCCGGCACACCCGGTCAATGGAATTAGCGCTTCTGCTTGACGATCTTTTCCTGGTCAACGTCGCCCTCGGAGATAGCGTCATGCTCCTCGTGGCCGGCACCTACCAGGTGGTTGTCACCCTCGCCGAAAAAGCCCTTCTTGAAGTCCACAATGGCGGACTTCAGAGCTGCAACGGTGTCATCGTCCAGCACGTTGGTCTGCGCCAGCGTGGTGAGGATGGAGGACTTGTGGGACAGGTGCTCCAGGAACTCCGACTCGAAGCGGCTGATGTCCTCAACCGGAACGTCGTCGAGGTAGCCGTTGGTGCCGGCCCAGATGGACACAACCTGGTTCTCCACCGGGAACGGCGAGTACTGGCCCTGCTTCAGCAGTTCCATCAGGCGTGCACCGCGGGTCAGCTGCTGGCGTGAAGCGGCGTCCAGGTCCGAGGCAAACATGGCGAAAGCCTGCATGTCGCGGTACTGGGCGAGGTCCAGCTTCAACGTGCCGGAAACCTTCTTCATGGACTTGACCTGTGCGGCACCGCCCACGCGGGACACAGACACACCAACGTCAACAGCAGGACGCTGGTTGGCGTTGAAGAGGTCCGACTGCAGGAAGATCTGGCCGTCGGTGATGGAGATCACGTTGGTGGGGATGTAGGCCGAAACGTCATTGGCCTTCGTTTCGATCAGCGGCAGGCCGGTCATGGAACCTGCGCCCAGCTCGTCGGAGAGCTTTGCACAACGCTCCAGCAGGCGGGAGTGCAGGTAGAAGACATCGCCCGGGTACGCTTCGCGTCCCGGCGGGCGGCGGAGCAGCAGCGACACTGCACGGTAAGCCTCAGCCTGCTTGGACAGGTCATCAAACACGATGAGGACGTGCTTGCCGCCGTACATCCAGTGCTGGCCGATGGCCGAACCGGCGTACGGTGCCAGGTACTTGAAGCCTGCGGGGTCGGATGCCGGGGACGCCACGATGGTGGTGTACTCCAGCGCGCCGTTGTCCTCGAGGGTCTGGCGGATGGCGGCAATGGTTGACGCCTTCTGGCCGATTGCCACGTAGATGCAGCGGACCTGCTTGGTCACATCGCCCGAAGCCCAGTTGGCCTTCTGGTTGATGATGGTGTCGATCGCGATCGCAGACTTGCCGGTCTGGCGGTCGCCAATGATCAGCTGGCGCTGGCCGCGGCCGATCGGAATCATGGCGTCGATGGCCTTGAGTCCGGTCTGCATCGGCTCGTGCACCGACTTGCGCTGGGTTACGCCGGGAGCCTGGAGCTCCAGTGCGCGGGTGGTCTCGGCCTTGATCTCGCCGAGGTCGTCGATGGGCACGCCCAGCGGGTCGACAACACGGCCGAGGAAGGCGTCGCCAACGGGAACGGACAGAACCTGTCCGGTCCGGTGGACTTCCTGGCCTTCTTCGATGCCGGTGAAGTCACCGAGGATGATAACGCCGATTTCGCGGACGTCCAGGTTCTGGGCCAGGCCCAGGGTGCCGTCCTCGAAGCGCAGCAGCTCGTTCGCCATGACCGAGGGAAGGCCCTCAACACGGGCGATGCCGTCACTAGCGGTGGTTACGCGGCCGACCTCTACGCGTTCTGCGTTTCCGGGTTCGTAGGACGCCGCGAACTCGTTCAGCGCATTACGGACGTCGTCGGCGTTGATGGTCAATTCGGCCATCTGCAGTCCCTGCTCTCCTGTTTTGTGATCATCGTTGTCACGATGACCGGGGTTTCTATCAGTTGTGGTGTGCTTGTCCGGCTAGCCGGCCAGCTGGCGTTGCAGCTGGCCCAGGCGGGTGATGACCGAAGCGTCGAGCACTTCGTCACCAACCTGGACGCGGATGCCGCCAATGAGTGCCGGGTCAACATTGACGTTGACCTTCAGTTCCCGCCCGTACAGTGCATTCAGGCCCGCCTGGAGGCGTGCCAGCTGCGTCTGCGTCAAGGGACGGGTCACGCTGACCGTTGCAATCCAGCGCTGCTGCCGCTTGGCCGCCAGTTCGGCGAACCGACCCACCAGCCGGGTGGCCTTGATGCCACGGGGCTGGGTGACCGCCTGCGTGATGAGGACCCTTGCTTCCTCGCTCACACCGGGAACCAGCCTTTCGGCCAGCGTCGCCTTGGCTGCAGCACTGGCCTGCGGTTCGGACAGAGCACGTTGTACCTCGTGGTTGGAGGCAACGGCCTGGTTGAAGGAGAACAGATCGTTCTCCAGCTCCTCCAGGCCAGAGATTCCGGAGGCAGAAACGGCCGACTTGTTTTCAGCAACGGAAATGACCACCGTTGCGGCAAGAGTCTCGAGTGCATCGCCGATATCCCGCGCGTTTGCCCAGCGTGAGCTGGCCAGTCCGCCCGCGATCTCTGCAGCATCAGCGGAGACTTTTCCGCCAACCAGCTGCCTGACCAGCGCCGACTTTTCGTCTCCGTTGCGGGACGGGTCAGTCAGGGCGCGGCGCAAGCCAGCCGAGCTGTCCACCATTCCCAGAATTCCGAAGAGTTCCTTTGCCAGCTGCAGCGACGCCGTCGGAAGCTTGGCTTCCAACTCGGCCAGGGCTGTTGCCAGCGATTCGCTCGATACGCCTGCCATTACTTAGCTGCACCTGCGTTCTGGGTCTCCAGATCTGCCAGGAAGCGGTCCACAACCCGTGCTGCACGATCGTCGTCGTTCAGCGATTCGCCGACGATGCGGCCGGCGAGGGTAGTGGCGAGGGTGCCGACCTCCGAACGCAGCGACACAACGGCCGCCTGGCGCTCGGATTCGATCTGGGCGTGGGCCTGGGCCGTGATGCGGGCAGACTCTGCAGCTGCCTTTTCCTTCAGGTCCGCGAGGATCTGGGCACCTTCGGCGCGGGCTTCCTCACGGATGCGGTTGGCTTCGGCGCGGGCGTCGGTCAGCTGCTGCTTGTACTCTTCGAGTGCAGCAGACGCCTCAGCCTGGGCCTTTTCAGCCTTTGCAATGCCGCCTTCGATGGCCTCGGCACGCTCGGCGAAGGTCTTTTCGAACATCGGGACAACGAACTTGACCACGATGAACATGAGGATGGCAAAGCCCACGAGGACAACGCCCATTTCCCAGACATTGGGAACCAGGGGGTTGACTTCGCCCTCAGTGGCGGCTGAGATGATCAGCTGATTCATATTTCACCCGTCCTTTTCTACTCGGTTCTGTAAGTTCGCTTCGTTCTAAGGACTAGAGAACGAAGGCGAAGACCAGGCCGAGGATGGCGAGGGCTTCGGTCAGCGCAAGGCCGAGGAATGCGATCGGCTGCAGGACACGCTGTGCTTCCGGCTGGCGGGCGACGCCGTTGATGTAGGCAGCGAATACGAGACCAACACCGATACCACCGCCGATTGCGGACAGACCGTAACCTACGAGGTTGAGATTGCCTTCCATTTTTCTTCCTTTCAAGATGCCACCCATGTGGCAGGTTGTTTGGGTTGCTCTATCCCCGCGAGGGGAAGCTTAGGGTGCCTTAGTGGCTGTCGGCGTGAAGCGCGCCTTCGATGTAGATCGCTGTCAGCAGGGTAAACACGTAGGCCTGCAGGACCATGATCAGGGCTTCAAGCATGTACATGGCGATGGCACCGGCCAGGACCAGGACGGAGGTTCCCTTGAGCAGGACGTTCTCCTGCATGATGAGGAACTCGATGCCGTAGCCGGCGATCATCACAATGAGGTGTCCTGCGAGCATGGTCGCGAACAGACGGAGGCTGTGCGTGACGGGCCGGACCAGGAAGTTGGAGATGATCTCGATCGGGATGACGATCGGAAGGATGAACCAGGGAACACCGGAGGGCACGGTGGCCAGCTTGAAGTAACGGAGTCCGTTCTTCTTGACGCCAATGGCGATCCAGGTGAAGTAGACAATGCCCGCCAGTACATAGGCGCCGCCGACGTGAGAGAACGTGGGGAGCTGGAAGAACGGGATGGCGCCGTAGATGTTGTTCACCAGGATGAAGAAGAACAGGCTGAACAACAGCGGGACGTACTTGATGAAGTCCCTGCCGCCGATGATGTCCTTGGCAATTCCGTTGCGGACGAAGCCGTAGGCGGCTTCGCCGGCGAACTGGAGCTTGCCGGGTACCAGCTGCTGCTTGCGTGCGGCGAGCACGAAGAAGACGGCGATAAAGACGACAGAGAGGAGGACCAGCAGCATCTGCTTGGAGAATCCTTCTGCGGCACCCCACGGCAGGATTGCCGGCAAATGCATTTCGTTAATACCAGGAGGAGTAAACTCTCCTGAATCTTGGGCCGGGAGCGCAAGCGCGATCAACGCGTTTCCTCTCTGCAGTGTCCATCATTGGGCGTTGGGCGGGGACCGGCAGCCTGATGGCCTGCTGTTCCCCCTGTGAAATTATTTGGCATTAGTGTCGCCGTCCTGGGACGGCCCGCTGGCAGCATGGCGCTCCCCAGCATTTTTTCGAGAACTGGTCAGGCCATGCATGTGGGAAAGGTAAAAACCTCCGACGGCTCCAAGCAGAGCGCCTGCGAGCACAATCCAGCGCGTTCCCCACAGATAATCCAGTCCCCACCCTATCAAACTCCAGACGATGATTCCGCCAATGATGTAGCTGAATACGGCCATGCCGGCGTTGTATCCGCCGCTGGTTCCGTCGCCTGATACATCGGGAGCTGAAGCCTTTGATCCCCTGTTGCCGTTGGTGCCTTCCGTGGGCTTCCTGGGATCACGCATCGGGGGTTTCCTTGGTTTCTGGATCGTTGTAGATCTGGAGGCGGGCTTTGCTGAAACCATGGATTTCTGCAGCCTGCCAGAGGACGACGGCAGTTACGGCCCCGGCGACGAACCAGCGGCCGTTCAGCCACGCCGGAGCACCGACCACAAACAGGACGGCGGCAAAGCCCACCACTTTGACAAAGTAGGTGGCCACGAACATGCCGATGGCTCCGGAAGGGTTGCTGCGTCCCACAAAGTGCCCCACCAGGAGGCTGATGCCGAAGAACAGCATCACCAGCAACCCGCCGGCAGTACTGGAAAGGGCGCCGCCGGGTCCTGCGAGGATTGCTGCAGGAACGGCGCACAGGACAAGTCCGGCCGCCGCGGCCAGCGAACTGCGCTTGAGGAGGTTCAGCCAGAGGGACGGCGTGGGACCGGATGCGCCAACTCTTCCGTTGCCGGACGCAGGTCCGGACTCGGCGTTGGAGGTCATTCGATCCCAATCGTCGGCACCAAAAGGCAGGTGGCCAAAAGGCAGTGTGGAGGGCAGCTTTGGCTGCCCTCAAATTCTACACGAGATAGAACACGGTTCAGGTCACGGGCAGGCGCGTGACCTTGGACGGGCGGCGGTACCGGCGGATCAGGTCCGGGCTGGCCAGGTACAAAGCCAGCACCAGCACGCTGGCAGCGACGCACAGCGCAACAATCGGAAGCGTGGCCGTCGCCGCGACGAACCCGAGGATGATCACTGCGGCCGTGCACAGTGTGACGATTCCGGCCGACATCAGGTGCGAGAAGCCCACGTCCGTGAGCCGCTGGTACACGTGTTCCCGGTGGGATGCGTACCACCGCTCCCCCGCCTTGATCCGGCGGAGCAGGGTGTAACCGGTGTCCGCCGCGTACACCAGGATCGGCGAGAGGACGTACTCGACGTACACGCCGCCGAGGAAGCCGGCCACCGCGAGTGCGGCTATCGACGCACCCAGCAGGTAGCTGCCGACGTCGCCCAGGAATACCGAGCCGCGGCCCAGGTTCCATGGGAGGAACCCGAGGAAGGACATTGCCAGAACCGTGCCGCCCGCGGTCAGCCAGGGCTGTTCTGACAGCAGCCCGGCAACAGCGTAGGCCACCCCTGCTGTCACCCCGTGCAGGCCGGAGATGCCATTGACGCCGTCCATGAAGTTGGCGATGTTGACGTAGGCGGCGATGGCCAGTGCACCCAGCGGAAGCCACCAGAACGACTGTCCCGTGAGGACGATGAGTACTGCGGAGCCGGCGGCACCGATCCCGAGCTGGGCGGCTGCCCGGCCGCGGATGGACATGCCGCGCAGGTCCTCGACCCAGCCCACGGCGGCACAGGCGGCAATAATGGCCAACACGACGGCGGAGATGGAGCGGTCCACCGTCACAAACCCCAGCAGCAGCGCTGCCGCGTATCCAATCGCCGTGGCCAGTGCCGTGGCCAGGCCCATGCCGCGGATTGTTACTTTCACGTGCGATGAGCGTGCCGAGGGAACATCCACCACTCCCATCCGGACCAGGAGCGGCTTCACGGCCAGGGGAAGCAGCAGGCTGGCTGCCAGTGTGATCCCTGCTACGAGGAGCAACGGCATCACGATGCCACCCGCACTTCACCGGCGTCAGTGGCCTCGTCGTCGGGAATGGCGGCGATGCTGGCGCCCTGTTCTGCCTCACAGCGGGCCAGCCAGATGTTGAGGTCAAGCTTGGCGGGATCCTGCTCCATGGCCCTGGTGTGCGAAATCTTCGGGTGCAGGGGGCGCTTGTCGAGTTCACCGGTGCCCACCAGTTCCTCGTGCAGCTTCTCCCCCGGCCGCAGGCCGGTGTAGATGATCTCCACGTCCTTGCCCGACATCGCGATCATCCGTTGCGCCACATCGAGGATCCGGACCGGTTCACCCATGTCCAGGATCAGCACGTCCCCGCCGGTACCGATGGCACCGGCCTGGATGACGAGCTGGCAGGCTTCGGGGATAGTCATAAAGAAGCGTGTAACGTCGGGGTCTGTCACCGTGACCGGACCGCCGACGCGGATCTGTTCGGTAAAGAGCGGCAGCATTGAGCCGCGGCTGCCCATCACGTTGCCGAAGCGGACGGAGACGTACTTCCCGGACGTCTGCCCCGCCATCCAGGCGGTAAGTTTTTCGGCAACCCTTTTGGAATGGCCAAGGGCGGTGGTGGGATTGGCCGCTTTATCGGTGGAAATGTTCACGAAGTGCGTGACGCCGGCGCGCTGGGCAGCGCGCAGCACGTTCAGGGTGCCGCAGACGTTCGTCTTCCAGGCTTCCACCGGATACTGCTGCAGCAGCGGCGCGTGCTTGAGGGCTGCGGCATGGAACACCACCTCCGGACGGCGGTCCTCGAAGATGTCCAGCAGGGCTTCGCCGTCGCGGATGTTGGCCAGCACGGTATCCCGGCCTGCCAGGAGTCCGTGGCCGGTGATGGAGATCTGGGTCTGCTGCAGGCCTGTTTCGTCGTGGTCCAGCATGATCAGTTCCGCCGGATCGAACTGCACGATCTGGCGGCATAGTTCCGATCCGATGGAGCCTCCGGCTCCGGTCACCAGCACCCGTTTGCCTTTGATGTACCCGGCAATTTCGTCAACCTCGATGTCCACCGGACGGCGTCCGATCAGGTCCTCCACCGCGACGTCGCGGAAGTCGGAGAAACCGGCGGGTGCACCGGTGCCCAGCATGTCCCGCAGCGGGGGCAGTACCAGCACGCGCACGTTCAGGCCGGCCACAGCGTCCGAGATGCGGCGCACCACGGTGGCTTCCACGTTGGCGAAGGCAAGGACCAGCACTTTGGCCCGGGTGCGGCGGATGATCGCCGGCAGGTCGTCGCCGCGGCCCTGCACCTGGACGCCGGAAAGCCGCAGGTGCTTCTTGGCGGGGTCGTCGTCCACCAGCCCCACCGGGAAGTACGGGGAGTCCGGGTCCTGCAGCATCCTGGTCACCAGGGAGTTGCCGAGGAATCCGGCGCCGTACACCAAGGTGTTTTGGGCTCCGTCCCCGGGCCGGGTCTTGCCCTCTACATAAAGGCGTTTGGCATAGCGGGCCGCGCACATGAAGAGGCAGGCGAAGGGGAAGGCGATCAGGCCCACGCTGCGGCCGATGTTGATCTCCGCGTACAGCACCAGCAGGCTCACGGTGATGGTTGCCGCCACGATGACGGTGACGAAAACCAGAGCCCTGGCCTCCTGGAAACTGCCGAACGGATACCTGCCCCGGTAGAGGGCGAGGGAGTAGCCGGCCAGCATTTGGGCCACCACCGCGATCGCGGCGATGAGGCAGGCTCCGGCGAGCTGTTCCACCCGGATACCCATTTCGTAGCGCAGCAGCAGCGCCAGGCCGATCGCAACCACCCACGACATGGAGTCGAGGAAGAGCTGGATCCAGATCCAGAGGGCGGGCTTCTCGTCCCGTACTGCGGCAGGTGCGCGCGTTTCTGATTGTGTACTCAACGAAAGATGCAACCGACTTCCACTACCACGGCGGCCAGGCGCCTGTTTCAAAATACCCCGCCGCGAAACTGTCGGACGGCGTCGGGGCTTAGAACGATACTAATCGCTTCGGGTTCCGCTGCCCGGATACACCGGCAGCGGCGGCATGGGTTTCCACCCGGCGTCGGCAAGGATGGTGCGCGATTCACGCCACCCTTGCCAGAGCGCACCGGACCCCTTCAGGGTCCGCTCAACCAGGACCAGGCGGACAAGTTCCTTGAGGAAGGTCAGCGCGGTGCCCGCGGCGAAACCGGCCCGGTTGAATTTGCCGTGGGCCCGCAGGTAGTGCGCCACATGCCCGCGGTTTCGCATCACGTAGCGGCGGCTGAGGTCGGATGAATCGTTGAGGTGGCGCAGGCCGAGGTCCACTTGGCGCTGGGCACGGACCTTCTTGATGACAAAGGCGTTGACGTAAACCACCGGGGTTTGCTGCGCGGCCAGCCAGCCGTAGATCAGGTCGTCCCACGTAATAAAGAAGCGCGGATCCGGCAGGCCGATGTTCCGCGCCACGGAGGCGTTGATGAGCATGCCTTCAAAGTTCCCCACGTTGGTGCGGAACACCTCGGAATGCCGGAACACGTCTCGGGAGACCGGCAGGAAAATGCCGAGTGCCTCGACAAAATGGTGCTGCCAGAAGAACGGTTTGCCGTTGGCGTCATAGCGGCGGCCGATCATGCAGGAGTAATCCGGCGTGAATTTCGCCAGGGCGTCCACCGCGCCGGGAAGCACTTCGACGTCGTCATCCATCAGCCACAGCCATTCGGCGCCGGACTCCAGTGCCAGTTCCACGCCGCGGGAAAACCCGCCGGCCCCGCCGACGTTCTGCTCCAGCCGTTCGTACTGGATGGGCAGCCCGGCTGCAGCCGCCCGGGCAATTACGTCCGGCGTGTGGTCGCTGCTCGCGTTGTCCACCACCAGGATCCGCGTCGGGGCAGTGTCCAGCCGGGCGAAGGACTCGAGCAGGTTGCGCAGGAAGTCGGCGCGGTTATAGGTGACGACGACGGCGTACAGGTTCTCCACGGCGGCCTAGCTGTTGGCGGACATCAGTTCCGCGGGCGAGCCGAAGCCCTTGCCGCGGAAGCCGGTGGAATATGCCCTGAACCAGTGTGCGAGGCCCTTGAGGTCACCAGTCTTCAGGAAGTAATAGGGGAAACCGACGATGTCCGCGCTGAACCAGCGAAGGTTGCGGTACTTGCGGGTCAGGTAGCCACGGTTCCGGAAGTAGCAGTAGCGCTTGAACTCGCCCTCGGGAATGACCGGGGTGATGAACCCGCCAAAAACGGGCTTCATCTCCGTCCATGTGGCAGGATGCTGCACGGCAACAGTGGCCAGCGTGCCGTACTTGAGCCCGGCCTTTTTCACTCGCGACAGGAAGTCCACTTCGTCCCCGCGGATAAAGAACTTCACGTCCGGGATACCGATCCGGTAGAAGACCTCGGTCCGGATCAGTGCACCGTTGAAGAAGTGCACCATGTCCGGCAGGTAGCCCATCGGAGCCAGGCGGGAGCGGTCGTTGGTGAGCAACCCGTTGATGCGGAAATTGAAGGACAGCCGGTTGGGATCGGCGGTGGCTGCTACCAGGGGGCTGATGATGTCCAGCTGGTGCTCCTCTGCGGTGCGGAGGAGCTCGGCCAGGCAGCTGGCGTCTTCGGGATGGCCGTCGTCGTCCATCATCCAGATCCACTCGGCGCCGCTGGCCATGGCGGCCAGGATGGCGTACGCAAACCCGCCGGCGCCGCCAAGGTTCGCTTCGGAGCGCAGGTAGTTGATGTTCTGCGCTCCCCCGGCGTTAACGACGTCGGTGGCCGGGACGGTGCCCGAGTCCACCAGGGCGATGGAATGGATGGGCGCGGTCTGCTCCGCCAGCCCTTTCAGGAGCAGGGCAAGCTCCTCGTGGCGGTCGAACGTTACGGCCGCGACGGCGACTTTGGGCTGCATGTCAGTTCTCCGCATTGTTGTCATTGGTACTGACGGCACTGCTGCCGGCCGCGCTGCGGGCTTCGGCAGCCGCAGGGCCCGCTGCCGCAGAATCCCCGGCTGTCTCCGGAGTGTCGGACGCCTCCGCAGTCACCGGTTCCTCCGGTTCTTCCGGCGCCATGGGGATCTCGCCCAAACCCAGGACACCCGGAACGTGTTCCCGGAGCTGGTCCAGGCTGACGGCTCCGTTACGCACCACACGCAGGAGGGGCCCGGTGGCGTCCACAATGGTGGAGGGCACGGCGGTCTCGCCTTCCTTCGGCCGGAAGCCGCCTTCGAGGTAGACCTCAACGGATTCTGCAAGTTGCTCGCGGGCAGCGGCGGCAGTTTGTCCCGGTGCCTGGCCGGTGCGGTTGGCAGAGGAGACGGCCAGCGGGCCGGTCAGTGTCAGCAGCTCAAGGGCGATGTCGTCGGCGGGCATGCGCAGGGCCACGGTCCCCTTGGTTTCGCCGAGGTCCCAGTCCAGCGACGGCTGCGCGTGCAGGATCAACGTCAATCCGCCGGGCCAGAATGCCTCGGCCAGCTTGCGGGCGTCAGCGGAGACGTCCGTGGCGAGCCCGTCCAGGGCGTTGAGGCGCGGAATGAGCACCGGTGGTGGCATGGTGCGGCTGCGCCCTTTTGACACCAGCAGCATGGTGACGGCCTGCGGTGAGAAGGCGTCGGCCCCGATGCCGTAAACCGTATCGGTGGGGAGCACGACGCACTTCTTTTCACTGATCGCGCGCTGTGCGTGCTCCAGGCCCCGTGCCCGCTCGTCATCACTGGTGCAGTTATAGGTTGTGGTCACTGGCCCATTCTTTCATTGCGTAGGGTCTGGTCCGCGAGCACGGCGCTGGTGGCGCGCTCCTTGCCGTTGAGGTCCCGGCGGGTGCTGATGCTGGTCCACGATCCTGACCGGCCCAGCATTGCCGCGATCCATTCCGCCTGGACTTCTGCATGTTCCATCACAAAGTAGCCGCCCGGCACCAGCAGCCGGGCAGCCGAGGCGGCTGCCGCCGTCGGAAGTTCCATACCGTCAGCTCCCCCGCCGTACAGTGCTTCCGGCGGGTCGTGCAGGGCTACTTCGGGCTCGTTGGGGATGGCCTCGGACGGGATGTACGGCGGGTTGGAAACCACGACGTCGACTGTCCCGTTCAGCTCCTGAAGTGCGTTCCGCAGGTCCCCCAGCACGAGGTGGACCCCCAGGGGCGCCAGGTTTTTCGCGGCCCAGGCGTGGGCGAAGGGGCTGAACTCCACGGCGTGGACTTCGGCGCCGGGCACTTCGTGGGCGATGGAACCGGCGATGGCGCCGGATCCCGTGCCCAGGTCCACGATCCGGGGATGCGCCATGTCCTTGACGTGGTCAATGACCAGCTGGACCACGGATTCGGTCTCGGGGCGGGGAATGAACACGCCGGGCCCCACGGCCAGCTCGAGGTAGCGGAAGTGCGCCACGCCGGTGATGTGCTGCAGCGGAATCCGGCTGGCCCGCTCGGCCACGAGGGCTTCGTAGCCTTCCGGTGCCGGCGTGTTGCCGAGCATCATGGCGCGGAGCCGGCCCAGTCCCACGTTCAGCAGGTGGTCGGCGAGCAGTTCCGCGTCCACGCGCGGGCTGGGAACACCGGCGTCGCGCAGGATTGCCGTGGCCGCGGTGACGGCGTCAGCGAGCGACTGGCCTGGCCCGAATGTCATGTCCTGAATGTCGTGTCCTGATGTCCAGGGCGGAACTAGTCGCCGATGGCGTCCAGGCGTGCCTGTTCGTCCATCTCGATCGCGGACTGGATGACCGGTTCCAGGTCGCCGTTCATGACCTGGTCAAGGTTGTAGGCCTTGTAGCCGGTGCGGTGGTCCGCGATGCGGTTTTCCGGGTAGTTGTAGGTGCGGATGCGCTCCGAGCGGTCCATGGTGCGGATCTGCGACTTCCGCTGGGCCGAGTTTTCGGCGTCGATCTGCTCCTGCTGGTGGGCCAGGATGCGGGCACGCAGGACGCGCATGCCGGCCTCGCGGTTCTGCAGCTGCGACTTTTCGTTCTGCATGGCCACCACAATGCCGGTGGGAAGGTGGGTGATGCGCACGGCTGAGTCGGTGGTGTTCACGGACTGGCCGCCCGGGCCGGATGACCTGTAGACGTCGATCTTGAGGTCGTTCTGGTTGATCTCGAGCTCTTCGGGTTCGTCCACTTCGGGCAGCACCAGCACGCCGGCGGCCGAGGTGTGGATACGGCCCTGCGATTCGGTGACCGGAACGCGCTGCACGCGGTGCACGCCGCCTTCGAACTTCAGCCGGGCATAGACGCCCTCGGCGGGATCGTTCGAACTGCCCTTCACGGCAACCTGGACGTCCTTGTAGCCGCCAAGGTCCGATTCGGTGGCGGAGATGATTTCAGTCTTCCAGCCGCGCGATTCCGCGTACCGGGTGTACATGCGCAGGAGGTCGCCGGCAAAGAGGGCAGCCTCGTCGCCGCCTTCACCACCCTTGACCTCAAGGATCACGTTGCGGGCGTCGTCAGGATCGCGCGGGATGAGCAGGCGGCGCAGTTTTGCGGCTGCAAGCTCAAGGGCTTCTTCCAGTTCAGGAACCTCGGCAGCGAACTCGGGATCCTCGTCAGCCATCTCCTTGGCCGCAGCAAGGTCGTCCCGGATGCCTTCCCACTTGTGGTAGGCCTCAACAATGCCATTAAGCTGAGCCGACCGCCGCCCCAGCTTGCGCGCAAGCCGCTGGTCAGCATAAACAGCAGGATCCCCCAGCTGCGCCTGGATAGCATCATGCTCATCAAGCAGGCCCTGTACGGACTCAAACATTTTTCAAAACCTCTTTCGACTTGTACAAGTCTAGTAACTGCAACGCGGGGTCACTTACAGCCCTCAAAACCCGCAAAGTTGGGCGATATCTGACTCCGCGTTGCCAGAAGGCGGCGGCAAGGCGACCAGACTGAACAGCCGTTCGGTTTTGCCGCCCCGGGAGCGTTCGCTGACTCCCAACCTTCGCAAGCTCAGGTCGGGGCCCTCGTCATCTCTCTTTCGGGCCTGCCGGAGCTGGGCGGCTAACGATCGAAGATCGAAAGCCGCCCAGCGTAGGGGCGGGGCGGCAAAACCGAACGACGAAGGCGGGGGCGGAAAATCCGTGCGGCACCCAGCCGCACGAACCTTCCGACACCCCGCCCCTAACTCAGCTACTTGTCGTTATCGGACTTCGCGCCAAGTGTTGTCTTCTGAACCTGCATCAGGAACTCAACGTTGCTTTGGGTCTCCCGGATCTTGTTGGTCAGGAGTTCAAGGCTCTGCTGGGTTTCGAGTCCGGAGAGGACGCGGCGCAGCTTCCACATGATCTTGACTTCCTCGGGCGAGAGCAGGTTCTCCTCGCGGCGGGTGCCGGACGCGTTGACGTCCACGGCCGGGAAGATGCGCTTGTCTGCCAGCTGGCGGGACAGGCGGAGCTCCATATTGCCGGTGCCCTTGAATTCTTCGAAGATGACTTCGTCCATCTTGGAGCCGGTTTCCACCAGGGCGGTGGCCAGGATGGTGAGCGAGCCGCCGTTTTCGATGTTGCGGGCTGCACCGAAGAAGCGCTTGGGCGGGTACAGCGCGGCGGAGTCCACGCCACCGGACAGAATGCGGCCCGAGGCCGGTGCTGCCAGGTTGTAGGCGCGGCCCAGGCGGGTCATGGAGTCCAGCAGGACCACCACGTCCATGCCCATTTCCACCAGGCGCTTGGCGCGTTCGATGGAGAGTTCGGCCACGGTGGTGTGGTCATCGGCGGGACGGTCGAAGGTAGAGGCAATGACCTCACCCTTGACGGTGCGCTGCATGTCCGTGACCTCTTCAGGCCGTTCGTCAACGAGCACCATCATGAGGTGGACCTCAGGATTGTTGGTGGTGATCGCGTTGGCGATGGACTGCAGGATGAGCGTCTTGCCGGCCTTCGGCGGCGAAACGATCAGGCCACGCTGGCCCTTGCCGATCGGGGCGACGAGGTCGATGACGCGGGGGCCGATCTTCTTGGGATCGGTCTCCAGGCGCAGCCGCTCGGACGGGTACAACGGGACCAGCTTGGCGAACTCGACGCGGTCCTTGAGCTCTTCGGCGGTCTTGCCGTTGACGGAGGTGACGCGGACGAGGGCGTTGAACTTCTGGCGGGCGGACTGCTGGCTGCGGTCTTCGCCGTCACGCGGGGCACGGATGGCGCCTACGACGGCGTCGCCCTTGCGGAGGTTGTACTTCTTGACCTGGGCCAGGGAGACGTAAACGTCGTTGGGGCCGGGCAGGTAGCCGGAAGTACGGATGAAGGCGTAGTTCTCGAGGACGTCGAGGATGCCTGCAACGGGCAGCAGGACGTCGTCCTCGGTGACCTCGACGTCGTCGACGTCCGGTCCCTGGGCGCGTCCGCGGCGGCGGTCGTTGCGGTCGCGGAAGCGGTCGTTGCGGGAGCTGTTGTCCCGGTCCTGGCCACCGGAGCGGTCGTTGCGGTCGTTCCGGTCGCGGCGGTTGCGGCGGTTGCGGCGGCTGCCGCCGTCGGAATCATCGCTGTCGCGGGTGTCGCGGGCATCCTCGCGGCGGGCGCCTTCGCGCTGGCCTGCCTCGCGGCTGCCGGCGTTGTCCCGGCCGCTGTCGCCGTCACGGGTGTCCCGGCCACGTCCGCGGCCGCCTTCGCGGCGGTCGGTGCGCTGGCCGGCTTCTTCGGTTTCAGTGCGGTCGGCAGTGCGCTGCTCTGTGCGCGGCTCCGCCGTACGCTGCTCGGTGGTGCGCGCTTCACCAGTCCGCTGTTCAGCTGTGCGCTGCTCGGCGTCGGCCTGCTCTGCAGGTGCCTCGGCGGCTTCTGCCGCCTGCGGTGCTGCCACAACTGCTTCGCCGCGGCGGCGGTTGCGGGTGCGGGGCTGGCGGCGTTCGGCAGCGCCTTCAGTTGCTTCGGGAGCTTCCGCGGCGGCGGGAGCCTCAACCGGAGCGGCCGGGGCTTCGGCGGCTGCATCAGCAGCTGCCGGTGCCACAACTCCGTCGCTGACGGCACGGCGGCTGCGGCCGCGGCCCCGGGCACGGGTGCCTTCGGCGGGCGCTTCCGTGGTTTCGGCCGGCGCGGCGGCTGCAGGTGCAGCAACAGCGGTAGCTGCCGGTGCGGCGACGCTTTCGGTGCGCTTTGCGGCTGACTTGGCCGGGGCCTTAGTCACGGGAGTACCGGCGCGGTGGGCGGAGATGGCCGCAACCAGGTCCCCCTTGCGCATCCGGGAACCGCCGGAGATCCCGAGCTGGCTGGCGAGTGCCTGCAGCTGGGCGAGCTTCAGGCCGGCAAGGCCGCTGCTCTTGGCGGGTGCTGCCGAATCGGCAGCAGAAGATGATAGTTCCACAGCTGGCGACAGCTCAGTGGTTTCGGTCACGAAGGATCCTTCCCCCTCGACGGCGTCCAGACGAGGAGCTGGGCGCGATGATTTGATCTGGGCTGCAGTTCAGATCTGCAGCCGGGATTGTACGGCCTTGCCGGATGAAATATCGGCCAGCAGGGCCGGATACTGATTCACGCTGCGCTCCGCCCAAGGTGGAACTGTGGACTGACGTTTCAGGGGCAGTTTCGAATGCTGCAGATTCCTGCGACAGACCAAGCAGGTGGCACCGGAATAGATTGCGCAGTAGGAGATCAGGTTGCAACTAAGTGCAGAAGCAGATCAGATAGGCGTCAATTACCGCCGGTGCAACTCCACCTTAGCACCTTCAACGTCCACTGCCAGCTTCAGAACACGCCATCGGATGTCCGGCGTGTTCGCTTCGGTGAACTCTTCGATGAAAGCAACGACGGCGGCCGCTTCAGCCTGTCCGTCGGCCAGGACCAGCACCGTCGGCCCGGCGCCTGAGACAACTGCTGCGTGGCCGGCCGTGCGGAGCGCCGAGATGAGGGCGGCGCTGGGGCGCATGGCCTCTGCGCGGTAACTCTGGTGGAGGTAGTCCTCGGTACCGGCAAGCAGGAATTCCGGTTTGGTGGTGAGCGCGTGGATCAGCAGGGCGGCGCGCCCGGCGTTCATGGCTGCAGCGTGGTGCCCCACAGATGCCGGCAGCAGCGCCCGTGCCGTTTCCGTGGACAGCTCGAAGTCCGGAACCGCGACCACCGGCACCACAGACCCGGACACGGCCGCACTGGTGCTGCTGTACTGGTCACTGTCCTGCCACGACAGCGCCAGTCCGCCGAAAATGGCTGGTGCCACGTTGTCCGGGTGGCCCTCGAGTTCGCTGGTGAGCTGGAGGATCCAGTCCTTTCCACGGCGGCTTGCCGCCGGTACCAGCGCGTTGGCTGCCGAAATTGCTGCCACCACCGCCGACGCTGAGGAACCCAGGCCGCGGCCGTGCGGAACAACGTTTTCCGCTGTCACCTTGATCCCGCCGTGCCGGAAGCCCAGCCGTTCGAAGGCAGCTTCCATCGCACGGATGACCAGGTGGCTGGCGTCCCGGGGCAGCGTTTCTGCGCCTTCGCCGGCGAGGTCGAACAGGAGTTCCTCGGATTCGAGGCTCTCCACCGTCAGGGTGTCGTGCAGCGCCAGGGCCAGGCCCAGGCTGTCGTAGCCCGGGCCCAGGTTGGCGGTGGTGGCCGGAACGCGCACGGTGACGCTCTGTCCGGCTTCAATGAGCTGCACGCCGACGGTGGCCTGCGGGGTGGTGTCCAAGGCTATTTTTCTTCCAGTCCCAGTTCAGCAGCAACGGTGACAACGTCGTTGGAGACCTTGACCGGCTGGACGTCGCTGCCGTCCTCGGTGCGCAGGGCCCACTGGGGGTCCTTCAGGCCGTGGCCGGTGACCGTGATGACGATGGTTTTGCCGGACGGCACCTCGCCGGCGGCGTGCTTCTTGAGCAGGCCTGCGACGCCGGCCGCGGAACCGGGCTCCACGAAGACGCCTTCGCGTGCGGACAGCCAGCGGTGGGCGTTGAGGATTTCCTCGTCCGTGACGGCGTCGATGAATCCGCCGGACTCATCGCGGGCAGCGATGGCGCCGTCCCAGGAAGCTGGGTTGCCGATCCGGATGGCGGTGGCGATGGTGTCCGGTTCCGTGATGGGGTGGCCGGCAACGAACGGCGCGGCCCCGGCTGCCTGGAAACCCCACATCGCGGGAGTTTTGGTGGAGACGGCGGGCAGGGTGCCGGCAGTCTCGGACTCGAAGGGAGCGGAGTACTCCTTGTAGCCCTTCCAGTAGGCGGTGATGTTACCGGCGTTGCCGACCGGCAGGACGTGGATGTCCGGGGCGTCGCCCAGGGCGTCCACGATCTCGAAGGCACCGGTCTTTTGGCCCTGGATGCGGGCGGGGTTGACGGAGTTGACCAGGAAGACAGGGTAGGACTCCCCCAGCTTCCGGGCGATGTCCAGGCAGTTGTCGAAGTTGCCGTCCACCTGGAGCAGCGTGGCGCCGTGCGCGATCGCCTGGCTGAGCTTGCCCATGGAGATCTTGCCTTCGGGCACCAGCACAGCGCACTTCAGGCCGGCCGCGGTTGCGTATGCTGCGGCTGAGGCGGAGGTGTTGCCGGTGGAGGCGCACACAACGGCCTTGGCCCCGGCGGCCACGGCGGCGGTCATGGCCATGGTCATGCCGCGGTCCTTGAAGGAGCCCGTGGGGTTCATGCCTTCCACCTTCAGGTACACCTCCGAGCCCGTGAGCTCTGAAAGCTTCTGCGCGTGCACCAGCGGGGTGCCGCCTTCACCCAGGGTGATGACCCTGGTGGATTCCGTCACGGGCAGACGGTCAGCGTATTCGCGGATGACACCGCGCCATTGGTGAGCCACTTAGACTCCTTCTACCCGCAGAACGGATGTAACTGAATTGATGACGTCCAGGCCCTTCACGGCCTCGACGGTGGCTGCAAGGGCAGCCTCTGACGCGCGGTGCGTAACGATCCGCAGTTCGGCCGACTCAACGTTGGACTCGGCGTCGCGGTGGATGGTCTGCCGCATGATTTCAATGGACACGCCGTGCTCGGCAAACAGCTGGGCGATCCTTGCCAGGACGCCCGGCTCATCCGCAACGTCGAGGCCGATGTAGTAGCTGGTGACGGCCGCGTCGATGGGCAGCGCAGGTACATGGCCGGTGGTGGTTTCGGTGCGTCCCGGGCCACCGAGGACCAGGCGGCGGGCAGCGGAAACGAGGTCGCCCAGTACGGCAGATGCCGTGGGGGTTCCGCCGGCGCCCTGGCCGTAGAACATCAGCTCGCCGGCGTTTTCCGCCTCGATGAATACGGCGTTAAAGGCCCCGCGGACGGCGGCCAGCGGGTGCTCGCGCGGCAGGAGCGTGGGGTGGACGCGGACGGACACGCCCTCGCCGCCTTCGGCATCACTGAGCTTCTCTGCAATCGCCAGCAGCTTGATGACGAAACCCGCATCCTTGGCAGCGGCGATGTCCGCGGCACTGACGGAGGTGATGCCTTCGCAGTGCACATTCTCGAGGGCGAACCGGGTGTGGAACGAAAGTGACGCGAGGATCGCGGCCTTCGCGGCGGCGTCGTGGCCCTCGATGTCGGCAGTGGGGTCCGCTTCCGCGTAGCCAAGGCGCTGCGCTTCGGCCAGGGCGTCGGCGAACTGGGCCCCGGTGGAGTCCATCTGGTCCAGGATGTAGTTGGTGGTGCCGTTGACGATGCCCAGCACGCGGGTGATCCGGTCACCGGACAGGCTGTCGCGGATGGGGCGCAGGATGGGAATGGCGCCGGCCACGGCTGCTTCGTAGGACAGCTGGACGTGGGCCTTGTCAGCCTCTTCGTAGAGCGTGGGGCCATCCTGGGCGAGGAGTGCCTTGTTGCCGGTGACCACGCAGGCGCCGTTGCGCAGCGCGGAGAGGATCAACGTGCGGGCAGGCTCGATGCCGCCCATCAGTTCGATCACCAGGTCCGCGTCCTTGACCAGGGTCTCGGCGTCCGTGGTGAACAGTTCCTGGGGCAGGTCCACGTCGCGGCGGGAGTTGACGTTGCGCACCGCAATCCCGCTGAGCTGCAGGCGGGCACCGGTGCGGGCGGCAAGGGCGTCGGCATCCTCAATGAGAATCCGCGCAACCTGGGCCCCAACGTTGCCACAGCCCAGCAGGGCTACTTTCAGGGTTCGCATTTCCGTCATTCAGGCTCCCATGTCGCGGTTCAGCAGATCTTCTTCGGTTTCCCCGCGGACAATCAGCCGGGCAGATCCGTCGCGCACCGCGACAACGCCCGGCCGGGCCAGATAGTTGTAGTTGCTTGACAGGGCCCAGCAGTAGGCGCCGGTCCCCGGTACAGCAAGCAGATCACCGGCTGCCACGTCCTCGGGCAGATATACATCTCTAACAACTATGTCGCCGCTCTCGCAATGTTTGCCCACCACGCGGGACAGCTGGGGCGCGGCGGAGGACGTGCGGGAGGCCAGGACGGCCGAATAATCCGCGTCGTACAGCACCGGACGGGCGTTATCGCTCATGCCGCCATCCACCGAAACATACCGGCGCGGATACGTAACGTTGTTGCCGCCGTCACTGGCAGTTCCGGGCGCATCCACACGCACGGTCTTCAGGGTTCCCACCTCATACAGGGTGAAGGTGGTGCTGCCCACGATGGCGCGTCCCGGCTCAATGGAGATGCGGGGGGCCTCAATGCCCAGCTCAGCGCAGGTGGAGCGCACGACGGCGGCCATCGCCGTCGCGATCTCTGCGGCAGGGCGGGGGGTGTCCACCGGGGTGTAGGCGATGCCGTAGCCGCCGCCGAGATCAAGTTCCGGCATCACGATGGAGTACTTTTCCTGCATGGCGGCGAGGAAACGGAGCAGCTTCTCGGCGGCCATGGCGAAGCCGTCCGGTTCGAAGATCTGGGAGCCGATGTGGCAGTGCAGTCCCAGCAGTTCGATGCCCGGGTGGGCGGACGCTGCCGCAACGGCTTCCTCCGCGGCTGACAGGCCTGCCTGCCCGGTGGTGTCCTCCGCCATGGAGAGGCCGAACTTCTGGTCCTCGTGGGCGGTGGCGATGAACTCGTGGGTGTGGGCATGCACGCCGGGAGTGAGCCGCAGCATGACCTTTGCCCGGTCACCACGGGCCTGGGCGATGGCCCCGACCCGTTCCAGCTCGGCCAGGCTGTCCACCACAATGCGGCCCAGCTTCATGTCCAGCGCACGGTTGATCTCGGCGTCGGACTTGTTGTTGCCGTGCAGGGCGACGCGCTCCCCCCGGATCCCGGCTCGGGCGGCCACGGCCAGTTCGCCGCCGGAGGCGGTGTCCAGGCGCAGCCCTTCCTCCTCCACCCACTTCACCACAGCGGTGCACAGGAACGATTTACCGGCGTAGTAAACGTCCACGCCGCCGCAAATGTCCGCGAAGGCTGCATCGAACGAATCCTTGAACGCGCGTGCCCGGGAACGGAAGTCCGACTCGTCCATCACGAACAATGGAGTGCCGAACTGTTCCTTCAGGGCGGCAACGGAAACGCCGGCAACTGCCAGGCCGCCGTCGTCGTTCCGTTCAACGGTCCTGGCCCACATCGGTTCCTGCAGGGCATTCAGGTCCTCGGGGACTGCAAGCCATTCGGGCGCCAAGGGGGACGCAGTGTTGCCGGTCTGTACAGACATTTCCGTCACATCCGTTCCGGCGCCGAAACGCCGAGCAGGTCCAGGCCGTTCGCCAGTACCTGGCTGGTGGCATCGTTGAGCCATAGCCGGGTGCGGTTCACGTCGGTCACCGGTTCCTCGCCCATCGGCGCAATGCGGCAGGCGTCGTACCAGCGGTGGTAGGCGCCGGCGATCGCTTCGAGGTGTCGCGCCACGCGGTGCGGCTCGCGCAGTTCGGCGGCCTTGGCCACGATGGAAGGGTAGCTGCCCAGGTAGGAGAGCAGTTCGTTCTCGGTAGCGTGGTCCAGGAGCGCGGCGTCGAAGCTGTCTTTGCCGTCCACCTGGCGCTCCACCCCGGCAGCCACCGCGTTGCGGGCGGCGCCGCGGGAGCGGGCATGGGCGTACTGCACGTAGAACACCGGGTTTTCGTTGCTGTGCTTCTTCAGCAGCTCGGGGTCCAGCGTCAGCGGCGAATCGGCCGGGAAGCGTGCCAGCGAGTAGCGGACAGCATCCTTGCCGAGCCAGTCGATGAGGTCCTTGAGTTCGATGATGTTGCCGGCGCGCTTGGAAAGCTTGGCGCCGTTCACGGACACGAGCTGGCCGATCAGCACCTCGATGTTCACCTCGGGGTCGTCTCCGGCAGCGGCAGCGATGGCCTTGAGGCGGTTGATGTACCCGTGGTGGTCCGCGCCGAGCAGGTAGATCTTCTCGGTGAAGCCGCGGTCCTTCTTGGAAAGGTAGTAGGCAGCGTCAGCGGCAAAGTAGGTGGGTTCGCCGTTGGCCCGGATCATCACGCGGTCCTTGTCGTCGCCAAAGTCCGTGGTCCGCAGCCAGACGGCACCGCCGTCGTCGAACACGTGGCCCTGCTCGCGAAGGCGGGCAACGGCACTTTCGATAGCGCCGGCGTCGTGCAGTTCCTGCTCCGAGAAGAACACATCGAACTCGACGCCGAAGTCCGCCAGGGTGTCCTTGATGTCCTTCATCTGGGCTTCATACGCGGCCGTGCGGATGACCGGCAGCGCGGCAACTTCGGTGAGTTCGCGGATGTCCGGGTGTGCGGTGAGCACCTCGTGGCCAAGGTCAGCGATGTACTGTCCGGGGTATCCGCCGTCGGGCACGGGGAGGCCGTGCAGGCGGGAGTACACGGAGGTGGCAAAGGTGTTCATCTGCGAGCCGGCGTCGTTGATGTAGTACTCGGCCGTGACGTCCGCTCCGGAGGCGCGAAGCACGCGCGCAATGGCGTCGCCTAACGCGGCCCAGCGCGTATGGCCGATGTGCAGGGGGCCGGTGGGGTTGGCGGAGACGAACTCCATATTCACCGTGTGCCCGGCGAGCGCCGTGTTGGTTCCGTACTGCTTGCCGGCCTCAACGATGACCTTGGCGAGCGCGCCGGCCGTGGCAGCATCCACGGTGATGTTCAGGAAGCCCGGCCCGGCGATATCCACCGCGGAAACGCCGTCGATCGATTTAAGCCGCGCGCTCAGCATAGTGGCAAACTCGCGCGGGTTGGTGCCGGCCTGCTTGGCAAGCTGCAGGGCAATGTTGGTGGCCCAGTCTCCGTGCTCGCGGTTCTTGGGCCGCTCCACGCGTACCTCGTCTGGCACTGCTGATGCTGAAAGGGCGATCTCGCCGGCGGCGACGGCGTCTTTCAGGCAGGCGGATATGGCGAGGGAGAGTTCTTCGGGAGTCACCCCTCTAGCCTACCGGGGCTGGTGACAGCAAAAGAATTGGGACGTTCAGCGCCGTGACAGGCATTCCACAGGAAATACACAAGCCAGCTACAAGGTGAACCAATACGCTGGGTTTGACGTTGACACCTCCGTAAACACTGCCACGAACACTTAAACGAAATGAGAGCCTTGATGAGACCGTCAGTCCGCAAGAGTGTTTTCGCCGGAATCGCCGGCCTGTCCCTCGCTGGAACCGTAGCCGGATGCGCGCCTTCCGCCGCCGAGAGCACACCCGCCGCCCCCGGAGGCAACGCCGCGGAGACTTCCGCCGCAACCCCGTCAGGCGGGACGTCCTCGCTGGCCAGCAGCGGTTCCACGTACAAGGACGGAACCTACAGCGCTGATGGAAATTACGTTTCCCCCAATGGAACGGAGACGGTGGGGGTGGAACTTACCCTGGCCGGTGACACCGTCACGGGCGTCAACATCACCCAGCACCCGTCCAACCCGAACACCCGCAAGTTCCAGGGGCAATTCGCCGGCGGCATTGCGGCGCAGATCGTGGGCAAGAACATCGACGAACTTAATGTCTCCAAAGTGGCCGGTTCTTCGCTGACCAGCGGCGGGTTCAACCAGGCAGTGGACAAGATCAAGCAGGAGGCGCAGTAGCCTGTGCCGGATGCGGACTGGGAGGATTTTGCGTTCGAAGGGATCGGGACGCAGTGGGAGATTTCCACGCCCGTTCCGCTGAGCGGGCCGGTCAGGGCGCGCCTGGCGGAACGGGTGGAGCGTTTCGACGCCGAGTGGTCCCGTTTCCGTTCCGATTCCCGCGTCAGCGCCCTCGCCCGCAGGCCGGGAAGTTATGAGTTTGCGGATGAGGCCGTTCGGCTGGGTGCCCTGTACAGGACCCTGTACGGCATGACCGACGGCGCGATGACCCCGCTGATCGGCGCTTCCCTTGAGCGGCTGGGGTACGACGCCGGATATTCCCTTAAGCCCTCGGGCTCCCCTTTGGCGGCGCCGCCCTGGGACGCGGTCCTGGAGTGGGCAGGTACCACCATCACCACCACTGCCCCGGTGGTGCTGGATATCGGGGCTGCGGGTAAAGGCCTGCTGGTTGACCTGCTCGCGGACGAGCTTCTTGCCGAAGGGCTGGATGCATTCATCATCGATGCCAGCGGCGATTTGCTTGCGTGCGGTCCACTGCCCACCGAGGTGGCGTTGGAGCATCCCTACAATCCTGCACAGGCCATTGGAATCGTTCCCTTGGCGGACCGGGCCCTGTGTGCTTCTGCTTCCAACCGCCGTGCCTGGGGTGACGGACTGCACCACATGCTGGACGGCACCACCGGGCAATCAGTCAGGACCGCCGTCGCCACCTGGGCCCTGGCGGACACCGCGATGCTGGCGGACGCACTGGCCACTGCCCTGTTCTTTGTCCCGGGAGACCAGCTCCAGGAGGAATTCGATTTCTCCTGGCTCACTGTGTTTTCCGACGGCAGCGCGGCCCGCTCCGCCGACTTTGAAGGGACACTGTTCACATGAGCCCTGTTGAAACACCAAAAGCCGGATCGGTCCCCTCCGTGGCAGGACGGCTGGATACCATCCTGGGCCGCTTCACGATGTACCGGCTGATCCTCCTGGTCCTCGCGACGCTTGCCGCCTACAGCCTGTTGCTCAATGTCCTGGGCTGGCTGACTTTTGGTATCCCCGAGATGCTGGGCCACCTGGTTTTGTGCCTTGGCTTGACTTACGCCTCGAACAGGGCCCTGGCCGCGCTGTTCGGTGTACGGCCGCACTCGGAGTCCTCGCTGATCACCGGCCTGTTGCTGTACTTCCTGTTCTGGCCGTCTTTTGTGCCCACCGATGTGGCCGGCATCGCGCTGGCATGCGTGCTGGCGTCGGCGTCGAAGTACGCGCTCGCCTGGCGCGGGCGGCACGTCTTCAATCCCGCGGCTGCAGGCGCCTTCGTGGCAGGCCTCACGGGGCTCAACATCGCAACGTGGTGGGCGGCTACACCGGCCATGCTGTGGCTGCTGGTTCCCGGCGTCCTCCTGGTCCTGTACCGCACCCGGAAGTTCCTGATGGCCACGGTGTTCCTCGTGGTGGCTATCGCCATCATCAGCCAGGAACTGCTGCAGGCCGGCATGTCGGCAGGAATGGCCTTGTGGCAGGCTCTTGCCCAGCGGCCGCTGCTGTTCTTTGTGGGGTTCATGCTTACCGAGCCGCTGACCTTGCCGCCCCGCAGGTCGCAGCAACTGGGGTTGGCTGCTGTGGTGGGCGTGGCCTTTGCGGTTCCCTACAATTTCGGGTTCCTCGCGAATTCACCCGAGGCTGCGCTGTTGCTGGGCAATCTGTTGGCCTTTTTGGTGGGCCAGCGGGGCGGCGTGAGGCTGACGTTCGCCGGGTCCAGGCCACTGACGCCCAGCACCACCGAATTCTCCTTCGAGCCCTCCCGCCCGGTCCGCTTCCTGCCAGGACAGTACATGGAGCTGGACCTTCCGCACGCGAAGGCGGACGGAAAGGGACGACGACGGGTGTTCAGTTTGACCGGTTCCCCGGGTGATCGCCTGGTGAAGTTTGACGTGCGGACAGCCGAGCCCGTGTCCGCCGCCAAGAAGGTCCTGCTTTCCTTGAAGCACGGCGATGCGGTGACAGCCACATCGGTGGGCGGCGACTTTGTGCTCCCCCGCGATCCCCGGAAGCCAGTGCTTCTGATTGCTGCCGGGATCGGCATCACGCCGTTCCTTTCGCATATCTCCTCCGGCGGACTGCGGGACCGCGACGCCGTCCTCGTCCTGCTCGCCAGGAGTGCCGACGAGCTTGCCTACGCTGACGAGCTGATCGCGGCAGGCGTTCGCGTGGTCGCCCGGATCGCGGATGGCTCGGAGCCCCCCGCGCACATCTCTGCCTTCCCGGCGGACGGATCCGCGCTGAAGGGGGAAGCCCTCAAGGCCGCGGTCCCGGATGTGGCCGAGCGCGATGTGTATATTTCGGGTTCCCCGGCCAGCGTCGCCTCTTTGCGGCGGGCGGCGCGCCAGGCCGGCGCGCGGCGCGTGCATGTGGACTCGTTCTCCGGGTACTGATGTCCGAAGCCTCGTGGTCTTGATAGCTGGCCTTTGCAGGCTGCAGTTGCTGGCCTGGGCTGGCTTTGAAGGACTCGCGGCGGGGGCGATTTTCCCTTGCGGGCCACCTTACTGCTAAGCTCTAGGACGTCCCGCCAGCAACGGCAGGAACCCCGGATTGCCCTCGTAGCTCAGGGGATAGAGCGTCTGCCTCCGGAGCAGAAGGTCGTAGGTTCGAATCCTATCGAGGGCACCATCTGAAGCACCCTGGCCACACGGCCGGGGTGCTTCTTTGTTTTCCGTATCAGATGGCGGCTAACCCGCTAACCCCTAATCCGCTAACCCCAGGTGGCCGGCCTACAGGGTTGGGTTAGCAGGGGTGATAGCGGGTCGTTGGGCGGGCTGTCTCCCGACAGGAACCAGTCCGCGAAGGTCTCTTCTGGAATCTCATCTTGAAAAAGTTCATGGGGGAAAGGTGGTTCGTCCGGCGGAGGACAGACTTCGGAAGGGTCCTCCGGCGGTATCGGTACTCCGGCAAGGTCATCGGCCGGTTCCCATTGGTCGAGGAGGTCATCGAAGGCGCGGATGCTTTCCGGCACGGCGGAGTCTGGCCAGTGGGGTGGTTCCCAGTCCTGGTGTTCGCTTTTGTAGTGCCTGCCGGTGGGTGAGGTCCAGCCGGGTGGTTCGGTTTTGCTGGCCGGGGTGGGTTTCCAGCCGCTCGTGTGGCGCAGCTTGTGATGTTTCGGGCAGGGCTGTCCCAGGTTGCTGATCCCGGTGCTGCCGCCCTGATGCCAGGCCAGGATATGGTCAGCCTCGTTGTCGAGCGAGTTGTTGTTGCAGCCGGGGAACGGGCATTTGCCGTCCCGCAACCGAAGCCAGTTCCGCATCGCCTTGCTCACCCGGTAGTTCGTGCGGCCGATCTCCAGCGGCGCCCCATCCCGCCGATCCACCAGAACCCGGTAGAACGAGGCCGCGCCATCGGCGACGAGCCTGCGTGCCATCGAAGGCGGGATGGGTCCGTGCCCGTCCAGCACCGCCGGCTCGTCGGTCATTCCCATCAGCGAGCACACCGGCACCGTGACCAGCACCTGCGCCCGGATCCCCGAGAATGGGCCGGACGCTGTTCCTGCACCGCTTCCATCACCGGCAAATTCGCCGCCACCCGCGTCGTTAGCCCCGCAACTGCCGACACTGCTGTCGCCGCCAGTATTGTCCGTCTCGTCGTTCCCGGCACTGGCGTGCCCGCCGGTCCTGTCAGCACCATCGCTGACACCGCTTGCGCTGATGTCATCGCCAGCCCCGCGGCCGCCGCCGCCATTGTCGCCGGCTGTGGTGCCGGTGTTCAGGAGCGATTCGGTGAAGGTGTCGGCTTTAATCTCGGGCAGGCTGCGGGGCTCGGTGGGGCCTTGCTTGCCGCGGGCGATGGCGGTGAGCCGGTTCCAGATTGCTGAGGCATGGTCTGCTGGCAGGAGTGCAGCGACCCAGGCCATCCCGTCGTTGTCCGGCCAGTACTCCACCCGCCGGTCCGCCACACCCTTGGCGTGGCGTTTTTCCAGGCTTTCAGGGTGGTGGCGTTCCCGCCAGGTCCTGGCCCTGGCCTTGAACCGGTACGCCGGCATTTCCCCGACCGGGCACCCGCGGGCCGCGCCCGGCGCATCCGGGTCCAAGAAATGGGCCTCCAACGCCGCCGCCGCAGCAGGGTCCAGGCAGGAGGTCTGCTCCACCATGGTCCGGGCGTGCGCCCAAGACATCGTCCCGGCCTGCAACGCCGCCAACGCCCGCGGCAACGACGTGGTCAACGCGTGGGACTCTGCCAGCAGCGCACCCGCGGCCCGGTCGCCGATCGCCAGCGCACACCCGACCTCAGCCACCAGGCTCCGCTCCTGCGCCGACGCCTCATAAGGAGACGACGCCGGACCGTTCAACGCCTTCGTGGCCCCGGCAAGGACTGCAACCGCCAGCGCCTTCACCGCCGCGATCTTCGCCTCCGACCGGCCCAGCGCCGCGAGAACATCCACCGCCGCATCAGCCAACCGCTGCACCGGATCATCAAACCCCAACGGCTCAACACCAGCGGTGCCACCAACAGCGCCGGAGGTATCCGGGCAGGACCTCGCAGCATCCGGGCCGGACCCAGCAGTATCCTGACCTCTCAGTGCAGCCATAAACGCAGCGACCGAAGCATCAACCACCGCCTCCGCCTGCACCACCGCCGAGTTCGTTTCCATACCCCCATCATCCTGCGAGGGTCTGACAAAACCAGACGCCTCCGAACACGCAGCGAGCGCACCAGCGACCTCCTCCACCTGCACCACCGCCGAGTTCGTTTCCATAGCCCCATCATCGTGAGGGGGTCTGACAAAACCAGACGCCTCTGTGCGCCCGATGAAACCGGCCAGCAAACACTTGCAGGCGGCAGACTCCGACGCAGTGTGCAGATGCATTGTCGGCGTGGCCCTGCCTGCTCCACCGCTTTGTCGGTGCCCCCTCGTAGGCTGTTCACACCAACAGAAGCAAAGGGGTCTCACATGTACTGCTCCATCATTCCGCCCTACCTGTTGCGTCGTCTTGCCAGGCAGGACGCGCCCGAATTCTCCGCGGCAGCGAGGGCAGCCAGGGAAGCACTGGGTCATGTCCGCTCGGTCCAGGCAGCACGTACCCAGGCTGCTCCCGAGGCCCCCGCGGGAGTGCGCCAGGCAAAACCGGGACCATCGAACCGCACCGTTTTCGACGCCGCGGGTTCAGAAGTCCTTCCCGGCAAACTCGTCCGCAAGGAAGGCGAGCCCGCTACCGGAGATCCGGCAGCGGACGAAGCCTATGACGGGCTCGGCCATACGCACCGGCTGTATGCGGACGTCTTCGGCAGGAACTCGATCGATGGCCGGGGATTGCCGTTGAACGCCACCGTTCACTTCGGCAAGCTGTACGACAACGCTTTTTGGGACGGCACGCAGATGGTCTTCGGTGACGGTGACGGCGAAGTTTTTGAGCGCTTCACCAAGTCCCTCACTGTCATCGGTCACGAGCTTGCGCACGGGGTCACCCAGTATTCAGCCGGGCTGTTGTACCGGAACCAGGCCGGTGCGCTCAACGAATCGATGTCGGACGTGTTCGGCGCCCTCGTGGAGCAGTATGTCAGGAACCAGTCAACCGCCGAAGCCAGCTGGTTGATTGGTGAGGGCCTCTTTACCTCGCAGGTTCAGGGACAGGCGTTGCGCTCTATGAAGGCTCCGGGAACTGCGTACGACGACGACGTGCTGGGCAAGGATCCGCAGCCGGATTCCATGGACTCGTACGTAAAGACAAGCGCCGACAACGGCGGCGTTCACATCAATTCCGGCATCCCCAACCGCGCGTTTTGCGTGCTGGCCGAACAGCTGGGCGGCAACGCGTGGGACACCCCAGGGCGCATCTGGTACGAGACGCTCACCGGAGGTTCTCTGCCCTCCGGCGCCACCTTCACCGTCTTCGCCCGCGCCACTGCGGCTGCTGCCACCGAGCTTTTCGGTTCCGGATCAAAAGAGCATGACGCCGTGCGGAACGCGTGGGAAACTGTGAAGGTCAAGCTTTAACGGGTTGCCTGGCTGTGCCGTTCTTCGGGCCACCAGGCCCGAGGCACCACCCAGGAACCAGGCCATGAAGATCAGTGTGGAACGCACCGGCGGCATCGCGGCGATGACCCGGGTTTGGACTGTCAACGCTGAGTCCGAGACGGCAAGGAACCAGTGGCAGCCCATTGTGGAAGCATGTCCGTGGGACGCCGTCCCGCGGACACCGAGGGCAGCCGCAGCAGAATTCTCCGGAGCCCAGCCGGACCGGTTCATCTACTCCATCCGCGCGGGCCAGCGTCGGGCCGCCCTTCCTGAGCAGGCGGTCACCGGCCCATGGCGCGTGCTGGTGGACAGCACCAGGGCTGCCGCTGAGGAATTGCGGGCAGGAGACCAGTGAAGGTTGCCGCCGAGGAGCGGAACGGCTAAACCGCTTCCTCCAGCTGGCCACGGAAAGCCCTGCGGTAGGACTGCGGGCTGGTGTCCAGGACTTTGGCGAAGTGGTGGCGCAGCAGCACCGGATGGCCGAAGCCGGCCTCCCGTGCGATTTCCTCGATATTCAGGTCGCTCGATTCGAGCAGCTCCTGGGCCCGAAGCACCCGTTGGGAATTAAGCCAGGCCGCCGGGGTTGCGCCGGTTTCGGACCTGAACTTCCTGGCAAACGTCCGGGCGGACATGTGCACCCGGGCCGCCAACTCATTTACAGTGTGCTCACGGTCCAGATGCTCCACCATCCACCGAAGGAGTTCCTCCATCGGTGCCGAGCCACAGGTGGGCATGGGCCGGTCAATGAACTGGGCCTGGCCGCCGTCCCGGTGCGGCGGAACCACCATGTCACGGGCAATGGCGGCGGCCACCTGCGCACCCAGTTCCACACGGACCAGGTGCAGGCAGGCGTCGATCCCGGCGGCAGTGCCGGCAGAGGAGATGATGTTGCCGTCCTGTACATAGAGGACGTTTTCGTCCACCTGCACCTGCGGGTACTGGGCGGCCAGCTGGCCTGAATAGTGCCAGTGCGTGGTGCAGCGCCTGCCGTCCAGGAGCCCGGCGCGGGCAAGGGCAAAAGCTCCGGAGCAGATGGACATCACCCACGCTCCCCTGGCATCGGCAGCGCGCAGGGCTTCCAGGACCGATTCAGGGAGCTCATCGTCCCTGCCGTACGGCGCCATGATGACCAGGTCGGCGTCGGCGGTGGCTTCGAGGCCAAGCTCCACGTTCATGGACAGGCCGTTCTTGAGCCGCACGCTGCCGGGATTGGGCGTACACACGCGGAAGTCAAAGGCGGGGACGCCACTCCCCCGGCCAGATCTGTCGATTCCGAACACTTCACATGCAGTGCCGAATTCGAACATCGAGAAGTTGGGAACCACGATGACTGCTACTGATTTCAGCATGCGTCCATTGTGGCAGGAATTATAGCTGTTTGGGCATTTCTGCCACTTTTTCTTGGTCCTGGACAGGAGAAGCATGGAGGCATGGAAATCCTCATAACCCTCCTCATCGTCCTCCTGCTCGTTGTCCTCGCCGCCACCGTTTCAGCGCTCCTGCGCGACGGCCGGGGACATACACCTCCCGTGGAATCCCACGAAGCCTGGTCCGCCCTGGACCTTCCCAGCTCCAACTACACACTCCGCATTTTCTAGAACCACCCACCGAACCACCGCACCACCAAGCCCTCGGGGTCGAACAGCTGCATAGGGTCGAAACGGGAAGCCCGGGCTCCCGCAGTAGACTTGCAGCAGCTATGACACTTCACATTTCCTATCCTGCCGAGCTGCCGGTCTCCGAGCGCCGCGAAGACCTGATGGCAGCCATCGCAGCGAACCAGGTCACCATCATCGCCGGCGAGACCGGCTCCGGTAAGACCACCCAGATCCCCAAAATGTGCCTTGAACTCGGCCTGGGCGAGAACGGCCTGATCGGCCACACCCAGCCGCGCCGGCTGGCAGCCCGCACGGTTGCCGAGCGCATCGCAGAGGAACTGGGCGTGGACATTGGCCAGGAGGTGGGCTTCCAGGTCCGCTTCACCGGCGAGGTCAGCCGCGCCACCAAGGTAAAGCTGATGACCGACGGCATCTTGCTGGCGGAAATCCAGCGCGACAAGCTGCTGCGCAGGTACAACGCCATCATCATCGACGAGGCTCACGAGCGCAGCCTCAACATCGACTTCATCCTCGGGTACCTCAAGCGCATCCTGCCGCAGCGGCCGGACCTGAAGGTGATCATCACTTCCGCCACCATCGATCCCCAGCGGTTCGCCAACCACTTCGGCACGCCCGAAAAACCCGCTCCCATCATTGAAGTGTCCGGCCGTACGTATCCCGTGGAAATCCGCTACCGCCCGCTGTCGCAGCCGCCGGCCGGCGCGGACGAAGAGGACGCCTCTGACGACGAACTCAAGGAAGACCGCGACCCGCTCGACGCCGTCTGTGACGCCGTCGACGAACTTGCCCTGGAAGCACCCGGGGACATCCTGGTGTTCTTTTCCGGGGAGCGCGAAATCCGCGATGCCGCCGAGGCTCTCAACGCACGCATCCAGTCCAACCGGAGGCTTGCCGGGACCGAAGTGCTCCCCCTGTTCGCCCGTCTCAGCCTGCAGGAACAGCACAAGGTGTTCCATCCCGGCAACAAGCGGCGCATCGTTCTCGCCACCAACGTGGCGGAAACATCGCTGACTGTGCCGGGCATCAAGTACGTCATCGACACGGGCACGGCCCGCATTTCCCGCTACTCCCACCGCACCAAGGTGCAGCGCCTGCCCATCGAGCGTGTATCGCAGGCGTCGGCGAACCAGCGGTCCGGGCGTTGCGGCCGCGTCTCGGACGGCATCGCCATCCGCCTGTACTCTGAGGAAGACTTCGAGTCCCGGCCCCTGTTTACCGATCCGGAAATCCTGCGCACCAACCTTGCCGCCGTTATTCTTCAGATGACCGCCATGGGAGTGGCGCGCGGGCCCAAGGATGTGGAGGACTTCCCGTTCGTGGAGCCGCCGGAAACACGGGCAATTAACGACGGCGTCACGCTCCTGCGCGAACTCGGCGCCCTGGCATCGGCCACGCCGCAAAACGGAAAAGGCGGCCCCAAGAGCGGCGGCGGCCTCACCGCCGTCGGACAAAAGCTTGCCCAGCTGCCGGTGGATCCCCGGCTGGGCCGCATGATCGTGGAAGCGGGCAAACGCGGCTGCGTCCGGGAAGTGATGATCCTGGCGGCGGCCCTCACCATCCAGGACCCCCGCGAGCGCCCCACGGACAAGCAGCAGCTCGCGGCCGAAAAGCACAACCGGTTTAAGGACGAGAACTCGGACTTCACCGGCTTCCTGAACCTCTGGAACTACCTGCAGGAAAAGCAGCAGGAACTTTCCTCCTCGGCCTTCAGGAGGCTGTGCCGGGCAGAGTTCATCAACTACCTGCGGGTGCGCGAGTGGCAGGACCTGTTTGCCCAGCTGCGCCAGCTTGCCCGGCCGCTGGGCATCAGCCTGGACAACAAGCGCCTCGCGGACCCCGTGGGCAACCACGATGGCGTCCACATCAGCCTGCTGTCCGGCCTGCTCAGCCACATCGGCATCCTGGACGAACGCAAGCGCGAATACGCCGGCGCCCGCGGCACCCGGTTTGCCATTTTCCCTGGCTCGGCATTGTTCAAGAAGTCACCCACGTTCGTGATGGCGGCGGAGCTGGTGGAAACCAGCCGGCTCTGGGCCAGGGTGGCGGCAAAATTTGATCCGGTCTGGGCGGAGCAGGTGGCCCCGGACCTCGTGAAGCGCAGCTACAGCGAACCGCACTGGTCCACGCGCCAAGGCGCAGTGATGGCCTACGAGAAGGTCACCCTCTACGGTGTGCCTATCATCGCCCAGCGCAGGATCAATTACGGCAGGGTCGATCCCGTCGTCGCCAGGGAGCTTTTCATCCGGCATGCCTTGGTGGAGGGTGACTGGAAAACGCACCACAAGTTCTTCCACCGCAACCGCGCCCTCCTGCAGGAAGTTGAGGAGCTGGAAGCAAGGATGCGCCGCCGCGACCTGCTGGTGGACGACGAGACGCTCTTCGAGTTCTACGACGCCCGGCTCGGCCCGGATGTGGTGTCGGAGCGGCACTTTGACAAGTGGTGGAAGGAAGCCCGGCAGGCGAACCCGGACCTCCTCGATTACGACAAGTCCCTGCTCCTGAGCGATGACGCGGACAACCTGGATGTTTCGGCGTACCCGAAGACCTGGCTGCACAAGGGCTTTGAGCTCCCGCTGACCTACGAGTTCCATCCGGTCGCTCCGGGGTCACCGCCGGATCCGTCCGACGGCGTCACGGCCGAAGTGCCGGTCCTGTTCCTCAATCAGCTGGATGACAAGGCGTTCCGCTGGTTGATCCCCGGGCAGCGTGTGGAGCTGGTGACGGCCCTGATAAAGTCCCTGCCGAAGCAGATCCGCAAGAACTTCGTGCCGGCCCCGGATGTGGCGCGCCAGGCAGTGGCTGTGCTGGAGTCCGATTTTGACCCGGCCTCCGACGACCTCGAACCATCCCTTGAGCTGGCGCTCCGCCGGATCCGTGGGCACATCATTCCGCCCGGTTCCTGGAACTGGGACGCCGTGCCCCCGCATTTGCGCGTCACCTTCAAGGTTGTGGACAGCAAGGGCAGGGTCCTTGGTGAGGGCAAGAACCTCGCGGCGCTGCAGGAGGAGCTGGCGCCAGCCACCCGCCGCGCCATTGCCGAATCCCTGGGTGCCACGCCTGCTTCTACAGCTCCCCGCGGCAAGGCGGGTCGCGCCGCAGGAACGTCCGACGACGGCGGCGCTTCACGTTCGCAGGCCCCCGCCCAGGTGCCGGCAGGCTCAGCCCCTGCCGGATTCCGGGAGCAGGAGGGCCTGACTGAGTGGAGCTTCGGAACCATCCAGCGCCAGGTCAGCAACATCGTCAAGGGCCACACGGTCACCGGCTACCCGGCCCTGGTGGACGAAGGCAAGTCCGTGGCACTGCGGGTTTTCCAGACCGCTGACGAGCAGCAGGATGCCATGCGCGGCGGCGTGATCAGGCTGCTGGCCTTGCGGGTTCCAGCTCCGGACCGCTACGTCCTGGAGCACCTGAGCAACACCGAGAAGCTGACGTTCAGCCAGAACCCGCATGGGTCCGTTTCGGCCCTGATCGCAGACTGCGCCCTCGCCGCCATCGACAAGCTCACGCCGGCCGAACTCCCCTGGGACCGGAAGTCCTTCGACGCGCTGTATGAAGTGGTCCGGGCCGAGCTGATCGATACCGTGTTCAGCGTGACGGCGGTGGTGGAGCGCATCCTCGCCAGCACCAGGCGGATCGAAAAGCAGCTCAAGGGCACCACCAGCCTGGCCCTCATTAGCGCGCTCAATGACATCAAGAGCCAGCTGGAGCAACTGGTCTACCCCGGCTTCGTGGCCCGCACCGGCTACGCACAGCTCAGCCAGCTCCCCCGCTACCTCGCCGCCATTGAAAAACGCTTGGAGCGCCTGCCCGGCAACGTCCAGCGCGACGCCCTGAACATGGCAGCGGTGCAGCGGCTGGAGGATGACTACGACGACGCCGTGTCCGCCCTGCTTCCCGGCCGGCGGGCCGGGGGCGAGCTCGCGCAGGTCCGGTGGATGATCGAGGAGCTCCGGGTGAGCCTTTTCGCCGTCGAGCTGGGAACCGCCTATTCAGTGTCCGAGAAGCGGATCCGTGCCGTGCTCAACAAAGCGCTCGCCCCGGCCTAAACGGCCGGGGCGAACTATCCAGGCAACCGGTCCCGGCTGGCGGCCTATGCCGGGACGAACTCGCCGTACCCGGCGTCCCGGAGGCCCTGCCGCAGTTTTTCGGCATTGGCATCCAGGACTTCGGGGTCGGGATTCTGGTCAGCGGACGCAAAGTTGAAGTCGGCCATGCTCCGGGACGGCCACACGTGGACGTGGAGATGGTTGATCTCGTAGCCGGCCACAATGAGCCCGGCGCGCGGCGCGTCAAAGATGTCCACCTGGACGGCGCCGATGCGGCGGGCCACTTCCATGACTTTCGCCAAGGTTTCCGGGGAAGCATCGGTCCAGCGGTCCACTTCCTCAGTGGGGACCACCAGCGTGTGCCCGTCCGCCAGCGGACCCGTGGTGAGGAACGCGGAAACGTCGTCTTCGCGCCACACAAACCGGCCGGGGATTTCGCCGTTCAGGATCCTGGTGAATAGCGTGCTCATGCGTCTGCCTCCTCGGCGGGTGCCTGCAGGGTGCTGGTGTCCAGCACAAACCGGTATTTCACATCGCCTGCGACCATCCGGTCATAGGCCTCATTCAGCTGGTCCGCGCGGACCATTTCGATGTCCGCCACCACGCCGTGTTCCGCGCAGAAGTCCAGCATTTCCTGGGTTTCCGCAATCCCGCCGATCAGCGAGCCGGCGTAGGCGATGCGGCGCCGGATCAGTGCCCGCGGGTTGACCGGCGGCATTGCCTCGGACGGCAGTCCGAGCTGGAAGAGCGCACCGTCCACCCGGAGGGTGCGGAACAGGGGGTTCAGGTCGTGGGGTGCTGCCACGGTGTCGATGATCAGGTCGATGGTGCGGTTTGCCGCCTCCATCGCCGCTTCGTCCCGGGACAGGACAACTTCGTCCGCGCCCAGTTCCAGGGCGGCCGGCACCTTGGACTCCGAGGTGGTGAACACCACCACTTTCGCGCCCATGGCCTTGGCAAGCTTGACGGCCATGTGGCCGAGCCCGCCGAGCCCCACGACTCCCACAACATCGCCCTCTTCGACGTCGAAGTGCCGCAGCGGCGAGAAGGTGGTGACGCCGGCGCACAGCAGCGGGGCGACGGCGGCCGGGTCCAGGGATTCCGGCACGCGAAGGACATAGCGGCGGTCCACCACCACCGTGGAGGAATAGCCGCCCTGGGTGATCGCATCGCCGTTCCGGCGGTCAATGGCACCATAGGTGCCGGTCATTCCGTTCTCGCAGTACTGTTCCAGGCCGTCCAGGCAGCTCTCGCATTCGCGGCAGGAGTCCACGATGCAACCCACCCCCACCCGGTCCCCCGGGGCGAAGTCGGTGACACCGGAACCGACGCGGCTTACCGTTCCAACAATCTCGTGGCCGGGGACCAGCGGATAGGCCTGGCCGCCCCACTCCCCGCGCACTGCGTGGACGTCTGAATGGCACAGCCCGCAGAATTCAATGGCAATTTCGACGTCGTCGGGTTTGGGTGTGCGCCGCGCAAGAGTCAGCGGGACCAGGCCGCTGTCCGCGGACGTGGCGCCGTACGCGGCGGCCAGGACGCCGCCGTCGGAATCACTGGATCCGGCGGTGATGCCGCCGGGGGCGACAGGGTTGGCAAGGGGCGGCGGCACAGGACGTCCAGGAGTCATACTGCGACGCTACCCTTGCCCGCCCTGGTCTTTCCACTCCACAGCCCGTTCACCGCGGGGGTCTGGACCGGTCGCCACAGGCAAGTGGGGGTTGTTGGACCACTCCGAGAAGGAGCCCGGGTACAGTGCAGCGCGGAAACCGGCCAGTTCCAGGGCAGCCACCTGGTGCGCAGCGGTGACCCCGGAGCCGCAATAGACCCCCACCTCGACGTCGTCGCTGATGCCCAGCGCTTCGAAGCGGCGGCGCAGCTCGGCCGAAGGCAGGAACTGGCCGTTGCCGTCAATGTTCTGTGAAGTGGGCGCGCTGACCGCACCGGGGATGTGGCCGGCCCGCGGATCAACAGGTTCGATCTCGCCGCGGTACCTTTCCGAGGCGCGCGCATCGAGGAGGATCCTGTCCGGTCGGGCACCGTCCGGGACGTTTTGATTCTCCATCCACCCGGTCACGGCGGCCGCGTCCAGGACCGGCATCTGCCCGTCGGCCAGTGTCACATTTCCGGCAGGAGGCAGGACCTCACCCTGCTCAAGCGGCAGGCGTGCCGCGCGCCAAGCCGTCAGGCCGCCGTCGAGCAGGTAAACCTCGGTGTGGCCGGCGTTCCGCAGCATCCACCACGCACGGGCTGCGGCCATGTTGCCGCTGTCGTCGTAGGCCACCACAACATCGCCGGTGTTGATACCCCAGCGCCGCGCAGCATCCTCGAATCTGAGCGGCGACGGCAGCGGGTGCCGGCCGCGCTCCGGCACCGCGGGGTCCGCGAGCTCGGTAGCCAGGTCAACAAACACGGCCCCAGGCAGGTGCCCCTGCAGGTAGTGATCGTGCCCGTGCGGATCGCCCAGCGCCCAGCGCACATCCAGCAGCACCGTGCGCAGGCCCCGGACACGGCGCTCCTCCAGGGCTGCGACATCCAGCAGTGGCTTCACGGTGCTCCTTCGGTCAGGCGGACAACGTTTCCACTCTAACGGCAGCCCGCGGAGCCGCAGGTAGGCTGGTGCGGTGAAGATCGAGCGCAGCGCGGGCCGGGCCTGGGCGGACGAAGCCATCCGGAAAATCACGGCAGAAAACAACCGCTCCGCCGACACCCATCTCTACTTGGTGCCGCTGCCCGAGCACTGGGGCGTCCAGCTCTACCTCAAGGATGAATCAACGCATCGCACCGGCAGCCTCAAGCACCGGCTGGCGCGCTCGTTGTTCCTGTTCGGACTGGTGAACGGGTGGATCCGGGAGGACACCACCATCGTTGAGGCGTCCAGCGGGAGCACCGCGGTGTCCGAGGCGTACTTTGCCCAGCTCCTGGGGCTGCCGTTCATCGCGGTCATGGCACGCAGCACCAGCCAGGAAAAGATTGACCTGATTGAGCAGTTCGGCGGCTCCTGTCTGCTCGTGGACCATGCCTCCGAGGTTTACGCGACGGCGGAGGAGGTGGCCGCCACCAGCGGCGGGCACTACATGGACCAGTTCACCTACGCCGAGCGCGCCACGGACTGGCGCGGGAACAACAACATCGCCGAGTCGATCTTCGGCCAGCTGGCATTGGAGGAGCACCCCGTACCGGAGTGGATCGTGGTGGGCGCGGGAACCGGCGGCACCAGTGCCACCATCGGCCGGTATCTCCGTTACCACAGCCACCCCACCCGGTTGCTGGTGGTGGATCCGGAGAACTCGGCCTTCCTTCCCAGCTGGCGCGGCAGCACGTCCGGTCCTGCCACGGGCCTGCCCTCGAGGATCGAGGGCATCGGCCGGCCCCGCATGGAGCCCAGCTTTGTGCCCTCAGTGATCGACCACATGGTCCAGGTTCCGGACGCGGCGTCCGTCGCTGCCATGCGCCACCTCCGCACGCTCGCCGGACTCCACGCCGGCCCCTCCACGGGAACGAACCTTTGGGGAGTCTGGCAGCTCGTCGCGGCGATGATCGCCGAGGGCCGCAGGGGCAGCATCGTGTCGTTGATGTGCGACGGCGGAGAGCGCTACGCCGGCAATTACTACAACCCGGCCTGGCTGGCATCCAAGGGCCTGGATCCGGCTCCGTATGAAGCGGTGATCAATCGCTTTTTCGATACGGGTGTTTGGGCCGGGGACGCGGTTTAGACTTCTACCTGCTCCCCCGCCGCCAGGTGGCGGTACTCCGTTCCGTACTTTGCGCCCAGTCGCTGGACATGGCCTTCCACTATCTTCAGGCCGTTGTCATTGAGCAGGCCGTCGTGAATCTGGAATGCGCGCGGCGCGCGGACGCCGATCACGAAGTCCACCACCTCTGCCGCTTTGCTCCAGGGTGCATGCAGGGGCACCAGCAGCGTCTGCACGTCGATGCCGTCAGGAATCACGAAGGAATCACCAGGGTGGTAGACGTTCCCGTCCAGGAGATAGCCGATATTGGCCACCACCGGGATCTGCGGATGGATCAGGGCGTGCTGGCCGCCAAAGCTCCGGACGTCGAAGCCTGCCGCTTCAAACGATGAACCCGGCTCCACCGTGTTGATCCGGGCCGCCGCGTCCGGGGTTTCATTGCGCAGGTTCTCCGCCACACCCGCCGGGGCGAAAACCGCCAGGTTCGCGTTCTCCTTCAAAGCGTTCACCACTGCCGGGACGTCGATATGGTCGTTATGTTCGTGCGTGACCAGCACGGCGTCGGCACCGGCCAGCGCCTCCGCCGATTCAGAAAATGTTCCGGGGTCCAGCACCAGAATCCGGCTGTCCTTCTCGAGGCGGACACAGGCATGGGTGTATTTGGTCAGCTTCATAGCGCCAGCCTAGGGTCCGGCCCGGACCGTGTCCACGAAGCTCCGGCTGGTAATCTGGATCTTTGCCACCATCCTTAGGGAAGCGAGTCCATCCATGCCGTTCGGCACCAAGGCTGAGTCCACCAAGCCCGCTTCAGCGCCGGTTTCCGGCGGCAGTCGCAATGCTGGCGCGGGTACAGCTGCCGCGGGAACTGGCACGGTTACAGCGGGCGCAGGAGCCGGCGCCGTCAAGGAACAGCGGGTCACGAAACAGCGGCTGGCGGTCAGTGCAGCGCTGGACGAACTGGATGATTTTGTCAGCACGCAGGAGCTCTACAGGATCCTGCAGAACCAGGGTGTCTCCGTCTCCCTCGCTACTGCCTACCGGATCCTCCAGTCCCTGGCCGACGAAGGACTCGTTGACGTGCTGCGCAACGGCGACGGCGAGGCTGTGTACCGCAGGTGCGCCGTCACGGGACACCATCACCACCTGCTGTGCCGGAATTGCGGCAAGGCAGTGGAAGTGGAAGCGCCGGCCGTGGAAACGTGGGCAGCCCGGATCGCAGCCGAACATGGGTACACCGAGGTGGCGCACACCGTGGAGATCTTCGGCCTCTGCGCGGAGTGCACGGCACGCAAGGCCGCCGGCACCGTGTAGGTTACTGCGGTTGCAGTACCCGCCCGTTGATCCCGCGGGAAGCACGGATGGAACCGATGATCCGGCACACCACGTAGATCAGGAATGACAACGTGGTGACGTACGGGCTGATGGGGATGCGTCCGCCCAGGGCCAGCAGGATTCCGCCAACGATGGCCGTGACGGCAAAGGCCACGCTGAGCACCACCACGGCCACCGGCGACGACGTCACGCGGAGGGCCGCAGCAGCCGGCGTAATGAGGAGCGCCAGCACCAGGAGGGCTCCCACCACCTGGATGGACAAAGCGACGCTGATGCCCAGCAGGACCATAAAGACGATGCCCAGCGTCCGGACCGGAATCCCTCGGGCCTCGGCAAGTTCGGGGTCCACGCTGGCAAAGTTCAGTGGCCGCCAAATGGCCGCGAGGACCAGCATCACCACAACGGCGGTTCCGGCCAGCGCTTGAAGCTGGACGGTATCCACCGAAACGATCTGCCCGGTCAGCAAACCGAACTTGTTGGCGGCACGGCCTTCATACAAGGACAGGAACAGGATCCCGAGGCCCAGCCCGAAGGGCATGATCACCCCGATGATGGAGTTTTTGTCCCTTGCCCTGACTCCCATCACGGCGAGCAGCAGCGCGGCAGCCACCGAGCCGATGAGCGAACCGAAGACGATATCGGCACCAATCAGGAGGGCGAAGGCTGCACCGGCGAAGGACAGTTCCGAAATTCCGTGGACGGCGAAGGCAAGGTCACGCTTCATCACGAACGTCCCCACCAGGCCGCCGAGCAGGCCCAGGACGGCGCCCGCCCAGATGGAGTTCTGGACCAGGACCAGCAGCTCGCCATAGTTCTCGAAGCTGAAGATGGCGCCAATGATACTGTCGGCGTCCATCAGGCCACCTCTCCGGCAAGGGCATGCGCCTCGGCGTGATGGTGCGTGGTGGCATCCGGCAGGCCCACCACCACAATGCGTCCGTTCGCGTGGATGACCTCAACATGGCTGCCGTACAGGTCGGAGAGGACCTCCGTGGTCATCACTTCCTCCGGGGTGCCCACCTTGAAGCGGCCGCCGGCCAGATAGAGCACCCGGTCCACGTAGTCGATGATGGGGTTGATCTCGTGGGTGACAAAAACCACCGCGCTGTTTTGCTCGTGGCATTGTTTGTTGATCAGTGAACTGACGGCCTGCTGGTGGTGGAGGTCCAGGGAGAGCAGCGGCTCGTCGCAGAGCAGGACTTTTGGGTCTGTTGCCAAGGCTTGGGCTACGCGCAGCCGCTGCTGCTCGCCGCCGGAGAGCTGGCCCACCGGAACCCTGGCGTAGTCCGAGGCGCCCACCAGCTCAAGGAGCTCATCAATCCTGCGGTTGGCCTTGGCCGAGGAGAGGCGAAGCCCCCAGCGGTGCCCATCGACCCCCAGGCCCACCAGGTCCCGGGCACGCATCGGCGTGTCCCGGGCAAACGATTTTTGCTGCGGGATGTAGCCGATCAGGCTGCTGCCGCGCTCAACAGGGTGTCCACCGAGCAGGGCGGTGCCCCGGTGCAGGGGCTGCAGACCCAAGAGGACTTTGAGGAAGCTCGTTTTCCCGCTGCCGTTGGGGCCAAGCACTGCGAAGAACTCACCGGGCCTGATCTCCAGGTCCAGGTCCTCCCACAGCGTCCGCTGACCGAAGGCGAGGGACGCCCCGGCGAGGCTGACCACAGGTTTCAATTATTGGTCTCCAGAACTTTGCTGACGTTGTTCACATTGTCCGTCATCCACTGCAGGTAGGTCTTGCCCTCTGGCAGCGTTTCATTGAAATCGACCACCGGGACACCTGCCGTTTCGGCCGCCTTCTTCAGCGCTTCGGTCTGCGGGCCTTCGGTCTGGCCGTTGTAGGCAAGGAACCGGACGGACTTTGAAGCAACCAGGTCTGTTGCGGCCTTGAGTACGGCCGGCGGGACGTCGGAGCCTTCCTCAATCGCAGCAGTGTAGTCCCCGGGAGTAGCGTTCTCCAGCCCCGCATCGGAGAGAAGGTAGAGCGGCACCGGCTCAGTGACCGCTACCTTGTCCCCCGCCGCACTTGTCTTCAGCGCCCCAAGCTTTCCGGCCAGCTGGTCCAGTTCAGACTTGAAAGTGCCGGCGTTGGCCGTGAAGGTGCCGGCGGAATCCGGTTCCAGCCCGCCCAGTCGGGAAGCAAGGTCGTCGGCCAGCCGGCCCATGGCGGCCAGGCTGTACCAGACGTGCTCGTTGAACTCGCCGTGGTCGTGGCCATCCCCGCCCGAAGACGCCACCGGCGCCGCTTCGTCCGTGGCTTCGCCTGCGGCCTCTTCAGGATGGGCCAGGCCGGAAAGTTCGACGGCGTTAAGCACGTTGTGCGCGTCAATGCTGCTGTCGTTCACCAGGGTGTGGAGAAACTCGTCGTAGCCTCCGCCGTTTTCCACCACGAGGTCCGCCTTGGAGACGGCCAGCCGGTCCTGGGCGCTGGCCTCGTAGGAGTGCGGGTCCTGGCTGGTCTTGTTGATGATGGCGGTGACGTTCACTTTGTCACCGCCCACCGCCTTTGCAATGTCCCCGTAAACGTTGGTGGAAGCCACCACGTTGATTCCGTCGGGCGCGGTCCCGCCAGAGGCCTCGGGCTGGGGGCTGCATGCGCTGAGCAGCAGGCCAAGCCCGGCAAAGAGGGCAAGGGACGTTCGGGCGGCGGAACGGCGCACGTAAACCTCGGTTCAGTGGTTGTGGGATCGCAGGGGAACCACTAAAGCCTATACCTAAATGGGAATGATTCCTATTTAGGAAAAGGGGTACAGGAAGCCCTGTCACGCATCTGCATGGCAGGGCCCCTGAGTCCGGGGCTCCCGCACGGCAGCGCCTGCCTGGCTGCTAGGCGCCGTTGGGCTGGCCCAGGCGCCGCACGCCCCTGGCCTGTGTGGCGTCTCGGATTTCACCCACCAACTGTTCGATCACGTCCTCGAGGAACAACACACCCTGGGTGTTTCCGTCGGGCCCGATGACGCGTGCCAGGTGCGAACCTGTTCGCTGCATCACCGACATCGCCTTTTCAATTTCATCGTCCAGGGCGAGGTTGGCCAGGGACCTGATCCGGCTTTCGGCAATGGGCCGTTCGTATGCAACCTCTGGGATGGACAGGACGTCCTTCACGTGGAGGTAGCCGTAGAGCATGTCGTCGTCGTCGAGCATCGGGAACCGGGAGAATCCGGTACGGCTCACGGCCTTCTCGAACTCCACCGGCGTGGTGGCGGCCTTCAGCATCACCAGTTTTTCAAGTGGAACCATGATGTCAGCGGCGTTGTACTCGGAAAATTCGAGCGCGCCGGTGATCAGGCCCGCATCGTCATCCACCAGCCCGTGGCGGGTGGACTCCTGCACAATCGACTGCACTTCCTCCAGCGTGAAGGAGGAGTTCACCTCATCCTTGGGCTCAATACGGAGCAGCTTGAGGATGTGGTTGGCGGACCAGTTCAGGACGGAGATGACCGGGTTCACCAACCGGGCGATAAACATCAGCGACGGGGCAAGGAACAGCGCTGCCTTATCCGCCACGGACACCGAGATGTTCTTGGGCACCATCTCACCGAAAGTTACGTGCAGGAACGTCACGAGCATCAGCGCCACGGCAAAGGCCGCCACATCGGCCATCTCCATGGGCAGGCCCAGTGTCTCCAGCGGCACCGCCAGCAGGTGGTGGATGGCCGGCTCTGCCACCAGAAGGATCAGCAGCGAACAGACCGTGATACCCAGCTGGGCACAGGCCAGCATCAGCGAAACGTTCTCCATGGCCCGCAGCGTGGTCTGCGCGCGTTTGGAACCCGCTTCGGCCAACGGCTCGATCTGGCTGCGGCGGGCGGACATCACGGCGAATTCAGCGGCCACAAAAAACGCGTTGCCGAAAAGGAGGACAACCAGCCACAGTATTCCGGCCCAGTCGCTCATCGTTCGGTCCTGTCGTTTTTAGTCCTGCCGTTGTTCTGCCTGCCGTTGGTCGTCCTGCCGCCAGGGTCCGCTGCCTCAGGCTCCGGCGCGGACGGACGGAAGCAGATCCGGTCGATCCGCCGGCCGTCCATCCTGGTGACGCTCAGAGTTCCGCCCTCCACGGCGACCGTGTCCCCGACAACAGCGATGCGGCCGAGCTTGCTCATCACATAGCCGCCCACTGTTTCGTACGCTGCCTCGTCAGGGACGCTCAGGCCGGGAATCTGCTCGGAGAGTTCATCCGGGCGGAGCAGTCCAGGGAAGTACCAGTCACCGGAAGCGCTCTGGAGCAGGCCAGGACGGACCTTGTCGTGCTCATCGGCCACCTCGCCCACAATTTCCTCCACGAGGTCCTCGAGGGTGGCGATTCCTGCGGTTCCGCCGTATTCGTCCAGTACCACCGCCAACTGAAGGTTGCCCTCGCGCAGTTCAGCCAGCAGGGCATCAAGGTGGATGGTCTCCGGGACGCGGAGCACTTCGGTCATGATGGCCCCGGCTTCAAGGTTCTGCCGGCGGTCCCACGGCACTGCCACTGCCTTCTTGACGTGGACCAGGCCCTTGATGTCGTCCGCCGACTCACCAATGACGGGGAACCGTGAATATCCCGTGCGGCGCGCCGCCGCCAGAATGTCGGACACCGGCTGGTCCGCCTCGATGGTTTCCACGCGGATGCGGGGAGTCATCACGTCGGCGGCAGTGCGCGTGGAGAAATTCAGTGTGCGCGCCACGAAGTTGGCGGTACCGGCGTCGAGCGTTCCCATCGCAGCCGAGCGCCGCACCAGGGAAGCCAGCTCAGCAGGGGTCCGCGCACCGGAAATTTCTTCCTTCGCTTCCAGCCCAAAAACGTTCAGGACCCTGTTGGAGAAGCCGTTGAGGACCACGATGGCGGGTTTGAACACGGCAGTGAAGACCAGTTGCGGCCTGGCCAGGGCGCGGCCCATCGGAAAGGACAAGGCGATGGCCATGTTCTTTGGCACCAGTTCGCCCAGGAGCATGGAGAGCAGGGTGGCAAGCACCATTGCCAGGACCAGGGAGATGGAAGCCACTGCAACATCCGGAAGTCCGACGGCGGCCAGCGGGGCTTCCAGGAGCTTGCCCACCGAGGGCTCCATCACGTAACCGGTCAGCAAGGTAGTGAGCGTTATGCCCAACTGGCAACTGGAAAGCTGCGTGGAGAGCGACTTGAGGCAGGCCAGCAAAGGAATGGCGCCGTCGTCGCCGTCGTCAATGGCCCGTTGGACCGTTGCCTGGTCAAGTGCAATGAGTGAAAATTCGACGGCGACAAAAAAGCCCGTGCCGGCGATCAGCAGCAATCCCGCTGCGAGGAGAAGCCATTCCATTCAGCATCCCGCCTGGACAGCGGTAGCCATGGATCTTGGCTGGGTAGTCAGGGAGCCATTAATAAAGGACCCGCGCCAGGAATATCGGTCCGGCGGAGGGTGGTCAGCCGAGGCCGACGCACTATCCTTTGCAGCTCCTCCCGGCAATGCCAGCGAATGGTGATGGGCGCGTGTTCGGGGTTTGCCGGCTCTTCGGGTGGACTGTGCGGCGCTGCTTACGCCCCGCTGACAGCCCCCAGGCCGGCACCTAGATTTACTGTCCATAAGAATTTCAGTCTACAGGAGCGGATCTCCGGTCCTGCGAGCCTGGCAGGTGCTCCTGTCCGCCATATTTCGGCCCTTTTTACGTCTCATCATGATTTGGGTCACCCTTATTGGCAGTTACCACAAGATGCTCACTAGACTGGCAATGGTCTGGGTTCAGAGGACGCAGAGACCGGTTGAAACGTAGTGCTGAGGGCACCGTGGGCCGGGGAGAAATCAAACTCATGGAAGAGGCGTATTTCAAGTGCCAGAGCAGCCTAGCCACCGTCTACCAGAGGAATTTGGCGGAAACGAGTGGCTCGTTGACGAACTGTACGAGCAGTATCAAAAGGACAAGAACGCTGTCGACGCCAAATGGTGGCCGCTGTTTGAATCCTTCGGCTCGGGCAGCAGTTCTTCTTCCAACGGAAATTCGGCGCAAGCCACAGCCCACCCCGCGACCAGGGAAATGCCGGTCGTGAATGCGGCTCCTGCAGCACCGGCAGCGCCGCCGGCTGCAGCACCGCCCGCTCCGCCGTCGGCCCCGCCCGCCTCCGCGGCACCTGCCGCCCCCGCTGCCGTCAAGAAAGCTCCCGCCACCGTCGCCCGCGATGGTGGAAAAAAGACCGAGTCGGGCACCGGTTCGCAGCCCATCCCCGCGCAGCTGCCCAAGAACGTCAAGGCCCCCACCGCCCCCGAAGAGGACGTTGTGTCCATCCTGCGGGGACCGGCCAAGGCGATCGCCACCAACATGGTCACCAGCCTTCAGGTGCCCACCGCAACCAGCGTCCGGGCCATCCCCGCCAAGCTGCTGATCGACAACCGTGTTGTCATCAACTCCAACCTGGCACGCGCCCGCGGCGGCAAGGTCTCCTTCACGCACCTGATCGGCTACGCCGTCATCCGTGCGCTCTCGCAGTTCCCCTCGATGAACGTGTACTACGACGAGGTGGACGGCAAGCCCGTCGCCGTCCAGCCGGCACACGTCAACTTCGGCATCGCCATCGATATGCCCAAGCCCGACGGAACCCGCCTGCTGATGGTGCCGAACATCAAGAAGGCGGAAACCCTCAACTTCTCCGAGTTCTGGCACACCTACGAGGACCTCATCAAGCGCGCCCGCAACGGCAAGCTCACGGCTGAGGACCACCAGGGCACCACCGTTTCCCTGACCAACCCGGGCGGCATCGGCACTGTGCACTCGGTGCCCCGCCTCTCCAAGGGCCAGGCAGCCATCATCGGCGTCGGCGCGCTGGACTACCCCGCAGAATTCCAGGGTGCCAGCGAGAAGATCATCGCCCAGAACGCCATCAGCAAGGTCCTGACCCTGACCTCCACCTACGATCACCGGGTGATCCAGGGTGCCGGCAGCGGCGAGTTCCTGAAGCTGGTCCACCAGCTGCTGCTGGGCGCGCAGAACTTCTACGACGAGATCTTCGAGTCCCTGCGCATCCCGTACGAGCCGGTGCGCTGGAGCGCGGACAAGCAGGTTGATCCGGCCGACGAGATCAACAAGGTCGCCCGGATCCAGCAGCTGATCCACTCCTACCGCGTCCGCGGCCACCTGATGGCGGACACCGATCCGCTGGAATACGTTCAGCGCAAGCACCCGGACCTTGACGTACTCACCTACGGCCTGACTCTGTGGGACCTGGACCGCGAGTGGCCCACCGGCGGTTTCGGCGGCAAGTCCATGCTCAAGTTCCGCGACATCCTGGGTGTCCTGCGTGACGCCTACTGCCGCACCACCGGCATCGAGTACATGCACATCCAGGAGCCTGCCGAGCGCAAGTGGTTCCAGGACCAGCTCGAACACCCGTACTCGAAGCCCAGCCGTGAAGAGCAGCTGCGCATCGTCTCCAAGCTGAATGCTGCCGAAGCATTCGAGACGTTCCTGCAGACCAAGTTCGTGGGCCAGAAGCGCTTCTCCCTTGAAGGCGGCGAGTCCCTGATTCCGCTGCTGGATGCCATCATGTCCGACGCCGCCGATGACGGCCTGGATGAGGTCGCGATCGGTATGGCCCACCGTGGCCGCCTGAACGTGCTGACCAACATCGCCGGCAAGACCTATGCACAGGTGTTCCGCGAATTCGAAGGCACCCAGGATCCCCGTTCGGTCCAGGGCTCCGGCGACGTCAAGTACCACCTGGGTACCGAGGGCACGTTCACCTCGGACAACGGCAAGGAGACCAAGGTTTACCTGGCTGCCAACCCGTCCCACCTCGAAGCTGTGGACCCCGTCCTCGAGGGCATCGTCCGTGCGAAGCAGGACCGCCTGGACCAGGGCGAGTCCTTCCCGGTGCTTCCCATCGTGGTGCACGGTGACGCCGCTTTCGCCGGCCAGGGCGTGGTCGCTGAAACCCTGAACCTGTCCCAGCTGCGCGGCTACCGCACCGGCGGAACCATCCACATCGTGGTCAACAACCAAGTGGGCTTCACCACAGCACCGTCCTCGTCACGCTCGTCCACGTACTCCACCGACGTTGCCAAGATGATCCAGGCCCCGGTGTTCCATGTGAACGGCGACGACCCGGAGGCAGTGGTCCGCATTGGCCAGCTCGCCTACGAGTTCCGCCAGCGGTTCCACAAGGACGTTGTCATCGACATGGTCTGCTACCGCCGCCGCGGACACAACGAGGGCGATGACCCCTCAATGACCCAGCCGCTGATGTACAACCTGATCGAAGCCAAGCGTTCCGTGCGCAAGCTCTACACCGAGTCGCTCATCGGCCGTGGTGACATCACCGAGGAAGAAGCCGAGCAACTGCTTCGCGACTACCAGGAACGGCTGGAGCGCGTTTTCGCTGAGACCCATGCAGCCCAGACCTCCCCGATTCCGATCATCACGGCGGATTCGGCAGCAGTGTCCGACATCGAGCGGCCCATCGCCCAGCAGTCCGATTCCAGCACCAACGCGCCGGTGTCCACGGCGATCTCCGCTGACACACTGGCCAGGATCGGCAAGGCGCATGTGGAGATTCCCGAGGGCTTCACCGTCCACGCGAAGCTCAAGCAACTGCTTGAGAAGCGTGAGCAGATGTCCCGTGAAGGCGGCATCGACTGGGGCTTCGGCGAGATCGCAGCCTTCGGCTCACTGATCATGGAAGGCGTTCCCGTCCGCCTGGCCGGTCAAGACTCCCGCCGCGGCACCTTCGTGCAGCGCCACGCCGTCTTCCACGACCGCGCCAACGGCAAGGAATGGCTGCCCCTGGGCAACCTCTCCGACGACCAGGCCAAGCTGTGGATCTACGATTCGCTGCTGTCCGAATACGCGGCCATGGGCTTCGAGTACGGATACTCGGTGGAACGCCCCGACGCCCTCGTCCTCTGGGAAGCCCAGTTCGGCGACTTCGTCAACGGCGCCCAGACCATCATCGATGAGTTCATCTCCTCGGCCGAGCAGAAGTGGGGCCAGCGGTCCTCGCTGGTGCTGATGCTGCCGCACGGCTACGAGGGCCAGGGCCCGGACCACTCCTCCGCAAGGATCGAGCGCTTCCTGCAGCTGTGTGCCGAAGAAAACATCATCGTGGCCAACCCCACCACGGCCGCCTCGCACTTCCACCTGCTGCGCCGCCAGGCTTACAGCCGTCCGCGGAAGCCGCTGATCATCTTCACGCCCAAGCAGCTGCTGCGACTCAAGGCTGCCGCCTCGTCCGTGGAAGACTTCACGAACGGCACTTTCCGCCCGGTGATCCCGGAGCATGAGCAGCTGGCCGCAGACGCCGTCGAACGCGTCCTGCTGGTCTCCGGCCGCCTCTACTACGATCTGCTGTCCACGCGGCAGAAGACCGGCGACACAACGACGGCGATCGTCCGGGTGGAGCAGCTTTACCCGCTGCCGCACACGGAGATTGCTGCCGAACTGGCCAAGTACCCGAACGCCGAGGTTGTCTGGGCGCAGGATGAGCCTGCCAACCAGGGGCCGTGGCCGTTCATCGGGCTGAACCTTCCGGACGCACTGGACCGCAAGGTGCGCCTCGTGTCGCGCCCCGCCTCGGCGTCCACCGCTGCGGGTTCCATGAAGCGCCACGCCGCGGAGCAGGATGCCCTGCTGAAGCAGGCATTTGCACGGTAGTAATCAATAAGGCTGCCCGGCCGGACGTCGAAATACCAGACTCCGGCCGGGCGGTTCTGTTTAATGGGATGGACAGCGCCTGCCCGGACAGGGAAACATTCCCGGGTGGCGGCCGGCAGGCACCGAAGTAAAGAGGAACGTGTGGAAGACAGGAAGCTGCGTATCGCAGCTGTAGGAGATGAACTGCTGGCCGGACTGGGTGACCCCCGGGCGCTGGGCTGGCTGGGCCGCGTACTGGCCCGCACTCCCCAGGACGGGATGGTCCTGGAAAGCTACGCACTTCCCTGCCCGCAGGAAGGTACGGAGGGCCTGGCCGCCCGCTGGCTGGAGGAGACCGGCCGGAGGTTCAACAGCCAGTACGAGAACCGCCTGGTCATCGGCCTGTCCGGCCGGGATATTGAATTCGGCCTGTCCACGGCGCGCAGCCGGCTTAACCTGGCCAACATTCTCGATTCTGCCTCCCAGAACCGGCTGGAGGTGTTTGTTGTCGGGCCGCCGCCCACCCTCGACCCGGCCCAGAACCGGCGCCTCGACGAGTTGAACACTGCTTTCGCTGACGTCACCACCCGCCGCAAGCACCTCTACGTGGACACCTTCTCCCCGCTCCTGAACCACGAGCAGTGGCGCCAGGACCTTGCGGCCAACGGGGGCACGCCAGGGCAGGCGGGCTACGGCCTGATGGCATGGCTGGTGCTGCACCGAGGCTGGTTCCAGTGGCTGGGGATGGCAGCGCCAGAGTAGCGTTTCTTCGCGATATATCTTGAAGTCCTCCCGCTCCGGGGGTACTTTGGTCAAACACGATATATCGTCTTTGGAGGAACCATGGCTGGAACAACACCTGACCAGAACTGGGATGTCACGGGCGCGGAGACCATCGACGTCGAGTCTGTCGCATCACTGAAACTGGGGATGGTCCGTGGCCGGTTCGATGTAGTAGCCCACGAACAGCCCTACACCCGGATCGAGATTTCCGAAGTGCAGGGCGACCCCGTGGCTGTTTCGCTGCAGGACGGCCGGCTGGAGGTCCGGCACCAGCTTCACGGACCGCAGGGCTGGTTCAAGAACCTCATGGGAACGGTGAACCATCACAGTGAAAACTACGCCGTCATCAGCATTGCCTTGCCTGCCACCGTGGAGGTTGAGGCAGGCACGGTCAGCGGTGACGGCCTGGTGTCAGGAATGGCCTCCCGTACACGCCTGAACACCGTCTCAGGTTCCGTCATGGCCGACGGGACCGACGGCGAACTGTTCATCACCACTGTGAGCGGCGAAGTCAGCGCCCGGAACCACAGCGGTGTCCTCACTGCCAAGACCGTCTCGGGCGAGGTCACCGCTTCGGGGCACTTCGGCCACATCCGCGCCAACACTGTCAGCGGCGATATGAATTTCGACCTCTTGGATTTCACCCAGGATTTCGGCGCCAATTCAGTTTCCGGTAACCTCACCATCCGGATCCCCCACGATGTCGGCGTGGATATCGTCGCCAAATCGGCCACCGGAGCAGTGGTGATCGGCAACCAGCAGTACCATGTCACGGGCGGCAAGGTGGAGACGATTGCCGGCCCGGACGCCAAACTTATGCTGGTCAGGACCAATTCTGTATCGGGCAAGACCTCCATCCTGCACAGGGCGCCCGGCGAGGCGAACGGAAACACCACGGGGTCTGCGGAAGAACGTCACTGATGCCCGCGGTCTTTGCCCACGGCGCCCTGCGGCTTTACCTGCTTGCCCTCCTCGAATCGGGTCCAAAGCACGGCTACGAACTGATCAAGGCACTCAAGGAGCGGTTTGGCGGGACCTACTCCCCCAGTGCCGGAACCATTTACCCTCGGCTCGGGAAACTGGAGGAAGAGGGCCTGGTGGTCACCGAAACCTCAGGCCGCCGGACCAACTACCGCATCACGCCGGCCGGACTGGCGGAACTCAACCTGCGCCGCGAGGAACTGGCAGGAGTAGAGAAGGAAATCTCTGCGTCGGTGCGCCGGCTGGCAGACAACCTTCGTGAGGATATCCGCAGCAACATGCGCGGGCTCAGGGCCGACCTCGCGGCCACCGCCGAGGCCGCCCGCGCCGGTGCGGCGTCGGCCGCGTTCACGGCCCTCAAAGGCGTCCCGGCGTCAGACAGCAAAGGCTCACTCAAGGAAGCCGAGCTGATGCTCCAGGCTTTCCGGGATGACCTCCGCGCCGAACTCCGGGTACAGGCAGGCAAGCAACCCCTGAGTCCCGTAGTTCTGGAAACGCTTCGGACCGTGCTGGAGCAGGCGGGCATCGCCATCCGCAACTCACTTCGGAACTAGTCTGCCGGAGCCTTCCCCGCTCCCGGCACGGGCGAAGCCTCCTTGAACCGCAGGTCACGCGGCGGTTGCCGGTTCGCGGGGCGTCAGATCATGTGGGAGACTTGAGGGCAGCTCTTTTTGAGTACCAACAGTAAGGAGGCCAGCTATGAGCAAGCGTGCACGCAAACGTCGTGACCGTAAGCGTGGCGGCGCGAACCACGGGAAGCGCCCCAACACCTAGGCACATGCCAGGTATAGCGGTTACAGCAAAGGACCCCGGAAGCCATTCGGCTTCCGGGGTCCTTTGTACTTAATCGTGGTTCGCGGCCTGCACATCCGGTACTGCTGTGCGTCCGCTACCGGCTACGCATCCACTGGACGGATCGAGTGGATCCGGTCCAGGATGGCGTTCTTCAAGTTGTCCGGAGCAGCTTCGGTGCAGGAGCGCTTGACCATATTGCGGATGACGCACTCAAGGTCGTACTGCTCCGTGCACTCCGGGCACTCATCAAGGTGCGTTTTGATTTCCGTGATGTCTTCACGTGTCAACGCGCCGTCAAGGTACTCGTAGATGCGTTGCATCCGGGTATCGTCGCAGTCGCCCAATCCCTGGCAGTCGCTCATTTCCTGTTCTCCTGTTGTGTGCTTTCCGCCGCATCCGGTGCAACTGCGGCTGTTTTGAATCCCCGCTCGGCGGCGTATTCCGCGAGCATGTCCCGCAACATTCTCCGGCCGCGGTGGAGCCGGGACATCACTGTTCCGATGGGGGTGTTCATGATGTCTGAGATTTCTTTGTACGCAAACCCTTCAACGTCCGCGAAATACACCGCAAGGCGGAATTCTTCGGGGATGGCCTGAAGGGCGCGCTTGACGTCCGAATCCGGCAGGTGATCCAGTGCCTCCGCCTCAGCGGACCGCAGCCCGCTGGAGGTGTGTGACTCAGCACGCGCCAACTGCCAGTCCTCGATGGTGTCCGAGTTGGACTGGAGCGGTTCGCGCTGCCGCTTGCGGTACAGGTTGATATAGGTGTTGGTCAGGATCCGGTACAGCCAGGCCTTGAGGTTGGTTCCCGGCTTGTACTGGTGGAACGCGGAAAAGGCCTTGGTGTAGGCCTCCTGGACGAGGTCCTCTGCATCGGCTGGGTTCCGGGCCATCCGCATGGCCGCCGAGTACAACTGATCGACGTACTGCATCGCGTCGCGTTCAAACCGGACACGGCGGTCCTCCGCGGATTCCGTGGAAATGTTGACCGCTTCTTCGGTTGCTTCCGCAGGCTGCCCGGAGTCTTCCGCCGGCTCTGCCAGCTCGGGCCGGGTATCAGCGCTGCTCTTGGCTTCGTTCTGCGAAGCCTCATACATGGCCGAAACGGCCGGATCCAAGGTGCTCATTGCCTTCAAGTCTACTGTCAGGCTTTGCGCACGCGGCGGACCGTACTCGGGGGGTTCAGCCCCCAACGAGTGAATAGCCACCGGTCCTGCTGCTTCGATTCCGTCCAACACCCGCCTCAAGGGCCAACTCCACTCTGTTGTCCGGTGCTTTGTCTTGTGGGCCCCGCTTTCCAGGCCCAGTTTCCATAACCTGCGGCTTCAGGCAAATATTCCCCAAAAGTGCAAGACTAGAACGGACTCCGCCGCACCAGACGCGGTTCGTCCACCCAGGAGGAAATCCATGTCCTTTGTCCGCACACTCGCACGGCCCATGCTGGCTTCCAGTTTTGTACTTGCCGGAATGGATAAGCTCAAAAATGCCGACGATACCGCGCAACAGCTCTCACCCCTGCTGAGCAAGGCAGCGGCGGCGCTGCCTTTCCAGACGGATGAGAAGACGCTGGCCCGGATCATCGGCGGCACTCAGGTGGGCGCCGGCGTCCTGTTCGGGCTGGGGAAGTTTTCCCGTCTTTCGGCCACCGTGCTGACTGTGGTTTCCATGCTCAATACGTTCGTCGAGTGGCGGAGCGCGGACATCAGCAGCAAGGAGGGCCGTTCGAACCGCCGCAACCAGCTGCTGAAGAACCTGTCCCTGAGTGGAGGGGCATTGCTTGCCTCCGTGGACACTGCAGGAAAGCCGGGGCTCGCCTGGCGCGCCGAGCACCTGGCGGCTGACGCGAGGAAGGGCGCCGCGCACCTCGCAGCGGATGCCCGCAAGACCACTAACAAGAAGCTGCACAAAGCCGACAAGGTTGTACGCCGCGCCGTCGAACACGCCACGGGGGCATAAGCAGGACATGACCGCACCAGCCGCCGCCCGGGACAACACCGGAGCGTCCCTTCCCCACTGGCCCGCGCCCTTCGCGTTCCGCCCTGTGAATGCCACGGTCACCGTGCCCGGCTCAAAGTCGTTGACCAACCGGTACCTGGTGCTCGCCGCCCTGGCCGACGGCCCGTCGCGGCTGCGCGCTCCGCTGCACTCCAGGGATTCGGCACTGATGATCGAGGCGCTCCGCCAGCTTGGCGCCACCATCACCGAAGTGCCGGGGGACGGTGCCTTCGGGCCGGACCTTGAGGTCCTCCCGATCGCTGCGGACGGGACACCGTCCGCAGCGACGATCGACTGCGGCCTCGCCGGAACGGTGATGCGGTTCGTGCCGCCGCTGGCTGCCCTGCGCAATGGCGCCAGCCTGTTCGACGGCGACCCGCATGCCCGGAAGCGGCCCATGGGAACCATCATCGAAGCGCTGAAGGCGCTGGGAGTGGCTGTTTCCGCCCAGGACGGCGGCACGCCGTCGTCCTTGCCGTTTGTGGTGGAAGGCTCCGGCGAGGTCCGGGGCGGCCACCTGGTCATCGACGCCAGCGCCTCATCGCAGTTTGTCTCGGCCCTGCTGCTGGTGGGCGCAAGGTTCACCGAGGGGCTGCACCTGGAGCACGTCGGCAAACCGGTGCCCAGCCTGGACCACATCAACATGACAGTTGCCGTGCTGCGCGGCGCCGGGGTTGTGGTTGACGATTCTGTCCCGAACCACTGGGTTGTTGCGGCCGGTCCTATCCGTGCCTTCGACCAGCAGATCGAGCAGGACCTGTCCAACGCCGGCCCGTTCCTTGCCGCCGCACTGGCGTCCGGCGGAACCGTCCGGATTCCGGGCTGGCCTGAACAGACGCAGCAGGTAGGGGATTTGTGGCGCAGCATCCTGGCGGAGATGGGTGCCGATGTCAGCCTGCGTGACGGTGTCCTCACCGTCACAGGCGGAGCGGACATCAAGGGTGCCAATTTCGCGGACACCAGCGAACTGGCGCCTACGGTCGCCGCCCTCTGCGCACTGGCCACCACCCCCTCCCGGCTCACCGGCATCGCGCACCTGCGCGGACACGAGACGGACCGGCTGGCAGCCCTCGTTACCGAAATCAACCGCCTGGGCGGCGACGCCGAGGAGACCAGCGACGGGCTGGTGATCCGGCCCGCGAAGCTGCATGCCGGCGTCGTACACAGTTACGCGGACCACCGCATGGCCACGGCCGGAGCCATCCTTGGCCTGGCCGTGGAGGGCGTCCAGGTGGAGGACATCGCCACTACCGCCAAGACCATGCCCGATTTTCCCCGGCTGTGGGCGGACATGCTGGCCCAGACCGGTGTTTCCAGTGCAGTTTCGGAAGGTTCAGCCGGTGGCGCGGAGCACTGACTCCTGGGACGAGTCGGATGTCCGCATCCGGCCCAGCAAAAAAGGCTCCAGGCCCCGGACCAAGGACCGGCCCAGCCACGACGACGCCGTCACCGGCCGCATCGTCACAGTTGACCGCGGCCGGTACACGGCAGTGGTGGGCGAGGACTCCGGCAACGAGCGCGTGGTCATCGCCGCCCGGGCACGTGAGCTGCGCCGCAACCCGGTGGTGGCGGGCGACTTCGTCTCGCTCGTGGGCGACGTTTCCGGCGACCCCAACACCTTGGCCCGGCTGGTGAAAATCCAGGACCGTAAAACCCTCCTTCGCCGCAGCGCTGATGATACCGATCCCGTGGAACGGGCCGTCGTGGCCAATGCGGACCAACTGGTGATTGTGGTGGCCGCGGCCAACCCGGAGCCGCGCACCGGCTTTATCGACCGCGCCCTGGTGGCTGCGTACGACGCCGGGATCGAGCCGATCCTGCTGGTCACCAAGGCGGACGTCAAGGATCCGACGGAGCTGTTGTCGAACTACACGCACCTGGACTTCCCGGTCATTATCAGCCGGACGGCGGACTCCGCGGCGTCCGGTATCGACGCCCGCTCTGATGACGGATTGTCAGCCCGGCTGGACAGTAACGCAGTGGCGGAGCTGCGGGGCTACCTGGACGGAAAAGTCACCGTAATGCTGGGGCATTCAGGCGTGGGCAAATCAACCATGGTGAACGCACTGACGGGGGCCGAGCGAGCAACCGGCGGGGTGAACGCCGTGACGGGCCGCGGCCGCCACACGTCCTCGTCAGCCCTGGCGCTGAGGTTGTCGGACGCGCCGGCGGGCAGCTGGATCATCGACACCCCGGGCATCCGCTCCTTCGGCCTCGCCCACGTGGACCCGGACCGCATCCTGCGTTCCTTCCCGGACCTCTTCCCCGGCATTGAGGACTGCGAGCGGGGCTGCAAGCATACTGCCACAGCTGTGAACTGCGGCCTGGATGCCTGGGTGGAAGGCGGCCATGCCGGAGCCACGGGTGTTGCCCGGCTGGCCTCGCTGCGCAGGCTCCTCGGCACCGATCCCCGGATGGAGGCCCAGGAGGCCAAGGAGCTTGGCAGCGTCAACTGACAGGGCCGATCTCCCAGCAGAACCGCGTGCAGACGGTAGTTTGGAACCATGATCCAACCCGCTTCAAGCTACAACGATGACCTGCGCCTGGCCCATGTGCTGGCCGACTCCGTGGATGACCAGACCATGGGCCGCTTCAAGGCCCTGGACCTCCAGGTGGAGACCAAGCCTGACCTGACGCCGGTCACGGACGCGGACAAGGCTGCCGAAGAAGCCATCCGCGGCCAGTTGTCCCGTTCCCGCCCGCGCGACGCCGTGCTGGGCGAGGAGTTCGGCAGCACAGGGCACGGGTCGCGCCGCTGGATTATCGATCCCATCGACGGCACCAAGAACTTTGTCCGCGGCGTCCCGGTCTGGGCCACCCTGATCGCGCTGGTGGATGAAGGCGAACCGGTGGTGGGCGTAGTCAGCGCGCCGGCCTTGGGCAAACGCTGGTGGGCGGCCAAGGGCATGGGCGCCTACATGGGCCGTTCGCTCGCCGCGGCCACCCGGCTCCGGGTATCCAATGTGTCCAAGCTTTCCGACGCTTCCCTTTCCTATTCCAGCCTGGGCGGTTGGAAGGAACGCGGCAGCCTGGAGAACTTCCTGGGCCTCACCGAGGATGTGTGGCGGACCCGGGCGTACGGCGACTTCTGGTCCTACTGCATGGTGGCCGAGGGCTCAGTGGATATCGCCTGCGAACCTGAACTGAACCTGTACGACATGGCGGCACTGGTACCGATCGTGGTGGAAGCCGGCGGGCGCTTCACATCCCTGGAAGGGGAAGACGGGCCCTTCGGCGGCAACGCCCTGGCCACCAACTCCATCCTGCACTCCGAGGTGCTCCGCAGGTTGAACCCGGAGCTGGACGACCTCCTGTAACAGCAGCATCATCGAAGAATCAGCGGCGGGCGCCTCCTTGGAGAGGTGCCCGCCGTTCTTTTCTTCGGCAAAAGAAGCTCATTCCGGCCAGCGCGTAACAAAGCGCTTAACAATCGCCCCGACTTAAAACCTCCCAACCCGATGTTCTACGCTCTTAACCAGGTCACGAGTGCCAGCGCGAAACCCCGGTTTGCTGGCCGGCAACCCTCCAACCGCGGTGGGGTGCCCCGGGTGACGACCAGGCCGGTCCGGAGCGGATGCGGCAAGCGCGGATTCCCGGGAGCGGGAGTCCTTCTGAACTGAGGTCTTTCGTGACAACTGCCACCGTCTCCCCCAATGCCACCGCCACGTTCGAAGCTGCCGGGTCTGGAACAGCCCAGGCCGGAACCACCTTTGATGCCCGCCGTGCCGCTGCCGGCCGGCCGCTCGCTGCCGTCACCGGCGCAGAAATCCAGGCGCCGCTGATCCACGGCGGCCACATCCGCTACGCCAACCTTGACTACGGCGCCTCGGCTCCGGCCCTCTCCGTGGTCTCGGCCTACCTGAACGAGATCCTGCCGTTCTACGCCAGCGTCCACCGGGGTGCCGGCTACGCGTCACAGATCAGCACCTCCGTCTACGAAAACGCCCGCAACATCGTCCGCGAGTTTGTGGGCGGCCGCCCGGACGACTCCGTGATCTTCACCCGGAACACCACGGATTCGCTGAACCTGCTGGCCGGCTGCCTGCCGGAAACAGACGGACGGCCCGACGGCGATGTCCTCTACCTGGACATCGAACACCACGCCAACCTGCTGCCGTGGCAGGGCGTCCCGCACCGCAGCATCGTTGCCGCCGACACCATCGCCGGCACCATCGATGCCGTCCGCGCGGAACTGGAGCAGGGCGGGGTGAGCCTGCTCGCCGTCACCGGCGCGTCCAATGTCACCGGCGAGATCCTTCCCATCCGGGCCCTGGCTGCGCTGGCCCACGAACACGGCGCACGGATCGTGGTGGACGCCGCCCAGCTGGCACCGCACCGCCGCGTGGATATTGCAGCGGACGACGTCGACTACCTCGCCTTCTCCGGCCACAAGCTGTACGCACCCTTCGGCGCCGGCGTGCTGGTGGGCCGCACGGACTGGCTGGACGCCGGAACGCCGCACCTTGCCGGAGGCGGCGCTGTCAAGGAAGCAAGGCTCGACGGCGTCAGCTGGGCCACCGGCCCAGCCCGCCATGAGGGCGGCTCCCCCAACGTCCTGGGCGCCGCCACACTGGCACGCGCAACCCAAGTGATTGCCGGGCTGGACCAGGAACAGTGGCATGCCCACGAGTCGGCTATCCGCTCGTTCCTGGTGGAAGGCCTGCAGCAGATCGACGGCGTCACCGTCCACCAGATTTTCAAGGACACCAACCCGGATACTGACACCATCGGTGTGGTCAACTTCTCGGTGGAAGGCTACGACGCCGGCCTGGTGGCGGCCTACCTGTCCGCCGAACACGGCGTGGGCCTGCGCGATGGACGTTTCTGCGCCCACCCGCTGCTGAAGCGGCTGGGTCTGCCCTCCGGCTCCCTGCGCGCCAGCTTTGGCGTCGGCTCGCGGCTGGAGGATGCCGAGCGCCTCCTTGCCGGCATCGCGGCGCTGCGCACCAACGGGCTGGGCTGGGACTACGTGGTGGACGCCGGACGCTGGGTTCCCGCCAACGACACCCGGACCTACCCGCACTGGGCTCCCAACACCCCGGGCACCGCGGGTGCCGCTCCCTGCATCGACGACTAAGCACTTGCGGTAAATTCGGAGGATACCCAAGGGCATCAATCGAAGGAGGGCCACAGGTGGTACGGGGTGGCCCCAAACTTGACCACGGACGGCGGCGGGAGCTCGGCCAGAGCTTCCAGGACGGCGGCAGGCACTACCAGCAGGTCCGGCCGGGTTATCCGCAAGAATCCGCACAATGGCTGGTCCCCGCCGGAGCCCGCGATGCCCTCGACGCCGGGGCCGGCACCGGGAAGTTCACCGAACTCCTGCTCGGCATGGGACTCTCAGTCACCGCCGTGGACCCGTCCGAGGACATGCTCGAACAGTTGCGGGCGCACTATCCTGACGCCACGGCTGTCCGGGCCACCGCGGAGGCGACCGGACTGCCCGCGGCAGCCTTCGACGTCGTCAGCGTTGCCCAGGCCTGGCACTGGTGTGACGCCCTCGCAGCCAGCACTGAACTGGCACGCGTCCTGCGTCCGCACGGAACCCTGGGCCTGATCTGGAACCAGCTGGACACCTCGGTTCCATGGGTTCACCGGCTTTCGCGGATCATGCATGCCGGAGACGTTTACAAGCCGGATTTCCGGCCGCACGTAGGGCCGGAGTTCCGCGATCTTGAGGGCCACCTAACGCATTGGCAGGACCGTGTCACCACCACCGACCTTGTGGAGCTGACGAAGTCGCGGAGCTACTACCTGCGGGCCGGTGAAACCACCCGCGCTAAAGTGCTGGCCAACCTCGACTGGTATCTGCACGACCACCTCGGCCACAGCCTGGACGAAGAGCTCGAACTGCCCTACCTCACGCTTACCTGGCGGGCCACCAAAGCATGACCGCCGGCGGTGAACGGGTAGGCTTGGTGCTGTGAAGACCAGCGCGCCCTCCTCCTCCATCGAGGATTACGTCAAGGTCATCTACTCGTTCACCGAATGGCAGGACAAGCCCATCACGTCCTCCCAGCTGGCCCAGCGCCTTGGGGTGGCCAACTCTTCGGTATCTGAAATGGTGCGGAAGCTGAAGGACCAGGGGCTGGTGGACCACAAACCCTACAGCGCCATCACGCTCACGGACCAGGGTGTCCGGCTGGCGCTTTCCATGGTGCGCCGCCACCGGCTGATCGAGACCTACCTGGTCCAGCAGCTGGGCTACAAGTGGGACGAGGTCCACGACGAAGCCGAGCTGCTGGAGCACGCCGTCTCTGACACCTTCATTGAGCGTGTGGCAGCCATACTCGGCGACCCCCAGCGCGATCCCCACGGGGACCCGATCCCCACCGCCGAAGGCACGGTCCGGATGCCCCGCGCACACCTGCTGGGTGAGCTGGACCAGGGGCACACCGGCAGGATCACCCGCATCAGCGACGAAAACCCGGACCTGCTCCGCTACCTCTCCGCCGAGGAAATAGACCTCGACGCCGAAGTGGAAGTGATGGGCCGCAAGCCGTTCGGCGGAGCCCTGGTGGTCAGGATCCGGAACTCGGGCAGGACCAGGGACTATGACCTGGCCGACGAAATCACGTCTGCCCTCTGGGTACACAGCGACCATCCCCACCCGGGCTGCCTGCTCGGGGACGGCTGAATGAATCCTCCCGGCGCGCCTTCGGCCAGCGCCTGGCTTGCTGTTGCTGTTGGGGGCCTGCTCGGTACTGAGCTGCGCTTTGGGCTGGGACTTCTCTTTCCGGATCTTCCGGGGTCCGTGCCGTGGGCCACGCTGTGGATCAACGTTGGCGGAAGCTTTGTTCTGGCGTTGCTGACCACGGTATGGATGGCCCGGCCGCACACCTCGTTCTGGCTGCGCGCCGGCCTGGGCCCGGGCCTCCTGGGATCGTTCACCACATTCTCGGCTGTGGTGTTCGCGGTGGACCAGCTGGCCCGCGCAGGCGCCCACTTTACGTGGGTTGCCTACCTGGTGCTGTCATTGCTGCTGGGGCTTGCAGCGGCCGGTATGGGGTGGCGGTCCGGAAAGGTTGTGGCGGGCTGGTTGGACGGGCGCGACGGCGGCCGGGTGAGTGGGCGTTCATGGTGACTGCTGCCCTGGTAGGGGTGTTTGGGGTTGCCGGCGCGCTGCTCCGCTTTGCTGTGGACAGCTGGTTCGCGCATCACACGGCATTCCGGGCTGCACGCGGCCTTGAAACTTATGGCTCACGGCCCCTCGGCGCTGGTGCCCGCGGGCCCGGGCGCGGGGAGCGGCTGCACTGGCCGTGGGCCACACTGCTGGTGAACGTCGTGGGCTGCTTCATCATCGGCGCCGCCCACGCAATGACCCTCAAGCTCGGGTTGGCCCCGGAATGGCAGCTCGCACTCGCCACGGGGCTGGCAGGCGGCCTCACCACCTTCAGTTCCTGGACCACAGCAACTGTGCGACTGCTGACAGAAGCGCGGTTCGGTGCCGCGGCGTTGAACCTGGCCGGCAATCTGGTTCTTGGTTTGGGCGCGGCGGCTGCAGGGCTGGCCCTCGCTTCTTGAGCCGCGGAAGGCGATTTGGCGGGCTCCCGTATCGTGGATGGTGATGATTAGCAGACGTGACGCGGCCATTGCCCTGGATGTACCGATGGAAATGGCGCAACGCCATGGCCTTCCCAAGTGGATGACCGAGGCGGAACTCGGGAAGATCCTGGACAATCCGCCGCCGTGGCTGGTCCAGTCCCGCGCCAACCGAACCGGGAAGCGGCCTGTCTGGGTTCACCTGGAGTGCGCTGTCTGCGGTTACGAGGAAGCGGCACGGCCCAAGAAGTGGTGGCCGGAGTTTACCTACGTGGTGTGCGCGCACCACGATCCGGCGGATGTTCCACCCCTGCGGCAGGGTTACGTCCGCAGCGAGTTCGACAGCGTGGGCACACGTTTCGTGGGCATCGCGGACGTGGCGGGCCAGGACTAAGCCCGGCTACTTTCCGTTGTTGGTCATCTCTTCGGGCACTGCAGTGAGATGGACTTCCTTGCCATCCCGCAGCACGGCGAGTTGAAGTGGTTCGCCAATCGCATCGGCGAAGAGCAGACGCTGCAGGCTTTCGGCGTCACTGACCGGGCGTCCGCCGGCGGCAAGGAGGATGTCCCCGGCGGTCAGGCCTGCCTTGTCTGCCGGGGAACCGGGCAGCACTTCCACCACCCTCAGCGCGTCCCGCTGTCCGGTCCTGATCACTGCACTGGGGGTGAGCCGGGTAGGTGTGCTGACCAAGCCCAGGTAGGCCCGCCGTACGCGCCCGTCCGCCAGCAAGGCCGCGATGATCCGCCGGGTGGTGGCGTTGATGGGGATGGCCAGGCCCAGTCCCGCGCCGGCCACCGCAGTGTTGATGCCTACGATCCGGCTGTGGGTATCAGCCAGCGCTCCCCCGGAGTTCCCCGGATTGAGTGCAGCGTCCGTCTGGATGACGTCCTCAATCACACGCCGGTTGCCGCCCGCCCATACCGGGATGGCACGGCCAAGGCCGCTCACCACCCCCGCCGTCACTGAACCGGCCAAGCCGAGCGGGTTACCGACAGCGACCACCAGTTGCCCAACGCGCAAGGATTCAGCAGCTCCAAATTGGGCGGGCGGAATCCGCGGTGCCCTGCCGTGGACCACGGCGAGATCGGACAGGGGGTCTGCGCCTACGAGTTCCAGGTCCATGCGGCTGCCGTCGGCGAAAACTGCGTGCCCGGTGTTTGTGCCCGCCACCACGTGGGAATTGGTCAGGAGGTAGCCGTCCTCGGTAAAAAGCACCGCGGATCCCGCGCCCACCCGGACGCGGCCGTTACGGCGGGCGGCGGACATTTCCAAGGCAGCCACGTGCGGTGTGACCGTGGCGGCCACGCGCATAACTGTCTGCGAATACGAGTCCAGGGCGTCGACGTCGGACGCCTGTGAAGCTGGCTCGCTCCCCTGGTTCATGGGGCACCTCCTGGTAGACGGATCCCGGCGGCATTGCTTGTCCGGGTCCTACCGGTGACAACGATCGGTAGCGGGTGCATAGTCCCCGCTGCGCTACGCCGTCGGTGAACGGGGTGTAAGGGGCCCACTGGCCAGGCTGCCCAGCCCCCGGGCAAAGAAAAACACCCCGGTCCGAGGACCGGGGTGTTTTCCCGATGAATCCCTCCCCAAGGGGAGATATCCATCACAAATGTGGAGATGGGGGGAATTGAACCCCCGTCCGATGTCGTGTTGTCAGGGCTTCTCCGGGCGCAGTTTGCGTCGGATTTTCTCGGCCCCAGCCATGCTGCAAACAGCTGGCTGATCCGGGCCCAGTCATCTAAGAGTCCCGTTCACCCCGATGACGGAGGTGGACAGCAGTGGCTATCTAAATGACGCCAGGATCCGGGGCGATAGCAACCTCGGGCTGACGGACTGTCTTACTGCTTAGGCAGCAAGAGCGAAGTCAGTGCGCTTAGAATTGGCACTTATTGGTTTGCAGACAGCGTTTACGAGATAATTCTGCATCCTCGGCCCGCTTCACCTGTCGCGACTAACATCGTCGAAACCGATCATCCCCATATTTTGTTACCAAACCGGTGGGCAAGCCCGCCGGACTACCTACTATAACTCATCCTTCAGGGAATTCATTCCAGCCTAGCGCCGGCGGTTGCGCTCCCGCATTTCGCGCTGCGCTTCGCGGTTGTCCTGCTGTTCGCGGAGGGTCTGCCGCTTGTCGTACTCGCGTTTGCCGCGGGCCACGCCGATTTCGACCTTGGCCCGGCCATCAACGAAGTACAACTGCAGGGGAACGATCGTGTAGCCCGATTCGCGCACTTTGTGCGAGATCTTGATAAGTTCCTCGCGGTGCAGCAGCAGCTTCCGGCGGCGCCGTGCCGCGTGGTTGGTCCAGCTGCCCTGGTTGTACTCCGGGATGTGAATGGCTTCCATCCACAGCTCGTCGTTGTAGAAGGTGCAAAATCCGTCCACCATGGAGGCATGGCCCTCGCGCAGGGACTTTACTTCGGTTCCCATCAGCGCGATTCCAGCCTCGTAGGTGTCCAGCACATGGTAGTCGTGCCGGGCCTTGCGGTTGGTGGCCACCACTTTACGGCCACTTTCTTTAGGCAAGGGAAAGCTCCTCAGTTCAAGAATCGGATGTCCTCCAGGCCAGCCGGCGCGGAGTCATACCAGTGTACGGCAGGCTAATGACCCCCTACAGCAGTCCCATCGGGTCCACGGCATTGCCGTTCAGCCAGGTTTCAAAGTGGGCGTGGCAGCCGGTGGAATTGCCGGTGTTGCCGGAGTAGGCAATCAGCTGTCCCTGCGATACCCGCTGGCCGTTCGAGACCACGATGCTGGAGTTGTGGTAGTAGATCGTGTTCAGGGTGTTGCCTTCAACCAGGCCATGGGAGATCTTCACCCGCCAGCCGCCGCCGTCAGCTGAGTTCCAGCCTGAGCTGAAGACCTCACCCGCTGCCGCCGCATACACCGGCGTGCCGCACGCTGCGCCGAAGTCGATGCCGGTGTGCAGGTAGCCGCCCTGGCCGTAGAAGTCGATAGTTCCGGGGGGCGTTGCACGCCAGCCGAAGCCGGACGTGATGGGGACGCTGCCGTCAAAAGGATGCCGGAGGCCAAAGGCCGACGGCGAACCTACCGGCGGCACGAACGGCTGGACGGGGGGCGGCGGCTGGTTCCTCGCTGCCGCGGCCGCGGCCGCTGCTGCTGCGGCTTCCGCCGCGAGCCGGCGCTGCTCGGCTTCCCAGGCCTCGCGCAGTTTCCGGTCACGCTCCTCGATTTCGGCTGCCACGGCATTCTGGCTCGCCTGGACGCTGGCGAGCTGGGACTGGATGCCGGGCTTGGCAGCCTGCAGTTCAGCGTCAAGGCGCGTGGTGTCCGCGATCAGCCGGTCCACCTCGTCCTTCCTGGCAGCTGCCTCGTCCCGGGCTGCTTTCTCCCGCTCAAGGGCGGCGTCAGCCTTGGCCTTCAAGTCCTTGATTTCCGCTTCGACTGCTTGAAGGCGTGCTTCGGAGTTGACGTTGGTGGCATTCTGCTGGGACAGCTTGTCCATGGCAGCGTTCTGGCTGCGCATGGCCTGGTCCGCAAGATCCATGGTTTCGGTCAGGCTTCCGCCGTTGTTCGAGCCGAAGAACAATGACAGGTTGGACGGCACTCCCCCGGACTTGTAGGCCTGGGTGGCGATCTGGCCGATCAGCTTCTTGGTATCGGCAATCTTTTGTTTGTCCGTTTCGAGCTGCTGCGTGATTTTGGCCTTGTTCTGCTGGGCCATGTCCACACGGGCGGAGAGCGCTTCCACTTCCTTGACTGCCCCGGCAACGCGGCCCTGCGCCTCAAGGAGTGCCTGCTGGGCGCCGGGCAGCTGGCCCTGGTAGATGACCAGGTCCGATGCAGCCTTGGCGATGCGTGAATCAACGAATTCCAGTGACTGCTGGACCCTGGCGGCTTCGGCTTCAAGCGCCTTCTGCTTGTCTTCAAGCTCGTCGGCGAAAGCTGCCGGGGTGGAGGAAGCGAGCCCTGCGGCGAGGACAACAGCGAGCACTGCGCTCATCACGCCGGCGCGTCGGGGGGCCTTGCGCCGGGTTGCCTGCGGGCGCCGGGGGGACGTTGGATCCGTTACGTTCATGGGCATTCCTTGTTCGGTTTGCATACCTAGACCCGAAGGTATCGGCGCAAGGTCAAGAGAGACGAAATTCCCGCCAAGGATCCGCCAAGGATTATCAGAGCCGGTGCCAGGATGAGCGTCTGGCCCGAGGAGATGAAGGCCGTATCCGGGTATTGCTGGGACATGTACTCGCCGAGGAAGAAGTGCGCGACGGCCCACAATGTGGCGGATGCAAGGGCAGCCCCAATGACTGCCGCAATGACGCCTTCGAGGATGAACGGCAGCTGGATTACTGTCTTTGATGCGCCCACCAGGCGCATGATGCCCGTTTCCCGCCGCCGGCTGAAGGCGGAGAGCCGGATGGTGGTGGCGATCAGCAGGATGGCGCAGACGATCATCACACCGGCGATGCTGACGGCCACCAGGGAAGCTCCGTTCATCACCGAGAACAGCCGTTCGAGCAGCTGGCGCTGGTCAATGACGGTCTCCACGCCCGGCTGTGACGCGAAGGTCTCGCTGATGATCTGGTATTTCTCCGGGTCCTTCATGTTGATCCTGAAAGATGCCGGCAGTTGGTCCGGAGTCACGGAGTCCACGATGGGTGAGTTCGAGAACTGGTCCTTGAAGTGCTTGTAGGCCTCGTCTTTGGACTCGTACTGGAAGTCGTTGATGTACTGGGCCACCGCAGGGGATTCCAGGAGGGAGTTCAGGCTCTGTTGCTGCTCTGCGGTAACGGGCCCGCCGGCGCAACCGGCCGCCGTCGAGCCTTCACTGCACAGGAAGATGGCCACCTGGACTTTGTCGTACCAGTAGCCCTTCATCTGGTTGATCTGCATCTGGAGCATGCCCGCAGCTCCCACGAAGGTGAGCGAGACAAAAGTGACCAGGATGACTGAGACAACCATGGAGAGGTTGCGGCGGAGGCCGCTGCCGATCTCGCTGAGGATGAATGCAAGCCTCATCGCTGTCCCTCGCCTTCGCCCGGCTGTCCGGCGTCGGGGGTCTCCCGGCCGCTGGCGTCCTTAAGCCTGCGTGACTGGCCGACGACGGGAATCATGGAGGTGTACAGCGCCTTGGCCTCGTCGCGGATGACCACGCCGTTCTTGAGCTCCACCACGCGTTTGCGCATTTCGTTGACGATGTCGTCGTCGTGCGTGGCCATCACCACGGTGGTTCCGTTTTGGTTGATCTTGTCCAGGATTCCCATGATGCCCATGGACGTTGTGGGGTCCAGGTTTCCAGTGGGCTCGTCCGCGAGGAGGATTCCCGGCCGGTTGACCACTGCACGGGCTATGGCCACGCGCTGCTGCTCACCGCCGGAGAGTTCGTGGGGCATGCGGTGCTCCTTGCCCTCCAGGCCAACGGTCTTCAGGACCTCGGGAACGGTGTCGCGGATGACGCTGCGGCTCTTGCCGATGACCTGCATGGCGAAGGCCACGTTGGCGAAGACGTTCTTCTGCGGCAGGAGGCGGAAGTCCTGGAAGACGACGCCGATTCCCCGGCGGAGCCGCGGGACGCGCCAGCTGGAGATCTTGGCGACGTTCTGGCCGGCGACGTAGACGGCGCCGGAGGTTGCGCGGTCTTCCTTCAGGACGAGTCGGAGGAAGGTGGATTTGCCGGAGCCTGACGCGCCGACGAGGAAGGCGAATTCGCCGCGGTCAATCTCAAGGTTGACAGAGTCCAGCGCAGGCCGGGCTTTCTGGTCGTAGACCTTGGTGACATTTTCGAATCGGATCATGGCCCTAAGTACCCTGCAGGGCATGGCTGATTCTGATGCAGCCCAGTTCTGCAGCCGGTGCGCGGGTTTTCGTTTGGGGAAAGTTGGGCCCCGGCCCCTCGACTATACGCAGGGCAACCTGTGAATCAGGCTGGTTTCAAGGGGCGTGTCGCTTGAGGCTGCTACTTCTCGGCGTTGCGGTTGTCCGTGCGCCAGCGGATACCGGCGTCGATGAAGTCATCGATTTCGCCATCGAAGACGGCACTGGTGTTGCCCACCTCGTGCTCGGTCCGCAGGTCCTTGACCATCTGGTACGGGTTGAGGACATAAGAGCGCATCTGGTCGCCCCAGGACGCTTTGACGTCTCCGGCCAGCGCTTTCTTTTCGGCGTCTTCCTGCTCTTTCTTGAGGAGCAGGAGCCGGGACTGGAGCACGCGCATAGCGGCGGCACGGTTCTGCAGCTGCGATTTCTCGTTCTGCATGGACACCACGGTGCCGGTGGGAATGTGGGTCAGGCGGACGGCGGAGTCCGTGGTGTTGACGGACTGGCCGCCGGGCCCGGAGGAGCGGAACACGTCCACGCGGATTTCGTTGTCCGGGATTTCGATCGAGTCGGTCTGCTCAATGAGCGGGATGACTTCGACGGCCGCGAAGGACGTCTGGCGACGGCCCTGGTTGTCGAAGGGGCTGATCCTGACCAGCCTGTGGGTTCCGGCTTCAACACTGAGAGTTCCAAAGGCGTACGGGGCTTTGACCTCGAAGGTAGCCGACTTCAGTCCGGCTTCCTCGGCATAGGACGTGTCCATGACGGTGGTGGGGTAACCGTGGCGTTCCGCCCAGCGGAGGTACATGCGCATCAGCATCTCGGCGAAATCAGCTGCGTCCACGCCGCCGGCTCCGGCCCGGATGGAAACTACGGCCTCGCGCTCGTCGTACTCACCCGACAGCAGGGTAACAACTTCCAGTTCCTTCAGGGCCTTCTTGATCGACTCAAGTTCGGCTGCCGCATCCGCCATGGAATCGGCGTCGTCCTCGTCCTGTCCAAGCTCCACCAGGACTTCGAGGTCATCGATCCTGGAAACGAGCCTGTTGAGACGCTCCAGTTCAGTTTGTCGGTGTGACAGGCGCGAGGTGATTTTTTGTGCCGCTGCCGGATCGTCCCAGAGATCCGGTTCGCCTGCCCGCTCGCTCAGTTCGGCGATGTCTTCCTTCAGTGCCTCTACGTCGGAAACTCGCTCAATGGATTCGTACGTGGCGCGAAGGGCGCGGATTTCAGCGGAAAAATCAATATTGGCCATGGTTGTTTAAGCCTACGCTATCCGGGAAGGGCCTGATCCTGGCTGCTGTCCCCTCGGCCTGCAGCACATAGTTCGCACTTTCCGAGCCCTGACCATTAGGGCCGTCAACGGGTGAGCCGGGAGCGTGCGGTGGAGGTCGCCTCGATGGTTATCCCGGCGGGCATCAGGAAGTTCACCACAGGCGGGTGCACTACGGCCGTGAGCACCACGACGGCGGTGGATCCATCAGGTGTGCCGGTCGTCCCCGCGACGGCGAGCCCGTCAAAGCGCTGCGAGGCGGGGCTCCTCGACACAAAGTCGGCTGCCACGTTCCTGACCCTGGCTGAGCTGAGAACCGCCGACGGACTGCCGCCCTGCGTTGCCGCTTCGCCCAGCGTGTAGCTGTCCGCCGCCGCGACGGAGGCGCCGTCGGCCAAGGACAGCAGACGCTTATGTTCGAGGTACACCGAGGAGATTCCGATGACCACTGTAGTCACCAGCAAGGCCAGCACAACGTAGCCAAGGATCATCACCATCATCTGGCCGTCTTCGTTCGTTGGATGTTTTCTCACCGGTATCTGCCCACGAGTTGAGTGGACGACGCCTCCACTTCGCTGGCGCTGAGCCGGAAGCCATCGTTGAAAGGCAGGAACGGGAGCGGCACTGTCAGGTTCACAGTCACGGTGACAGTGCTTCCGGCAGCCTGGCAGTCTGCCGGAGTACACGTTGTTGCCACCCGGGCCCCTTCAGGCGGATGTCCGAAATCGGCCAGCGCGATCGCCACGGCCTGTTCGGCGGCAGCCTGGGCGGTGGCAGCATCAGGCTGGGCGATGTAGACCTTGGCCGCCTGGTCTGCCGCACCGACCACGGCAAAGGAACCGCCCTGGATCTGGCTCATGGTGATGATGAAGTACACCAACGGAACCATCAGCAGGAGCGCGAGAAAGGTGAACTCAACCACGGCGCTCCCCCGTTCGTGCTGGTGGGCGCCCGACTGCCAGCTTCCTGGACCCTGGCATAGGCTTTCCCGCAGCCGGGCGCGGAAGCGAAGCCGGGTGGATTCACGGTTGCATCGCGGCATGGCCCTTCACCTCCAGCATGTCGCGGGGTCCGATAAGTCCGATCACCGGCATCGGCGCCCGGACCGTCACCTCGAGGGTCCGCAGGCCCTGATAGGTGACCTCACTGGTGCTGACTTGTTCCGCAAACCCTGTGTTTAGGGCGGCCTGGATCAGGCTGCGGGTACGTTCCTCGGCATCACCGGCACCACGGTCAGCGAGCGTTCCATAACGGGCCCCCGATGCCGCAGCATCGATCAACGTATTCCTTACATGCAGGACCAGGGTCAACTGGATGATCGCGAGGAAAAACAAGGTGAGCAGGCTGCCCACTAGGACAAAGTCGACCACGGCCGAGCCCCGCTCGCCGGGCTCGGCTTCCGGCTTGACCCCGCCCTGCGCAAAGCTTTTTCGTCTGCTGTCCAGGGCGTAGTCGTTGGCCCCGCCGCGGGCAGACGGCGACACAGCCTAGCTTCCGACCTTGTCCATCGCCTGATTGAACATGGCTTCCAGCGCGGGACCCGCGAGCGCCAGCAGCGCGGCAACCAATACTGCCGACATCAACGTGATCATGACCCAGCCAGGAACGTCGCCCCGCTCGGGATTATCGACGTGTTTGGTCCTTCTGACGGGGCCGCCTACTGGCAGCTGGTCTTGGCTTGTCCCGACTTGCAGTCTCCTACGCTTTCCGGCGCTCACGCCCGGAAGCAGCGCTGCCGTAAGTGACAGGAACAGCACCATGCAGCGAATCCCCATTTTCTCCATCATTTCCGTCCTAATTCCTGCTTGATATTTCGACTGTTGGTTTTTCTTCGTGGATTTTGTCTTGCCGTCAAAATCCGAGGTTGATCGCCGCGATGCCGGGAAAGACCGCAAAGACCACGGTCAAGGGCAACACCCCAAAGACAAGCGGCACCATCATGGCAATCTCTTTCTTTCCCGCGGCCTCCATCAGGTCGCGCTTGGCCGTATCCCGGACGTCCTGTGCCTGCGCACGGAGCACGTCGGCCAAGGGAGTACCCCGCTCGACAGCCACGACGATCCCGTCGACGAACCGGACCAGCGGCGCGAGGTCTGTTCGTGATGAGAATTCCTGGAGCGCCTGGACCAAGGGTTTACCTGCCCTGGTTTCGGCAAGAACCTTCGAGAACTCCTTCGTGAGTTCACCCCTGGCGCTGCGGCAGACGCGGTCCAAAGCGCCAGTGGCGCTTTCCCCTGCGCTGACGGCCAATGCCATAAGTTCAGCAAGGCTTGGGAATTCTGCCATCATCCTCGACTCCCTGCGCTTTATTTGGACGCCCAGCCAGTAGTCGCGGAACATGAAGCCGCCGACGGCACATCCCAGCACGGCCACCGCGGCCAGCAATGCATTAAATCTTCCGGAAGCCGCACCAAGGACAATAAGGGCGATTGATGCAGCGAACCCGGTCGCTGCCCATAACAGCTGCTCGGCCCGGAAATCCACCGGTGACTTGTTGATTCCGGCCTGGGCCAGTCTTCGAGCCGTAGCCCTGGACACCGGGTTTAGCCTGCCAAGTGCGGAAAGTCCGTCGCGCAGCAGCGGGCGAAGAATCCGTTCCAGGGGACCAAAAGGGGTGACGTTCTGGTCCGCGCTGCGGAGCAGCCTTGACTCAAGATTTTGCGATTTCAGCTGCGGCTCGATGCGCTGCGACAGCGTAACAGCACGCATCCAGGGAGAACGGAAAAGGGTGAGCCACAGGCCTAACGCCATCACCACTCCGCAGACAACAGCGGGAGGCGAAATATCCATCACCTGAGCACCCTCTCATCCTGCGGCAGCGCACCGATCCGAAGCATGATGGAGTAGCAAACCAGGGAGACGACCAGCCCGCCAAGCAGGACGGCGGCGCCCACTGGAGTGTTGTAGGCCTGCACTGCCTCCGGTCTTGTTGCCAACAGCATCATGACAATCCAAGGCGCTGCAACGGCGAGCCTTGCCGCATTGATGGTCCAGGACTGCCGGGCTTCCAACTCGCTCCGCGTTCGCGCATTTTCCCGCAGAAACTCTGCCAAAGTCCCGAGGAGCTTGCCAAGGTCCGAGCCACCAACTTCCCGTGTCAGGCGGAGGGCTTCGACGATCCGGTCTGCTACCGGATCAGCGAGCCGGTGCTTGAGTTGGTTGAGAGATGCTTCGAATTGGCCGCCGGCCCGGTAGTCGGCTCCGAAGTCACGGAAAACGTGCCGCAACCCTTCGGGTCCTTTGTCACCCAGCTGGATCAGGGCTTCCGGAAGCGGCAACCCGGCCCGGATGGCGGAACGCAGGTGGTCCACGACATCAGGCCACAGGGTGCCCAGCAATGCGCTCCTCCGCTTTGCCTTCCAGCGAAGGCCCGTGATGGGCAGCCAGGCGCCGAAGAGGCCGAAGCAGAAGGAGATCGGCCACGAACGGGTAACAGCGAAAAAGATCAGGGCGACGAAAAATCCCAGGCCCGCACACGAGCCAAGGAGGCCAGTGGGCGACACTTTCTCGATGCCGGCCCCGGCGAGGAGGTCCGCGAGGCGGCTCGCTTTTTCTTTAGGAACTGCCGGTTTCGGCGACTCCCAGAAGGACCACCAGATCAGGAAAAGCCCTGTTCCGGCCGTAACTCCAAGAAGGGCCGACATCATCGCGCATCCAGCAGCGCGGCGACGTCATAACCTGCCTTAGAGAACTTCTCCTGCGCGGGCATCGAGCTGGTGCGTGGCTGCAGCGCACCTTCGACGACGGTGAACACTGGAGATGATTCGATAATCCCGTTCTCCACACGCCGGCCCAGCGAAAGGATTTCGGTAACTTCCCGGCGTCCGTCCGCCCGGCGGCTGCAATGGACCACCAGGTCAATGCAGGACGCGACTGTCGGGACCACGAAGGCGGAAGATATGTTCTCGCCTGCCAGAAGTGGAAGTGTACAAATTTTCGTGACGGCGTCATGGGCTGAGTTTGCGTGGACAGTGCACATTCCCGGCAAGCCTGAATTCAAGGCTATGAGCATGTCGAGGCTTTCGGCTTCCCGGACTTCTCCTACAACCAGCCGGTCAGGACGCATTCGGAGAGCTTCCTTGACGAGCCGGCGCAGCGGAATTTCGCCTTCGCCTTCAAGGTTGGGCTGGCGGCACTGCAAACCAACAACGTCCCGCAAGGGGAACTGCAGTTCAAAGATCTCTTCCACCGTGATGACACGTTCCCGGCTCCCGATGCTCGCTGCGAGGCAGTTCAGCATCGTGGTTTTCCCGGCCTGCGTTGCTCCCGAGACGAGGATGTTGAGCCCGCTGGAAACTGCGGCGCCGAGGAAACGGGCCGCTTGGGGAGTCAGGGTGCCAAGCTCCACCAGGTGCTCGAGCCTGCTTGCCTTGACGACGAACTTCCTGATGTTGACTGCCCAATGCCGCCGTGTCACATCCGGGATGACCACGTGGAGCCTGGATCCGTCAGGAAGTGCTGCATCAACAAAGGGTGACGACATATCCAGTCGTCGCCCGGAGCTCTTGAGCATGCGCTCCACCAGGTCCCGCACCTGTTGCTCCGTCAGGCTGAGCGAGGTTAACTCCGATTCGCCGTTCCTGGCGACATAGATCTCGTTGGGGGCGTTGATCCAGACTTCCTCAATCGTTGGATCGTCCAGCAGCGGCTGCAGGACGCCGAATCCGGCGACCGCGTCAAAGAGGAACTTCCGCGCCGCCTCCAAGGGACCAATGGGAGGCAGCGGGCCCATCAGAGCACGTTCGTCGTAATCCGTTACTGCTGCCTCAACCAGGCGGCGAACTTCTCCGGCCTGGTGCAGGGGATCAAGCCCCCGGCGTCGGATCAGCTCGCGGACTTCGTCCTCTACAATTGCCAGCGCGTCCATGTGTTCCCCAATACAACTGCCGCCCCCGGCGGAGGCAGTGCAACTGGGTAAAGCCTAAGGAGCCTACAACACGCTGCCAAGTCATATCTGCGTCACTTGTGGATAATTATCCCGAAGGCCGCTGAGGGCGCCCTGCTGGAGCCCACGGCTCGCGGTCGTTGCGCTCCCGAATTGGGTTCAAACCGTCTGCTGGTATCCCATGGGGTTGTTTTCCTGCCAGCGCCAATGGTCCTGGCACATCTGCTGGAGGTTCCTGCGTGCCGACCAACCCAGATCTGCAAGCGCAGCAGACGGATCGGCGTAGCTGACGGCCGCGTCCCCCGGCCGTCGCGGCGCAAACTCATAGGGGATGGACCTGCCAGCGGCCGCCCCGAAAGCCTCTATGACTTCCAGCACTGATGATCCACGGCCAGTCCCCAGATTCCAGCGGAACACACCGTCTTTCGCCGCTACATATTTAAGGGCGGCCAAGTGACCCGCAGCAAGATCCATGACGTGGATGTAATCACGGACACCGGTACCGTCCGGCGTGGGATAGTCGTTGCCGAACACGAGCACCTTGTCGCGCCGGCCGACGGCGACTTGTGCCACAAATGGGAGCAAATTGTTGGGGGTGCCCTGTGGGTCCTCGCCGATGAGGCCCGATTCGTGGGCCCCCACAGGGTTGAAGTAACGGAGCAAGGCAATGCTCCAGTTCGGGCTGGCTGCGCCAAGATCCGAGAGGATATCCTCGATCTGCTCTTTGGTCCGACCATAGGGATTAGTGGCGTCCAAAGGCGATTTTTCGATCAGCGGGACCTCCTCCGAAGCCCCATAAACCGTGGCGGAAGAACTGAACACCAGGCGGCGGACGCCTGCTCCTTCCATGCTCTCCAACAGGTTAAGCGTCCCCACAACATTGTTCTTGTAGTACATCAAGGGCTTTTCAACGGACTCACCTACCGCTTTGAGCCCCGCAAAGTGCACTACAGCATCGAAGCCGCCCTCAGCGAAAACCTTGTCGATGGCGGCACCGTCCAGCAGATCCAGCTCCCGGAAATCAACCGGCTTGCCCGTCAACTCTTCGACCCTGCGCAATGATTCGGGGCTCGAGTTCAACAGGTTATCGACCACTACGACGTCGTGGCCCTCTTCAAGGAGGCAGAGTGTCGTGTGCGATCCGATGTAGCCGGCGCCACCGGTGACCAATATCTTCATGCACAACAGTCTAGGGTGGCCATCAGTGCCGACAGCAAGCGCCGCCGGGTCCGAGGTGGCAGGTTAGCCCCGACGCTAGGATGTTCAGCATGACAAACCCTGATTCCGCCCTGCCGCACCGCCCACAAGACGAGTCCAGCAAGGTGCTGAACGTGGGCGTTTCCATGCTCACTCTCGTCCCGGGAGGGATGGGCGGCAGCGAGACCTACGCCCGTGAGCTCACGCGCCAACTTGCTGCATCGAACACGGTCAAGGCAACCTGCTACGTCAACGGTGCAGCACGGGGTTTCTCAGAGGGGACGGACGAAATAGTGGTTCCCGGGCTCGCCGGAGGCTCTTCCACCGGTCAACGACTGGCCACACTGGCCAAGGGGATGATCAAGAGGAAGTCCATCCTCGGTTCAATGCGTCCTATGGATGTCTTCCACGTTCCGTTCACCGTCCCGCTGCCTAAGCCGGCCAAGGAAACACCGTTCGTCCAGACCCTGCTCGACGTACAGCACCTTGACCTCCCGGAGCTTTTTGGTCCGGCCGACAAGCTCTACCGCAAAGTCTTTTATGAAAAAGCGGCCCGCGATGCGGATGCGATCGTCACTATCAGCGACTTCGCGAAGGAGAGCATCGTCAACCATCTGGGAATCGATCCGGAGAAGATCTTTACAGCGCACCTTGGCGTCGACGCAAAAGAGTTCACGCCGAACCTGGGACAACGTGGCAAGTTCATCATGTACCCGGCGAGGGGCTGGAAGCATAAGAACCATGCCACCCTCTTCGAGGCCATGAAACTGCTCGCTGTCTCGGACCCTGAGCTGCGCCTCATACTGACCGGCGGAGCACTCGAGACGCTCACGGATATCCCTGCCAACGTTGAAGTTCGGGGCCTCGTGCCGTTGGCCGAGCTCAGGGAACTGTACCGGACCGCCGCCTGTATGGTCTTCCCAAGTCTCTATGAGGGCTTTGGGCTCCCTCCGCTGGAAGCGATGGCCTCCGGGTGCCCTGTGGCGAGCTCCACGGCGGGGTCCTTGCCCGAAATAGTCGGTGACGCAGCCGTTCTCTTCGATCCTGAAGACCCTGAGGCCATTGCATCCGCAGTCCGGACCGCCATAGCCAGGACGGAAGAATTGCAAACGCTTGGATTGCGGCAGGTACAGAAGTTCACTTGGAAGCACTGCGCCGAAGTTCACGAGCAGGCCTACCGCTACGCCTTCAACCGGCGTACCAGGGACAGCTCCGCAGCCTGAGCCAGCCGACGGCTCCCCGGGTCAATTCGCCCGCCATATATAGTGGCATAAGCCCAGCAAACAATATCTAAGGACCTTTCCATGCCCCGTGCGCTAATTACCGGAATCACTGGCCAGGACGGCCTGTACCTCGCCGAGCTTCTTGTCTCGAAGGGCTACGAAGTGTTTGGCCTCATCCGGGGACAGAACAACCCGAAGCACGACCTGGTCCGCCAGACCGTTCCTGAAGTCAAGCTGCTGACCGGGGATCTGACGGATGTCTCCTCACTGGTGCGGGTGCTCGGCATCGCTCAGCCCGACGAGGTGTACAACCTCGGGGCAATCTCCTTCGTGGCCTATTCCTGGGAAAACGCCTCACTGACCAGTGATGTGACGGGCAAGGGCGTCCTGAACATGCTCGAAGCTACGCGTCTTTACGCCGGTGATGACATCTCCAAGGTGCGTTTCTACCAGGCGTCCTCCTCCGAGATGTTCGGCAAGGTCCAGCAGGTGCCTCAAACGGAGGAAACCCTCCTCTGGCCTCGATCGCCCTATGGGGTCGCCAAGGTATTCGGCCACTACATGACCATCAATTACCGCGAGTCCTACGGCATGCACGCATCCAGTGGCATCCTGTTCAACCATGAATCGCCGCGTCGCGGGCCCGAATTCGTAACCCGTAAAGTTTCTCTCGCCGTTGCACGCATCAAGCTGGGCCTGCAGAACGAGATTGTGCTCGGAAACCTCGACGCCAAGCGTGACTGGGGCTTTGCCGGGGACTACGTCGAAGCCATGTGGCTCATGCTCCAGCAGCCGGAGGCTGATGATTACGTCATTTCCACCGGCGAAACCCATTCGATCGAAGAACTTCTCCAAGCGGCATTCGATGCAGCGGGCCTTGATGATTGGCGGCAGTATGTCAGGCAGGACCCGCGCTTCATGCGTCCTGCTGAAGTTGACCTGCTGATCGGAAACGCCGCAAAGGCGCAGGAAAAGCTCGGCTGGAAGCCGAAGGTCTCCTTCAATGAGCTTGTTCGCATGATGGTGGAGAACGACATTGCCGAGCAGTCGGCCCTGATGCGGTGAATCGGCAGAACAACGCTGGAACAGGCCCCGGCACCGCTTTCATTACGGGCGTAACAGGGCAGGACGGCTCTTATCTGGCGGAATCGCTCCTGTCCCAGGGTTGGGAGGTGCATGGCCTCGTCCGCCACGCGCCGGCACACGTCAACGACGGCGAGACTACCGTTGACGGGGTTGAATACCACCTTGGCGATTTGTCCCGGCCGAACGACGTGGGCTCAGTCCTGAAATCTGTCACGCCGGACCTGGTGTTCAACCTGGGCGGCATCAGCTCTGTGTATCAGTCCTGGCAGCAACCCTACGAGACCGCCATGGTTTCCGGCGCTTCCGTGGTGTCCATGCTCGAGGCGACGTGGCAGCTGCAGCAGGCTACCGGGAAGGAAATACGCTTTCTTCAAGCTTCCAGTGCCGAATTGTTTGGAGAGGCAAAGTCTGCGCCGCAGAACGAAAGGACGCCCATAAGCCCCGTGTCTCCATACGGCGCTGCTAAAGCGTTTGCCCATCACGCGGTCAGCGTCTACCGGGGACGCGGGATGTTCGCAGCATCAGCGATTCTCTACAATCACGAATCTGTGCGCCGCCCGGCTAAATTCGTGACCCGCAAGATCACCGCTGGGGCGGCGGCGATCGCAGCCGGCAAGCTGGACAAGCTTTCCTTGGGCAACCTGAATGCTGTGCGGGACTGGGGCTGGGCGCCTGACTTCGTCGACGCCATGGAAAGGATCGTAAGCGCGGCCAACCCTTCGGATTTTGTGGTGGCCACCGGCGTTTCGCATTCCGTGCAGGACTTCGTGGAGGCAGCTTTTGCCGCGGTTGGCATCGACAACTGGCGGTCTGTGGTGGAGCTCGACGAATCTCTGGCGCGTCCCAGTGATGCTGCTGAGATGAGGGGAGACATCACCAAAATCTCCTCCGAGCTGGGATGGCGGCCGTCGATGGACTTTGAGTCCCTCGTGGCCGCGATGGTGAGGAACGACGAGGATCTGCTGGCAAAGGACAAGGCCCCGCACCTTTAACATTTGTATCAAAGGCAACTCTGGTTACATCAGTAACATTGGTGCTACATTGGCCGGGTCACAAAGGCTGTGGGGACAGTTTTCACTTCTCCGCGTCGGAAATGACGACCCGATTCTCATCGCCATATGTGCATTGCCGGCCGGAGTAAGTAATGAGCCCCACGTCTCCCCATCCCTCTCAGGATGCCAGTCCTTTAAAAGGCCGGCGCATGCTGGCAGCGGCGGTTCTCACTGCCTCACTTGTCGGGTCCCTGCTCGTTCCCGCAGCGCTGACCAGCGCTGCGGAACAGCCGGGATCCGGCCAGGGAAGCACATCGCTGCTGGCGTCCCCCTCGGCGTCGCCTACTGCCAGTACTGGACAGCCGACCGCCCTCCCCCAGGAATCCGTCGCCCCTGTAACGCCAGCCACGGCATCGGCATCAGCCGTTCCAGGAACCCCCATTGCGTCTGTTCCCGCCAGCCCCTCACCAACCGTCAGCGGCTCCCCTTTGCAGGACGACATCCTGACCAGACTGAAGGAAGCCCAGGGCGCCAACGGCGCACACATGGGACAGGGACTTGAGAAGCTGGCAAGACAGTCTGCTCCCGACAGACTCTCAGCCGAGGCCACCTACATGCCCCCCGGCATCCAGGGACTGGATGTCAGCAGCCACCAAGGCGCAGTGAATTGGCAGCAGCAGCGAAGCATGGGTGCTCAATTCGCATACGTCAAGGCCACAGAGGCCACGACATATCTCAACCCTGAATTCGCAGGGCAGTACAGCGGGGCGCGGAATGCGGGAATGATCCGCGGAGCCTACCACTTTGCCATCCCCAACGTCTCGTCCGGCGCCGCTCAAGCAGCCTACTTTGTCAGGAACGGCGGCGCCTGGAGCGGGGACGGCTGGACGCTGCCTCCACTCCTGGACATCGAATACAATCCTTATTCATCGCTTGGCAACACCTGCTACAACATGTCAGCAAGCGACATGATCCTTTGGATCGCGGACTTCTCGAACAACGTCTATGCCCTGACCGGGCGGTATCCCGCGATCTACACCACAACCGACTGGTGGACGCAATGCACAGGAAACACGCCAGCATTCCGTAACCAACCCCTGCACATCGCTTCCTACCGCACCGTGAGCCCCGGGACACTGCCCGCAGGATGGGCGAAGTACGACATCTGGCAATACAGCAGCCTGGGCCCCTTTGTCGGGGACTCGAACGTATTCAGCGGAAGCTACGCCGAACTGCAGGCCCTGGCGTCGGGATTCGACCCAATCCTCCAGAAATACGGAGAAATGGGCGGGTCATCCAGCCGGCTTGGCAATCAAACCCTCTCGCTCTACTGCGGGCTGGCTGCCGGAGGCTGCTACAGGCAGTACGACGGCGGCCAAATCCTTTGGAGCGGCGCCACAGGCGCCAACGCGGTGTACTTCAGTTCCATCGGTTCGGTGTGGCGCTCCTGGGGCGGCGTGGACGGCCGGCTGGGCTATCCAACATCGGACGAAAGCTGTTCGACCTCGGCTTGCCAGCAAAGCTTCCAAGGCGGCTCGATCTATTGGAGCACGGCGACAGCTTCAGCTCCCGTATTCCGTGGCGGCATTGGCACCAGGTGGCTGACTATGGGAGGGCCCTCAAGCACACTTGGGTACCCCACAGCTCCCGAATCATGCACAGCGACGGCCTGCACGCAGGCCTTCCAGGGCGGGAAAATCATCTGGACGGATGCTACCGGCGCCTGGGCTGTAACAAAGAGCGGCATAGGTTCGATGTGGACCACCCTCGGGGCGGAAAACGGAAGGCTTGGGTATCCCGTCGATAACGAGTCGTGCAACCCCGGCGGCTGCATTCAAAACTTCCAGGGCGGATCATTGGCCTGGTCGGCCGCTACGGGCGCCGTCCCGGTCTGGAACTCATCCATCGGGTGGAAATGGCGCGCCCAGGGGGGCTTGCTTAGCCAGTTGGGCGCTCCGTCGAAGACGGAGACGTGCGGTGCTGCCTCCTGCCGCCAGGCGTACTCGGGCGGGGAAATTTTCTGGGCGCAGGACAACGGGGCGAAAATTGTCGCTGCAGGCGAAATCTCCAAGAAGTGGAACGCCTCCCAAGCGGAAAACGGCCGCTTCGGAGCCCCTCTGGGAGATACCGTGTTCTGCAACGGTAAAGAGTGCTACCAGGATTTTGCCCGCGCCAGGATCCTCAAGGACCCGGACACGATCTCAGCCGCCTTTGGCGTTATGTGGCACAGCGGCATTGGAGCGCTGTGGAATTCCATGGGTGGACAGCAGGCCCGGTTGGGTTATCCAACAGGCGAGGAGTCATGTACAGGGAACGCCTGCCTGCAATCCTTCAAGGGCGGCACTATCTATTGGACTCCCGAAACGGGCCAGTGGGCCATATATACCGGCAGCATTGGCAATCTGTGGCGTGCTTTGGGGGCATCTTCCAGCCGGCTCGGCTACCCAACCAGCAACGAGACGTGCGGCATCGACTCCTGTAAGCAAAGCTTTCGAGGCGGCGACGTTCTCTGGTCCCGGAACACCGGCGCGGTAGCTGTCTACAAGGGCGGCATCGGTGCCTTGTGGGCTTCGATGGGCGCAGAATCAAGTCGGCTGGGATTCCCGACGGCGTCAGAAACGTGCGGCGCAACGTCTTGCGCGCAAAGCTTCGTCGGAGGCGAAATACTGTGGGCCTCGGGAGTTGGCATGGGCGCCGTGTACAACAGCGGCATTGGCGGCCTGTGGCGGTCCAACGGCGCGCAAACCGGGTTCTTTGGCTTCCCGACAAACAGCGAAACCTGCAGTGCCACTGAATGTTGGCAAAACTTCCAAGGCGGCTCCATCACTTGGAGTCCTGCCGCCGGTTACACCATCAGGCGGTACTAGGCGGCGGGAACGCAAACAACCTGTTAATAGAGTGCGGGCCTGCTCCAACGGAGTGGGCCCGCACTTTTGCTGTAAACCGTCTTGCTTTGGAACCCGACCGCGTCTTCTAGGAAGAAGCCGCCACGGGCTGTGACCGCGATAACGAGAGCGTGTGGATGACTACGCCAAGCAGAGGACCAGCAAGCAAGGACAGCACGGCACGCACGTCGGCATCCAGTGGCAATACCAGGACCAGCAGAGATACAGCGCTGGCGACCAGCCAACCGGTTGACGATACATGGTGCCTGTTCAACGCAACGCACATGCCGCCCGTCAGCGTAAGCAACGCAAGCACCGCCGCAGCCACTGTCAGACCCGCCAGCACCCACGGCGCGACATGGTAGTCGGAACCAAACAGCAGCACCATCAGCCAGGGGCCAATGAAATAGGCTGCCGCGGCCCCGACAGCTGCAACGCCGGCGATGGCGAGGGCGATGGGCTGAAGCGCTGCCAGCCCCCGGCTCCTATGCCTGACGAAATGCGCGATAGCCACGTTTTGGAACGTCCCCAGGGGCACCATGAGCGGAGCCCTCGTGAGGAGAATTGCAAGGAGAAGGGGCGCTGACGCAAGGTAGACATCCTCGGGCGTCGTGATTCTGTAGAGAATCGGAAAGCCCACCACAAGCGTCGCACTGGCAGACGTGGAAACGCTGGCGTGGCCTACCTTCCGGGCAAACTCCCACACGGGTACATCCAAGGGCTGCCGAAAGGCGGCACGCAACTTCGGACTGAACAAGGAGACAATCGCCCAGGCACAGGCTCCCGCAGCCGCGGCAGCGGCAAGGCCTGCAGTGGACCCGGCAATTATTCCGACGAGCAGCACCAGCAGAAGCCTAAAACAGGATTCGGATGCCACGAGTGCGGAAAAATTACCCCAGAGATGACGTCCGCTGAGAATGCCGGCTAAAGCGGCGTGGACAGAAAATGCAATGCATGCCCCTGCAAGGACCAGAACAAGTGCAAGCCAGTTCGGCCCCAGGACCGCCGGGCCCCACAGCATTGACGACAGCACGATGAGGACTGCCAGGGTTCCTGAGAGACTGAGGACAACGAAGAACAGCGGCACGGATTTCTGATGTTCCGACCCAGACCGTTGCGGTGCCGGATCAGCAGTATGAGCTGTCACGTAACGCAGGATTTCTGTCTGCAGGCCACCCAGTATCCCGAAGAGGAGGAAGAGAGCAGACCAGAATGCCAGGAATTCCGCGTTGTCAGCCTTGTTCAAAACTCTGGGCACGAACCAGATGACAAGGTAGCCTGCAGCCGCCGACGCCAGGGAAGCAAGCCCTACCGACGCGGCCTGACGTCCGGCTATCGTTGACTTATGTGAGGAGTTGCCCTCGATGCGGGTCATCCGTTGACCATTTGTGCCAAAGGGTGTAATTGCCGGCTAACTAGGGAAGTCATGGCAACATATTAGTGTTGGAGACGGGCCCGCACTCAATCGCCGCCGCCGTCCTGGCACCTCTGCATGAGCTCTGGAGAGCTCCCGCCATACTGGGAAGTTGGAAAATGCCGCTCGATATCTTTGTCCCCTACTGGGGCGATCCGGCCTTGCTCAAAGAGACTGTGGCCAGCGTCCTGGCCCAGGAAAATCCGGACTGGCTCCTTACCGTCATCGACGACTGCTACCCCGATCCAACGGTCCGCGAATACTTCGCAACCATTGACGACGAACGGGTCACGTACAAGCGCAACGAAACCAATAAGGGGATCACCGAAAACTACCGGACCTGCGTCAGCCAGGCCTCGGAGGAACTCATGGTCATCCTCGGCTGCGACGACGTACTGCTGCCGAACTACGTCGACGTTGTTCTCAGGGCACACGCCGATTTTCCCGATGCTTCAGTGATACAGCCCGGTGTCCAGGTCATCGATGAGACCGGACGGGTGGTGCGGTCGCTCGCCGATTCCGTGAAACGAAAGTTCGTGGGCCCGAAGACCACCTCACCGACAGTACTGGCCGGCGAACCCCTGGCAGTGAGCCTGCTGGGAGGAAACTGGCTGTATTGGCCCTCACTTGCATTCCGTACGGACGCTATCCGCCAGGTCAACTTCCGGGACGGGCTCCCCATTGTCCAGGATCTGGCGCTGGTGATGGACATGGTGCTCCAAGGTGCCTCACTCGTCCATGTACCGACACTGGCTTTTTCCTACAGGCGCCACTCCGAGAGCGCTTCGGCCGCTACATTGTCGGACGGGACCCGCTTCGCCGGAGACCGTGAATATGCCCGGATTGCCGCGGGACTCTGCCGTGACAAAGGTTGGAACAAGGCAGCGGCAGCGGCAAGGATCCGATGGACCTCACGGCTTCACGCACTCACTCTGTTGCCGGCCGCAGTATTCTCCCGCAACACAAAGGCGATCAGGGCAACTGCCAGGCACGCCTTCGGCTCCTGACCCGCAGCTATCCTGTGAGAAACTGGACGCTGAAGATGTCCGCCCCAGAAAGGCTTTACCTGTGACCCAGCCATCGTCCACGAATACGTCTCCCGCCAACCGGGGTACTGTCCTCGTCACAGGAGGTGCCGGATTCATCGGATGTGCCATCTCTTCTGCACTGGTGGCATCCTTTGACAGGGTCGTCGCGTTGGACAATTTGCATCCGCAGATTCATTCCGGCCAAACCCGGCCGACGGAGCTTGACCCGGGCGTAGAGCTGATTGTTGCAGACATCACTGACGCAAAAACCTGGGATGACGTACTCCCGGCCGTAGCCCCCGACGTCGTTATACACCTTGCGGCTGAAACGGGCACAGGCCAGTCCCTTGAGGAATCAACGCGCCATGCCATGGTCAACGTCGTGGGAACAACCCAGATGCTTGACGGGCTCAACCGCAGCGGGAAACTGCCGCGGCGAATCGTTCTGACCAGCAGCAGGGCGGTATACGGCGAAGGCGCGTGGAAGTCCGACATCGATGGACATGTCTTTTATCCTGGCCAGCGTTCCAATGAAATACTGTCCCGCTCTCAGTGGGACTTCCCCGATGCCCACCCCGTCGCGATGTCGGCCGCCGCTGTTGCACCGGCTCCCGTCAGCGTTTACGGATCCACCAAGCTTGCCCAGGAGAACATCCTGGAGTCCTGGTCGAAATCGTATGGAGTGGAAGCTGCTGTCCTGCGTCTCCAGAATGTCTACGGGCCCGGCCAGTCCCTGATCAACCCCTACACCGGCATCATGTCCCTTTTCTGCCGCATGGCCAAGGCCGGCAAGTCCATCCCGTTGTACGAAGATGGTGAAGTCCGTCGCGACTTCGTTTTGATCGATGACGTTGCGGCTGCAGTTGTTGCTGCAGCGGTGGCTGAAAAGGCACATGATGGGGCACTGGATATAGGTTCCGGAGAGTTCCAGACCATCCGGACTGCCGCTGAAATTATCAGCCGCTACTACGGAGCCCCCGAACCCCACGTGACGGGGCAGTTCCGTCAAGGGGACGTCCGGCACGCCTGGGCCGATGTCGAGCCCGCAAAGGCTCAGCTTCCCTGGGAGCCACGCTACAACCTTGAAGCCGGCATTTCCCGCCTTGCCGAGTGGATTGACGGACGGTTGCCGGCGGAAGCTGCCCTCTAGTCCGGCAGAATCGGCAAACAGCGGGAGTGGGCTACGGCCACGCTCCCGCTGTTTTTGTTTGTAGTGTCAATCCGGCCGGGTGGGCGGAAGAACAGCAAAGATCAGGCTTTGCCGGCCGCCGCCGCCTCAGATTCCGGCTGCGCCTTCGGCCCCGCAGCCTCCGGCTGGTCTCCCGCTCCGGTTGCAGGTAGTGAGCCCCCTACAGCCGCTGGAACCGGTGAAGTCTGGCGCCGGCGGCGAACGGCCCGCATGACAGGTCGCTCAACAAGAAGCCAGCTTGCGAGAGCGAGTACGAGAGTTCCGGCCCCGGACGAGAGGATATAGAGGGCCATTCCCCGGTTATGCACGCCGTAGAGCGCGAGAAGTTGTTGTACTGGCCAAGCGTAGATATAGAAGCCATAAGAAACGTCATGAACGCGAATCAGCCGCGGCGACGGCAGCACGGACGAGACCCATAGCAAGCCGTAGGCAATAAGCGGGGCGGCAAGTTGACCGCCCCACGTGGGAACGAGGACAACGCAAAACACGGCTCCAAAGATCGACCCAATACCGGCCGCCCAATGCAGTCCGATCCATTTGGAGACTGCCTGGATGACTGCACCGCCCAGGAAGAAAGGCAGCAACTTCGCCAGCAGGGCGAAGTTGGTGTCCGCGAGCAAAGGCGTGATCGCAGGCATATTGGCGTAGACAATCACGCTCACTGCAAAAGCCAGCGCCAGGGGCAATGGCGACCGCCGCACCCAGGCGATTCCCCCGATAGCCGCAATGACCAGATAACAGAGGAATTCGTAATAAAGGCTCCACAACGATCCGTTCCAGGAGCCAGCGAAGGGAACAACAGCGGGCGTGAAGGCAACGTCGTAGTTTTTCATCTCGAGGAACAAGTTCGAAAACACGAACCTGAGAGGAGTGGTCTCGGTTGTCCAGTAACCGGCCAGTGTTCCGTTCTGGTGCACATAACCAAGCGGCGCGAATACAGCGACAGTCACCACGAGGCAAACAAGGAACGCCGGGTAGATGCGTGCCACTCGATGGACCAGATATTCTCCCAGCCCGTTCGTAAAGCGGCTGCCAGTGATGAGGAACCCGCTGAGCGCAAAGAATCCGGCAACGGCCCAACCACCGAGGTTTTCGCCCCGGACGTGGGGCCCCTCCCCCGCTCCGGCCAGGTAGAAACTGTGGGCGAAGAGCACCAGCGCTGCGAGACCCAAGCGGATCATGTTCATGCTGTTGTTTCTTGGGTCAAGCGCTTTCCCGAACCGGGGGCTTGGCCTCGACTGCCCGGCGCGTGATCCTCCGCTTCCGGCCTGGGTGGATACGCTACCGGCCTGCCTCACTAGACAAGCTCCCCCGGCTTGGGCGCCTCATCGATCGCGATACGCCGCGACAGCTTCGTCAGAGCATTTTCAGCATGCCGGAAGCGCTGGTACGTCGTCGCCATAAAGACGAACAATGAAACGACAGCACCATAGAGAACGAGGTCTGTGCCACGACCGATGCCCAGGAATAGCGCCACCCGGGTGAGTGCGTCCGGGAAGAAAACGGACAGCGCCGCGACGACCGCGAAGATCATTAGCAGCATGCGTCGAACGGCAAGGTGCCTGGCGTTGGATCCGCCGCGCATCAGGGCGAGCGAAACCACCATGACGGCAACAACGAGAACAAGTTGAACAATGATTAACAAACTGGCACCTTGGGCTTGTATACGAAGAGGGTCTACTTAAAGAACAGCTCGGCCACGATGTTGACTGAGTTCAACAGGGATTGACCCTTGGCCTTGGAATAGTCGGTGTAGATGATTTCCACGGGGTGCTCAGCGTAGTTCGGCTTGAGCTTGGCCAACTGATTCACGAGCTCAGATGCGTGGGCCATGCGGTTCTGCGTCAGATGAATGTTGGAGGCAACATAGCGGTTGAATGCCCGGAGCCCGTTGTGGGCGTCAGTCAGGTTCAGGCCAGTCGCCATTCGTGATTGGATCGCCGCCGTCTTGAGGACAAGGCGCTTTGCTGCTGAAAGCTGGGTGCGGTCGTCCAGGAAGCGCGAGCCAAGAATAATGTCCGCTTCGCCGGCCCGCACCCGGTCAACCATGGCCTTGGCATCGTCCACCCGGTGCTGCCCGTCGGCGTCGAAAGTGACGACACAATCCAGTTCCGGATCCTGTAGTGCAAACTCGATCCCCGTCTGCAGGGCAGCACCCTGGCCGAGATTGATCGGATGCTGAACCACAACTGCCCCTGCAGCCCGCGCCTGCTCCTGTGATCCGTCGGTGCTCCCGTCGTCGACGCAGACTACGTAGGGAAACTGCTTTCGCAGCCCCTCGACGACAGAACCTACGACAGTAGCTTCGTTGTACATGGGAATTACGATCCAGGTGCGACTCACGGGTTCAATTGTTGCATATGGGGAGGCATGGATACGGCGCGCGGCATCCTCCGGGGACGGTTCGCACGGTGGTTTCCGCCCGAGGCGAGGACTTTGTGCGGGCGCGCGACCCGTGCACGCTACCTAAGGTATTCCAGCATCCTACTAGCGGAATCTGCCGGCTTGAAGCCTGTCGCCTTGATCTTTGCGAGATCCAGGACGCTGTTCAGCGGCCTCGGCGCTGCCGTCTTGCCCCTGAAATACTCTTCAGTGGAAACCCCGGTGACGTCTTCACGGCTTGCTCCCGACAACTCATAGACATCCGCGGCGATGTCGGCCCAGGACTGCGGACCGCCGTCGCTCGAGAGGTTGTACGTGCCGTAGGGTGCTGCTGTCATGAGCAGGTGCTGAATACCAGCTGCAATGTCCTCGGTGAAGCTAAGCCGCCCGACCTGATCGTTGACAACAGAAGGCTTGATACCTCGCGAGGCAAGTGAGGCCATGGTCCGGACAAAATTGGAACCCTCTCCAATGACCCAGCTGGTTCGCACTATGTAATGCCGTGGGACTGCGCTCACAATGGCATCGCCGGCCGCCTTCGTCTGCCCGTAGACACCCAGCGGCGAGAATTCCTCTGTTTCATCATGGATGTCCCGTGAACCGTCAAAGACATAGTCCGAGGAGACATGGACCAGCGTCAGCTGATGCTCGACGGCGGTCCCCGCCAGGCGGGCCACCGCGGTTACGTTGTTGGCCCAGGCCGCTGCCCGGCCTTCCGCGGTTTCCGCGGCGTCCACGGCAGTATAGGCCGCTGCATTGATGATTGCTGAGTAGTTCTTCCAGTTGCGGTTGGAGAAAGCCTCGACATCGGTGATGTCGAACTCACCGCGCCCGGCGAACTCAACGGACGCATCGCCGTCGTACATCCCGCGCAACGCCTTGCCGAGCTGCCCGTCCGCACCGACCACCAGGATCTTCTTCGGCGGCATGGGCACAACCTCCGCCAGTCGGGGATGGGCCTTGTCCTTGTCAGAGAGTTCTGCATCCTCTAGTGGAATGGGCCACCGGATCGCCGCGGACTCGTCGGCGAGGTTCAGGAACGTGTACTGACCTTGCGCGTCAGCTGACCAGTGGTCATTGACCAAGTAGGTGTAGGCCGTGTTGTCTTCCAAGGTCTGGAAGGCATTTCCAACGCCCCGCGGAATGAAAATTGCCTGGCTTGGGTCCATTTCGGCGGTAAATACAGTCCCGAATGTGGCGCCCTCCCGAAGATCGACCCAGGCGCCGAAAATCCTGCCCGTGGCTACGGAAATGAACTTGTCCCAGGGCTCGGCGTGGATGCCACGCGTGGTGCCGGCTTTCTCATTGAAGGAAATGTTGTTCTGTACCGGGCTGAAATCCGGCAGGCCAAGGGCAACCATTTTTTCACGCTGCCAATTTTCCTTGAACCAGCCGCGGTTATCCCCATGGACCGGAAGATCGTAGAGGACGACGCCGGGGATCGGCGTTTCGTGGGCAACTAACTTCTTCGAAAACTCGATCGACATCTTCTACTGGCCCTGTTCTTTGTACTTGGCTTCCGTGGCGGCTTTCTGGGGCCGCCACCAGTCTTCGTTGTCCCGGTACCAGGCAATGGTGTCCTCGATGCCTTCATCGAAGTTGGAGAACTGTGGCTCCCAGCCCAGCTCGTCACGCAGCTTGGTGGAGTCGATGGCGTAGCGGAGGTCGTGGCCGGGCCTGTCCACCACATGGTCGTACGCGTCCGGGGACTCGCCCATGTGCTTGAGGATCAGTTCCACAACGTCCTTGTTGTTCTTCTCACCGTCGGCACCAATGAGATAGGTCTCACCGATCCTGCCTTTAGCGATGATCGCCAGCACCGCCGAGGAGTGGTCGTTGGCGTGGATCCAGTCCCGGACGTTCTCGCCTTTGCCGTACAGCTTGGGCCGGATCCCGTCAATGACGTTGGTGATCTGCCGCGGGATGAACTTCTCCACGTGCTGGTACGGGCCGTAGTTGTTCGAGCAGTTGCTGATGGTGGCCTGCAGCCCAAAGGAGCGCACCCAGGCCCGGACCAGAAGATCGGAGCCGGCCTTCGTGGACGAGTACGGGCTGGAGGGGTTGTACGGCGTCTGCTCGGTAAACCGTTCCGGGTCATCGAGTTCCAGGTCTCCGTAAACCTCATCGGTGGAGATGTGGTGGAAGCGCTTGCTGTGCTTCCGGGCCGCCTCGATCAGCGTATAGGTGCCGATGATGTTGGTATCCAGGAACGGGCGCGGGTCATGCAGCGAGTTGTCGTTATGCGACTCAGCGGCATAGTGAACCACAACATCAGCATCAGCCACCAGCCGGTCCACCAGTACAGGATCGGCAATGTCTCCCTGGACAAACTCGAACCGCTCCCCCGGCAGGCCCGTCAAGGACTCCAGATTGCCCGCGTAAGTCAGCTTGTCCAACACGGTGACATGGTCCTCCGTGTGGTCGAGAACGTAGTGAACAAAATTGGAACCGATAAAACCGGCACCGCCAGTGACAAGGAGTTTCTGCATTCACATAGCCTAACGTGCTATGGCAGGCTGCCTCAGTGATGGGAGTTGCAGCAAACGCTGTGGGTTTGGCGGTGCCCGTTCGCGCAGGCAATGATAGAGCCTATGCGTGGAATCATTTTGGCCGGCGGCACGGGCTCGCGGCTGCACCCGATTACTCTTGGCTCGAGCAAGCAACTCGTCCCCGTCTACGACAAGCCGATGATTTACTACCCGCTCTCGACCCTGATCCTGGCCGGTATCAAAGATATTCTCATAATTACTACCCCCCACGATGCTGAACAGTTCCAACGGCTGCTGGGCGACGGCTGGCAGTTTGGCGTCAACATCACCTATAAGCAGCAGCCAAGTCCCGATGGCCTGGCACAGGCATTCATTTTGGGCCAGGAGCACATTGGAAATGAACCAGTGGCACTCGTGCTTGGTGACAACATTTTCTACGGTCAGGGCATGGGCACCCAGCTGCGGCGCTTTAAGGACATCGAAGGCGGGGCAGTCTTTGGCTATTGGGTTTCGGATCCCACTGCCTATGGTGTTGTTGAGTTCGACGAGCAAGGCACGGCTGTCTCTCTGGAGGAAAAGCCCCTCAAACCGCGAAGCCATTATGCCGTGCCAGGCCTCTACTTCTATGACAACGACGTGATAGAGATCGCCAAGAATCTGGAACCGTCCCCGCGCGGGGAGCTGGAGATAACTGACGTCAACCGAACGTATCTTGAGCGCGGACAGCTAAAGGTTGAGATCCTTCCGCGTGGCACCGCTTGGCTGGATACAGGAACTTTTGATTCGCTTAATGATGCGTCAAATTTCATTCGGACTGTGGAGCACCGCCAAGGTCTCAAGATCGGGGCTCCGGAGGAAATCGCCTGGCGACTGGGTTTCCTGAGCGACGACGAACTGAAAACACGAGCAGAGCCCCTCGTTAAGAGCGGCTACGGAAGCTATTTGCTGGGCCTGCTCAACGGTTCACAAGCGTAGAACCCGGCGCCGGGCCCCTAGGAGGGCCCGGCCGGGGTGGCGTTGAAAAGCAGCGCCCGGGGCAGAAGGTACCTACTTGCAGGCTGTTATCTCGTAGAGTCTTGCTTCGCCCTGCTCATCAACCAGCCGTGCAACTCCATCCAGTGCCAGATTGTCCAGGCCGTCGTATCCGTGGTCCCCACCGTGTACTTCGCGGTGCCCGAAATCGAGGACAAAGTCCACGTTGAGTCGCTGGACTTCAGGGCAGACTGAAGGATCCACCGAGGCATCGTTCAACTCGTCAATGATCTTTTTCCCTCCTTCGGGCACCGTGCCGTGCATGTGCGGCAGAAGGACGGGACGCCCGCTGAACGCGTACGCCAAAGCGCTCCCGTTCCAGGGGTTGTCGGCTATAACCGAGCCTTCGGGAACTTTGCTGTCAAGTCTTTTGATCAGGGCGAGTTCATCAGTTGAGATCAGCGGAGAATCCTTCGTCAGCTGATAGCCCGGGGCTGCCGTATTGACGGCATCCCGGACGTTGGCCTGTTGAGTCCCGAAAGCCAGAACACTTACGGCCACCGCTCCAACCACTGGCAGCGCAAAAGCAGCAGCTGCTTTGCCCTGCGAGGATGTACTTCTGACTCCCCGGACCAGGTTCTGCACAGCAGGCAAAACCAGCCCGTCCCAGCAAGCTACCGCACCCATGGTGGCCAGCGGCAGGATCACTATGGGTAAGAGGGACGCGAGCCGGGGCGGATCGTTGTACCACACTCCGGTAATGAACATCCGCTGCGGCCCTACCGGGAAAGACGCGACAACGACGAACAGTCCGGCGGCCATCAAATACGTCCCAATGAACCACAACTGGGAGCGTCGAACGATCAGAGAAACGATGCCGGCCACTGCCAGGATAGAAACCACCCAAGATACGGGCCGGCCAACAGCAGAACTGGTGAGCACCTCGCCGATCGCCCTTCCAGTGGTTTCCACCGGAGGCCAAAAGGCGGCCTCCTCCAGGGGGCGCACATTCTGCCATGTGACCACCAGACCTGCCACACCTGCGAACAACACAGCGAGCATGCCCAGCAGCCGGGGCCAGGACAAGGTGCCTGCCCTGAAGAGTCGGGCCACGGTCTTGGCCCAAGCAAACAGCAATGGTGGAACCATCAGCGCAAGGAAAGCCATAACGCTGCTGGGGTGCGCAAGCGCAATGCCCGGCAGGCTGGCCAGCAATAACAAACCGTCCACTGCCCGTGATTTCGGCGTCTCCACTCCCAGGCCCAGGAGACGTATCCCCAAGGCCAGCGCCACCGGTATCAAGGCATTGCCGAGGAAGTTCGGATACAGCACGCCAAAATCAAGGAGCAGGAGTGGGAATGCACCGAAGCCGGCAGCGAGAATGCCGGCCGCAACGGTAACTGCAGCCCGGGCACCGGCAACCTTGTGGGCAAGGAACATGCAGCCCAAAGGCCACACAAGGGCGGCCACCACAAGATTGACCACATTGACGGCAACCGTGATGTCGGCGCCGGTCAGGTTCGTCAGCAATGACACAAGGTCGTGCCAGGCTGCCGGGTAAAACGAACCGCCCGTAAACGTGCTGATGGTTAGAGAAGAGGCGGAGCCTGTGTCCTCTACATGCCGAATCGCGTTTAAATGGAAGACGTTGTCGAAGGTTTGAGAGAAGGCCTCAGGTGTGCCAACAACAGCAACCACACGCCGGCCCACGAGAAAGGCGGCAACGAGGACGGCAAACCACTGCAATCCTGAAGTCCGCCAGTCAACCACGAGTCCCCTGTGCCGCTTGCCCTTGATGAGGAAGGCTGTCAGGGCAAAGGCCAGGACCGCAAAAAGAAATGTCAGCAAGAGAACGGGCACCGGCGACCACCTGAGGCCGATCATTGGTGCCAGAACCGCTGCAACAGACACCAGGGTCACTGTAATGGCGGGACTTACCGCCAGCAGTGAAAATCCCCGCATTCTGCTGGCCAGCGCGACCACTGTTCCTGGAATGAAGAGAATAGCCACCGCGACGAAGACATGCGGGACTACAGACAACCAGGACACAGAGAATCCTCCAGAAATTGAGTTGAGACGCGGCCCCGGACCTCAGTTGACCTGAGAATTATTAGTCAGCTGACTACGGGGCACAACGGGCACGAATTTAGAATAAGCCAACGCTAGCGTTGGTTCGCCGCCCTCAGGGTAGTAACAGCATCACCGATAGGACCGTCGAAAACGATGTTCCCATGGTCCAGGACCACCCCCCGGTCGCAGATGCGCGATACAAGATCCAAGTCATGGCTGACGACTATCAGGGTCTTTCCCGCGTCCGAAAGCTGTTTGATCTTATCCAGACATTTACGCTGGAACGGCTCATCCCCCACTGCCAGGATCTCATCAACAAGAAAGATCTCCGGATCCGTGTGGACGGCCACAGAAAATGCCAGCCGGAGGTACATCCCGGACGAGTAGAACTTCACCTCCGTATCGATGAAGTCACCAATTTCGGAAAACTCAACAATGGAATCGAACTGTTCCCGAATCTGGCTTTCCGACATGCCAAGAATGGCCCCGTTGAGGAAAACATTGTCCCTGCCCGAAAGGTCGGGGTGGAAACCAGCGCCGACTTCAATCAGCCCGGCGACTCTTCCCTGTGTTCCTACGAACCCGCTGTCAGGAAGCATCACCCCCGAGATGTGCTTGAGAAGGGTCGACTTCCCGGAGCCGTTAAGCCCAAGAAGCGCAACTGTCTCGCCTTTTTCGACTTCCAGGCTCACATCATGCAAGGCGTGAAACTTTTTTGAAAGATCACCCTTTCGCCCTTTAGCGAGCCAAACGACGGCTTCCTTGATAGAGCGGGTATGCCGAAGTACAAACTCCTTGCTGATGTTGCTGACTTGAATGGCTACTGACATTTAAAGCTCCTGCGCAAATCGGCCTTCAAGCCTGCGAAACGTCCACTGCCCGAGTACCAGGACAGCGGCTGAAATGGCAAAACCGACTGGTATCCACAGGGACAGCAGGTTTGGCGGCAGCGCCGCAGTGCCATCGGTCGTTGGTAACCAAAAGGCATAGTGGAACGCTTCTATGCCGACGGTGATGGGGTTCACCTGATAAACCGTGAACCAGAAGTCCCCGATCTTGTCGCGCACCATAGTCCAGGCGTACATGACCGGCGATGCCCAGGTGGCAATCATCAGGAGCATATCGACCAGGTTCTCAAAATCACGGAAGTAGACGTTGGCTGAACCGAACAGGAGGCCAAGGCCGGTGGCCAGCATCGTGACGATGAGGAAGCCCGCAAGGGCGGCAAGTAACTGGAGAGCAGTTGGTTTCCATCCCACAGCCATGCAGGCCACTATGAGCACCAGCAACTGTGGAACGAAGTGCACTCCCGAAACCCAAACCGAAGCAACTGGGAACAGTTCCCTGGGCAGGTAGATCTTCTTGATGAGGCCGCCGTTGCTGACTATTGAACGGGCCGCGTTGCTTAATGCCTCAGTAAAGAAGTTGATGAGCACGATGCCCGAAAAGAGGTACACCGCGTAATTGGCCAGTCCATCGGGATTCCGGGCACTCTTTTCCAGTCCCAGAAAAACACCGAGTGCAATGTAGAACACCACAAACTGCACCCCGGGCTTCACATAGGACCACAGCAGGCCAAGCACTGACCCCCGGTAGCGAACCTGAAGTTCCTTCTTGACCAGAAGCTTTAGCAGAAAACGTTGGCGAAATACGTCGAACAGCCCACCCCCTACACCGGGAGACTCAAGCGCTGCGACCTCCCCAGCCTGACTCATTTCACATCGTCCTGGGCATTACTCTCGAAGGTGGCCTTCCACGCCTCCATAGACGTGATCTGAGGCAACGCATTCCGATATTGAGTCCTAAGGCGAGGCCAATTCTTGAGCACCTTGCCATAAACTCTTACGCTTTCCCCGAGAAGCTCGCGCACACGCTTCGGATCGCGCATGTACCACGACGCACCTGTTCCATCGGCGTTGGACACAATAGCGCTGTCATATTGCGACATACGCCACCACTTGTTGTCCTGGTGCGGCACAAAGGCCTGCGGGTGTTCCTTTGCAGTTTCCTTGACGGGCTTCGCCACGTGCCTGATAACGTTCTTGGCTGCCCAAGGCACAATGGTCGCGTACGACGGGGCCGAGAAGCCTCTGCCCCGACGTGGCGGGCGCCCGGACTTCAGTTGCGGGAAGTCTTCAACTTCTGGTTTGAACTGCGATTCCGAATACTCCTGGGCGATCTTGCGAATGTCCGGCAGCCTGGTGGCGAGGATAGCGTGCAACTGATCCGGGCCTTTCAGGAGATCCTTCATGGCCTCAATCCTGCCGCGGACAGTGAAGTACTGCATGGAAATGAGATGCTTTACATCCAACTTCATGGAATTGTCGAGAAGACCGCCGCCCAGGTCGTATGGGCTGTGTAGAAGGGCATAGATGAAGCGATTGCGGGTGTGGAAGTACGCCTGCCAGCCGACCAGGTCGTCTTTATCAATCCAGGACACGTGCCAAACTGCCGATCCCGGCAGCGAAACGGTGTTGTAACCGGCGGCTTTGGCCCGTACTCCGTACTCGGAATCGTCCCATTTGATGAAGACAGGCAAGGACAACCCGATTTCACGGATAACCTCGGTGGGGATCAGGCACATCCACCATCCGTTGTAGTCCACGTCAACCCGGCGGTGCATCCACGGCGTATCGCGCAGATTTCCGCGGGCAAAATTGTGCCGCATCCGCTGCCCCGGGTTCGGCTCATCCGGGCCAATCAAGTAGGGATTAACGACTTCACCGAGGGTGTGCAGGACATTGCGGTCGTGGAGGTCAAACATATGCCCACCAACGAGGGTGGGTGTTTTGCAATAGTCCGCGAAGATACCCAGGCGGACAATACTTTCGGGTTCAATGACGACGTCGTCGTCTAGCAAGAGGACGTAGTCGCTTCCATTTTCCACGGCCTCATACATACCCCGGGCGAAACCGCCTGATCCGCCCAAATTGTTCTGATGGATCATTCGGAGCTTGTCGCCCAAGGCTTGGCGGACCGGCATGAAACCGTCGGCGTCACGCACTTTTTCAGTACCTTGGTCAACGACTATTACTTCCTTGACGCTTTCCAATGCCTCCGGATGGTCACCCAGGATCCGCAGATTGTTGATGCAGAAAGCAGTCTTATTGAGCGTGGTGATTTCCACGGTGACTGTGCCTGTTTTACGGCGTTCTGCCGATGTTTGCCATTCGGCGCCCAGGAAGAGCATTTCCTCGGTTCCAGCAGCTACATCAAACCAATACCAGCCACCGTCCCCGAACGGAACGAGGGAAAGGTCGAAAGTGGTTTCGGCATCACCCTGAACCCTGACAGTCTCGACATGCTGGAGGGAGCCGCGGGCGTTCGATTTGTAGACGCTGACCGTACCGCGGCCGGACGTACGGACGTTCAAGCGGACCTCGCGGACGGTCGTCCAGCGTTTCCAGTAGGACGCCGCAAAGGCGTTGAAGTAGGTTCCGAACGAAATCCGCTCACCGGCCCTGACCGATGCAGTGGTCCTGGACAGCACGTCATCGGCATGAACAGTCCGGTTCAGCCCCGGGTCGTCCACCTGTGGGAGTGTTCCGGCAGCAACTTCAACGGCGCTGGCCACCACACCAGAGTCCATATAAAGCGGCAGGGTCTCCATCCCCCGTTCGCCAGGCAAAATCACGCGCTGGATGGTGGTCCAAGCGGCAGCGTCCTGAACTTCTGCGGCTTGCATCTCGTTATTCTGCTGGGCCACGCTCATGCGTCCACGCCTCCACTTTCCAGCTGTACGCCGCTTTCATAGTGCGGCCGGATCTTGTTGTCGAACATGCTCAGCGCAGCCCCGATGGCCATGTGCATGTCCAGGTACTTGTAGGTGCCCAGGCGTCCGCCGAACAGGACGGCTTTCTCTGCGGCGGCAAGGTCCCGGTACTTGAGCAGGCGCTCCCGGTCGGCGGAGGTGTTCACCGGGTAGTAGGGCTCGTCCCCCTTCTCGGCGAACCGGGAGAATTCGCGCATGATGACCGTCTTCTCGGTCTGATAGTCACGCTCGGGGTGGAAATGGCGTGGTTCGATCACGCGGGTGTAGGGGATGTCGGCGTCGTTGTAGTTCACCACGGACGTGCCCTGGAAGTCACCAACGTCGAGGACCTCTTCCTCAAAATCGATGGTGCGCCAGGAGAGGTCGCCTTCGGCGTAGTCGAAGTAGCGGTCCACGGGGCCCGTGTAGACCACCGGGATGTTCCCGACAACCTTGTTTTTGCTGTATTCATGCGACTCGTCGAAGAAGTCGGTATTCAGCCGCACCTCGATGTTGGGGTGCTCTGCCATCTTTTCGATCCAGGCGGTGTAGCCGTTGGTGGGCAGGCCTTCGTACTTATCGTTGAAGTACCGGTTGTCGTAGTTGTACCGCACCGGGAGCCGCGAGATGATGCCCGCCGGCAGGTCCTTGGGGTCCGTCTGCCACTGCTTCCCGGTGTAGTGCTTGATGAAGGCCTCGTACAGGGGTCGGCCGATCAGCTGGATGCCCTTGTCATTGAGGTTCTGGGGATCAGTTCCTGCAAGCTCGCCCGCCTGCTCCTGGATAAGGTCCCTCGCCTGGCCAGGGGTGAGGTTGGCGCGGAAGAACTGGTTGATCGTCGCGAGGTTGATCGGCAGGGAATAGACCTCGCCCTTGTGCACGCCGTAGACCTTGTGCACGTAGTCGGTGAAGGTGGTGAACCTGTTGACGTACTCCCACACCCGCTCATTGGATGTGTGGAAAAGGTGGGCGCCGTACCGGTGGATTTCAATACCGGTTTGCTCTTCCTTTTCGCTGTAGGCATTACCGCCGATGTGGTGGCGGCGGTCGAGGACAACCACCTTCAAGTCGAGCTCAGTAGCGGCCTGTTCTGCGATTGTCAGGCCAAAAAAGCCGGACCCTACGATGACAAGGTCAGCGGTCACAAAATCTCCTGGTTTGAATGCGGGCAGCGCAATGGTGCGCATTGTCTGCTGCTCTAGCCTACCCGAGGCACTACAGCGCACGTCGAATCCGGCACCCCTGTACCCCAGGGAAACGGGTTGTTTTACCCCTCCGCCAGGATGCCATCCTGCTCAACGTACCGGGCTCCGGTCCGGGGGCACACCCATTCCCCGCCCTCGTGCTGCAGCGGGTGGCCCGCCTTCCCAACCCAGCCAACACGCCGGGCGGGTACGCCCGCCACAAGGGCGAAGTCGGGCACATTTTTGGTGACAACAGCACCAGCGGCGACTGTTGCCCAAGCACCGATAGTCACCGGCGCGATGCACACTGCCCGGGCCCCGATAGCCGCACCTTCGCGGATAGTGACGCCGACTTTGTCCCAGTCGTCCTCTGTCTTCAGCCCGCCGTCGGGAGTCACTGCACGGGGGAAAACATCGTTGGTCAGCACCACCGCAGGGCCAATAAATACGCCGGCTTCCAGCACCGCCGGCTCGTACACCAGGGCATAGTTCTGGACCTTGCAGTTGTCGCCCAGCACGGCACCTGGACCTATATAGGCCCCGCGGCCGATCACACAGTTCTCCCCCACCTGCGCGGACTCCCGGACCTGTGCCAAATGCCACACTTTTGTTCCGGCCCCGATGATGGCTTCCTCGGACACATCAGCGCTGTCTGCAACAGTGCTCACAGTGCCTCCTTCATAGCCGGGACCGCGAGTGCGGTCGTGTCTGTAGCGATCCTAACCGAGCCCCGACAGAGTTTGTCCACATACAGCAACTCGCAGGGGCGGCTGTGGCCGTCTGCTGGCTAGCGTGGATTCAAAGGCCGTAAGGATCTGTACGCATGAAATTCCATTGCACCCTCGTCCGCAGCCAGGAGTCCGGGCTGCCGGGCACACCCCTGGAACTGACCATCCAGGCTCCCGAAGGCACTGCCGGTGCCTCCATCCAAGGCGAACTGACGCGCCAGTTCGGCACAGGGGGCGTCTCGGTCAGCAGCAAGGCGCTTCAGTCACTCACGGTGGGTGAGGCGCCCTTAGTTAATGGCGCAGTTCTGGTCGAGGGGGCCGCCCTTGCTGGCGCGCGTAAATTACGACGGCGGGCGCCCGCTGATGAGGCGTACCTCGCCCTGGCCGTTCACAGCGGTGTGGGCGCCGGCATCGTCGTACCGTTACGCCGCGGCTCGTACACCCTCGGCAGGAGCGGTACCCGGATCGAGATCGCCGATCCCGAACTCTCCCGTGAACACGCCCGCCTCGATGTGACCGAAACAGACATCATGATCATCGATTTGGACAGCGCGAACGGCATCGACGTCGACGGCGTGAGGGTCAGGAATGCAGTCATTTCCACGGACTCGGTCATCCGCTGCGGGAACACAACAATGTCGCTGGTTCTGCTGGACCCGCCGGAAAGAGCACTCGACCACGCGGGGACCTCGACCCAGGAACCCCTCACCGTCACCGGCCGAACGGAGACAAGCAACCGGACAGTGCTCGTCCTGACCGCAGCCCTTCCGCTGCTGATCGGGGTGGGACTTGCCGTAGTAACGGGAATGTGGATGTTCCTCGCCTTTTCGGCCGCTTCAGCAGTATCCGTCCTCGTTCCCCTCGCCGCCGGGCGCCGCCAGCGCCGGGACCTCGCCACTTCTATTGCGGCTGCCGTGGACGAAGACCGGAAACGACGGCGGCTGGCGGGTCCGTCGCTTGCATGCCTGATGCTGGCCGCCCGCCAGAAGCAAGGCAGCCCGAAACAGGGCGGCCAAAAACAGGTCGGCGAGACACAGACTGCCTCCTCCGACGATGGCGCTGAGGAGGGCGGTGTGTGGCTGCGGCTTGGCGAGGCTTCCCAACCGGCGAACGTGAAAGTGGAGCGGGGGGACCCTTCCGCCGGCGTTCCATCCGCGGGCATTGTTCCCGTCGCTTTGGATCCGGACATCGCCAGGACCACCTTCCGGGGACCGAAGGCCGTAGCCGACGGCCTGGTCCGTTCACTCGTCATGCAACTCTCCGGCTACCCCAGGGCCCGCAGCACACGCGTTCTCATCGTGGGGGACGCGGAGCGCCTTCCTCTGGCCGCCCGGTACCTGCCCGGCAGCACTCTCACCGCTTCCTCTCATGGCGCACGCAGAATTTTGGCGGAGGGCTTTGGTCCCGCCCATCAGCGTGGTGTCCTCATCATGCTCGGAACTTCGAATGCACAGGACGACGACGCGACATCCGCCATGGCGGCAGGGCTTGGCTGGCAGGTCCTTCAGTTCCTCCCTGCTGCCGGGGGAGGTGACCGCACTTGGGAGGTGGAAATTTCTGAGCGGACATCCATCCTTCGGGGCCCGGCAGGTGAGGTTGCCTTCGTCCCGGATCTCGCCCCGGAGTCAGTGTTCACCGATTTCTGCCGGAACCTCGCTGGGCAACCGGCCCCGCCGGACAAAGGATCCAAGACTGTCCCGGGCTCCTGCGCGCTCAGTGATCTCCTGCCGCTTTCCCCAGCCGGGGTCGCGGCCCAGTGGAATCAGAGCGCGCAGGCCGATGGATTGCCTGTGGCTATGGGAATCAGCGCCGCTGGAACGCGTGGCTTGGACCTCGTCTCAGACGGCCCGCATCTGCTGGTCGGGGGAACCACGGGCTCGGGCAAGTCAGAACTGCTCCGCACGTTCGCCCTGGCATTGGCCCTCAGCCATCCGCCAGACCGCGTGAATTTTCTCTTTGTTGATTTCAAGGGCGGGTCCGGGCTTGGCCCTTTAACGGAACTCGTCCACTGCGTCGGGATGCTGACCGACCTGTCCACCTACGAGCTCGAACGGACCATGGCCTCGCTCAGGGCTGAGATCAGGTTGCGGGAGGAAGCTCTGGCTGCCGCCCAGGTGCCGGATCTCGCCTCGTACCGTTCCACCGGGGCTTCCCCCAGCTTTCCACTCCCCCACCTGGTGATTGTGATCGATGAATTCAGGATGCTGGTTGATGATGCGCCGGAGGTGCTGCGGGAATTGATGCGGATCGCAGCGATCGGGCGGTCGCTGGGGATCCACCTGGTAATGGCTACCCAGCGGCCGCAGGGAGCCGTCACAGCGGACATCCGGGCCAATGTCACCTCCAGCATCGCCCTTCGAGTGCAATCCGATATGGAGTCCTGCGACATCATCAACACCAAGGATGCAGCAGGTATCAGCGTGGGTACGCCGGGACGGGCTTTTATGGCGCGGGGTACTGAAGCGCCGCAGGAATTCCAGACCGCGACAATCGGGACAGCCCGTGCCGGGCCTGGCTGGGCAGACGCTATCAAGGTGCAACACGCCGTGGACTGTTTCATACGGGATGGAACCAGTGATGCAGACGGAGAAAGCAGCGGGGACCAGCCGCCCGGGCAACAGACACCCGCCCAAGCTGCCCAACCGTTGGTGGCGATGGTGCAGGACCTGTGGCACGGCCGGAACGGACCGGCACCCCGGCTTCCGGTGGCCGCTCCCCTGCCTTCGAATCTGCCGGTTCCTGGCAGCAGACAGTCTGCAGGCCACCCCGGCAGCGGGAAAAACGCAGGATGGGCAATCGAACTCGGACTGATGGATCTGCCGGAAGACCAGAAGGTGGTTCCCCTCGTGTGGAAGCCCCCGGAGCACAGTCATCTGGCGCTGGTCGGCGGCCCGTCTTCAGGTGCGCTGGAGGCCCTTGGATTCGCCGTCTCCCGGATTGTCCTCCATCCGGTGGAAGCACACTGCTACCTGCTGGGCGCAGGCGGCGCTTTCCGTGGCCTTGCCGGCTCCGGTCGAATTGGAGCGCACGTAGGCCCGCACGAGCTCCGGCGGGCGGTCCGTGTGCTGGAGCGCCTGAAACAGGAGATGGCCCGGCGGTTAAGCGACGGTGGGATGAAGAGCGAGGTGCCATTGGTACTGGCTATTTCCGGATGGGGATCATGGATATCGGCCCTGCGGGCAGGACCCCTGGCCTGGGCCGAAGACCTCGTACAGGATCTGGCCCGGGACGGCAGCCGGGCGGACATTGTGGTGATGCTTGAGGGCGACAGGGAACTTGTCAGTTCCCGGACGTTCGCTTTGCTTGCGAACCGGCTATATTTCCCCACCGGATCCAATCCGGACAGCCGGATAGCGTGGCCGCGCATGCCCGCTACAGCCGAGAATAAAGGACGGGCCGTGGCGTTCGGCGCCATCGCCGGCGGCGGCCCTGTAGTGAGCCAGCTGTACAACCCGGACCTGGAAACCTTGAGCAAGTGGGGCATGGCCCCAGGAAAGGCGCCCACAAAACGTCCCTTCCGCATCGAACCACTTCCTGCGCTGGTGCAGGCCACCAAGATCAGTTCCAGCGCAACGAGCAATCTGAGCAGCACCCCGGAGTCTCCAAAGCCGGCCAATAGTGCGGCAGGCAACAACAACGGGGCAGGCAGCTTGGGCCAACCCCTGGTGATTGGTATCGGCGGGGATGAGCTCGAGCCAGCATCCATCAGCCTGCCGTACGGAGGCGTGCTCACAGTCCTGGGCGGACCCGGATCGGGGAAAACGAACCTCCTGCGCGCGCTGCCTCTGATGAATCCGGCACGCGGGCCATGGCTTTGCTGCGAGGCAGGTAGCGACGCCGCTGAGTACTGGCAGCAGTCGCTGGCGACGGCAGCGGCGGGCCGTGCACAACCAGGAACCTTGGCGCTGGTGGACGATGCCGATCTCTTATCCGCCGAAACCCTGCAGTACCTGTCGGAACTGAACGCATTGGGCTGCGCGGTGGTGCTGACGGCCAACTACAGCCCGCTGCTCCTGCAGCGTGTGCCGCTGGTCATGAAGTCCCGCGCGTCCGGCACCGGCGTGCTATTGGCACCCCGTTCACTACTGGATGGTGACCTCTTTGGAACCAGGTTTGAAGTGGAGGCCCACCCAGTTCCCGGGAGAGGAGTGTTGATCTCCCGCGACGGGGCACGGAACGTCCAAGTCGGCTGGTCCGGCTGGAACCAGACCCATGGGTAGTGCCGAACGCCAGCGCACGAACGTGGCATGCAGCCCACACAAGGAGTCGAGCCAGTCAGAGGGCCGGCGTGGAACCGCCCGTGCGGGAAGCGAAGGTGATGAGCTTGTTCTGGAACAACAGCACAACGGCAGTGACGGCCGGAATCAGCATCGCCAGTCCAGCCACGGGAAGGCCGGCGCTCATTGTTGGGAAGCCGATGGTGAGGACAAACAACTGGGCCACCAGGGCAGCAGCCCTGGTCCACCGGTATCCGCGGTAGAGAAAAAGTGCCACCGCGTACAGCCAGGTCGAGAACGCCAGCAACAGCCCCAGCGTAAAGACGGCACCCCAGAACGACAGCACGGGGCTGCCCGCTGCAAGCTGGTAGCCGTACCAGGCGGCCGCGGCCAACAGGGCGGTTGCTTCGGCAGCGACAATCACTGCCACCACGAGCACCGCAGGCGGACGGGCCCCGCCACTGGGCTGTTCTGGCCCGGACCCCCCTGTTGGAGCCTGCGGGTCTGCGGGGTTTTCCGGAGGTCTTGACACACTGGCACCCTACCGGACATAGTCGGACAGTGGTGAGGCCCAGTACCGCCACTGTGATGTATCGCTCAGCGTTCCGGGGATCTCAAGCCTTATTACCCCTTGTTTACACAGCGTTAACATGACAGGCTTGATTCAGATGACCAACGGGGCCCTGCCGGGCCCCTTTCCTTTGTAGCTACTAGTGAATAATTTCACAAAGGGCACTTCCCAGAAATGGAGCAACTGATCAGCATGGATTGGCGTAACCGCGCAGCGTGCCTCGAAAAGGACCCGGAACTGTTTTTCCCCGTTGGAAACACAGGCCCGGCACTCCTGCAAATCGAGGAAGCCAAGAGCGTCTGCCGCCGGTGTCCCGTAGTGGACACATGCCTGCAGTGGGCTCTCGAGTCGGGCCAGGATGCCGGTGTATGGGGCGGCATGAGCGAAGACGAGCGCCGGGCCCTGAAGCGCCGTGCAGCACGCGCCCGCCGCGCCTCCTGATCCCTCCAGGCACAACGGCTGGCTGAAAAAGCTTAACAAGAAGGCCCTGGCCGCAACCCGCAAAGGTTGCCGCCAGGGCCTTCTGCTGTCTCCTGCTACTTGGCCGGAAGGATCAGCCGGATCTGCACGGCGGTGCCGCCGCCTTCACGGGGAAGCCACTGGATGCTCCCGCCCAGCTCGCTGGTGACCAGCGTCCGCACGATCTGCAAACCGAGGCCCTCAACATGAGGAGTATCAGGAAGTCCCACTCCGTCGTCGGCAATGGTCACGGTGAGTTCCTCGCCGTCGTCGCCTTCGGAACGGTCGGCCAGCAGCCAGACAGTCCCGGTCCGCCCCTCCAGGCCATGCTCCACAGCATTGGTGACGAGTTCATTGATCACCAGCGCCAGCGGCGTGGCAAAATCACTCGGCAGTTCACCGAACATGCCCGAACGCTCGGTCCGGACCTGCTGGGACGGCGACGCCACTTCCGCGGAAAGCCTGAACTGCCGCCCGATCAGCTCGTCAAAGTCGACACTCTGCGTCAGGCCCTGGGACAGGGTTTCGTGAACCAGGGCGATAGTTGCTACCCGGCGCATCGCCTGTTCGAGCCCCTGCTTCGCCTCATCGCTCACCATCCGGCGGGACTGCATGCGCAACAGCGCGGCCACCGTCTGCAGGTTGTTCTTGACCCGGTGGTGGATTTCGCGGATGGTGGCGTCCTTTGTCACCAGCTCCATCTCGCGCCGCCGAAGCTCGGAAACGTCGCGGCAGAGGACCAGCGCGCCGAAGCGCTGCTGCTCATCACGCAGCGGGATGGCCCGCAGTGACAGGCTTACGCCGCGGGACTCGATCTCGCTGCGCCACGGCATCCGTCCGGTTACTACCAGGGGCAAGGTTTCGTCCACCATGCGGCGGTCCTTGAGCAGGCTGGCGGTGACCTCGGCCAGGGAGCGCCCCTCCAGGGACTCCCCGTCACCGAGACGCCGGAAAGCGGACACGCCGTTCGGGCTGGCGTACTGCACCATGCCCTCGGCGTCCAGCCTGATGAGCCCGTCTCCAACCCGTGGTGCGCCGCGGCGGGAACCCGTGGGCGAGGCGAAGTCCGGCCACAGCCCCAAGGTCCCCATCCGCAGCAGGTCGTAGGCGCACTGCCTGTAGGTCAGTTCAAGCCTGGAGGGCATGCGCGAACTGGAAAGGTCCATGTGCGTGGTGACAACGGCCAGGGTCCGCCCGTTCCGGACCATGGGAACGGCTTCCACCCGGAGCGCCATTTCGCTGCTCCAGTTGGTTTCGCTGGAGCGCTCGATGGAGCGGCTGTTCCATGCCTTGTCCACCAGCGGCTGGAGGTCCGAGCGGATGGGTTCGCCCACGAAGTCGCCATGGAACACCGTATGTGTGGTGGAAGGCCGGACGTGAGCCAGCGCCACATACCCGTGGTCAGGGTGGGGGAACCAGAGCGCCAGGTCGGCGAACGCCAGGTCCGCGACCATCTGCCAGTCCCCCACCAGGAGGTGCAGCCATTCGGCATCGCCCGGCCCGAAATCAGCATGTTCCCTGATAGGGTCCGTAAAGATTGCCACTGCACCTCCATTTGCGACGCAGCACCGGCTAGCGTCGGACGATTGACCTCAAGAGCCTCAATGCTACCGACAGTGAGGCCATATCGTCGGCCTCGAGGGCATTGACCTCATCGAACATGCTCTTCGCGCGGCCCAACTGCTCGGCGTTCTGTGCCTCCCAGTCCTTGAGCCGCGCCTCCGGTGAATCGGCCGCAGCGGTGGCGTCCAGCACCGCCGTCGTCATGTCCGAGACGGTGGAATACAAATCATCACGCAAGGCAGCCCTGGCCAGCGCCTGCCACCGGTCCTGCCGCGGCAGGCTGCTGATCCGCTCCAGGAGCGAGTCAGCGCGGAACCGGTTGAAAACGGTGTAGTAGACCGCCGCGATCTCCTCCACAGGATTCCTGCGAACCCTCGCGATCTTCGCGATGTCCAGCAGCACAAAGCTCTCGAACAGCTCCGCCCAGCGCAGTGCCAGCCCCTCGGGAAGCTCCCACTCGCGGGCCGTGGAAAGCCAGCCGGCCACCCTGTCCCGGTCGTCCCCGCGCAGGTAATCCAGCAGGCGGGCCCGCATCGGGTCGACAAGGGGCTTGAATTCCTCCACAACGTCGGCGATAGGCCTGGACACGCTGCCTTGTCCCAGCAACCACCGCACTGCCCGGTCCAGCAGCCGCCGGATGTCCAGGTGGACTGCGCTCCAGTGCTCGGTGGGGAACGACGCCGGCAGGCTGTTCAGCTCCTCCACCATCGCATCGAGCTCGTAGACCTCACGCAGGGCAACGAAGGCCTTGGCTACCGCAACTTCAGAGGCCGATGTTTCTTCCATGGTCCGGAACGCGAACGTGATGCCGCCAAGGTTGATCATGTCGTTGGCCACTATCGTGGCGATGATCTCGCGGCGCAGCGGATGGGTATCCAGCTCCGCATCGAAGCGGTCCCGCAGCTGCTCCGGGAAGTAGGCCCGCAGCGTCTTCCGGAACCACGGGTCGTCGGCCAGGTCGCTGTCCCGCAGCGCTGAGGCCAGCTCGATTTTGGCGTACGCGGCCAGCACCGACAGTTCCGGAGAGGTCAGGCCCTGGCCCTGCTGCAGCCGTTCATGCAGCTCCGCTGTGGTGGGCAGCGCCTCCAGTTCCCGGTTCAGGTCGGCCTTCTTCTCCAGCCAGTCCATCAGGCGCTCGTAGCTCGGGCTCCACTCGGCCACCCGGGTACGGTCGTTCAGCAGCAGGATGTTCTGGTCGATGTTGTCCTCAAGGACGAGGCGGCCCACCTCATCGGTCATCGATGCAAGGAAACCGGCGCGCTCTTCGGCGGACAGCTTCCCTGCAGCGACCATGCGGTCCACGAAGATCTTGATGTTGACCTCGTGGTCCGAGCAGTCAACGCCGGCGGAGTTGTCGATGGCATCGGTGTTGAGGATAACTCCCTGCAGTGCGGCCTCAATTCGGCCGCGCTGCGTCATGCCGAGGTTTCCGCCTTCACCCACCACCTTGACGCGCAGGTCCTTGCCGTCCACCCGGATGGCGTCGTTGGCTTTGTCCCCCACCGCGGCGTTGGATTCGGTGCTCGCCTTGACGTAGGTTCCGATTCCGCCGTTGTACAGCAGGTCGGCAGGTGCCAGCAGGATGGCGCGGAGGAGTTCGGGCGGGCTGAGTTCAGTGGTGTCCGCGGGAAGTCCCAGGGCAGCCCGCACCTGCGCCGACACCGGAATCGACTTCGCCTGGCGCGGGAACACCCCGCCGCCTTCGCTGATGAGGGACTTGTTGTAGTCATCCCACGAAGACCTGGGCAGCTCGAACAACCGCTGCCGCTCCACGAACGAGGTCTCCTCATCCGGATTGGGGTCGAGGAAGACGTGGCGGTGGTCAAATGCCGCGATGAGCCTGATGTGCCTTGAGAGGAGCATGCCGTTACCGAACACGTCACCGGACATATCTCCTACACCCACCACGCTGAACGGCTGGGTCTGCGTGTCCAGGTCCAGCTCGCTGAAGTGGCGCTTCACTGATTCCCAGGCCCCGCGGGCGGTAATGCCCATAGCCTTGTGGTCATAGCCCACCGAGCCGCCGGAGGCAAAAGCGTCTCCGAGCCAGAAGCCGTATTCGGCGGCCAGCCCGTTCGCGATGTCCGAGAAGGTCGCGGTTCCCTTGTCCGCCGCCACCACGAGGTAGGAATCGTCGCCGTCGTGCCGTACAAGGTCCGACGGCGGCACGAGCCGCTCGTCGCCGCCCTCCGTCAGGAGGTTGTCAGTGAGGTCGAGCAGGCCGCGGATGAACGTCTTGTAGCTTTCGATGCCTTCGGCCATCCACGCGGAGCGGTCCACCGTGGGATCCGGGAGCTGCTTCGCGAAGAAACCGCCCTTGGCCCCGGTAGGCACGATGACGGCGTTCTTGACCGTCTGCGCTTTCACCAGGCCAAGGACTTCGGTGCGGAAGTCCTCGCGCCGGTCGGACCAGCGCAGGCCGCCGCGGGCCACCTTGCCGAATCGAAGGTGGACGCCCTCGACGCGGGGGGCGTAGACCCAGATTTCGAACATGGGGCGCGGGAAGGGCAGCCCCTTGATCTGTGAGGGATCAAGCTTGAAGCTAAGGTGCGGCTTGTACTGGTAGAAGTTGGTCCGGAGCGTCGATTCGATCAGGTTGAGGAAGGTCCGCAGGACGCGGTCCGCATCCAGCGTGGCCACCTTTTCGATGGCCTCCGCCAGTTCTGTACGCACGGATGCCTGGGCCTCAACCCGCTCCTCTTCGCTTAGCGATGGATCGAAGCGGGCGGCGAAGAGCGCGCTGAGGCCCCTGGTGACGTCCGGGTTGGCGAGCAGCGTGTCAGCCATGAATCCGAAGGAATTGCTGTTGCCCATCTGGCGCATGTACCGGGCGTAAGCGCGCAGCACAGTGATCTGGCGCCACTGCAGTCCCTCCCGGAGGACCAGCCTGTCAAACGCGTCAGACTCGGCAGCGCCGGTCACCGCGGCACCGAAGGAATCGGCAAGAAGTTCATTGGTGGCCACCGGATCCACACCCGCCGGGTATTTCAGGCCGAGGTCGTACAGGAAGAAGTCCCGCCGGTCCGCGGTTTCGATCTCGAACGGGCGCTCGTCGAGCACCTCCAGGCCAAGGTTGTGGAAGAAGGGCAGGATCTGGCTCAAACTCTTTGGCTCCAGCATGTAGAGCTTGACCCGGGCGTCCTCCTCAAGCGTTGCCCCTGCCCCTTCGGGAAGGTAGACATGGACGCCGGGGCGTTCCTGCTTGGCGCCTGCCGTACGTTCCGCGGCCGCACCGTATTTTTCGAAACGGGCGATGTCCTCGAGGGCGTCCTCAACTTCATAGTCCACCCGGTAGCTCGCAGGAAAGGCTTCCGACCAGATGGCCGCCAGCTCCTTGGCCTCACCGACGTCCCGGCCTTCGCGCAGGACTTCAGCGATGCCTTCGCTCCAGGAGCGGGCGGCCAGCACGAGCCGCTTTTCCAGTTCCTCCGTGTTGACATGGCTGACGTCTGCACCCTTGGGCAGGCGGATGCGGAAGAAGAGCCGGGCGAGGGCGGACTCCGTCATACGCGCCTCGTAGTCAATGGAGACGGCCTGGAAGGTTTCGCGCAGTTCCTGCTCGATCCGGAGCCGGACGTTGGTGGTGTACCTGTCCCGGGGAAGGTAGACGACCGCGGACATGAAGCGGCCATAGATGTCGGGACGCAGGAAGAGCCGGGTGCGCCGGCGTTCCTGCAGTTTCTGGATGCCCAGGGCCGTGGCAGCGAGGTCCGGAACTTCGATCTGGAAGAGTTCGTCCCTCGGGTATGTTTCCAGGATGCCCAGGAGGTCTTTGCCGGAGTGCGAGTCCGGCGGGAAGCCGGCACTGCTTAGGACGTCGTCGACCTTTTCCCGGACGATGGGAATGTTGCGGACGGACCCCGTGTAGGCACTGGTAGCGAAGAGGCCGATGAAGCGCTGCTCCCCATTAACATTGCCCGCGGCATCAAAACTCTTAATTCCGATGTAGTCAAGGTATGCCGACCGGTGGACCGTGGAACGCGAATTGGCCTTTGTGATGACAAGGGCACGCTTTTCACGTGCCTTTTTCCTGCCGGTGTCGGTCAGGTGCTGGATGTGCGGTGAGTCAGCGGATGCGCGCAACAGCCCCAGGCCGCTGTCTTCGCGCAGTTCCAGCACATCTTCCCCGTCCACGTTGACGAGGTCGTATTCCCGGTAGCCGAGGAAAGTAAAGTTGCCGTCATCGAGCCAGTGCAGGAGGTCCTGGGCCTGGCGCAGCTCGGCGATCTGGGCCGGGTTGGCCACCTTGTCCAGGTTCTCTGCGATCTCCAGCGCCTTCTGGCGCATCTTGGGCCAGTCTTCAACCGCGGCCCGGACGTCGTTCAGTACACGCTGCAAGCCTTCCAGGAGTGAGGCTTTGACTTCATCGGAGACACGGTTGATCTCGACGGCGATCCACGACTCCATATAAGAGGCGCTCTCACCCTGTGCAATGAGATGGGACAGGCTGGGCATGGCGGCGGTGTCACCGCTGGAAATGCCGATATGGGAGGGGACTTTGTTGACCTTCACCAGCGCGCCGGTTTCCCTGTTGCGGGCCGCAACGAACAGCGGGTGTACCACCAGCCTGATGGCCGCGTGCTGGCGGACGAGTTCCGCGTTGACGGAATCGACGAGGAACGGCATGTCATCGGTGACTACGAAGACCACGCTGCTGTCTTCCTCATCGTGGATGGCGATGTTCGCCTGGCCCGGCTTCCTGATGGAAGCCACGTTGCGGTGCCCCTCCGCCCTGGCGGTCAGGAGATCCCCGGTGTAGCTCCGGGCGTCCTCGTCAGCCAGGTGCTCATAGTAGTCCCCGAGAAAGCCTTCATGGCCTTCAATGGAAAGGGGCTGATCCTCCACGCTGGATCCAGACGACATCGACAAACGCCTCCATCACAAGTCTTCGCTGCATCGTCGCAGCTCTTACGGCGAGCCTAGTCCTTTAGTTTCCGCCGTGCTGTGGAAGAAAATACAGAGGTTTTCGTTTTTTGCTGGACAGATGCACAAACGAGTTCGGCGATGGCGCGACGAAGCGGAGAATCCGGCGCCACCTCCAGCAACAGCGAACCACCAAGCAGCGCGGAATCGGCCGCCGCGGCGTCGTGGGGCAGGAAGGCCTTGAGTTCCGACGCCGGGCCGTAGCGTGCCCAGGCGTCCCGCAGTTGGCGCTCAGGGCCCCGGCCCACCGAGGAGGATCGGACTTTATTCATCACGACGATGGGCGCGGACTGCGGCACCGCCTCCTCAAGCTCGGCAAGGCCGCGCACAAGCCGTGGCACACCCACAGGATCCGCTGCACCGACCGCATAGACGGTGTCTGCGAGCTCAAGCGAACGCAGGGTGGCTGCGTTCCGCCGGGGAGCCATGGTGTCGAAACTCAATTCCTCATCGGCTTCCAGGCAGAAGCCAGTGTCCACCACAACAACCTCTGCGATCTGCCTGGCACGCTCCAGCACCAAGGCAAGGGCCGGTGCCCGCAGCTCTGTCCATCGGTCCGCGCGGGTAATGCCGGTCAGTACGCGAAAAGAGCCCAGTTTCGTGGCAACGGGAGTGGCCACCTTCTTCAAGGCCTGGCTGTCCAGCAAGCCTTGGTCGGCCAGCCGGCAGGCCTGGGCCAGGCCGGCCGATTCATCCATCAGGCCCAGCACCGCGGCAACGCTCGCCCCATAACTGTCAGCGTCCACGAGGAGGACCGATTTTCCCTCAGCGGCCAGTTCACCGGCAATGTTTGCGGCAAGGGTTGTCCGGCCGGGCGATCCTGCCGGGCCCCAGACCGCGATGATCTCGCCGGGCCCCGGCTCATCGGGACTCCTTTGCGTGTCCAGCTCAACGGGGGCGAGGGCAGCACCAGGATCGGCAGCGGCGCTGCGGTAGGCTCCAACCCGCCCGCCCCCGGTCAGCAGCGCCACCGCCTCGGCGATCCTTTCCGACAGCACCGCCGATTCCACCCCGGTCAGGGCTGAGGCCACTCCTATCCCCCGCAGCCTGGCGGCTTCCTCGGCCGAGTCGGTCAGGGCAATGACGGCTACGCCCACAGCGCCCAGCCGGTCCACGAGAGAGGCGGTGAGATCCTCCGAGCCGTCCGCTACTACCGCAGCGCGCGCCAGTCCGCTCTGGCAGGCTGCCAGCAGTTCGGTGAGTTCAGTACACCTGCGCACTACCGTCACGGGTCCATGCAGGCGTTCCAGTCCGCCGACCAGGTCCTCGCGGCTCTGGCCAACAGTGACGACAGGAATGCTCATCGAGTGCCGCCCCCTGGATTCCAGACAACGGAAATTTTCGCTTCGTTGGCCTGCGCCCCGAGCAGGGCGGGCATCTGGGTGTCTTCGACGAGAACCATCAACACCGTGGTCCGGGAGGATCCCAGGGTTGTAGTGCCCTCCGTGACCTCAGCAATCTCAGCGCCAGGCAACAAAAGCTTCGGCTCACTGAACCCATTCCGCGCATCAGGCTGGGCCACCCAGACATCCACCCTGGCGCCCGGGACCGCCTGGGCGGGCAACGTTTCTTCAATGGTGAGGGCAACCGGCTTGCGGTCAAGCTCATCCACTGCGCCCAGGCTGGCCCTGGGCACAAGTTGGTCCTTTCCGATCCGTTGGACGGCAACGACGCCTTCCGGCAACCCCGACTCGGCGGTGATGTACTGGGATTCGGTCTCACCAAGCCTCACCTTGGCCCGGACGACATTCTCCGACGTCAGCTTTTCACCCACGGCAATGCCATCCCTGGCAGCGTAGACCTCCGTGGTCCGGTCCGCGCTGTCCACGAGGAAAACGACGCCTGCCACGGACGCCAGCACCAGGAGGACACCTGCCAGCAGGCGGGGGTCCTTCCAGGAAGGTCGTTTCAGCCTGGCAGCCGCAGCAGATGACTCAGGAACCATTACCTTTTTCTCCCCCCAATGTGCACCGGGACTGCGCGGTGTGCCCGGACTCCCCATTGTTACCGCAGGGGCCCGGGAACGAAAGTCATATATTCAAACAAGATCAAATTGTGGATAACACCAGCAAAATGCACCTTGCGGTGGCAAAATAGGGTCCATGCCCAGGTTTCTTACGCTCGCAGATGTCGCGGAACAGCTCCAGATCAATTCCCCGGCTGCGTACGCCCTGGTGCGCAGCGGCGAGCTCAAAGCCATCCAGGTGGGCGGCCGCGGCCAGTGGCGCGTCGAGGAAAAAATGCTTGAGCAGTACATCGAGGAACGCTATGCCGAGGCGAGCCGCATGATCCGGGAGTCCAAGTCCAAGTCGGTTTGACGTGGCCGGCGGCCGGTGCCGTCCGGGACACCTGGCGCTCACTCGCCTGTACGGGGCGACGTAATGGCCGCCAGGGCAGCAAAGGGAATGGTGGCAACGTGGCTGACCTGATGGCTGCGCCGCACCTCACCGGGGTTAACAACGGCAAGGTCGAGATAGTCCTTGCCGACACGGTCGATAACCCCAGCCAGCCGCGCAGACCCTGAAGTACTCCCGACAAGGACCGAGAGTACCGCACGGTCCCTGGCCATGCTGCGCAGGGCATGGGAAAGCCCCAATTTTCGCCGCACCGATGACGTCTCCGTGGTCGAGAACCTGCCCAGCCCCATGTACCGTGCAGCCGCTGCGTACGGAATAAGAGTTTGGTGCTGTCCTTCATTAAGAACCAGGGCATCGCCACCAGCGTGCACGAGCATGCCTGAAAAAGACTCCCCTGACGCCAGGCAAACCGTAAGCCGGCAACCCAACACCCCGCGCAGACGGTCCGCGAGTTCCAGGCTGACCATCTCTGCCCTGGCCCGCTCATTAATTTCCGCGTCGAGCGCCAGCCTGTCCGCCTCGGTGAATTGGCTTTCCAGGTCATTGAAGAGTGCATCCCAGCGCATTCGGCAAGCGTAGGGCCGCTCCACCGCCCGGTCAACGCAGGAACTTTTTTCTCTCCAACGTCTGGACAAAGGAAGAATACCCGGGGCAAACTAAGGCTTGTTGCATCAAACAACACCAAACTGCATCAAACAAGGACAGACATGCCAAAGCAAGCAGAAGCTACTACCTGGACGGATAGCCTTTGCGCGGCAGCAATACTCCTGCTGGGTGGCCTGCTGTGCTTGGTGGGGGCCGGCCTGCTGGAGCACTGGCAGGATTCCTCGGCACAGCGCCAGGAACTCCACGCGGAGGACCTGCTGGGCGCGGCGGCAGCTGCCGGCGGAGCCATTCTTGTGGGTTGGTGGATTCTGTCCCTGCTCCTGGCCGGAGCCACTGCGGTCCTTGACCGGGGCGGAAAAATCCGCGCTGCTGCGGTCACGCGCCGGCTGTCGCCTGCGTTTATGCAACGGCTTGTACTTGCTGCGCTGTCCGTCCAGCTGGTGGCTGGCCCATCGGCGAACGCAGCTGCGACGGTTCCGGGACCGGAATGGGCTCCCACACAGGACCGCGTTTCGTCCGCTCCGGCGGGTCCCGGAAACGTCACTGACCCGTCAACCTTTGCCGGAAGCGGAGCCGACGGGGCTCTGGAGCTTGCGCCGCTTGAAGAAGCTGTGACGGACAAGGCATTTCCTCCGTCCGATTTCGAGCCGGGCTGGCAGCCTGCAGCCCCTGTGGTCAGCCCAGGGTTGCTGGCGGCGCCGGCTGCGCGCAACTCCAGTGATGCCGGTACGGAGACCGTGACAGTGCTGGCTGGCGACACCCTGTGGGACATCGCCGCATTCGCGATGGGGCCGGAGGCAACCGACGTGGAGATCGCCATGGCATGGCCCCGATGGTACGAGGCCAACCGTTCAGTTATCGGCCTGAATCCGGATGTGCTGCTTCCGGGACAAATCCTTCAGCCGCCAACCGCGGCATAACTACGGGCTGGGCTCTGAAGGATCCCGGCCGCCAATTAAGGGGAAAGCAATGACTGCAGTGACTCCGATCAGAGCCGGCCAGCAATCTGGAAGGGCTGAGAATATCCCGGGCCGCACTCGGGACTTAACGCCAAACCAAGCCGGAGCTCCTTCCGGATTGCGGGCCGTTGATGACCTGTCCGAGGTCCGCGCAGTCACCCGCGGCACGGTGCAGGCAGCCATGGAAGTGCTGGCGGGAATCCGCCCCATACACCAGCTGGCCCGTCGCCTCGATCCGCGGTGCATGTCAGCGCTGCAACACCGTGCCTGCCTGATAAGACGCGAAGTCGCCCGGACGAACAATCCTGCGTTGGCGCGGCTGCACAGAAATTCCGTGGTCCGTTCGGTACGCGTTTGCGAAGTGGCTGAGGGGATTTATGAAGCGAGCGCCGTGGTGGTGGACGACGTCCGTGCCCGGGCTGTCGCTGTCCGCCTGGAACGGAGCAAGCAGATATGGCGGGTCACTGAGCTTGTCATTGGCTGAGGGCACCATGCCTCTGAGCGAAACCGAACTGGGCTGGAACTGGAGCAGGGCCGGGTATCGCATTCCCGGCCCTGCTCCGTATTCCTCATTGCCCGCCGGCTCACTCAGCCCGCGGCTAACGCTTCTTCTTCTTTGCGGGACGCTTGGCTGCATCCTGCGCAGCTGCCTTGGCCGGGTTTCCAGAACGGCCGGACTGCCGCGTCTCCACGCGGGTCTGCGTTCCGCCGCTTTCGCTGGGTGCGGTGTACTGCAGCTGGGCCGGCTGCGCCGGCGCTTCCAGGCCGGCGGCGCGCACCTGCGGCTCGACGTGCTCGGTGTGCCCGCCCTCGGCGTCGGCAACCACCACATCCTGGGCGGGGGTGACTTCCACTTCCAGGTTGAACAGGAAACCCACGCTTTCCTCGCGGATGGCCTCCATCATGCTCTGGAACATGGCGAAGCCCTCACGCTGGTACTCAACGAGCGGATCGCGCTGGGCCATGGCCCGCAGTCCGATTCCCTCCTTGAGGTAGTCCATCTCATAAAGGTGTTCCTGCCACTTACGGCCGATAACTGACAGCACAACCCGGCGCTCCAGCTCGCGCATGCTTTCGGAGCCAATCGCCTCTTCCCGGGCCTGGTAGACCAGGCGAGCGTCGGACAGCAGCTCTTCCTTCAGCATCTCAACAGTGAGCCTGGACTTTCCGCCGGCTTCCTCGATGATCTCCTCCGGGGTGACACTGACCGGGTAGAGCGTCTTGAGGTTGGTCCAGAGCTGGTGGAAATCCCAGTCGTCGCCGTTGCCTTCGGCAGTCGCAGCGTCAATGAGCGCCGTGATGGTGTCCTCCACGAAGTACTGCACCTTTTCGTGCAGATCATCGCCTTCAAGGATGCGGCGGCGGTCGCCGTAGATGGCCTCGCGCTGGCGGTTGAGGACGTCGTCGTACTTCAGGACGTTTTTGCGCTGCTCAGCATTGCGGCCCTCCACCTGGCCCTGCGCGGAGGCGATGGCCCGCGAGACAAGCTTGGATTCCAGGGCGACGTCGTCCGGCACCGAGCTGTTCATCAGCCGTTCCGCAGCGCCGGAGTTGAACAGGCGCATCAGGTCGTCCGTCAGCGAGAGGTAGAACCTGGACTCGCCGGGGTCACCCTGGCGGCCGGAACGGCCGCGGAGCTGGTTGTCGATGCGGCGTGATTCGTGGCGCTCGGTACCCAGAACGTACAGGCCGCCGAGGTTCAGCACTTCCTCGTGTTCGTCCTTGACGGACTGCTTTGCAGCTTCCAATGCCTCTGGCCAGGCGGACTCGTAGTCCTCAGAGTTCTCTTCCGGATCAAGCCCGCGCTTCGCCAACTCGGCCACTGCAGTGAATTCGGCGTTGCCGCCGAGCATGATGTCGGTACCGCGGCCGGCCATGTTCGTTGCCACGGTGACGGCGCCTTTGCGTCCGGCCTGGGCCACGATGGCAGCTTCGCGTGCGTGGTTCTTCGCGTTCAGGACCTCGTGGCGGATGCCTTCCTTGCCGAGGAGCCGGGACAGATATTCGCTCTTCTCGACGCTGGTGGTTCCCACGAGCACAGGCTGGCCCTTTTCGTGCCTCTCCGCGATGTCCTTAACGACGGCGTCGAACTTGACGGTCTCGTTCTTGAATACCAGGTCCGGCTGGTCGATCCGCTGCATGTCCCGGTTGGTGGGGATGGGCACCACGCCAAGCTTGTAGGTGCCCATGAATTCCGCGGCCTCGGTCTCGGCAGTACCGGTCATGCCCGAGAGCTTGTGGTACATACGGAAGTAGTTCTGCAGCGTCACCGTCGCCAGGGTCTGGTTTTCGGCCTTGATCTCGACACCTTCTTTGGCCTCGATGGCCTGGTGCATGCCCTCGTTGTAGCGGCGGCCGGCAAGGATACGGCCGGTGTGCTCGTCCACGATCAGGACCTCGCCGTCGAGGATGACGTAATCCTTGTCCCGCTTGAACAGTTCCTTTGCCTTGATGGCGTTGTTGAGGAACCCGATCAGGGGCGTGTTGGCGGACTCGTAGAGGTTCTCGACCCCGAGGTAGTCCTCGACTTTCTCGATGCCGCTTTCCAGGACGCCGACCGTGCGCTTCTTTTCGTCGACCTCGTAGTCCTTCTCCGGCTGCAGCCGCAGGACCACCTTGGCGAATTCGCTGTACCAGCGGTTGGTGTCGCCCTGCGCCGGACCGGAGATGATCAGCGGTGTCCTGGCCTCGTCAATGAGGATGGAGTCCACTTCGTCAACGATGGCGAAATGGTGCCCGCGCTGGACCAGTTCGGCTTTGTCCCACGCCATGTTGTCGCGGAGGTAGTCGAAGCCGAATTCGTTGTTGGTGCCGTACGTGATGTCGGCGGCGTACTGCTGGCGCCGGACCGAGGGATCCTGGTTCGACAGGATGCAGCCGCTGGTGAGGCCGAGGAAACGGTACACGCGGCCCATAAGGTCGGACTGGTATTCGGCCAGGTAGTCGTTCACAGTGACCACGTGGACACCCTTGCCGGTGAGCGCATTGAGGTAGGCGGGAGCAGTTGCCACCAGGGTCTTGCCTTCACCGGTTTTCATTTCCGCGATGTTGCCCAGGTGCAGCGCGGCGCCGCCCATCAGCTGGACATCGAAGTGGCGCATGCCCAAGGTTCGTGAGGACGCTTCCCGGACCGCGGCGAAGGCCTCCGGAAGCAGGTCGTCAAGCTTCTCGCCGTCCTGGTGGCGTTCGCGCAGGCGGTCCGTTTCCTCGCGGAGTTCGGCATCTGTGAACGTCTTGAATGAGTCTTCCAGGGCATTGATGGAGTCGGCATAGTTCCGCAGTTGCCGCAGGGTTTTTTTGTCACCCGTGCGGAGAAGTTTTTCGATAAGTGATGCCACGTGAAGATGCTCCCAGTCGTTGCCGCCGAATTCTGGCGTTTTTAGTCTACGGGAGAGACACCGGACCGCTGGGTGTTTTCCCTCAGAGCGGAGCAACCAATCCGCCTGCCACCGCGTCGGCGAGTTCGCCGGCAAGGTCGCCCCGCGGGCAGATCTCCATGCCCGGCAGTCCCAGCCAGTCCGCCATCAAGCAAAGCTCTGCAGCGAGTTCGACGGCGGTATCCGGCGGGGCACCAGGCTCGGCATAAGCGGATCGAACCAGCAGTTTGCCGCCTGCGCGGACAGCCTTGAGGTCCACCCGTGCCACGATCCTGTCGCGCAGGAGGAAGGGCAGGACGTAGTATCCATACCGCCTTTTAGGTTCTGGAGTGTAGATCTCTATGCGGTAGTGGAAGCCGAACAGCTCCTCGAGCCGGCGCCGTTCAAAGACCAGGGAATCGAACGGGCTCAACAGTGCCCGGCCTGTCGCACGCCGCGGCAGCCTGGCTTCGGTGTGAAGGAACACTTCACGGTTCCAGCCGGCCACCGTCACAGGCACCAGCCTGCCCGAGTCCACGAGATGGTTTACGGCTGCCGCTGCGGCCTTGACCGGCGTGCGGAAATAATCAGCGAAACACCTCACGGTGCCGATGCCGTGGGCTTGCGCGGCCGCATCGATCAGCCGGTGCAGGGCCGGCTCGAGGTCGCGTTCCCCCGGTTCCCTGCAAGGAAGATCCGGCAGCACCTTCGCAGTGAGCGTGTACCTCCGCTCGAATTGCTCCGTCCTGGAGGCGGCTGAAACAACGCCCTCCTCAAACAGGTGCTCCAGTACCCTCTTGACCGCGCTCCAGTTCCAGCCCCAGTTGGCGTTCTGTTTCTCCTCCACGTGGCCGATGCGGTCGGCGATCTGGGCGGCAGTCAGGGGCCTTGCCGTTGCGAGCGTTTCCAGGATCCTGCCGGAGATAGTGGCGAGCAGGGCCGGATCCATGCTGTGGGCCCCCACCCAGGAACGTTTCTGCCACAGTCGCAGGTCGGCGAAGTGCTCCGGCCGGATGTAGCTGGCTTCGTGTGCCCAGTACTCCACCATGCGCCGCGGATGTGTGGCTGACATCCGCTGGAGGATGGTGCGGTCGTAATTCCCCAGCCGGGAGAAGAAAGGAAGGAAGTGGCTCCGGGCAAGGACATTGACGGAATCGATCTGGACCAGCTGGAGCCGGGCAAAAGTCCGGCCCACCGTCCGTGATGTCACGGGGCCGGCGGGCCGTCCTTTGTCGAGTCCCTGTGCTGCCAATGCGATCCGCCGGGCCTGGTCCAGGCTCAGCGTCGGCACATCAGTCCTCTCTGTGGATGTTGATTACCACCCTAGGCGTTGGCTGCTGCGTCGTCAGAACGGTACGCGAGGATTTTTTCCTCAACCACGGTGTCGCCCGGTTCGCATTCGTGGTCCAGGGTGATAACCCCGTAAGTCCAGCCGCGGCGCCGGTACACAACAGAGGGTGTATTCGTGGCCTTATCCACGAAAAGGTAGAAATCGTGGCCCACAAGTTCCATGTTGTCCACGGCATCATCGAGCGAAAGCGACGCGGCAGGGAAAACCTTGCGCCTGATCAGGACCGGGGAATCGCCGGCCGGAATGTCGTTATCGACATCGTAGGGAGATTTCTCTGCGGGGGCCGGCGCGGTTTCGGTCCGGTGGCTCGCCTCGACATAAATCGGTTCGTGGGCGCTGGCGGGTTCCAGCGTGGCGGTGGCTTCACGGACCGCTTTGGGGGTGTGGCGTCCGTGGTGGACCTTCTTGCGGTCCTTGGCGCGGCGGAGCCGCTCAAGCAGCTTGTTGTATGCGAGGTCGAATGCAGCGAATTTATCAGCGGCACTTGCTTCGGCACGGATCACCGGCCCCCTGCCCAATACTGTCACTTCAACAGTCAGCTGGTCGCCGGTCTGCCGCGAGCTGGTCTCCTTTGAAACTTTTGCATCAACCCGCTGGACCTTGTCACCCAGCGACTCGATCTTTGAGATCTTCTCTCCGGCATATTCGCGGAACCGGTCTGAGACTGTCAGATTTCGTCCGCTGATCATAAACTCCATGGTGCCCTCCAAATGACTTCGGTGACACGACGGCAGCACTTCGCTGGGCCGATCTGATTGACAGTCGAGCCCCTTTCCGAGCCGCCATCGACAGGTACATTCTGTTCTTGGTACCCACCACCGACGTTAGTTCATAGCCATCGGTTATTCATCCTTTCGTGGTTTATTTTTTTCTAAGTCATGCCCCTCCCTGCGGGGTTCAGCGGATGCGGCGCCAGGTGCTGCGGAGTCCGGCGGGCGTGTCGCGGCGAGGACCACCGCGCCTGCCACTACGGCGCCTGCAGAGTGCAGCGCCCGCGCAGCTTCCGAAAGGGTTGCACCTGTGGTCAGGACGTCGTCGACAATGATGCAGCGGCGTCCGGCCAGCTGCGCCAGGGCGCGCCGGCGGACACGCATGGACCCCCGCACCCGCCTGGCACGGCCGCCGCGGTCCAGGCCTTTTTGGCCTCCGGGCAGCTGAAAAATTCCGGCACCGCTTTTTTCCAGCACGTTCAGCACGGGAAGCTCCGGGAGCTGCCGTGGCACCTTCTGCAGGAGCAGGTGGACCGGGCTGAAGCCACGCTTCATGAAGGCTGCGTTGCTGGTGGGCACTGGCACCAGGCAGGTCTCCTGCATACCAGCCGCAGCTGTCCGGACAGCCCCGCCGAGCGCCCGGCCCAGGCTGTTCCCAAGCCCATGCTGGCCGTGCCGTTTGAAAGACAGGAGAGCCTGCGCCAGCTCCTCCCTGTACACGCCGGCAGCCACCACCGGCAGCAGCACCGTCCCGCCGACGTCCATCAGGGCGGGAGCTCCTTGTTCAGCGCGGAAAGGCTGGCGCGTCAGCCGGCGGATGTTGCGGTCGCACGGAACACACAGCGCACGGTCTTCGGCTCCGCAGCACACACAGTCCACCGGAACCAACAGCGCCAGGAGATCGCCAAAAGCGCCTTCAGCCTGGTCCACCAGGCGCAGCAACGCGCTCCGGTGATCCGACCGGTGCCTGGCGGGCCGCTCGGCGGACGGCATGAGGTCCGGATCGGTGCGGACGTTCCATGGTGCGCAGGCTGGGCCCGTGATTTTGCGGCTCACCCGCCAAGCATCTGACGCAAGGCCCCTGCAGCACCACACGGTTAACAGGCTATGTGGACAGGGCGGGAAGGAACGCGGGGATCAGCCGGGGAACGCTGGATCCACCGGGCCCTTGATCTGCGGCGACCAGCCGTTGCCCAGCCGCTGGAAAACGCCCTCTGCGGACTGGGCGTAGATTTCCTCCGGGCCGTTTCCGGCACTGAGGGCAACCAGCCCCGGCCATGGTGCCAGCTGCTGCGGCTGCCCCGACGTCAGCGAGAGCAGTTCCGGCGTAACGTTCGAGCCGGGAGCCCCCTTCATCACGGCAACGGTGGTATCGGTGACCCAGACGCCCTGGTCCGGCCCGCTTTCGGTGGCCAAAGTAACAGGTGGCGTCAGCTCCCGGGGCGCCCCGTCACCGCCCCGGATGATGCCGGCAACCTGCACCCGGGTCTTGCCGTTCTGTTCGGAAATCACCAGCGCCCGGACCCCCTCGCGCGAAATCCGGACGTCCTTGACCGTCCGCCCTGCCAGCCAGGCCGGCGTCAGCGTGACTGAGGGCACGCTGGCGCCCTCAGCCACTCCTGTAGGCCGGAACGCCACAATTTCCGTTTCCCCCGAGGCGCCCGGTCCTGCCGACCACAGCCAGTCGTTCAGCCCGAAGGACGGCCGGGTCAGTGTGCTTCGCGTGGTCAGCGCCCTTGCAGGCTGGCCGGGACTGATGCTGTACAGGGTGGTGCGGCTCTCGTTGAGGAAGGCCGCCATCTGCGATGCGGGCGACTCGGCGGGGAACCGCGGAGTAAGGGAGGACACCGGCTGGATATCCGGCAGCGGCGATATTCTGTTGTTTTCGTAGCGGACCAGCTCGTTACCGCTGACCGCAATCTGGCGTGACGGCACACTCTTATCCACTACCGGCGGCAGGACCGAGCCGTTGTCCTCCACGCGGACCAGGTCCTGGTTTGCGCGGAGCTCAACGTTGACTACGTCCGGCTGGCTGCGGAAGGTCAATGTCAGCTGCATCTGCATCCGCAGCCGGTCCTCGGGCGAGGTTTCCGTCAGTTCCTTGGCCGTCAGGTCCACCTGGGCTGCACCGGAGACAACGGGGACTGATTCCCGGGCCAGCTTGATCCCTGAGGGGAAGGCGCTGGCCACGGCGCCCCGCAGGTACGGCGCCGGCCCCGCGAGCAGCGCACTGGTCATCGCTTTGACGGTCTTGTTCTTGATAAACCAGCGCACGTCCGGTACCGCATACGTGAACGTGGGGTCATAGAAGTAGATGGGATACGCGCCGTAGATCACTTTAAAGGTTTCTTCGGCGATGGCTGTCCCGTCCGGCAGTGCCGAAATCCGCCACTGCCCGTCCACCTGGGTGACGGTGACGGGGATTTTTTCGATGGTTCCTTCCGGTGACTGCGTTGCTATCCCATCGGAATCCACGGTGTAAGCGACGTCCAGCTCGTAGTTGTAGACGTTTTCCGCCTCGCCCGGCACTACCTTCGCTTCGCGGTAAACGAGGGCGCGCTGGTCCGGCTTCCACGAGACGGAGGAAGCCTGGGTCAGATACTGGCGCGCGACCGCGTAGTCGTCCTCGTAGCCGCTGCCGGCACGGTAAAAGTAGTCAATGATGGTCTCCGGTGACGCGCCGGGTTGCGGCGCTGCCGGCAGGAACACCGGTGCACTGAGGTTCCCGGCGCTGCCCTCGCTGCTTTTGCCTACCGGGCCGGATGTGGGAATCCGCGCGCAACCGGCCAACAGTGCCAATAGGACCACCAGCAGCGAAGCGGCCAGCCTGGCACTGGGCGGGGTACGGCCCGTCATGGAGTGTCCTTTGAGGCCGCCGGCGCAAGCGGAGTGCCGGCCTCAAGGACCAGCATGTTCCTGTTGTCTGTTTCGCCAGGGATGGTGATGTCCTCCGGTTCCAGCTGCACGGGCGACTTGTCGATTTCTTCCCCCTGGCGCAACGGCAGTGTCAGCCTGAAGTTCGCACCGCTCCCCTTCTTGCCCCATGCCTGCAGCCACCCGTTATGGAGCTTGGTGTCCTCCATCGCGATGGAAAGCCCAAGGCCGCTGCCGCCGGTGGTGCGGGCACGGGCAGGGTCTGCGCGCCAGAACCTGTCAAAAACGCGCGCGGCTTCCGCGGGCGCCATGCCGATCCCGTGGTCGCGTACGGCGATGCCGACGGCGGTCTGGCTGGCTCCCACTGAGACCGTCACCGGCTTCCCTTCTCCGTGTTCCACGGCGTTGAGTATGAGGTTTCGCAGGATGCGGTCGATCCGGCGGGCGTCCATTTCGACGATGATCGCGCCTGCCGGGGCGCTGAGGATGATCTTGGAGCCATATTCGGCCGCGACGGGGGTTGCACCTTCAATCACGTGGGCCACCACCTGCAGGATGTCTTCCGGCTCGGCATCGAGCATGGCCACGCCGGCGTCGAAGCGGGAAATTTCCAGCAGGTCCGAAAGGAGGGACTGGAACCGCTCCACCTGGTTGTACAGGAGTTCCGCCGAGCGCTTGTTGATGGGGTCGAAATCGTCCCGTGCGTCGTAGAGCACTTCCGCGGCCATCCGGACAGTGGTCAGCGGTGTCCTCAGTTCATGCGAAACGTCGGAGACGAAGCGCTGCTGCATCTGGGACAGGGTAGCCAGCTGGGTGATCTGTTCCTGGAGGCTGGCAGCCATGTGGTTGAAGGAGGCACCAAGGCGTGCCACCTCGTCCTCGCCCCGGACCACCATCCGTTCCTGCAGCTGGCCGGCGGCGAGTTTTTCGGAGACCATCGCGGCATGGCTGACCGGGCTGACCACATTGCGTGTCACATACCAGGCGATGGCGCCGATCATCAGGACCAGCACCGCCCCGCCGGCCCATAGTACGCTCTGGATTTCGTTCAGGGTCTGCTGGGCGGTGTTGAGGTCGTAGATCAGGTACAGCTCGTAGACGGTGCCATTAAAGGTCACCTTGTTTCCCACGGCGATGCCGGGGCGGTCCTCGGTGCCTACCGGGATAACGGTTGAGGCCCAGTACTGGTCTTTCCCGGATTCCTGGACGGCCTTGCGCAGTTCCGGCGGGATGACGCTGACGGTCAGCTGGTCCGATGCCCGTGATTCCACCCAGCGGTTCCGCGGCTTGGTCTGTTCGGGCATGGCCTCGAACACGTACCTCCGCTGGATCACCGAGCCCCGGCCCTCCACGGCGTTCAGTGTGTCGTACACCAGGGTGATCACGCTGGACTGGTCGGTGACCTGGGCGCCGTCGAACGTGTCCTGCACCTGCTTGACGTTGTAGCGCGTCTCGGACTCCGCTTGGGTCAGCCGCTCCTGGAAGAGGTTGTTGGCGATCTGGTTCGAAAGATAAGCGCCCACCACGGCAAAGGACGTGATGGCCAGGAGCAGGGTGGTCAGGACCGTGCGGAACTGCAGCGACCGGCGCCAGCGCCGGTGCAGTGCGCGCCCCATATACCTCAGGGCCGGGAGGAACTTCCGGAATCCGGTCCGCACCAGCCGGGCGACGCGCAGGCTGACAATCAGGGCACGGCGCTGCCAGATCCTGGCCAGGAAGGACAGCCGCTGGAAGCCTGCGGTGCGGGCATCGGTGTGTTCCGGAGCGTTGTGGTGCTCAGGGCGGTGGTTCCCGCCAGGCTGTTCGGGAAAACTTTCCGTGGCGGGTTCGTGTGCAGGTCCCCCGGGGGGAACTGCGGGGTCAGGCCCCTGCTTTGTAGCCGACACCACGCACCGTTAACACAACTTCCGGAGCTTCCGGATCCTGCTCGATTTTGGACCGGAGGCGCTGGACATGGACATTGACCAGCCGCGTGTCGGCGGCGTGGCGGTAGCCCCAGACCTGCTCAAGCAGCAGCTCGCGGGTGAACACCTGCCACGGTTTGCGGGCGAGGGCCACCAGGAGGTCGAACTCCAGGGGCGTCAGGGAAATCCGCTCATTGCCCCGGCTGACGGTGTGACCTGCGACGTCGATGGTGATGTCGGCGATTTTGAGGGTTTCCGGGGCCTTCTGGTCGCCTGGACGCAGCCGGGCGCGGACGCGCGCCACGAGTTCGGCCGGTTTGAAGGGCTTGGGCACGTAGTCGTCGGCGCCTGATTCAAGCCCGCGGACGACGTCGGAGGTGTCCGATTTGGCGGTCAGCATCACGATGGGCACGTCCGACTCCGAGCGGATCTGCCGGCAGACCTCGATACCGTCGACGCCGGGAAGCATCAGGTCCAGAAGGACAAGGTCAGGCCTGGATGAACGGAAAACGTCGAGTGCTTTGGCCCCGTCAGCGCAGAAGACTGGTTCGAAGCCGTCATTGCGAAGAACAATTCCAATCATCTCGGCCAGTGCTTCGTCGTCGTCTACCACCAGAATGCGTGCCTTCATAGTTATATATTCCCTTATCAGACAGGCTTTGTCCTGTTCAGGGCGTTGCGGCATGGCGGAATGCTAGGTAGCCGTGCCCACGGAACTATAGGCTGGGAGCATTGCCGGAGGTTCCCGGTGCCCACCGTTCTGTCGCGGACCGGGCCTGGCTGCTTCAGGCACTGCTACAGGGGGAAGGAACACGGGTGTCAGAACAGGATCCGGGCGCGGAGCGGCCGCAGGGCTCCGGCGGGCAGCAGCCCGCAGGGGGGCAGCCGCCCGGACAGGGTCAGCAGCCCCAGTGGGGCCAGCAACCGGGCTGGGGCGCGCCGCCGGCCTGGGGACAGCCGCAGGGGCAGCAGCACTGGGGTTCGCCCCGGCCGCCCTACCCTGGCTCCGCCTACGGCCAACCTGCTTATGGCCAGACCCCTTACGGCCACTCTGCTTTCAGCCAGCCTCCCGCCAACCCCTACGGCCAGCCCCGCTACGTGGCGCCGCCCAAACCGGGGATCGTCCCGCTCCGCCCCCTGATGTTCGGTGAGATCCTGGATGGCTCATTCCAGACGATCAGACGGAACGCCAAGGCCATGCTCGGCGCTTCCCTCATTGCCCAGTCGTTCGCTGCGATCCTTGCCGCGGTGATTACTGCCGTCACCGCAACGTCCATTGTCTCCATCGAAGCATGGGCGGAGAGCGCCAGCCCCGCCGACGTCGCCTCGTTGGGCCTGGGGTTCCTGGCCGCCGTCCTGCTGGTGTCTGTCCTGACCATGTTTATCTCGGCTGTCCTCCAGGGGGCCATGGTGGTTCCGGTGGCACGGTCCATCCTTAACCGCCCCACGGGTTTCCGGCAAATGTGGGTCCTGGCACGTTCGCGGGCCTGGGCCCTGATCCGCCTCGCGGCACTGATGATGCTGGCCGGCATGCTGGCGCTGCTGCTGCCCGCAGCCCTAATGGTGGCGATGATCGCCAGCGGGGAACGGGCCGGGATTTTCCTCCTCATTCCCATGATTCCTGCTGTTTTTGCCTTGCTTCTGTGGATCTATATCAAGCTGATGGTGGCGCCCGCCGCCGTCGTCATCGAAGAGCTGGGCGCCCTGGATGCCCTGCGGCGTTCCTGGTCGCTGACCCGCGCCAACTGGTGGCGGATCCTGGGTATCACCCTGGTGGTGGGCATCATGGTGGGCGTCATCGGGCAGGTGGTCATGATCCCGGTGAGCCTGCTGCCCTCGATGCTCTCCGGCTTCCTGTCCCCGCATGCCGGCAGCGAGCAGGAGATTACTATTGCAGTCGCCGTAGGGGTGGCCACCGCCGTCGTGGGCGCCCTGGTGGGGGCTGTGGGGTATGCCTTCCAGACGTCCGTGATGGCCTTGCTCTACATGGATCTGCGGATGCGCAAGGACGGCCTGGACATCGCGCTGCTCCGGCAGTTGGAAACCGGAGCAGATCCGGACGGCATACCGGGCCGCGGAATCCATGCCATCAGGCCGGGACCGGTTCCCGGAACCGGACAGCCCGGGGTTTGGCCGGATGTCCGCTGAACCTCCTGTCCTGCCCTCGGCGGAGGAAGCCCGCCGCTGGGCCGCGGAGGAACTGGCCAAATCCGAATATCGGGAAGCCGAGCCCGGCTGGCTCGACTCGCTGTGGCGCAGCTTCCTGGACTGGTTGCAGTCCCTGGACGGACCGGCGGGTGCCGATGCACCCGTGCCCAGCCCCGTTATTGGGATTGTGATCGCCGCGGTCATCGCCGTCGCCGTGATCCTCGCCCGGCCCCGCCTGAACCCCAAGGCCCGGCAGGCCAAGGAAGTCTTCGAGCCGGACAGCGCACTCACTGCCGCGGACTACCGGCAGCGCGCTGACGCCGAGGCCGCGGCAGGAAACTGGGGGGACGCCGTCGTCGACCGCTTCCGTGCAGTGGTGCGCTCAGCGGAAGACCGCGTGCTGCTGGAACCCCAGCCGGGCCGGACCGCGGATGAAGCCGCCTTCGCCCTGTCCCGGCCCTTCCCGGCGGAGGCCGCGCGCCTGGACCAGGCCGCCAGGATCTTCGACGCAGTCCGCTACGGAAACTGGCCACCGGGCAGTCCTGATTACGAGGCAATGACAAGACTGGACACAGATCTGCAGGCAGCCCGGCCTGCACGCGACGCAGCGCAGGACACGGCGGCGCTGCCATGACCGAAGCGCTGCAGGACGTCGGCGGACAACAACACGCTGTAGATCGAAGCACCAGCCAGGATTCCCGGTCAGCGGTGCGCAAGAACCCATTCCGCTGGCTCCGGCAGCACCGCGGCCTGGCCGCCCTGGCAGCCGTTGTGGCTGCTGCACTGGGCATGGTGATCTGGGGGCAGCTTGCGCCAAAGGGGGACGGTGTTTCCCTCTCCGTCCATAACCCGGGACCGTCGGGGGCGCGTGCCGTCAGCGAGATCCTCGACCGGCACGGCGTGAACGTCAACGACGTCGACCGCTTCGAAGAGGCCATGGCGGCGTTGGAGGACAGCGACTTCCCCACCCTCCTGCTCTACGACAGGAACGGGTACCTGGATGACCAGCGGCTCTCTGAGCTGACCGGCGCCGCCCGGCGTGTGGTGGTGATTTCACCCCGCCTCCAGACGCTGGGCGCGCTGGACAGCGGCATCAGGCAGGCCGGTGTTGTGCCCGAATCGGCACCGGTACTTGAGCCGGATTGTTCCCTGCCTGATGCCGGGGCCGCCGGCCAGGTCACCGCAGCATCGGGCTTCGTGTACGACGGCGGGACGTCCTGTTACCGGCCCGCCGGCACCAGCGCCGGGCTACTGGCGGTCAGCGGCGATGGCCGCGTCACCGTCCTGGGCAGTACGGCTATCCTCAGCAACGAGAAGCTCGACGAACTGGGCAACGCCGCCCTGGCTCTCCGCACGCTCGGCAGCTCCGCGGACCTGGTGTGGTATCTTCCGTCCCTTGAGGATCTGGACACCACGGGTTCGCCGCAGACACTCAGTGAACTCGCTCCGGACTGGTCGCGCTTCATCGGGCTGTGGCTTGCCCTGGTGGCACTGGCGGCCATCGTGTGGCGGGGCCGGCGGCACGGACCGCTGGTATTCGAACCGCTGCCCGTGGTGGTCAAGGCAGTGGAAACAGCCGAAGGAAGGGCCCGGCTTTACCAGGATGCACGCGCCATCGAGCAGGCCAGGGATAACCTCCGTGCCGGCACACTGGTGCGGTTGGCCAGGAAGGTCCGCCTGGGTCCGGAAGCCACCGCTGATGAGGCCGCGGAGGCGGTGGCCCGGTTCCTGTCCCGGCCCTCCCCCGGCATCAAGGAGCTCCTGAATGAACTTCCGCGCACCGAGGCACGGCTTGTGGCCTGGGCGCAGGAACTGAACACCCTAGAGAAAGAGGTCAGTGACCGATGAGCGAACAAGGCATCGGGCCCCGGGTCCTTGATTCCACCGGGCAGGATTCTGCTGGAAACGATTCAGCCCGGCATGCTTCAGCCGGGCCTGCCTCGGCTGGGCAGGATCCAGCCCGGCAGGCCCTCCTGGACGTACGCCATGAGGTGGCAAAGGCTGTGGTGGGGCAGGACGCCACCGTGACGGGCCTGCTGATCGCCCTGCTGTCACAGGGGCACGTGCTGTTGGAGGGTGTGCCCGGCGTGGCCAAGACCCTGTTGGTCCGTGCATTGTCCGCAGCGCTGAGCCTGGACACCAAGAGGGTACAGTTCACCCCCGATCTCATGCCCGGCGACGTCACCGGGTCCCTGGTCTACGACTCGCACACCTCAGAGTTCTCGTTCCGCGAGGGTCCGGTGTTCACCAACCTCCTGCTCGCCGACGAAATCAACCGTACGCCGCCTAAAACGCAAGCGTCACTGCTCGAGGCCATGGAGGAGCGGCAGGTCTCCGTGGACGGTGCCGCCCGCCCGCTGCCCGCACCGTTCCTGGTGGCAGCCACCCAAAATCCGGTGGAATACGAGGGAACCTATCCGCTCCCCGAGGCCCAACTGGACCGGTTCCTGCTCAAGCTCACCATGCCGCTTCCGGAGCGCCGCGACGAGATGGAGGTCATCCGGCGGCATGCAGCGGGCTTTGATCCCCGCGATCTGGCGGCCGCCGGCGTCCGTGCCGTGGCGGGCGCCGCGGATCTGGAGCGGGCCCGGCAGGCCGTGGCCACCGTGGCAGTGGAACCCGAAATCATCGGCTACATCGTGGACCTGGTCCGGGCCACCCGTTCCGCGCCCTCGTTCCAGCTTGGCGTTTCGCCCCGGGGTGCCACGGCGCTGCTGAACACCTCCCGCGCCTGGGCCTGGCTCTCCGGACGGAGCTACGTCACCCCGGATGACGTCAAGGCCCTGGCCTTGCCCTGCCTGCGCCACCGGGTTGCACTGCAGCCGGAAGCGCAGATGGACGGGGTCCGCGTGGACGACGTGCTGGGCAGCATCCTGGCTTCCGTTCCCGTCCCCCGCTGATGGCCATCTCCGGACGCTTTGTCCTCCTGGTGCTGGTGGGACTGGTGCCGGTCCTGCTGCTTCCCGGCTGGGGAACGTTTCTACTAGTGGCCGGCAGCCTTTTAGCCCTGGCCGCCATAGACCTGGTCCTGGCCGGTTCGCCGCGCCGGACCCGCATTGTTCGCCGGGACCCTGGCAATGTGACGTTGCATGGGACGGCAGACTCGGTACTTACTGTCTCGAACGACGGCGGGCGCCGGCTGCGCGGGAGCCTCCGGGATGCCTGGCAGCCATCGGCAGGGGCCCAAAATCCGTTGCAGGGTCTTGATGTTCCGGCGGGTGAGAGCCGACAGGTTACGGTACGCCTGCGGCCGGTCCGTCGCGGAGACCTCAAAGCCCCTCATGTCACCGTCCGCAGCTTCGGGCCGCTGCTGCTCGCAGCCCGCCAGCGGACCATCGAATGCCCGGGTCTGTTGCGGGTCCTGCCGCCCTTCCATTCACGGCGGCACCTGCCCTCCAAGCTGCGGAAGTTGCGCGAACTGGACGGCAAGGCTGCCGTGCAGATCAGGGGCGCGGGCACGGAGTTCGATTCCCTCCGCGATTATGTGCGCGGCGATGATGTGCGGTCCATCGACTGGCGTGCAACAGCCCGTCGGTCTGCCGTGGTGGTGCGCACTTGGCGGCCTGAACGCGACCGCCGCGTGGTGATGGTGCTGGATACCTCCCGGACGTCGGCGGCCCGGATCGGCGATGAGCCCCGGCTGGACACCGGCATGGAAGCAGCCCTCCTGCTGGGTGTCCTCGCCGAGCGGGGCGGAGACCGCGTGGACTTCCTGGCCTTCGACCGGCGGACTCGGGCACGGGCCGGATCAGCGGGGCAGGGGAACCTCCTGGGCCAACTGGTCCAGGCCATGGCCCCGCTGGAGGCTGAGCTCATCGAGCTGGACTGGCAGGCAATCCCGGCGCAGGTCCGGGCCGTGTCAGCGCACCGGTCCCTGGTGGTGCTGCTGACGTCGCTGGAAGGCGGCGCACCTGAAGAAGGCCTGATCCCCACCGCGATGCAACTCTCCCGTCAGCATGTTGTGGTGGTGGCAGCGGTGCGGGACCCGCAGCTCGGCCTGATGCTGCAGGAGCGTGACAATGCCGCCGGTGTCTTCCGGGCGGCCGCCGCCGAACGGTCGCTCCTGCAGCGGGCAGCAGTCACGGCCGAGCTTCGCCAGCACGGCGTGGAGGTGGTGGACGCAGAGCCGCTGGAGCTGCCGCCCCGGCTGGCCGACATGTACATCAGGCTTAAGGCGGCAGGTAGATTGTGAAAATCCAGCAGGCCGTTGTCCGGCCCCGTCACGAGGAGGTCCCTCTATGAGCGTTCCCATTTACCAGCAGGCCCTCGGTGCGGACTACGGCCGGCTGCAGCCCGAACTCCAGGAGTACTTTGCGCTCGCGCCGGGCTCCGGCCAGTACGGCGTGGGCGAAGGGATTTTCGATGTGGTGGGCTGCCGGCAGGACTGGCTGCGCCCGCTGCTGCGGCTCACCGGCAGTGAGGAAGCATTCTTCCCGGAGTACGGAGAGGGCATCCCCTTCAGGATCGAAAACCACGCCCATCAGGACCCCTTTGGCCGCTCCAGCCTGACGGCCCGCCGGGAAATCCGGTTTCCCGGGCGCAAGCGGATCTTCCAGGACACCACCAGCGTGACCCGCCGGGCCGGCGCGCCCCAGCTGGTTGACTATGTGGGCCGGCTCCGGCGCCTGGTGACCGACCTGAACCTGAGCGTCACGCCGGAGGGACGGCTGCGGGGTGTGTCGGAATCCTCGCGGCTGTTTCTTGGCCCCCTGCGCATTCCCCTTCCCGCTGCACTGGATGCCAAGGCCTACGCGGAGCAGTGGTGGGACCCGGCAGAAGGCAGCAGCGGCAAGCACCGCATCCAGGTCAAGGTGATCCAGCCACAGATCGGACTGGTCCTGGTCTACGCCGGCAGCTTCGACTACAGGCTTCGCCCCTACACGGGCGGAAGCTCCGCGCAAAGCTTTCTGCCGCGCTATGCACAGCCGGACCGGTGGGAAAACCGGGTCTGACGCCCTAGCCCTGCGCCAGCTGGTTCAGCCCGTCCGCCACCTGGGTCAGCCGGCCGAGCACCGATGTCGCGTCGGCCGGACTCCGGCTGGCAAGTCCCGACGAGGGCGTAACGCGGAGGGTGCTGATCCCCGCAGGGGACAGACCGAGCTGCCGCCACGGGCGCCACACTGCATCAACACAGTCAGCCACCCGGGGCAGGGACTTCCCGGAGACGTCCAATGCCCCGATCCACAAACGCTTGCCTGCTTCTGCCGCTCCGGCAAGCTGCTCCCACTGGCGCGACGTCAGTGCCCTTAGCGGAACGGCGATGCCGTCTGCTCCGGCGGCCAGGATCTGTTCGAACGGGGCCTCGACCTCGGGCACGGATATCACCACCTCCGCGGCGCCGGCATCCCGCAACGCGTCCAGCACCACCCGCCAGGATTCCCGGGCCTCGGAGGACGGAACCGCCCGCAATGTGCGGTAGCCGCTGGAGGTGGGAATGGTGCCGGCCAGTACCGCCGCGATATCCGGCTCATCGATCTGGACCACCACCCGCGCACCGGGAACAGCCGCCGCCACGCGGGAGAGGTATTGTCCAACGCCGGCCGCAAGTGAGGCGGCAAGATCACGCCGGGCACCATAGTCGATAAGGGCGCGCTCGCCGTTATGCAGGTGAAGTCCGGCCGCCAGGCTGAGCGGCCCTACCAGCTGCACTTTGATCTCGGCAGCCGCCTTGTCCTCAGCACCGGCCACATCGGCGAGGACGTTGATATCGGTGGCGAGGGCAGAGGCGGCGCGGCGGAAGTCCTTGCCGGGCCGGTCCACGAGGCGCCAACCGTACGGCTGGACGTCGACAGCGAGTTCTTCCAGCAGGGTGGCCGTCCGTCCCAAGGCATCTGATCCGACACCCCGGTCCGGGAGTTCGGCGAGGAAGGGAAGGTGCGGGCTGCCCAGTTCACCGCGGATGATCTTGGCTGCTTCCACCGGGTCCTCGCCCGGCCAGGGGCCCAGCCCGGTGGCCGTCACCTCCCGCGGCGGTGCCGCATCCGATCCGGTCAACGTGCCGGATTCGTGCCGTTGCCCGGTCACGCGAGCGCTGATGCCTGCGGGTGCTGTCCGGAGGCGGCCTCGTGGTCTTCGGCGATCGCCTCGTGATGCCGGATGACCTCACCGATGATGAAGTTCAGGAACTTTTCCGCAAACGCGGGGTCCAGGTGCGCGTCTTCGGCCAGCCGGCGCAGCCTGGCGATCTGCGCCGCCTCGCGGCCGGGATCACCGGCGGGGAGCCGGTGGGCAGCCTTCAGGAAACCCACCTTCTGGGTTGCCTTAAAGCGCTCGGCCAGCAGGTAGACCAGCGTGGCGTCGATATTGTCGATGCTGGAACGGATGGACAGCAGTTCAGCCATCACCGACTTGTCCACCTGGCCGGCCAATGAGCTGGCTGAGGGATCGTAGTCGTCGGAGTCAGGAGCGTGAGGGTTGTGCTGCGTCATGGTTCAAGTCTATGGGCAGCCGAAGCAATCAACCGGGTGGCGCCGGTGCCGGCATTGCGCCGGCACCGGCACTTTCAGCTGATGAGGTCTCAGATGCCGAGCAGCGCCCTGTTTTCTTCGCGCCGCTTCGCCTGTTCCTGGGGGTCGGGAACCGGCAGGGATGCGATGAGCCGCCGCGTGTAGTCGTGCTGCGGGTTCCCCATCACCTGGCTGCCGATGCCCTGTTCCACCAGCCTGCCCTTATACAGCACGCCCACCCACTGGGACAGGATGTCCACTACCGCCAGGTCGTGGCTGATGAACAGGCAGGCAAAGCCGAACTCCTGCTGGATGTCCCGGAACAGCTCCAGAACCTTCGCCTGCACCGAAACGTCCAGGGCCGACGTCGGCTCATCAGCGATGAGCAGCCGCGGGTTGAGGCTCAGCGCCCGCGCCAGTGATGCCCGCTGGCGTTGGCCGCCCGAGAGTTCGTGCGGATACCGTCCCGCGTACGACGCCGGCAACTGGACTGATTCCAGCAGCTCGCCAACGCGTTTGCGCGCCTGCGCCGGGCTTGGCCTGGTGTGGATGACCATTGGTTCTGCGATGCATTCGCCGATAGTCAGTTGCGGGTTGAACGATGCGGCGGGGTCCTGGAACACGAAGCCGATGTCCTTGCGGAGCGGTTTAAAGGTCCGCTCCCGGAGGTTGAGCATTTCGTATCCGAGAACTTTCAGGCTGCCGCCCGTGGTCCGGTTCAGCCCGGCAATGGCCCGGCCGATGGTGGTTTTTCCGGAGCCGGATTCCCCCACCAGCCCGAAAACCTCGCCCCGGGACAGGGTGAAGCTGACACCATCCACGGCCTTGAATGCCGGTGTTCCCAACCGGCCCGGATACTCGATGGTCAGGTCGGTGGCTTCCACGAGGATTTCCTCATCCTGGTGGGCCCGGGTGGACAGTCCCTCCGACGCCGAATTGTGCCCCAGGTGCGGCACCGCCGCCAGGAGCTTCCGCGTGTAATCCTCCCGGGGTTTGGCAAACAGGGTGCGGGCCGGAGCTTCCTCAACCACGTCACCCTGGTACATGACCACCACACGGTCGGCCAGGTCCGCCACCACTCCCATGTTGTGCGTGATCAGCACGATGGATGTACCGTACTTGTCGCGCAGGTCCCGCAGGAGCTCCAGGATCTCGGCCTGGACCGTGACATCCAGGGCAGTGGTGGGTTCATCAGCCACGATCAGGCCAGGGTTCAATGCCAGTGCCGCCGCGATGACCACCCGCTGCTTCTGCCCACCGGAGAACTGGTGGGGGTAGTAGTTCACCCGGTGCTCGGGATCCGGGATACCCACCTTGCGCAGGGCGTCGATGGCGCGGGCCTTCGCGTCCTTGGCCGAAACCCGCTTTCCGCCGCCGCTGCCCGCATGGGCCCTGATGCCTTCGGCGATCTGCCAGCCCACCGTGAACACCGGATTCAGTGCGGTGGACGGCTCCTGGAACACCATGGCAACGTCGCGGCCGCGGATCTGGCGCAGGCGCGCCGCGCTGACGCTGATCACGTTGGCCCCGTTGATGAGCACCGTGCCGGAGCTGATGGCGGTCTCGGGGAGCAGGCCCAGGATGGTTTTAGCGGTGACCGTTTTGCCGGAGCCCGACTCCCCCACAATCGCCAGCACTTCGCCCTTCCTGACTTCGAGGCTGACGTCCTTGACTGCCTGGACATCGCCGGCATCGGTGGCGAAGGTGACTTTAAGGTGGTCGATGTCGAGAACGGGATGGCCGGCGCCGGCCTGATGGCCCGGGGACGGATCGATGTTGATGGTCATGAGCTCCTCACTTCTGCCGCGAGGGCGGCATTCGCTCCGGTCACCGAGGAGGTGCCGCTGGCGCGTTTACGGCCCCGGAGCCGCGGATCGTTCAGGTCGTTGATGCTCTCACCCACCAAGGTCAGTCCCACCACTGTCAGCACGATGGCCAGGCCGGGGAATACGCCCGTCCACCAGATACCTGAAGATGCATCAGCAAGTGCCTTGTTGAGGTCGAATCCCCATTCGGCAGCGGAGCTCGGCTCGATGCCGAAGCCCAGGAAGCCCAGGCCGGCCAGGGTGAGGATAGCCTCGGAGGCGTTGAGGGTGAAGATCAGGGGCAGGGTCCTGGTGGCATTGGCCAAAATGTGCCGGCCGATGATCCTTGCACTGGATGCACCCACCACCTGGGCCGATTCAACGAACGGTTCAGCCTTGAGCCGGATGGTTTCGGCACGGATCACCCGGAAATACTGCGGGACGAACACTGCCGTGATCGCTAACCCGCAGGCGAGGATTCCGCCCCAGAATCCGGACTGCCCCTTGTTGATCGCAATGGACATAACGATCGCCACAAGGAGGGTGGGGAAAGCGTAGATGGCGTCGGCGATGACCACCAGGACACGGTCCAGCCAGCCGCCGACGTAGCCGCTGACGAGTCCAAGAAACACTCCCAGGAAGATGGACATCAACACGGCAGCGACAAGTACTGCTGCTGCTGTCTGCGATCCCCAGATAACGCGGGACAGGACGTCGTAGCCGCCCACTGTTGTTCCCAGGAGATGCTTGCCGCCGGGTGCGGCCTGGGCCGGGAAAGAGCCGGCATCATCGGAAATCTGCGAAAATCCGAAGGGCGCCAGCAGCGGCGCAAAAACGGCCGTCAGCACAAAAGCGGCACAAAGCACAACGCCGATGAGCAGCATCGTGCGCTGCAGGCCAACGCTTTGGCGGATGTGGGATGCGACGGGAATGCGGTCAAGTATCGGTTTCTTGGGATGGGGCAAGCCGTCGATGCTCATCAGTACCTCACCCGCGGATCGATCAGGGCGGCGGCAATGTCCACCACAAAGTTGGTGACCGCCACAATGACAGCCAGGAGCATAACGATGCCCTGGACGGCGACGAAATCACGCGCCGTAAGGTACTGCGCCAGCTGGTATCCGAGGCCCTTCCACTCAAAAGTTGTCTCCGTCAGCACTGCGCCGCCGAGCATCAGGGCGATCTGCAGACCCATGACCGTGATGATGGGGATCAGGGCCGGCTTGTAGGCGTGCTTCGTCACCAGCCGGTATTCGCTGACCCCGCGGGAACGGCCGGCCTCAACATAATCCTTGCCGAGGGTGCCGATCACGTTAGTGCGGACCAGGCGGAGGAAGACGCCGGCTGTCAGCAGGCCCAGGGCGACGGCGGGCAGGACGGCGTGATGGACGATGTCGCCAAAAGCTGCCAGATCGCTGCTGCGCAGGGCGTCCAGCCAGTAGATACCGGTGGGTGCTCCGAGCCTTCCCATCGCCAGCTCCGTTGTGGTGGAGGCACGGCCGGCGACCGGAAACCAGCCCAGGCCGACCGAAAAAACCAGCTTCAGCAGGAGGCCTGCAAAGAAGACCGGGGTGGCATAACAAAGGATGGCGAACAAGCGCAGGAAAGCGTCCGGGACCTTGTCGCGTTTGTGGGCGGCGAACATTCCAAGGGGAATCCCCACGAGCAAAGCCACCAGCAGGGCGTTGATGCTCAGTTCCAGCGTGGCGGCGCCGAAGGTGGTGAGCATCTCAATGACTGGCCGTCCATCTGAAATGGTCCGGCCGAAGTTGCCTGTGGCGATGTTGCCGAGGTACTCGATGTACTGGATGAAAAGGTTCCGGTCGTAACCGGCCTGGTGAATCAGCGCGTCAATCTGCTCCTGGGGCAGGCGTCCGCCCTGGGCTGCGGTGATGGGATCGCCGGTGATCCGCATCAAGAAGAAGACCAGGGTGACGAGGATGAAGATCGTCGGGAAGATGAGCAGGAAGCGGATCAGGATGTATCTCCCGAGGCCACCTCCCGCGGATTTGGATTTGGGCGGCGCAACCGTTGGCGGCGGCGCATCGATCATTGTGGCCATGCTGTCCCTGCTTGGTATAAAAAACGACGGGTGGGTGGGCCAACAGTTAGGAGGCAGGACCGCCAGGGCCCCGCCTCCTAAGCTGGCATACCGGGAATTACTTGGAAACTTGTCCCAGCCGGAACTTGAACGATGCATCCAGGGTGGAATCCACGCCCTTGACACTCTTCCCGGAAACAGCAACCTGCGCTCCTTGGAGCAACGGCAGGGTGGAGATGTCCTTGGCCAGCTGGTTCTGGATGTCCTTGATGGTCTTCTCACGCTCGGCTTTGTCCGGGGTGACAAGCTGCTTTGCGATCAGCGCTTCGACGTCAGGGTTGGAGTAGTGGTTCTTGAAGAAACCGCCCTTCGGGAACATCGGCGTCAGGTAGTTGTCCGCGTCACTGAAGTCCGGGAACCAGCCGAGCTGGAAGACCGGGTAGCTGTCCTTCTTCGACGCCGCGTTGTACGTGACCCACTCGGTGGACTGCAGGTCCACCGTGAACAGGCCGCTCTTTTCCAGCTGGTCCTTGACCATGGCGTACTCGTCCCCGGAGGACTTGCCGTAGTGGTCCGGGTTGTACTGCAGCTTGATGTTCACGGGGCCGCTGATGCCGGCGTCGGACAGAGCCTTCTTGGCCTTATCCAGGCTGGGCTTGCCCGAGCCATCGCCGTAGGCCTCCTTGAAGGATTCGTTGGCGCCGAGGAAGCCGGACGGAACGTTGGACCACATGGGCAGGTAGGTGCCCTTGTAGACCTGGTCAGAAATGGCCTGGCGGTCAATCAGGTTGGCAGCGGCCTGGCGGACCGCCAGCGCCTTCTTCGGATCTGCTTCCGGAGTCTTCGCGCCAAACGGCATGGTGTCGAAGTTGAAAACGATGTACCGCATCTCGCCGCCGGGTCCAACATTGACCGTGACGTTGGAGTCCTTCTTGAGGTCGTCGATGTCCGTGGCGCTCAGGCTGCGGTTGGCCACGTCAATCTGCCCGCCCTTGACTTCCAGCTTCATGTTGGTCTGGTCGGTGTAGTACTTGATGGTGGCCCCGCCGTTTGCCGGCTTGCCCAGGACACCTTTGTAGTCCGGCCAGGCCGTCAGGCTGATGAGCGTGTTCTTGTTATAGGAATCGATAACGTACTGGCCGTAGAACGGCTTGGCCTTGACGATTTCCTCGTCGCTGAGGAGTTTGTCCGCCGGGAAAACCTCATCGTCGACGATGGGGGCCGCCGGGCTTTGGAGGATCTGCGCGAAGGTTTGGTCGTTGGCCTGCTTCAGCGTGAAGACCACTGTAGTGGCATCCGGCGTGGCAATGGACTCGATGTTGGTCAGCAGCGACGCAGGGCCGTTGGGATCGGCAATCTTGGTCTGACGGTCAAACGAGAACTTCACGTCCTTGGAGTCCAGCACGTGCCCATTGGCCCATTTGAGATCGCTCTTCATCTTGACCGTGAACTCGGTGGGTTTGGTGAACGATGCCGATTCAGCGAGGTCCGGGGCGGGTTCCGCCCCGCCGGGCTTGGAGTTCATCAGGAAGGAGTAGATCTGGTTCATCACCATAAACGAGCCGTTGTCGTACGAGCCCGCGGGGTCAAGAGCGGTCACCTTGTCAGTGGTGCCGTACGCGATAGTGCTTCCCGCATTCCCGGATGCCGTGCTGCCTCCGCCACCGCCCGACGGGCCCGTGCAGGCAGTCAGTGCGAGCGCGGATATGCCTGCCAGCGCGATAGCGCCGTGCAGTGCTTTGTTGCTCTTGGTCATCTGTGAACTTTCTGTTCGATGAGTACGTGCCCGCCGGCCGCTGCTGGATATCTGTGGACAGGCGGGAGCACGCTGTGCTGATGCCTAGATTCAATCAGAGAGTGAACCCTCACGGCGGACCATTTAGTGAGTTGAGACACAAAATTTACCTGATCGCTGAGGGACTCCCCCGCACCGGCGGCAGCACAAACAAAACCGCCCCGGCAGGACCGGGGCGGTGATGGAAATTCGGGAGATTAGAGCGCGGCGCGCTGCAGGGAACGGGCGGCGTCGATGGTTGCCTGGCCCAGCACTCTGCTGCCCTGGTAGAGGACAACAGTCTGCCCGGGCGCAACGCCGCGCAGCGGGTTGGTCAAGGTGACCACCAGCTGGGCTGCGCCATCGGATTCGCCGCGTTCCATCCGGGCAGTGGCAGGAACGGGGTCGCCGTGTGCACGGACCTGCGCGTAGCAATCGAACTCCTCGCCGGTATCCACTTCGGCGATGGGCAGGCCCGCCCAGGACACCTTGATGCCGCGGATTTCATCAATCGCGAGCAGGGCTTCTGGCCCTACCACCACTTTGTTTTCCTTGGGCCGGATTTCCAGGACGAAACGCGGCTTACCGTCGGCGGCCGGCGTGCCGAGCTTCAGCCCGCGCCGCTGCCCCACTGTGAAGGCGTTGGCGCCAGGATGCTCGCCCACTTTCGCTCCGGTCTCATCCACGATGTCGCCGGTGGCCATATCAATTTTCTCGGCGAGCCAGCCGGCGGTGTCGCCGTCGGGGATGAAGCAGATGTCGTGGCTGTCCGGCTTGTTGGCCACGGAGAGGCCGCGCCGCTCAGCTTCTGCCCGCACTTCGGCTTTGGAGGGCGTGTCAGCCAGCGGGAACATGGAGTGCTTGAGCTGCTCGTGGGTCAGGACGCCCAGGACGTAGCTTTGGTCCTTCGCCCAGTCAGCGGCCCGGTGGAGTTCGCGGTTGCCGTCTGCGTCCTCGATGACCTTGGCATAGTGCCCCGTGCAGACGGCGTCGAAGCCCAGCGCAATGGCCTTTTCCAGCAGTGCGGCAAACTTGATCCGCTCATTGCAGCGCATACAGGGGTTGGGTGTCCGGCCGGCGGCATATTCGTCGATGAAGTCCTGGACGACGTCTTCCTTGAAGCGCTCGGAGAAGTCCCACACGTAGTAGGGAATGCCCAGGACGTCGCAGGCGCGCCACGCATCGCGGGAGTCCTCGATGGTGCAACAGCCCCGGCTTCCGGTGCGGAGGGTGCCGGGCATGCGGGACAGCGCCAGGTGGACGCCGACGACGTCGTGACCCGCCTCGACGGCGCGGGCGGCGGCAACGGCGGAATCAACGCCGCCGCTCATGGCTGCAAGAACTCGCATGGTTGCTTTCTGTTGGTGGTTCCGGCCCCTGGCCGGTGCTGGCTGACGGTGCCTCGCTGGAGGCATGCTGCCTCCGTCGAAACGATCTTCGCCTATCTATTCTACGCACCTGCCGCAAAGGCAGTCTTAGCGGCCGCCCAAGCCCTGCCGCGCTACCGTACCGGCAGTCTGGATGGAGGACTCGTGGCCGGCCATGCCGGCCTGCCGGGCCCGGGCGTAAGCATCCGGAAGGGCAGCGAGCAAAGCGTCGACGTCCGCATCCTTGGAGGAGTGCCCCAGGGTGAAGCGCTGGGCTCCGCGCGCAGTTTCCTCGTCCAGGCCCATGGCGAGGAGCACATGCGAAGGCCGCGGAACACCAGCGGTGCACGCTGATCCAGTGGATGATTCCACACCGGCCAGATCCAGCAGGAACAGCAGGGAGTCCCCCTCGCAGCCGGGGAAGGTGAAGTGCGCGTTGCCCGGAAGCCGCCCGTTCCTTGGCGCCCCGCGCAGGACGGCTTCGGGCACCCGGTCCCGGACGCCGTCGATCAACCGGTCGCGGAGGGCAGCGATCCGGGCAGACTCCGTGCCCAGGTGGACTGCGGCATTCTCTGCCGCCGCAGCAAACGCGGCAATCGAAGCGGTATCCAGGGTGCCCGAGCGGACGTCGCGCTCCTGCCCGCCACCGTGCTGGACCGGAGTAAGTTTTACCGACCTGCCCAACAGCAGGGCACCCACTCCCACGGGCCCGCCGATCTTGTGTCCGGAAATTGACATGGCGTCAAGACCGGACGCTTTGAAGTCCACCGGCAGCGAACCAAAGGCCTGCACGGCGTCGGAGTGGACCGGGACACCAGCCGCGTGCGCGAGTTCCACAACGCGGTGGATGGGCTGGATGGTCCCCACCTCATTATTGGCCCACATCACGGTGACCAGAGCGATGGAGTCCGGATCGCGGGCAAGTTCCGCTTCCAGAACCGCGAGGTCCACCGCCCCGTCACTGTCCACCGGGAGCCAGGTGACATCGGCCCCTTCGTGGCGTTCCAGCCACTCCACAGTGTCCATCACTGCATGATGCTCGACGGCGGAGCACAGGATGCGCCGCCGCTCCGGCTTTTCGCCCGCGCGGGCCCAGTACAGTCCCTTGACCGCGAGGTTGTCCGACTCAGTGCCGCCGGAGGTAAAGATCACTTCCGAAGGATGCGCCCCTGCCGCTGCGGCGAGTGCCTCGCGGGCGTCTTCCACCGCCCTCCGGGCGCGCCGGCCCGAACCATGCAGGGATGACGGGTTGCCGGTGCGGGCGAGTTCACGCGTCAGGGCAGCCAGCGCCTCTGGAGAAAGAGGGGTGGTGGCGGCATGGTCAAGGTAAACGGGCACCCTGTAATTCTAGCCGTCATGCCCCGGCGGTTCAGGGGCGGGCGTGATCCTGGCGCAGCAGTGGCCGGGCAGATCGGAGGGCACCACCCTGCCGCCGGATTCTTCCAGGCAGGCCGCCGCCCCCTGCAGGAACGCCCCGTTCATGGCGCACACGACCCCCGGATGCTTATCCGAGAGTCGGTGGAAAGGGCAGTTGGGCAGGACGAAGCCGCCGTCGCCGTCCGGTTGGGGCCGGTAGCCCGCCTGGACCAGGAATTCCTGGAGGGTCGCGGATGCCTCCGCCATCGCATTGCCCCTGCGGTACGACTCCGCAGGCAGGGTCTGTTCGATGGGCTCCCCCGCGGTGGTGGATTTTTCGATGGCCGCGGCCATCAGCTCCCCGGCGAGATCGTAGTTCCGGTCCGGCACGGAGGCCCCGATTTCGCCGGCCACAGGACGGTACATCTTGGCCGGACGGCCCGAGCCGGGGCCCGTTTTCCCGGCCGGCTTGTGGAACTCGACCGCCAGCAGGCCGTCCTGCACCAGGCGGTCCAGGCGGAAGGACACCGTACTGCGGGGAATTCCCGTCCGCTGCGCGACGTCGTCGCGGCCCAGTGCGCCGGGGGACGACGCCACGAGTTCAAAAAGCTGGCGCCGCTTTTCATCACCGAGGGAAGCGAGCGCAGCCATGCGGTTCGCCCAGGGAAGTCTGGCCATTGCTCCACCAATCCAAAGTCAAGATGTATTGATTATAGACCCTCACCGTTTCTAAAATAGGAGAACCTACTTTTAGAAGGAGTCAGTTGTGAAAACCACATCAGCATTGCGTGCCAACACCAGCACCACGATGGATCCCGCCCGGCAGGCCTTCCTGTTGCTGCGGACTGTTTTTACGGTTGCGCCCATCATCTTCGGGCTCGATAAGTTCACAAACATCCTTGCCGACTGGACCGTCTACCTTGCGCCGCAGGCCACGGCGCTGGTGCCCTTGCCTGCCCAGACCATCATGTACGTGGTGGGAGTCGTGGAGATCCTCGCGGGCATTGCGGTTGCCGTCCGGCCCAGGTTCGGCTCGCTCCTGGTGGCTGCGTGGCTGGCCGGAATCATCGTCAACCTGCTGTTGCTCGGAAGCTTCTTCGATGTGGCACTGCGGGACTTTGGATTGCTCGTTGCCGCCCTCGCACTGAACCGGCTCTCCCAGCGGGCTGCCCTGCAGTCCGGGATTTAGGCCGACGGAGGCAGGACCGGCAGGAACCGGACGGCGTCTGCCCTGGCCGCGGCCAGGGCAGAGGCATCCGGGCAGGCAACAGAAAGGTAGACGGACGATCCGGACGTGCCGAAGAGCCTGGCCAGGACTGCTGTGGCCTTGCCCCCTTGCGGCGCCGCCTCTTCCAGGGCCAGCACTTCAAGCGTCCGGCCAGGATGGGACTCGTCACCACCCCACCGCAGCGTGGCGGGTTTCAGGTACCCGGGCAGGATGGTGGGATCAAGATATTGAAAGAGTGCGACCGTCGATTCCCGGTCGTCACCGCGTGCCAGCACCGCCTGGTTGGTCCGGACTTTGGCAGCAACAACGCACCCGTCGGCCTTGAGGTACTGGCTTTCGCCCGCCACGCTGTCCTTCACCATCTTCCAGCCAGGGGCGTCCTTCAGCCCCTCCGAAATGCCCACGGGCACTCCCGGTGCAAGGATGCCGCCGGACGCGAAAGGCAAATCCTGCGCGGCCACCGCCTCAGCGTCGTGGCCCGGCGTGATGGTGGGGGTGGCAAGTACTGGGGCAGTTTCCACTGGCCGCGGGGCCGAGGGGTCCGGAATGCCAACGCTGCAGCCGGCCGTCGTGATGCAGGCGAGGACTGCTGCCGCCAGCGTCAACCGTCCGGGCCCGGGCATGCCGGCCGGTGCCGCCGTCGTCGGCTTTTCCATGTCTGCCCCCACTGTGGTTCCTGACCTGCAGCTGCTGCCTGCATTCCTTGCCTGCTGCCGCGGCAGCCATCCTTGTCGAGTCTAAACTCCGCCGGATCCCGCCCGTGCCGGGAACCCGAAGCCCAGGCACGGACGTTGACAGATCAGGGGCCGATAAGCTGGCCCCACAGGGCTGCCCGCCGCGGACCGGCCGTACCAACACGAAGGATGAGTGCTTGACCGAGAGCAGCTCCCACTACCAGGTGCTTCGCGTGGCAGTTACCGCCACCGAAAAGGAAATTAAGGTTGCGTACCGCCGTGCCGCCCGCAAGGCCCACCCCGACCACGGCGGGGATCCTGCCGCTTTCCGCCGGGTCACCAGCGCCTACGAAACGTTGATCGACCCACAGCGCAGGAAAGCGTACGACCGCTCCTACGCAGCAGGTACCGCCAACAAAGCCGACGCCGAACCCCACTTTGATGCACCGGCGGCGGGCAGCAGGGCCTCGGCCACCGTGCACCAGGCCGGCGGCGCCCGGAACACCGCGGGTGATCCGCCGGTTTACGTCCCGCCCTACGGCCCGGGGGTGGAGGACGTGCCCCTGGTTCCGTTGGCACAGGCCAGCCAGCAGGTCCATGGCATGCCTCGGAAGCGCGGGATTTTTGGGGCCGAAGCGCGGATCCAGCGGGAGATGCGTACGGTCCAGCTCCTGACCCGGCAGGTACTGCCGGCCATTCCGGCGGCGCGCCTGATCAACGGGCTCCAGTCCCCAGCCGACAACAGCCACATCGACCACGCAGTGCTGTCCGGATACCGCCTGGCGCTCATCGGCTCCATGCTGCTGCCCAAGGGCGCCTACGCCTGGGACGGCAGGACCCTGAACCACGGCGGCCGTTCGATTGCCCCTCCGCAGCTGGCGCACGTAGTCCGGGCCATGCAGGACATCTTCCCCGAGCTGAACGTCACGGGCTGGACGGTGGTGCTGAGCCCGGGCGGCAACCTGCATGAACCGGTGATCGACAACCACCGCCGGTCTCCGGGCGAACTCGAGCCGGTTCGGATCGTCAACGCTGCCGGGATGGTCCGGGGCGTCAAGGAGTTCCTGGCGGCAGGACCGGCTCCCAACACTGTCAATGTCCCGATACTGGCCCGGCTGCTGCGGGGCATGCACTGAGCCGCATGCACTGAGCGGCATTGCACTGACCAGTGGTGACTAGGATGGGATGGTGTTCCGCATCCTCTTCCATGAACCCGAAATCCCCGGCAACACCGGCAACGCCATCAGGCTGGCGGCCATCACGGGCGCTGAACTGCATCTGGTGGAACCCCTGGGGTTCGACTTCTCGGACGCGAAGCTCCGCCGCGCCGGCCTGGATTACCATGACCTCGCCGTCGTCACCGTGCACCGCAACATCGAGGACGCCTGGCAGCATCTGCAGCCCGAGCGTGTCTACGCCTTCACCTCCGACGGGGCAGCCAGTTACACGGACATCGCCTACCAGCCCGGTGACGTCCTGATGTTCGGACGGGAATCGGTGGGCCTGCCGCCGGAAATGAAGACGGATCCGCACGTGACCGCCACCGTACGGCTGCCCATGCTGCCGGCACTGCGCTCGCTTAACCTGGCCAATGCGGCTTCCATCGCCGTCTACGAGGCCTGGCGGCAACAGGGTTTCGCCGGCGCCCGCATCTAAGGCCCGCCCGTTATGGCCCGCCCGTGAGCGGTGCAATCCGCCGGCAACCGCCCGGGGCCTCGAAACCCGCGCGGCCCTCAAGCTGACGAAACAATTTCCCGCCCTGCCCCATCCGCACGCGGCCGTGCACCGAATCCCTCCTGAGAACAGTCCATTAGCGATCAAGGAGCGGCAGGTGACACTTCTCCGGGCAGGTTCCAGAACCAGCCGGGGCATCCCCGGCACCACTGACCAGGATTCACCACCTGGAGACTTATGCTTGGTAGTGATGGATACTCCCGATGCTCCCGCGGTCACGGACACGCCGGCCGAGCTCAGCCAACGGCTCACAGTCCTGCTGGGACAGATCTCCCAGGGTGACCGCGCTGCCTTTGCGGAGTTCTACCGGCTGACCTCGCGCCGGGTTTACGGTATGGCGCGCAGGGTCCTGATTGATGCCGAGCTCAGCGAGGACACCACCCAGGAGGTCTTCCTCCAGGTCTGGCAAAACGCGGGCAGATTCGATCCCGCCGCAGGCAGCCCGCTCTCCTGGCTCATGACGATTTCCCACCGTCGTGCCGTGGACAGGGTCAGATCCGCGCAGTCCGCCACGGACCGGGAGGCCCGTTACGGTGCCAGCAGCCAGGACATAGACCACGACACCGTGTCGGACGAAGTGGGCAGCAGACTCGAAGCCGAAGCCGTGGTGCGGTGCCTGGGAACGCTGACCGAAACGCAACAGGAATCTGTCCGCCTTGCCTACTACGGCGGCCTGACCTACCGGGAAGTCGCCGAGCGGCTGAACGCTGCAGTTCCCACCATAAAGTCCCGCATCCGCGACGGACTGATCCGCTTGAAGACCTGTTTGGGGGTGAGTTGAAATGACAGAAATGAACCATGGACCGGCCGGCCGTTCAGGCGGCTTCGGCGATACCGTCGCAGCTGACCTCGCCTCGGGCCGCGTCATTGACCTGGCCGAGCTGTATGCCCTCGATGCCGTAACGGACGATGAACGCCGCGCGATCGAAGAGTACATTTCAGCCGCTCCTGCTGCCGAGCGGACGTCATTCTTCGAACGCGTCCGCCAGTCCCGGGAAACCCTCACCCGCACGTTCAAGGCTGAGGAAGAGCCGCCCGCAGATCTCTTCGACCGGATCGTCGCCCAACTTCCGGCCCGGCTGCCCGCGCAGTTGCCGACTCCGGGGCCGTCCCCGGCGCCAGAGCAGGAGGGCAACGGCCCTGAAGGTCCCACCGATGAGCTCGCCAAAGCCCGGCAACGCCGGGAGGAACGGCGGCGTCCGGCCGGAACCCGCCGCTGGCTGGCGGGCATTGCGGCCGCGGCGGCCATTGCCCTGGGCGGCGTCGGCGTCGGGTCCTATATCGCGGACCAGAACGACCCCCTGAACCAGGTGGTCCGGGCTGATGACGTCCGCGAAGCCTCTGTACCCGTGGCCGCGGGTGGAACCGCAACGGTTCTGGTCTCGTCTTCCAAAGACGCCTTGGTGGTCAAGATGAATGGTGTTCCTGCCCCGCCAGAAGGCAAGGTCTACCAGATGTGGCTGATTCCAAAGGACGGGTCGGCGCCGGTGTCCCAGGGCCTGATGGATGAGGCCGCCTTATCCAAGCCCGCTGTAGTGGAGGGCATCGCCTCCGCCGCGGCGCTCGGAATCACGGTTGAGCCCGTCGGTGGATCCAAGTCCCCCACGTTGCCCACGGTGGCTGCGGCTCCGCTCGGCGCGTAGCAGCTTCGCCCACGCTGAACATGGGAATGCCCCGTGATCATCCTGAAGGATGGTCACGGGGCGTTTTTTATGGCGTCCGGCTCAGAAACCGGCGATGGTTCCCGGCCCGTTGACGGCTACTACGTGGAACGCTTCGGCGCTGTGTCCTGCCGCCAGCCCGGCGCGTTCGGCATTGACGTGCATGCCCTGGCGGACCGCGGCTTCCATGGCCTCCACGTCGGGATGCTGGCTGACGTGGACGTGGATGGCCTGCAGTTTGGCCTCCACGTGCTCAGTCACGTCAACAAAATGGTTTTCCCGCTCTTCAGGGCCTGCATACAGCCATAGCCACGGAAGCTTGTAAGCCGCCAGCCCGGCTTCTGCCAGTTCCGGGTAGGCGAAAGGATTTTCCACCGCAGGGTAGACGGCCCGCGTGACAGCCTCCCCCACTGCGAGATGGTCCGGATGGCTCTTCTGGATCCGCCGCCAGTTCCGTTCCGGATGCATGGCCAGTACGACGTCGGGGCGCAGTTCGCGGATGAGCTTCACCACCCCGCGCATCACCTCATGCGAGGGCTCGAGGTAGCCGTCGCGCTGATGGAGGTAGTGGATGTCCGAGACCCCGACCAGTTCGGCGGCGCGGCGCTGTTCGGCGTCGCGCATGGCGATGATGTTGGCCCGGTGGGCGGGATCGAAGCCGCCGGCATCGCCGTCGGTCATGATGCAGTAGCTGACCTGGACACCGGCCGCCGTCCAGGCGGCAATGGTTCCTGCAGCGCCGAAGTCGATGTCGTCAGGGTGGGCCGCAAAACAGAGCACCCGCCCAATCCGGTGCGTGGCCGGGTTGAACGGGCTCTGTGCCTGGCTGGCTGAGGCAGTCAATAATCAGCCTTTGCGCTTCTTGATCTCGGCCGTGGCCTGCGGCAGGACGTCGAAGAGGTCCCCGACGATGCCGAAGTCCGCAATCTCGAAGACGGGCGATTCGGCATCCTTGTTGACCGCCACGATGACCTTTGCGGTCTGCATGCCGGCCTTTTGCTGGATGGCGCCGGAAATACCGGCAGAGATGTAGAGCTGCGGGGACACGGTCTTGCCCGTCTGGCCCACCTGGGCATCGTGGCTGATCCAGCCTGCGTCGGTAGCCGCACGTGATGCTCCCACCGCCGCTCCCAGGGCATCGGCAAGCTCCTCCACAGGTCCGAAGTCGCCGTCCACGCCGCGGCCGCCGGCTACCACGATGCGGGCGTCGGTAAGGTCCGGGCGGCCGCTGGCCACCTTCTGCTCGCGGGCCGTGATCCGTGCCGCCGCCGCAGTGCTGCCGGCGGGAACCTCCACCGTGACGGTTTCGGGCGAGCCGGGTGCGGCAGCCGGCTCGGGCACCACGTTGTTGGCCTTGACCGTCAGCACCGAGACGGGGGTGCTAGCCTTGCAGGCCGTGTTGTAGGAGCCGGCGAGCACGGACTTGTGTGCCGTGCCGTCCGCTTCCACGGCCACAACGTCGGTGATGACGCCGGCGTTGAGGCGGATACCGAGCCGGGCAGCGATTTCCTTGCCCTCCGGTGAGTTGTCGAGCAGGACGATGGCCGCCCCGGTGTTCTCTGCTGCAGCCGCGAGGTAGGCAGCCTTGGGCGCCACCAGGTAGTCGTCCAGGTCCTGTGCCGAGGGGCGCAGGATGGTGCTGACGCCGTACTCCGCGAAAGTGGAGGAGACGCCGCTGTGCAGTTCGCCGTTGAGGGCCACCACGCTCTCACCGAGGGTGCGGGCCAGGGTCAGCAGCTCGAGGCTGCTCTTCTTCAGCGCAGCGCCGGGGTTGTCAATAAAAACGAGTACTTTTGCCATGTCGGTGTTCCCTCTTAGAGCAGCTTCTGGGCGGCCAGGAAGTCAACCAGCCGGATGCCGGCGTCGCCTTCGTCGGTGATGATGGTGCCGGCGGTGCGCGGCGGCCGCTCTTCAGCGTTGGCCACGGTGGTCCAGGAACCGGAGTGTCCCACCTGGGCAGCATCCACCCCGATGTCCGCAAGGGACAAGGTGGTGATGCTCTTGCGCTTGGCGGCAATGATGCCCTTGAAGTTGGGGTACCGGGGCTCGTTGATCTGGTCGGTCACAGACACCACTGCCGGAAGGGTGGCTTCCACCGTTTCGGAGGTGGTGTCCGCATCCCGGCGTGCCACAAGCCGTCCGCCCTCCACGTCCAGGGAGGACGCGAACGTGACCTGGGGAAGGCCAAGGCGCTCGGCCAGCTGCGCCGGCACCAGGGAGGTTTCGCCGTCGGTGGAGGCCATGCCGGTGATGATGAGGTCCACGGGGCCGTCCTGGCCGAGCCGCTGGACGGCAGCCGCCAGAGCAAGGGAAGTGGCCGCGGCGTCCGAGCCCGCCAATGCGTCGTCCGTCAGGTGTACGCCTTCGGTGGCACCCATCTGGAGGGATTTCTTCACGGCGTTGACGGCACCGGCAGGCCCCATGCTCAGGGCGATGACCTGGTTGCCTGCCTTGCTGCCGCCCCGCGCCTCGGCCAGCTGCAGTGCAGCCTCCAGCGCGTACTCGTCCAGCTCGGACAGGATGCTTTCGTCACGGTCCGTCGTGTAGCGCTCCCCGTTGAGGTGACGGTCGAACTGGGCGTCCGGTACATGCTTGACCAGGACGATGATCTTCAATGTCTTCTCCACTGTATCGACAGCAGCCTTCCATGCTTGTGGACAGCCAGCCGGGTAAGGTCATGGCCGCGGGATGCCCGGCGTACGGGTAGCTCCTAGCTAACCATATCGACGTTGGGCGCCGCCCTCTTCCATTACGCCAGTGTCAGCACTTTTACGACGACGGCGGGAAGGTTCGACGGCGGCGCCCCCACCTGGGGTGGGAATCACCGCCGTCGAACACTCCTAAAGGTGCCGCCGCACCGTATGGCCGGTGCCGGGGTGCCGCTCCTAGCTTGCGGTGCCGAGGGCGACGTCGAGGGTTTGTTCTGACCCGTTGCGCAGCACAGTGATCTTTACGCTGGAACCCGCGGGCTGTTCCCGGACCGCGGCCGTCAGCTGCTCGGGCTCACCGATGGCGAGGTCGTTGAATTTGGTGATGACGTCGCCCACCTTGATCCCTGCCTTGCCGGCAGCCGAGCTTGCTTCCACTGTGGCGACCTCCGCTCCCACCGAGAATTCAGAGGCGGCGCTGGAGGCGGCCTTCTTCTTGACGCTGACACCGAGCTGGCCATGCGAGGCCTTGCCCGTGTCGATGATTTCCTTGGCCACCCGCTTGGCGTGGTTGATGGGGATGCTGAAGCCCACACCGATGTTGCCGCTGGACGAGGACGAGGACCCTGATCCGGCAGAGGCAATCGCCACGTTGACCCCGATGATCTCACCGCTGCTGTTCACCAGGGCGCCGCCGGAGTTGCCGGGGTTGATGGCGGCATCGGTCTGGATGACGTTGATGGAAATCTCGCCCTGCCCGGTGGTCTGCTGGCTCTGTCCGCCACCCGGTGGGGCGAACTGGAATCCGCCTCCGTCATTACCCTCCGCGTTGTCGCCCTCTTTCGGGGCCGCCGCGGAAGCCACGCTGATGGTCCTGTTCAGCGTGGAGACGATGCCATCCGTGACGGTGCCGGTGAGGCCGAGGGGGGAGCCGATGGCAATCGCGGTATCGCCTACGTTGAGCTTGCCGGAGTCGCCCAGCGTGGCCGGCGTGAGGCCGGACGTGTTGTCCACTTTGATGACTGCGAGATCGGACAACGGATCCGTGCCCACGAGCTTGGCACTGAGCACCTTGCCCTCGCTGGTCCGGACTTCAAGGGACGCATTGGCTGTCTGGCCGTCCAGCGTGACCACGTGGGTGTTGGTCAGGATGTGCCCCTGGTCGTCAAGGACGATGCCGGAACCCGTCCCGCCGGAGCCGCCGCTCGTGGCGCTGATGGTCACCACGCTGGGCGAGGCCTTGACGGCAGCTGCGGTGATCGCGTTGACGTTGTCCTTGTTGTTGACGATGACCGTGCCGGGCTGGCTGTTGCTGCTGGTGATGGCGGTGGAGCCGTCGTTATCAAACAGTCCCCCGGAGCCAACGGTGGCCACTCCCCCGCCCACCAGGCCGGCGGCGAGGATGCTGGCTACCAGGGTGCCGACGCCGAACGAGGCCTTTTTGCGTGGGGCGTCCTTAGGGTTCGGGGCCAGGCCAACAGGAGCGCCGGCCGCTGCGTGCTGGCTGTTCTCCTGGCCTTGGCCGTAGTAGCCATAGTGGCCCTGGGCGGCCTGCGGTCCGGCATATCCCTGCGACTGGCCATGGACCGGCTCGCCTCCCTGGCCGTCCGGGGCGCTTTGTCCATAGAACGGCTGGCGCTGCGGGTACGGCTGGCGCTGCGGGTACGCCGGGTGTGCTCCGGGCAGTTCCCGGGTTGGGTTCTCCGGGTCAAGCCGTTCAGTGTCCTGCTGACGTGGCGCCGCAGCTTCGTTGGCCGCCGCAGGGTTCGAGGCTCCCATGCCCTCACCGTCCTGATGATCCGGGTTGTTACCGGGCTGTGCGGACTGCTGCTGCCACGGATCCTGCCGGCCCGGACCGCGGTTTCCGGAAGGGTCACCGGGGGTTTGGTTCTCAGTCATGGGACTTCCTTTCATCCTCGTCTGAATTAACTATGGACTCCCTGCCTGTAACAAGTTCGGATGTTTGCTGAGAGCTTGCTGAATCCGGTCATGGACTGGATTTCGCTGGCCATGCATCGTTTCGCTGGTGGCATATTCACCTCAATGGACGGGCTGTGGGGTGCACCATAGAATCAAGATGATTGCCACAGCGACCTGCGGCTTTACACCATGCGTGGGGGCGCTGCTGCATTCTGAGACGACCGGTTCGTCCCGAATCGGTGTCAGGCGTGCTGAAGGGTTGCACATGCGGTCAAAGTTCAAACGTATTCTCGCCGTGATCGGCCTTACCGGGCTGCTGGCGGTACCCGCCGGTGCGGCCTGGGCGGAGGATCCGGTCACTCTGAATCCCTCAACCAAGGTTGTGGATTCAGCCGGGGTCCTGGGCGGAAAAACGGCTGAGGTGCAGGAAGCCATCAAGAAGCTGGGCACCGACCACGCCATGGTGCTTCACGTCGTCACCGTCAAGAAATTCGAAAACCCTGCCGACCGGGAGGCCTGGACAGACGAGGTGGCCAAAAAGGCAAACCTTGGTTCGAATGCCCTGATCCTCGCGGTGGCTACCGATACCCGGCAGTACATCCTGAACAAGGGCGGCAGCAAGATCACCAACGCCCAGGTCGAGAACATCAAGAGCAAGGCCATCGGGCCCCAGCTGGCAAACGACAACTATGCCCAGGCTGCCATTAACGCTGCAGGTGCCATCGGTGACGCTGCGGGAGGGGGAAGCGGCAACGTCCCTTCTGATGGAAGTGCCGGCGCCGCTGTTTTGGTGGGGACCGGCGTAGTAGCCGCTGGTGGTGCAGGTGCCTACGTCTACTTCCGGAACCGGCGGAAGAAGGCTGCCGAAGCCCAGTCGTCCAGCGCAAGCTACGGTCCGCAGGGTGGCCAGGTGGACCCGCTGGCGTCCCTCAGCGTGGAGGAACTGCGCCGCAAGAGCGGTTCGCTGCTCATCGAGGCGGACGACGCCATCAAGTCCAGCGAGCAGGAACTGATGTTCGCCCAGGCACAGTACGGCGATTCCGCCGTCGGCAACTTCACCAAGGCGCTGGATGAAGCCAAAGCCCACATGACGGAGTCGTTCAAGCTGCAGCAGCAGCTGGACGATCATATTCCCGATACTGAAGAGCAGCAGCGCACCTGGCTGGGCGAAATCATCCGCCGCTCGGAGGCTGCGCTGGCATCGCTGCAGGAGCAGAAAGCCGACTTCGATTCCCTGCGTGAACTGGAGAAGAACGCACCGCAGGCCCTGGCACGAGTCAACGCCGGCGCGCGCGAAGCAGACGCCAAGATCTCCAGCGCGGAACAGTCCCTCACCGCCCTGCGGGCCAAGTATGCCGAGAGCGCGCTTGCGCAGGTCTCGGACAACATCCTGCAGGCCAAGGAGCGCCTTGCTTTCGTCCAGAACGCAACAGCGACTGCCGAGCAGAAACTGGGTGAGGGTGAAGGAAGCATGGCTGCAGTGGCCGTCCGGGCAGCCGAGGAGAGCCTCCACCAGACGAACGTGCTCCTGGACGCCATCTCGAAAGTCTCGTCGAGCCTTGACGAGGCCCGGAACGGCCTGGAGTCAGCGGTAGTGGACACCTCGCAGGACCTTGCCCAGGCACGTGCAATCATCCAGTCCGGCGCCCATCCGGAGCTGGCTGGCCCCGTCGCTGGCGTGGAAGCGACGCTGGCCCAGGTCAAATCAGACATCCAGGGCGGGAAGATCGATCCGATCGCTACCCTGCAAAGGGTGGAGACCGCCCACCAGTCCCTGGACCAGGCGTTAAGCGGAATCCGCGACCAGCAGGAGCAGGCACGCCGGGCGCAAGCATCACTGCAGCAGACCATCATGTCTGCCCAGGCCCAAATCAGTGCCACCTCCGACTACATCACCGCCCGGCGCGGCGGCGTGGGAACCGAGGCCCGTACCCGCCTGGCGGAGTCGCAGCGGAACCTGGACTACGCGCTGTCCATTGCACGGACCGATCCCGTGACCGCCCTGACTTACGCGCAGCAGGCACACGCTCTCGCCGCCCAGGCAGCCCAGCTGGCCCAGGCTGACGTTGACCACTTCGACGGCTACGCCAACCAGGGCTACGGCCGCGGTGGGATGTTCGGCGGAGGTGGCGGCGGCGGACTCGGCGGCGCCATCCTTGGCGGCATCCTGATCAACTCCATCCTTAACGGCGGCGGTGGCGGCGGCTGGGGCGGCGGCCACGGCGACGGCGGCGGTTGGGGCGGCGGGGGCGACTTCGGGGGCGGAGACATGGGCGGCGGCTGGGGTGGAGACTCCGGCGGCGGCGGAGACTTCTAATCCCCTGAAGCTCTCCCCTGGCTTTGCCCGGCCGAACCACAACGGCTTGAGAACGACAGATGCAACACACAACTGTTCACTGATTTCAGTGGTCATCACAGAGCAGGACGAAAGGTAGCACCATGGTTAAGCAGTCCATTTTCGGCCGTATCGCGCAGCTGGCAAAGGCGAACATCAACACCTTGCTGGACAACGCTGAGGACCCGCAGAAAATGCTGGACCAGATGGTCCGGGACTACACCAACAACATCGCTGAGGCGGAGTCCGCCGTGGCACAGACCATCGGCAACCTTCGGATGCTCGAGGACGACTACAACGAGGACGTCAAGAACTCCCGCGACTGGGGCAACAAGGCCCTGGCCGCATCCCGCAAGGCGGACGAGTACCGCGCCAGCGGCAACGTGTCCGACGCCGAGAAGTTTGACAACCTGGCCAAGGTGGCACTGCAGCGCCAGATGTCGGCCGAGAACGAAGCCAAGGGAGCCGAGCCTTCCATCGCCTCCCAGCGCGAAGTGGTGGACAAGCTGAAGACCGGCCTGGACCAGATGAAGGGCAAGCTGAACCAGCTGACCAGCAAGCGCAACGAACTGGTGGCCCGTTCCAAGACCGCCGCGGCACAGTCACAGGTGCACGATGCCATCAAGAGCATCGACATCATGGACCCCACCAGCGAGGTGGGCCGCTTCGAAGAAAAGATCCGCCGCGAAGAGGCCCGGGTCCGTGGCCAGCAGGAACTGACCGACTCCAGCCTGGACGCGCAGTTCAACCAGCTGGAGGACCTCGGCGAGCAGGTGGAGATCGAGGCACGCCTTGCGGCCCTCAAATCCGGCGGGACCTCAAAGCCGGCCATCGGCTCAGGCAGCGCTGCAGGCGCTGAATCCACTGTGAACGAAGCCGATTTCGACAAGCTCTAATAGTCCTTGTGAGCGTCCTCGCTGAGGATAGCCGGGACGCTGTGGGCTGATGAAAGGCCGGGGCCGCCGCCCCGGCCTTTCTGTTGCCCGTATGTGTAGCGTGGGGTCATGGCTTCCTCCCACCCCACCTCCCTCGTCTGGCTGCGCGACGACCTCCGCCTGGACGACAACCCCGCACTGTCCGAGGCGGCATCGCTTGGCCTGCCCCTGACGGTGGTCTATGTCCTGGACGAGGAGTCTGACGGCATCCGGCCGCTCGGTGGAGCAACACGCTGGTGGCTGCACTATTCCCTGGAAGCAATGGCCGCATCATTGGAAGCCAAGGGCTCCCGCCTGCTCCTTCGCCGGGGACCTGCGGCAGATGTGATTCAGGGCCTTGCGGGCGAGACCGGTGCGGCCCATCTGTTCTGGAACCGGCGTTACGGACTGCCGGAGCGGACGGTGGATGCCGCGATCAAGGAGTGGGCCGGCAAGAACGGCGTGGAAGCTTCCAGCTTCCAGGCGAATCTTCTGTTCGAGCCCTGGACGGTGCGCACCGGAGCCGGTGGCCCCTACAAGGTCTTTACGCCCTTCTGGCGTGCCTGCCTTGCGGGCGCCAATGTCCGCGAGCCCCTCGAACCGCCCCGGCAGCTGCCGCCGCCTGCCACTGCGACGGGCGGGGCGCTGCCAATCAGCAAAGACCTGCACAGCTGGAACCTCCTGCCGCACTCCCCCGACTGGAGCAGCGGCCTGGCCGAAACCTGGGAGCCCGGAGAGGAAGGTGCCAGGCACCGCCTCGAGGACTTCCTGGAAGGGCCGGCCGAGGACTATGGGAAGGGCCGCAACGTGCCGGGTGTGGAGGGAACCAGCCGCCTGTCGCCGCACCTGCGCTTCGGCGAAGTCAGTCCCTTTCGGGTGTGGCGGGAGATCAGGCGCATGTTGCCGCACAAGGTACCGGCCGACGTCGGGATCTTCCGTTCCGAGCTCGGCTGGCGGGAATTCTGCTGGCACCTCCTGTACACCAACCCCGAACTGGCCACCCGGAACTACCGCCCCGAGTTTGACCGGTTTGAATGGCAGTCACTGAACAGAAGCGAGCTGCGGGCCTGGCAGCAGGGCCGCACCGGATACCCGTTCGTTGATGCCGGGATGCGCCAGCTATGGCAAACGGGCTGGATGCACAACCGGGTGCGGATGGCGGCTGCGTCATTCCTGGTCAAGAATCTCCTGGCTGACTGGCGCATCGGCGAGGAGTGGTTCTGGGACACGCTCGTGGACGCAGACGCGGCCAGCAACCCGGCAAACTGGCAGTGGGTGGCGGGATCGGGAGCGGACGCCTCGCCCTACTACCGGATCTTTAACCCGGTGACGCAGAGCAAGAAGTTTGATTCCGCGGGCCACTACCTGCGCCGCTTCATTCCGGAACTGGCAGACCTCGACGGGAAGGCCATCCACGAACCGTGGAAAGCCGGAGACGTACCCGGCTACCCCGGACCGTTGGTGGGGCTGCCGGAGTCACGGGAGCGGGCCCTGGAAGCTTACTCCAAGCTCAAGGACTGACCGGTCCGGCGGTTCACCCAGGCCGCCGCGCGGGCGGCCACCCTTAGCGGCTGACCTTGCCCATCAGGGACGCAATAGGACGCAGGAAGATGGGGCGGGCCAGGAACCACGCGGCTGCCATGACCACCACCGAGGCGAGGAACACCCAGAACCCAAACCAGCCGTCACCGTCCTGGACGCCGTACATGTGGTTCAGGTTGCGCAGGGCACCGGTGGCCAGCACCAGGAAGACGTGCACCACGATAAAGGCCACGAAGTAGATCATCACCGGGAAGTGGACCGCCCGCGCCCATTCGATAGGGAAAGCCTTGTTGAGGCCGGCCGCCTTCTTGGGCCACGCCGAGGACATCCGCAGGCCGGTGATGAAGGACAGCGGCGCGGCGATGAACACCGTAACGAAGTACGCCAGCAGTTGGAGGGCGTTGTAGTTGATCCAGCCGTTCTCCGTGGGCCAGTCCAGCGACGCGTACTGCAGGGCCGCGGAGAGCGCGTTGGGGAACACGTCCCAGCTGGTGGGTACGATCCGCATCCACTGACCGGTGGCGAACAGCAGGACGCCGAAGACCAGTCCGTTCAGGATCCACAGGGCGTCCAGGGTGAGGTGGAACCACAGCTCAAGGCTGATCTTGGTAGGCGGGTTCTTGGTCTTGATGAGGCCCTTGTTGTTCCGGATCCAGTGGCCGCTGGGGCGCGTGGTGGTCCGCACCTGCCAGCCGGTGCGGATAATGAGCAACAGGAAGAACGCGTTCAGGAAGTGCTGCCACGCCAACCAGGCGGGGAATCCTTCAGGCGCCCCTGCCGGAAGTTCCGAATGCCCGGGGTAATCGGTGACGAAGGAAGCGACGGCAGGCAGCCCCACCAGCCACTTGGCGATCAGCACCACCAGGACCAGCGCCACGAGGACGGCGGGCACACCCCAGTAGAGACGGGACCGCTTGCCCGCGACAGTGCCGGGCTTCTTCGTGGGTGTGGACATCGAGCAACATTCCTCTCGAGAATGACGTGGTGCTCACGATCTGTGAGGCTCTGCGAAAGAGAATACTAGGAACTGCCGGCTTTCAAGGAAAAAAGAAGACCCCGTCCGGCTTGTCTGCCGGTCGGGGTCTTCACATAAGTTGCGGGGACAGGATTTGAACCTGTGACCTCTGGGTTATGAGCCCAGCGAGCTACCGAACTGCTCCACCCCGCGTCGCAGAATCAACACTACCCTACTTTTGCGGCGGGTTTTGCCACCGGCCTTTCAGGGCCCCATCCCGACGCGCCATCACCTTCTGCCGCTTTCCGGACAACGCTCCATCAGCTTCTGCGGCTCCCAGCGCATCGGCCCAATCACTCCATCATGATGTCCGTCCGCCGGTCCTGCGGCGCAAAGGTTAACAACAAAAGGTCCGGACACTGTTTCCAGTGTCCGGACCTTTTCTCCAGTTGCGGGGACAGGATTTGAACCTGTGACCTCTGGGTTATGAGCCCAGCGAGCTACCGAACTGCTCCACCCCGCGTCGCAAGAACTACTTTACCGGGAGGTGAACAGCAGGCCAAATCGGGAGGGCGTGATCTCCGTCTCGCCGGCCCGGCACCCGCTCCGAAAGGAGCGGGTACCGGCTGCCGTCGTCGGAATCAGTACCCGCCCATCAGCTGCCCGGCGAAGGCGACGGAGTGGCTTCCGGGGTCGCGGAGGACGCCGGGGCCGGGGTGGCCTCAGGCGCGGCCACGGGGATCTTCGCCTCAGCCTGCACGGCCTTGTCCAGGGCCGCCGAAAGCCGCTTCTGTGCCTCGCCGTAGCCGGCGAAGTCGCCACCGGCCAGCGCCGACTGGCCGGCCTTGATCGCAGCGTTCGCTTCGTCCAGTGCTGCCTTCAGCTCAGCTTTGGCGTCCGCTCCTGCCGGAGCCGGAGGTGCTCCAGGTTCGGCGGGCGTCTGGCCGTTGTTGTCCGAGTCGCCTGCGGCTGCTCCGGAATCGCCACCGAAGAGCTGCTTCAGCGCCTCATCCAGGGTGGGGGCAAAACCCACCTTGTCGCCGAAGGCCACCAGGACGCGCTGCAACGTGGGGTAGGACGTCTCACCTGTGGACTTCAGGTACACGGGCTGGACGTAGAGGATGCCGCCGCCGACAGGAAGCGTCAGCAGGTTGCCGTTCAGCACGTCCGATGCGCCTTGGCGGAGCAGGTTGAGGGCCTGGGACACCGTTGGATCGGAGTTGAACTTGTTCTGCGCCTGGCCGGGGCCAGGGACCTGGATCTCCGGAGGGATCTGCAGCAGCCGCAGCTTGCCATAACTGTCGGCCTTCACGCCGGCCTGGTTGCCGGCATCAGAATCGGCAGCAAGGAAGCCGTAAAGAACGTTGCGCGCGTTTCCGTTGACGATCTGTGGAATGTACGACGACGTCAGCTGGAAAGCGGGCTTGTCCTGGTCCGGCATCTGCAGCGACATGTAGAACGGCGGCTGCTTGACGTCGGTGTCCACGGTGGGATCCGCCGGCACGCTCCAGGCGTCATTGGTCTTGTAGAAGCTGGATGGATCAGTGACGTGGTACTGCCCCAGGAGCTGGCGCTGGACCTTGAACAGGTCCTCCGGGTACCGGACGTGGCTCATCACGTCGCCCGACATCTCCGAATACGGCTTCAGCGACGAGGGGAACACTTTCTGCCAGGACTTCAGCAGCGGGTCCTGGTCATCCCAGGCGTACAGGGTGACCGAGCCGTCGTAGGCATCCACCGTGGCCTTGACCGAGTTGCGGATGTAGTTGACCGTGCTGTTGGGCAGCGCGACGGCGCGTCCCGACGTGGTCTGCGTATCCTCGGTGGCGTTGGAGAGTTGCTCCTGCTGCGAGTACGGGTAGTACTGGCTGGTGGTGTAACCGTCCACGATCCACTTCACGCGCCCGTCCACCACGGCCGGGTAGGCGTTGCCGTCCACCGTCAGGTAGGGGGCCACCTTCTCCACGCGCTCACGGGGATTGCGGTCATACAGGATCTGGGACTCAGCATTGACGCCGTCCGAGAGCAGCAGGTCCGAGGACTGGAACTTGATGGAGTAAAGCACCCGGTTGAAGAACGTCCCAACATTGGGGCCGCCGTTGCCTTCGAAGGTGTACTGGGTCTCCCCCTCCCCCTCGCGGCCGGAGGGCCTGTCCTGCTCACGGGCCGGGGCACCGTCCGGGCCGCCCACAATCGAGTATTCCGGCGATGACTCACCGAAGTAGATCCGGGGCTGGTAGGTCGAATCATCACCGAGCACACCAGTTGAGGGAATGCCCGACTGCAGGAAGTCCGGCTTGCCGTCCACGGTGAATTTGTTGCCCTTGGCTGCCACCACACCGTAGCCGTGGGTGTACACTACGTGCTGGTTCAGCCAGCCCTGCTGGTTGGTGGCCACGTTGGTGGGGTTCAGTTCACGGACCGCGATCACGGTGTCCTGGATCTTGCCGTCCACTTCGTAACGGTCCACGTTGAGGGCGTCGGGGAACTGATAATACGGCCGGTACTGTTCCAGCTGCGAGAAAGCGTCCGAGATCAGGTTCGGGTCCAGCAGGCGGATGTTGGCCGTGGTCTGCGCGTCCGGTGCCAGGGCTCCGGTGCTGGCGGTGTTGGTGGCGTCATACCGGTTCACCTGGATGGCATCGAGGCCGTAAGCCTTGCGCGTGTTGTCGATGTTGCGCTGGATGAATTCCTTTTCCAGTGTCTCTTCCGACGGACGCACCTGGAACTGCTGGATCACCCAGGGGTAGACACCGCCGGCCAGGATGGACGTGATGACCAGCATCGCGGTGCCGATGACGGGCAGGCGCCAGCGGCCGATGACCGCGGCGACGATGAACAGGATGGCAACCAGCGCCGCTGCCACGGCGAGGATGGCCTTGGTGGGGATGACGGCGTTGACGTCGGTGTAGAGGGCACCGGCCCAGCGGCCGCCGTTACTCTGCACTGCTGAATAACGGTCCAGCCAGAAATTGACGCCCAGGAGCACCAGGAAAGAAGCACCCGCGACGGCGATGTGGATCTGGGCGGCGCGGCTGGTGAAGATGCCCCGCTCCATGAGCCTGATGCTGCCGTACAGGTAGTGGGTGAGGATTCCGGCGATTCCGGCGATGACCACCACGCTGATCAGGAATCCTGTGATGAAGCCGAGGAACGGCAGGGTCATCAGGTAGAAGCTGATGTCCAGGTGAAATTGCGGGTCCTGCTCGCCGAAGGGCTCCTGGTTGAAGAAGAGGAGGACCTTTTGCCACTGGCTGGCCGCGGCGCTGCCGGCGAACAGGCCGAAGAGGACGGGCAGGCCCACCATCACCACGCGGCGGACCGGTTCCAGCTGTGCCTGGTAACGGTTGAGGTTGTCCCGGATTTCAGAGTCCGGCGCGTACACCGGACGGGACTGGTATGCGATGCGGATGGCGAAGAAGACTGCCAGGAACATCACGGCGAATCCGCCCAGGAAAATGCCGATCCTGGCCAGGTTCTCGGTGACGAACACTTCGATGAAGCCGAGCTGGCGGTACCAGAGGACGTCGGTCCAGACGTTTGCGAAGAAGATGAAGCCCACAACCACCAGGGCAACAACGATCAGGGTGGGCGTCAGCGCGCCGCGTCTTGAAGGGGGTTTACCTGTGGACATGGTGCTGGCGGGTCGGGACAAACTCGGTACCTCATAGCTGGTCGGTCAGATGATGCGTAGCGTGCGTGCGAGCGACGTCCTTACCGGTCAAACGCTGGTTCAGCCGTCATAATTGCCACGAGTGGCGGTAGAGCTTAGTTCCTGCCCAGTCTAGTTGGTTGTGCACGCCGGAAGGCCGGACGTGTCCTGGCCGGACCCGGCGAGTTCGACGGCGTGCCTCGCCTCTGCGAGGTTCCCGACCTTTATCACCTGCAGGCCGTCCGGAACATGCCCCACCACTTCCCCGCAGTTGGCGGCGGGGGCCAGGAACAGCGTGGCTCCCCCGGACCGTGCCCCTTGCATCTTCTGCCCGATACCGCCGATGGGGCCCACAGTTCCGTCCGGGGTGATGGTGCCGGTCCCGGCAATGTGTTTGCCGCCGGTCAGGTCGCCCGGGGTGACGGTGTCGATGATGCCGAGCGAGAACATGAGCCCCGCGCTGGGCCCTCCCACTTTGTCCAGCGAGATCTTCACGTCAAAGGGGAAGGTGAACAGGTATTTGAGCATCACGCCAAGGATGAAGCGGCCTTCGCCGTTGTCCTTGGGCGTCATGGCCTGGCTGACCTCCTGGCCGCCACGTTCCACCACCACCGTGGCGGGCGCGCCTTTTCCTGCCGCCAGTTCCTCCTGGATGACGGCCAGGGAGGTGATCTCCTTGCCGTTGATGGTTTTGAGGATGTCCCCCGGCTCAATCTTCCCGGCTGCGGCGGAGTCATTGGACAGCCCTGCCGCCTGCAGCTGCTGCCCGAAGGGAATGTCCAGCTCATTAAGGGCGGACGCCACCGCGTTCTCCTGTGACGTGGTCATGGCCACCGAGCTCTGCTCTTGCGCCTCTTCCTTGGTGGTGCCCGTGGGATAGATCATTTCCACGGGATACACCGCTTTGGAACGGTCAAGCCAGGCGGAGAAAGCGCCCAGGATGCTCACCGGCCCGTTGGGACCGCCGTCGACATAGACGGTGGTCAGGTCAAGGTTTCCGGCCGCCGGATAGGTTTCCCGGCCGGTGACGCTGATGACCGGGCTTCCCTGGTTCTGGCCCAGTGTGTTGAATGTGGGGCCGGGCGATTCAATGACATAGGGCACCGGCAGGGTGCCTGCGGCTATGCCCAGGCCCAGGGCGGCCATGCCGGCCACCATCATGGCGGAGACCTTTGGATGCCGGCGGGCCGGTGCAGCGAGTCCTGCCTCGGCGGGTGGAAACGGTGCTGACAGCGCACCCTCAGGTGCGCTGCCGGCGTCGTACTCATCTTTTTCCGCCTGCCAGGGGCCGGGCTGGAGCTCGGCAGCGTGGTCCTCTGAAGGGTGGCCGCCACGGGTTGTAGTCACTGAACCAACACTACGCGGTGCCCGGCGGCGGCAGTTCTTTGCCTACAGCGAACGGTAACGCGGTGCGGCAGACAGCCGACCGGCACCGGGGTACCGTGAAGGTTGAGCACCAGTCACACCGACGATCGGCGGGATCATGACCTCCAACCCACTTAATCCGTCCAACGGCGACGATACCCCCAAGGACCCGTTGACCGAGATGCTGCAAAACCTGATGGGCGGCAAGGGGATGGAGAATTTCGACCCCGCCGAACTGGCCAAGGCAGCCGGCCTTCCCAACGACCCCAACCTCCTGGCCCAGATGTTCTCCCAGGTGCAGGCCATGATGAGCGCGCCGTCCGAGGGGCCCGTGAACTGGCAGCTTGCCCATGAGAATGCCCGGCGGGTGGCAGCATCCAGTGCCGATCCGTCCGTGACCACACAGCAGTCCCGTGAGGTGGACGAGGCGCTGCGGCTCGCGGAGCTGTGGCTCGACCCCGTCACCGATCTTCCCGCCACCGGCCTGATCGGCCGGGCATGGTCCCGCGCAGAATGGGTCGAGGCCACACTGGGCACCTGGAAGAGGCTCACCGAGCCGGTAGCAAACAGCATCGCCAACGCGCTCTCCTCCGCCATGACGGAGCAGATGCCTGAGGAAATGAAATCCATGATGGGCGGGGCATCATCCATGCTCCAGAACATGGGCGGCGCGATCTTCGGCATGCAGCTGGGACAGGCCATCGGAGCCCTCTCCCAGGACGTGGTCAGTTCCACCGACATCGGCATACCCCTTGCCGACCTTGAAATGGCCCTCCTGCCAGTGAACATCGCCGCCTTCGGCGAAGGGCTCTCCCTGCCCGAAAACGACATCCGGCTCTTCCTCGCCGTCAGGGAAGCTGCCCACGCACGGCTCTTCGTCCAGGTCCCCTGGCTCCGGGGACACCTGCTGGGCGCGATCGAGGCATACGCCCGCGGCATCCACATCGACACGTCCCGGATTGAAGAACTCGCCCGGGACCTGGACCCGAGCAATCCGGAGGGCATCCAGGAAGCCCTGTCGCAAGGCGTGTTCATGCCACAGCGGACGCCTGCCCAGGACCAGGCGCTGGAGAAGCTCGAGACGGCGCTGGCCCTCGTGGAAGGCTGGGTGGACGAACTGACCGCCGCAGCCACGGACAAGGTGCTGCCGTCCGCCGGTGCGCTGCGCGAAACCGTACGCCGCCGCCGGGCCACGGGCGGGCCGGCAGAGCATGCTTTCGCCGCCTTGGTGGGACTGGAACTCCGACCCCGCCGGTTGCGGGAGGCCGCAACACTCTGGGCCACTTTGAAGGAAGAACGCGGCATCGAAGGCCGGGACGCGATCTGGCACCACCCCGACCTCCTGCCCACCGCTGAGGACCTGGACGATCCGAAGGGCTTCAGCGGCCGCCGCAAGCTGGCCGAGGCCAGTGACAGCGAAGTGGACGACGCCCTGCAGAAACTGCTGAGCGGCGGGTTTGACGCTACCCCGGCCGACGGCACCGAAGAGCCCGACGGCGGGGCGGCCGACGGCGGCGGTCAGGTTGACTCCGACGGCGGCGCCGAAGGTGGGCAGGGCGGAGCCGAAGGTGGGCAGGGCGGCCAGGATGGCCCCGATGGTGCGCCGAAAAACTAAGCCGGCCTAGTCGGCGTCGTCCGTCCACGTTTCGCCGGACAAGGTTTCGCCGGACCACGTTTCGCCGGACCAGGGCGCCTGCCCGGGTCCGGCGGCGCCGGCAACCTCCGGCGTTCCGCTGTCCTTGAGCCCGCGTGCCATGGCGAAGGACACACCTTCCAGGAAGGCCTTCGCCCGTGCCGTCTCCGGATAGGCCTCGAGGAGCTTCCAGAACGCCGAGTTGTGCCCTGCCACCAGGAGGTGGGCGAGCTCGTGGAGCAGGACGTAGTCGATGACCCACTGGGGCATGGGACGCAGTTTGTCCGAAAGCCTGATGGTGCCTTCAGCCGGGGTGGCGGACCCCCAGCGGGAGTTCTGGTTGCTGACCCACCGCACCGACGCCGGCTTCGACCGCCCGCCGAGGTACCGTTCGGACAGCTGGGCGGCATGCGCGGCCAGGGCCGCATCCGAGGCCGGGCGTTTCCGGCCGGAAGCTGCGCGGCGCTCCCCCTGCTTGTGCAACTTGGCCAGCATGCGCTGGACCCATTCCCGTTCCTGGGCGGCCGTGAACCGCGCCGGGATGGCCACCACTGCCGTCCCGTTTTCCCAGAAAGCGGCAACCGTCCTGGTGCGGCGGGCAGAGCGGCGGACTTCAACGGGAGCGCCGTCCGCTGTGGTGATCACAGCGATGTGCTTTCGATAAGGACCCGGAGGACGTCTTCGCCGTAGCGTTCCAGCTTGGACGGTCCTACACCGGCAAGTGCAGCGAGTTCCTCCAGTGAGGATGGCTTTGCTTCGGCAATTGCTGTCAGCGTGGCGTCGGTGAACACCACAAAGGCGGGTACGTCGGCGGACAGGGCCGTTTCACGACGCCACGTCCTCAGGGCCTCGAAGGTCTGTTCCTCGTAGCTTGGGGGGCAGGAGTTGCAGCGCCCCACCTTCCGCTCGGCTCCCGTGCTGAGCATGCTGCCGCAAACCCTGCAGACTGCCGGGGCAGCAGCCTTGCGGCGCGGTGCCGGGCCTTTCCCGCGCGCACTGGAGCTGGCGACTGAATCGGGACGCAGCCCGTCAAGGAACCGGGAGGGCTTGCGGTTGGCCCGGCCGCCGGGGGTGCGGGCCGTGGACCAGGACAAGGAGAGGTGTTCGCGGGCCCGGGTGATACCCACGTAGAGAAGCCGGCGTTCCTCATCCACTGCTTCGGGCGAGTCGGCGAAGGAGATGGGCATGAGCCCTTCGCTGAGTCCCACCAGGAATACCGCGTCCCACTCCAGGCCTTTGGCGGCATGCAGGGAAGCCAGGGTGACGCCCTGCACCGTGGGCGCATGCTGGGCCAGCGAGCGTTCCTGGAGTTCGTTCACAAATTCAGCCAGCCCGAACTCCGGACCCCGCGACTGGACGAGTTCATCGGCGAGAGCCACCAGAGCCGCCAGGGACTCCCAGCGTTCCCGCAGCGCACCGCCGTTGTGGGGCGGTGAATCCGTGTAGCCGAGCGAGGCCACGATATCGCGGACCAGCTGGCCGAGGGGTTCGGGAGCCTCAGCGGAGACGGCGCGGGTGGCCGCGCGCAGCTGCAGGATGGCGTCGCGCACTTCCTTGCGGGCAAAGAAGCGCTCTCCCCCGCGCAGCTGGTAGCCAATGCCGGCAGCGGCGAGCGCCTGTTCGTAGGCCTCGGACTGTCCATTGGTGCGGAAAAGGACGGCCACCTCGCTGGCCGGGGTGCCGGCGTCGAGCAATGCCTTGATCTTCTGCGCAACAGTGGCGGCTTCCGCTTCGTCGTCCGAGCACTCGGTGAACTGCGGCGCAGGCCCGGCGGGACGCTGGGCCACGAGCTGCAGCGGGGCTGCCCACGCGGCGTCAGCCACGGGGCCGCCGCTGCGCCTGCCGGCGAGGAGATCGTTGGCGAGCTTCACTACCTGCGGAGTGGAGCGGTAGTCCCTGATCAGCTTCACTACATTGGCCTGCGGATAACGGGCCTTGAAGTCCAGCAGGTGCTTCGGCGAAGCACCTGTGAAGGAGTAGATGGTCTGGCTGGCGTCCCCCACCACGCACAGCTCGTCCCGGCCGCCCAGCCAAAGCTCAAGGAGCCGCTGCTGCAGCGGGGAGACGTCCTGGTACTCATCCACCACAAAATGCCTGTACTGCTCGCGCACGGTGGCAGCAACCTTCTCGTCCTCCTGCAGGATGCCCACGGTGATCAGCAGGACATCTTCGAAGTCGATGACATTGCGGTCTGTCTTGACGTCCTCATAGGACTGGAAGACCCGGGCCACAGCGGTGAGGTCAAACCCTCCGGGGGTGCCCCTGTCCTGCGCATTCTCGAGGTAGTTGGCGGGGGTCAGCATGGAGACCTTGGCCCATTCGATTTCCGAAGCAAGATCACGGATGGACGCCCTGTCCGTGCTCAGCCGCAGCCGCCGGGCAGCCTCGGCGAGCATCTGGGCCTTGTGGTCCAGCAGGTTGGGAAGTGTCCCGCCAACGGCCTGCGGCCAGAAGAACTGCAGTTGGCGCAGTGCCGCGGCGTGGAACGTGCGGGCCTGGACGTTGCCTGCCCCGAGGTCGCGCAGCCGGCTGCGCATTTCTGCGGCTGCGCGAGCCGTGAATGTTACGGCCAGCAGCCGCTGGGGCGTGTACACCCCCGAGTGGACACCATAGGCGATGCGGTGGGTGATGGCGCGGGTCTTGCCGGTGCCGGCGCCGGCAAGGACACACAGCGGCCCGTTCAGTGTGCTGGCCACCTCGCGCTGTTCGGCGTCCAGGCCGCCGAGGATACGGTCCTCCAGCGATGCTGCGCTGTCAAAATTCTGTGTAGTCACTTTGCTGCTTTTTCGTCTCGACTACCGCGTGCTGGAGTCTGATGGGTAGATATGCTTCAGGCGCCTGTCAGGTCCTGAATGCGTCCGCCGAACCAATGCTCGATGAGGGAGCGGGCAATGGACAACCGGCTGGAGATGGTGATCTCGCCGGCGAGCACGGCTTCCTGGAGTTCCTCCCGGCTGAACCAGCGCGCCCTGGTGACCTCCACGCCGTCGGGCGTTGCCACGGCGTCTTCGGTGACGGCGGTAAATCCAAGCATAAGGGAGGCCGGGAACGGCCACGACTGCGAGCCAAGGTACTGGCACGCAGTTACCCTGACCCCAACTTCTTCGTGGATCTCCCGGACCACGGCCTGTTCCAGGGACTCCCCCGGTTCCACAAAACCTGCGAGCGTGGAAAAGTTCTTTGCATCACGTGCTCCGCCGCCGCCCAGGAGCAGGCGGCCGTCCGGGCCCACGACGGTGACGATGATGGCAGGATCGGTCCGCGGGTAGTGCTCGGAGGAATCCGCCGGGCAGCGCCGCACCCATCCCCCCGCCTCGACGCCTGTGGGGGTGCCACAGCGCGGGCAGTGCGTATGGGTGGCGTGCCAGTTGGTGATGGCGCTGGCTTCGACAAAAAGCGCCGTGTCTGTGGGGGTGAGGCCGGCGGCCACCTCCCGGAAGCCTGCCCAGGCAGCATCTCGAGGAATCCCGGCCGTCCCCGGTTCCACTGCCTCCGGCAGAACAAACAGCAGCAACTCGGTTCCAGGGGGAAGCTCCGAGTCCGGCAGGGCTGAGCCCAGGTAGACCGTCAACTGTGGGGCCGCATCTGCGGCGGCAAGGGCAGCGTGCAGTTCGCGGGCGTTCGGCAGGTACAGTCCACCATCGTGGACCAGGCCCTGCCGGCCGGCAAGGACCACCGCCCTGGTGTCCGTTCCGGTAAGGAGTTCCTCCACCATTCCCGGCCGTGCCCGGGCCACCGATCCGCGGTCCACCAGCGCAGGCGGCACCGGGAGGACCGTGTCCATGAGGTGGTTCGCCGGCAGCCGGGCAGCTTTGCCGAGGTGGACCGGTGTGGCAGACTCCGCGTGGCTCATGTGTCCACCGTACTGACTGGGACCGACAAATGGATATTTGGGGGCGGCCGCCTGCTGCTCCAGGCTGCCTGGCCTGACCGGATTTGGACTCTATCTGAAGACTCGCCGTCCCCGGACCGGGGTCTTGGACTGCGCACAATCTACCGTGGAACAGTGAGAAGAAAACCGATTGAACTGGCAGCCGTAGCAACAGCGGCAGTCCCCGGACTGACCCCGACGGCCGTTAGCTCTGCCCCGGATGATCCCGCCGACTTCGACTCCGCCCTGCTGCTCGATTCCGAGGGCAAGCGCTGGCGCGTCCGTTCGCCCCGGCATGCAGAGGCCAGCGCCAGGCTTGAAACGGAATTTCTTGTGCTGCGGGCCTTTGCTCCGGGCATCCGTGCCGAACTTCCCTTCCTGATGCCCACTGTGGCGGGCAGCGTGCGGCTGGGGACCCTGAGCACGTTTGTCTATTCGCACCTGGCCGGAAGCACGCGCAGCGTCGAGGAGCTCACCGCCGGGCCGGATGTCCTGGCCCGCGAAATCGGTGTGGCCCTTGCTGCCATCCATGACCTTCCCCGTTCGCTGGTCAGCAATGCCGACCTGCCCGTCTACACCCCCAACGAGTTCCGCCAGCGCCGGCTCAATGAACTGGACCAGGCCGCCACCACCGGAAAAATCCCGCCGGCCCTGCTGCTCCGCTGGGAACATGCCCTCGAAGACGTGTCGCTGTGGCGCTTCAACCCCAGCGTGGTGCACGGCGACCTCCACGAGGACAACCTCCTGGTGGAAGGCCAGCGGGTCACCGCCGTGACCGGCTGGACCGACTTGAGGATTGGCGATCCGGCTGATGACTTCGCCTGGCTCGTTGCCTCCAATGAGCAGGACTTTGTTGATGCGGTGCTGGATGCCTACACTTCCAGCCGCAGGGATACCCCTGATAACCATCTGCTTCGGCGCGCAGCGCTGTCCGCCGAGTTCGCCCTGGCCCAGTACCTCGTGAAGGGCATCGCCTCGGATGACAGCGGCATGATCGCTGAGGCTGAGGACATGCTTTCAACCCTGGCCCGGGACATCGAAGAGTTCGGTGGGCAGCCCATCAGTGTTGAGCCGCAGCCCGCGGCGGCCGCCCCGGTTGGCGGCGGTACCGCTGCCCCGGCTGCCGGGCCGGAGCCTGTGGTGAGGGCGGCCGACGCCGGTCCAGCCAGTCCGGTGCCCTCCGTTACGGTGGTGCCGCTGCCCGTCCCCGCCCCGGTCCAGCCGGCGGTCCACGTCACCCCTATTCCGGTGGAGCCGGCGGCCGGGGTTGCCAGCGCAGACGCCGCCGTTGACGGTGGGGCCGGGAAGGACAACGGCGACCGGGGCCAGGAGGATCCTGGCACCACAGCTGAAGCCGCTGCAGGGCCGGACGATACGTCCACGGCCGCGATCTCCATCGTCGATCCCACCAGGAATTAGGGCGGCGCCTAAGAACTAAGGGCAGCGCTGACGATCCGCTCCAGCTCGCGGGCTGATCCGAGATCGTGTGGCCTTACCACCTCGTTATCTGCAACGTAGAAAAAGGCGGCCCGCACCTCCTCCAGCGGTACATCCTTCAGCCGCGCCCAGGCCAGCCGGTACACGGCAAGCTGCACGGCTTTCGTCTTCAGTGCGCCAGCGGAGGGCCGCCGTCCGGTTTTCCAGTCCACCAGGTCCCACCTGCCGTCCGCATGGCGGAACACTGCATCAATCCGCCCGCGCACCACAACATCTCCCACACGCGTCTCCACCGGCACTTCGACAAAGGCCGGTGACCGGTTTGCCCAAGGGGACGCCTTGAAGGTTGCCACCATGGCGTCCAAGTCATAGGCGGCATCGATGTGGTCATCGGAACCGGGAGCTTCGTCCAAGTCGAGCATGCCTGCAGCGCCGAAGTATTCCTCCACCCATGAGTGGAAGGCCGTTCCCTTCCGTGCTGACATCCCGGGTTCCCGCGGCACGGGCCTGCGGAGCCTCCCCAGCACTGCAGTTGCGTCCTCCCGCAGCTCCACCAGTGTGGAGGCGGAGATGTGGCCCGGAAGGTGCACATCGCGGCCGGCGGACCTCCTGGACCGGCGTTCCAGCAGCAACGCTGCTTCCCGTGCCCATCCCCGCGCCACCCCGTTGAGCTGCTTGCTCTCGGATGTGTCACCGTCCTGTTGCGCCGCCCCGCCGAGAGCCGTAGAAGGCTCCTGTCCGTGGTGTTCCAGTGCAGCGAGCACCTTGGCTGCTGCGGCCTCCATGGCCTCGCGCCGTCCGGAGGACAGGCGCAGGCGGTCCCCTGTGCGCGGATCCACCGGGCCCTCGAGGGGATCGTAGGGCCAGCTGGCAACTTCCGTCTCCAGGGTCAGCGGGCTGGACTCCGGCAGGGAAGCTTCATCCTGCGACGCCGGATGGACTACCGCGGCAGGAGCCTTGCCGCCAGCCACAGTTGCCAGCGGCTCGAGCTCGGCGAGGAACGGCGACATGTCCGCCCGCCCTGCCCGGGATCCGACCCACGCGGCGCTCGATACCCACAGCACGTGCTTGGCCCTGGTGTACGCCACATACGCAAGGCGGCGTTCTTCCGATTCCCCGTGGGCCTGGACCGCGGCCTTGAATTCCTTTTCCGCGTCCAGCCAGCCCTTCTGGTCCGGCTGGTCGAGGTCCCACTGCGGAAGATCTGCCCTGTCGCCACGGAGCGGCCAGGGCAGGGCGGCCGAGCCGCTGCTCCAGCGGGAGTCCCTGTCGCTGGGAAAGGCCCCTGCATTAAGCCCCGGAACAAAAACGACGTCCCATTCCAGGCCCTTGGATGCATGGACCGTGAGGAGTTGCACCGCTTCGCGGTTGACGTCTGAGGCCGGCGCTTCCAGCCCGTTTTCTTCCGCAGCCGCAGCTTCCAGCCACGACAGGAAAGCCAGGATATCCACCCGCTGGGACGTCCGCAGGAACCCGGCGGCTGCGTCCTGGAACGCATCGAGGTTGCGGCGGGCCTGGTGGATGCTGATGCCCGGCCGCGCCGCCACCTCGATGTCCAGCAGCATGGCGCGCTCCACTTCACCCAAAAGGGTGGTGAGGTCATCGCCGAGATAGCCCCGGAGTTGCCGGAGCTCGGCCGACAGGCGGGCAAGCCGGCCGCGCGCGGCACCGCTGAGCGAACGACCGTGAGCAGACGTCCACCCCTCCCGCGGCAGCCAGTCCAGGGCTTCCACCAGGCTGGCACCGTCCGTCAGGTCCCCCTCCAGGACGGTGTCGCTGCCGTCGTCGGGCTGCTCGTCCATGGACCGGTCGTTACCAGTCTTCACGGCCGGCTGTCCGCGCCGGCGCGCCAACTGGCTGGACCAGTCCCGCAGGGCCATCAGGTCAGCCGGACCGATGCGCCAGCGGGCACCGGCAAGGAGCCGCATCAGGGAATCGGATCGGCCGGGGTCTGCGAGGACACGCAGGGTGGCCACCAGGTCTACGATCTCCGGGGTGTCCAGGAGTCCGCCAAGCCCCACGATTTCGTAAGGGATACCACGTGCCTCAAACTGGCGCCGGACGGTTTCCATCTGGGCGCGGCGGCGGCACAGCACGGCGATGGCCGGGGGCACGGGCGTACCGTCCGGCTTCAGCTCAAAGTCCGTTACCCGGTACTTGAGGACGTCGTCCGCCACTGCGGCCGCTTCGTCCACATCGGTGCCGAACCGCCCCAGGACCACAGTGCCGTCGACGGCGTACGGGCTGGGCTGTAATGGCGGGACGTCAGCGGCTGCCGTCCCGCCTCCGCCGGGTGCGCTGCCCCCGCCGGCCGGTCCGCGCGCTGCGGCTGCCTTGCCCAGGGACTCGGACATCACGTTTGCTGCCGACAGGATGGACCGCCCGTTCCGCCAGGCTGTGGTCAGGTAGGACGTGGGCGCCGGAGCCCAGTTCCCGGGTGCATCCGCAGGTCCGGTGCGCACTGGGAACTCTCGGACGAAATGGAAGAGCTGCCCGGCCGACGCCCCGCGGAAACCATAGATGGACTGGTTCGGGTCGCCCACCGCAGTCACCGCATGGCCGCCGCCGAAGAGGCGCGAGAACAGCACCAGCTGCGCGTACGAGGTGTCCTGGAATTCGTCGAGCAGCACCACTTTGTAGCGTTGCCGCTCCATCTGCGCGGCCAGGGGAACATCCTGCGCCACCTTGGCTGCGAGCGCCACCAGGTCGCCGAAGTCCAGCGCTCCCCGCGCCCGCTTGGCCGCCGCGTAGCGGCCCACCATGTCCGCCACGCTGGCCCGGGTGCGCAGCATCCCGGCAAGCTCGGCCGCCGACTGGGGAGGGTTCTTCTTTTTGTCTGCCATATACGGAAGGGACTCAAACTCCGAAAGCCGCGCCATCAGCCAGGCTTCGACGTCCTCGGGCTCCTGGAGGTGCTCCGCGCATTCGCCGGCGAGTTGGATAACGGCCTTGACCAGGGTGGATTTCGCAGCGCGGAAGTGGGTGTATTCGCCGTCGTAGGCTTCCACCACTTCGCTGGCCAGCTGCCACGCCTGCGCGCCGCCGAGGAGGACCACGTCCCGTTCCACGCCGAGCCGCAGCCCGTAGTCGGACACGATGCCGCTGGCGAAGGAATGGTAGGTGGACACCTTGGGTTCCAGCGAATCGCTGGAGACCGGCTGCTCGGGGAACAACCGGAACCCGCCGTCCTGGTTGGCCAGCCGTTGCAGGGATGCCAGCTTTGCACGTATCCGCGAGGCCAGTTCGCCGGCGGCTTTCCGGGTGAACGTCACACCCAGGACTTCCTCCGGCCGTACCCAGCCGTTGGCGACCAGCCAGACCACGCGGTCAGCCATCGTGGCCGTTTTGCCCGACCCCGCGCCGGCGATGACCAGCCGGGGCGTCAGCGGTGAGCTGATGATGGCGGACTGCTCCGGCGTGGGAACGTTTTTCTCCCCCAGCAGCCCGGAAAGCTCTTCCGGGGTGAACCGCGGTTCGGGAACACCAGGCCTGTCCACGTTTGGATCCGGGCTCATTCCGTAACCTGCCTTCCCCGCACGCACAAAGGACACACTTCCGGCAGCCGGCAGCCATGGCCGCCATGGCTCCCCTTGGAGGGGTCATGCCTGGCTTCGAATGTGCTGCCGCCCATCACGGCAGCGGCCTCCATCACCATGTCCATGGCCCAGTTCTCCTGCGGATCCAAGGGATCCTGCTGTTGGATGGCGGGACTCTTGGCCCCGGTCCCCAGCTGGGCAAGGACTGCGCCGCCTGGAATATTTGGGGCACTGCCCTCCCCGTTGTCGAAGCCCCCTGCGAGGACCGCAGCCTGGTAGGCGCCAAGCTGCGGATGAGCGGACAGCTCCGCCTTGCCCGGCTGGCGCTTACCGGTTTTGAGGTCCACGATGACCAGCCTGCCTTCACGGTCGATTTCCAGGCGGTCAACCTGCCCCCGAAGGACCGCTGCCCGGGCCGGGCCATCATCAACAGCCACCTCCGGGAGGGTCACATCAAAGTCCTGTTCCACGCCCAGCAGGCTCCGGCCCTCACTCCTCATCACCAGCACGTACTGGGCAAGCTTCCGCACCATCGCTTCCGCGCGCTGGTAGTCCAGCCGGCCCTCCCAGTTGTCCTTCATGCCCAGGGCCGGCCAGCGGCGGACCAGCTCGGCCACATACTCTGCCCCCGATGCATCCGGAAGTTCCTGGGCGATGGCATGGACAAGCGTGCCCAGGCTCCTGGCGAAGTCGGTGGCGGCCTCACCTCCGGCGGCCTGCACGAACCAGTCAAGCGGGGACTTCCGGACTGTCTCCACCTTCGACGGCGACACAAACACCGTTCCGCCGGCCGGAACCACAGCTGCGGACGACGTCAGCGGCGGCAATGCCCACCAGCTGTCCGGATGCGCACCGGGGACCGGCGGCTCCGCAGCGGCCAGCCCCGCGAGGACCTTCACCGCTTCAGCAGCCTCAGCTTCATGCCTTCCGTCCAGCTGGGCATACTGCCGGAGTTCGGCCACGAGTGCCCGCAGGGTCATGGGACGTTCCACCGGTGTGAATGCCCTGCCTTCCTGGCCCGGATCCAGCGGAGCCACGTAGTCCAGGAACGAAGACGGCTGATCGTCTTCGGAGGAGACGGCGGTGCAGATCAGGAGTTCACGTGCCCGGGACACGGCCGTGGAAAAGCTGCGCAGTTCGTCGTAGCGGATATCCCGGAGCCGGCTCAGCGGGTCCCGCTGCATCGCATAGTCAACTCCATGCTCCACCGCATCGGCGTAGAGGGTGCTGCCCAGAAGCTCGCCGCGGAGCCGGGTATTGGGCCACACACCTTCCTGGAGGCCGGCCACCAGGACTACCGGCCATTCCCTTCCGGCTGCGCTGGCGGGCGTCATGAGCTCGACGGCGTCATCCACCTGGGCCCTGGCAGCCAGTGTGTCCATGGGGAGTTCCTGGTTCAGCAGGTATTCCAGGAACTGCTCCGGTCCGGCACCGGGCACCTGGTCGACGTAGCGCTCCGCTGTGTGGAACAGCGCCATCATGGCATCGAGATCGCGGTCGGCGCGGGCTCCGTGCGGTCCGCCCGCGAGCGCCGTCTCGGTCCAGGCGGCAGCCAGGCCGGTGGAGTTCCACAATGCCCACAGCACTGACTCGGCGTTGGCGCCCGGTTCGGCGGCGGCCTGGCGGCCGGCTTGGATCATGCGTGCCGTGCGGCGTGCGGCCCGGCCCTCCAGGCCAAGGGTGGACAGGGCACCGGGCTCCAGGAGGGCCTCACCGAGCAAGGTATCGCTGGCGCGTCCGCCTCCCCCCAGCAGCTCTTCGCGCCTCAATGATTGCCGCAGCCGGCGCAACTCGATGGAGGTGGCGCCCCCCACCCGCGAAGTCAGAAGGGATACAGCTGTTTCGGGGGTCAGGAGGTCAGGATCGAGGGCGACGGCGAAGGCATCCAGCAGCGGACGCACTGCGACCTCATCCCGGACGGCAGATTCCGCTACCGGAACACGGACGGGAATCCCCTGGCCGGACAGATACCGCTGCAGTTCACTGACCTGCGCCCCGTTCCGCACGATCACCGCCATCTCGGACAGGTCCCGGCCGTGGTTGATGTGCTGGTCAAGGATCCGCTGGGCAACGTACCTGAGCTCGTGCACGGGGGACGGCACAAGGTGGGCCTCCACCGCTCCGTGCGGCCGGCCCTGCACCGGCTCGAGCTGCCTGGCCAACTGTCCTCCGGCCCGCTGGGAAATCCGGCCCGCAACCCCCAGCCACGCTTCGGTCAGTTCAGGGGCGTGGCGGTGCGCATATCGGAGCGGACGTTCCAGGACCGGAATGCCCGGTGCGAGCAGCCCCGGCAGTTCCGCGACCAGGTCCGGCCGGGCTCCGCGGAACCCCTGGACTACTGTGTCCGGCGACGAGGCCACATAGCAGTCCTGCCCACGGGCGATGTCCGCCAGCAGCTCGAAGACAGCGGGGTTGGCTTCCTGGACATCATCCACCACGATCAGCTGCAGGCGCGCACGCTCGGCGGCAAGGAAATCCGGGGCATCCTGGAAGACCTGGCGGGCAGCTGTGATGATGCCGGCAGGATCAAAGGCCTCAGGCATCCGCAGGTCAAGGACGTCCCGATACTCGGCGTACAGAGCCGCGGCAGCCGACCAGTCCGGCCTGCCGCACCGCCGGCCAAGGTCCGCGAGGTCACCGGCGGTCAGGCCCGATTCGATAACGCGGTCGAAGAGCTGGCGCACCTCGTGCCGGAAACCGCGTGTTTCCAGCGCTCCTGCGAGATCGTCAGGCCAGGGAAGTTCCAGTCCCGGCAGGCGGTGGCCTTCAAGGAGTTCCTTGATGATGAGGTCCTGCTCCGGTCCGGAAAGGAGCCGGGGCGGCCTTGCGAGCGGCAGCACACCCTCGGCCTTGGCCCGGCGGATCACGTCAAAGGCATAGGACGCCCACGTCCGGGCGGGGGTGGTGCTGAGGCTTCTGTTGAGCCGGGCCGTGAACCGGTCCCGGATGGAATCGGCCGCGAGCCTGCTGGGGGCCAGGATCAGTATCCGTTCGGGATCCAGGCCGTCGCGGAAGACCCGTGTGACTGCCGCTTCGATGAGGACAGTGGTTTTACCCGTTCCGGGCGCTCCCGGAACCAGCACAGGCCCGGACCCTTGGGCCACGTCAACGGCCGCCTGTTGATCGGGCGTCAGCGACGGCGCCTCGGCATGGAGGTGCCGCGGCGGCAGCAACCTGAGGCCCGCAAAGCCCGGCGCACCCTGGCGCCCTGCATCCGCAGCCAGGGCGCCGTCGTCGTGCGCTGCTCCAGCCAGGGCATCGAATCCGGTGCCGGGATCTGCCGGTTCACGGTACTCGTCAAGCGGATCTGTAAAAGGAACTGTTACTGTCACGCCGACATTCCATCATCAGCCACCGACAATTGCCGGAGCGCGCGCTCAAGCTGGGCCGCAATTGTGTCGATGTGCTCAAAGTCTCCATCATTCGGGGCCCATCGCGCAGCTGCCAGGTCCACGCGCCAGGAGCCTTCCCCCGTTCGCAGGTAGGCGTCATAAGCGCCGCGGAGGGGGGTTCCCTCCTGCCGGTACTGGCGGAGCGCTTCCGCACCATGGCCTTCGGGCGCGTGTCCGCTCGCTTTGAGGATCCGCCACCAGGGAACGCCACTGCCGTAGTGGCTCATAACCGAGCCAACCTGCCTGGGCCCGCCCGATCCCAGGAGTTCGGCGACGTCACCATACGAGACTGCGGACCCCGGCGGTACCAGCCGCACGATGGCCAATACCGCCTCCACATACTCAATCCGCATTGATCCAATCTATCGGCAGTGGCGCTCCCGGGAATTGTCGGCGGTCCCCCTTAGCGTGGATTCATGAGCACCTGGAACACCCTCCCCCGCGCAGCCTTCGACCTCGAAACCACCGGACGCAACTCGCGTGCGGCCCGAATTGTCACCGCATCTGTCACAGTGGTGGACCATAAGGGCGACGTCATCGCGGAGCATGAGTGGCTGGCGGATCCGGGCGTCGACATTCCCACCGAGGCCAGTGACGTCCACGGCATCACCACTGAGCAGGCCAGGCGCGACGGCCGGCCGGCCCATGAGGTGACCCAGGAACTTGCGGCCGTACTCCAGGCCCTGTTCGACGACGGCGTCCCCGTCATCGCGTTCAACGCCAGCTACGACTTCACCGTGCTCGCGGCCGAATCAGCCCGCTACGGGGTGCCGCAACTTACCCGGTTTCCGGTCCTGGACCCGTACATCATGAACAAGCACGTGGACCGCTACCGCAAGGGCAAGCGCACCCTCACGGCGTTGTGCGAAGAGTACGGTGTGGTCCTGGACAATGCCCACACGTCTGCTGCGGATGCCCTGGCAACACTGCGGGTCCTGGACGCCATGGCCGGCAAGTTTCCCAAACTCAGCATGCCGGCCAGTCAGCTGCACCAGCTTCAGGTGGATTGGGCTGTGAGCCAGGCCGAGGACTTCCAGGGCTACCTGCGCAAGACCAAACCCGCTGCCGTTATTGAGGGCGACTGGCCTGTACTCCCGCCGCAGGACGCCAGCACCGGCGGTTTTTAGCCAGGCCGGCCGATTCCCACAGAGATATCAGTCACATCGCTTCATAACCGGGCGGAATTCTTCACCTCAGGATTCGCTGGGCTGGCTGCTCTTAAAGCAGCTGCAAGCAGCTCGGAGAGTTTATCCGAACTTTATTCGGACTTTCTGCGCTCCTGGCTCCTGATTATTCAGCTCACGGTCGCAAATGGGCGAAGTGAGACAATTTAGTTTTGCGGTCACCCCTGCCCTGGCCCAGCTTGACCAGCACCGGGCAGGTGCCAGGCGCCACCAGCGCAGCCTTGCGGCCCGGTTGACTTATGACTCAATGAAAGCGACTACCTGATGAAAATCAAAGCGATGAAGTGGCTGACAACCGCTCCCGTGGCAATCGCCCTGGCGGTTTCCCTGGCAGCGTGCGGCTCAGGATCCGCCCAGCCGAGCGGCACCCCCACGGACGCCCTCGCCGGCAGTGACCAGCAGACGCTGGACAAATACACCACCGCCAGCGTTACCCCGGTGGACCAGATCGACAAGTCCAAGCTGGGCCTGAACACCGAAGGCAAGCTCGAGGTGGGCACCCTCTCGGACGCCCCGCCGAACATCTTCATTGACCCTTCCGGCAAGTTCACCGGCTACGACAACGAACTGCTGCGCGCCATCGCCGGCAAGCTCGGCCTTGAGGTCGAATTCGTTGCCACGGACTTCTCCGCCCTGCTCTCCCAGGTTTCCACCAAGCAGTTCGACGTCGGGTCCTCCTCCATCTCCACCACGGACGCCCGCCGCCAGAACGTTGGCTTCACCAACGGCTATGACTTCGGCTTCATGGCCGTGGTTGCCAAGACCGACAGCGGCATCAAGGGTTTCGCGGACCTGAAGGGCGATCTGCGCATCGGTGTGGTCCAGGGCACCGTCCAGGATGACTACGTCACCAACACCCTCAAGCTTGAGCCGATCCGTTTCCCGGACTACGCCACTGTTTACGCCAACGTGCGCAACGGCCAGGTGGACGCCTGGGTGGCCCCGTCGCAGCAGGCCACCGGCCAGGTCAAGGAAGGCGACGGCACCGCGATCGTCGAATCCGTCGTCAACACCCAGAACTTCACCGCCTACGCCGTGGCCAAGGACAACCAGCCGTTGATCGACGCGCTGAACTCCGGCCTGGACGCTGTCATCGCCGACGGAACCTGGACCAAACTGACCAAGGAATGGTACCCGGACCGCGAGATGCCGACTGACTGGAAGCCGGGCAGCAAGGCCGCCACGGTTCCCCAGAGCTGATTGAGCCGGGACGTTTATGGATCTCTTGGACCAGCTGGCTGACACCTTCTTCAACTGGGAGGAAATGGCCAAAGTCATTCCCGCCCTGCTCATGGTGGGCTTGCCCAACACCCTGATCCTGGCCGTTGCCTCCGGCATCCTCGGCTCCCTGCTGGGGCTGGGGCTGGCCATGATGGGTATCTCACGCAATGCGGGAGCCCGTTGGGTGGCACGCATCTACACCGACATCTTCCGCGGCCTCCCGGCCATCCTGGTGATCCTGGTGATCGGGATCGGGCTTAGCCCCATTGCCCGGGAAATCACCGGGTCCCGGAACCCTTACCCGCTGGGCATCCTTGCCCTGACGCTGATCGCCGCCGCCTACATTGGTGAGATCTTCCGCTCCGGCATCCAGAGCGTGGAGAAAGGCCAGTTGGAGGCCTCGCGGGCGCTGGGTTTCAGCTACGGCAGTTCGATGCGCCTCGTGGTGGTGCCGCAGGGCATCCGGCGGGTCCTTCCCGCGCTGGTGAACCAGTTCATCTCGCTGCTCAAGGATTCCTCGCTGGTGTTCATGCTCGGCCTCGCAGCTTCCGACCGGGAAATCTTCCGGATCGGCAATGACGCCATGGCCAACACGGGCAACCTCTCACCGCTGGTGGCAGCCGGTGTGCTGTACCTGATCCTGACCGTCCCGCTCACCCACTTCGTGAACTTCATCGACAACCGGCTGCGTACCGGCAAGCCGGAAAAGAAGGAACCGGATGAGCTGGCGGCACCTATCGGCAAGGGGGCACAGGCATGACGGACTTCGCTTCCGGAACCCTGACCGGCAAGAACCTGCACCTCTCGTTCGGGCACAACCACGTCCTGCGCGGCATTGACCTGCACGTGGAGAAGGGCACCACAGCCTCCGTGATCGGCCCGTCCGGTTCCGGCAAATCCACGCTCCTTCGGGTGATGAACCGGCTGATCGAGCCGGACCAGGGCGATATCCTCCTCGATGGCCGTTCGGTCCTCAAGGACAATCCGGATGAGCTCCGGCAGCGGATCGGCATGGTGTTCCAGCAGTTCAACCTGTTCCCGCACAAGACGGTGGTGGACAACGTGTCCCTGGCGCTGCGGAAGCTGCGCAAGCTGTCCAAGGACCAGGCCCGCGCCGAAGCCCTGGAGCAGCTGGACCTGGTGGGCCTGAAGCACAAGGCTGAAGCCCGTCCGGCGAACCTCTCCGGCGGCCAGCAGCAGCGCGTTGCCATCGCCCGCGCACTGGCCATGAAGCCGGAAGTGATGTTCTTTGACGAGGCCACCTCCGCGCTGGACCCGGAACTGGTCAAGGGCGTCCTGGCGCTGATGACCGACCTCGCGAAGGGCGGCATGACCATGGTGGTGGTGACCCACGAAATGGGCTTCTCCCGCAATGTGTCGGACACCGTGACATTTATGGACGCCGGCGTGGTGGTGGAGTCCGGTCCGCCCGAGAAGATCTTCAGCGCCCCGGAAACCGAGCGCCTCAGGGGCTTCCTCTCGGACGTCCTGTAACTCCTTAAGCATCAAAGGAAAATCCCCGGTCGCGGAATGCAACCGGGGATTTTTATTTCCGCGAGATGGCATTTAACGGCAGTTCCACGTGCCGGCATTGCCGTAAAGTGCCATCTCGCGGAGTTTAAGCGGACGACGGCGGGACTCGCCGGGGTCCCTACCCCTGGGCGGCTGCGGCAGCCTTTGCCGCGGCGGGAAGGGCGTCGAAGATCCGGTTCATGGCGGCGTCGTCGTGCGCGGCGGACAGGAACCAGGCTTCGAAGACGGACGGCGGCAGGTAGACGCCGGATTCCAGCATGGAGTGGAAGAACGGCGCGTACCGGAAGGCTTCCTGCGCCTGGGCGTCGGCGTAGTTGTGGACGCCGTGGGCGGAGGTGCCGAACGCCACCGAGAACAGGTTTCCGGCGAACTGGATGGAGTGGTCCACACCGGCGGCGTCCAGGGCATTGGACAGCGCCGAGGACAGCTCCAGCGAGCGGACGTCAATGAAGGAGTAAACGTCACGCGTGGCGTGGGTCAGCGTGGCCACGCCGGCGGCCATCGCCACCGGGTTTCCGGACAGGGTGCCTGCCTGGTACACGGGGCCTGTGGGGGCGAGGTAGTCCATCACGTCGGCACGCCCGCCGAGGGCCGCCGTCGGCATTCCTCCGCCGATGACCTTGCCGAAGGTAAGCAGGTCCGGCGTCCACGGCTCGGCAGCGTCCGACGCCCCGCCCGTGAGGCCCCAGTAGCCCGAGTACCCGGTGCGGAATCCAGTGAGGACCTCGTCGACGATGAGCAGCGCTCCGTGTTCCCGGGTGATCCTGGACAGGCCCAGGTTGAAGCCTTCTTCAGGTGTTACTACGCCCATGTTGGCCGGCGCGGCCTCGGTGATCACGGCAGCGATGTTGGGCCCGTGGGTGGCGAACGCTTCCTTGACGGCCGCGAGGTCGTTGTACGGCAGCACCAGGGTTTCCGCGGCCGTAGCTTCGGTAACACCGGCGGAACCGGGCAGGGCGAGGGTTGCCACGCCCGAGCCGGCAGCGGCGAGCAAGCCGTCCAGGTGGCCGTGGTAGCAGCCGGCAAACTTGATGATGAGGTTCCGGCCGGTGAAGCCGCGGGCAAGCCGGACAGCCGTCATGGTGGCTTCGGTGCCGGTGGAGACCATCCGGAGGCGTTCAACGGCGGGTACGCGCTCTTTGACGATTTCCGCCAGGTTGGCCTCATCAGGCGTTGACGCGCCGAAGGAGAGCCCGCGGTCCACGGCGGCGTGGACGGCCTCCAGCACTGCCGGGTGCGCGTGGCCGAGCAGCGCCGGGCCCCACGAGCAGACCAGGTCCACGTATTCCTTGCCGTCGGCGTCGGTCAGGTACGGGCCTTTGGCGGAAACCATAAAGCGCGGCGTTCCGCCAACGGACCCGAAGGCGCGGACCGGGGAGTTGACCCCGCCCGGCATCAGCTGGCGGGCGCGGTCGAAGAGTGCCTCGTTGCGAGGATTGCTGGAAGTCATGGTTCCTATTCTCTCAGTTTGCCGGCTGGTTATCGGCGGCCAGCAGTTCAGCCACCCGGGGCATCACCTGCGTACCCAGCAGCTCGATGGAGCGCATCATCGCCGAGTGCGGCAGGGGGCCGTTGCTGTACTTGAAGTCGAAGCGGTCAACGCCCAGGTTCTGCTTGAGCTGGACAATTTTTTGCGCCACCGTATCCGGCGAACCGACATAGAGGGCACCCTCCGGAGCGCACAGGGCCTCGAACTCGCCCCGTCCGGCGGGTCCCCAGCCGCGTTCGGCTCCGAGTTTGTTCCGCAGCTTCAGCCAGTGCGGGAAGAGTTCCTCCCGGGCCTGTTCGTCGGTCTCAGCCACATGCCCCGGGGAGTGCGTGGCTATTTGCTGCATGGGGTGGCCGTATTTGGCCATGGCTTCCCGGTACAGGTCCACCAGGGGCCGGAAGCCGCGCGGCTGCCCACCGATGATCGCGAAGATAATTGGGTAGCCGTACTGCGCGCAGCGGAGCACGGACTCAGGGGTTCCGCCCACGCCGATCCAGGTGGGCAGCAGGTGGTGTTCCAGGGGCGGGTATACGCTCAGGCCGGCGAGGGCGGGCCTGGTGCGGCCTTCCCAGTGCACCGGCTGCTGTGCCCGGACCTTGTCGAACAGCTCGAGCTTCTCCTCGAACAGGACCTCGTAGTCGGCAAGGTCCAGTCCGAACAGCGGGAAGGATTCGATGAATGAGCCCCGCCCCAGCATTACCTCGGCCCGGCCGTTGGAGAGCGCGTCCACGGTGGAGAAGCGCTGGAACACCCGGATGGGATCGTCCGAGCTCAGCACCGTAACGGCCGATCCGAGGCGGATCCGGGTGGTCCGGGCCGCGGCTGCCGCCAGGAAGACCTCGGGCGCTGATACCGCGTAGTCCTTGCGGTGGTGCTCCCCCACACCAAAGGCGTGAAGTCCGACGGCGTCCGCCAGTTCCACCTGTTCCAGCAACTGGCGCAGCACCCGGGCATGCGGCTGCGGGCTGCCGTCCGGGTTCTCGCCAACGTCGCCGAAGGTGTTCAACCCCAGCAGGATCCGCTGCGGGCCCACCGGCGCTGTGGGGCTGGCCGGGACTTCAGTCATCAGGACTCCTTCAGCCAGCCAGCGAGCTCAGCGGCCCAGTAGGTCAGGACCATGTGGGCCCCGGCGCGGCGGATGCCCAGCACCGATTCGGTGATGGCCGCGCGGCGGTCGATCCAGCCGTTGGCAGCGGCGGCTTCGATCATGGCGTACTCCCCCGAGATCTGGTAGGCGGCCACGGGGACCGGGCTCATGGCGGCCACGTCGGCAACGATGTCCAGGTAGCTCATGGCCGGCTTCACCATCACCACGTCCGCTCCCTCGGCGAGGTCCAGTTCCACCTCCCGGAGGGCTTCGGTCCGGTTGCCGGCGTCCATCTGATAGGTCCGCCGGTCACCCTTGAGCTGCGAGTCCACAGCTTCCCGGAACGGACCGTAGAAGGCCGAGGCGTACTTGGCGGCGTAGGCAACAACCGAGGTGTTGGTGTGCCCGGCCTGGTCCAGCGCTGACCGGATGGCGGCCACCTGGCCGTCCATCATTCCGGAGGGGCCCAGCATGTGGGCGCCGGCGTCGGCCTGGGCCACTGCCATCCGGGCGTAAATTTCAACGGTACGGTCGTTGTCCACGTAGCCGTCGGCGTCCAGCACCCCGCAGTGCCCGTGGTCCGTGAACTCGTCCAGGCACACGTCGCTCATGATCACCAGGTCATCGCCGACCTCCGCCCGGACATCCCGGATGGCCTTGTTCAGGACCCCCTCAGGATCCAGGGAGGCGGTCCCCTCCGCGTCCCGGGTTTCGGGGATGCCGAACAGCATGATTCCGCCCAGGCCCAGCTCAACGGCTTCCGCCGCGGCCCGTTTCAGCGTGTCAGTGGTGTGCTGCACAACGCCCGGCATGGACGTGATCGGGTTGGGCTCAGCCAGGCCTTCACGGATGAACGCGGGAAGGATCAGCTCGGCCGGCGCCAGCCGTGTTTCAGCGGTCAGCCGGCGCATGGCGGGAGTAGTGCGCAGGCGGCGGGGGCGTTGGCTCGGAAATGTCATGTTCGACGTCCTTCACGTTGTCTGTGGAAAGTGTTTGTACCCGCTGGCGGATGTCCGCAACCTGCGGCTCACCCCGCCGTCATCCCGGGGCGAGCGCCGTCTCGACGGCGGCTACCAGCCCCTGCGGCGTGGGCTCTGCGGCGATGGCCGCCACGGGAAGGCCAAGCGCGGCGGCCTGTTCCGCCGTCGACCGTCCAATGGCCACCAGCCGGCAGCCGTGCAGCGGCGAGAGCCCATGGATCCGCCGCACCGCGCTGGGCGAGGCGGCCACCACGGCGTGAATTTGTCCGGCTTCGATTTCAGCGGCCGCTGCTTCCGGCGCCAGCAGGGAGTACGACGGCGGCACCTGGCCGGGTCCCCCGTCCTCCGCCGGGATGGCGAGCCTCCGCTCCGCTGCCGCCGGGTAATCAACAGTCCGGTAGGCGGTAACCGCCGTGACGAGGCAGCCTGCCGCCGTCAGCCCTTCGGCGAGCCGGGCCGGTGCGATGTCCGCCTGGGGCAGCAGGACCTTCCCGGCACCGGCCGGCCATACTTCAAGGAGCCCCGCCGCAGATTGTTCGTCCCTGGGCGTCAGTTCCACCGGCAGGCCGGCACTTTCCAGGAGGTTCCGGGACGCCGGCCCCACGGCTGCGATCCGGGTGCCGGCAGGAATCCACTGCCGCAGGCTGAGGCCTCGTTCGGCCGCCTTGGCCAGGAGGACATGGACTGTGGTGGCGCTGGTGACCACCAGCCAGTCGAAGGCACCGGCGCCCAGTGCATCGCAGGCCACGTCCAGTGAATGCTGGTCCGCGGCGCGTTCGAAGTCGATCAGCGGCAGCAGCACCGCCTGCGCGCCGGCCTCCTGAAGGGCCGCCACAAGAGGCAGCGAACGTTCCGGGCTGCGGGTGATCAGGACCCGCACCCCATCAAGCGGCTTGCCAGCTGGCGTGCCGGGACCGGAACCACTGCCTGATGCGCTTGCGGGCATACTCATGCCTCCTCTGGAAGGGGATTCCTGACGGGGCGGAAAAGCAGTCGCATGGCGGGCTCAGGAAGCCTGCAGGTCTGCGATATCGGCGGCACCGCCGGCCAGGAGGACCTCGGCGAGTTCGATGCCCAACAAGGTGGCGCCCACTTCCGTCAGGCCGTCGGTCGCCCGCTTGTCCCTGACCGAAGCAGTGCCGTCCACGGCGCACACTACGGCTTCGAGGTGGAGCATGCTGCCCTTGCGGTAGGCGTACGCGCCCACAGGTGCCGCGCACCCTGCCTCGAGGCGGGCCAGCAGTGCGCGTTCGGCAGTGACAGCCAGCCGGGTGTCCGGATCATCCAAGGCGGCCAGTGCCTGGGCCAGGACTTCCTTGGAGCCTTCTGCAGAGCCCGGCCGGGGCGGGGCGTCGGCGGTGCGGCACTCGATGGCAAGCGATCCCTGGCCGGCGGCGGGCAGCATGACGTCTGGTTCGAGGAATTCGCTGACGGCGTCCAGCCGGCCGATGCGTTCCAGTCCGGCTGCGGCCAGTACTACAGCATCGAGATCGCAGGACTTTCCCGGAACCACCTCGGAAGTGGCGTTGCCCGGCAGCCCGGGGACCCTGCCCAGGCGGGTGTCCACGTTGCCGCGGATGTCCTTGATGTCCAGGTCCGGGCGGGCGGCGCGGAGCTGGGCGGCCCGGCGGGGTGAACCCGTCCCTACCGTCGCTCCGGACGGGAGATCGGCAAGCTTGAGCCCGTCACGGGCGCACAGGACATCGCGGACGTCCACCCGCTTCGGGGTGGCCGCCAGGCTGAGCCCCACGGCGGCGCCGGTGGGCAGGTCCTTGAGTGAGTGGATCGCCACATCGCACTCGCTGCGCAGCAGCGCGTCGCGCAGGGCGGCGACGAAAACGCCGGTGCCGCCCATCTGCGACAGGGAACCGGTGAGGACATCGCCGTCGGTCCTGATGTGGACGAGCTCCACCGGGAAGCCTCCGACGGCGGCCAGCTGGTCCGCCGTCTGCTGCGTCTGGGTGAGTGCAAGTTTGCTGGCGCGGGTTCCAATGCGGACCGTCACTGCTGCGGCGCTCCCCCGGCAGTATTGGAAGCGGCGGCGCCTGCCTGGCCGGCTGCGGCTTCACCCGGGTACGGATCGTGGCCCGTCCCCACGGTGGTGTCCGCACCGGCGATGGTTGGCTTTTCGCCGCGGAAGTTTGCGCAGCAGCCTGGCCGGCAGACGTCGTACCAGGGCCCGAGGGACGTGACGGCAGGACGTTCACTGATGTTGTTGGCCACCGTCCGCTCTGAAATCAGGTCCACGAGGCCGTTGACGAACTTGCGGTGTGTGCCGGGTGTGGGCACGCGGGTGGCGGCAAGGCCAAGGTTGGCGCAGGTTTCCAGGGCTTCGGTATCCAGGTCCCAGACGACTTCCATGTGGTCGCTGACAAACCCGAGCGGCACAATAACAATGCCCTTCACGCCCTGCCCGGCCAATTCCTCGATGGCGTCGTTGATGTCCGGCTCCAGCCAGGGCACGTGCGGGGCGCCGGAACGGGACTGGTACACCAGGGACCACGGCGCAGTGAGGCCGGATTCCGCTTCGACACGCTGCATTACTGCGGCACCGGTGGCCAGATGTTGGGCCACGTAGGCCGAACCCTCGTCGAATTCGCGCGGTTCGCCCTCTGACCGGCCTGCAGCCTCGGCGTCCCGGGTGGGGATGGAGTGGGTGGCAAACAGGATCTGGACCGGCGCGTCCGGGGTGCCGGCGGCGGCGAGCTGCTCGCGGACGGAGGCCAGGCCGGCGGCGGTGCCTTCGATGAAGGGTTCCACGAAGCCGGGGTGGTCGAAGTACTGGCGCACCTTGTCCACCTCGAGCCTGCCGTCCAGGCCGGTTTCGGTCAATGCCATGCCGATGTCCTCGCGGTATTGGCGGCAGCTGGAGTAACAGGAGTAGGCACTCGTGGTGACCATCAGCAGGCGGCGGTGCCCGGCGTCGTACGCATCCTGGAGGGTCTGCGGGATGTACGGTGCCCAGTTGCGGTTGCCCCACAGCACGGGAAGGTCGATTGCCCGGGCGGACAATTCTGCCTCGAGGGCCGCCTTCAGTTCACGGTTCTGCTGGTTGATGGGGCTGATGCCGCCATTGGCGCGGTAGTGGTGTGACACTTCCTCGAGCCGCTCGTCCGGGATGCCGCGGCCGCGGGTGACGTTGCGGAGGAACGGGATGACGTCCTCCTGGCCCTCGGGCCCGCCGAAGGAGGCCAGCAGGACGGCGTCGTAGTTCTTCGGCGCCATCCGTCCTGCCTCGGTGACGGGGTTCACGGCCGTAACTTCGGCCGGTTCACGCGCCTCGAGCGGGCTCATGCCAGCACCTCGGCGACCTCGGCGGCGGAAATGCGGCGGCCGGTGTAGAACGGGATTTCCTCGCGGACATGGTTGCGTGCCTCGGTGGCGCGCAGGTGGCGCATCAGGTCCACCAGGTCCACCAGGTCGGGCGCCTCCAGCCCCAGGATCCACTCCCAGTCGCCCAGGGCGAAGGAGGAAACGGTGTTGGAGATGACCTGCGGGAAGTCGCGGCCCAGCAGCCCGTGGTCGCGGAGCATCTTGCCGCGCTCGGCCTCGGGCAGGATGTACCACTCGTAGGACCGGACGAACGGGTAGACGCAGAGCCATTCGGCCGGCGCAACGCCCCGGGAGTACGCCGGTGTGTGGTTCTTGGCAAACTCGGCTTCGCGGTGCACGCCCATGGCGGACCATACGATCTCGGTTCCGGCGAAGAGCGTGCTGCGGCGGATGTCCCGGATGGCCTGCTGAAGGGCTTCGGGCTTGGGACCGTGGAGCCAGACCATCACGTCCGCGTCTGCACGCATTGCGGATACGTCGTAGCTGCCGCGGTGTGTCACGCCGCCCTGGGCCAGCCGTTCCAGCAGCACTTCGAAGTCGGCGGCAGCGTCAGCGCTGCGGATCAGGGTTTCGGAGCGCTTGAAGACCGTCCAGAGGGTGAAGAACTGCTCGGCTGATTCTTCGGTTTTAGTGACAGATTCGGCAGAAGTGTGGCTCATGGTTACAAGTTTGCCCCTTCGTACCCGCCAAGTCGAAACCAGCGAGTTCTACACAGCGTAGAAGTGCTTAAAGTCACATGCCCGCCCGTTTCCCTCCGGGCCGAGGGCCGGTCCTACGGATTCCGCAGGCGGAAAAAGACCAGCCCCGCAGCCCCGGCCACTCCCACCAGTCCCGAGCCGAGCCAAACCAGTGCACTCTTGGGCTCGGCCTGAGTATTCAGCTCTGCGTTGCTCCGCACGCTGCTGGCCTGGGTGGCTCCAGCATAGGACGGCGTCCACTTCGAATCGGGCTGCGGCACTGCATAGAGCGGCGCCTGCGCGGCTGTTGCCGCGCTGGAGGCAGTTCCTGCGGGTGCTTCGGTTCCGGACTGACCGTTGGAGGCCCCCGGAAGGTCTGCCTGGCCCGATCCGGCCGGGCTGCGCTGCTCTGCCGTGGCACCCGCCGAAGCCGCCGGCGTTTCCTGTGCATCCGAAGCTTGCCCGCCGGCGGCCGGCAAGGCAGGGGCAGCCGCTGACGGGGTGGCAGCAGCCGGCGTCCCTGGTGCCGTGGTTCCGGCGGCGGAAGATGCCGGGGCGGAGGTCTGGGCCGGGGAAGCGGGAGACGCAGAAGGTCCCTGCGGCGCGGCGGAGCCCGAAGGAGCGGACGTGGCAGGCCTGGTGGCGGTCGGAGTGCTGGACGTTGAAGCGTCCGCCGTCGGGACGGGTGAGGGCTTAGTGGTAGTAGCCGGCGCCGACCTCAGATTGGGCGACAGTGTGGCGGTGATGGCCGGAAGGAGCGCCGAGGGAACGGCCGAGACCGAAGCGGAGGCAGTGGCCGCCGGAGGTGCATCAGGGGTGTCGTGACCAAGAGCGCTGCGGCTCTTGTCGCGGTTCCGCCCGGCTGCGTCCCCTCGCGCCTCGGCAGACTGCGCCGTCAGCGGGACCACCAGAGGCAGGGATGCGGTGTCCACGGCCGGAGCCGCAGGGTCACCGGGATCGCCTGTTCCTTCCGTGGCTTGGGACGCCGGGACGCCTGTGGACAGAACCAGTACCGCTCCGATTGCAGCGGCTGCAGCGCCGCGCCGGATTCCCCCATGGATACCAGTCCGGGACATTGAAAGCTCGGACTTGTGTTGAACCATAGTCATCGACCCTAACGATGCCGCGAGGGGAAATGAAAGCCGGCGAAAGCCCGGCACGGCGGCCACCGGGAGGTCCGTGAAAGGGACTCGCCGGGCTGACCAGTAACAACGTTCAGGCAGTGAGCTTCCGGATCTGGTCTTTTGTGTCGGACACCACTGCGGCGAGTCCGTTGCCCGCTACCCAGCCACCCACCAGGGCCAGGCGGCCGGCTGCGGTGCAGGCTTTCCGGATCGCGTTCACCCGCGCACGGTGTCCGACGGCGGCAAACGGCAGGGAGCCGGGCCACCGGACAACGTCCCAGTCCACAACGTCCTGCCGGCTGATCCCAACGCCCAGCAGCGCCGAAGCGTCCATCAGCGATGCGGCCAGGAGCTCGTCATCGGTATCAAGGCCGGCGCCCTGGTTCCCCGTCCCCTCGACGCGCCCATAGGAGAGCCGAAGGACATGCCGTCCGGGTCCCGCAGCCTCCGCGAGCCAGTCCCATTTGCCGGTCGCGTGCGTCAGGGCCTTGGCCCGGACGCCAGGGGTCTGCGGCGCAACGAGGATGCCGGTACCCCGCGGGCGGCTGTCCAGGTCAGGCTTGTCCAGTACCAGCGTGACAAGCTGCACGTCTGGCCCCGAGCCCGGCTTCTTGCCCGCGATGGCGGGAACTGCTGGCTCCAGCAGGCCGACGGCGGCCGGACCATCGACGGCAACTGCCAGCAGGCCGGCGTCGTACGTCTTTCCGGCGGCCTCCACGCGCCAGCCTTCCGATGTCCTGGCTACGGACACAGCACGTGTGCCGGTCAGGAGCGTGACGTCCCGGGCTCGGAGATCGCCGACCAGCGCGGTGACCAAGGTGTGCATGCCGCCTTCCAGGCCGGCGACGGCGGAACCTGCCTTGGCGGGTCCGGCACTGTTGCGCCGTTGGGCGGCGACGGCGGCGGCCAGCGAGCCGTGCTTGCGGAGTCCGTCCCGGAGTCCCGGTGCCACCATGTCGACGTCGAGCAGGGCGGGATCGGCTGAGTGGACGCCTCCCACTACCGGCGCCACGAGTCGTTCCAGGACACGCCCGCCCATCCTTGCCTTCACCAGCGCGGCTACGCTCACAACCTCCGCGGCCGCGCCTGCGGAGGCGGGAAGGATCCGGTCCAGCGACGCCCGCAGGGAACCAAGCAGTCCCAGGCTGCGGCGCACTTCCGGATCCCACGGGTTGGCGGGGATGCCCAGGACCCCTGTTTTGGGAAGTTCACGGGGACCATCCGGCAGCTGCACCCAGGCGCCGCCGGGCCGGGGCTGGACAATCCGGCTGGAAAGGCCGAGTTCGCCGGCCAGGGCGGCGACGGCGTCGGAGCGGGTGGCGAAGGATTCGGCCCCGCTGTCCAGGGTGAGGCCGGCCACTATATGGCTGCCCACGCAACCACCCCACTCCCGGCCCGCTTCAAGAACCGTTACCCGGTGCCCGGCAGCGGCGAGTTCCCGGGCGGACAGCAGCCCCGAGATCCCCCCGCCCAGCACCAGGGCGTCCGCGGTCCCGGCGGAGTTGGCGTCCACGATTTACTCCGGGGAGATGGAGTGGATGAGCTCTACAACCCGGGTCAGGACGGCAGGGTCGGTTTCCGGAGGGACGCCGTGACCAAGGTTCAGGACGTGGCCCGGCGCCCCTGAGCCGGCCTTGATGACAGCTCTCACGTGGGCCTCGAGGATCTCCCACGGGGCGGACAACAGGGCGGGGTCGATGTTTCCCTGCAGGGGTACGGACCCGCCCAGCCGCCGGTTGGCCTCATCCAGGGGGAGGCGGTAGTCGACCCCCACCACGTCCACGCCCACATCGCGCATGGCCACCAGGAGCTCGGAGGTTCCGGTGCCGAAGTGGATCAGCGGCGCGCCAAGGTGCCGCACATGGTCGAGGGCACGTGCGGATGCAGGGGCTACGTACTTGGTGTAGTCGGCCAGGCCCAGGGAGCCCGCCCAGGAGTCGAAGAGCTGACCGGCGGAGGCGCCCGCCTCGAGCTGGGCCCGGAGGAACATGCCGGATGCGTCAGCCGCCCAGTTGGCCAGCGCGCTCCAGGCTTCGGGGTCAGCATGCATCATGGTCCGGGGGCCAAGGTGGTCCCGGGAGGGCTTGCCTTCCACCATGTAGGCCGCCAGCGTGAACGGTGCCCCGGCGAAGCCGATCAGTGGTGTCTTGCCGAGTTCGGCCACCGTGAGACGCACAGCTTCCCGGATGGGTTCCAGTGCCTCCCAGGTCAGCTGGGGCAGGGCGGCAACGTCCGCCGCTGTCCGCACCGGCTTGTCCAGGACCGGTCCCACACCCGGAACGATGTCCACGCCAACGCCGGCCAGCTTGAGCGGAATAACGATGTCGGAGAAGAAGATGCCGGCATCGACGTCATGGCGGCGGACCGGCTGGAGCGTGATTTCCGACGCCAGTTCCGGGCGGAGGCAGGAGTCCAGCATGGCGATGCCTTCGCGGACCTTCAGGTATTCCGGAAGGGAGCGCCCTGCCTGCCGCATGAACCAGACGGGGCGCCTGGACGGCTTGCCGCCCCGGTAGGCCGTAATCAGCGGCGAGTCAGCCGTGCGGCCGTCCATGAGCGGATGGTCTGCGGCGAGCGCGCCGGCAGCGGACATGGCAGGGCTGGAAGTCATGCCTCCGATTGTGCCCAATAACGGCGTCAAAAGATAACGACAGGCTGTCACGCTAAAGCCCACTGCCCGCCCCGTGTCAGGAATCACAGGCCCCGGCTGCCGCTCCCGGGCCGGACAGTTGTTCTACCGCGGAACGAAAAAGCTATGATTGACCTGCTGTGGTTCTTTTTTCATTGGTGGCTACACACGCCGACATCGATCTTGAGACCGTTGCTCAGTTGAGCAACGGTGCTTCGGAGATCGCCACATCCGCCCTCTCCGGATCGCCGGCAGTGACGGGTGCGGTTGTCCTTGCCACCTGCAACCGGTACGAAATCTACGGTGAGGCCCCCCATCCGGACGATGTGGAAGCCGCACGCGCCGCCCTCGTTGCCCAGATCAGCGAAGCCAGTGGACTGAGCGAACCGCTCGTCTCGCGCTCCTTCAGTACCCGTACGGGCCCCGAAGTCACCCAGCACCTCTTCGCAGTGAGCGCCGGACTGGACTCGGCCGTCGTCGGAGAACGCGAGATCGCCGGCCAGGTGCGGCGCGCCCTCATCACAGCGCAGCACGAAGGCACCGCCAGTTCGGGCCTCGTCCGGCTGTTCCAGGCCGCATCCAAGACGGCCAAGGATGTGGGCGCCCAGACTGCCCTCGGATCCCGGGGCCTGTCCATCGTCTCGGTGGCCCTGGACCTCGCCACCGATCTTTCCGAAAACCCTGACTGGACCACCAAAAAGGTGGTGGTCTTCGGGACCGGAGCCTATGCCGGTGCCACCATGGCGCTGCTGCGTGAGCGCGGCTGCACCGACATCTCCGTTTTCTCCTCATCCGGCCGCGCCGAAGGCTTTGTGGCCACCCGCGGGGGCACCGCTCTGGACGAAGAGTCTCTGCGGCCTGCCGTGGCCGCCGCGGACGTGATGATCGGCTGCAGCGGTTCGGATACCCGGGTTGAGGCCGACGAACTGGCCCTGGTCCGTGCGGATTCGCCCCAGCCGCTGATCGCCATTGACCTCGCCCTTACCCACGACTTTGACCCCGGCGTCGGGGAGTTGGACGGCGTGGAGCTGCTGACCCTGGAGTCTGTGCGCCTTGCCGCGCCGCAGGAACAGGCAGAGTCCCTGGCCCAGGCAAGCGGCATCGTCAGCGGCGCTGCCAAGGCCTTCGAGCAGGAGCGGGAGGCCCGGTCCGTCGACTCCGCGATCGTTGCCCTGCGGCGGCACACCATGAACGTGCTCGACGCCGAAATGGAGAAAGTCCGCGCCCGGCACGGCTGCACCGCAGCTGCCGAAGAAGTGGAGTTCGCCCTCCGCCGCATGGTCAAGCAACTGCTTCACGTCCCCACCGTCCGCGCCCGCGAACTGGCCGCCAACGGCCAGCAGGACGAATACGTGGCCGCGCTGGAAGCGCTCTACGGCATCACCGTTGAGCAGCCCGCGGCCCGCGCAGTCCCCCAGGCGGAGTGCCCGGTGGACCACAGTGACATCGGCCGCGAAACGGCCTGACCGCCCCGCCCGCCCCGGGTAACCCTCTCTCACCTAATGCGCCTTTTTTACCAACGCTCGCTCACTTGATGCGCTCTCTTCAGCGATCCTCTCTCACTTTCCTGAGGAAAGTGAGAGAGCGTCCCTCGAAAGGGCACCTTAAGTGAGAGGGCGTTCCTAAAAAGCAAGCGTTAAGTGAGAGAGCGTTGCTGGTTTGGGGGCCTCAGTAGACGGGCTTGTGGGGTTCCACGTCGCGCACCCAGGCGAGGATGCCGCCGTCGAGATGGCTCACCCGCTGGTAGCCCGCCTTCTGTGCCGCGGCCAGCACGTTAGCTGACCGGGTGCCGGCTTTGCAGTGGAACACAATCTCTTTGTCCTGCGGAAGGTCATTCCACGCCTCGCCGGCCAGGATCCGGCCCTGTGGGATCAGCGTGGCGCCGTCGATCCGGACGATGTCGTACTCCCCCGATTCCCGCACATCCACCAGTTCGAAGTCCTTCAGCCCCGCCTTGCGTGACGCCAGCATGGTGGCCAGTTGCGTGGCCGTGACGGTGTGTTCGGTATCCGACGGGGCCGCCGGCGTGATGCCGCAGAAGGCCTCGTAATCCGTCAGCTCCGTGATGGGCGCGGCCGCGGGGTCCTTGGACACTCGGATCTCGCGCCAGCTTCCGCCCAGGGCGTCAAAGAGTGCCACGCGGCCCAGCAGTGAACGTCCGACGCCGGTGATCAGCTTTACTGCCTCCGTCACCATCAGCGATCCCACGGCGGCGCAGAGCATGCCGAACACGCCACCCTCGCCGCACGAGGGCACGGAGCCCGCCGGCGGCGCCTCCGGGTAGAGGTCGCGGTAGGTGGGACCATGCTTCTCCCAGAAGACACTCACCTGGCCGTCGAACCGGAAGATGGAACCCCAGACGTAGGGCTTGCCCAGGATGGCGGCGGCATCGTTGACCAGGTAGCGGGTGGCGAAGTTGTCGGCGCCGTCCAGGATCAGGTCATAGTCTGCGAACAGCTCCAGGGCATTGGCGGCATCGAGCCGGACATCGTGCAGCCGGACGTCCACCAGGGGGTTGAGGGCGGCAATGGAATCCCGTGCCGACTCGATTTTGGGCCGGCCCACGTCCGCTACGCCATGGATGACCTGGCGCTGCAGGTTGCTGAGGTCAACGGCGTCGTCGTCGATGATGCCCAGGGTCCCCACTCCGGCCGCGGCGAGGTACAGCAGCGCCGGTGACCCCAGCCCGCCGGCACCTATCACCAGCACCTTTGCATTCTTGAGCCGCCGCTGCCCCAGCGCGCCGATCTCGGGAATGATGAGGTGCCGCGAGTAGCGTTCCACCTCGGCAGCAGTCAGCTCACCGGCCGGTTCAACCAGCGGATCCAGTGAAACTGTTGAAACATTTGCGGTGAATGTCGAAGCCATACTTCAATGTATGCCCCGGGATACCGCCGGGTCATATTACCCCGAAGTAGAGTGGGGGTAACAGCAAGGGAAAGAAGGACAACTGTGGTCCATGAAGCACGGGCCGGCCGCCCGTCCGCAGCCGAACCGCACACCGCCCCGCGCCCCGCCGGGCAACGGTCCGCCCGGCTTCCCAGGGACGAAAGACGCGCACAGCTCCTTTCCGCAGCACAGGAAGTTTTTGTGGCCAATGGCTACCACGGAGCGGCCATGGACGAGATCGCAGAGACCGCCCACGTCAGCAAACCCGTCCTCTACCAGCACTTCCCTTCGAAGCGTGAACTGTACCTGGCCCTGCTGGAAAGCCACCTGGCGTCCCTGACCGAGCTGATGCTGGGGGCCCTGAACTCCACCACGGACAACGATGAGCGCGTCCAGGCCGTCATGCGGGCCTATTTCCAGTTCATCGCCAATGATGACCAGGCCCACCGGCTGGTGTTCGAATCGGACCTGATCAATGATCCCGATGTCAGCTCGCGGCTCGAAACCTTCAACCGGACCTTCGCCGATGCCATTGCCCGCGTCATCGCCGAAGACACCAAACTTCCGCATCTGGAAGCCGAACTGCTGGGCCGGGGGCTTGCCGGCATGGCCCAGGTTAGTGCGCGTTACTGGCTCGAAACGGATGGAAACCTGGACCTCGATGTGGCCAGCGACCTCATTTACCGTTTAGCTTGGCGCGGAATCTCTCGCTTCCCCAAAGAGTCCTAGACTACAAATAAGACATAACCGAGAAACGTGAACTGGCTGGGAGGCCCCCTGTGGAAGTAAAGATCGGCGTTCAGAACGTTGGCCGCGAAATTGTGCTCGAGTCAAACGAGGACGCAGACTCCGTGGCCAAGGTTGTCGAGGAAGCCATCAGCAACGGCGGTGACCTGCGCCTCAAGGATGACAAGGGACGCCTGATCATTGTTCCCGGCAAGGCCCTGGCATACGTGGAAATCGGCGCCGAAGAACAGCGCCGCGTAGGTTTCGGCCAGTTCTAGCCGCTGCCGTCCGGGCAGGGCGGTTATTCCGAGGAGGGCCATGCTTTCGCTGACCATCGTGGTGCTGGTGACAGCCGCCGCAGGTTTCATCGTCTGGGCCAACGACAAACGCCACACTAAGTACGGCGTTGGCCTGCCCGCCGGCGTTGCAGTTGGCGTGGGAGCGTTGAGCTGGATCATCTTGATGGCTGCCGGTTTCGGCTACCGTCCGGGGCTGACCTGGTTGCCGTGGGTCCTGCCCATGGTGCTCGGAGCAGCGGCGGCCGTGGCTGCAGTCATCTTCCTGGGCCGCGTCCGGGCCAAGCGGGATCTGGAGCGGCTCACCGCGATCCTGCGGCTCTGACCGGCCGAACCCCAAAGTAAACGCCTGTGACCACTGCCCTGGGCAGTGGTCACCGGCGTTTAAGCGCGCGGCATGATCAGGCGGCTGCTGGATGCTTCGCGGGCTCGGCAACGGCATGGACCGCGGCAGCGGCCTCACTGACTGCCTCAGCCGCCCCGACGTCGCGCGCGGTCACCTCTCCCCCGGCGTCATGGGAGGTATAGCGGAGGAACACCCTGTTGTACCGCCAGTCCAGGTCCGGGTGGTGGTTTTGTTCCTCGGCCAGGCGTCCGACGGCGGCAATCAGCTCAAGGGCCGCAGCCGACGTCGGCACTTTGTACACGGTGAGGAGGGCGCCGTTGTGGTAGCGCCAGTCGGGCAGGACGGCCAGTGCGTCCTCGAGCCGCTCGGGGGAAAGAACGTCGTTGCCGGCCATGACTGCTCCTTTGTTCCGTAGCGCTGGCCGGCAGCCCGATCGCTGGAAGGGCTACAGGAACTCGGCCCGGCCTTCCATGGCCGACGACGCCAGTGCATGTTCGCGGCGCGGTATCCTGCCGGCCGCTTTCGCCAGCCTACCGGCGATCACCGCGTGTTTGAAGGCCTCCCCCATGAGGGCAGGATTCTGGGCCCGGGTCACCGCCGTGGCCAGCAGGACAGCGTCGCAGCCCAGCTCCATGGCCAGGGCCGCATCCGAGGCAGTGCCGATGCCCGCATCCAGGACAACCGGGACCGAGGCCCGGGACACGATCAGTTCGATGTTGTGCGGGTTCAGGATGCCCAGGCCGGTACCGATGGGCGCGCCGAGCGGCATCACCGCAGTGGCCCCGAGGTTCTCGAGCCGGAGGGCAAGGACAGGATCATCGTTGGTGTAGGCGAACACTTTGAAGCCCCGGTGGACCAGCTGTTCCGTGGCGTCCACCAGTTCGACGGCGTCCGGCAGGAGCGTCTGCTCGTCCGCGATGACTTCCAGTTTCACCCAGTCGGTTTCCAGTGCCTCACGGGCCAGCTCGGCCGTGAGCACGGCGTCCCGGGCGGTGAAGCAGCCGGCGGTGTTGGGCAGCACGCGGATGCCGTGGTTCACGAGCAGCTGGAACAGAGAGCCTGTCTCCGCCGTCGAATAGCGGCGCATGGCAACCGTGGTCAGGCTTGTCCCTGAGGCGAGCAGCGCAGCGCCGAGGCCGTCCATGCTGGGTGCGCCCCCGGTGCCCATGATGAGCCGGGATTCCAGTTCGACGCCGTCAATGACCAGCGGATCGTGGAGCGCGGCAGAGGCCGCAGCAGTGATGGTTTCGCTCATGGGTCAGCCTCCCTGCACAGCCGTGACGAGTTCGACCTCGTCGCCGTCCGCGAGCGCAGTAGCGAACCACTGGCTGCGCGGAACTACCTGGGCGTTGTGCGCCACGGCCACACCGAGCTTCTGCCCATCCGTGGCCTGCCCGTCTGCACCGAGGGGACGGCCGGTGACCTGGCTGACGAGCTGCGTGATGGAAGCACCATCCGGCACGGGGTGCGGGGTTCCGTTCAAGGTGATGTTCATACTGATTCCTTTGTGGGCGGTTGGTGGCTCAGGCGGCCGGTTGGGAAGAGGGTAGTCGCGGCGGGTGTGGCATTGAAGCGGGCCGGGTTAAAGGGTGCCCAGCGGGGATCCTCGCGGCCGTCCAGGAGGTCCCGGCAGATGGCGGCTGCGGCCGGCGTCAGGTGGACGCCGTGGCGGAAGAACCCGGTGGCCACGATGAGACCGGGGACGTGTCCGGCCTGTCCCGCAATGCCGTGCGTTGTGGGCACGCGCCCCAGCAGCGGGGCATTGTCCGGGGTTCCGGGCCGGGCGCGGGCGGTGCATTCCAGCAGTTCGAGTTCGGCGACGGCGGGAACCAGCACCTGCGCGTCGCGCAGGAGTTGGTAGACGCCACCGGCGGAAACGGCATGCGCAGTAGCCGGCGCGTCTTCGCGCTGGGTTGCCCCAATGACCACAGTGCCGTCCCGCCGGGGAACGATGTACACCGGAACGCCGCGGACCAGTCCGCGGACGGTGGATGTCACCAACGGCTGCAGGTGCCGGGGCACGGCAAGCCGCAGGATATCCCCGTAGACAGGCCGCAACGGAAGGTGCAGACCCTCCGGAAGGGACTCAAGTTCTGCCGCGTGCAGGCCATTGGCCACCACCGTTTCGCGTGCCAGCACGGTTCCGCCACCGGCAAGCCGCAGGCCGGCAACAGCCCCGTCCTGCCACAGCAGCCCTCGTGCTTTGTCCGGCACCGAGTAGCCGTCGACGGCGCCGGCTACTGCTGTGCTGCCGCCCCCGGTCCTGCCGTTGGCACCTTCGTCCCGGGTTCCTTTCACGCGGCAGCTGCCTTGGCCGGCGAGCGCGCGCCGGAGGCAGTCCACCAGCAGCCTTGGATCCACCTGGTGGTCGGCCGGGGTATCCAGCGCGCACGCGATCGCCGGGCTGAGCAGTGGCTCCCGTTGACGGGCTTCGCGGACGGTGAGCGGTTCCACGGTGAGTCCGTTGGCCTGCTGCACCGCGCGCAGGTCCATCAGCGCGCGGCGGTCGGCAGCGTCGGCACCCACGGCGAGGGTCGGCGTCGTGATGTATCCCGGATCAGCCCCCGATGCTGCCCGGAGCCCGGCAACAAAATCGGGCCACCGCGTCGAGCTGTCCAGCATCAGCTCCAGGAGGCCCTCCTCCTGGTAGTGCAGTTCGCTGACGGGAGCGAGCATTCCGGCGGCTGCCCAGCTGGCCCCGGAACCCGGTGCGTCGTCGATGAGCACCACGGAACGCCCGGAGCGTTGCGCCTCCCAGGCGATACCGTGGCCGATCACTCCGCCGCCTATGACGGCGACGTCAGCCTGGATGGTGCTGCCCGCAGGTGTGGACGGTTTTTCCAGTAAGCCCGGATTGGACGGTGCGCCCATGTGTCTCCTTCCCTACGCCGGTACTAGCCGGATCAGGTCAAGCGGTCGGCTCTGACGCCCTCTCAGCCCGGCGCTTTGTGACAGCTGCCGCGGGCTCCCGCAGTACGAGGCAAGTGTAGAGGAACTAGGCTTGCCCCCATGAATGTGTCCCACACTCCTGCCGCCGGCACCGATGTCCTCAGCACCACCAAAATCAGCAACGGCCTCAGCTCCGCTCGCCTGTATCTCTGCACGGATGCCCGCAAGGACCGCGGCGATTTCGGGCAGTTCGTGGATGCCGCTTTTGCCGGCGGCGTGGACATCATCCAGCTCCGGGACAAGACCATTGAGGCCGCGGAGGAACTGGAACTCCTGGCCGTGCTGAAGGAAACCGCGGAGCGCCACGGCCGCCTGTGGGCTGTCAATGACAGGGCTGACATTGCAGTGCTGTCCGGCGCGCCGGTGTTCCACATCGGCCAGAAGGACCTTCCCCTCGCTGCCGCGCGCACCCTGCTCAACGGCAACGCAGCCATCGGACTGTCCAGCCATGCACCGGAGCAGGTGGACGCGGCCCTTGCGGCAGCGGCCGGACCCGCGGGGCTGGACTACTTCTGCGTGGGCCCCGTATGGGCAACGCCCACCAAACCAGGCCGGGCCGCCGTCGGGCTTGAACTGGTGAAGTACGCTGCCGCGGCTGCGGGTTCCGCTTCGCAGGAAGGACAGGCCGACGGCGGTGTCCCCTGGTTCGCCATCGGCGGCATCGACCACAGCAACGTTGAGCAGGTAGTGGAAGCAGGCGCCCGCCGCATTGTGGTGGTACGGGCCATCACGGAAGCCGACGATCCGGCAGCCGCCGCCGCATCGCTCCTCGCGGCCTTGGACGCCCCCGGTTCCTGAGGCTGTCCGGTCTCCGGCGATACGGTTCACTGACCATCCGGTCCGCTGACGCCCGCTACCCTGCTTTTACCGTGCGCCCTTCCCGGCCCCGATGCCTGCATTATCGCCGGAATTCGAGTTAGGCTGATTTTCGTGTCACACCATCGGCTGGCTCCCAACGTCCACCAGCACAACAACGCGCTCGAGGCGGCGCTCAGTGCGCTGCGGACCGAACTGGAGCTGCCCGGCGCCTACCCTGACGACGCCGTGGCGGATGCCAAAGCGGCCGTCGAATCCCTGCAGCTGCCCGCCTACGACCTGACCGCCGTCGAGTTCGTCACCATTGATCCCGCCTCCTCCACCGACCTGGACCAGGCACTGTTCATCGAGCCCGACGGCGACGGGTACCACGTGCTCTACGCCATCGCCGACGTGCCCGCATTCGTCACGCCCGGCGGACCGTTGGACGCGGAAACAAGGCGCCGCGGACAGACGTTCTACGCCCCCGACGGGCGGATCCCGCTGCATCCGGAAATCATCAGTGAACAGGCCGGCAGCCTCCTTCCGGACCAGGACTGCTCTGCATTCGTCTGGGATTTCCGCCTGGACAGTGCCGCCGAGGTCACGTCCGTCGCCGTTAGGCGGGCCCGTATCCGCAGCCGGGCCAAGCTCAGCTACAAGGGCACGCAGACGGAACTGGACGCCGGAACGGCCCCGCCGGTGCTGAAGCTCCTTAAAGAGGTGGGGCTCAAGCGCGTGGAACTGGAGCGTGCCCGCGGCGGCGCCAGCCTGAACATGCCCGACCAGGAGATCGTCCAACTGCCCGACGGCGGCTACCGGATTGCTGCTGCTCCCCAGCTGCCCGTGGAGGACTGGAACGCCCAGATCTCGCTGATGACCGGAATGGCAGCGGCCCGCCTCATGCTCACGGGAAAAGTCGGCATCCTGCGCACCATGCCATCGCCCGATGAGCGCTCGCTGAACCATTTCCGGCTGCAGACCGAAGCCCTGGGCAAGCCCTGGGACGGTGAGGTCAGCTACGGCGAGTACCTGCGGAGCCTGGACCCCACCGATCCCCGCCAGCTGGCCATCATGCACTCCGCCGGGATGCTGTTCCGCGGCGCTGCCTACACGGCCTTTGACGGGTCCGTGCCCGAAGATGCCGTCCAGTCCGCCATCGGCGCCGCCTATGCGCACACCACTGCCCCGCTGCGCCGCCTGGTGGACCGCTTTGTCCTGGTCATCTGTGAGGCGTTGAGCAACGGCGGCAAGGTACCGGGCTGGGCCCGGGATGCCCTGCCAACGTTGCCGGAAATCATGGCCGGATCCGACCAGCTGGCGTCGCGGATGGAGAAAATGGCCCTGGACACTGTGGAGGCGGCCCTGCTGGTCAACCACGTGGGCCAGGAGTTCGACGCGATCGTCATTTCCGGGTCGAAGCCCCAAAAGGACAACGGGAAAAACGGCAACGGCAAGAACGGGAACGGCAACGGGAACGGCGGTTCGGGGACCATCCAGATCGCCGATCCCGCGGTGACGGCCCGCTGTGCCGGCGAGCTGGAGCCCGGAACCAAGGTCCGCGTGCGCCTGGTCTCCTCGGATATCGCCACCCGGGAAGTCCATTTCGAGCTGGTCCAATAGCAGTACCGGGGCGGCGTTGCAGGCCCAAAGCCGGTATTTGGCCTCCCTGCCGCTAGACTGAAGGAGTAGAAATGGATGCCCGGTCGTTGATTTCCTTGATTTGAAACCAACAAGCCCGCCCCTACGCGATCTTGAGATTTACCCGCTGGTCACCAGTGCCAGCATTTAGATAGCCCGCGATCGGCTTCCACTGGAATTGCTTGTGCGCCCGAGCGTGCTCCGGAACAGCCTTACGGCAGGCCCGTTGAGCAGGCAGCGCCAATGCCCAAATGAATAAGGAAACTCCCCAGTGAGTGAATTGCATACCCACCAGCTTCTGACCGACGAGTCCGGCACCGAAACCATCGAGCCCGAAGAAACCATCATCTCGGATGAGAAGCCGCATGAAATCGCGGAAAAATCCTTCGCGGACTACAACGTGCGCGCCGACATCGTGGAATCCCTGGCCGACGCCGGAATTACACACCCGTTCCCCATCCAGGCCATGACCCTGCCGGTGGCCCTGTCCGGCCACGACATCATCGGCCAGGCCAAAACCGGTACCGGCAAGACCCTCGGTTTCGGCATCCCCGCGCTGCAGCGCGTGGTGGGCCAGGACGATCCCGGTTACGACAAGCTCGCGGTCCCCGGTGCGCCGCAGGCCCTGGTCATCGTTCCTACCCGCGAACTCGCAGTGCAGGTGGCCAATGACCTGCAGACCGCCTCGCGGAAGCGCAACGCCCGCATTGCGACCATCTACGGCGGCCGCGCCTATGAGCCCCAGGTGGAAGCCCTGAAGCAGGGAGTAGAGGTTGTGGTGGGCACGCCAGGCCGCCTCATCGACCTCTTCAAGCAGAAGCACCTGAGCCTGAAAAACGTTAAGATCGTCATCCTGGACGAGGCCGACGAGATGCTGGACCTCGGCTTCCTGCCCGACGTCGAAACCCTTATCGCCGCAACGCCGGCCGTGCGCCAGACCCTGCTGTTCTCCGCCACCATGCCCGGCCCGGTCATCGCCATGGCCCGCCGCTACATGACGCAGCCCACCCACATCCGCGCTGCGGACCCGGAGGATGAAGGCCTGACCAAGCGCGACATCCGCCAGCTGATCTACCGTGCCCACAGCATGGACAAAATCGAGGTGGTGGCCCGCATCCTCCAGGCCAAGGGCCGCGGGCGCACCATCATCTTCACCAAGACCAAGCGCACCGCCGCGAAGGTGGCCGAGGAACTGGTGGACCGCGGGTTCGCCGCTGCCGCCATCCACGGCGACCTGGGCCAGGGCGCCCGCGAGCAGGCACTCCGGGCCTTCCGCAACAACAAGGTGGACGTCCTCGTGGCAACCGACGTGGCCGCCCGCGGCATCGACGTCGAGGACGTCACCCATGTCATCAACTACCAGTGCGTCGAAGACGAAAAGATCTATCTGCACCGCGTGGGCCGTACCGGCCGCGCCGGCAACAAGGGCACTGCCGTCACTTTCGTGGACTGGGACGACATGCCTCGCTGGGGCCTGATCAACAAGGCCTTGGGCCTGAGTGTGCCCGAGCCGGTGGAAACGTACTCGTCCTCCCCGCACCTGTACACGGACCTCGACATCCCTGAGGGCACCAAAGGCCGCCTGCCGCGCGATAAGCGCACCCTGGCCGGCGTCGACGCAGAGGTCCTGGAGGACCTGGGCGAGACTGGCAAGAAGAACAGCCGCAGCGGCCGCGACGCAGGTCGTACCCGCGACGGCCGTGACCGGGACAACCGCGGCCGTGAGGGCCGTAGCGGAAACCGCGAAGGCGGCCGCACTGGTGGGGACACCGGCCGCTCCGGTGAGCGCCGCCGTCGTACGTCCGATGCGGCCGAAAGCCCTGCCGCCGCCGGTGAAGCCCCCGCCGCCACCGAAACGGAACAGCCCTCGCGTACCCGCCGCCCGCGGACGCGGACCCGCCGCCGCAACGGTGAGGTCGTGGCCGGCGACAAGGCCGCACAGCCTGGCAGCACCGAGGCCTAAACCCCTTTATGACTGACACTGTCTGGGCGCCGGACGGCAGCAGCCTGGTGGTTCACGCGGACAACGCGGACTTCCTCCCCTCGCTGCCGGACGGCGCCTTCACACTGATTTATGTGGATCCGCCGTTTAACACCGGCCGGCCGCAGCAGCGCCAGCAGACCACCATGGTGGCCAATGCTGAGGGCACGGGCGACCGGCTGGGCTTTAAGGGGCGCTCCTACGACACGATCAAGGGTGCGCTGCACCGCTACGACGACGCGTTCAGTGATTACTGGTCCTTCCTCGAGCCGCGGCTCGTGGAGGCGTGGCGCCTGCTGGCCGACGACGGCACCCTGTACCTGCACCTGGACTACCGCGAGGTGCACTACGCCAAGGTGATGCTGGATGCGATCTTCGGCCGGGAATGCTTCCTGAACGAGATCATCTGGGCCTATGACTACGGCGCCCGGGCCAAAAACCGGTGGCCCACAAAGCACGACAACATCCTGGTGTACGTGAAGAACCCGGCGAAGTACCACTTCGACAGCGCCGAGGTGGACCGCGAGCCGTACATGGCTCCGGGACTGGTGACCCCTGCCAAGCGTGAACTGGGCAAGCTGCCCACTGATGTCTGGTGGCACACCATCGTCTCCCCCACCGGCAAGGAAAAAACCGGCTACCCCACGCAGAAGCCCGAAGGCCTGGTCCGCCGCGTGGTGGCAGCCTCAAGCCGGCCCGGCGACTGGTGCCTGGACTTTTTCGCCGGCTCCGGGACACTGGGGGCCGTCTCCGCGAAGCTCGGCCGGAGGTTTGTGTGCGTGGACCAGAACCAGCCTGCCATCGACATCATGGCCAAGCGCCTCGGTGCGCACGCCCAGTTCACGTCCTTCCCGCCCAAGTAAGTAGCGCCAAGTGTCGTTTTGACGCTCCAAAACGACACATAGCGCTACCCAGTTGGGGCATGGGGTCAGGGGCGGACGACGGTGGTTCCGGTTCCGAGTTCCTCGATCCTGGCGAGGACCTCAGGGGCGGTGACGTTTTCGCCGAGCAGGTTCGGTTTGCCGGTCCCGTGATAGTCCGAGGACCCGGTGATCAGCAGGTCATGCTTTGCCGCGAGCCTGCGCAGGAACCCGCGGCCTTCCTCAGGGTTGTCGCGGTGGTCGATTTCCAGGCCGGCCAGCCCGGCGTCGATCATCTCCTGATAGACGCGCTCCCCCACGATCCGGCCACGCGCGGAGGCTACCGGGTGGGCGAACACGGGAACTCCTCCCGCTGCACGGACCAGTTCGACGGCGGTGGCCGGGTCCGGCGCATAGTGCTGGATGAAGTAGCGGGACCGGGAGGTGAGGATGGACGCAAACGCCTCGGACCGGTCCTCCACCACGCCGGCCGCCACGAGCGCGTCGGCGATGTGCGGGCGGCCCAGGGTGGCGCCCGGCGCCACATGGTGGATGACGTCGTCCCAGGTGAGCGGGTAATCCTCCGCCAGCAGGGTGACCATCCGCTCAGCACGGGTCAGCCGGGCATCCTTGGCCTTGGTGATTTCCTCCAGCAGCCCTGGATGGTCCGGATCATGCAGGTAGCTCAGGAGATGGACACTGATTCCCTGCTCAGTGCGGCACGAGACCTCCATCCCAGGCACCAGCGCAACGCCGTACTCCACGGCAGCAGCGGAAGCCTCGGCCCAGCCCGCGGTGGAGTCATGGTCGGTCAGCGCCACCACGTCCAGCCCCGCACGGGCAGCGGATGCCATGACGTCGGCCGGTTTTTCCGTGCCGTCGGAAACATTGGAGTGGGCATGCAGGTCAATCCTCACCTGCCCAGCCTAGTTGACCCCGGCTCCCAAGATCATGCAGGTATTCGCACAAGCCTTCATGCTGGTGAGACGATGGTGCCGTGAACGATGCCGATAACACCCCCGATTCTGCTTCCCAGCCCCTGGACGAGCGCGTCAACAACCGCTCCCAGCGGCCCAGTTCCGACGCTTTCAAAGCCTTTATGGCCAGCAACTGGGCGCCGTCCAGCCAGGAACTCCCGGCGCGCGACGCCGTGGCCAGCCACGCCGCGACCCGGCGCAAGGCCATCTCCGGCCTGTTCAAAGGCGAACGCCTGGTCATCCCTGCCGGCCCCCTGAAGGTGCGCTCCAACGACTGCGACTACCGCTTCCGCCCCCACTCCGGCTTCGCGCACCTCACCGGGCTCGGCCTCGACCATGAGCCGGACGCCGTCCTGATCCTGGAGCCTGTAGAGGAAGGAAAGGGCGACGACGGCGGGAACCACCGTGCCACGCTGTACTTCCGGCCCCTGGCCGGGCGCGATACCGAACAGTTCTACGCCGATTCGCGCTCCGGCGAGTTCTGGATCGGAGCCCGCCCCACGCTGGCCGAATTCGAGGCCCGCCTGGGCCTGGCCACTGCCCATATCGACCAGCTCGAGACGGCCATCACCAAGGATGTGGGCGCCCCGGAGATCGGCGGCATCTCCATCCGCCTGGTACGCAAGGTGGACGAAAACATCGACGCCCTGGTGGACACTGCCCGGTACAACACCGCCAAGGACCCGGACAACCTGGACCTCGCTGTGCTGGATGCCCTGGATGAGAAGCTCAGCGAAGCCCTCTCCGAGCTGCGCCTGCTCAAGGACGAGTGGGAGGTCGAGCAGATGAAACTCGCCGTCGCCGCCACTGTGGAAGGGTTCGAAGAGGTAGTCAAGGCCCTCCCCCGCGCTCTGACACACGCCCGGGGTGAACGGGTGGTGGAAGGCGCCTTCTTCGCCCGCGCCAGGGAGGTGGGCAACGAACTCGGCTACGACACCATCGCCGCCTCCGGCAACAACGCCACCGTCCTGCACTGGACCCGCAACACGGGCAAGATCAACGCCGGCGAGCTCCTGCTGGTGGACGCCGGGGTGGAAGCCGACTCGCTGTACACCGCGGACATCACCCGGACCCTGCCCGCCACCGGAGTGTTCAGCGACGTCCAGCGCAAGGTCTACGAGGCTGTCCTCGACGCCGCAGACGCAGGATTCGCCGCGGCGCAGCCGGGCACAAAATTCCGCGACATCCACACCGCTGCCACCACCGTACTGGCCGAGCGGCTCGCCGAATGGGGCCTTCTTCCCGTCAGCGTGGAAGAGGCCATCAGCCCGGAGGGCCAGCAGCACCGGCGCTGGATGCCGCACGGCACCAGCCACCACCTGGGCCTCGATGTCCACGACTGCGCGCAGGCCAAGCGGGAGCTCTACCTGGACGGCATCCTCACCGAAGGCATGGTGTTCACCATCGAGCCCGGCCTGTACTTCAAGAAAGAGGACCTCGCAATTCCGGAGGAGTACCGCGGCATTGGCGTCCGCATCGAGGATGACATCCTGATGACCGCCGCAGGCCCCGTCAACCTCAGTGCCGCCCTGCCCCGCAAGGCCGAGGACGTGGAGAACTGGATGGCCGGCATCTACCGCGAAGCCGAGGGGACACACTAGCTCCCCGCATTACCCCAAAAGCGGGGCCACCGGATTCCTCCGGCGGCCCCGCTTTTGCGTTGTGGGAACGGCTACTGCCGCGAATCGCCCGACGGGCGCTGCTCATCCACGGGACGAGGCTCCTCAAGGGGGCCCTGGTCGCCGGCCGGGCGCTGGGGAGCGGCCTGCGCATCGGCGGAAGGACCAGGCTGCGGCAGCCGGACGCCGTACTGGGGCCGGCCGTCGGGCAGGTCCGGGTAACGCCTGGCGGGCGCCGGGGAAGCCGGCTGCGCGACGCCGTCGTCCTGCTGCCCGGCAGAGGCGCCGTAGGCCGGGCTTTCCTGCGCAGCTGAACCAGGGGCCTGCACAGAAGAACCGGTTGACTGGCCATAAGGATCGTTCCAGCCGTTGGGGCGGGCGGGGCCCTGGCCCGGCTGCTGGTAGGGCTGGTTCTGGTAGTCGCGCTGGGTATAGGGACCGCTGCCTGCGGCGGCGTCCGAGCGCGTCATGGGCAGCTGCTGCAGGAGCCGCCGTGCTTCGTGTGCAGCCTCGGGCGCCACGATGACGTCATAGTTGGTGGCCACCACCTGGCTGGTGGACGTGAAGTCGCGCTTTCCCCGCTGCATCGCGTACGTGACAATGCCGAAGAGCATAAAGAAGGCAGCACCCATCAGCACGGACGTCAGGATGGAAAAGTACCCCGGTGACGGCGCGAAGAAGGAGAGCATCACGCCAACGAACAAACCGAACCACATGCCGCTCAGCGCACCGGACAAGGCCACCCGCGGGTAGCTCAGGCGCCCCGTTACCCGCTCCACCATCTTCAGCTCATTGCCCACGATGGACACCATCTGCACGGGGAACTGCTGGTCCGCGAGGTAGTCCACCGCCTTCTGGGCGTCCAGGTAGGAAGTGTAGGAGCCGACGGTGTCGCCGGTGGGAACGGCCCTGGCTTCGTCCATGCCGTTGGGGCCGCCGGCCTTGGGAGCACCAAATATGTTTGCCATAGTCCCATTCTTGCCCATCAGCATGTGTGCTGCCTGTAAATTCCGCTAAAAGAGAGCAGACTCGGTAGCCTGTAGGAGTGAGTACAACACCTACCCGCGTCTTCGTGGCGCGACTGCTGGGACTCGACGTCTTCGACCCCCTGGGCGACCGGCTGGGCCGGCTGCGCGATGTTGTTGTGCTCTCCCGCGGGACGCAGGGAGCCCCGCACGTGGTGGGCATCGTGGTGGAAGTACCCGGCAAAAAGCGCGTCTTTGTGCCCATGACGCGGATTACCTCGATCGACCAGACACAGATCATCTGCACCGGCCTGGTCAATCTGCGCCGCTTCGAACAGCGCGGCGCCGAAACACTGGTGGTGGCCGAGATGTTCGACCGGCGCGTCACCCTCCGCGACGGCAGCGGCGACGCCACCATCGAGGACATCGCCATGGACCAGAGCCGCTCACGCGACTGGTTCGTCAGCAAGCTCTTTGTCCGCCGCGGCCATTCGCTCTCGCCGCTAAGCCGGCTGCGGCGCAACGAAACCCTGATCATCGACTGGGCGGACGCTCTGCAGGGCCCCCGCACCGAGCCGCAGGCCGCCACCCAGTTCGTGGCAAACCATGAGGACCTCAAACCCGCCGACTTCGCCGAAGCACTGCAGGAAATGAGCGATAAACGCCGTTTCGAGGTGGCCAGCGAACTCCAGGACGAACGGTTGGCCGACGTCCTGCAGGAGCTTCCGGAGGATGACCAGGTGGAGATCCTCTCCGCCCTGGACGTCCAGCGCGCCGCCGATGTGCTGGAGGAAATGGACCCCGACGACGCCGCCGACCTCCTCGGTGAGCTTCCCTCGGCGCAGGCAGAAGAACTGCTCCAGCTGATGGAGCCCGAAGGCGCAGAGGACGTCCGGCGGCTCCTGGAATACGACGAGGACACTGCCGGCGGCCTGATGACCCCCGTGCCGGTGATCCTGCCGCCCGAAGCCACGGTTGCCGAGGCCCTTGCGCACGTGCGGCGCGAGGAGCTCTCCCCCGCGCTGGCTTCCTCGATCTTCATCGCCCGGCCACCACTGGAGACGCCCACCGGCCGGTTCCTGGGCGTGGTCCACATCCAGCAGCTCCTCCGGTTCCCGCCGTTCGAGTCGCTGGGCAACCTCGTGGACAAGAACCTGGAGCCGTTGTCCGACCAGGCCCATATCAGCGAAGTGGCCCGGACCCTGGCCACGTACAACCTGAACTCCCTCCCGGTGGTTAACGATGCCGGCCGGCTTGTGGGGGCGGTGACTGTCGATGACGTTCTGGATCATCTGTTGCCCGATGACTGGCGCGCCCACGATGGCGAAGCCCCGATAAGAAGGCTCGGTGGCCGTATTGGCTGACAACAGCGTTCCAAAGAACCCCGGCCAGAGGCCCTCACCGAAGGCGGTGCCCGCAGGGAGCCTCGATACACCGCTGAGCGGCCGCCAGCGGATCCTGCCCAAATTCTCCCCGGACCCGGACGCGTTTGGGCACGCCACTGAAGGTTTTGCCCGGTTTATGGGCACGCCGCAGTTCCTGGTCTACATGACAGTGTTTGTGGTCATCTGGCTTGCCTGGAATACCTGGGCGCCGCTGGAATGGCAGTTCGACTCCCGAGACCTCGGTTTTACGCTGCTGACCCTGATGCTGTCCCTGCAGGCGTCCTACGCTGCGCCGCTGCTGCTGCTCGCGCAAAACCGCCAGGACGACCGTGACCGCGTCTCGCTGCAGCAGGACCGCCAGCGCGCCGAACGCAACCTGTCCGACACCGAGTACCTGACCCGCGAACTGGCCTCGCTGCGCATCGCCCTGCGTGAGGTGGCAACCCGCGACTACGTCCGCGCCGAACTGCGCTCGCTCCTGGAAGACATGCTGGAAGCCCAGGAAGAGCTCCGCACCCACGATTCAACCGGCCAGGGGCAGCACGAGTCTCCACGGGACAAGGTCCGGGAAAAGCTCAAGGAACAGCGTGAGCGGCAGCGGAACCCGCGCACCCAGCAGATTCCCCGGGTCAAACCGGGCCATTCAACCCAGGAACGTTAATTGAGCGCACCTACCGCGAGCCCCTCCCAGGAGGCTGTCAACGCCGCCCTGGCCACAGTCATCGATCCGGAGCTTCGCCGTCCCATCACCGAGCTTGGCATGGTGGAATCAGTGGAAATTGCCGACGACGGCCGGGTCACCCTCGCCGTCCTGCTCACCATCGCGGGGTGCCCGCTGCGGGACACCATCACCTCAGACGCCACCAAGGCGCTGCAGGCAGTCCCCGGAGTGACGGCCGTCGGCGTGGACCTCAAAGTGATGACCCAGGAACAGCGTGACGCCCTCAAGGAGCTGCTCCGCGGGGCTGCAGGCCAGCGCGGCATCCCGTTCAACCAGCCCGATTCCCTGACCAAGGTCTACGCCGTGGCCAGCGGCAAGGGAGGCGTGGGAAAGTCCTCGGTGACCGTCAACCTGGCCTGCGCGCTGGCCGCCCAGGGGCTGCGGGTAGGCATCGTTGACGCAGACGTCTACGGTTTCTCTGTTCCCGCGCTGATGGGGATCACCCAGGCGCCCACCCGGGTGGACGACATGATCCTTCCGCCCGTTGCCTACGGCGTGAAGGTCATTTCCATCGGGATGTTCGTCAGCGGCAACCAGCCGGTGGCCTGGCGGGGTCCCATGCTGCACCGCGCCCTGGAGCAGTTCCTGACCGACGTGTACTTCGGCGACCTGGACGCCCTGTTCCTGGACCTGCCGCCCGGCACCGGAGACATTGCCATCTCCGTGGCCCAGCTGCTGCCGAAGGCGGAGATCCTGGTGGTCACTACACCGCAGGCAGCTGCCGCGGACGTCGCCGAGCGTGCCGGCGCCATCGCCACCCAGACCGGGCAGAAGGTGGCGGGCGTTATCGAGAACATGTCATACCTGGAAATGCCCGACGGCGGCCGGATGGATTTATTCGGAAGCGGCGGCGGGACGGTGCTTGCTGAGAGGCTGACGGCCACCGTGGGCGAGGACGTTCCGCTGCTCGGACAAATCCCGCTGGATATCAAGCTGCGGGAGGGCGGCGACACCGGGTTGCCGATCGTCCTGGGCCAGGCAGAGACGCCCGCCGCTGAGGCGCTTTTGGCGATTGCCGGCCGGCTCGCTGCCAGGCCGCGCGGCCTGGCGGGAATGAAGCTGGGGCTGCAGCCGCGCTGACCTTCCCCGGAAGGTTGGCTAGGTGGCTTCCGTATCGTACGGTGCGGCCTCGCCGGGCGGCAGCGTCTGCAGCACCCGCTCGGGCCGCTGGGGAGCGGCAGTGTCAGCTGCGGCGACAGCAGCGGCACCCGAGACTGCGGCAACGGCTGCGGGCGCACCGGCGCTGACGGGCTTGGTGTCGTCGTCGAGCAGCGCTTCCTTGATGATGCGCCGGGGGTCGTACTGGCGGGGATCGTACTTCTTCCAGTCGACATCGTCGATGTCGATCCCCACTTCTTCCTTGATCTGTTCGCGCGCACCCGAGGCCATCCGGCGCACTTCCTTGACCAGGTTGGCCAGTTTCTGCGTGTATTCGGGCAGCCGCTGGGGGCCGATCACGAGGACGCCAATGATCAGCAGAAGGAAGAACTCCGGGCCGTTGATTCCAAACACTTTAGGAAGATTACCCTCTCCGGGCTGCCAGTGACGATTCCCGTCCATAGCCGGCGGAATCCGTCCCCACTACGGGATAAAAAGGGCCACGATCTTGTTCAATCCGCGCTGCAGCCGGGTTGCCACGGACTCCCCGCCCTGCGACGGCGTCCGGTCCACGGCTTCGGCAAAAACACCTTCGGCCGCGCGCTCACTCAGCTGCTGCAGGATGGGGACGGCATCGTCGGCTTGCTCGGCCGGCAGGTTGGACTGGTAGGTGAACGTCCGTCCCGGAGCACGGTAGGTCGCCGACCAGGGCGAGGACGCGAGGACCTGCAGCGGCTCCACGTCCCCCTCAGCCGCCGGATCAGTTTCCGGCCCTGCCCTATGGCGTTCAGTGATCGTTGCATAGTGCGTCCCGTCGGAAAGCTTCAGCTCGACGGCGGGCCCGCCCTCCAGCACCATTGCCTTAGCTGACTCAAGGTGGAATCCCATTGCCTCAAGGTCCGGGCATACCCAGCCCTCGGTCCGCAGGGCGGACAGCCGCTCAGGGCTCAATGGCCTGCCATCGGCCGGTGTCTGCGAGGACACGTGGGCGAGAGTGGCGGCCGCCACCGTTCCACCGGGGCCGGCAGGGTCACCGGCGACGGCAAAGGCACCGGCCGCGAGGACGCCGGCCGCCGCCACTGTTCCGCCGGCAGACATCGCCAGGATACGGACGGCTGCCCGGGGGGCCTGGCGGTGAGTGTGGGGAAGCGGGGGCTGCGCCGCCAACTCCTGGGTCCTTGCCAGGAGCCGGGCGGTCAGGTCATCGCTGGCCGGCGGTATGGGGGCTTCCCGCAGCCGCTCCAGGTACTGGCGTTCCCGGCGCAGGACGGAGGCGCATTCGTGGCATGACTGGATGTGGCTGGCGGTGCGCTGATGCCTGCGGCCGAGCGGAAACTGGGGCCTCATGCGCCGTTCAGATGATGCCGGCGATGCGCGGCAGCGACAGCTTGGGCCGGGACTGCTGCGGACGGGGATCGCGGTGGGCGAGCTTCTCGCGGAGCATGGTCCTGCCGCGGTGGATCCGCGAGCGGACTGTACCGAGCTTGACGCCCAGGGCTTCCGCTACCTCGTCATAAGACAAGCCTTCAAGGTCGCAGAGCACCACGGCGGCACGGAAGTCCGGCGGAAGTTCCTCAAGGGCCGCCTGGACGTCGAGGTCGAGGTTGTTCAGCTCAAAGCTCTGTTCCGGGCCGGGCTCACGCCCGGCGATCCTCGACTCGGCGTCCTCGGCCAGGGCATCGAAGCGGATCCGGGTTTTCCGGCGCGCCTGGTCCAGGAAGAGGTTGGTGGTGATGCGGTGCAGCCAGCCGTCCAGGGTTCCGGGCTTGAAGTTCTCCAGCGAGCGGAAGACGCGGACAAAAACCTCCTGGGTGAGGTCTTCGGCGTCGAACTTGTTTCCGGTCAGGCGGTAGGCCAGCCGGTACACCTTGGCGGAGTGGTTGGTCACCACTTCCTCCCAAGTGGGACGGACCCACTCAGCCTCGGCATGATGTGCTGCAGGGACAGGTGCCACAACTGATGATGACATCGTCCACTCCCCTCGTGGAATGCTAACGCCCGGATACTGTTGACATCTCTGATTCGGCGCCGACCACCCTATGGATGAGCGGATAATAATCATTTCAAACTTCGCTGGGAATTTCCTGACTGCCGGAAAACTTCAGCCGTAGGCGCAACAGCCCGCCTTCCCGGTTGCCGGCACCGGACACAGTAGGCTGTAGAGGATACTCCCCCCTGCCGCCCAGAAAGCGAACATCCATGAGCGCCGACAAGTCCACCAGCTGGTCCTATGCAGAAGATCTGCCCGCTGAGGATGAGGTCATGCTTCGGGCCCGGGAGCGCTCCTTCGAACTCGGTGTGACCCCCATCGGGCCCGGCGTGGGAGCCGTCCTCACCGTACTGGCAGCGGCCTCCAAAGCCCAGACCGCCGTCGAAATCGGAACCGGAGCCGGGGTTTCGGGCGTCTGCCTGCTCCGGGGCCTCGGTCCGCAGGCTGTCCTGACCACCATCGATGTTGACGTCGAACACCTAAAGGCCGCCCGCGAAGCCTTTTCCGAGGCAGGCAGCCCGGCCAACCGGACGCGCACCATCTCCGGGCGCGCAGGCGACGTGCTGCCGCGGCTCACTGACAGCGCGTACGACCTCGTTTTCATCGACGCAGACAAACCCGGTCTGCCCGGCTACGTGGAGCAGGCCGTCCGGCTCCTGAAGCCTGCCGGGCTGCTGGTCATCAACGACGCCCTGGACAAGGACAAGGTGGCCAACCCTGCCGGCCGCGAAGCAACCACGGTGGTCCTGCGGCAGGTGGGCAAAAGCATCCGCGACGACGACCGGCTGGCTTCAGCCATGCTTCCCACCGGCGACGGCCTGCTCGTAGCGGTCAAAAAATAAGACAGGATCCGCAGCCTTTCGAGGCTGCGGATCCTGTCCGCATGATTATTCGGTGACGCCGACCAGGCATTCCCTAAGGTTGGCCGCTTCGGCAGCATTCAGTTCGACCACCAGGCGCCCGCCGCCTTCGAGCGGGACGCGCATGATCAGGCTGCGGCCCTCCTTGGTGACTTCCATTGGGCCGTCGCCGGTGCGTGGTTTCATAGCCGCCATGAGGAATTCCCCTCCATTTAGTCCCAGGACTGATCAGCCCGGGCGGGCTGTGTCCGCATGTAGATCAAGCTGCCATGACGGAGTGGGTGGACACCGCCAGGGCCGCGCGTATTCTGAAATGCTTTTTGTCCTTGCTTACCTACCATTATCGCGGAATTACCCGCGCGTAGCTAATCGATGGACATTTCCGGCAGGGCGCAATTTGCACCCTGACCTGCAAAAAAGTCGAAAATCCTACGGCGGATAATCGCCTCCGCCCGGCAGTTGGGCCCAAGCCCACAGCCACACGATCCACACGATCTGCAGCAGCAGGAACATCACCACAACGGTCCCCCGGTAAGCCTTGGACCGGGACAGCAACGCGGCCCCCAGCGCCAACGGAAAAAGCGGAAGCAGCATCCGGAAAGTACTGGTCTGCGGGTGGAGGAACATGACCAGGTACCCCATGTAGCAGGCGCACCACAGCCGGAGTTCGACGCCGAGACGGACCACCGGGGGCAGGTACAGCATGGCGGCGAAGAGGGCAACAAAAACGAACGGCGCCAGGATGCCCAGCACGGGACCGAAGAGGTCCACTCCGGTATCGAACCAGGGCTTGAAAGGAACCAGGTCGTGGCCCCGCCACACGGTTTCGGTCTTGGTATAGGCCTGGATGTCCCCGGTGGCAGCCCAGGCCGCGGCGGGCCAGGCCAGCGCCGAGGCGCCCGCTACCGCCGTCAGCGTGGTGAGGGCCACGAGGTCCGGCGTTGTATGCCCTGCCGTTTCACTGCGCCGAAGGCGCTGGACAAGGCGGAAGATCAACAGGATGCCCAGCGCCGCCGCGAAAGGAACTCCCACCGGGCGGGAAAGGCACAGAAGGACCACCACCGGGATGGCCCACAGGTACTCCCGCCGGATCACCAGCAGCAGAGCACCGGCCAGCAGCAGCAGCGAGAGCGGCTCGCCGTAGGGGACCTGGAGCACGGCTGACACAGGGAACGTGGCGAAGAAGGCCACCCCCCACAATGACGTCCCGTGGGACGCCAGATGCCGGAACAGCATGTAGACCACCAGCGCAGCGCCCAGGCCGGACAGCATCGCGATAACGGTCAGCGAGGCGGCGGGGCTCAACCCCGTGAGGCTGCCCAGCCCGCCGGCCAGGGACGGGTACAGCGGATAAAACGCCCAGGTGTTCTCCTGGACGTTGCCTGCGGCGTCCACGGGAAGGGTGGCGGGGTAGCCGCCCTCGATGACCCTGACGTACCACCGGGCGTCCCAGATGTTGATGAAATTCCAGTAGTCAGGTTTCGGCGCGAACCAGGGGTTGGGTCCCTGATGCAGGGCCGCTGCCATAAAGATGCCCGCACTGACGAGCCGGGCCATGACATAGATGGTGGTGACCTGCAGCCACCAGGGCCAGCCCCGGACGGCCGCGCGGTAGCGGAGCGCTAATGAGTGGACCGACGCCGACAGTCCCGTTCGGCGGCCGGTGGCAGTACTCAAGCTTGGCCCTCCCCTGCGGCCGGCTGCCCTGCTGACGACTGCCCTGCAGCGGGTTCACGTGGGCCGGTAACAGGAGTGCCGGGCCCAGAAGTTCCGGGCCTGTTGTTTCCAGGTTCAGATGCTTCCGTGCCGGCTTCCCCCGGCAACGCCTCCCGTGCATCCGGCTCCGCGGCAGGGGCCTGTCGGGCTACCTCCGCCAGCCGGGCCTTCAACGTTTCCACTTCATTCCGGCTGGCCGCCAACTGGTCCCGCAGTTCGTCAAGCACCTGGTCCACCTGGTCCATCCGGTAGCCCCGCAGGCCCAGGGAGAAACGGACGCTGTCCACGTCCTGGGGCGCAGCATTGGCAGGCAGAAGGACCGGCGGCAAGTTGGCCGGCGGCTCCTCCAGGCCGCCAACCAGAACGGACGGCAGCTGGCGGCCGCCCTGCTTTCCAGCCCGGCCCCCCACGCTTGTCCAGATGACGGCGCCGATCAGCAGCACGGCAAGAAAGACCAGGAAAAAGCTCACTACCCCATGGTGCCAGACCTGGCGGCTGTGGTTACTCCGGCCGCTGTTCGCCGTTCAGTGAAGGGGTAACTCCGACGCCCAGTACGCGGTTCACTGCTTCAGCCGGATCATCCACCACCTGGATCAGGTCCAGGTCCTTTGCCGAGACCATGCCTTCTGCCACCAGGGTTCCCTTGATCCACTCAATCATGGGACCCCAGAAGTCCACTCCAAGCAGCACGATGGGGAACGAGGTCACCTTGCGCGTCTGCACCAGGACCATGGCTTCAAAGAGCTCGTCCAGGGTGCCAAGGCCGCCGGGCAGGACGATGAATCCCTGGGCATATTTCACGAACATGGTCTTGCGTGCGAAAAAGTACCGGAAGTTGATGCCAAGGTCCACCCACTGGTTCAGCCCCTGCTCGAACGGAAGCTCGATGCCCAGTCCCACGGACACCCCGTTGCCTTCAACGGTGCCGCGGTTGGCCGCTTCCATCGAACCAGGTCCGCCGCCGGTGATAACGGCGACACCGGCTTCGGCCAGCTTCCGGCCCACCTCCACGCCCATCTCGTAATAGTGGCTGCCGGGTTTTGTCCGGGCAGATCCAAAGACGCTCACGGCCGGGCCGAGGTCTGCCAAGGCTCCGAAACCCTCCACGAACTCGCTTTGGATCCTCATGACGCGCCACGGATCGGTGTGCACAAACTGCCCGGGCCCTTTGGTATCAAGCAGATGCTGGTCGGACATTTCCACCGCCGCCTGCTTGCGGCGAAGCTCAAGGGGCCCCTTACGGCGCGGCTGGATGTTTTTGGCCGGATCTGCACTGATGCTCATTCCCCTAGGCTAACCTGCCCGTGCGAGGTATCTCTTGAATCACGATCCGCAGGAACCTGGGGTGATTCCCGTCATAAGGTGCCGTTGTTCGCTAGATTCTTCCTATGACTACTCATGTGCCCGGCGATGCCCTCGTCTCCCTGAACGCCGTAAACAAGCATTACGGCCAGCTGCACGTTTTGAAGGACATCAATCTGCAGGTCCGCAAGGGCGAGGTTGTTGTGGTCATCGGGCCCTCGGGCTCCGGTAAGTCCACCTTGTGCCGCGCCATCAACCGTCTTGAAACCATTGAAGGCGGCACCATCAGCATCGACGGAAAGGTCCTCCCCGAGGAAGGCAAGGAGCTCGCGCAGCTCCGTGCCGACGTCGGAATGGTCTTCCAGTCGTTCAATCTTTTCGCGCATAAAACCATCCTCGAGAACGTCACGCTCGGCCCCATCAAGGTCAAGGGCGTTGCTAAGGGCACCGCGGACAAGGACGCCATGGCGCTGCTTGAACGTGTGGGCGTCGGCCACCAGGCTCCGAAGCTGCCCGCCCAGCTGTCCGGTGGCCAGCAGCAGCGCGTCGCCATTGCCCGCGCCCTGGCCATGAAGCCCAAGGTCATGCTGTTCGACGAACCCACCTCGGCGCTGGACCCCGAAATGATCAACGAGGTCCTGGATGTGATGGTCCAGCTCGCCAAGGAGGGCATGACCATGATCGTGGTCACCCACGAAATGGGCTTCGCCCGCAAGGCCGCAGACCGCGTGGTCTTTATGGCCGACGGCCAGATCGTTGAGGACGCCACGCCTGAAGAGTTCTTCACCAATCCCAAGAGCGACCGCGCCAAGGATTTCCTCTCCAAGCTCCTGACGCACTGAAACACCTACGAACAAACACTCCCAGTTCGCACCCTGGCCGTGACCCACGGCCACCAATGAAAGGAATGTCATGAAGGCATTTTTGACCCGGCGGAAGTCATTTGTCGTGGCGGCTACCGCTGCCCTCGCACTGTCCCTCAGCGCCTGCGGCGGTGGTGACGCCGGATCCTCCAGCAACCCCAGCCCGGTGGCGAAGCCCACGTTCGCTGCGGGCACCACCATGGAAAAGCTCGCCTCGGCCGGCACCATCAAGATCGGCACCAAGTATGACCAGCCGCTCTTCGGCCAGGTCGGCCTGGACGGCAAGCCTGTGGGCTTCGACGTTGAAATGGGCAAGCTGATCGCCGCCAAGCTGGGCATCCCGGCCGATAAGATCGAGTGGTCCGAAACGGTGTCCGCCAACCGCGAACCGTTTATTGAGCAGGGCAAGGTTGACCTGGTCATCGCCACGTACACCATCAATGACAAGCGCAAGCAGGTTGTCAGCTTCGCCGGACCGTACTACGAGGCCGGCCAGGCACTGATGGTGAACAAGGACAACGACTCCATCAAGAAGCCCGAAGACGTCAAGGGCAAGAAGGTCTGCTCCGTCACCGGTTCCACCCCGGCTGCAACCATCGTGGACAAGTACGGAGCCGAGCTTGTTCCCGCAGCCACCTACTCCGCCTGCCTGGAGCCCCTGCGCAACAAGCAGGTTGAAGCTGTCACCACGGACAACGTGATCCTCGCCGGCTTCGTGGACAAGGAACCGGACGCCTTCAAGCTCGCCTCGGACGAAACCTTCACCAAGGAGCCCTACGGCATCGGCCTGAAGAAGGACGATACCGAGTTCCGCAACTGGATCAACGACCAGCTGGAGGCATTCGAGAAGGACGGCTCCTACAAGAAGGCCTGGGAAGCAACCGCAGGTTCAGTCATCAAGACTGCCCCCAAGCTGCCCGAAATCAACCGTTACTAAGTAACGCAGTGGTTGCCGGGGCCGCATACACGCCCCGGCAACCACGGCCTTCACACCCGTCCACGCCCACAGCCAAAGGATCCAATGGACGTCATTCTTGAAAACCTGCCCTTGTACTGGAACGGTTTTCTCCGCACGCTTTTCCTCTCCGTAGTTTCCGGGGTCATCGCGCTGGTGCTCGGGACCCTGCTCGCGGCAGCCCGGGTTTCCCCCGTGGCAGCGCTCCGCGGCTTCAGCACCGTCTATGTGGAAGTTCTCCGGAACACTCCGCTGACCATCGCTTTCTTCTTCGCAGCCATCGTCCTCCCCCGGCTCGGAGTGAAGTTTGAGCAGTTCGAAATAGCCGCAATTATCGCCCTCAGTACTTACACCGCAGCGTTCATCGCCGAAGCTGTCCGCTCAGGTGTCAACAGTGTCCCGGTGGGCCAGGCCGAGGCCGCCCGGAGTATCGGCATGAACTTCGGGCAGGTCCTGAACCTCATCATCCTTCCGCAGGCATTGCGGACTGTGATTCCGCCGCTGATCAATATCCTGATCGCCCTGGTGAAGAACTCCTCCGTTGCCGGCGCCTTCTTTGTCCTTGAACTGTTCGGCTACGGCCGGCAACTGGCCAACGCCAACGGTGACGCCGTGATCCCCGTCCTACTCGGCGTAGCCTTCTTCTATCTGCTCCTCACCGTTCCGCTGGGCATCCTGGCCAGTACGGTGGAACGAAAGGTGGCGATTGCCCGATGAGCTCGGTACTCTACGACGTCCCCGGCCCTAAAGCCCGCCGGATCTCCCTGATTGGTTCAATTGTCGGTTCGCTGCTGATCCTGGGCTTGCTCGCCTGGATCATCATGACCTTCGCCCAACAGGGGATTCTTGAGGGCCGCCGGTGGCAGATCTTCACCCGCGGCGATGTCTGGACGCTGCTGGGCAACGGCCTGGGTGCCACGCTCAGCGCCGCTGCCCTGGCCGCTGTCATCGCCTTCCCACTGGGATTGGCGCTGTGCCTGCTGCGCATCTCGGACGTCGCGTTCATCCGCATCCCCACCCGGGTGGTTCTGGAATTCCTCCGCGGTATGCCCGTGGTCCTGATGATGCTGTTCGTGCTGCTGGGTTTTGGCACCTCGGCGTTCGTCGCCGTCGTGACCGGCCTGATCCTCTACAACTCGGCAGTCTTCGCGGAGATCATCCGCGCCGGCATCCAGTCATTGCCCAAGGGCCAGCGCGAAGCGGGCCTGGCCATCGGCCTGACCAGCTTCAAGTCCCGCATGCTGATCGAACTGCCGCAGGCAATCCGTCGCATGATGCCTTCGCTGGTGGCGCAGATGGTGGTGCTCCTCAAGGACACGTCCCTGGGCTACATCGTGGCGTACGGCGAGCTCCTGCGTGCCGTACAGGTGATGGCGGACTTCCTGGGAACCCAGTTCCTGTTCCCCATCTTCTTTGTGGCCGCGGCGATCTACATCGCCATCAACATCCTCGTATCCCGGATTGCGGTCATGATTGAGCGCAGGGGTTCAAAGAAGGCAGCCGGCGGTGTGGCCAAGGCCGAACCCGAGAAGGCCGAAGCTCCCGTTCCCTGACAGGTCAAACAACAATGGCCCGGACCGCGCCCCTTTTGGGTTCCCGCGGTCCGGGCCACTGCTGTTTAAGGCAACCTGCTGTCTAGGGCAGCCGGGACCACGGCCCTTAAGTGTCAGCCAGCCAGCCAGTCCTCCAGCGCCTGCAGACACTTCCGGATCGCATCCGCATCCACGTGTTCGTTGTCTTTGTGCGCCAGCAGGGCGTCCCCCGGCCCGAAGTTCACCGCCGGGATTCCCAGCTCGCTGAAACGCGCGACGTCGGTCCAACCGTATTTGGGCTTGGGTTCGGCACCCACCGCGGCAACAAAGGAAGCGGCGGCGGGGTGCTGTAGCCCGGGCCGTGCTCCGGCGGCGGCGTCAGTGCGGACCACGTCAAAACCTTCAAGGAGTTGCCGCACCACTGATTCGGCCTGGTCCGGCGTTTTATCGGGGGCAAACCGGTAGTTGATCTCCACCACGCAGCGGTCCGGGATCACATTTCCGGCAGTTCCGCCGTTGATTCTTACGGCGTTCAGGCTCTCGCGGTAGTCCAGGCCGTCCACGTTCACTGTCAGGGGTTCGTAGGCAGCCAGCCGGGCCAGGACCGGCGCCGCCGCGTGGATGGCGTTGCTGCCCATCCAGGCCCGGGCGGAATGGGCGGACTCCCCCACCGTTGTCGCTTCGAACCTGCTGGTGCCGTTGCAGCCACCCTCCACCGTGCCGTCAGTGGGTTCGAGCAGGATGGCGAAGTCGCCATCAAGCAGATCGCCGTGGTTCCGGACCAGCCTGCCCAGGCCGCTCTTGACGGCCTCCACTTCCTCGTGGTCGTAAAAAACGAAGGTGACGTCACGCTTCGGCGCGGTCCCGCCGTCGAACATCCTGGCAGCCAGCGCGAGCTGTACGGCAACGCCGCCCTTCATGTCGGTGGCGCCGCGCCCGTACAGGACACCAACGCCGGGGACCCCGGACTCCCAGCTGGACGGAACCGTCCCCAGGGACCCCTCGGCCAAGGGCAACGGAACGGTATCCAGGTGTCCTGCCAGGATGACGCGTTCGGCGTTTCCCAGCTCGGTCCGGGCAATGATGGCATCCCCGTCCCGCACAATGTGCAGTTGCGGGATGGCGCGCAGGGCGGCTTCGACCGCGTCAGCCAGTTCCGTTTCATTGCCGGACACACTGTTGATGTCCATGATCGCGGCCGTCAGGAGCGCAACGTCCTGGCGGAGGTCGAGGGGAAGGATTGAAGATTCCGGAGCGGTTTCGGCAGTCACGAAGCCAGTCTAGTTCGGAGCAGGTCCCCGCCCGTCGATAGACTGGGGCAATGACTGAGACTGCTTCCTCCGCCGTGCCCGAAACCCAGACTGCCCCCACTGAAGAACGCTCCGCCTATGGCTTCGGTGTGGCCACCATTGCCGTTGCCAATGGTGATGCCACCGTCCTGGACGTCTGGTTCCCCGCACCCTCGCTGGGCGTCGCTGCCGAACACCTGCGGGCAGTGGAAAACGCGGATGAGGCACTCACCCGGATCGCCGACGCCGGTACAGATGAGGACCGCGGCACCGAGCAGAAGGTGGTCTTCGTCCAGATCAACCTCGATGAGGCCCCGGCCGATACCGCTGACGCCTACCTGCGCCTGCACCTGCTCTCGCACCGGCTGGTCCGCCCGAACACCATCAACCTGGATGGCATCTTCGGCAAGCTGCCCAACGTTGTCTGGACCAACTTCGGTCCCGCCGCTGTGGACGGCTTCGAACTGACCCGGGCGCGGCTGCGCCGCCGGGGCGCCGTGACCGTTTACGGCATCGACAAGTTCCCGCGCATGGTGGACTACGTTGTGCCCACCGGCGTCAGGATTGCCGACGCCGACCGCGTCCGCCTGGGTGCGCACCTCGCCGAGGGCACCACTGTGATGCATGAAGGCTTCGTCAACTTCAACGCCGGCACCCTGGGCACTTCCATGGTTGAGGGCCGGATTTCCGCCGGCGTGGTCACCGGTGACGGCAGCGACGTCGGCGGCGGCGCGTCCATCATGGGCACCCTGTCCGGCGGGGGCAAGGAAAAGATCACCATCGGCGAGCGGGTCCTGCTCGGGGCCAACTCCGGCGTGGGCATCAGCATCGGCGATGATTCGGTGGTGGAAGCCGGCCTCTACGTGACGGCGGGGACCCGCGTGCGCGTGCCTGGCCCCAAGGACGAAGTGGGCGAGGACACCACCAAGATCGTCAAGGCTGCCGAACTCTCCGGTGTCCCCAACCTGCTCTTCCGCCGCAACTCCACCACGGGCGCCGTGGAGGTACTCCCCCGTGCCGGCCAGTCCGTGGAACTGAACGACGCCCTGCACGCCAACTGATCCCTTCATGGCACGAAGACGCGGCCTGCGCCGCCTGCTGGTGCTGCTGCTTGCCCTCGCACTCGTGGCCGGCGGCGTCTATGCAGCGGTGTTTTTTGTGCAGCGCTCCGAGACCCTCGTTTCGGAGCGCTGTACCGCCGTCGTCAACGGCAAGACGGCGGAACTGGCTCCGGACCAGGCTGTCAACGCTTCCCTGATCACCGCAGTTGCAGTCCAGCGCGGCCTCCCGCCCCGGGCGGCCACCATAGCCCTGGCTACCGCCATGCAGGAGTCCAAGCTCCGCAACATCGAACACGGCGATCAGGCGGGCCCGGATTCCCGGGGGCTGTTCCAGCAGCGGCCTTCCCAGGGCTGGGGAAGCGAAGAGCAGATCATGGATCCCATTTACGCGACGAACGCCTTTTACGACGCACTGGTAAAGATCCCCGGCTACGAGTCGATGGAGATCACCGAAGCTGCGCAACGGGTGCAGCGATCTGCATTTCCCACCGCCTACGCCCAGCACGAGCAGATGGGGCGCTTTTTTGCCTCCGGGCTGTCCGGCCAGACCCCCGAAGCGATTCGATGCACCCTCCGTTCGGCAGGTGCCGCGGGAGATCCGCAGGCCGTTTCTGACCAGCTTTCCCAGGCTTACGGACTCTCTGCTTCCGCGGTTGACGGCCAAACCCTGGTGGTGGAGGCTGACGGCAGCCAGGCATGGTCCGTGGCGCAATGGGCCGTAGCCAATGCCAAGACCCTCGAGGTCACACAGGTGGAAGTTGCCGGGCGGACCTGGGAGCGCGACGAGCGTGACGGCTGGCGGGAGTCGGCGGTCCCGGACGGCGAGGTGCGGATTACGGTCTCGCCGGCAGGCACGGGGGCCTAAGGCCCGTCCGGCCTTTTACTAGACGAGGATTTCCACCACAGGCTGGACGTAGCTGCGGAACAGCTCCGGCTGGCCCATCAACTGGTGGCTCATAATGATTTTGTCCGGCTCCAGGTACCAGGCCCGCTGTTCGTTCAACGGCAGTTCAATGATGGTCAGCTTGAAGTCGCGGGCGTTGCGGCCCACTTCCATCAGCCGGTCATCCACCATGTCCTCCAGCAACTGGTCTGCACCGTTGGCGGCCCTTTCAGCTTCAAGCTCGGCATACTCGCTCCTGCGTTCCCGCGCCCAGGTCAGGGCCGAGCCGAAGTGCGCCTGGAGTACCCGCTGCAGGGCGGGCGAATTGCCGAAAGCCTCGAATTCCGGCGGGGAAAGTTCCGGCGACGTCTGCGGATGCGCCTTCAGCAACTGTTCCCACCACGCCTCCCATTCTGTCTTGAGCCCGTTGAAGCCCCCGACGTCGGCAGTCAGGTGGGAATGGTCGGCATGACGGATCTTGGGAGCTGCATGGGAAAGCGCCGGGTGGCCCGCGCCGTCGAGTCCGGCGGCATCGCGGATATACAGGGCGATCATCATCGGCCCGGACGTGTCGGTGGTGATCTGCCACCCGGAACCGGTCTTTTGCTGCATCCGAGGTCCTTCCCTGGCGCGCTCCTGCCGGGTCTGGTGATCCGGTGTTGCGCCCCCGGCTATCAGTCTATTCCCCTGAGTTGCCGAGGTTAATGAAATTCACGGCGCCAACCCGTCAAGGTGCCACTCCAGGACATCGGTGCACATGCGGGCAGTCATCCAGCCGGGCTGCAGGAGGGCATGCATGCAGAGGCCATCCAGCGTGGCAAGGAGTCTTTCCGCCTCCATCACCAATACTTCCTGGGATTCCCCGGGCAGCAACGCAGTGATCACGCGGCCCATCACGGCGGCCACCTCGCGGTGGCTCCGGTCCGCCTCCGCGGCAAGAAAGGGCTTGATCCTGGCGGCGTTGCGAAATGCCATCCACACGCACGCCTCCACTGCCCGTTGTTCATCCAATGGCAGGAGTTCGCCCAGCAGTGTTAAAACAGCGGCGCGTCCTTCGGCGCTTGCCCGCGGGTGGTCCTGCAGCCCGGGCAATGCGGCCTCCAGCCTGGCCACAATGCTGTCAATCACGGCCGCGAAGGAGAAGGCCAGCAGTTCATCGCTACCGGCAAAGTAGTGCCGAACGGAGCCGACCGCGAGCCCGGCCTCGTCTGCCACTTCCCGCAGCGAAGCCCTTTCCAGTCCGTCGACGGCGATGATCCGCCAAACTGCTTCCACCACTTCCTGGCGCCGGGCTCCGGCATGAACGATTTTAGGCACTCCTCCTATTTAGCACACTTGTGCCTCGTCACAGGCCTGTCGGCCGGTTGGCCCGTAAAGCACCGTCATCCTGCCTGGAAATTGGCCCCGACCGGCGCGGCCGGCACCACTTGGGATAGCGTTGAGAGCATGAAAATTCTGGTTACAGGGGGCACCGGGTACATCGGGTCCCACACTGTTTTGTCATTGCAGGAAGCCGGCCATGACGTGCTGGTCGTCGACAACCTGGTCAACTCCAGCGAGGATTCCCTCCGCCGGGTTGCCGAGATCACCGGCAAAACAGCACAGTTCCACCACGTGGACCTCGTGGACGAGGCCGCCGTCGAGAAGGTTTTCGCTGAGAACGATGTCGATGCCGTGATCCACTTCGCCGGGCTCAAGGCAGTCGGCGAATCCGTCCGCGAACCCCTGAACTACTACTACAACAACCTCGTCGGAACCCTGAACCTGATCCGGGTCATGGACCAGCACAACGTCCGCTCCATCGTCTTCAGTTCCTCCGCCACCGTCTACGGCGAACACAATCCCATCCCGTACGTCGAGAAAATGGAAATCGGCGCCAACAACCCTTACGGCCGCACCAAGGAACAGATCGAGGACATCCTCTCCGACCTCGGGGCTGCCGACACCCGCTGGCACATCGCCCTGCTGCGCTACTTCAACCCCGTCGGGGCCCACCCCTCGGGCCGGATTGGCGAAGACCCGCAAGGCATCCCCAACAACCTGGTCCCCTTCATCGCCCAGGTCGCGGTGGGCAGGCGCGAGAAACTCATGGTCTTCGGTGGCGACTACGACACCCCGGACGGGACCTGCCTGCGCGACTACATCCACGTGGTGGACCTCGCCGAAGGCCATCTCGCCGCCCTGAACCACATCACCGACCGAACCGGGGTATTCCGCTGGAACCTTGGCTCCGGCACCGGATCGTCAGTCCTGGAGGTCCTGCGCTCCTTCGAAAAAGCCGTCGGCAAGCCCATCCCCTACGAGATCACCGGCCGCCGCGCCGGCGACCTGCCTGCCTTCTGGGCCGACGCCACCTCAGCCCTCGCCGACCTCAGCTGGTCCACCACCAAAACCATCGACCAGATGTGCGAAGACCACTGGCGCTGGCAAAAAAACAACCCCCAGGGATACAACTCCTAAACAGCAACGCGAAGTCACAACTTGCCCTTCGGGGACTCCATATTGGGCCTTTAGTGACCCCGCCTTGCTTTGCTGGCGATTAACGAGGAACGGCCGCCCACCTCGATGAGGTGGGCGGCCGTTCGTCTTCTGGGGCCAGGTGGGGATTTAGCGGGCGGGGTATTCGCGCTCCGGCTCGCCGATGTAGAGCTGGCGCGGGCGGCCGATCTTGGTGTTCGGGTCGCTGATCATCTCGCGCCACTGGGCAATCCAGCCCGGGAGGCGCCCCATGGCAAAGAGCACGGTGAACATCTTCTCGGGGAAGCCCATAGCCTTGTAGATGAGGCCGGTGTAGAAGTCCACGTTGGGGTAGAGCTTGCGCTGGATGAAGTAATCATCGCTGAGCGCCTTCTCTTCCAAGCGGAGGGCGATGTCCATCAGTTCGTCGTTGCCACCCAGCTTGCTGAGGATCTCGTGGGCGGTAGCCTTGACGATCTTGGCCCGCGGATCGTAGTTCTTGTAGACGCGGTGGCCGAAGCCCATGAGGCGCACGCCGTCTTCCTTGTTCTTGACCTTCTCCATGTAGTCCTCGGGCTTGGTGCCCTCGGCCTGGATCTGGCGGAGCATCTTCAGCACAGCCTCGTTGGCACCGCCGTGGGCCGGGCCGAAGAGGGCGTTGATGCCTGCGGAGACGGAGGCGAAGAGGTTGGCGTTAGAGGAGCCCACGAGGCGCACAGTGGACGTGGAGCAGTTCTGCTCGTGGTCCGCGTGCAGGATCAGGAGCAGGTCCAGTGCCTTGGCCACGATCGGGTCCACCTCGTACTGCTCAGCCGGAAGCCCGAAGCTGAGGCGCAGGAAGTTCTCCACGAGGTTGTTCGAGTTGTCCGGGTACAGCATGGGCTGGCCGATGGACTTCTTGTGGGCGTAGGCCGCGATAACCGGAAGCTTGGCCATGAGGCGGATGGTGGAAACTTCCACCTGCTCGGCGTTGAACGGGTCCAGCGAGTCCTGGTAGAACGTGGACAGCGCCGAAACGGCCGAGGACAAGACTGGCATGGGGTGCGCGTCCCGCGGGAAGCCGCCGAAGAAGCCCTTGAGCTCCTCGTGCAGCAGGGTGTGCCGGCGGATCTTTTGGTCGAATTCTTCCAGCTCCGTGGGAGTGGGCAGGTTGCCGTAGATCAGCAGGTAGGACACCTCAAGGAAGCTGGAGTGCTGTGCCAGCTGTTCGATGGGGTACCCGCGGTAGCGCAGGATGCCAGCATCGCCGTCGATGTAGGTGATAGCCGAAGTCGTCGCTGCTGTGTTCATGAAGCCGGGGTCAAAGGTGACTGCGCCCGTCTGCTTCAGCAGTTTGGAAACGTCGTAGCCTTCGTTCCCTTCAACAACCTGGATGCGCGGCAGCTTGAGCTCGCCTCCGGAGTGGAGCAGGGTCGCAGCATTGTTGGTCTCAGTCATGGAGTCCCCTTCATGAGGCGTCTGGGCCTCTGTCGAAAGCTTGATCCAACATCAGGTGAGCCGCGCACGAAGCCTGAAGAGACAGGTTCCAACACCCGGGCTGCCTTCTTGTAGAAAGCCACCATTGATAGTCACTTAAAAAGTACATCTCCTTAGCGGGTGTCACTAATCCGCGACGTTCCAAAATGCCCTAAAATGCGGCGGATGTGTCCGGAGTCACACCTATGTTACGACGCTGCGCCTGGCGCGGCGCCCTGACAATTACGGTGCCGAAGCCAGCCGGGCCACGGCAGCGTCGATCCTTTCGTCGCTTCCCGTAAGGGCAACCCGGACGTAGCCGTTGCCGGCCTCGCCGTAAAAGACGCCGGGACCCACTACGATGCCGCGCTCCGCCAGCCGGGCTACCGTGTCCCAGGTACTCTCTCCCGCCGTCGACCAAAGGTAGAGACCGGCGTCGGACTCCTTGATCTCCAGCCCGAAATCCAGCAGCGCCGGAACCAGCCGTTCCCGGCGGCCGCGGTACAGGTCCTTCTGTGCCTCGACATGCGCGTCGTCGCCCAGTGCCACCCGCATGGCTTCCTGCACCGGGTAGGGAACGATCATGCCCGCATGCTTGCGGCTGTTGACGAGGTTGGGCATCAGGTCCGGATCGCCGGCCACAAATGCTGCCCGGTAGCCGGCCACATTGGACTGCTTGCTCAGCGAGTACACGGCAAGCAGACCCTGGTGGGATCCGCCGGCCACCAGCGGGTCCAGGATGCTCGGTACAGGCTGGCCGCCGCGCTGGACATCCCAGTCGCCCCAGCCCAGCTCTGCGTAGCATTCGTCGGACGCCACCACGGCGCCCAGTTCCCTGGCCTGCTGTACGAGCGCCTTCAGGGATTCGACGCCGCGGACGCTGCCCGTGGGGTTTCCGGGGGAATTGACCCAGATCAGCCGGACACGCGAGCGGGTGGCGTCGTCGAGCTCGTCCAGGTTGTCCGTGGCCACGGAGGTGACGCCGGCGAGCGTTGCGCCGATATCGTACGTGGGGTAGGCAACCTTGGGGCGTACGACGACGTCCCCCGGCTTAAGCCCGAGCAGGAGCGGGAGCCATGCCACGAGTTCCTTTGAGCCGACCGTGGGCATGATGTTGCGGGGGTCCAGTCCGGCCACTCCGCGGCGGCGTTCGAACCATGCGGCAATGGCTTCCCGCAGGGCAGGCGTGCCATGGACCGTGGGGTAACCGGGGGCATCGGCGGCGGCCTTCAGGGCGTCCTGAATGAGCGCGGGCGTGGGATCCACCGGAGTACCAATGGACAGATTGACGGCTCCCCCGGGATGCTCCGAGGCCTTCGCGAGATACGGCGCCATGGCCTCCCACGGGTAGTCGGGCAGGTCAAGGCCAAACGTATTCACTGCTGCGGTCACCGTTCCAGCCTGCGTCAGTGGTCTTGGTTCTGCGGAGGCAGTGCGGCGATCATCGGGTGGTCCTTGCCGGTGTTGCCGATCTTCGCTGCGCCGCCCGGTGAGCCGAGGTCGTCGAAGAACTCAACGTTGGCCTTGTAGTAGTCGGCCCACTCGTCCGGGGTGTCGTCCTCGTAGTAGATGGCCTCCACCGGGCATACCGGTTCGCAGGCTCCGCAGTCGACGCATTCGTCCGGATGGATGTACAGCGAACGCTCACCCTCATAGATGCAGTCGACCGGGCATTCTTCGATACATGCCTTGTCCTTGACATCTACACACGGCTGCGCGATTACGTACGTCACGTCCCTTGCCTCTCCACGTTGGTTCCGGCGTCCCGCCGGCTGTTGCGTCCGGCAACCTGGCCGGACTCTTGACATCTGAGCCTATTATCTCCCAGCCCGTTACTGCGAACCTAGCCGGGCTCCTTGTGTGAAGCCATTTAGTATGAAGTGGTGAGTCTACCTGTCCCCTCCCCCGCAGGGTTCCTCCTTGCCGCCGCTTCCGGAACACGGGTGGTGGTGCGGTACCGCATCGAGGGCGGGCTCACTGATGCACTGGGACACCTGGTGGCGTGCGACGCCGGTGCGTGCACCATCCGCACCCGGCAGGCCGACGTCGTGATTCCCCTTGAGCTTGTTGTGGCAGCCAAGGAGGTTCCGCCGGCGCCGGAGCGGCGAAGGCCGCGCGCCTGAGTCGACCCTCAGGGCGCAGGGACTGCCCTCGGGCACTGAACCGCGGTTTCGCTGCGCACGGCGGTACGAAGAAAGCCACCGGCGGGGTGCCGGTGGCTTTCTTTGGAGCTACGGTGCTGGCTAGGCCTTGGCGCGGGCGCGGTTGGCCTTTGCACGCTCGTTCGTGTCCAGGATGACCTTCCGGATGCGGATGGACTCCGGCGTTACCTCGACGCACTCGTCTTCGCGGGCGAATTCCAGCGACTCTTCGAGGGTGAGGTCGCGCGGCGGGGTCAGGTTCTCGAAGGTGTCCGAGGAAGCGGCACGCATGTTGGTGAGCTTCTTTTCCTTCGTGATGTTGACGTCCATGTCGTCGGCGCGGGAGTTCTCGCCAACAATCATGCCCTCGTACACCTCGGAGGTGGGCTTGACGAAGAAGGAACCGCGTTCCTGCAGGTTGATCATGGCGAACGGGGTCACCACGCCGGCGCGGTCTGCGACCATGGAGCCGTTGGTGCGGTACTCGATGGGGCCGGCCCAGGGCTCGTAGCCCTCGGAGATGGAGGCGGCGATGCCGGCGCCGCGGGTGTCCGTGAGGAACTTGGTGCGGAAGCCGATCAGGCCACGGGCGGGAACAATGAATTCCATCCGGCACCAGCCGGTGCCGTGGTTGGCCATGTTGGTCATGCGGCCCTTGCGGGCTGCCATCAACTGGGTCACAGCGCCGAGGTACTCTTCGGGTACGTCGATAGTCATGTGTTCCATCGGCTCGTGGATCTTGCCGTCGATGGTCTTGGTGACAACCTGCGGCTTGCCAACGGTCAGTTCGAAGCCTTCGCGGCGCATCTGCTCCACGAGGATGGCCAGGGCGAGCTCGCCACGGCCCTGGACTTCCCAGGCGTCAGGACGCTCGGTGGGGAGCACCTTGATGGAGACGTTACCGATCAGTTCCTTATCCAGGCGGTCCTTCACCTGGCGCGCGGTGACCTTGGCGCCCTTGACCTTGCCGGCCAGCGGGGAGGTGTTGATACCGATGGTCATGGAGATCGCGGGATCGTCCACGGTGATCAGCGGCAGCGGCTGCGGGTTCTCGGCGTCGGTCAAAGTCTCGCCGATGGTGATTTCCTCGATGCCGGCGACGGCGACAATCTCGCCGGGGCCTGCAGACTCAGCCGGAACGCGGTCCAGGGCCTTGGTGGCCAGCAGTTCGGTGATCTTGACGTTTTTGAGCTCACCGTTGGCGCGTGCCCAGGCAACGGTCTGGCCCTTGCGCAGCGTGCCGTTGTAGATGCGGAGCAGCGCCAGGCGGCCCAGGAACGGTGAAGCGTCCAGGTTGGTGACGTGCGCCTGCAGGACACCTTCCGGGTTGTAGGTCGGCGCCGGGATGTGCTCGATGATGGTCTTGAACAGCGGCTCAAGGTCCTCATTGTCCGGAGCGGCACCGTTAGCGGGCTGCTCCAGGGAGGCGCGGCCAACCTTGGCGGCGGCGTAAACAACCGGGACCTCAAGAACCTTGTCCAGGTCCAAATCCGGGACTTCGTCGGCAAGATCCGACGCCAGGCCGAGGAGCAGGTCCATGGACTCGTGGACCACTTCGTCGATGCGTGCGTCGGGGCGGTCGGTCTTATTGACCAGCAGGATCACGGGCAGGTGGGCGGCCAAGGCCTTGCGGAGCACGAAGCGGGTCTGCGGCAACGGACCTTCCGATGCGTCAACGAGCAGCACAACACCATCAACCATGGACAGTCCGCGCTCCACCTCGCCGCCGAAGTCGGCGTGGCCCGGGGTGTCAATAACGTTGATGGTGATGGTCTCGCCGTTGGACGACGGACCGTTGTAGGCAACGGTGGTGTTCTTGGCCAGGATGGTGATGCCCTTTTCGCGCTCAAGGTCACCGGAGTCCATCACGCGGTCTTCGAGGTGGTTGTGCTCGGCAAAGGAGTTGGTCTGCTTGAGCATGGCGTCGACCAGGGTGGTCTTGCCGTGGTCAACGTGGGCCACAATCGCGACGTTGCGGAGGTCACTGCGTGATGCAGTGGCTACCGCGGTGTTGGTGGTGGTTTCAGACATGCGTAATGGCTCGATTCAGTGGTGAAAGTCAGCTGTTGTATCGCGACATTTCCAACTGGAACGCACGACGGATCATGCCCTTTGCACAGGGCTGCTTCCCCCAGTCTAGCGTCTGCGGCATTAATAGGCCTAAATTTTCTGCCAGCCAACAGCGCCCACAGCCGCCCTGCGTCAACGCGGCCGGCAAAAATCAGTGACCAAAATCACTGGCCAAACCTGCCTCCATGCCACATGATTGCTCTGACACTCCATGCAAGCCCGAAAGACACCACATGCGAAAAGCCCAGGCCCGGACCCGTTCTGCGGCGTCCGGAGCCGCTGCCGTGATCGCGGTGTCCTGCCTTCTTGCCTTGTCCGGCTGCGGAATGCCGGCCGGGTCTTCTGCCTCTTCCCAAGCGCAGGCCGCCGCTGCGGGGCAGCCCGGGACTGCCGCAACACATCAGGCTGCGGCCGGTTCACGAATCCTCAATCCGGCTAATGGGCGGCTTGAAGCCGTGGTCCCCAACATCAGCAGGACGGTCCTCCTGATTGGGGACTCGCAATCGGAACCAACCGATGGCTGGCCCCGCCAAGGCCTGGAGGCCGCGGGGTACCAGGTGTACTACTGCGGGCGGGGCGGCACCGGGTTCGTGTCCGCCAACGGAAAAACGGGCAATTACATTGATGCCCTCCTGCGGGGTGACTGGCTCCTGCCTTCCGGTACACCGGCGCTCATCGTTGTCCAAGGCGGCGGCAACGACGCTACAACCGGAGCGTCGGACAGCCGGATCACCGGCAACGCGGAGCGTTTGATCACTGAGCTCAGGAACCGCTACCCGGGAACCCGCATTGCCATGATAGGGACGCTGGCCCGCGGCGAAGGCAACGGGGGCGGGCGCCGGACGGAGGTAGATACGTTGCTGGGCTCGGTAGCCGCCGCCCACAACCTCCCCTTTGTTTCGGTGGGCGACTGGCTCACCAGGTACGGCCTGGCCAAGGACCTCGCGGACTCAGTGCATATGAATCCCAATGGCCGCCGCGCACTGGGGGCGCTGCTGGAGCGCCGGCTCCGGGACCTGGGTTTGGAGCGGAAGCTGACCGTGGAACAAACTCCGGCTTTGGCGGCCGGAAGCGGGACTGATTCTTTCCAGGACTGACGGGGCTTAAACGCATGGAGCCGGAGCCAACAGGCTCCGGCTCCACTCGTTTAACGGGAGGAAAGGCGGCTAGGCGACTTCCGGCGGAAGCATCAGCTTCGCACCTGGGATGGCATTGAGGAGCGCCTTCGTGTAGTCCTGCTCGGGGGATTCGAAGACGTTATCCGTAGAGCCGGTCTCCACCAGGCGTCCCTTTTCCATCACGCAGACATGGTCGGCGATCTGCCGGACCACAGCAAGGTCATGGGTGATGAAAAGGTACGTCAGCCCCAGGTTGGCCTGGAGGTCAGCCAGCAGGTTCAGTACCTGTGCCTGCACCAGCACGTCCAGGGCGGACACCGCTTCGTCACAGATGATGACTTCCGGGTCAAGGGCAAGCGCACGGGCAATGGCAACACGCTGCCGCTGGCCGCCCGAGAGTTCGTTCGGGTACCGCTGCATGGCCGATTGCGGCAGTGCCACCTGGTCCAGCAGTTCCCGGACCTTCTTCTCCCGGCTCTCCTTGTTGCCGATCTTATGGACCCGCAACGGTTCTTCGATCGTCCGGAAGATGTTGTACATCGGGTCGAGCGAACCGTAGGGGTCCTGGAAGATGGGCTGTACCCGGCGCCGGAACTTGAACAGGTCCCCGGGTTTGAGGGCTGACGTGTCCACGCCGTCGAACAGGATCCTGCCTTCGGTGGGCTTCTCCAGTTGGAGGACCATCTTGGCCACCGTCGACTTCCCGGACCCCGACTCCCCCACGATCGCCGTGGTGGTTCCCCGCTTCACATCGAAGCTGACGCCGTCCACGGCCGCGAAGTCCGATGACTTACCCAGTCCCTGCCGGAGCTTGTACACCTTGCGCAAGTCCTGGATCTGGAGGACGTTATCCGCCGCGGCGGGCTCGGCTGCCGGGGCAAGCAGGTCCGCGGCCTCCACGCCCTGTTCCCTGGCAGCCTGGATCCTTCGGCTGGCCAGGGACGGTGCGGACTCCACGAGCCTCCTGGTGTAAGGATGCTGCGGGTTTTGCAGCAGTTCCAGGGAAGGTCCTGCCTCCACCACGCGGCCCTGGTACATCACCACTACCTTGTCGGCCCGTTCGGCTGCCAGCCCCAGGTCATGGGTGATGAGCAGCACGGCGGTGCCCAGGTCGGTAGTCATCGTGTCCAGGTGGTCCAGGATCTGCCGCTGCACTGTGACATCGAGGGCTGAGGTGGGCTCGTCAGCGATCAGCAGCCGGGGCTGGCAGGAGAGCCCGATAGCGATCAGGGCGCGCTGCCGCATGCCGCCGGAGAACTCGTGCGGGTACTGTTTGGCACGTCGGTGGGCGTCCGGCAGGCCGGCCTCCGAGAGTACCTTGGCGACGTCATCCGGACCGCTGGGCTGGCCATTTGCGCGGAGCGTTTCGCGAACCTGGTAACCGATCTTCCACACCGGGTTCAGGTTGGACATCGGGTCCTGCGGCACCATGCCGATGGTGTTTCCGCGCAACTCGATCATGCGCTTCTCGGGTGCATGCGCGATGTCTTCGCCGTCGAGCAGGATCTGGCCGCCGGAAACCCGGCCGTTGGATGGAAGCAGGCCGATCGCAGCCAGCGCGGTGGTGGACTTACCGGAGCCGGACTCCCCCACAATGGCCACTGTCTCACCGGGCATGATGGTCAAGTGTGCATCGCGGACCGCCTGGACTTCCCCGCCGCTGGTCTTGAAGGTAATGGCGAGGTCGCGGATCTCCAGCAGCGGCCTGGTCCCCGTGGTGCCGGCCTCCGCGATGCGTATTTCTGGAGTTGTCATCTCTTTGTCTCTCATCGCTGGCGGCTCTTGGGATCAAGGGCGTCACGTACCGCGTCGCCCAGCATGATGAAGCTCAGTACCGTAATGGAAAGAGCCGCGGCCGGGTACAGCATGATTTCCGGCTTGGTTCGGATCGATGCCTGTGCGCCGGCGATATCGTTACCCCAGGACATGATGCTCTGGGGCAGGCCGATCCCCAGGAAGGACAGCGTTGCTTCGGCGACAATAAAGACGCCGAGTTCCAGGGTGGCCAGGACAATAATCGGAGCGAGGGCGTTCGGCAACACATGCCGAACCAGTGCGCTGAACCTGGAGACGCCCAAAGCCTGGGCTGCCGTGACGAAGTCCGCGTTACGCACCTCAATGACGGCACCGCGGGTGATGCGGGCCATCTGCGGCCACGCCAGGAGCGAGATCACAAAGACCACGGTCCAGACGCTTTTGTTCTCGCGGAAAAAGGGCAGCTGGGTGATGACCAGCGCACCGAGAATGAGCGGCAGCGCAAAGAAGATGTCGCCCAGTCGGGCCAGCACGGCGTCGATCCAGCCACCGTAGTAGCCGGCGAGGGCACCGAAGGTGACACCGATGACCAACACGCACAGCACCGAGAGGATACCGACGGACATTGACGCCTGGGTGCCATGAATGACGCGGGAGTAGATGTCGCAGCCCTGGAACGTGAAGCCGAAGGGGTGCCCGGCCATGGGGCCGCCCTCCGAATTGGCCAGTTCACAGCCTTCATTGGGGGCAACGGACGTGAACAGGCCGGGGAACAGCGCAACCACTGCCAGGGCCAGGATGAGCAGCGCCGAGATAATGAACAGCGGACGACGGCGGAGCTTGCGCCAGGCGTCCGACCACAGGCTGAGGGGTGCCTGGTCAGTCTTGACCGCATCCGTGGCCAGCAGCGGGGTTTCCTCGATGGGGGCCACGTAGTGGCTATTATTACTGGTCATAGCGGATCCTCGGGTCAAGCCAGGCATACAGGAGATCTACAAGCAGGTTGGCCACCACAAACACCAGCACCAGCACGCTGACGATGGAAACGATGGTGGGTCCCTCGCTGCGGAGGACTGCCTGGTACAGCTTGTTGCCCACGCCCGGAACGTTGAAGATGCCTTCGGTGACGATGGCGCCGCCCATCAGGCCGCCCAGGTTGGCGCCAAGGTAGGTCACCACGGGTATCAGCGAGTTACGCAGGATGTGAGCCAGGACCACCCGAGGCCGTGAAAGGCCCTTGGCGGTGGCAGTCCGGACATAGTCAGCGTTCATGTTTTCGCTGACCGATGTGCGGGTCAGGCGGAGCACATAGGCGAAGGACACCAGCCCCAGGACCACAGCCGGGAGCAGCAGGCTGCCCCAGTCTGCGTTGGCGCCTACTGTCGGTTTCGCCCAGCCCAGCTGCACGCCGAAGACGAGCTGAAACACAAAGCCGAGGACGAAGGTGGGAACCGCGATGACCACCAGGGACGCCACGAGAACGGTGGAGTCGAACCAGCCGCCACGGCGCAGGCCGGCGAAAACACCAAAGGCCACACCGAAAACGGCCTGGATGGCGAGTGCCTCAATCGCCAGCATGGCGGTCACGGGGAAAACGCGTGCCAGGCTTGCCGCGATGGGCTGGCCGGTGAAGTCGTTGCCGAGGTTGAAGGTGAAGAGGTTCTTCAGGAACAGCCCGTACTGGACCCAAAAGGGTTCGTTGAGGTGGTACTGGCTGCGCAGCGTGTCGATAACGGCCTGCGGAGGCTGGCGATCGCCGAACAGCGCCGCAATGGGATCGCCGGGTAAGGCGAACACCATGTAATAGACCAAAAGGGTGGTGCCGAGGAAAACAGGGATCACTTGCAGGAGTCGGCGCAGAATAAAGCGGACCACCGGATCACCAGCCTTCCGGATGGGAAGAATACAGTGTCATTGGTGCCTTCCTGCCGTTGCAAGCCAATGGGGGCCCGGCCGTAACCGGACCCCCAATGTGCCTGGCGGCAAGCTAGATCTGGGACTACTTTGCCGTGATATCGAAGTAGCGGATGCCGCCGTTCCAGCCGGTCTCGGCCTTCACAACGTTATTGCTCCACACGATCGGCCGTGCCTGATCCCAGAGCGGCAAGCCCGGAAGGTCCTCGAAGAGGACTTCCTGCGCCTGGTTGAACTTCGCGTTTGCCTCGTCAGGAGTCTTGGAGGCGAGGCCCTCCTGGAGGAGCTTGTCGAACTCGGGATTGGAGTATTTCTCGTAGTTCGACGGTGCGCCCGTTGCCCAGACAGGACCCAGGAAGTTGTACAGCGACGGGTAGTCACCCTGCCAGCCGGACCGGGTCAGGCCGGGCAGCTGCTGCGACTTGCGCAGGTTCAGGACTTCAGCAAACTTGGCGAACGGCTGGATTTCAGCCTGGATGCCGAGGTTGTTCTTGAACCCGTTGGTTACCGCATCAATCCATTCCTTGTTGCCGCCGTCAGTGTTGGAGGCAATCTGGAGCGGCTTGGAGTTGTCGTACGGCTGGATCTTTTCAGCCTGCGCCCACAGGTCCTTCGCCTTGGCGGCGTCGAACTTGAGGACCTCGCTGCCCTTAAGGCCTTCCTTGAAGCCGTCGATGACCGGCGGGGCGAATGCCTTGGCCGGCGTACGGGTGCCATTGAAGACCACCTTGGCAATTTCCTCGCGGTTGATGGCGTAGGACAGGGCCTGGCGGCGGAGCTTGCCGGCTTCGCCCTGGAAGTTCGGGTTGTAGCCCGGGATGTTCAGGGTGGAGTTCGTAGCCACGGCTTTGGTGGCGTTACGGTCCGGGAAGTCCGAAACGTAGGTCTTCAAAGCGTTAGAGGGCAGAACATCTGTAACGTCCAGGTTGTCGGACTGCAAGTCCGTGTAGGCGGGGCCCGGATCGGTGTAGAACTTGAAGGTCACGCCACCGTTCTTTGCTGCGCGCGGTCCGCTGTAGTCAGCGTTCTTCACCAGCGAGATGGACTGGTCATGAACCCACGCCCCCTCTTTTTCCATCTTGTACGGGCCGTTGCCGATCGGGTTTTCGCCGAACGCTTTCGGGTCCTTCAGCGCGGCCGACGGGAGCGGTGCGAATGCAATGTAACCGAGGCGCAGTGACCAGTCAGCCTCTGGCTGGGCCAGCTTCACCGTGATGGTGGAGTCGTCGGTGGCTGCCAAACCGGTCATGGTCTCAGCCGTGGGAGCCGGGGTGGTGGTGGTCTTGCCGTCAGCCGACTTCTCGGTGGTTACTGCCGACACCTCGGCGTACCCCTCGATGGATTCGAAGAAGAACCCGTTCTGCTGCAGGTTCTTGGAGTTTGCGGCAAAGTTCCAGGAGTCCACAAAAGTCTTGGCGGTGATGGGTTCGCCGTTGGTGAATTTGGTGCCCTGCTTGACCTTGATGGTCCAGTTCTGTGAGTCAGAAGATTCAATAGATTCGGCAAGGGAATTGACCGGCTTGCCATTCGGATCGTAGGTGCGAAGGCCCTCGAAAAGAAGTTCGACGGCGCGTGCACCGTAAACTTCACCAGTGTTTGCCGGCAGCAACGGGTTTTGTGGTTCGTTGCTGTAAGCGGTGATGACCTTGTTCGGGTCGCCGGCAGATTCGCTGGCACCGTCATTGCTGCCGCCTCCAGCGCCGCAGCCGGTCAGGGCAAGCGCGGCGATTGCCACGATGCCCAGTGCTTTGGAAGTGCGCGTAAAACGCATTCCGCCTCCTATGAGTTGTGGGAGAAACGAGGGGAATCTTTGTGCTTCCCCGCAGGCGAGACCCAGCGTTGAACTGTGACGCAACCTACATATACGAGTAGCCTAACTGCACGAAGTCCAGATACTGGTACTCCGTTGCCAAACCGTGACCGGGCCGTTCCAGGGATCTAGCCGGTAAACGGAAGTTGTGCAAGTCACATGCTACTCGCCGGTACGATTATCGGCGAATCGAAAGTGTGAAGCGCGCCACGACGGCGGCGAAAGCGGTTACGGGGTCTTGGTGAGACGCCAGTCCCAGACGTTCCACCAGACTCCGAGCGGTCCCGGGCTTGGCTTGAGGCCGGTGACGCGGGCACTGTAGGCCGTGGTGCCGACGGTCTGGTAGAGCGGCAGCCCGTAGGCGTTCTCCCACACCTGCTTGTCGATTTCGGCCAGCAGTTCGTCCTGCTTGGCAAGGTCGGTGGTGCCGGCGAGCTGTTCCATCGCCTTGTCCGCTTCGCCGTCCGAAAATCCATTGAAGTTGCTGCCGGCACCGGTGCGGAAAATCTGGGGAACACGGCTGACGCCCACGCCGGTGCCGATCCACCCGAGCAATGCAGCATCGTAGCTGCCGCCACCCAAGGCCTTCGCCCAGTCCGCGCTGCCCTGGCCGGCGTCCACCACCTGGAAGCCTGCCAGCGCTGCGGAATCGCGAATCAGGGCAAAAGCCTTGGCCCGGTTGGGGTTGTCGCGGTTGTACAGGATGCGGACGGTGGGGGTTTCTCCATCCAGGAGCGCCTTCGCTGCATCGATGTCCACGTCCGCGTAGTCGCCGGAGCCGTTGTTTTTTACGGTGTCCGCGTACTTGGGCTGTCCCGGCAGGAACACGTGTGAGTCAAGGGGCTTGGGGTCTGGCAGGAGGCCGCCGACGACGGCATCAACAATGGCCTGGCGCGGCACTGCCTTGAGGAATGCCTTCCGGACGTCCCCGTCCGCAAAGGGTCCGGAAAAATTCAGGTCCAGATGGTCGTAGCCGGATTGGCTGTAACGGTCCACCGTGTTCCCCTGCTCGGCGAGGCCGGCGAAAAGACTGTCCGTTTCGGCCGAGGGCTGCGGCGAGATGATGTCCGCCTGGCCGTTCCGCAGGGCATCCACGGCGGCAGGCAAAGCTCCGGTAAACCGGACGTTGATCTCATCGAGCCAGGGCTCCTGGCCCCAGGTGTAGTCCCGGTTGCGGACCAGCTTCATGGACGATTCAGGGACAATGTCCCGGACGATGTAGGGCCCGCTGGAGAGGTAGACCGAGGGGTCCGCGGGCAGTGACTTGGCATCGAATCCGGAGTTCCAAAAGTCGCTGACCCGCTTCAGCGCAGTGTTGGGCGCGGGCTTCTCTACGTCTCCTCGGGGTGAATCCTTGATCAGGTCGATGAGGTCTTCCTCATCGTTCAGGCCGCTTTTTGTGGCCACCACATGGGCCGGCAGACCGACGTCGAACGCCACCTCCCAGTCCGCGTACGGCACGGAGTACTCCAGGGTCATGGAGCGTCCGTCCTCCCCGAGCTCGGGGAGGACCGTTCCTGCCAGCCCGCTGGTGTCGGAGGCGGTGGAGAAGTACGTGGTTCCTGTTCCGGCCATGGGATCGGCATCGTTGAAGTAGCCTGAACCCGCAGCCCAGGCCAGCAGGAGGTCGCCCGAATCGATCGCCTCGCCGTCGGACCATTTCACGCCCTCGTTGACGGTGTATTTGACCTTCAGGGGATTGTCGGAAACCTTCTCGAACCGCCCGAACTTTTCGTTCCGCACCACTTTGGACGCATCGTCGAGGTAGTAGAAGCCCGAGTGCGTGATCGAGCCAATCTTGGAGTTGATGTCCGTGTTGCCGTCGGCGCTGTAGGGATTAAACGACGAGAACGCGTTGACTTCGGCGACGGTGACGCTGCCGCCGCGCTTTGCCTCCCCCACCACAACGGGGGTGGTGCCTCCGCCGCCTGAGCAGCCCGAAAGCACCAGCGCAGACGCTGCCGCCGCGGTGATGAACTGCATCAGACGCCTGACTGGCATGCCGCCTCCTTGTTTTACTTTTCCCAGGCGGTCCAGCCGGAAGCGCCGGGAGTACGCCCCTGTAGTCAGGATAAGGTCCCCGGCGAACCCACCAGCAATTGAAGCGAACGTATCTTATGTACCCGCCACTATCGTGGCGAAACACCTAGACGTTGAAGCGGAATTCCACTACGTCGCCGTCGGCCATCACATATTCCTTGCCTTCGATCCTGACCTTGCCCCGCGATTTGGCCTCGGCCATGGATCCGGCTTCGATGAGGTCATCAAAAGAGACCACTTCGGCCTTGATGAATCCGCGCTGGAAGTCGCTGTGGATGACACCGGCAGCCTGGGGTGCGGTGTCGCCGCGGTGGATTGTCCAGGCGCGGGCTTCCTTGGGACCGGCGGTGAGGTAGGTCTGGAGTCCCAGGGTGTGGAAGCCGACCCTCGCCAGCTGGTCCAGCCCGGATTCGTCCTGGCCGTTCATCTCCAGCATCTCGCGGGCTTCTTCCTCGTCCAGTTCTACAAGGTCGGCCTCAAGCTTGGCATCGAGGAAGATGCAGTCAGCCGGGGCAACGAGGGCGCGCAGTTCTTCCTGCTTCTCCGGACTGCCGAGGATTCCCTCGTCGGCATTGAAGACGTAGATAAAAGGCTTGGCCGTCAGCAGGCTGAGCTCTTTGAGGTGTTCCATCTCCAGCTTGTCGCTCTTGATGGAGGAGAAAATGGTGTCGCCGCGCTCAAGCACCTTCTGTGCGGCCAGGATGGCGTTCAGCTCTGCGGCTTCGCGCTTCTTGATTTTGACTTCTTTTTCGATCCGCGGAATGGCCTTTTCGATGGTTTGCAGGTCCGCGAGGATCAGTTCGGTGTTGATGGTCTCCATGTCCGAGCGCGGATCCACCTTGCCGTCAACGTGGATGACGTCCGGGTCATCGAAAACACGCACCACCTGGGCGATGGCTTCCGCTTCGCGGATGTTCGCCAGGAACTGGTTTCCGAGGCCTTCGCCCTCGCTGGCGCCCTTGACGATGCCGGCGATGTCCACAAAGGACACGGCTGCGGGCAGGAGGCGCTGGGAGCCAAAGAGTTCGCCGAGCTGCTGGAGCCGCGGATCCGGCAGGCTGACGACGCCTACGTTGGGCTCGATGGTGGCGAACGGGTAGTTCGCTGCCAGCACCTGATTGCGGGTCAGTGCGTTGAAGAGGGTTGATTTGCCGACGTTGGGCAGTCCGACGATGCCAATAGTAAGAGCCACGAGCATTGATTCTACCCGCAGCGGACATCCTGCCGGTTCTCGGGGGCCGCCGGAAATGTCGCTTCGGGAAAATGTCACAGCCCCATGCGACAGTGGGCACATGGATGCTTTCGCGTTGATTCTGGCTTTGTTCATGCTGTTACTGGGCGCCCTGGCGGGCGCTGCGGCCACCTGGTTTGCGCTGCGGAAAAACAACCGTGCGGTGGAGGAGGACTTCGACGCCGTCTCGTCGCGGCTTTCGGAAGTCAGCGCGCAGTTCGCGGCGGCCGACGCCGAACGGCGGCTTCTGGCGGCACAGAACCGGGAGCTGGGCGAATCGCGGTCCCAGGACGGCAGTGTACTTCGTGCCCTTGCGCCCGTGGCGGAGAAACTGACGGCAGTGCAGCAGCAGGTGGCCCTGCTGGAGCGGGACCGGCTGGAACAGTACGGCCAGCTTGCCCAGCAATTGCAGGAAGCGCGCCTCTCGGACGAGCAGTTGATCCGGTCCACGCATGCCCTGGAATCTGCACTGCGGTCAAACAGTGCCCGTGGCCAGTGGGGCGAAGTCCAGCTGCGCCGCGTGGTGGAAGCCGCCGGAATGCTGCGCCATGTGGACTTCATCGAACAGGTTCACAGCACTGGCAACGAATCATCCGTTCGCCCCGACCTGGTGGTCCAGCTCCCCGGCGAAAAGCAGTTGGTGGTTGACGCCAAGGTCCCGTTGTCCGCATACCTGGAGGCCCAGGAACTCGGAGCACATGATTCCAGGCCAGGCTCGTCCGGGACCGTTTCCGCCACCGGCCACCGCTCGCAGCAGATGCTCCTGGCCGCGCATGCCAAGGCTCTGCGGGCCCATGTGGACGCATTGGGCAATAAGAAGTACTGGGACATTCCCGGCAACTCGCCGGAACTGGTGATCTGCTTTATCCCGGCCGAATCCATCCTCGCGGCCGCACTGACCTCCGACGCGGAACTCCTGGATCACGCATTGTCCCGGAACGTGGTCCTGGCCTCCCCGAGCACCCTGCTGGCTGTGCTGAAATCCGTTGCGTTTACCTGGCGGCAGGACGTCCTCACGGACAGTGCCCGCGAACTGTTCGATTTGGCCCGGCAGTTGTACGACCGGATGGGTACCCTGGGCGAGAACGTCACCAAGCTGGGGTCATCGCTGAAGACCTCCGTGGACCGTTACAACTCGATGGTGGGCACGCTGGAAGCCCGCGTCCTTCCGACCGCACGCAAGCTCAACAGCCTGGAGGAATCCGGCCTGGTCACACCGCCTGTTGTGGAGGTGACGCCGCGGGCAGTGGCTGCCCCGGAACTCCAAAGCGAGGACGAAGCCGCCTGAAAAGCGTTCAGTTACAGGTTCGGCCTGGCAGCAACAGCTGCCAGGCCGAACTCCCATATTTTTTTAGCTGAGTCTTTTAGCCCGGGCTCTCAGCTGCCGATGTCAGCTGCGGGACTTGCGGCCACCCAGGGCGCGACTGACGTCGCCAGCCTGCTTCAGCGTTGCCCGGAGCTCCTTAGGCAGGGAGAAGAGGAGGTCTTCTTCGGCCGTAACCACTTCCTCCACGGTGCCGTAGCCGTAGTCTGCCAGCAACCGCAGCACGTCCTGCACCAGCACTTCGGGTACGGACGCGCCGGACGTGACGCCAACGGTGGCCACGCCCTCAAACCAGGCCTCATCAACTTCATTGGCGAAGTCAACGCGGTAGGAGGCTTTGGCCCCGTATTCGAGGGCCACCTCCACCAGCCGCACGGAGTTGGACGAGTTGGCCGAGCCCACCACGATCACCAGGTCCGCCTGCGGCGAGATCTTCTTGATGGCCACCTGCCGGTTGGTGGTGGCGTAGCAGATGTCGTCGCTGGGGGGATCCTGCAGCGTGGGAAACCGGTCCTTCAACAGGCGGACGGTTTCCATGGTCTCGTCAACGCTGAGGGTGGTCTGGGAAAGCCAGATGACCTTCTCCGGGTCCCGGACCTGCACTTTATCCACTTCGTGCGGGCCGTTGATGATCTGGATATGTTCCGGAGCCTCGCCGGCCGTTCCTTCGACTTCCTCGTGGCCGTCGTGGCCGATCAGCAGGATGTCGAAATCGTCCTTGGCGAACCGGACAGCTTCCTTGTGGACCTTGGTGACCAGCGGGCAGGTGGCATCGATGGTGCGCAGGCCACGGTCCTCGGCGGACTGGACCACAGCGGGTGAGACACCGTGCGCTGAAAAAATCACCAGGGCGCCTTCGGGCACCTCATCCGTTTCGTCGACGAAGATGGCGCCCTTTTCCTCCAGGGAGCTCACCACATGGACGTTGTGCACAATCTGCTTGCGCACGTACACCGGAGGGCCGTAGTGTTCCAGGGCCTTCTCAACGGCAATGACGGCACGGTCCACGCCGGCGCAGTATCCACGAGGAGCAGCGAGCAGCACCCTCTTGGCTCCGGACACAGGGGCTGCAGCAGCTACTTCCTCAGGAGAGCGGCGCCGACGCGGAATGGTGGGCATCGAAAGGGAAACAGCTGAGGGGGTCATTACTCCATGCTACCGGGTTGCCCGTGCCCGCTTCCGCGGTATGAACCCGGCCACAATGCCCACCACCAGCAGCACGCCGCCCGTGATTGCCGTGGCCAACGTCCAGCCCCCGAAGTCCTGGACGGCAGCAGGAACAAACCCGTCCCTGAACATGTTGGCCACTTCGCTGCCGCTGTCCGTTGCCAGCACGGCGGCCGATCCCAGCTGCGAGCCCACTGTCCAGACCGCGGACAACACCAGCGCACCCACTCCGGCACAGACCAGTACAGCCCATCGGCGGCGCGCTGCTACCAGTGCCAGAAGCAGGGCCACCACCGCTCCCCCGGCCAGCAGGTAGCCGGCAGGTGCATAGGTGCGCAACCGCTCGGTCCATTCCTTCTGCTGGGGCTGTCCCACATTAATCAGGGTCTGGTCCGGAGGGTCGAGAGGGAGCCGGGTGGCGCGCGAGATTTCTTCAGCCCCGAGCGCCACCAGCGGCGCCACATCCAGTGTGAGGGACGAGGCGGACGCCGATTCCGCGGTTCCTGCCTGCGGTTCGGCAAAACTGAGCCGGTGGCTCCTGCGCAGCGTTTCTTCCCAGGCCGCCGGGTAACCGGGGAGACCTGTCATTGACGCGGCGGCGTCCTCAAGTGCCGGCCGGACCAGGTCGGAGAGGAAGCCGGGAACAGCACTGGTATCGATGGTTCCGACCGCCGCCGCGGCGAGGCCCTGCTGGAACTCCGAGTCCCTCCCCAGCGGGGCAGCCAGTTCCACAAAGCCCTGCTCCTGGACGATGTTGCGGTCCAGCCAGATGGCAGGAACCGCCACCGCGGCAAGCAGTATGGCCAACAGGGTGGCGAGGGCGGAAACAAAAGTGCGCACAGCAGATCCTTCGGGTCGATGGCGGTCAACCCATCCTAGGCGGGCCGGGTGGCCGGACACTGTCAGTCCCGGATGGTAGAGCTTATGGATATGGTTGAATGACCGCCGCACAACAGACGAAGGACCCCATGCCCTCAGCTCCAGCCCCGCAAGGGGGTCCGCATGTCTGAACAGGCCTCGCTTCCGGTGCCCGGTCCGCAAGTGTCCGGTCCCACCACCCTTCCGGCCACTGCAGCGGAAACCAGCCCGGACAACCCCTGGCCCCTCCAGTTGCTGTCGCAGAAACTGAAAGCCCACATCGACCGCACGCCGTCAGCCTGGGTGGAAGGGCAGGTTATTGAACTGAACCGGCGCGGCACCAACGCCTACCTCACCCTGCGCGATGTCGATGCCGAAGTTTCCCTCCCCGCTTCCGTCTGGACCAAGGTGCTGGAGCGCCAGAACCTGCCCCTGGAGCGCGGGTCCCGGGTGGTGGCCCTGCTGAAGCCTGAGTTCTGGCTGAAGACCGGCCGGCTCAACATGCTGGTCCGGGATATCCGGCCGGTGGGCCTGGGTGATCTCCTGGCCCGGATCGAGCGGCTCCGCCAGGCGCTCTCCGCCGAAGGTCTTTTCGCCGACTCCCGCAAGAAGCCGCTCCCCCTGCTGCCGCACCGAATCGGTTTGATCACCGGCAGGGACTCGGATGCGAAGAAGGACATTCTCCGGAACGCCGCCCTGCGCTGGCCCGCCGTGGAATTCGAGATCCGGGAGGTGGCCGTCCAAGGCAACACTGCGGTGGCCCAGGTGATCCGTGCACTCCGTGACCTGGACGGCCGCCCGGAAGTGGACGTTATTGTCATCGCCCGTGGCGGAGGCGCACTCGAAGACCTCCTGCCGTTCAACAGCGAGGAACTGGTCCGCGCCGTGGCTGCTGCCGCCACTCCAGTCGTGAGCGCCATCGGCCATGAAGCGGACCGGCCGCTCCTCGACGACGTCGCCGACCTTCGCGCGTCCACCCCCACGGACGCGGCCAAGCGGATCGTGCCGGAGGTTTCGGAAGAGCTGGCCGGGGTGCGCCAGGCCAGGGAACAGCTGCGCCGGTGCATGGAGCGCCTGGTGGACCGGGAAGCCGACCGCCTGGCGTCGTTGCACTCTCGGCCGGTGCTGGCAGCTCCCGAACGCCTGGTAACGGATCGTTCCGAAGAGATTGAACGGCTCCTGCGCAGGTCCTCCGCCGCGGTGAGTTCCACCGTGGTCCGTGCCGCGGACCAGCTGGAACACCTGAAAGCCCAGGTGCGCGCCCTCTCGCCGCAGAAAACACTCGACCGGGGGTACGCCGTCGTCGAACTCGCCAACCCGCAGGCGGCCGGCCGCAGCAATGCGGGGCACGCCGTGGTGCGCCGGCCGGCGGAGGCGCCGGCGGGAACACAGTTGTCCGTGCGTGTGGCGGAAGGCCGCTTCGGCGCGGCGTCCACGGGGACGCTTGAGTCCGTGGGAACACTTCATCAGCCCCAACCCGAAACCGGAGAACCCAATGACTGAACCCACGCCAGGAAACGACGTCGCAGCGCTGAGCTATGAGGAAGCCCGTGAGCAGCTCATCGCTGTGGTGGGCAGGCTGGAAGCGGGAGGTGCAAGCCTGGAGGAATCCCTTGCACTCTGGGAGCGGGGCGAGGCGCTGGCCGCGCGCTGCGAGGAATGGCTGGAGGGTGCACGAAAGCGGCTGGCGGCCGCCCGCGACCAGCCAATGTAGCGCCAGCCAAAGTACCGCCAGCGGATGGAAGGCCAGCTGGCCGGTCCAAACGTCAGGACTGAAGGATCAGCTCCCGCTCGGTGTCGACGTCGAACTCCGCCTTGGGCCACTCAAGGTTCAAGCCGGACAGCGCTCCCAGCAGTAGCTGCTGGACGGCGATGCGCGCGTACCACTTCTTGTTGGCCGGGACCACATGCCAAGGTGCGTCCGGGGTGCTCGTCGCGTCGATGGCGGCCTGGTAGGCATCCATGTAGTCCTGCCAGAGGGCCCGTTCATCGAGGTCGCCACGGTTGTATTTCCAGTGTTTGGCGGGGTTGTCCAGCCTGGCCAGCAGCCTTGCCTTCTGCTCGTCCCCGCTGATGTGCAGCATCACCTTGACCACCTTGGTGCCCGAGTCCGTCAGCCGTGCCTCGAACTCGTTGATGGCCACGTACCGGCGTTTGATCTCATCCGGCGTGGCCCAGCCATGAACGCGGTGAATCAGGACGTCTTCATAATGGGAACGGTCAAAAACGCCCACCATACCGGCGGCCGGCACTTCCTTCTCGATGCGCCACAGGAAGTCGTAGGACTTTTCCTGGTCTGTGGGCGCCTTGAACGCCTTGAACTGCACCCCCTGCGGGTCCATGGCCGCCATGACGTGGTTGACGATTCCGCCCTTGCCCGCAGTATCCATGGCCTGCAGGATCAGCAGGATCCGCTTGCGGCCGCCGAAACGGGACTCTGCGAAAAGCTTTTCCTGCAGCTCGGTCAGCTCATCGTCCAGGTCAGCCAGGAGCGCCTTGCCGTCCTGTTTGCCGCCCCTGTAGCCGGGGGTGGAGTCCGGATCCACGTCGGCGAGCGAAAACCCCTCCCCGGCCCGAAGGGTCTCGGAGGGGTGCTGATCGAACTGGACGACGCCGGCCATGGGGAATCCTTTCCGCGAAGGTTCACGGGTCCGAAGCGCCCGTGAACCACAGGCTAGTTCCCCTGATACCTGCTTAGGAAGTCCCCCATCCGCCCCACGGCCTCTTCAATGTCCTTGACGTTGGGCAGGGTGACCATGCGGAAGTGGTCCGGGCGCACCCAGTTGAAGGCCCGGCCGTGAGAGACGAGGATCTTCTGCTCCCGAAGGAGGTCGAGGACAAACTTCTCGTCGTCCCTAATGTGGTAGACCTCCGGGTCCAGCCGGGGGAAGAGGTAGAGGGCGCCCCTGGCCTGCTGGGTGCTGACACCCGGAATGGCGTTGAGCATGTCGTAGGCCTTATTGCGCTGCTCCAGCAACCGTCCGCCGGGCAGGATCAGATCGTTGATGCTCTGGTAGCCGCCAAGCGCCGTCTGGATGGCATGCTGGGCTGGGACATTGGCACACAGGCGCATGTTTGCCAGCAGGCTGATGCCTTCCAGATAGTCTGCCGCGTCCTTTTTGGGACCGGAGATCGCCATCCAGCCGGCGCGGTAGCCGCACACCCGGTACGCCTTGGACAGGCCGCTGAAGGTGAGGCAGAGGACGTGGTCCCCGGTCAGACCGGCCAGGTTCACGTGCACGGCGTCCTCGTAGAGGATCTTTTCGTAGATTTCGTCGGCGAAGATGACCAGGCCGTGCTTCTCGGCCAAAGCCACGATCTTCCGCAGCGTCTCTTCGGGGTAAACCGCGCCGGTGGGGTTGTTCGGGTTGATGACCACAATCCCCTTGGTGCGCGGGGTGATCTTGGCTTCCATGTCCTCAAGGTCAGGCTGCCAGCCGGATTCCTCGTCGCAGAGGTAGTGCACGGGCTTGCCGCTGGCGAGCGCCACTGATGCCGTCCACAGCGGGTAGTCCGGCGTGGGGATGAGGACTTCGTCGCCGTCATCCAGGAGGGCCATCAGGGACATGGTGATGAGTTCGCTCACCCCGTTGCCCAGGTAGATGTCGTCGACGTGGATGTTCTGGATCCCGCGGGTCTGGTAGTACTGCGAGACAGCGGTGCGCGCGGAGAAAATGCCCCGGGAGTCGCTGTAACCCTGGGCGTGCGGGAGGTGGCGGATCATGTCCACGAGGATGGCATCCGGCGCTTCGAAGCCGAAGGGTGCGGGGTTGCCGATGTTCAGCTTGAGGATTCTGTGGCCCTCCGCCTCCATCTGCTGGGCGGCCTGGAGAATCGGTCCACGGATGTCGTAAAGGACGTTGTGAAGCTTCGTGGACTGCTTGAATTCTGCCATTCCTCAAATATGCCACAGCAGGGATGTACTTCCAGTGAGACCTCAGCCACACACGCCGGTGGCGCGTCCGGCGCAATGCGCTAGCGGCACGCGCTAAAAAGAAAGTACGACGGCGGCTGCCGGACTCGCGAAGTCCGTCAGCCGCCGTCGTAGGGGCACAAGCAGGCGTTGCTTCCTACTTGACGATGCCCTTGTCCTTGAGCCAGGCTTCAGCCGCTTCCTTGGCGCCCTGTTTCTGGCTGCCGCTGACGGCCCGGTTGAGGTTGATCAGGTCATCGGTGGTGAGGATCCTGGACACCGAGTTGATCGCGTCCTTCGCCTTGTCCGTCATCTTGGCTTTGTTGTACAGCGGGACGACCTGCTGGGCGATGAAGTTGTTCTCCGGGTCCTCCAGGACCACAAGGTCGTTGTCGGCGATGGAGGGGGTGGTGGTGTAGATGTCGGCCACCTGTACCTGGTCCTCCAACAGGGCCTTCAGCGTCACCGGACCGCCGCCGTCGCTGAACGGCTCGAGCTTCTTGGGCTCGCAGTTGTAGTTCTTCTTCAGCCCGGGCAGGCCGTAGGCGCGCTCGGCGAACGTGGCAGGGGCGCCCACCACGATCTCGCTGCAAACCTTCGCCAGGTCCTCGATGGACTTCAGCTGGTACTTCTCGGCCGTCGCCTTGGTGACCACCATGGCGTCCTTGTCTTCGGCCTTGGCTGCGTCAAGGACGGACAGGCCGTTGGGCAGCTTGCCCGGCAGGGCCTTGGCGATCTCGTCCGCAGATACTTCAGTGGCTTCCTTGTCCACGTGCAGCAGGAGGTTGCCGGTGTAGTCCGGAACCACGTCCACCGAACCGTCCTGGACGGCCTTGAAGTACACCTCCCGGGACCCGATGTTCGGCTTGGTGGTGGCCGTGACACCGCCGGCGTTCAATGCCCCGGCGTACAGTTCGGCGATGATCTGGCTTTCGGGGAAGTCTGCGGAACCGATCACCAGTGAGGTGGCGCCCCCGGACGCAGTGCCGCTGCTGGCCGGGGCGTTGCTGAGAGGATCGGAAGATCCGCCGCAGGCGGAGAGCACCACGGCCAGGCCAAGTCCGGCAGCCAGCCCGCCGAATGTGCGCCTGCCAAGGCCTTGTGGTCGGCTTTCTTTCATGATTTACCTCCTTGTGCCACAGCCTCCGCCAGGACGGGGTCTGAGCGATCAACCGGGGCCTGGTGGCCGCGGTGGGACTGCTGTGAGGGCCCTGGTGTCAGGACCACTCTCTGGAACAGGGACAGGACAAGGTCCACGGCGATGGCCAGGACGGCGATGAGCAGTGAGCCTCCCAGCATCCGCGGGAAGTCGCTGAGGACCAGTCCGTCGAACAGGTAGCGGCCCAGGCCACCCAGGTTGATGTACGCCACCACGGAAACGGTGGCGATAACCTGCAGCACGCCGGTCCGGAACCCGCCGAACATCACCGTCAGCGCGTTGGGCAGTTCAGCCCGGAACAGGACCTGCAGTTCGGTCATCCCCATGGCACGGGCAGCATCCACCACGTTGCGGTCCACGCTGGAAATCCCGGCGTAGGTGCCGGCCAGGAGCGGCGGTACGGTGAGGATCACCAGCGCCCAGATGGGCGGCATCAGCCCAATTCCGGCCAGCAGCACAAACAGTGTCAGCAGGCCGAGCGTGGGCAGGGCACGCAGGGCGCCGGCGATGGCGACGACGGCCACCCTGCCCCTGCCGGTATGGCCCACATACAGGCCCACAGGAAGGGCGATGGCCGAGGCGATCAGCATTACGAGTCCCGTGTACTGCAGGTGTTCGGCCAGCCGTGCGGGAATGCCGGCGCTGCCGGTCCAGTGCAGGGGGTCCGCCAGCCAGGCGAAGGTATCCGTGAAGACGTTGCTCACGCGTTCCCCCCTCCGGTCTTTGGCTCGGCCAACAGCCAGGCTGCATCAGTTGCGTCCGGCGCCAGCGGCTGCCGGCCGCCCAGCTTCCCGGCCCGCTCCCACGGGGTGAGGATCCGTTCGAGCAGGACCAGGATGGCGTCCATGAGCAGCGCCAGGACCAGGATGGCAATAATGCCCACCACAACCTCGGTCACAAAGTCCCGCTGCAGGCCATCGGTGAAGAGCATGCCCAGATTGCCCACGCCCAGCAGTGCCGCCACGCTGACCAGGGAGATGTTGCTGACCGACACCACCCGGAGCCCGGCGAACATGACGGGGAGGGACAGCGGCAGGTCCACCTGCAGGAACCGGGCCAGGGGTTTGTAGCCCATGGCGACGGCGGCCTGGCTGACGTCCTGATCCACGGAGTCGAAGGCGTCCAGGGCTGCGCGGACAAGAAGTGCCACGGCGTAAATGGTCAGGGCCACCACCACATTGAGGGGATCAAGGATCCGGGTGCCAAGGATGGTGGGCAAGATGATGAAAAGGGCCAGCGAAGGAATGGTGTAGAGCAGCGAGGAGGCCGTGAGCACCACCGAGCGGAGCACCTGGTGGCGGCGCGCCAGCTGCGCCAGCGGAATGGAAATCGCCAGCCCCAGGACCATAGGCACCAGGGCGAGCACCATATGCTGGCCGGCCCGTTCCAGGACCATGCCGCTGTTTGCCAGGAACCAGTCCATCAGAGCGCTGCCTGCCGGACCTGGCGCGCCTCTTCGATGAGGGCCAGGACTTCACCGCCCCTGACGACGCCGAGCACCCTGCCTTCGGAATCCACAGCAACACCAAGGCCCGACGGCGAGGACAGGGCCGCATCCAGTGCGCGGCGCAGGCTCTCGCCCGGCTTGAAAAGCGACCCACCGGGAATGATTCCCGTTCCGGAACCCGGGCCGGTCCACCCCAGCGGACGCCCGGCCTCATCCACCACCAGCTGCCAGCCGCGGCCGGGCTCGGATTCAAATGCGCCACCCGGCGAGCGGACAACCGTGGGCACCTGGTGCACCGCCACGCCGTCGGACGCTGTGAATCCAAGGTGCCGGAAGCCCCGGTCCCGTCCCACGAAGGAGGCCACGAAATCGTTCGCCGGAGCCCGCAGGATCTCCTCGGCCGTGGCGTATTGCGCCAGCTTTCCGCCGGTGGCAAAGACAGCCACCTTGTCGCCCAGGACAGTGGCCTCATCGATGTCGTGGGTGACAAAAACGATGGTTTTGGCCAGGTCCTTTTGCAGCCGCAGGAGTTCCTGCTGCAGTTCGTCCCGGACCACCGGGTCCACCGCGCTGAAGGGTTCATCCATCAGCAGGACCGGCGGATCGGCGGCCAGGGCGCGGGCCACGCCCACGCGCTGCTGCTGGCCGCCCGAAAGCTGCGAGGGGTAGCGCTTGCCCAGTGCGCTGGCCAGCCCAACGACGTCGAGCAGTTCTGCCGCGCGCTTGCGCGCCTCCGACTTGGAGACACCGTTGAGCCTGGGCACCGTGGCGATGTTGTCCAGCACCGAGCGGTGCGGCAGGAGTCCAGAGGACTGCATCACGTATCCCATGGAGCGGCGCAGCTCGGGCGCCGGAACGGAGGTGACGTCCTTGCCGCCAACGGTGATAACACCCGAGGTGGGTTCGACCATGCGGTTGATCATGCGCAGCGAGGTGGTTTTCCCGCAGCCGGAGGGCCCCACAAACACGGTGATGGAACCCGGGCTGATGGACATGGTGAGCTGGTCCACGGCCGGCTGCCCGCCCTGGTACTGCTTGGTGACGCTCTTAAACTCGATCATGGCCTGGTCCATGGTGCGGACTTACCTGTTCTGTTGGACGGCTTCGAAAAAGCAACGCAAATTTGTCACAGCACACTGATAGTTACGGTAGCCCAAACCGGACCGGTGAACACCTGCATCACACCCCATTTCCGGCAAAGGAATCCCTACTGTAATCATTCGGGGCCGCAGCACCGGCGGATGGGCGGCCACCTTGGATGGCGCCGCTGCCGGGTGAGGGCCAGGCGTACCGCCGAATGGCCGCCCGGCTTAGAGTGGGGACGTGACCAATTTGGAAGTATCCCCCCAGCAGGAAGTCTGCCCGCCGGCGAGCCCGGAAGGGAGTTCCGGCCCGTGCCTGCAGCTATGGCCGGAGCGCGAAGTGCCGCTGGGCGGCGTGCGGGCCATGAATGTGCAGCGGACGCTTCCCCAGCGCGGCCTGCCCACCATCGGTGCATGGTGTTTCCTGGACAGTTTCGGCCCCGACCGCACCGCCATGTCCGTGCTCCCGCACCCGCACATAGGGCTGCAGACGGTGACGTGGCCGCTCGCCGGCACCATCCGGCACCGGGACAGCGTGGGCAGCGACGTGGTGGTCCGTCCGGGTGAGCTGAACATCATGACAGCCGGCCATGGGGTGTCGCATTCGGAATTCGCTGTGCTTCCGACCGACGGCATACTGCCGGTGCAGCGCGGCCTCCAGCTGTGGGTGGCCCTTCCTGATGGGCAGCGGCACCGGCAGCCGGCGTTTGAGCAGCACCGGGACCTTCCTGCCCTGGCCGGTGAGGGTTTTACCGCCACCGTGATGGCGGGGGAACTGGGCGGGGTGATTTCCCCTGCCACCATGTATTCGCCAATTGTCGGAGCTGAGGTTTCCTGTGCGGGCAGCGGCGTCCTTCCGCTGAATGAGCATTTTGAGCACGGCATCCTGGTGCTCGACGGCGGCCTGGCGGTGGACGGGCAGGACATCCCGCCGGGACCGCTGGGCTACCTGGGCATCGGGCGCCGGGAGCTCAGGATTGAGGCGGCACCGGACACCCGTTTCCTCCTGATCGGCGGCGAGCCCTTACAGGAGGAGCTGCTCATGTGGTGGAACTTTGTGGGCCGCACGCACGAGGAAGTGGAGCAGGCCCGGGATGAGTGGGAAGCCCAGGCCGCCATGTCCAACGGCAAGGCAGCGGCAGCACGCTACGGGCTGGTCCCTGGACACGGCCCCGATGCCGGCGCCGAGGCAGGCCGGATCCCCGCCCCGCCGCTGCCCGCCGTCCGGCTCACTCCCCGCAAGCGCGCGGTGTAGTTCGTCAGGCCATTTCCGCCAGCAGCTGCGGCACGCCGAACACCGGGTCCTGGTCCAGGATCCGGACATCGGTCACGCCGGCCTCGGCAAGGTGCCGCCGGAAGGCCTCCTGCAGGGGCACCACGTTCATCCCCAGTCCGCTGCCCAGGATCACCGGGCCCTGGATCCCCAGCTGCTGCAGCACCTGCAGCGCCAGGGCAGCGAGGTCCTTACCCGCCTGGTCCAGCATCTCCTGGCTTGCGGCGTGGCCGGCGGCCGCCGCTTCAACGACGGACCGGGCCTGCTGCGCCCAGAACCGCCGGCCCGTGTCCGGGGAATGGAACAGCGCAATCAGCTTGTTGGGATGGTCCATACCGCAGGACTGAAGCAGGGCGGCCGTGAGCTGGTCCACCGGAAGGCCTTGGTTCATCCGCCGCAGGCTGTGCCGCACCGCCTCGCGCCCCAGCCAGTAACCGCTGCCCTCATCCCCCAGAAGGTAACCCCAGCCGCCTGCCCTGGCCTCGCCGCCGTCGGCATTCCGGCCCCACGCCGCCGAGCCCGTCCCGGCAATCACGGCCACTCCGGTGCTGGCGTGGCCGGCGGCGAGCAGCAGCCTGGAATCGTGCACCACCGTAATCTGTGCTCCAGGCACGTGCGGTTCAATGAGCGCTGCGAGGGCCGCGGCGTCTTCCTCGGTATCAATACCGCCTGACCCGGCGTACACATGGGAGACATCGCCGCTGCCGATCCGCGCGAACAGGCTGGCAAGGTTGTGCGCCGCCTCATCACGGGTGACGTTCTGCACGTTCGAACTGCCGGCGGACTCGTCCATTACCGGGACGCCGTCCTCGAACCGGACACCCCGGGTCTTTGTCCCGCCGATGTCCAGGCCGATCACCACACCACCTGGCGCATTAAGTGGAGGAGATGACGGTTGGGCGGGCAGGGCGTTGGGGTTTTCGGTGTTGGTCACGTCACAAGATTACTGGTCGCCGCCGCGTGGTCCGGCGCCAGGCAGGCGGGAGCGCCGTTTGACCAGCCCGGCCAGGAGCCCGGGCCCGTCGGTGATGACCATTTCGCGGAACAACCGGGCTGCCAGCGGTTCCATGTCCCGGTTGCGCTGCCGCCAGCTCAGGCCCACGTCGCGGAAGGCCAGGGCGGAGTCGAGGGGCACTTCAACCCAGCCCAGGTTGCCTGTCTCTGCGCTCATGTCCCTTCCGGGGGCATCCCCGCCCGGCGGCAGGATGCTGACGCCGAGCCCGGCGGAAACGAGGCCCCGGACGGTATGGGTGTCCTGGCTTTCAAAGGCTATGCGCGGCCTGAATCCGGCTTCCCGGAACAAGGCATCAGTCAGCGAGCGCATCCCGTAGCCGGGACCGAGCGCCACGAACGGGTCCGAACGGATGTCGGTGACGGAGGCAATGGTGCGCCCGGCGAGCGCGTGGGTGTGATGGACCACCAGGCGCAGGGGCTCGCGGTACAGCAGGGCTGACAACAGGTTGCGGCCTTCGGCGGCCACGGGGGCAGTCAGTGCCAGGTCCGACTCACCGGCGGCGAGCTCGGCCAGGCAGGTATCCCGCGCTCCCTGGGTCAGCGTGAAGACGGCGCCCGGGTGGCGGCTGCGGAAGGTGCTGATGAGGAGTGGAAGGGTGGACTCGCCGAAGGTGTGCTGGAAGGACAGTGAGATCCTGCCGCGGACAACGTCAGATTCGCTGCGGACCAGGTCCAGGCCGGCCTGGAACTCCGCCAGCGCCCGCTCGATATACGGCAACAGGGAGCGGGCTGCGGGTGTAAGGCGGACTCCCCTGCCGTCTTTGACCAGCAGCTCTGTTCCGACGACGGCGCTGGCCCGCGACAGTGCCCTGCTCACTGTCGACTGCGGTACTCCGAGGAGTTCGGCCGTTTCCGTGATGTGCTGCGTCCGGCCCAGCTCCGCCAGCAGGGGCAGGAGTGGAAGAAGCTGCACCAACTGCTTATGGTCGGGCTCCAAGGGGCCTCCTGGCTCTCTGCCCTCGCAGGGCTTATCGTTCCGGAATTGCTATGAGTCTTGCATAAAAGATGCATTGGAAGGGTCCGGCCGGCCAGAGCTACGCTTGCCGGATGCAGCGCAGTGTCTCCCATCCCGGCTCCCAGGCTCCCGATCCGGGCTGGAACGGGCATGCGAGGGGTTCACGGGCGTATGGGCGGATCATCCTCGGCCTCGCCTTCGCCGGGGTGGCAACGTTCGCCCAGCTGTATTCCACCCAGGCTGTCCTGCCGATCCTGGCCTCGGACCTGAAAGTCACCGCCGCCGAAGCAGCACTGACCATTTCGCTTGCGACCGTCGGGCTGGCGGTCACGGTGATCCCCTGGTCCTTCCTGGCGGACCGGATCGGCAGGGTCAAGGCGATGGCCTGGGGTATCACGGTGGCCACCGTCCTGGGCCTGCTGGTTCCCCTGGCCACCAGCTTTCCCCTCCTCCTGGGCTTGCGGCTCCTCGAAGGCATGGCCTTGGGCGGCATCCCGGCCATCGCCATTGCCTACCTCAACGAAGAGGTGACCAAGGCGCACGCGGCACTCGCCGCGGGAAGCTACGTTGCCGGCACCACGCTCGGAGGTCTCGCCGGGCGGCTGGTGGCCGGCCCTACCGGTGAGCTGTGGGGGTGGCGCGCTGCGGCCCTGGCTGTGTCCGTCCTCGCAACGCTCGCGGCGGTCGCTTTCCTGGTGCTTGTTCCGCGGGCCCGGGGGTTTACCGCCGCCCAGGCCGCAGGATTCCGCGGCGCTGCCCGCACCCTCGGCCTGCACGTGCGAAACGTGCGCCTGCTCGCGCTTTACATCCAGGCCTTCCTGATGATGGGCGGGTTTGTGGCGGTGTACAACTACCTCGGGTTCCGGCTGACCGGCGCACCCTTCGGGCTGCCCGCCACCGTGGTCAGCCTCATGTTCCTGGCCTATCTCTCCGGGACCTTCACGTCGCGCTGGGCAGCAGGCCTGACCCAGCGGTTCGGACGCCGCACAGTTCTGCTCACCGGGCTTGGCCTTTCGACGGCGGGCCTCGCCTTGACCCTGGCCCCGGCACTGGTGCTGATCCTCGCCGGGCTGGTGGTATTCACCGGCGGCTTTTTCGCGGCCCACAGCATCGGTGCCGGCTGGACAGGCGCCATTGCCAGCACCGGCCGCGCGCAGGCGGCATCGCTTTACAACCTTGCGTACTACCTCGGGTCCAGCATCATCGGCTGGGCTGGAGGCCTGCTCTTCCAGTCCTACGGCTGGAACGCCCTGGCAGCCGCCGTAATGGTCCTTGCCTGCCTCACCGCGGTGACTGTCGCCGTCGTCCATCCCCGGGAAGCAGTACCCCGCAAAGGCGCCGCCGCCTGAACGCCGCCGCCGGGCGTCTAGGATAAACGCAGGAACACTGTGAGGAGCCGCCGTGAGCACGAATGCCAGGAATGTCAGGCCGGGAGTGCACCTGGAGCCCCTGGATGCCATTGACGAGCGCCTGCTGGCGGCCCTGGTGGCGGACGCAAGGATCTCCAACAAACAGCTCGCCGAACTGGTGGGCATAGCGCCTTCTACTGCACTGATGCGGACCCGGGCCCTTTCGGAGCGGGGCATCGTGCAGGGCTATGAGGCGAAGCTCAACCTCTCCTCCATCGGCCGATCGGTGCAGGCGCTGGTTGCCGTCCGGCTCCGGGCACATGACCGCGACCAGATCGACCGCTTCACGGCCCGTGTCCCGCAACTGCCGGCTGTGCTGTCCACGTTCCACACGTCCGGTTCGGTGGATTACCTGCTCCACATCGCCGTTGCCACCACTGAAGACCTGCGGGACTGGGTGCTGGACAACCTGGCCACCGACCCCGTGGTGGGGCACACGGAAACCACGCTGGTGTTCGAACATATCCAGGGCAACCACGGGCCGCTGCCGGAATAGCCTTGTCAGGGCCGCCCCGAAGCCGCACTACCTTCGCGCCGTCTCGCTCCGCACAGCCTGGCGCAGCGTGAGGGCTGCCATGATGAAGGCCGCCGAACCGCACAGCGCCACAAAGCCCGCAACGGACTGCTCCAGGCCGAAGACGCCCGAGGCCCAGCCGAGCCCCAGTACCGGTACGGCGCTGCCCAGGTAGGTGATGACGTACAGCGAGCTGATGGTCTGGGCCTGCCGGGCCGGCTCCACACGGCCGGCCACATCGTTGAAGACGGTGCGGAAAGCGAGTCCTTGTCCCACGCCGGCGCCAAGGCTTGCCGCTACCAGCAGTGCCGCATTGTTCCAGGCCCCTGCGGCGCCGAGCAGCAGGACGGAAGCGCCCAGGACCGCCAGCCCGCCGGGCACCACAAAGCGGCTGCGAACGCTGACCAGCTGCGTCAGCGCCGATGCTGCCAGCGTGAGGCAGGCGAGGACACCGATCACCGGGCGGCTGTCCACCGCCAGGATCCGGGCGAAGTAGCCCGGAGCCAGCGAGAGGCAGAACCCAAAGACAGCGAAGCTGAGGAAGCCGACGCCGGAGGCAAGCCAGAATGCGCCCCGCGCCTCCCGCGTGACGGACGGACGCCGCGGTGCCAGCAACTGCAGCGGTTTTGGTCCTGCGGGAGGTGCGATGGCGGGGCGGGCCCGAAGCAGGTAGAGCGGGACCAGGAGCACGGCGAGGACTGCGGAATGGATGTAGTAGGGGGTCGAGGTGGCCCCGGGAAGCAGCGACAGCAGTCCGCCGATGACCGGGCCCGCGGCCACTCCCCCGGCTGATGCCAGCAGGGTGAAGCGGGACGCCCATTCCGGCCGGCTGGGAAGCAGCTCACGCAGGGCCGCGGCGCTGGCGCCGGTGGCCAGGGCCACCGCTGTGCCCTGGAGCGCCCGTGCAGCGCACAGCGCAGCGAGGGTGTGTGCTTCGGCGAACAGCCAGCCGCCGGCAAGGCCGGCAAGAACAGCCAGGATGAGGGCGGCCCTGCGGCCGATGTGGTCCGACCAGTGACCTGCCAGCATAAGCACGGCCACCAGCGCCAGGACGTAGGTTGTGAATGCTGCCGAAACATCGAGCGGGGAAAGCCCCAACTGCACCTGCAGCAGCGGATACAGCGGCGTGGCCAGGTTGGCGCCCACCAGGAGCGTAAAGATGACGGCGCCGGCCAGCACCAGGCGCGCCGTAGTGGACGCGTCCCAGCCTGCGGTGGTGGCCGGTGCCGGACGCATCCGGAGCTCGCTGAAGACCGTCATGGTGCCGCCTTTGCTGCTGCCGCGGCAGGTGGTCCTTGTGGGAGCCCGGCGCGGATGGATAGTGGTAGCTCCAGAGTGGGGCAGGATTGCTCTATTAGGCGGAGATGACTGTCAGAATTGAGCATTGGCGTCAAAATATTCATGCCGGAATGACGGAGAGTGATCATTTGAACAACCTGGACTCCACCGACCTGAAGATCCTCCTGGAGCTCATCAGGGATCCCAGGATCCAGATCGCGGAACTCAGCGATTCCCTTGGTGTTGCCCGGAACACGGCCCAGTCGCGCGTCCGGCGGCTGCTCCGGGCAGGGGTGCTCCGGTCCGGCGGCCGGGAAGTGGACCTGGATGCGGTGGGCTACGACGTTGTTGCCTTTGTGACCATCGAAGTGTCCCACCGGGAGCTGGACGGGGTAGTGGGTGCCCTGCGGATGATTCCGCAAGTCCTTGAAGTGCACGAAATTTCGGGACGGGGCGATGTGTGGTGCCGTGTGGTGGCCACCGATACCCATAACCTTCAGGCTGCCCTGCGGCAGGTGCTCAGGATCAAAGGCGTCATCCGGACCGAAACTGTCCTGGCGCTGCACACCCATATCCCCTACCGGACCGAACCGTTGATCAGCGGCCTGGCCAAAGCGTCGGCTGCCGGCCAACACGCCCAGGCCAAGTCACCGCGGACAGGCGGTGAAGGGGCGGACGGCTAGGATTTTGGGAATGACGATCATTGACAACGCCGTGTACGTCAACGGCATCCGCCACGCTGAGCCTGAGAACTTGGAACAGACCTTCGAGACGCTGGCGGAGCATGGCGGAATGGCCTGGATCGGCCTGTACCGGCCCACCGCTGAAGAAATGGCGGCGGTGGCTGCGGAGTTCGGGTTGCACGCGCTTGCCGTTGAGGATGCCATCTCGGCGCACCAGCGTCCAAAGCTTGAGCGGTACGAGGACAATCTGTTTACCGTGCTTCGGCCAGCCCGGTATCTGGACGCCACCGAAACGGTGGAGTTCGGCGAGTTGCATGTCTTCACGGGGAAGAACTTCGTCGTCACGGTCCGGCACGCGGAGACCGGAGGTGTGGCGCGGGTGCGGCAGCGGCTGGAAGGCCGGCCGGACCTGCTGCGGCATGGCCCCGAGGCCGTACTGTACGCACTGCTGGACCGGGTGGTGGATGACTATGGCCCGGTGGTCGCCGGGCTGGAGAACGACATTGACGAAATCGAGGACCAGCTTTTCAGCGGGGACACTGCGGTGTCGCGGCGCATCTATGAACTCGCGCGGGAGGTTATCCAGTTCCAGCGCGCCATCCACCCGCTGCCCGACATGATGCACCAGCTCAAGCGCGGCTTCGAAAAATACGACGTGGAGAGCGACCTGCGGCACAGCCTGCGGGACGTGGAGGACCATGTGGAGCGGGTCATCTCCCGGGCGGACTCCTTCCGGGACCTGCTGCAGAACGCACTGACCCTGGACGGCACGCTCACGGCCAACCGGCAGAACGAGGCAAGCGCCGAACAGAATGAACAGGTGAAGAAGATTTCGTCCTGGGCCGCCATCTTCTTCGCGCCGTCGTTCGTGGCCGGCGTCTACGGCATGAACTTCGACCACATGCCCGAACTGCACTGGACGCTGGGCTATCCGATGGCCATCGTTTTGATGGCGGCAACGGCAACCGTCATGTACGCCATCTTCAAGAAGAAGGGCTGGCTTTAGGGACCGTCTTCGAGCAGCCGGAAGGGGCGTAGTTTGCTGCAGGCTGACGGGTTCAGACTGGCATCCTTCCGGCTGCGTCCAGTCACGCCACCACCACCCACTCATCGGTGTAGTCGGAGAAAGGCTGTCCGTCCGGGCAGTCAACAGGTGTCGCAATCACCGAGTCCGACTCCAGCTCGAACCTGACGCAGGCGGCGACGGACATGGCCAGGATCAGCAGCCCTGCCAGGCCCACGATGCCGCCACGACGCACTTTTCCCCCAAAAGATCAGCTGCACAAAGCCTACCGGCGTTCCACTGCAACTACCCGTCCAGGTGTTGCTGGAACCCGCAGAGATCCCGGGGACGGACCCTTATGGCCTGAACCTGAAGGATCCGATCACTTCTTCCGCCCCGGCTTCCCCAAGGTAGTCGGTGAGGCTGTGCTGCCCGCTCACGGCGGTCACCTCCACCGCGACATTTCCTCCCTTCCAGTCGAGCAGGAAGAGGCGCATTTCGATCGGGGCACCGACCACGTGATGCAGGTATGAAACACCGCCGCCGATGATCACCGGGACCGCATGGATGACTCCACCGATAGGGCATGCGCTTCTCCACTCGTCACTCACCCGGAAGTCGAGTGCGATCCCGGACAAGCCGCCCACCGACGCCGGAGCCTCCCGCAGGATTTCGAGGCCCGGTACAGTGCGGTACCACTCTGTAAGTTCCTTCGAGCTGGTGCCGATCCCTGGCTCTGGATATTCCCTGCAGAGCTCGGGTGCCCGGACATTCTGGTAGACACCTATGTAGCTGCCGCCCCATACGCCCCCTTGGAGATCGTCGAGCCGGTTCAGCAGCATATTTCCTGGCAGGTCCTCTCCGTTGGCCCAGCCTTCCTGGACTGTGTAGGTCAAGGGCGGTTCAAAGGACGTGGTGGAGTAGGTGCCCGGATCGAGGGGGCCCAGGCAGTCACCTCTGTCCCTTTCCGGACAGGTCAGCGACGTCGGTTCAGGTTGGCTGGAGGTTGCGGTAAAGGAAGGCGCCGCGTCAGGATCCTCGTAGGTGCAACCGGAGAGGACTCCTGCCAGAAGGATCACCACGAGTAATGCCACAGGTCGCGGACGGCGAAGGCGGTACGGCCGGTGCGAAGCGGCTCGTCGCCGCTCCCGGGCACTGAATTTCCTGACGACCATGATGGCCTCTTGTCATCGAATTAAAGAAAGAGCCGCATTGGAGCATCAAGATACGCCCGGTGCAGGCCTGAAGGAAGGTCGCCAGCCGGGAAAGCCCATCATTTATCCAGGACAGCCTGGGCAGGCCACTAGCCGGAGCCCCTGGGCCCCTCGCGACAGCCGCGGCGCCGGGAGCATACTGAGGCATGAGCGATCGCAGTGATTTCCTGGACTGGGTGAGGACCTCCCTGTACCAGGCGGAGCTGGCTATTCACAACGGCGACGCCCGCCCACGGCGGGCCCTCTGGTCACGCGAAGAACCGGTGAGTGTCCTGGGCGCCTGGCGCAACGCCACAGGCCAACAGGAACTGGACGAATTGTTCGCAAGCCTTGCCAAGCAGTTCTCGAACTGCACTTCCTACCGTTTTGAGCTGGTCTCATACGACGTCGCGGGCGACATGGCGTACACGGCGGGCCTGGAACACACCTCCGCTTCAGTGGACGGCGAGCCGCGCAGCTATGTCCTCCGGGCTACCCAGGTTTACCGCCGGGAAGACGATGGCTGGAAGGTCGCCCATCGTCACGGAGACACAGTGACCGGCTGACGGCGCAGGCCAACAGAGATTGGCCGTGGGAGATTTTGTGGAGCTAAGGGGATTCGAACCCCTGACCTCTTCGATGCGAACGAAGCGCTCTACCAACTGAGCTATAACCCCGGGACGAGCCGCCCTGCAGCTGCTGTGCGGCACCGGTGACCCTAGGCTACAAATTTTCCGCCGCCAATGCCAACTGGCATGCAAAAGGCGGCCGGAATGCCCGGCCGCCTTTTCAAAGAGTCAGGCGCGGCGGCGCTGCAGGACGTCGTCGAGATTGCTGAGGGCGCTCTGCGCCTTGGTGAGCTGCTGGGCCTCGGCGGCCGGTGCAGCGGGCACACCGGCGGCGCCCTGCTTGAGGGACGGCTTGCCGGTGGCCTTGGGCGCCTCGGGCAGTTCAAGGGGTTCCGGAGCGGGGCGTTCGGCCTTGGCCGCCTCGACATAAACCGGCTTGGGCACCTCCACCGGATCCCAGGTGGTGCTCGGTGCCGCCTGCACGGCACTCGTGTCACCGGCTGCCACTGCGACAGCCAGTGCTGCCTCGCGAAGTTCCATGGCAGTCAGCGGCTTGACCGCAGGCCGATGGGCCTCGGCGTCAAAAAGGGGGCTTTCACTGCGCACCGGCGCGGCTTCGGGCTTCGGCGGGAGCTGGGCGGCCGCGGGCCTCACGGCCGGTGCCGCCATGGCTGAGCGAAAGGCAGCGTTGACCTTGGCTTTCCGGTTACGGACCGCGAGCCTGCGGAGCAGGACCACGGACGCCACGGCCAGGGCGGCGCAGGTCAAGGGAAGCAGGGGACTTCCCAGCCCGAATGCCAGCAGGACAGCGGAAACGAAGGCGGTCAGCAGGGAAAGCAGCCCTGCCAGGGCAATTGCCGTGCGGCCGTACCGGATCTTGAAATGGCCTGTTGTGGCCGTGCTGCCTGCTGCCGTAGCGGATCCGGTGCTCTTCCTGGTGTCCATGGCTTTCTCCTGCTGGGCGGCAACCTTCAAAACCAGACCCGCTCGCGGGTCCGGCACGTCCTCGGCAGGAGTGTCTGCCAGGAAATCGCCGGCGGGCTGGAACTGGTGCCGGCGGTTCCGGAGGACGTAGGGGGCAACCCATACAATCCAGAGCACAACGGCAACCACAAGGATCACGGAGCTGCTAAGGGGGAAGTCCACACTCAAAACCGTATGAGCAATACGGGGGCTGCAGCCGCATTGGCCACGGTGTGTCGTGGCACGGCTGGCAAATCATTGGATTTATGAGGCCCGGGAACCCAGCCAGCGGTTCAGCAGCCCTTCCGGGACCTCTTCGGAGGTCAGGGCAAACGAGCGGTGGTCGGCCCATTCCCCGTTGATGTGCAGGTAGCGGGGCCGGTATCCCTCATCCCGGAATCCGAGCTTCTCCACCACCCGAAGGCTGGGCCCGTTCTCCGGGCGGATGTTGATCTCCATCCGGTGCAGGCCCAGGTTCCTGAAGCAGTGGTCTGTCACCAGCGCCACGGCAGTGGGCGCTATCCCGTGTCCCGCCCGGGCCCGGTCCACCCAGTAGCCGAGGGTGGCCATCATGGCTGAACCCCAGACGATCGACGAGACCGTTAACTGGCCCACGATCACAGGATTCCGGGCTGTCGGAACGCGTTCGGTAATCACAAAGGGAAGCGCGGTGGCCTGGGCGGCCTGGGCGTTGAGGGAACGCACCATCTGCCGGTAGTCCGGCAGCCCTCCGGCCGGATCCGGGTTCGAGGCCTCCCACGGCGCCAGCCATTCGCTGTTGCGGGCACGGACCTCTGTCCACTCTTTTTTGTCCCGGTACCTGATGGGCCTCAGGACCAGGTCGCCGCACTCCAGGGTGACGGGCCAGATGGGGCCGGCGCGCATTGTGCTATTTGGAGAGGCCGGCGGTGAAGCCCGGCAGCCATTCCCGCAGGCCGGGGCCAAGGTCGTCGCTGTCTATGGCCAGCTGGACGCACGCCTTCAGGTAGCTCAGTTTGTCACCGGTGTCGTAGCGGCGTCCCCGGAAGACAACACCGTAGACACCCTGCCCGTCGCCCTCTCCGGACGCGAGTTCCTGCAGGGCATCTGTGAGCTGGATTTCGCCGCCGCGGCCAGGACCGGTACGTTCCAGCACATCAAAGACGGCAGGGTGGAGCACGTAGCGGCCAATGATGGCCAGGTTGGACGGAGCTTCCCCGGCGGCAGGCTTTTCAACCAGCCTGTTGATGCGGACATAGCCCTCGCCGTCGATCTCCTCGATGTCCGCGCAGCCGTAGGCGCTGATCTGTGAGGGTTCCACCTCAATGAGGGCCACGACGGAGCCGCCCGTTTTGGCCTGCACGTCGATCATGGTGCTGAGCAGTTCGTCACGGGCGTCAATGAGGTCATCGCCCAGGAGGACAGCGAAGGCTTCATTGCCCACGTGCTGCTTGGCGCGGAGGACAGCATGGCCCAGTCCGTGGGGGTCGCCCTGGCGGACATAGTGGATATCGCCGAGATTGCTCGCGGCCTGTACGGAGGCCAGTTTTTCGGCGTCGCCTTTGCCCTCGAGCGTGGATTCCAGCGATGGAACGCGATCAAAGTGGTCTTCCAGGGCACGCTTGTTCCGTCCGGTGATCATCAGGACATCGTTGAGGCCCACGTGAACGGCTTCTTCAACGACATACTGGATGGCCGGCTTGTCCACGACAGGAAGCATTTCCTTGGGCATGGCCTTGGTGGCAGGCAGGAACCTTGTGCCGAGTCCGGCTGCGGGTATAACGGCTTTGCGAACTCTGGGGTTACTGGTACTCACCCGACTAATCTAACGTCAGCGTCAAGCAATCAATAATTGTTGAAGGGCCGCCGGTTGTGCGGCCGCAGCGAAATCGCCGCAGCGGCGAGTGATGGAGGAATGCAGTGTTGGAGGACCCCAAGGCTGTCAAGAACAGAATCCGCACGGCACACCGCCAACGGCGGGCTACGCTGACCCCGCAGCAGATTGAGGCGGCAGGCGCTGCCCTGGCACGCCACGGCGCCGCCTGGGCCGAAACATTGACCGGTGGAGCCCGGGCAACGGTCTGCGTCTACTTCGGGGTGGGCATGGAGCCCCCAACGCTTCCGCTGATCACCGCGCTTTACAACAACGGTCACAGCGTCCTGCTCCCGGTTTGCGAGCCGGGACGGGAATTGGCCTGGGTCTTCTGGGACCCTGCCGCGGGTTTGGAGCAGAGCCGGTTCGCCCCGATCCTTGAGCCCAAAGGTGAGCGGCACGGTCCGGACGTGGCGGGAACGGCTGCCGCGCTCTTTATCCCGGCGACGGCCGTGGACGCTGCCGGCAACAGGATCGGACAAGGCGGCGGCTACTACGACAAGTTCCTGGGCCATCTGGCCACCGCCGGGAAGAATATTCCCCTGGCGGCCGTTGTGTACGACGAGGAACTGCTTCCCGCGGGGCAGATTCCGGAGGAGGAGTTTGACCGTCCGGTCCCGGCCATCCTGTCGCCATCAGGAATCCGGGTTCTCAACGGCCACGGCTGAATCCAACTCCCCTGGTTCTGCGGGGATGATAGAATTAGCACTCAGGCCCTGCGACTGCTAACGGACGGACCATCCGGCCGGGCAGCACGGGACCTCTCGTTTTGCCCAAGAGGAGGAGCACCAGTGCCAACGTATGCGTACGCCTGCAAGGATTGCGGCCATGCCTTCGACATCGTCCAGTCGTTTTCGGACAGCACTCTGACCTCGTGCCCCGAGTGCCAGGGGACGCTGCGCAAAAAGTTCAACAGCGTCGGTGTTGTCTTCAAGGGATCCGGTTTCTACCGCACCGACTCCCGCGACGCCAAGGGCAGCACGGTCTCTGCCGCCGCTCCGGCCTCTTCAGCGCCGGCTCCGGCTGCGGCACCCGCCGCGTCCGCTCCGGCTGCCGCGGCCAGCTAAGGCCACCTGAACAGCACCGTTCGACGCCGGCCGGCCGGTTTGTCCACATAAGGCGCCTTGCGCCTGTCGCGGGCAGTCCGGCCGGCTTTAGCGTTGGCGCATGCCTGCAAACGTTTTCCGTTCCGGCGGGGCCGCTTCCCGCTATCAGCGTGGCACCCGCAATCCCCGCAGCTCCGGCCGGCGGCCCGCTGCTCTGCGTCTCGGCGGCTGGCTGAGCCGGAACCGCCGGCTGGCCATCGCCCTGCTGTTGTGCGCAGCTGCCGCGATCAGCGTCCATCAACTCACCCCCGCACCCGTTCACACCGTCACAGGACTTGCCGCCGCGAGGGACCTCCCCGCCGGTTCAGCACTGGCGCCGGCCGACCTGGCGCACGTGCAAGTCCCGCCGGACATGATGGCTGCGGGTTTCCTGGACCAGGACAATGAACTGGCCGGCAAACAGCTGGCAGCTCCGCTCCGCAAAGGCCAGCTGCTGACAGACGCCCAGCTGCTCGGTCCCGGGCTGCTCGCCGGAACACCCCCGGGATCAGCCGCCGTGCCCCTTCGAATGGCGGACCCGTCCTCCATCCAGCTCGTCTCGCCCGGGCAGCTGGTCAACGTTGTGCTGACAGCTGCCAACGGCTTCGACCAGCAGGCGCCGTCAGAAGTCCTGGCAACGGCAGTACCCGTCCTTTGGACGTCCGGCAAGGGTGGCCAGAGCGGGCAGTGGCTGGGCACGTCCGAGACGGACGGCCTGATTGTTGTGGCAGCAAGTGCCGAGCAGGCGGCGCGCCTGGCCGGCGCCTCAACGCAGGGCAAACTCTTCTTTGTCCTGGTGGGACCGTAACGAAAGCTGCGCCGGCCAAGGGAGTTTCAACCAGTGCCGCGAAAGGCAGCGGGAGCGCGACGTAAAGCGGTGCTGCGAAGGAAAGCTGGCCGCCGCGGACGCCCCGCTCTCAGCCCCAGTGCGGGGGCTTCTGTTCCTTCAGCCAGGCATCGTGGTCCTCGTCCGCGTCGCCCCAGCGCCGGGGGTCATCCTCGGCGGCCTTGGTGGGGAGGACACCGCCGCCGGCCTGGTCTTTGCCCTTCCCCCGGCTCCGTACCTGGCCCTGATCCTGGCTTTGGTCCTGGTCCTGGCCTTGATCCTGGTTTTGGTCCCGGCCCTGGACGTCGCCGTCCTCCGGCGCAGCACCGGCCGCGAGGGATGGCTCCTGGGAAGGGTGATTGTTCTTGTCTTCGGTGGCCACGTGGACCGCCTCCTTGCTGTCCGGATGCTGTACCTGCAAGCGGCCCTGGTCCCTGCCGGGCACGTTCTGTTCCGCGCCGGCACTGCGTCGGGACCGCTGCTCCCCGGCCTGGATGCCGTTGAGCGCCTGGTCCACGTCGTCGTCGAGGAACCCAACTGACGTATCTCCCCTGCCCGGCAGGACCACCCGCTCAAGGCCCAGGTAGCCGGCGATACGGTCTGCACAGGTGGACGGATCGGTGAACACCTCGATGGTCCACAGCGGCATGTACCTCCACCCCAGCCGCTCCAGCAGCTGCGGCCGCAGCCGGCTCCGCTCCCGCACGCTCATGGTCCGGTATTGTTCGGTGCCGTCGGATTCGATCGCCACCGGCCATGGCAGGTCAGCGTCCTCCTGGCCCATGGTGCCCAGAGGATCGGCAGCTGCCACCACGTCGATGGCACCGTCGTACTGGTGCCAGACCCGTGCTCCGCGTGCCCGCAGCCTGTCTCCGAGGTCAGCCACCAAAGGATCTGCCCCCAGGGCCTGTTCGCTGGCGGCCGCGCGCGACGCGGGAGTTCCGAGGTCCGTATTGCCTGAAATTTCGCGGTCCAGCAGCGAATACAGGTCCACCGCACCGTGCGTCAGCCGGGTGTGGTCCAGGTCCTCGGGCCGGAAACAGGTGAGCACGTGCAGGGACCGGCGGGCACGGGTCATCGCCAGGGCGAACTTCTCCCGGCCCCCCTCGGCGGAGAGCGGACCGAAGTTGTGCAGCGCACGCCCGTGCGGGGTGCGGCCGAAGCCGGGAGAGAAGATGACGTGGTCGCGCACCAGGCCCTGGGCGCGTTCCAGGTCCACCACGCGGAAGGACTCAGGACCGGCGCCGAAGAAACTTGCCAGGCCGGGGTGGTTGGGCAGCTGCAGCCGGATGGACTCGCCGATCCTCGCGGCATGGCGGAGGCTGGCGGTGACCACTGCCAGTGACGTACGGGGACGGGTGCGTGCGTGTTCGAAAACCAGCTGCACCACGCGGTTAACCTCAGCCACTACAGACTCCACGCCCTCATGATCGGCACTGGGCAGTCCCGTTCCATCCGGCAGGTACTCCACCAGCAGGGCCCGGTCCAGGCCCGTCGCGGACTGGCCTTCGGGCAGCCGGCGGAGGCCGCCGTCGTAAAAGTTCTTGCTGAGCTGAAGGACCAGGTCCTCATCCACCGCGCGGTACACAAAGTTGAGCCGCCACACAGGAAGCACTGCGGACAATGCCTTGAAAGCACTCTCCACCCTCTGGTGGGCCGTCTCCCCCGCCGCGAGCCGCTCCACCCCCACGGTGAAGGTCCGCGGGCTGGCGATCATGGCGTCGCCGAAGGCGATGACCTGGCGGGCGCGGGCGATGGACGGAAGGACGGCCTGGAGCGATGTGGCCTCGGAATCGAGGATCACCACAGCGTCGAAGTGCTGTTCGGCGGGCAGGAGGCCTGTCATCAGGTAGGGGCTGACGGACCAGACCGGTACCAGGGTGCCGATGAGGTCCGGGGCCTGCGCAGTCAGTGCCGGCAGGGACACCCTGCCGTCCTTGAGCAGGCTCTTCAGGAGATCGGCCTGGCGGGGATGGGCGGCAATAGCGGCCCGCCACCTCTCGGCCAGGTCCCAACGAAGCCGTGCCGCCCCGCTGGCAATATGGGCGTTGTCCGCCAGCCTGTATTCGGCCTCAAGCTGCCGCAGGGCATCACCGTCGGACATCGCCAGGTAGTCGTCGCCGCTGATCATGGCCTCAAGCGCCGACTGCCACCAGGCCAGTTCAAGTTCTGCCGCCACCGAGTGGGCCGGCACCTCGCGCTCGGCAAGGTCAGCCAGGAGCTCCCCCAGCCCGTGCTCGCGCATGTTCTCTACCAGGAGGGTGCGTTCGGGCAGGGTCTTGAGCGTATCGGTGTCCGCCACGAGCCGCTCGAGCCGCTCCATAAGCTCCGCGTACCGGACGGCGGACAAGTCTCCCCCGGCACTGGTGTGCCGCAGCGCTTCGCCCAGCTGGGCCAGCTCGCGGTCCAGGGCACGGTACATGGCACTGATTTCCGCGAGCCCGGAAGGAACCGCGGGGTGGCGCTGGGTGGTGGCATAGCCTGCCCACAGCGCGCGCTGTTCCTGCACCAGGACAAGCGAACTGTGCAGGTCGGCGATATGCACGCCCGGCCTGACGTATTCCTTGGCAACCCTGCGCAGGCGCGAACGCTGCATGGCGGTCATTTCGATGCCCCGCTCGCGGCGCCAGGCTGACGGCGCGGTGGCGGAGATCAGGTCCGTGACGGGCCGGTCGAAAATGTCCGGGGTGAACTTGTCCAGGCTTCCGCGCACAGCCATCAGGAGCTCGAGCTGCTCCCCCCATTCGGCAAAGGACTCACCCAGCCGGATCTCGGCGTGCTCAGCCACTGCGTTCATTCGCTCACGCAGCGCCGGAAGGCTTTTTTCAACGGACCGGACCAGGTCCTGCGCTTCTTCGGTCTCCTTGCGGGTAAGCAGCCGCGCACCGTGCCAGGGGCTGGTGGTGGACGCCTTGCTGAAGCTTCCCAGCTCCGCCGCCCGGCGGAGCCGCTCCGCCAGCTCGTTGCGGTCCCGGATGCTGTCCAGGACGCTTCGTTTCAACCGGACTGTGGTGGCCGGTGACGGGTGGATCGAGGTGAGCTCAGCCAGGGACTGCATGGCCTGGTACGGCGAGCAGCCCCACCGCTGGCGCACGTTGTGCAGCGACGCCACATGGTCCATCAAGGCATGGCGGTGCTCGGTCAGTGTGCTGTGCAGGTTCCCCAGCTGGGGTTCGAGGGATTTCTCGTTCCGGACAATGGCCCGGACCAGCTGTCCCTTCAGCTGCTGCGGAGTAACGTTCCCGGACAGCTGGAACAGGATGGATTCAAGCCCCAGGGCCTCCAGCTGGCCGGACACCTCGTTGAGGCTGGCCCGCCGGTCGCCCACCACCAGCACGGTCTTCCCGGCATCCACGAGGGCACCGATGGTGTTGATGGCAGTTTGTGTCTGGCCTGTTCCGGGAGGGCTGCTGACCACCAGCGAATCGCCGGCACGGGCGGCGTCGATGACGTACTGCTGGTCGACGTCGGCATCGAGCAGGAGCATCTCGTCCCGCGGGTGCCTGCTGTCCAGCGGCGGGAACCGGGATGGATCCGGCTCCTCGACGTCCACTACTTCGCCGCCGGCGGCAGTGGCGAGGGCGGAGACGAGGGGGTTGGAGTCGTTGATCCACGGATCGTCCAGGTTGCCGGAAAGGTCCGCGAAGGTGGACACCAGCAGGTTGTGCTGCGCTTCCGCGCCATGAATGGGCCTGATCAGCGTTGCCAGGCGGTCCAGGACGGGCTGCGGATCAAACCGGGCAGTGCTGTAGGCGAGCCGGGTGACCGCGTTGACGTCAAAGACGATGCCGTGCACGTTCTTCAAATGCCGCACCAGGGCGGGATTGATGTGGGCCTGCTCGGTGAGCTGCAGTTCGTAGTCGTCCTCGCCCGGACGGACGGTGAGCGAAATCGCCGTGAGCATCACCGGCGCGGAAATGCGCTGCGGCTTGCCCCCCACGGCGGACGTCCACACCACCGTGCCCGCCGAGAGGTATCCGGCGTCGATGCCGCGGTCGTTGGCAAGCTCAAAGATCTTGGACCGGATGTTCCGGGACGCCCGGGCTGCCACCACGTACTGCTGGCGGTCCCGGATGAGGGTGGAGAGCCGGGTCCGGCGCCCCGCCATGAGCTGGGCCAGGCCGGACGGGTGTGCATGGGTCAGATCGATGGACCCTTCGGGCGTCTTGGTGAAGCGCAGCATGGTGTCCGCCCCGGTGACGGGTTTAAGCCCGGACAGCCATTTACGGAGCTCCTCCGAGCCCTCCGGGTGGCCTTGACCAACTGACACTACTGCCTTCTTTTCTGCGCTTGCGCGTGACGCCCTGGACCATACCGGCATAGATTCGAGAGTAGCCGCTCCGGCGCCGGACTGAGCGACCGCAACACTGGGGCGGGCTAAATTGGGCGAGGATTTCGGGGAAGAAACAGCAGTGGCCGGCCTCTTCACCAGAGGCCGGCCACTCATGCTGCTACTCCCACTCGATGGTTCCCGGCGGCTTGCTGGTGACATCGAGCACCACGCGGTTGACGCCTTCCACCTCATTGGTGATGCGGTTGGAGATCCTTGCGAGGAGTTCGTACGGCAGCCGTGACCAGTCCGCCGTCATGGCGTCCTCGGAGGAGACCGGACGGAGCACGATGGGGTGTCCGTAGGTACGTCCGTCGCCCATAACGCCGACGCTGCGGACGTCGGCCAGGAGCACAACCGGCATCTGCCAGACTTCGTTGTCCAGTCCGGCTGCGGTGAGCTCGGCACGGGCGATCGCATCGGCCTTGCGCAGCAGGTCAAGCCGCTCTTTGTTGACTTCGCCAACGATGCGGATACCGAGTCCGGGACCCGGGAAGGGCTGGCGGCCAACGATTTCCTGGGGCAGGCCCAACTGGGCACCGACTGCGCGGACCTCGTCCTTGAAGAGGGCCCGCAACGGTTCCACGAGCTCGAACTGCAGGTCCTCAGGGAGCCCGCCCACGTTGTGGTGGCTCTTGATGTTCGCTGCACCTTCGCCGCCGCCGGATTCGACGACGTCCGGGTACAGGGTGCCCTGGACCAGGAATTTGATCTTCTCGCCGTGTGCGGCCGCCTCGGCGATGATGGCCAGTTCCGCTTCCTCAAAGGCGCGGATGAACTCCCGGCCGATGATCTTGCGTTTGGTTTCCGGATCGCTGACCCCGGCCAGTGCGGACAGGAAGCGTTCCTGCTCGTTGGCAACGTAGAGCTTCACGCCGGTGGCAGCAACAAAGTCGCGTTCCACCTGCTCGGCTTCGCCTTCGCGCAACAGGCCGTGGTCCACGAACACACAGGTGAGCTGGTCGCCAACGGCGCGCTGGACGAGGGCAGCGGCAACCGCGGAGTCCACGCCGCCAGAGAGGCCGCAGATGACCCGCGCATCGCCGATCTGCTTGCGGATCCGCTCCACCTGCTCCTCAAGGATGTTGCCCGTGGTCCAGTTGGGTTCGATCCTGGCGCCCTTGAAGAGGAAGTTTTCCAGGACCTGCTGGCCGTAGGCGGAGTGCTTGACCTCGGGGTGCCACTGGACACCGAAGAGGCCCTTTTCCTCGTTGGCGAAGGCAGCCACTTCGGCTCCCGCCGTCGTCGCCAGTACTTCAAAGCCGTCCGGCGCCTCATGGACGGAGTCGCCGTGGCTCATCCAGGTCTTCTGGTGCTGCGGCATGCCCTCAAGGACAGAGCGTCCCTCGCCCAGGATGGTTGTCTCCGTGGAGCCATACTCCCGCAGCCCGGTCTTGTCCACCTTGCCGCCCAGGGCGTTGGCCATGGCCTGGAAGCCGTAGCAGATGCCAAAGACGGGTACCCCGGCTTCGAACAGGTCTGCTCCGACACTCGGGGCGCCATCAGCGTAGACGCTGGACGGGCCGCCGGAAAGGATGATGGCGGCAGGGTTCTTGGCCAGGAGCTGCTCGGTTGTGTAGGTATGCGGAACCACTTCCGAATACACATTTGCTTCCCGGACGCGGCGGGCAATCAGCTGCGCGTACTGGGCACCGTAGTCAACAACCAGCACCGGCTTCTGGGAAGTCTGGGATGCAGTGGGAGTAGTCACCGTAATAGCCTACTTTGCGCCGTTGCACCGGCGCACCTTGGGACGCCCTGCTGTGACGGAGCGAACGTCCCCTGCGTCGACAGCCGCAGCCGGCGGCCGCGGCTGCAGGACATCAGTACCGCTGGGGTGCCTGCGGGTGGGCCGCGAGTTCGGCCTCCACCTCGGCATGGAACTTCTTCTCCACGATGAAGGACAGGAACGGGATAACGCCGCCCAATGCCAGCAGGACCAGCTTCAGGAACGGCCACCGCATCAGCGACCACAGCCGGAAGTTGGAGATCAGGTACACCACGTACATCCAGCCATGCACGATCAGGACAGTCACGGACAGGTTGACGCCGCCCAGCACGCCCTGGGGTTCCGCGTCCGCGAACCCGAAGCCGAACGGCTGGCCCGTGACCGCGTTCGTGCCGCCGGCGAACAGGTACTGCCCGAACCCGTACCTCGCAATGAGCTCGGCGCACAGCAGCAGGAGCATGGTGCCGGTCAGGTAGGCCAGCACCTTGTAGAACTTCAGGGCGGACCGGATCTGCGCCTCGGTGCCGCCGAAGCGGCGCTTCTTGCCCGATGGCTTGCCGCTGGTGTTGGTGCTTGGGGCCGAGGCGGGGTTGGCCGGTTTCGGATCAATCATGGCTGTACCTTTTGCTGGTTCTGGTCTGGTTGCTGGTGCTGGTTTTGCCCTGCTGGCGGATGGTGGTCCTCGGCTTCGTCGAGGGCTTCTTCGAGGTCCCGGTGGTAGTCGTCCTTGACCAGCCGCCACCAGATGAAGAGTGCGAAGCCGGCGAACACAACCCACTCGAGGGAGTAGAAAAGGTTGAGCCAGTTGATCTTCTGGGCGGGCGGCTGGGGCCCGATGTCAAGGGGAAGGAGGTCCCCCCGGACCGCCGCGGCGCTGACATCGGCACCGTTGGCCACCTCGGCGGTGGCGGCCACGAAGCCGGGATAGCTGCTGACTTCCCAGTAGTTGATCAGTTCAGCCACGGACACCGCGGTGGCCTGCCCGGGTGCGGCCGCCGTGCCGGCCAAGGGCGCCTCGGACGGCAGGAGCCGGCCGGTGAGTTCAACAGTGCCCGACGGCGGGTCGCCGGCATCAGCGGGATCGGCCACCCATCCCCGGGCCACCGGGATCCACGTCTGCGGTGAGGCGCCCACGCCGCTCAGGGTGGGAGCGCCGGAGACGGCGAAGGCGGAGACTACCCAGTAGCCGGTGTTGCCGTCGTGCAGCCGGCCCGGCACCAGGACCTGTTTGGCGGGATCGTAGGTGCCCTGCGCACTGACCATCTGGTCGGCGTCGGTCCCGTGGAAAAAGTCGCCGGGCTCCAGCGTCTGGGTGAGGGGCTGCACCTGCTCGGTGGCCGGGTTGACGGGCGCTTCCGGCTGGGTGGAGCGTCCGAACTGCCATTGGCTGAGCAGCACGAAGACCCCGGATATCACGATCGCAAAGACAAATCCTGCGATCCATCGGGGCTTGAGGGCAGTTTTCCACACGTCTTAACCGTACTTCGTCCCGCTGTAGAACAACTAAACGCCTGGTGGCCTGGCCGGGGCGTCAGTGATCGAAAAACACCAGGCTGGAATTGATGAGCTCCGAAATAACTTCGGGGTCATAGGCACGCCGGAGCGATTCGCGGAAGGACTCCTTGGACAGCGAACGGGCCAGTGTGGCCAGGACTTCGAGGTGGTCCGAGAAAGAACTGGCTGGGGTGGCGATCAGCAGGATCACCGTGGCCGGGCCGTCCGCGGCGCCGAAGTCCAGGGCATGGCCGTACTTGGCAATACCGACGGCGATCGAGGTGCGCGAGACGTATTCGCTGCGGGCATGCGGCAGGCCGATGCCGCCGGGAAGACCGGTGGCCAGCTGGTGCTCCCGTGCGTTCACGTGTTCAAGGAATCCGGGCAGGTCCGACACGCGGCCGGCGGCGAAGAGCCGTTCCGCAAGCTGGGTGGCGGCGTCCGCCTTGTCTTTTGCCTCAAGCTCCAGGATGACCATGTCGGGAGTGGTGAGATCGGCATCGTACCGGTCAAGTGGTTCCGCCAAGGCGTATCCCTTCAGTGAGGAGCTGGTGCCGCGGGCCCTTCAGCGCAAGGGCACGATATCTTCCACGCCCAGCCGGGCGGCGTCTGCGGATTCGTCGTCCGGCTGTTGCTGGCTCAGGCGTTCCGCCTCCACCCGTGCGATGTAGTGCCTGATTTCGTTTTCGCGTTGGGCTTCGCTCCAGCCAAGGACGTCACCCATCAGTTTAGCGACTACGGGAACGGCTGACACACCGCGGTCCCACGCCTCGATCGAAATCCGGGTCCGCCGTGTGAGGACGTCGTGGACGTGGCGGGCGCCTTCATGCGTGGCTGCGTAGACCGCCTCGGCCTGCAGGTAGTCATCCGCGCCGGGGATCGGTTCGGCGAGGGCAGGGTTTTCCTTGATGATGGCCAGCACCTCGGGGGTCATGGACCCGTAGCGGTTGAGCAGGTGCTCTATCCGGGCCACATGCACGCCGGATTCCTCAGCGGTGCGGTTCCGCCGGTTCCAGGCCGCTTTGAAGCCGCTCGCGCCCAGCAGCGGGATGGTTTCCGTGCAGCTTGGCGGGACCCGTTCGTCCATGGTCCGGGTTGCCTCGTCCACTGCGTCCTTGGCCATCACCCGGTACGTGGTCCATTTGCCGCCGGCCACCACCACCAGGCCGGGAACAGGGTGTGCCACAACATGCTCGCGGGACAGCTTGGCAGTGGAGTCGTTTTCCCCGGCCAGCAGCGGGCGCAGGCCGGCGTAGACCCCTTCCACGTCTTCGCGGGTCAGGGGCCGCTTGAGGACCTTGTTGACGTGCTCCAGGATGTAGTCGATGTCCTTGCTGGACGCAGCGGGGTGGGCTTTGTCCAGGTGCCAGTCCGTGTCCGTGGTGCCGATGATCCAGTGCCGGCCCCAGGGGATGACGAACAGCACGGACTTCTCGGTGCGCAGGATCAGGCCCACGGTGGACTGGAAACGGTCGCGGGGAACCACCAGGTGGATTCCCTTGGAGGCGCGGACCTTCAGCTGGCCGCGTTCGGTGACCATGGCCTGGGTTTCGTCGGTCCAGACGCCGGTGGCGTTGATGACCTGCTTGGCCCGGATGTTGAACTGCGTCCCGTCCTCATGGTTGACCACCTTGGCGCCCACCACCCGTTCGCCTTCGCGCAGGAAGTCCACCACTGCCATCTGGTTTACGGCGTGGGCGCCGTAGTAGGCGGCCGTCCGCACCAGGTTGGCGACGTATTTGGCGTCATCCACCTGGCCGTCGTAGTACCGGATCGATCCCACAAAAGCGTCGTCCTTCAGGCTTGGCGCCGCGCGCAGCGTTCCCCGTTTGGTGAGGTGCTTGTGGAACGGTACTCCCCTGCTGTGGCCGCTGGAGACGGACATGGCGTCGTACAGGGCAATGCCGGCGCCAACGTAGGGCCGTTCGAGGAAGGGTTTGGTCAGCGGATACAGGAAGGGCACGGGCCGGGCCAGGTGTGGCGCGAGCTCGGAGAGCAGCAGTCCGCGCTCCTGCAGCGCCTCCTTGACGAGCGCGAAGTCAAGCATTTCCAGGTAGCGCAGTCCACCGTGGATGAGCTTGGAGGACCGGGAGGAGGTTCCCGCCGCCCAGTCGCTCGCCTCGACGATGCCCACGTCCAGCCCCCGGGTGACGGCATCCAGGGCAGCTCCGGTGCCCACGATGCCGCCACCAACAATGAGGATGTCCAGCTCCCGGCCAGGGTCCGCCGTCGCCCTCAGCCGCCCGATGGCAGCTTCCCTGGCCGCAGGCCCCAGGGCTCCGCCGTTGTCAGGAAAACTCTTCATTGAACGCCTCCAGTGCCGCTAGTCCCGGTCGTGGAACCACACTACTTTGTCGCGGCACGCTTGGGCAGGGCAGGCATGGATTGGCCTGCCCCCTGCGTCAGTTCCCGGAATAGGGGGAAACCACGACGTCGACGCGCTGGAATTCCTTCAGGTCCGAATAGCCGGTGGTGGCCATGGAGCGGCGGAGGGCACCGATGAGGTTTGCGGTTCCGTTGGTGTGGTGGCCCGGTCCGAAGAGGACCTCTTCAAGGGGGCCGACCGTTCCGACGTTGACGCGGTCGCCTCGGGGCAGTTCCAGGTGGTGTGCCTCCTGGCCCCAGTGCCAGCCCTTGCCGGGTGCTTCTTCGGCACGGGCCAGCGCGCTGCCGAGCATCACGGCGTCGGCTCCCATGGCGATCGCCTTGACGATGTCGCCGGAGGTGCCCATGCCGCCGTCGGCGATCACGTGGACGTAGCGGCCGCCGGACTCGTCCATGTAGTCGCGGCGGGCCGCGGCGACGTCGGAAATGGCTGATGCCATGGGCGAGTGGATGCCCAGGGCGCGGCGGGTGGTGGTAGTGGCGCCGCCGCCGAAGCCCACCAGGACGCCGGCTGCGCCGGTGCGCATGAGGTGCAGGGCGGGGGTGTACCCGGCCGCGCCGCCCACGATGACGGGGACGTCCAGTTCGTAGATGAACTGTTTGAGGTTCAGCGGCTCGTGGTCCTTGGACACGTGCTCGGCGGACACTGTGGTTCCGCGTATCACAAAGATGTCGACGCCGGCAGCCAGGACGGTCTTGTAGTGCTCCTGGGTGCGCTGCGGGGTGAGGGAGCCTGCCACGGTCACGCCGGCGGCCCGCATTTCAGCCAGGCGGGATGTAATCAGGTCGGGCTGGATGGGTGCCTTGTACAGCTCCTGCATCCGCCCGGTCACGGCGGGGCTGTTGACCTCGTCTTCGAGCGCACCGATCTCGTCGAGGACGGGCTCGGGGTCCTCGTACCGGGTCCAGAGCCCTTCAAGGTCCAGCACACCCAGGCCGCCGAGCTTGCCCAGGGCAATGGCTGTTGCCGGGGACATGGCCGAGTCCATCGGGGCCGCGATGACGGGCATATCGAACTGGTAGGCGTCGATCTGCCACGAGACGGAGACGTCCTTGGGGTCGCGGGTACGACGGTTAGGGACAATTGCAATGTCATCCAGGGAGTAGGCACGACGCCCACGCTTGCCACGGCCGATCTCGATCTCGTAAGTCACTGCTCTAGGTTATCCCAGCCGCAGTGCTGTCCCTGTCTGAAGGCTGGGCCCACGCCGTCAGGGTTCCCTGGCCGAGCTTGCGAGGTTAGGGGGACGGTGGGGAGGGCAGCCGCTGGATCTTCGACGGCCATATTGCCGGCATTGGCACCGGATCGGGCCTGCGGGCAGTGGTGGGAATCTGGGACTCCTCCCCGTTTGGTCCGTTCGCCGACGTCATGGTGCAGGAGCCCTCCGGGCACAGGCTGCTGCTCGCGCCCACGCAGGACGTGGCTGACTTCATCTCAAGCACCTACAGTTTTGACGAAGTCCGGGTGGTTGGTGTTTCAGCCCGGCTGGAGCACCTGGCTTTGACAGTTGACGCCGGCCCGCTGGCCATCAGCGCACGCTTCGGCGGGCGGACGCTCCTGGGCAGCACATTGCGGGCAGTCCCGCGCCCCCTCGCCGTCCATCCCCGGTGGCTGCGGGCTGTCAGCCCGGTAGCGGGTTTGCTCAGCGGGGGCTCCCGGACTGCCGGTACTGCGGGTAGCGGCAGGCGGGAGTTTTACGGGGTGAGCGACCTCCATGCCGTTGCGTCCGCCGTCGTCCACTGGAAGGGCGCCGACGCCGGCCCGCTGGCGCCCATTGCACCGGCCGTGACTTTTGGCTTCAGCAGCGTCCCGCCCCGTCCCAGCTTGGCCCAGGTCCGCACCACCATTGTGGAGACTTAAGTTCCGGTGGCTTCCTCGACGGGGATTTGGGATTCGAACATCCTGAAGTAGCGGCCCCGAAGGGAGACCAGTTCCTTGTGCGTGCCCTGCTCCACGATCCTGCCGTCCTCCAGCATGTACACGATGTCTGCTTTTTCGATGGTGGCCAGGCGGTGGCTGATGGCGATGATGGTGCTGCTCCGGTCCGCGAAAAGGCGGGTGAAAATGCGATGCTCGGCCAGGGCGTCGATGGCGGACGTCGGCTCGTCCATCACCATGAATGAGGCGTCCCGGTAGAAGTTCCGGGCCATCGCCAGGCGCTGCCACTGGCCGCCGGAAAGGCCGCTGCCCTTACGTCCGCGCGGGTCCTCCATCCAGTTGCTGACGTGGTTGTCCAGCCCGTTCGGCAGCTTGTTGATGAAGTCCAGTGCCTCGGCGTCCGCGGCGGACCTGCGGATGCGGACCTCGTCCCGGGGCGAGTCGACGTCGCCGAAGTAGATGTTTTCCGCTGCCGTGGCGAACTCGTATTTCAGGAACTCCTGGCTCAGCACGGCCAGGTGGCGGTGCCAGGAGGTGACGTCGACGGCGGCCAGGTCCACGCCGTCGAGCATTACCTGCCCGGAGTCGGGCCGGTAGAGGCCAGCGAGGATGCGGATCAGGGTGGACTTCCCGGCGCCGTTCTCCCCCACGATGGCGATGTGCTGGCCTTCCCGGATGGTCATGCTGATGCCGCGGATCACCTCGATGTCGCTGCCGGTGTAGGTGAACCGGATGTCCTTGAGCTCAACGGTTTTCGGCGCCTCCAGCAGGGGCGGGGCGTGCTCTGAGTGCACCGGCAATGCCATAAACAGCTCATAATCCTTCAGGTTTGCCAGGTCCTCGTCGATGGAGCTGAGGGAGGAGACCAGGTTGTTGGCCGTGGACAGCGCTCGGCTGACGATCTGCTGCACGTACAGGAACTGGCCCACCGGCTGTGCGCGGGTGATGATTTGCCCCACCACCCAGATCAACGAGACCACTTCTGCGCCGTACTGGAGGGCGTCGGCGGCAAGCTGCTTGGGGATGTAGCGGCGCTGGAAATCAAGACGGCGGCGCTCGTCGGCGTCGCGCAGGCGGGAACGGAGATCCATCAGGAAGCCCACGATGCCGTACAGCCGCATCTCGGCGATGTGCTGCGGCCGGAGCAGGTTCTGTTCGATCATCCGGCGCTGCCGCCGGGAGTCCACCTGCGTGTTCCAGTGCGCGATCTGCTCCCGGGACAGCTTGAACTGCAGGTAGACGCTGGGCACAATCGCCACCAGGACAATCACCGCGATCCACCAGCTGACCAGCAGCAGGGCTCCCACGGCGAGGACCACGGAAACGAGCTGGGTGAAGATGGCGGCAATCCGGTCCAGCACGCGGGCGTAGGAGTCGGAGAAGCGTTTGGCGCGGTCGTACAGGTCAACGGTTTCTTTGTCGTCGTAGCGCCAGAACTCGAGCGCGAGGAACCGCTCGTACATCTGGTCGCCCACGATGGCGCCCACCTTGAAGCTCATCAGCTGCTGGATGTAGCGGTCCACGCTGTTGAAGGCGCCCCAGAAGAGGCCGAGCGCGGCGGTGATGATGACGTAGACAATTGCCAGTTGGCCCGCCCCGGCGTCACCGGAGTAAGCGGCTGCCAGGGCCGTGGTGGTGAGCGCGGCGAAGTACGTGGTCACCAGGGGTAGCACGGCCGAGATCAGAGAGCCGAGCACCTTCATGATGACGGCGCCCGGGGAGGCGCGGAAACTGACCCGCAACACCTGGGCTACGGCCCGGGCGTAAGGGCGAAGGGCCAGGCGCCGCGAGGGTTCCCGCTTGGGGGTCAGTTCCGCCGGATGGCGTGATGGGGGCATGAGATCAGCCTAGTGGCGGCAGATCCCGGCGGTTGAGTGTGCCGAAATCGGGTTACGACAACCCCAACCACCGGGTCCCGGAAGGCGCCGGTTGGGCCCACGGCGCCAGGGTTCCCTGGCCGCAGCGAAGCAAGGTCAGGGACGCGCCGGTTGGGCCCACGGCGCCAGGGTTCCCTGGCCGCAGCGAAGCAAGGTCAGGGAGGCGCCGGGGATTAGCGGGAGCCGTAGTTCGGCGCCTCGACCGTCATCTGGATGTCATGCGGGTGCGATTCCTTCAGCCCGGCCGGGGTGATCCGGACGAACTTGCCGCGCGCCTTCAGCTCGGGGACGGTGGGTGCGCCGGTGTAGAACATGGTCTGGCGCAGGCCGCCCACCAGCTGGTAGGCCACGGAAGCCAGCGGCCCGCGGTACGCCACACGGCCTTCAATGCCTTCGGGAATGAGCTTGTCATCACCGGAAACGTCCGCCTGGAAGTAGCGGTCCTTGGAGTAGGACGTGTTCTTGCCCCGGGACTGCATTGCGCCGAGGGAGCCCATGCCGCGGTAGGACTTGAACTGCTTGCCGTTGACGAAGATCAGTTCGCCCGGTGATTCATCGCAGCCGGCCAGCAGGGAGCCGAGCATCACGGTGTCGGCGCCGGCCACCAGGGCCTTGCCGATGTCGCCCGAGTACTGCAGGCCGCCGTCGGCAATGAGGGGAACGCCGGCGGGGATGGCTGCCTTGGCGGATTCGTAGATGGCCGTGATCTGTGGAACGCCCACACCGGCCACCACGCGGGTAGTGCAGATGGAGCCCGGTCCCACGCCCACCTTGATGCCGTCGGCACCGGCGTCGATCAGGGCCTGGGCGCCTTCACGGGTGGCCGCCTGGCCGCCGATGACGTCCACATGCGCCGCCACGGGATCGGACTTCAGGCGGCGGATCATGTCCAGCACGCCCTGCGAGTGGCCGTTGGCCGTGTCCACGAACAGGGCGTCGACGCCGGCATCAACCAGTGCCATGGCGCGCTCCCAGCCGTCCCCGAAGAAGCCGATGGCAGCGCCTACGCGGAGGCGGCCTTCATCGTCCTTCGTGGCCAGCGGGTACTGCTCCGCCTTGGTGAAGTCCTTGGTGGTGATCAGGCCCTTCAGCCGGCCCTGCTCATCCACCAGGGGCAGCTTTTCGATCTTGTTGGTGGCCAGTTTGTGCGAGGCCTCTTCGCGGCTGATGCCCACATGCCCGGTGACCAGGGGCATCTTGGTCATCACGTCGCTGACGAGCCGCAGCGGGAAGTCGGACTCAGGCACAAAGCGGGTGTCGCGGTTGGTGACGATGCCCAAAAGGCGGTTGTCCTCGTCAACAACCGGCAGGCCGGACACGCGGTACTGGGCGCACAGGTCATCGAGTTCGCGCAGCGTCGCCTCGGGCCGGATGGTCAGCGGGTTGGTGATCATGCCCGACTCGCTGCGCTTGACGCGGTCCACCTGGTCCGCCTGGTCGGCGATGGACAGGTTGCGGTGCACCACGCCCAGGCCGCCCTGGCGAGCCATGGCGATAGCCATCCGCGATTCTGTCACCGTGTCCATGGCCGCGGACAGCAGCGGCGTCTGCACGGTGATCCGCTTGGAAATCCGGGAGGACGTGTCCGCTTCGGAGGGGATGACCTCCGTGTGGCCCGGAAGGAGCAGGACGTCGTCGTAGGTCAGGCCGATGAAGCCAAAGGGGTTGTGTTCGGGCTCGGTCATGAGTGCGCCTCTTACCTTGGTTGCGTGCGGGTAGGGGTTGCAGCCGATGACCAGCCCGTCATTACGGGACTGGCCTGTGCAGGAAGTTGTGCAGATCACCGCTGCGCGGCGGTCCGGAGGTCAGAAAGTGTTGAGTAAATATTAGAACCTTGGCGCCGATCCCCCTATTCCAAGCCGGCAATGTGAGCAACCGCACGCCCCGCCCGCTCCCTAACGTCCCAGCCGCGGGCTAACTCTTCAGCTCCAGCCTGTGGCGGCGAGGAGGCGCTGATCGAACATGGGGATCATGGTCTCCACATAAGTCCGGGTGAGGTGGTTGTCATCCTTATAGACATACACATTCCCCACCACGCCCGGGCAGATGCCGCGGGCGCAGATGAAGTCGCTCAGGTCCATCAGGTGGAGCCCCTCGACTTTGCCCCGGTAGGCCTCCAGCGGGGACGGGTCCGCCAAGGACTCCTCCACAGGGACGCTGCATTCGTGGGCGTCTGCGCCGTTGCGCTGCACGCACTCGGGCATGTTGAAAGTGAACCGCGGGTTGTCCCGGATCCCTACGATCTCGATGCCCGCGTCCGCGAACTGCCGGACGCCGTCCAGGTAGCCGGGCACCTCGGTCTCGAACGGCGCTTCTTCATGGGTCAGCGATGCCACGGTGAACACTGCGTCCGGCCGGTGTTCCAGGACGTAGGCGGCGCTGGCCTGGTTGTAGGCGTTGCACTCAGCGTTGCGGGTCTCCGATTCTGCACCGAAGCGGCATGCCGGCATCAGCAGCGTTACCAGTTCCCAGCCGCGTGCTGCCGCGATGGGCGCGAGGGCGCCCAGGTACTGCTGCGAGTGCGAATCCCCCAGGACCACGATGCGCTTGGTCACCTCCCCCTCCGGAACCGCCTGCCGGCAGCCTTCGAGGATGGGATCAAGGGTGGCGTTGGCACCGACGCACGGGTCCTGGATGCCGGCCCAGTCGTTGTCCAGAGCGGCGGGGCCCGGAATGATCCTGGCGTCAGGGGCGGGTACGGCGGCGTTCCCGGGGCTTAGCGCCGCGGCCCCGGGCGTGAGCTCCCGCGGCTGTGCCGCCGTCGCGCTTTCCTCAGCGGTGAGCGTGGTCTGCCAAACGGCCACGGGACCTGCCAGCAGGGCGCCGCAGGCAACAATCACGACGGCGGTGCGCCACGCGCGCAGTTTCGGCCAGTGCCAGTCCCGCAGCGGCTTCTCCACGAAGCGGGTGGTGAGGACGGCCAGGACCACGGAGGCCCCGACGATGGCGAGGCCCTGGACCAGGTTGGGTGCCTCCACGCCGGTGGCGGCGAGCGCAAGGACAAGGACCGGCCAGTGCCACAGGTACAGCGCGTAGGAATTATCCCCCAGTGCCACCAGCGGCTTGCTGCTGAGGAACCTGTCCACGCCGAAGCGGCTCCCGGTCTGCCCGGCCGTAATGATGGCGGCGCCGGCCAGCGTGGGCCACAGCGCGACGTATCCGGGGAAGGAACGGTCCACGGTCAGCAGCAGGCCGCACGAGACCATGGCAGCCAGCCCGGCCCAGCCCAGCACTACCCGCAGGCCCCGTGCGGGTTTGAGGTAGGGCAGCGCGAGGGCCAGCAGGGACCCGAGGGCGAACTCCCAGAGGCGGGCGCGGGTGTCGAAGTAGGCGTACGCCTGGTTGGTGGCGGTCTGCTCCACCGAGTAGGCGAGCGACCAGGCAAAGACGGCGCCGAAGACCACCGCAAGCAGCCCGCGGTAGGTTATGCCGGCACAGGCAGGAACCCGGCGCAGGAGCACCAGCAGCCCCGCAGTTCCCGCGAAGACCAGCGGCCAGAGGATGAACACCTGGCCCTGGATGGAGAGCGACCAGAAGTGCTGGAGGGGGCTGGCCCCGGCGTGGTCCTGGGCGTAGTAGTCAACGGCGGTGTCGGCGAGCAGCCAGTTCTGGCTGTACAGGAGGGAGGCCCAGGCCTGGTCCAGCACCTGCGGCCAGCGGCTCTGCGGCAGGATCAGCCAGGTTCCGGCAAGGACGCCCAGGATCACCACGACGGCGGCCGGCAACAGCCGCTTGAACAGGTGCAGCCAGTGCGCCACGAGGCCGAAAGGACGCCCGGCCTCGGCTTTCCGGACGAACGACAGTGTGAGCAGGAAGGCCGAGATCAGCAGGAAAATATCCACGCCGCCGGACACCCGGCCAAGCCACACATGGTAGGCAACTACCATCAGCACGGCGAGCGCCCGGAGCCCCTGGACCTCGGGCCGGAAGGTGGGTTTCCGGCTTCTGGTACTGGCTCCGGGCACCGGTTTGGCTGCAGCCTCTGTTCTCGCTACGGACACTAATAGACCTCACTGGCGCATAGGCAAAACATCGATTCTACCCAGGGAGGGTATTTTTCCGGCCAAGTACCGCGCGTCGCGGCCCGCTCCCGGCAGTGTTGCCGATGCCGCAGCGTACAAAAATTCCTGCCCCAGGAAGAACAAACCCGGCGTATCAAGCGCCACGCCGCGGTGCTGCCGCGGCAGCTCACCGTCCACGAGCAGGTCCGGATCGATCCAGCTGAAGTCGTCGCGGAAACCGGTGCACCAGATCACGTTTGCAACGTCCAGCCGGGTGCCGTCCGCCAGGACCGGCTTCCCGTCCTCCACACCCGTGACCCGTGGCACCAAGCGCACCCCTGCTGCGGCCAGGTCCTTGGTTTTAGTCCGGATCAGGGGCGCGGCGTGTGCCTTGAAGGCGGGCGCCACTTTGCGTCCCACCGGAGTGTTGAGGTTCAGGACGTGCAGGCCGAGGAAGCGCACCACCGGCAGCACATAGCGGGCGGCGGCCCGCCCGTGCTTCACCGGCAGTTCGCCGCCGGGCTTTCCGGCGACAGTGGTGGGATGCGTCCTGCTCACTTCGAAGGCGATCTCTGCGCCCGAGTTTCCCAGCCCCACCACCAGGACGGAGCCGTCCTGCAGCTGCCCCGGATTCCGGTAGGAGGCCGAATGGAGCTGGACCGTAGAAGGTGCCAGATCCGTGGCGAAGCCGGGAACCTTGGGGGTCTGGCTGACTCCGGTGGCGACGACGGCGTTGCGCGCCTCCCAGCGGCGTCCGTCGGCTGCTGCTGCGATGAAGTGCCCGCCTTCCCGCCACAAGCGTTCCACCCGGGTGCCGTGCAGCACGGGCAGGGCGTTCCGTTCGGCGTATCCTTCCAGGTATCCGGCCACCTCATCCTTGGTGGGGAAGGACAGCGGGTCTGCCGGGAACGGCTCGCCCGGCAGGCCGTCGTACTTGGCGGGGGTGAACACCCGGAGCGAGTCCCAGCGCTGGCGCCATGCGTCTCCCGTGCGCGGGTTTGCGTCCAGGATGAGGAAGTTCTGTTGCTGCTTCTTCAGGTGATGGCCCACCGTGAGGCCTGCCTGGCCGCCGCCGATGATGATCGTGTCCAGCATGCCGGTCACGTTGTTGTTGTTCATGGCTGTGCTCCTGCTTCTTTAACGGGGATGCCTGCTGTTGAACGTTCCTGGTGTCCTGCTGCCCGGGTGCTCCGGCCGTCGCTGTCCGCTTCCCGGTAGCGCAGCCACCACGCCAGCATCAGCGCGGAGGCGAGGACGTAGGCGAGGTGGAGGACCCAGATGGGCCCGGCCGGGAGGTTGAAAACGTAAACGCAGTGCACGGCGTTGGCTACATTGCTCAGGACCAGGTTCCCCAGGCTGTAGGAAGCGAGGTCCCGCGTGCGTGCGGCTTTCACCAGCATTGGCAGCATTCCCACGGCAAAGAGCACCGTCGAGAGGGTGCCTGCAAGGACTGGAAGGTTCATGCTTCGAGGCTATGATCGGGGCCTTCTTCCCGGCTTCGGGGAAATTATGCAAATGCGCGGCGGGCACTGGATGGGTAATTCTGTGCAGATCCCTTCAGCCGGCCAGCCCGTGTTCAAAGGCATACCTGGTGGCCGCGGCCCTCGAGGACAGGCCCAGCTTCAGGAAGATGTTGCTGATATGCCGTGCCACCGTCTTTTCGCTGAGGAAAAGGAGCGCCGCAATGGCCCGGTTGCCCTGGCCGGAGGCCACGAGCCGCAGCACCTCCGCTTCCCTGGGGGTCAGTGGCCCGGCAGTCCCGCCGTCGTTCGTTGGCATCAGCGAGGCCGCCCAGGCAGCCGCCGGCGCCGCTCCCAGCTCCAGGAACTCCGCATGCGCCGCTTCGAACTCCATCCGTGCTGACGCCTCATCGCCAAGATCCCGGCAGGCCCGTCCGATCAGGACCCGGCAGCGGGAAGCCTCGTACGGCACGCCAAGTTCAAGCCAGAGATGCCAGGCCTGGCGCAAGGATTGGGCCGCGCCGCCCGGATCACCTTCCTCCAGCCGGACCGCTCCTTCAGCCTGGCGCGCGACCGCCCGCACCATGGGCAGGGGGCACTCCTGCGCGAAGCGGCCCAGTTCCGCGGCACCCTTGCCCGCTGCGGGCAGGTCAGGCACTGCCAGCTCGATGTCCACCAGCGCGGGCAACAGATGCCGGCGCGTAGCGGCGTCAGCCAGGCCAGCGGCCCGCCGGATCATTGCCTGCGCCTGCTGCACCTCGCCGCGCGCCAGGGACACCAGGGCCAGTCCGGGTTGCGGCTCATAACCGCTGCGCGCCGCCTGCATGAAGGAAGTTTCCGCCAGATCCAGTTTCCCGGTCAGCCGCTCTACTTCGCCCTGCTGGTAATGGCCCCCGTACATCGCCTGGGGATCACCCCGGCCGGATCGATCCTGGGCCGCGGTGGCTGCTTCGAGCGCTTCCGCCCAGGCTCCGTGCAGCCGGAACAGTTCTGCCCTGTGGGCCTGGCATTGTCCGCTGAAGGCGACCATGTCGGGGCGGTCCCGGCACCAGCGGTCGAGGGCGGCCGTCCATTGCAAGGCCCGTTCCAGGTCGAAGGCAATGTGGCAGTTTCCGATCACGGCGCAGTAGGCAATCCCTGACGGCACTGCTGAGAGTTCCCCCGCCGTGACTGCCACCATCACTTCATCGAAGATCCGCAGGCCCTCCTCGGGCCGGCCCAGTTCCAGGGTGGCCTGGCCCGTACCGAGCAGCGCGAGAGCGGACAGGTCCCTGTCCTGGAACCGTTGGCCGATCTGCGCAGCCTGGGAAAACAGCTTGAGGGCTCCTGCGGGGTCGCCGCCGTACAGCATTCCCAGGCACTGCGGGATGAGCAGGAAGCCCTGCACCGCGTCCGGTTCGGCGAGTTCATCCACCAGCCTCCGGCCGCGTGCCAGCCAACCTCCGGCCCGTGCCCCCTCCCCCAGATGCGTTAAGTGCATCGCCATCCAGCCAGCACACCTGGCGGCGCCCACGATGTCGCCCATGACCAGGTACTCCTCGTGGGCCCGGGTGAGCGATTCCAGGCCGGTCACCGCGTTGCCGGTCAGGATCTCCGCCGTGGCCAGCCGTTCAAGGTCCGCTGCCGGCAGTCCACCCCGCTGGTCCGCATCGCGGAAGTTTTCGAACGCATCGGTCCACCGGTGGTCACGAAAGGCTGACCGGCCCTGGTCCAGGCCTGTCTCAGCTGTCACCTGGCCTCCTTTCGGATACCACCCTGCCGGCCCGCCATGCGGGTGCTTTCAGGACCTCTTTACAATGCACGGGCGGCCGTACTTAAGCGCCACCGTACGCCCGCGGCGCAGCTGAGACAACAGCCTGACCGGCTAGGAGCGGAGCAGTCCGCGGAGCGTTTGGATGGTGTCTGCCTCCGCCGCGGTTTTGTCGTCGCGGTAGCGCTTGACCCGGGCGAAGCGGAGCGCAATCCCGCCCGGATAGCGCGTGGACTGCTGCACGCCGTCGATCGCGATCTCGACGACAGTGACGGGCTCCACCCACACCGTCCCGGCGGTGCGGCGCACCTCAAGCTCCTGGAACCTTTCGGTCTGCCATTGCAGCAACGCGTCGGTGAGGCCTTTGAAGGTTTTGCCCACCATCACGTACCCGCCCGGCGGGCCGAACTCTCCATCGGGGTCAAGCGCGCCCAGGTGCAGGTTGGACAGCAGCCCGGTGCGCCGCCCCGACCCCCACTCGCAGGCGAGCACCACCAGGTCGTAGGTGAGCACCGGTTTCACCTTGATCCAGTTGGATCCACGCCGGCCGGCCGCGTAGGCCGATCCCACGGCCTTCACCATTACGCCCTCGTGGCCGGCGGCGAGCGCATCGCGGGACACTTGCCCGGCAACAGCGGCATCAGCCGTGATTTTTCCAGGGATTCTGTGCCCGGGCGCGATGCGTTCGAGCACCGCGAGCCGCGTGGCCAGCGGCTCGTCCAACAGGTCGCGGCCGTCAAGGTGCAGCACGTCGAAAAACCATGGGTGCAGCAGGGTGGTCCGCGCCGCCTCCGCCCCGAAACGCGACATCGTCTCCTGGAATGGCCGGGGCCCGCCGTCCTCATCCAGGGCGAGGGTCTCGCCATCGAGGATCACGTCGCGCACCGGCAGACCGCGCACCACCTCCACCACTTCGGGCAGGCGGTGGGTCACCTCGGCGAGCGTTCGGGTAAAGATGCGCACGTCGTCGCCAACCCGGTGCACCTGGATGCGGGCGCCGTCGAGCTTATATTCCACGGAGGCCTCGCCCGTGACCTCAAGCGCCGCGTCCACGCTGGCCGCTGTGGCGGCGAGCATGGGCTGCACGGGACGGCCGACGACGAGGCCCACCTCATCCAGCTCGGCCGCCGTGCCCGTCAGCGCCAGCAGGGCCGTACCGCCGAGATTGCCGGAGAGCATGGCCGCGCGGCGAACTGCCTCAACCGGCCGGTCGGCGGCACGCGCCACGGCATCAGTCAGTACCCCCTCCAGCGCGCCGGTCCGCAACTCGCCTAGCAGCACTCCGGCGATGAATGCCTGCTCGCGTTCGGTGGCTGCCGCGGTCAGTGTCCGGAGGGTGGCGGCGCGCTCCGCGGCTGATCCGGCACCGGCAGTGGCGAGCAGCCGGTCCAATGCGGCGTCGAGGTCGGCCACGGTGAGGCTGGGTGCAGCGGCGGGCTCCCCCATGGCCGCCGACATGCCGCGCCAGCCGATCCCTACCCTGCCTTGCCGCGGCCTGGCACTGAGCAGGCCAACCGCCGTCGTGATCTCCGCGGCGTCCAGCCGGCGCAGCAGGTCCGCCAGCGCGTCCACCTTCGCGAGCCTGGAGCGGGTGGACGCGACGGCGTCCGTGGTCTTCACGAGCTCATCGAGCAGCATGGCATCAGTCTTCCACGCGGACTCTGGACAGCGCCCGGAGGCTGCTCCACACTGGACGCGTGGGAATCATCGTTGCAAACCTGTTCCTTACCCTTGACGGCGTGTACCAGGCGCCCGGCGGCCGCGAAGAGGACACCGAGGGCAATTTCGCCTTCGGTGGCTGGCAGGCGCCGGTGTCCGATGACGAGGCCGGGGCCGCCATCGGCGAGGAGATCGCCAAGATTGACGCCCTGCTTCTGGGCCGGAAGACCTATGACATCTTTGCCGCCTACTGGCCCCACCAGTCTGACGAGATCGGGGGCACGCTCAACCGGGTGCCCAAGTTCGTTGTGTCCAAGGGCCTTACATCGCCAGGCTGGGAGGGCACTACGGTGCTGCCGGATGCCACCGCCGCGGGAAGGCTCCGCGGCGAGTACGGCGAGGTGCACATGTTCGGCAGCGGCGTCCTCATCCGCTCGCTGCTCGCGGCCAACGTGCTGGACCGCCTCCACATCTGGCTCTACCCGGTCACCTTGGGGCAGGGCAAGCGCCTCTTCGACGCCGGAACCATCCCCGCTTCCTTCCGCCTCGCCGAGCCGGCACGAAGCTTCCCGAAAGGGGCGGTGTCCCTGGTCTACGAGCGCGCAGGCGACGTCGAAACCCGTGAGATGGGCTGACAACCTTGGCCAGGGTCATCGCGGCCATCACCACCTCGGTTGACGGTTTTATTACCGGCCCCGACGACGGGCCAGCCTACGGCCTGGGCAAGGGCGGCGAACGGCTGCACCACTGGGTGATGGGCGGCCCCTGGACCTACGACGGCGGACACGACTTCGCGATGCAGGGCCCCGACAAGGACTTCTACGACGAACTTGTTGCCGGCCTGGGCGCCGGCATTGTGGGCCGCGGGATGTACGACGCTGCCGGAGCGTGGGGAGGAACCAACCCGTTCCCCGGCCCACTGATGGTGCTTACCCACCGTGTGCAGGACCAGCCTGCGACAGAGTCCGGGTTCACGTTTGTGTCCGGGCTTGAGGAAGCCCTGGCGCGGGCTGTTGCGGAGGCCGGAGGCAAGGACGTGTCGATCGGCGGCGGTGCGGACGTGATCCGGCAGGCACTGGCCGCCGGGCGGGTGGACGAGCTCGTGCTGTCCACGGCACCGGTGATCCTGGGAGCGGGCAAGCGCCTGTTCGACAGCTTCGATCAGGACATCGACCTGGAAATCATCAAAACCGTCAGCTCCACATTTGCCACCCATGTGCGCTACGCCGTGAAAAAGTAAACTCCCCCGGGGTTTCCCGGGTACAAAAAACCGGCCCAGCTGATGCTGGACCGGTTTTTTGCGACGGTGGGGCTTAGTGGCTGTGGCTGTGGCCTGCGTGCTCGTCTTCGTCGGCAGGCTTCTCTACAACAAGGGTCTCGGTGGTGAGAACCAGGGCAGCGATGGAGGCTGCGTTGCGGAGGGCTGCGCGGGTGACCTTGACGGGGTCGATCACACCGGCGGCGATCAGGTCCTCGTACTCGCCCGACTTGGCGTTGAAGCCGTTGTTGGTTTCGAGTTCGGCAACCTTGGCCGTGATGACGTAGCCGTCGAAGCCGGCGTTCTGGGCGATCCAGCGCAGCGGCTGGACCAGGGCGCGGCGGACGATGCCCACAGCAGCTGCTGCATCGCCGTCGAGGGCCTTGACAGCGGGGTCCTCATCCAGTGCCTTGAGGGCGTGGATCAGGGCCGAACCGCCGCCGGCCACGATGCCTTCTTCGAGGGCAGCGCGGGTGGAGGACACGGCGTCCTCGATGCGGTGCTTCTTTTCCTTCAGCTCAACCTCGGTGGCTGCGCCGACCTTGATCACGCCGATGCCGCCGGCCAGCTTGGCCAGGCGCTCCTGGAGCTTCTCCTTGTCCCAGTCGGAGTCGGTGCGGGTCAGCTCGGCACGCAGCTGTGCCACGCGGGCTGCCACGTCCTCGGCCGTTCCGGCGCCGTCAACGATGGTCGTGTTGTCCTTGGTGACCGTGATGCGGCGGGCGGTACCCAGCACCTCAAGGCCAACGGTGTCCAGGCTCAGGCCCAGCTCCGGGGACACAACCTGCGCACCGGTGAGGGTGGCAATGTCCTGCAGCATGGCCTTGCGGCGGTCACCGAAGCCAGGAGCCTTGACGGCAACCACGTTCAGGGTGCCGCGGATGCGGTTGACGATCAGCGTGGACAGGGCCTCGCCGTCGACGTCTTCAGCAATGATGAACAGCGGCTTGCCGGCCTGAAGTGCCTTCTCCAGCAGCGGCAGGAAGTCCTGCAGCGAGGAGATCTTGCCCTGGTTGATCAGGATGAGGGCGTCTTCGAGGACTGCCTCCTGGCGGTCCGCATCCGTGATGAAGTACGGGGACAGGTAGCCCTTGTCGAACTGCATGCCCTCGGTGAGGACCAGCTCGGTCTGCGTGGTGGAGGACTCCTCGATGGTGATCACACCATCCTTGCCAACCTTGCCGAAAGCCTCGGCCAGGAGCTCGCCAACCTCATCGCTCTGGGCGGAGATGGCTGCAACGCTGGCCACCTGGGTGCCTTCTACGGGGCGGGCGTTCTCCAGCAGGCGGGCGGCGACGGCTTCAACGGAAACCTCGATGCCGCGCTTGATCTGGCCGGGGGCAGCACCTGCTGCAACGTTGCGCAGGCCTTCCTTGACCAGTGCCTGGGCCAGGACCGTTGCGGTGGTGGTGCCGTCGCCGGCAACATCGTTGGTCTTGGTGGCAACTTCCTTGGCCAGCTGGGCGCCAAGGTTCTCGTACGGGTCGTCCAGCTCAACTTCGCGGGCGATGGTGACGCCGTCGTTCGTGATGGTGGGCGCGCCCCACTTCTTGTCCAGGACAACGTTGCGGCCGCGGGGGCCGAGCGTCACCTTGACGGTGTTGGCGAGCTTGTCGATGCCGGCTTCAAGAGACCGGCGTGCAGCGTCGTTAAACGCAAGCTGCTTTGCCATGATTCAGTCCTTTCAAGACAGAACCCCGTGCAGCTGACCAGCAGTAGGCATGACCAGCGGCACGGGGATCCGAAAGAGTTACTTTACGACGATCGCCAGGACGTCGCGGGCGGACAGCACGAGGTACTCGGTGCCGCTGTGCTTGACTTCGGTTCCGCCGTACTTGGAGTAGATAACAACGTCGCCCTCGGCAACGTCCAGCGGGACGCGGTTGCCGTTGTCGTCAAAGCGGCCGGGGCCTACTGCAACAACTTCGCCTTCCTGGGGCTTCTCCTGCGCGGAGTCCGGGATAACCAGGCCGGAAGCCGTGGTCTGCTCGGCTTCGAGCGGGCGGACAACAATACGATCCTCAAGAGGCTTAATAGAGACCGACACTCGGACCTCTCCTTTTCGTCAGCAAATTCGTGGACTGGAAAGCTTCCCGCCCTGGCTGGCAAACCGTCGTCGCGGTGCCGGCAGCAGCCTGGCTGGCAGCTCTTCATGTATTAGCACCCTCCTAGGGAGAGTGCTAATGAAGACTCTATGTAAGGGTTAGCACTCGGTCAAGGCGAGTGCCAGAGTTTCGTCATCTGCGAACCCTCCATGTGTACATTTGACCGGTGCGAGCCGCTGCCTACCTGATCCTTGCCACCCTCTTCTGGGCCGGAAACTTCGTCGTGGGCCATGCCGCCATGGAGACCATGCAGCCACTGCAGCTCACTTACTGGCGCTGGACCCTCGCAGCGGCGCCGCTGCTGGTCCTCGCGCAGCTGGTGGAGCGCCCGGACTGGCGGGGCGTCCTGCGCCGCTGGCCCATCCTGCTGCTCCTGAGTTCCCTGGGCATGAGCGCCTACACCCTGCTGCTGTACAGCGCGCTCGGCCACACCTCCGCCCTGAATGCCTCGCTGGTGACGGCGGCCAACCCTGCGCTGATCGTGGTGCTGGCCGTGATCCTGCTCCGGGACAGGCCGCGTCCGCTGGGCTGGGCGGGTATCGGCCTGGGCCTGGCAGGTGTCCTGCTGGTCCTCACCGGCGGCGACATCAACCGGTTGCTGACGTTCTCCATCAACAAAGGGGAAATGCTGATCCTCGCGGCCATCACGGTATGGGGCCTGTACACCATCATTGCCCGGAGGGTGGATATCCCGGCGATCACGTCCACGGCGCTCCAGGTGGCGATGGCCGCCGTCGTCCTCAGCCCGCTGGCCCTCATCACGGGGGCCGGGCTGCCACAGACACCCTCCGAGGGCTGGTCCCTTGCCTTTATTGCCCTGTTTCCGTCACTGGGTTCCTACCTGCTCTGGAACCTTGCCCTGAAACGCACCACGGCCGCGAACGCGGGCAACTACCTGAACCTCATTGCGGTCTTCACCGCCCTGATCACCGTCGCCCTGGGCCAGCCGATCACACTGCCGCAGATCCTGGGCGGCGTTTTGGTGATCTCCGGAGTCCTGCTGACCAGCGCCGGCGGGCCTCAGCGGCCGAGGTCCTCGAAATCGACGTCTTCGCCGCCTTCGCCGTCCCCCGCTCCGGAGTTCCGTTCGCGGTAAAGAAGGGCCCCCGCCCCTGCAGTCACCAGCAGCGCGGCAACCAGCACGGCGATGCTTCCGGCGCGAGCGCCGTCGTACAACCCGCGGATGTCCCGGGCTTCCTGCGTGTCACCGGCGATGTCGTTGCCGCCCACTGAATAGACGGTTGCATTGAACGTGTCCAGGGAGAAGATCACCACCCGGAGCCCGATGCACACCACAGCCACGAGGGCGCCGGCAATCAGAGCTGTCCGGGCATATCTGGCGGGCCCCTTGTCCTTGGCTGGTTCGTCGGACTGCGGGGGGCCTGCGCTCTCTTCCATGGTTTCAACACTATCCCGCATCCCGCCCGGGCCTGCTCCACTAGGCTGGAACGCATGCCTCACGCTCCCCAGGACCAGATCGCGCCACTGCTCACTCCCGAAGGCTGGGACCTGCTGGCGTCCCTGGGCCCCTACAAGGAGGAGACTTCCTTTGAGTTGAACTCGGCGCTGCGCAAGGCCGGGCACTCCCCCGAACTGGTTTCCGCCGTCCTGACCCAGTCCCGGCTCCGCACCAGGGCCGAGGCGAAGTTCGGCGGGTTCGCCCGCCAGATGCTGTTCACCCAGGCCGGCCTGGAGCAGGCCACCCGGTTTAACGTCGCCGCCCGCCACGCCCAGAGGTTCGCCGGGGCCAACATCAGTCACGTGGCCGACCTGGGGTGCGGCCTCGCCGCAGACTCCATGGCACTGGCATCCATGGACATCAACGTCACCGCGGTGGAGATGGATGAGACGACGGCGGCCTGCGCCACAGTGAACCTCATCCCCTTCCCCAATGCCACGGTGGTCCACGCCGATGCCACAGCTGTTCCCTTGGACGGGATCGACGGCGTCTGGCTGGATCCTGCCCGCCGGGTCACCTCGACGTCCGGCACCAAACGCATCTGGGACCCGGAGGCCTTTTCGCCGCCGCTGTCCTTTGTGGAGTCCCTCGCAGCAGCCGGCAAGGCAGTCGGTGTCAAGATGGGCCCGGGCATGCCGCACGACTCCGTACCGGCCGGCTGTGAAGCCCAGTGGGTTTCCGTGGCCGGGGACGTGACCGAGGTGGCGCTGTGGTTCAACGCCGTCCGGCGGCCCGGAATCCGCAGGGCTGCCCTGGTCCTGGGTGCGGCCGGCGCGGCCGAGCTGACCAGCCCCGAGGACTTCGGCGCCGGCCCCGCCGCTCCCGTTGGTCCGGTGGAGGGCTACCTCTATGAGCCCGACGGTGCGGTGATCCGCGCAGGGCTGGTGGCCGACGTCGCGCTTCACCTGGGCGGGCACCTGGTGGACGAGCACATCGCCTACATTTGTGCACCCCAGTTGGTGGACACTCCCTTCGCGCGGGCCTACAAGATCCTTGACGTGATGCCCTACAACGTCAAGGCGCTCAAGGCGTGGGTGAAGGCGGAGGGCATCGGCGTGCTGGACATCAAAAAGCGCGGCACCGCCGTGACGCCCGAGGAACTGCGCAAGCAGTTGCTCCCCGGCGGGAAGGCCGCTGCGAAGAAGGCCGGCAACAAAACGGCCACCCTGGTCCTGACCCGCATCGGGGAGGACCGGGTGGCCATCGTGGTGGAGCCGGTCTAGCTTTTCTGCCCGGCGCTGCCTACTGGGCGCGCATGAACTCCTCGGCAGCACGGACCTGTTCCGGGGTGGGCCGCACCCCGGTGTAGAGGACAAACTGCTCCAGCGCCTGGATGGTGGCCACTTCGGCGCCGGTGATGACCGGCTTTCCGGCAGCGCGGGCTGCCTTGATCAGCGGGGTTTCGGCGGGCAGGGCCACCACGTCGAAGACCACGCGTGCGGCGTCGATGGTTTCCTGCGGGAACGCCAGGGTGTCCACGTCGGGTCCGCCGGCCATCCCCAGTGGTGTCACGTTGATGATCAGGTCTGCTGGTCCGCCGTCGAGCTCCGGACGCCACTGGAACCCGTACTGGTCGGCGAGTGCGTGGCCCGTGGTTTCGTTCCGGGCGAGGACGGTGACATCGGTGAACCCGGCGTCCCGGAGCGCGGCCACCGTTGCTTTGGCCATGCCGCCGGCGCCCTGGACCAGGACGGAATAGCTCGCGGGGACCTCGTTGGACGCGAGGAGCTGTTCGATCGCGGTGTAGTCGGTGTTGTAAGCCTTGAGATGCCCGTCCGTGTTCACGATGGTGTTGACGGAGTCGATGGCCTGGGCAGAGGGGTCCATCTCGTCAACGAGGGCGATCACGTCCTCTTTGTACGGCATGGAGACGGCGCAGCCGCGGATGCCCAACCCGCGAACCCCGGCAATGGCCTGTTCCAGATTGGTGGGCGCGAACGCCTTGTAGATCCAATTCAGGTCCAACTGCTCGTAGAGGTGGTTGTGGAACCGGGTCCCGTTGTTGCTGGGCCGGGCCGAGAGCGAGATGCAGAGGGTCATGTCTTTATTCAGAATGGGCACCAGACCATTAAACGCGTTCTCACGGGCAGCCGGTGCCTGCCGGGTAGTTTCCGACCGCGGCGGGCAGCTTCCCGGGGGCTGTCGCCTTTCCGGCCAGGACGGCAGCAAGCGCGTCGAACGCCCCCTGGCTGCGGCCATACACGGCCATCTTCACGGGCGCGGTGGCATCCTGCAGGGGCCACGGGGCATCAAGGGCGACGGCGATGTCCCCTCCGGCGGGGCGGCCGCCGTATCCGATGAGGCTGACAACAGGCCCGGAACCGACGGTGATCCCGGCGCGGGCGGCAGCAGCCGCGAACCGTTCCCTGTCCGCAGCGCTGCCGCCAGCCACCTGGACTCCGCCGGACGTGAGGGGGCCGGAACACTGGCCCGTGAGAACCGTCACCGCGGCAGCCGAAACCTTGGCAGACAGGGCGCCACCGGTGCCGGCAGGGGTTCCTACCGGCGCGGCTGCTGTCCTGGCGTGCCAGGTCATCATGGTGGCCACCCGTAGGGCGGCTTCGTCGAGCCGGGCGGCAGGCAGGGCACCGGACGCTGCGGCCTGAACAATGGCGGCGTGGGCCTGCTGGACATCCGCAGGCATCAGCAGCAGGTCGGCGCCCGCGGCCAGCGCCTTCACGGCGGCGGAGCCTGCCGGATACTGCTTGCTCACCGCCCCCATGTTCAGGGCGTCAGTCACGGCCACACCCTTGAAGCCGAGCCCCCGCAGCGCGGCATAGGTAGGGGCGGAGAGCGACGCCGGCACGCCGGGTTCCAGGGCAGGCACGGCGATGTGCCCCGTCATGATCATGGGCGCACCCGCGGCGATGGCAGCCTGGAAGGGCTTCCAGTCGCGCGCCTGTAGTTCCGCCACTGAGGCCGGCTGCGAGGGAAGATTCAGGTGGGAATCAGCCGTGACGGAGCCATGTCCGGGAAAATGCTTGACGACCGGGAGGACGCCCGCGGCGAGCATGCCCTGGGAGAACGCCGCACCCAGACTGCCCACGGCGTCCGGGTCGCCGGACATGGAACGGGCACCGATGGTGGGATCCTTCGGCCCGACGGTCACGTCGGTATCCGGGGCGAAATCCGTGTTGAAACCCAGCGGCACCAGTTCGCCGGCCAGGCCCTGCCCGGCTTCTTGCGCCAGCGGGCCGCTGCCGGCGGCGCCGTAGCTCATGGGTACCGGCCACTCCGTCAGCGGCGCCCCCAGCCGGGCCACCATCCCGCCCTCCTGGTCCACACCGATGATCCCCGGCCATGGCCTGCCGTCAGCCCTGAAGGCCTGCGCGAGCCGCTGGTTCATGGCGGCAATGGCGGCAACGTCCACCCTTCCCTGAGGATCCAGCGGGACGTTGTCACCCATGATGATGGAACCAGCCAGGTGCAGGCGTTCGACGACGGCGGCATGGGCGGCTGCGTCCGTGCCGGCAAAGAAGGGCAGGAGGACCTGGCCCGCCTTCTGTTCGGCCGACATCGCGGCAACCGCCGCGGCAGCGGCGTCCTGGTCCTGTTGCTGGGGTCCCCATCCCAGTGGCCGCAGGGCAGGGTCGGCCGTCGCGGAAGGTGACGGGGAAGCAGTGCCAGGTGCCGGCGTCGTACGCGGTGTTACTGAAGGCGCGGCAGGCGTGGAGGGTGCCTGTGAAGGGGCAGCCGGCGGGGCGGCAGAGCAGGAGGCGAGTGCCACCGCAGCGGAGGCTGCAGCCAGGATGGGGAAGGTTTTGTGAAAACTGTCACGCAGGTGTTGGAACGAGGCCATCAATACGATGCTACCCCTGCACTAGACTTGAACCACCGCGCGCCCGCCAGCAACAGCCTGTCAGCGGCGTGCCCAGCGGCAACCCGGACAGTGAGGAAACGCGTGAAGATTGACTTCGCTTCATCGAGGCAATCGACCCTCGGTGTGGAATGGGAGCTCGCGCTGGTGGACGGGCGGACCGGCGAACTCGCCTCCGTTGCCAACCAGGTGCTGCGCGGCGTGGCCTCCCGGCACCCCGAGCTGAACGAGGATGACGAGCACCCGCACATCAAGCAGGAACTGCTGCTGAATACGGTTGAGCTGGTCACTGGAATCTGCGAAACCGCCGGCGAAGCCAAGGAGGACCTCAGCCGGTCCTTGGCTGCGGTCCGGGAAATCACCGACCCCATGGGCGTGGAAGTGTTTTGCGCCGGAAGCCACCCCTTCAGCCCGCCGCAGCTGCAGCCGGTGACGGACAAGGAGCGTTACGCCAAGCTCATCGACCGCACGCAGTGGTGGGGCCGCCAGATGGTGATTTACGGCGTGCACGTGCATGTGGGACTGGACCGCCGCGAGAAGGCACTTCCCGTGCTGGACGGGCTGGTCAACTACTTCCCGCACTTCCAGGCGCTGTCGGCGTCGAGCCCGTTCTGGGGCGGCGAGGACACCGGTTACGCGTCGCACCGGGCCCTGATGTTCCAGCAGCTGCCCACCGCCGGCCTGCCCTTCCAGTTCGGTTCCTGGGAAGAGTACGAGTCCTACGTGCAGGACATGTTCACCACGGGGGTGATCGATACCCTTTCGGAAATCCGCTGGGACATCCGGCCCGTGCCGAACCTGGGCACCATCGAGATGCGCATCTGCGACGGCCTGGCCACGCTCGAGGAAGTGGGCGCCATCGCCGCCCTCACCCAGTGCCTGGTGGATGAGTTCTCCACCACCCTGGACAACGGCGGGACCATTCCCACCATGCCGCCATGGCATGTGCAGGAGAACAAGTGGCGGGCTGCACGGTATGGGATGGACGCCATCATCATCCTGGACGCAGCCGGCAAGGAACAGCTGGTCACCGACCACCTGTTGGAAACCCTGAACCGGCTTGAGCCGGTGGCCGCCAAGCTGGGCTGCCCCGATGAGCTGGCCGACGTCGAAAAGATCATCCGCCGCGGCGCCGGCTACCAGCGCCAGCGCCGGGTGGCCGAAGAACACGGCGGGGACCTCCAGGCCGTGGTCCTGGACCTGGTGAAGCAGATGCGGAACGGCCCCACCGCCTGATCTCTCTGCGACGCGCGCTCACCTTTGGCCGCCCTCCCACCGACGCGCGCTCACTTGTGCCCGCCCTCCCACTGACGCGCGCTCACTTGTGCCCGCCCTCCCACCGACGCGCGCTCACTTGTGCCCGCCCTCCCACCGACGCGCGCTCACCTTTGGCCGCCCTCCCATCGACGCGCGCTCACCTTTGGCCGCCCTCCCTCGGAAACTGGCGCAGCCATGCTGAGCGGGCAGCGGCCACAGGTGAGCGCGCGTTGATCATGAACCGGCCCCAAGTGAGCCCGCGTTGATCATGAACCGGCCATAACTGCGCGGGCGTTGATCAGCAAGCGGCCATAAGTGAGCTCGCGTTGGCCTTATGGACCAGGCTGGGGGTTTAGGCAGGAAGCGATACCGATGTGACCGGCATGGATGAGTCCGGGGCGAAGCCGATTCCGCTCGGCGCCACTCCTGCCATCACCAGCTGCGCGCCCAGTGCAGCCACCATCGCACCGTTGTCCGTGCACAGATCCAGCGGTGGGACGTGCAGCCTGATCCCCGCCGAGGCGCAGCGCTGGCCGGTCAGCTCCCGAAGCCGTGAGTTGGCCGCCACGCCGCCGCCCAGCAGAACATCCTTGATGCCGTGCTCACGGCATGCCAACACGGCCTTGGACGAGATGATGTCCACCACGGCTTCCTGGAACGCCGCCGCAATGTCCGCCACCGGAACTTCCTCGCCGCGCGCCTCGAACTGCTCCACGCAGCGGGCCACCGCGGTCTTGAGTCCACTGAAGGACCAGTCGTAGCGGTGCGGGCCGGGTTCTTCGGCGGTGCCCATGTACTTGGGCTGGCTGAGGCCGCGGGGGAAGCGGATGGCCTTCGCGTTGCCGGTGCGGGCCATCCTGTCGATGGCAGGGCCGCCCGGGTAGCCGAGGCCGAGGATGCGGGCCACTTTGTCGTAGGCTTCGCCGGCGGCGTCGTCGATCGTGAACCCAAGGAGCACAACGTCCTCGGTGATGCTGTTGACTTTCAGGATTTCGGTGTGCCCGCCGGAGACCAGCAGGGCGCCGAGGTTTTCCGGCAGCTCCGGGGCTTGTCCGTCCTTGCCGTCCAGCAGGCCGACGCCGACGTGCGCCACAAGATGGTTGATGGCGTACAGCGGTTTGCCCGTGGCCACAGCGAGGGCCTTGGCCGCGCAGACCCCCACCATGAGGGCGCCGGCCAGGCCCGGGCCTGAGGTGACGGCGATAGCGTCCACCTCCTCCAGGGTGACACCAGCCTCGGACAGCGCCTGTTCGAGCGTGGGGACGAAGGCATCGAGGTGGGCGCGCGAGGCGATTTCGGGGATGACCCCGCCGAACCGGACATGCTCGTCCATTGAGGAAGAGACAGTGTTGGTCAGGAGGGTGGTCCCCCGGACAATGCCCACTCCCGTCTCGTCGCAGGAGGATTCGATACCGAGCACCAAGGGTTGCGAGCGGTTCATGGCTGGCCTGCTTCCGTTGATGCTTCGTCCCCTTTTTCCTTGCTTGTTTCCTTGCCGCTGTCCTGTGCGGCATCGCCGGTGAGCTGGAGCCGCATGATGAGGGCGTCCACGCCATCGCGGTAGTAACCGGGGCGCACGTGGATCTGCTCGAAGCCGAAACGGAGGTAGAGCTGCTGGGCGCGCGGATTGTCGGCGCGGACCTCCAGCAGGAGGTCCGCTGCGTACCTGCGTCGGGCCTCCTCGATGAGCCGCGTCAGCAGCGTGGTGCCGATCCCCCGCCCTTCGTATTCAGGCACGACGGCGATGGTCTGCACGTCCGCGATGGGTTCGATGCACATCAGCCCGGCGTAGCCCACGATGCCTTCGCTGCCCTCGGCCGCCAGGTACCAGCGGGTATCGGGCTGGGCCAGCTCGTCGTAAAACATGTGCAGCGGCCAGGCGTCCACCGGGAAAAGCCGTTGCTCCAAAACGCTGACTGCGATCACGTCGTGGGTGGTCATCTCCCGCACGGAGATTCCATGGTTGCTGGGGTCCGGGGCGGGGTTCACAGGGCCCTCTTCCGTGGTCCGGGAACCTGGGCGTCGGATTCGCGCAGGTAGAGGGGCGTGGAATCGAGGAGGTCAGCGCCGGCGGCGAGGCGGGCCAGTGCGAACTGGCCCAGGTAAAGCGCGTCCGGCTGTTCATGGGCGAATTCTTCGTTCGCCTTCAGAGTGTCGGCGTAGAGCCCGGCGCCGGCACCGTAGGCGGGAAGATCCGGCAGGTCTGTGGCGAAACTGACGTGCGGGCCGTCTTCCAGCACCGGAAGCTGTCCTTCCGTGAGGGCGTACCGCGCCCAGTAGACTTCCTTGCGCCGCGCGTCCGTGACCACCAGGAATTCCGGGGCGGCGGTAGTGGATTCCGCGACTTCAAGGGCCACGGCGTCCAGGCTCATCATCCCGTACAAGGGTTTGCCCCAGACAAACGACAGGGTACGGGCGGTGGCGATTCCGGACCGCAGCCCGGTGAAGGGGCCCGGCCCCACGCCCACCACGAGGGCATCAATGTCATTGCCGCTGATACCGCCGTCAAGCAGCAGTTGCTGGATTTCCGGTGCAAGGACTTCCGCGTGACTCCGGGTGTCCTCCGTGGAGAAGCTGGCCACCACGCCTTCAAGGGCGTCGTCCGAGACCAGGGCAGCGCTGGCCACGGCGGAGGTGTCGATGGCGAGGATCAGCATCAGGATGTCCCTTCGAAGGCGGCCACCGGTTCCGGAACGGAGGCCCAGCGCGGACCATAGCCGCGCATCACAATGATCCGGGGCTCGTCGGTGTCCTCATTGTCGAAGTCGAGGGTTTCGCCGTCACTGGTGCGGCCGGCAGCCGAGGCGGCTCCCCCACTGGCGGCCAGCCCGATTGCACGGTGAAGATCGATCTCAAGCCGGCTCTCGCTCAGGTGCTCCACCCGGTCGTGTCCCCATTCGACCACTGTTACGGACGAGTCCAGCGTGTTCTCGAGATCGATGTCGTCAATTTCGGCTGCTGAACCCAGGCGGTATGCGTCCACGTGCACCAGGTCCGGTCCACCGGGGCGCGGCCCGTCCGGCAGGTTGGGGTGGATCCGAACCAGGACAAACGTGGGGGAAATGACGCCGGAACGGACGCCCAGCCCCTCACCCAGCCCCTGCGTGAAGGTGGTTTTCCCGGCACCCAGCTCGCCGGAAAGCACCAGCAGGTCCCCGGCTTCAAGGACCCCCGCAAGGCGCACGCCGAGGTTGTGGGTCTGTTCCGCCGTCGTCGCCGTTAACGTTTTTTCCCAGTTGGGCCCGACGCCAGGGCTGTCCTCTGCGGGCTGGCTTGCACTCACGCGGGCCCCTCCCCAACATGTGCGCCGGCGGACTGTTCGTTGACGAAACGGCGAGGCACCCGCGGGCTGATCCGGGTCACGATCTCGTAGTTGATGGTTCCGGCGGCGCGGGCCCAATCGTCAGCGGTGGGGCCGCCGTCGGCTCCGTCGCCAAAAAGCTCGGCTTCGGCACCCAGGAGGCCGGCACCCCCGGGGCCAACATCACCGAGGTCGATCACCATCTGGTCCATGGCGATCCGCCCCACCACGGGGTAGGTCCTGCCGGCCACACGGACCGGGCCGCCGGTGGCAACACGCGGAATCCCGTCGGCGTAGCCCATTGGGATCAGGCCCAGGGTGCTGGGGCCGCTCGTGTGGTAGCGGAGGCCGTAGGACACGCCTTGACCGTCCGGCACCTCCTTGCACTGGGACACCACGGTCCGCAGCGTCATGGCCGGGCGGAGTCCCAGCTCGGCCGAGGTCTGGCCGTCAAAGGGCGAAAGCCCGTAAATGCCCAGTCCCACGCGGACCAGGTCGAAGTGGGTGTCGGGACGGGACAGCGTGGCGGGGGTATTGGCCAGGTGCCGTACCTCCGGGTCCACTCCGGCGTCCTCGGCAACCGCCAGCACTTCGCGGAACGCGGCGAGCTGCTGGTCGGTCTCCGGCCGCTCCGGCTCGTCAGCGACGGCGAGGTGCGAGAAGATCCCCACCACGCGCAGCAGCCCCTGGTCCTGGTATTCCATGGCTTCGCCCACCAGGTGGTCCCAGGTATCAAGGGTGGCGCCGTTACGGCCCAGGCCGGTATCGACTTTGAGGTGGATCCGGGCCGGGCGCTCCTGCTCGCGGGCCGCCGCCACAATACGGTCCAGCTCCCAGCCTGAGCATCCGATGTCGACGCCGGCAGCCACTGCCGCCCCGAAGTTGCTTTCCGTGGTGTGCAGCCAGGCGAGCAGCGGCGCGTCGATACCGGCGGCGCGCAGGGCCAGTGCCTCGGAGATGTGCGCGACGCCCAGCCACGATGCACCGGCTTCGAGGGCCGCCCGGGCCACCGGAACTGCACCGTGGCCGTAAGCGTCAGCCTTCACCACGGCCATGACCTTCGCCGGGGATGCTGCTGCGGCCAGCCGGCGGACGTTGTGCCGGATGGCATCAAGGTCGATCACGGCGGACCTTTCGTGGCGGTGGTCCCGTGCGGGCGCAGCGTCGAAATCACCGGTTGTAGCGGGGTAAGTCACCTAAGTGATTCTAGTGCTGGCGCTTCGGGCCGAATAATCACGCGTCGGAGAGGTGTGCGATGGTGGCTGCTGCCCTGCGCTGGGCGGCGAGGGGAACGTCGTGAACGATGTCGGCCAAAAACGAAAACCGCCGCAGCCATTGGCTGGTCTGCCGTTCCGGCCGGGCGTTGGCGCGCTTCCACCAGTCGGCGATGTCACCCCACCCTGGTGCGGCCAGAGAGCCGCCCACTTCCTGCACTGCCAGGGAGGCACAAAGGTTCGCGAAACGCAGCCTGTTCCCCAGCGGCCAGCCGGCCAGGCTCCCAACGATGAACGCGGCGTCGAAACAGTCACCGGCGCCGGTGGGATCAAAAGCCTTCACGGGCAGCGAGGGCACCCACTCTTCCTCCCCTGTCTCCGAGTCCACGGCCATGGCACCCTGCGGCCCCAGCGTCACGACTGCCACAGGAACGCGGTCGGCCAGCGCATACAAGGCAGTCCAGGGATCATCCTTGCCGGTGAAGGCCATGGCCTCGCGCTGGTTGGGCAGGAATGCGTGGAAGTACTGCAGGTTCTCCAGCCGGACAGGCGCCCAGACGCCGCTGGGATCCCAACCAACATCGCCGAACAGCTTCACCCCGGACTGGTGCGCCGCCTTGGCCCACGGCTCCACTTCCAGTCCCACTTCCGCGATCCCGGCGAGCGCAGGCGGCGGATCGCCAATGAGCTCCGAGGATGTCACGGGGGCGGCGTGGCCGTGAGTCACCAGCGACCGGTCCTTGTCCACGCACAGCGAGACCGTGACCGGCGAGTGCCAGCCGGGGACCTTCTTGGACAGGCTGAGGTCCACGTGCTCCTGGCCGGAAAGGATCTTCCAGTTGAAGTCCCCGTAGCCGTCGTCGCCAAACGCCGCCGCGAGGCCGGTCCGCAAGCCAAGCCGTGCCGCAGCAATCGCCTGGTTGGCCACGCCACCGGGACAGCTGCCCATGCCGTCGCTCCAGATTTCCGTACCCGGTTCCGGCCCGTGGGGCAGGCCGGTAAAGATAATGTCCTGGAACACCGTGCCGGCGAGCAGCACGTCAAAGCCCGGGTCCGAGGGCGACCGGACGGCGGCCAGGGGATCAAAAGGGCGTGCTGGTATCGCGTCCATGCCCGCACACTACGCCCTGCCGTGCACAGGCGATAGGGGCGGCCGTAGGTGCTGTGGACAGCCGCACCTAGACTGCTGGTTATGCGGCTTCTCATTGTGGGCGGCGGGGGTTTTCGGGTTCCGTTGATCTACCGTGCGCTGGCCTCCGGCCCCTTCTCCGGCCTGGTCAGCGAACTCGTGCTGTATGACGTGGACCTCTCCCGGCTGGCCGCGGTCACGGCGGTCCTGCGCAGCATGCCCGCCCCCGCCGCACGCGTGCAGATCCATCCCACCACTGATTTCGCCGAGGCGCTGACGGGTACCCGGATGGTGTTTGCCGCCATCCGCCCCGGCGGCACCGCCGGCCGGGTGGCCGACGAAAAGGTTGCCCAGGACCTGGGCGTCCTGGGCCAGGAAACCACCGGGGCAGGCGGCATCTCCTACGCCCTGCGGACCATCCCGCACATGCTGGACCTCGCGCACCTGATGAAGGAACACTGCCCGGACGCATGGCTGATCAACTTCACCAACCCCGCCGGAATGGTCACCGAGGCGCTCCTGCCCGTGCTTGGCCGGCGCGTCATTGGAATCTGCGACTCAGCGGGCGGCCTGGTGCACCGCGCGGCACGCGCAGCCGGCGTGAGGCTGCCTGAGGGAACGCTCGACGGCGTGGGCTACTACGGGCTGAACCACCTGGGTTGGCTGTACCGGCTGGAGTCCGGGGGGCGTGACATGCTGCCTGCCTTGCTGTCTGACCCGCGCGCCCTTCAGTCCTTTGAAGAGGGCCGGCTGTTCCCCCAACCGTTCCTTGAGCGCCTGGGCGCCCTCCCCAACGAGTACCTGTATTACTACTACGAGCAGGACCATGCCCGGGAGGCGATGCGGGCCATGGCCCAGACCCGCGGCGAATCCATTCACAGCCAGCAGCAGGAGCTCTACCCCCGGTTGGCCGCTGCGGGTTCGGCGGCGTTCGGGTTGTGGGAAGCTGCCCGCCGCTCGCGCGAGGAGGGGTATCTGGCCGAAGCCCGGGGGAAGGACGAGCACCGGAACGAGGACGACCTCGCCGGCGGAGGCTATGAGCGGGTGGCACTGGCAGCCATGCGGGCCCTCTCCGGTTCCGGGGAGGCACAACTGATCCTCAACATGCGCAACACCGTGCCTTCGCCGGCGGCGACGCCCGCTCCCCGGCAAGCCACAGCTCCGGCCGCAACCCCTGAAGCGGCCATTCCGGGACTGCCGGCGGACGCCGTCGTCGAACTTCCCTGCACGGTAACGGCCGACGGCGCGCTGCCGGTGCCCCAGCAGGCTCCCGCGGCGGATCAGCTCGGACTGCTGCAGCGGGTGAAGGAGGTGGAGCGGCTGACCGTCCGGGCCGTGGTGGACGGCGACCGGGATGCGGCGCTCCAGGCCTTCGCCCGGCACCCCCTGGTGGGGTCCGACGTGCTCGGCGCGGCCCTCCTGGCAGGGTACGAGAAGGCGTTTCCTGACTTGGGGAAGATGTGGCGCAGCAGCTGGCGTTGACACAGGAGTAGTGTTTTATCGAATGCCCAGCACTGACCCGGCCCTTAATCCGCGCCGGCGGCCGGAAGGAGGTCCCGTGGCGCCTGTCCGCAGGGTGGCATTACTGTCCCTCCACACCTCCCCCATGGAACAGCCCGGTTCCGGCGACGCTGGCGGCATGAACGTCTACATCCGTGAACTGGCCTCCGCGCTGGCCGAAGCCGGCGTGGAAGTGGAGATCTTCACGCGTTCCACGTACGCCGGCCAACTCGCCGTCGAGCACCCGGACCCCGGCGTATGCGTCCACAATGTCCTGGCCGGTCCGCCCACGAAGATCCCGAAAGAAGAGCTTCCCGGCCTGCTGCACCACATGGTGGAGGAAATCGAGCAGATCCGGCAGCGGCAGCCGCACGGGCACTACGACGTCATCCACTCCCACTACTGGGTGTCCGGCATCGCGGGGCTGGAGCTGTCCGGGCTGTGGGGCGTGCCGCTGGTCCACACCATGCACACCATGGCCAAGGTCAAGAACCTCCTGCTCGAGTCCGGGGAACAGCCCGAGCCGCGCCGCCGCGAGCTGGGTGAGCACCGGATTGTGGACGGGGCCGCACGGCTGATCGCCAACACGAGTGCGGAGGCGGCCGAGCTGGTGTCGCATTACGGGGCCTCATATGACCGCATCGACATTGCCCCACCCGGGGTGGACCTGAGCACCTTCACGCCCGCCTTCCGCGCCCGGTCAAGGACTAAACGCGGCATCAGCCCGGACACGTTCCACCTGGTTTTCGCGGGGCGGATCCAGCGGCTGAAAGGGCCCCAGGTGCTGGTGAAGGCAGCCGCGCTGCTACGCAGCCGGCGCCCGGACATCGACCTCCGGCTCACCATCCTGGGCTCGCTGAGCGGCAACAAGGAATTCAACCTGCGGCGCCTGGTGGCGGAGGCAGGAATGGAGGACGTCGTCACGCAGCTTCCGCCGGTGAAGGCACCTGAGCTTGCGGGCTGGTTCCGCGCGGCCGACGTGGTGGTAATGCCCTCCTACAGCGAGTCCTTCGGGCTGGTGGCGCTCGAGGCCCAGGCCTGCGGTACGCCTGTTGTGGCCACCCGGGTAGGCGGGCTGTCGCGGGCCATCTTCCATGGCAGGACCGGGCTGCTCGTGGACGGCCACCACGCGGCCGACTGGGCCGATGCCCTGGAGGCTTTGTACGACGACCCCGTGACCCGGGAGGATATGGGCCGGGCCGCGGCAATCCGGGCGCAGAACTCAGGATGGCAGCGCACTGCGGCCATCACGCTGGAAAGCTACCATGCCGCCGTCGACAATTCTGTGCGGCCCCACCTGGCCACTGCCCTTCCGGCTTCCTGAACCTGCCGCCCTGGGGGCTTCCAGCTGTTAGCTTAGGGTCAGGTGTCCGGCGCGGGCCGGTGCAGGAAAGGACAATGATGTCTCGTCTTCCAACTGATCTTGAAATAGCCAGGGCTGCCAGGATCCGGCCCATCGACGAAATTGCCGCGGCTGCAGGGATCAACCTGGAAGCGCTGGAGCGGTACGGGCGGTACAAGGCGAAGATCGACCCGGCCGGCCTCGCCGCGCTGGCCCCGCACGGGAAAGTGGTGCTGGTCTCGGCCATGTCCCCCACGCCGGCCGGCGAAGGCAAGTCCACCACCACCGTGGGGCTGGGCGATTCCCTCGCCCGGGCAGGGCACCGGGTGATGATCGCCCTGCGGGAGCCGTCGCTGGGCCCGGTCCTGGGGATGAAGGGCGGAGCCACCGGCGGCGGGTACTCTCAGGTGCTGCCGATGGACGAGATCAACCTGCACTTCACCGGCGACTTCCATGCCATCACCTCGGCCAACAACGCGCTGATGGCGCTGGTGGACAACCACATCTTCCAGGGCAACGAGCTGAACATCGACCCCCGGCGGATGACCTTCAAACGGGTTCTGGACATGAATGACAGGGCTTTGCGTGAGGTGGTGATCGGCCTCGGCGGGCCGTCCCAGGGGGTCCCGCGCGAGGACGGGTTCGATATCACGGTGGCGTCCGAGATCATGGCCGTTTTCTGCCTGGCAACGGACCTGGCCGACCTCCGCGACCGCCTGGGCCGCATTACGTTCGGCTATACCTATGACCGCTCCCCCGTGACGGTAGCCGACCTCGGCGTGCAGGGGGCGCTGACCCTGCTCCTCAAGGAGGCCATCAAGCCCAACCTGGTCCAGACCATCGCCGGCACGCCGGCGTTGGTCCACGGCGGTCCGTTCGCCAATATCGCCCATGGGTGCAACTCCCTGATTGCCACGCAGACGGCCAGACGGTTGGCGGACATTGTTGTGACGGAAGCCGGTTTCGGGGCCGATCTCGGCGCGGAGAAGTTTATGGACATCAAGGCCCGGTCCGCCGGGGTGGCCCCGTCAGCGGTGGTGGTGGTGGCGACGGTCCGCGCGTTGAAGATGCAGGGCGGGGTGGCCAAGGGCCAACTCACCGCCCCGGACCTTGCAGCCTTGGAGGCCGGGGTGGAGAACCTGCGCCGGCACGTGCGGAACGTGGAGAAGTTCGGGGTGACGCCGGTGGTGGCCATCAACAAGTTCGCCTCCGACTCCCAGGAGGAGCTCGACTGGTTGCTGGCCTGGTGCGCGGCTGAAGGCGTCCGGGCCGCCGTCGCCGATGTGTGGGGCCGCGGCGGCGGGGGCGACGGCGGCGACGAACTCGCGGCGCTCGTGGCGCAGGTGGTGGCGGGCCCCAACTCATTCCGGCACCTTTACCCCCTGGACATGCCTGTGGAGGAGAAGATCCGGACCATCGCACAGGAGATTTACGGCGCAGACGGCGTCGAGTTTTCCGTGCCGGCCCTGAAGCGGCTGGCCGACATCGAACGCAATGGCTGGTCCCACCTGCCGGTATGCATGGCCAAGACTCAGTATTCCTTCACCGACGATGCTTCCCGCCTCGGCGCACCCAAAGGTTTCACCATCCATGTGCGGGACCTGCTGCCCAAGACCGGCGCAGGGTTCATCGTGGCGCTGACCGGAGCGGTCATGACCATGCCCGGCCTGCCCCCCGCCCCGGCCGCGATGCGCATGGACGTGGACGACGCCGGCAACCCCATCGGCCTCACCTAACACCATCGCCTGATCCCAACCCGCGCTCACTTACGGCCGCCTTTTCCCCTACCCGCGCTCACTTACGGCCGCCTTTTCCCCCACCCGCGCTCACTTACGTCCGCCCGATCCCCAACCCGCGCTCACCAACGGCCGCCTTTTCCCCAACCCGCGCTCACCTGTTTTCTTTTTCCCGGAACGCTTCTGTAGGACGGGACGCCTGCCTGTGGATAACTCGGACGCCTTGTCGGCTGCTTGGATAAGAATGCAGTATGCAAACCCTCCATCCCCTGCCGACCCAACTGGCCACCAAACCCTTCACCGTCGAAAGAGCGCGGAGCGCAGGCCTGACCCGTGGCCGTCTTCGTCGCGCCGACGTGGAACATATCGGCCGGGGCCTCTACCGCCCCTCCACGTGGGATTTTGATCTTGAAGATGCCGCCCGCGCGTTGTCGGAGGCAACGCCAGGGGCCTGGGTTTCCCATGTCACGGCAGCACGGTTGCGAAACTCGTGTCTGCCGGCCTGGCTCTCCGACTCAACAGAACTCCATCTCAGCAAGCCTAAAGCTCTGCCCGGGCCACGCAGGAAAGGCATCCGCGGGCACAGGGTCCTCGCTGGGCCCGGCGAGGTGGAGTTCGTCGACGGGATTTGGCTCAGCACCGGGGCACGTACCTGGCTGGACATGGCAAGACTCCTGCCCCTGAACGACTTGGTGGCGATGGGTGACGAATTGATCAGGCTGCCCCGGCCCGGCCTCGAAGGCAGGGAGCACCCGCACGAGCGCGTGGACAGCCTGCGCGCCATGATCGCCCGGCACCCAAACCTCCAGGGTGTCGTCCGTGCCAGGCAAGCGCTGGACCTGATGCGCGTGGGTGCGGACTCCGCTCCCGAAACCTTCCTGCGCCTGGCCATGCTCGATGCGGGCCTTCCAGAACCGGAGCTTCAACTGAGTCTCCGCCCTGGGGACACTCGATCGCCGTCGGCGGATCTCGGCTTCCGCCTGCGGCGGGTCGCCATCCAGTACGACGGCGGGCATCACCTTCAGGAGCCCCAGCAGCTAAGCGATCGGCGTAGGGACAAAGCATTCGAAGCGGCGGGATGGTCCGTCATCCTCCTCGACAGGTTGGACCTGGACGACGATTTCGCGACTGCCCTCCGAAGAATCAAGCGAGCGCTAAGGAGCGCTGCGATGGACCCTGCTGCTGCATCAGGGTTCGCGACGGCCTAAGTCACTTGCGACGTGATTTCCGGAACCTCGGCACCACGCCGTCCCTCGTCGCGCTTACTGCTGGCAAGATGCGCAGGGCCGAACCCCTTGCCACCACGAAGCATGGACAAGTAGACAACCGCGACGCTTAGCACCACGAGCAGGACAACATACAGTGCCGTGGCAGGGTCAGCCGCGAGGAGCCGTGGAATGCTCCGGCCGGGGATGCCAACGGCGAAACCGAAAGCGATGGCAATGCCCAGATAACTACCGATCATGTTTCCGCGATGTGCAGGAACATTGCGCCGGACGGCACTTAAGAGCCCGAGTGTCACTGTCAATATGGTGAACGCTGACAGTCCGTGAAGCCAGGTGAAGTGCCCTTCGGTGACGATGCCAAAGCTGCTCAAGCACACGTAGTACATGGCAGCCACCCACAGATATCCCACAGTGCGATGGATACGATCGCGCCGCCGTCGCAAAATCTGGACAGGCCCAACAGCCAGTACGAAAAGCGCGGCCACTACGTGGCTGACAAGCAGTACAGTCCAGTGCTCCATACGAATAAGATAGAGCCACTATCCACCAAAGTACATCAAGATAGCTGTCGCTCAAGCAGCTATCCCGTCACCGGAGGGCCGGGATGCAGCTCAAGGAACTGAGTGAGGCGTCCGGTACCACGCCGGCGACCATCAAGTTCTATCTTCGTGAGGGCCTCCTACCACCCGGCGAGGCAGTTCACGCCACGCGTGCCAGCTACTCGCGGAAACACATGAAGAGACTGCAGCTCATCCACGCTTTGCGCCGGATCGTGGGCCTCAGCATCGACCAGGTGCGCAGCATTGTGAGGTTATCGGACGACGGCGTTCCGCGCCTTACGCTGCTGGCCCACGTCCAGCGCGTGGTGCTGGGCCTGGGCTCCGACGCCGCCGACGTCGCCCGGACCGAGGCCGCAGACGCCGTAGTAAGGATGCGGGATTGGCCGGACGCGCAAAGCGATGCACGCGACGCCCTGGACCGGCACCTTGCCATGATGGAAGGGCTGGGCATTACTCTCCCACTGGAAGTTCTGGATCAATACAGTCGCGCCGTTGACGCCATCGCTGGACTTGATCTTGAGTTGACGACGGCCGGGAACGACACGGACGACGTCATTCTGACAGCGGCCATCGGCATGCATATGCATTCCCAACTATTGCTCAAGCTGCTCGCCTTGGCCCAAGCCAGCCACGCCATCCGGCGACTGCACCCCGGGGACTGACGGTTAAACGCCGAACGCCTCCCCGTGCAAAACGGAGAAGCGTTCGGAAACCCGCGGCCACAAGTGAGCGCGCGTCCCAAGAAACCCGGCCACAAGTGAGCGCGCGTCCCAAGAAACCCGGCCACAAGTGAGCGCGCGTCCCAAGAAACCCGGCCACAAGTGAGCGCGGGTCCGAAGGGTTAGCGCTCGAGGTCGCCGCGGATGAAGGCTTCCACCTTTTCGCGGGCGAGGTCGTCGTTGAACTGCTCCGGCGGGGACTTCATGAAGTAGCTCGATGCGGAGAGCAGCGGGCCGCCGATGCCGCGATCCAGGCCGATTTTGGCGGCGCGGATGGCGTCGATGATCACGCCGGCGGAGTTGGGTGAGTCCCAGACTTCCAGCTTGTACTCGAGCGAGACAGGGGCGTCACCGAAGTTGCGGCCCTCTAGGCGGACGAAGGCCCACTTGCGGTCATCGAGCCACTGGACGTAGTCGGACGGGCCGATGTGGACGTCTTTCGCGGCCAGTTCGGCTTCGACGTTGGAGGTGACGGCCTGGGTCTTGGAGATCTTCTTGGACTCGAGGCGGTCGCGCTCGAGCATGTTCTTGAAGTCCATGTTGCCGCCAACGTTCAGCTGGTACGTCCGGTCCAGGGTGACACCACGGTCTTCGAACAGCTTGGCCATCACGCGGTGCGTGATGGTGGCACCGATCTGGCTCTTGATGTCGTCGCCGACGATCGGCACGCCGGCGGCGGTGAACTTGTCAGCCCATTCCTTGGTGCCCGCGATGAAGACGGGCAGGGCGTTGACGAATGCCACGCCGGCGTCGATTGCTGCCTGGGCGTAGAACTCCGCAGCTTGCTGCGAGCCAACGGGCAGGTAGCAGACCATAACGTCAACGGCGGCGTCCTTGAGGGCCTGGACCACGTCCACGGGCTCCTCGGTGGACTGTTCGATGGTCTCGAGGTAGTACTTGCCGAGGCCGTCGAGGGTGTGGCCGCGCTGGACAGTGACACCGGTGGGCGGCACGTCGGCGATCTTGATGGTGTTGTTTTCGCTCGCCAGGATGGCGTCGGCCAGGTCAACGCCGACCTTCTTGCCGTCGACATCAAACGCGGCGACGAACTCAACGTCACCCACGTGGTACTGGCCGAACTCAACGTGCATCAGGCCCGGGATCGTGGCCTTGGGGTCGGCGTCCTTGTAGTAGTGGACACCCTGGACCAGCGAAGCGGCGCAGTTTCCTACGCCGACGATTGCAACACGAATCGGATGTGAAGACACGGAACTCCTTTAGGACAAACGTCAGCCGGCCGGTTCGGCTTCGAGGGAAGTACGACGACGGCCGGCAGGCTCGGCGCCGCGCGGCGCCTTTTCATACTACCCAACACAGCGGGACGGAGGCTTGTTCCCCCGTCCCGCCTGTTGGAATGGCAGGACGGAAATCAGACCGGCTGTTTCCAGAGGTTGATGTCCGATTCCACGGCAAACTCGTCGATGGCAGTCAACTCGTCGGCGGTGAATTCGAGGTTGTTGATGGCGGACAGGGTGTCCTCCAGCTGTGCAACGCTGGAGGCGCCAACCAGTGCCGAAGTTACCGGCGACCCCTTGGGCTGGTCCCGCAGGATCCAGGCGATGGCCATCTGCGCCAGCGTCTGGCCGCGGCCCTCGGCGATGGCATGCAGGCCTCGGATCCGCTCCAGCTTCTCGTCCGTGATGGCGTCCTCGGACAGGAACCGGGCCTTGGCCGCCCGGGAGTCAGCAGGGATGCCGTTGAGGTAGCGGTTGGTGAGCATGCCCTGGGCCAGCGGCGAAAAGGCGATGGAACCGGCCCCCACCTGGTCCAATGCCTCGTACAGGTTGGGGCTGCCGTTCTCGGTCCACCTGTTGAGCATGGAGTAACTGGGCTGGTGGATCAGCAGCGGCGTGCCGAGTTCCTTCAGGATCCGGGCTGCCTCCAGGGTCTGTTCCGGGGTGTAGGACGAGATCCCCGCGTACAGGGCCTTGCCCGAACGCACGGCGTAATCCAGGGCACCCATGGTCTCTTCGAGCGGTGTTTCGGGATCCGGCCGGTGGCTGTAGAAAATGTCCACGTAGTCCAGGCCCATGCGCTGCAGTGACTGGTCCAGGCTGGAGATCAGGTACTTGCGGGAGCCCCACTCGCCATAAGGCCCGGGCCACATGTAGTAGCCGGCCTTGGTGGAGATGACCAGCTCGTCACGGTACGGCTTGAAGTCGTCCTTGAGGTGCCGGCCAAAGTTGGTTTCGGCTGAGCCGTCCGGCGGGCCGTAGTTGTTGGCGAGGTCGAAGTGGTTGACGCCCAGGTCGAAGGCACGCCGCAGGATGGCGCGCTGTTCGTCAAAGCGCTTGTCGTCGCCGAAGTTGTGCCAGAGGCCCAGCGAGATGGCCGGGAGCTTCAGGCCGCTGCGGCCCACCCGGCGGTAGGGCATGGTCTCGTAGCGGTTTTCCGCCGCGGAATAAGTCATACGTTCCATCCTGCCAGTTGTGACCGGCGCTACAGAGGGTGGCGGGAAAAGTTACGCCGCGGGCTGACAGAGCCCAGCCGGCGGCGTAACTTTCCAGCAGGAATCAGGATTTCAGGATTGCTGCGCTCCACGGCGCCAGGGCGAGGGCTTCGCCGTCAAGGCCTGTTCCGTCGTCGGTAGTCAGCAGGGCTGTCCCCGAAACGTCGTCCAGCCGCAGCTTGGCGTCGGAGAAGTTCAGCACCACCTCGACGCTTCCCCGGCGGAACCGCAGCCAGCCGGCGTCGTCGTCGAACGTGACGTCCGTCTCGCCGAAGCCAAGGCCGGCAAGCTCGGAATACTCGCGGCGCAGCGCCGTGAGGGAGCGGTAAAGCTCCAGGAGGCGCGCGTGGTCCCCGGCCGATGCTTCGTCCCAGTTGAGCTTGGACCGGCGGAAGGTCTCGGGATCCTGGGGATCGGGAACGACGGCGGGATCCCACCCCATCCGCTCGAACTCCTTGATCCGGCCTTCCGCCGTAGCCTTGCCGAGCTCAGGTTCCGGGTGCGAGGTGAAGAACTGCCAGGGCGTGCTCGCCGCGAACTCTTCACCCATAAACAGCATCGGAGTGAAAGGAGACGTGAGCGTGAGCACGGCGGCCACGGCCAGTTGCCCGTAGGACAGCGACTGTGAGAGCCGGTCCCCGGTGGCCCGGTTGCCAATCTGGTCGTGGTTCTGGTTGCACACCACCAGTGCCGCAGGGTGAGCCAGCGCCGCATTGATGGGACGGCCGTGGTGCCGGCCGCGGAAGCTGGAGTAACTGCCGTCATGCAGGAACCCGTCCTTCAGGACCTTCGCCAGAACCGCCAGGGACGCAAAGTCGGAGTAGTACCCGGTGGTTTCGCCGCTGACATTGACGTGCACGGCGTGGTGGAAGTCGTCGCTCCACTGTCCGTCCAGGCCGTAGCCGTTGGCGTCGCGGGGGTAGATCAGGCGCGGGTTGTTCAGGTCCGACTCAGCGATCAGGGTTTTCGGCAGCCCGGTTTCAGCCGAGATGGCATCGCCCACGGCACCGAACTCCTCCAGGATGTGCACGGCCCGCTCATCGCGCAGGGCGTGCACGGCATCCAGCCGGAGCCCGTCCACGTGGTAGTCCCGGAGCCACAGTGCGAGGTTGTCCAGGATGTACTCGCGCACCACGTCCGAGCCGGGGCCATCCAGGTTCACCGAATCACCCCAGGTGTTGGCGTCCCCCTGCTTCAGATAGGGTCCGAACTTCGGCAAATAGTTACCGCTGGGGCCAAGGTGGTTGTACACCACGTCCTGGATGACGCCGATGCCGGCCGCATGGGCGGCGTCCACAAACCGCTGGTAGGCCTGCGGACCGCCGTACCCCTCGTGGACCGCGTACCACTGCACGCCGTCGTAACCCCAGTTGTGGGTGCCGTTGAAGCCGTTGACCGGGAGCAGTTCCACGAAGTCGACGCCGAGGTCCGCCAGGTAGCCAAGCTTTCCGGCGGCGGCGTCCAGCGTGCCCTCGGGAGTGAACGTGCCCACGTGCAGTTCGTAGATGACCGAGCCCTGCAGGTCCTTGCCTTTCCAGCCGCCGTCCTGCCAGTTGTGCGCGGCGGGGTCAAAGGTGCGGGAGAGCTCGTGGACTCCAGCGGGCAGCCGGCGCGAGCGCGGATCGGGCAGCGGGTGTCCGTCGCCGTCCAGCAGGTAGCCATAATCCACTTCGCCCTCACCGGGTGCGTCCGGTGCGGTCCACCACCCGTCGTGCCCGGGCGCCGTCTCCTTCTTCAGCATCGGATACTGCCGGCCGTCCGCCTGCAGGATCACCGAATGCGCGTCCGGCGCCCAGACGTCGAAACGTCCGGGGCCGCTGTTGACGAGGGTCATGCCTGTTCTCCATCCACCGGTGCCAGCAAAGCCACCGGGTAGGTACCCAGCACATCCGCAACCGAAACGCTGCCGGGACCGTAAGCGGCCCCCGTCAGCTCGTCCCGCATGGCAGACGGAAGTTCGACGACGGTGTCCCGCCAGCCGCCGGCCGTCCCGAGTCCTGCAGGCAGCCGGGTGGCCAGCGTCAGCGCACCCGGAGCATCCGATGCCCCGCGGTGGAACGCGAGCAGGTGCCCGGCAGCAGCACCGGACGCGTTCACCGGGGTGTAGCCCTGGAACAGTTCGGGCCTATCGCGGCGCAGCCGGAGTGCGCGGGAGGTGACCAGGAGCTTGCTGGTTTCCGTTCCCGCCTCAGGCAACGTACCGCCGTCGAGCTTTGCCAACTCCTGCTGCCGGACTGTAAAGTCCACCGGCCGCCGGTTGTCCGGGTCAGTCAACGAACGTTCCCAGAACTCGCTGCCCTGGTACACGTCCGGGACGCCGGGCATGGTCAGCTGGACCAGTTTGGCGGAAACGGAGTTGGACGCGGCGTAAGAATCAATGCGTGCAACGAAGTCCTCCACCACTTGGGTGACCCGAGGCTCGTCGAACACGGCATCAACAGCCGCCTTGACGCTGGACTCAAACTCCTCGTTGGGGTCCGTCCACATGGTGGAGTTGCCGGCTTCCCGGGCAGCCTTTTCGGCATAGCCCTGGAGCCGTTCCCTGCTTGCCGGCCAGGCTCCGATAATGGCCTGCCACAGCAGGTTCTCGTACGGGCCGTCCGGAATCGGCGCCAGTTCGCGGAGCGTGTTCAGGGTGGCCGCCCACTCCTGGGGCAGTTCGGCGATGACGGAGATCCGGGCCCGGGCGTCCTCGCTGCGCTTGGTATCGTGCGTGGACAACGTGGTCATGGAGAGCGGAAGCTGTTCCTGCCGGCGCAGCATCCGCTGGTGGAACTCATCCGTGGACACGGAGAACTCGGTAGGTTCAGCGCCCACCTCCGTCAACGTGCCCAACCGGGTGTAGCGGTAGAAGGCGGTGTCCTCCACGCCCTTGGCCATGACCATCCCGGAGGTCTGCTGGAACCGGACCGCGATGGGGTTGGCCGGGTCCAGGAGCAGCGGCAGCAGCGTTCCCACCGCAACCTCCAACTCTGGCCGGTAGGCCGCGGCGGACTCGCAGGCCTCCTTGAGGATCTCCGCCCCCGTGGGCAGGTAGGTCCGGTACACCGGGAAGGCGGCGATGATTTCCGCCAGGGCGTCAGCGGCCTGTTCCACCGGAAGCCCGTGGGACTCGGGAACCAGGCGGGCCAGGCGCAGCACCTCGGACCGGAGGATGCCGTCAGCGATCATCCGCTTGGTGCCACGGACCATTTCGGCGTAGTCCGCGGGTGCGGCAGACTCCCGGAGCTTGGCGTCAAGCTCGTTGAGGGGCTGCTCGCCTGCGGGGTCAACAAATACCCGGTCCACGTCAGCCAGGGCGTCGTACCCGGTGGTTCCTTCGGTGGCGAAGTCCTGCGGCAGGGTTTCGCCCGGCTCCAGGATCTTCTCCACGAGGATGTAGGCCCCGCCGCTGAGGTCCTTCAGCCAGCGCAGGTAGCCGGCGGGGTCGGCCAGGCCGTCCGGGTGGTCCACCCGCAGCCCGTCCACCAGCCCCTCTTTGCACCAGCGGCCCACTTCGGCATGGGCTTCCTGGAACACGCGCGGGGTTTCCACCCGGATACCGGCCAGCGTGGTGACGGCGAAGAAACGCCGATAGTTCAGCTCGGCATCCGCTCGGCGCCAGCCGATCAGCTCATAGTGCTGGCGGCTGTGCACCTCCTGCGGCGAATCGCCGTCGGAGTACGTGCCGTCGGCGATCGGGAAGCGGTGGTCGTAGTAGCGGAGCTCGCCGTCCTTGATCTCCAGCTTGTCCAGGTCCTCGTCCGAACCCAACATGGGCAGCCGAAGCTTCCCACCGGCCAGCTCCCACTCGACGTCGAACGCCTCGGCGTACGGCGAACCCTGCCCTTCCTTGAGCAGGGACCACCACCAGGGGTTCTGCGCCGGAGTCGCGACGCCCACGTGGTTGGGCACGATGTCCACCAGGACACCCATGCCGTGCTCGCGCGCAGCTTTGGACAGGGCCAGCAGCCCTTCCGGGCCGCCGCGTTCCGGATCCACTGCGGAGGGGTCGGTCACGTCATAGCCGTGGTCCGAGCCCTGCTCCGCGGTGAGGATCGGCGAAAGGTACACCCAGTCCACGCCCAGCGATTTCAGGTACGGAACCTGCTCCGCAGCATCGAACAGGGTGAAGCTGCGGCGGATCTGCAGCCGGTAGGTGGAGGCGGGGACCCTCATTTCTTCGAAGCCTTTCGCGAGCCCACCTTCGTGGTCTTCCCCGGCTCTGCCACCATGGGGGTGCTGAGGGATTCAGTCTCGCTGGTGGAGGTCTGGGTCAGGGCAGCCAAGGACGCCGCCACCGAGTGGTCCGGCTCAACTTCCTCGATGGTGTGGGCGCGCAGGACCACCAGGGACTTGGCCTCCACGGGCAGCGGCTGTCCGGCGTTGACGGGTTCGGTATCAGCGTTTTGCCCGGCGGTGTCGATGATGATGTCCCAGGCCGGCGCGTACTCGTCCGAAGGCAGGGTGAACTTGACGGTGTCGTCGTGGGCGTTGAAGTACAGCAGGAAGTTGACGTCGGTAATCCTGCGCCCGCGCGCGTCCTTGCCCTGGATGCCGTCTCCGTTCAGGAAGACGCCCACCGAGCGGCCAAAGCCGCTGTCCCAGGCCTCGGGCTTCATGGTTTCGCCGTCGGGATCGAGCCATACAATGTCCGGCAGCCGTTCGCCTTGGCCGCGCAGCACCGGCCGGCCATCGAAGAAGCGGCTGCGGCGGAACGTGGGGTGCTTGGCGCGCAAGGCGTTCACGGCGGCTGTGAACTCCACCAGCGGCTGGTCAATGGATTCCCAGTTGACCCAGGTCAGCTCGGAGTCCTGGCAGTAGCCGTTGTTGTTCCCCTGCTGGGTGCGTCCCAGCTCGTCGCCGTGCAGGAGCATGGGCACGCCCTGGGACAGCAGCAGCGAGGCGATGAAGTTCCGCTGCTGGCGGGCCCGCAGCGACAGGACCTCGGGATCGTCCGTGGGGCCTTCCACGCCGCAGTTCCACGAACGGTTGTGGGATTCGCCGTCGTTGTTGCCCTCGCCGTTGGCGTCGTTGTGCTTCTCGTTGTAGGACACCAGGTCTGAAAGGGTGAAGCCGTCGTGCGCGGTGACGAAGTTGATAGACGCCACGGGGCGGCGGCCGGAGTGCTCGTACAGGTCCGCCGAACCGGTGATGCGGGAGGCAAACTCGCCCAGGGTTGCAGGCTCGCCACGCCAGAAGTCGCGCACGGTGTCGCGGTACTTGCCGTTCCACTCTGTCCACTGCGGCGGGAAGTTGCCCACCTGGTAACCGCCGGGACCCACGTCCCAGGGCTCGGCGATGAGCTTGACCTGGGAGACAACCGGGTCCTGCTGGATGAGTTCGAAGAAGGTGGAGAGCTTGTCCACATCGTAGAACTCGCGGGCCAGGGTGGAGGCGAGGTCGAAGCGGAAACCGTCCACGTGCATTTCGGAAACCCAGTAGCGCAGCGAGTCCATCAGCAGCTGCAGGGAGTGCGGCTGGCGGACGTTCAGGGAGTTGCCGGTGCCGGTGTAGTCCATGTAGTGCTTTTCGTCGCCCTCCATCAACCGGTAGTAGGCGGCGTTGTCGATGCCCTTGAAGGACAGCGTGGGGCCTAGGTGGTTGCCTTCGGCAGTGTGGTTGTACACCACGTCCAGGATGACCTCGATACCGGCTTTGTGCAGCGAACGGACCATCGCTTTGAAGTCCTGGACCTGCTGGCCGGTATCGCCGGTGGAGCTGTAGGTGTTCTGCGGTGCGAAGAAGCCGATGGTGTTGTAGCCCCAGTAGTTGTTCAGGCCCTTGTCCTGCAGGGTGCCGTCATTGACGAACTGGTGCACCGGCATGAGCTCGATGGCAGTGACGCCGAGCTTCTGGAGGTGTGAGATGACGGCCGGGTGGGCCACGCCGGCGTACGTGCCGCGCTGCTCTTCGGGAATTTCCGGGTGGAGCTGGGTGAGGCCCTTGACGTGGGCTTCGTAGATGACCGACTGGTGGTAGGGAATCCGGAGGTTCTGGTCACCGTCCCAGTCGAAGAACGGGTTGATCACCACGCCCATCATCATGTGGCTGGCGGAGTCCTCGTTGTTGATGGAGTCCGGCTCGCCCAGGTTGTAGGTGAACAGCGACGGGTCCCAGTCCACCTGGCCGTGGACGGCCTTGGCGTACGGGTCCAACAGGAGCTTGTTGGGGTTGAAACGGTTGCCGGACGCGGGGTCGTAGGGTCCGTGGACGCGGTAGCCGTACTTCTGGCCCGGCTGGATCTGCGGGATGTAGCAGTGCCAGACGTACCCGTCCACCTCGTCCAGGGGAATGCGGGTTTCCTTGCCGTCGTCGTCGAAGAGGCAGAGCTCGACTTTTTCTGCTCGTTCGCTGAACAGGGCAAAGTTGGTGCCGGTTCCGTTGTACGTGGCGCCAAGGGGATAAGCCGATCCAGGCCAGACTTCCATAATGCTCCTCTTTGTGATTCCACAGCAAAAACCAAGGGCCCCTACTGCAGGTGCGAACTATTGCCTACCGTAACGGCAAGGTGTGACTATTACGTTTCCGGACCCCAGAGTTACTAAGCGTGCTTACTTTACCCCATACGCCAGGCAAGGCCGCCGCGATTCCGCCAGCAGCGATCGGGCCGCCGCTGACAGCGTCCGACGCCGCCCTCCCGGCTTTACCGTGCAGCGCCGCTCCCAGCGCGGCCACCGCAGCCCAGCGCACGTCCGGTTCCACGCCCACCTCACTGTAGCGTCCGACGTCGGCACCCGACTGGGCGAGCAGTGCACCGATAACACCGGCCAGGACGTCGCCGCTGCCTGCAGTGGCGAGCCACGGAGTGCCGTCGGCCTGGCTGAAAACGTCCCCGCTTGGGGCCGCCACCAGCGTGGTGGCCCCCTTAAGCAGGACCGTGGCGCGGGTCAGGGCAGCCGCCCGGCGGACAGCAGCAAGGGTTCCGGCTTCCACGGCCGCACGGTCCTCGTCGCCGCCCAGCCTCTTCAGCAGTGCGGCGAGCTCCCCGGCGTGCGGGGTCAGGACCACATGTGGCGCCAGGACTTCGGGAAGGGCGGGCAGCGCGCCGGCATCGGCCACCACAGGCAGGCCTGACGCGATGGCGTCCCTGGCGCGCTGCAGCTGGTCATGGTCGTCCGGCCCCATTCCGGAGCCCACCAGCCAGGCCTGGACCCGGTTCTCCGCCACAGCGCCGGTACTGCAGACCACCTCGGGGCAGGACTGGCGCACCAGATCAGCCACCTCGGGCGGCCCCAGGTACCGGACCATCCCCACTCCAGCGGCCAGGGCGCCACGGCAGGCGAGGACTGCTGCGCCGGGATAGTCTGCCGAGCCGGCCACCACGCCCAGCACTCCGCGTGAATATTTATGGGCCCGCCGCGCGGGATGCGGCAGGAGGCGGGCGATGTCAGCCTCCTCGAGCCTGCGCAACTCCGGCCTGTCGAGCTGCTCCTCGATGCCAATGGCCACCACTTCCACCCTCCCGGCATGGTCAGCGCCGGGGTCGGCCAGCAGGCCTACTTTGGCTGCTCCGAAGGTGACCGTGAGGTCAGCTGAAAGAACCGGCTCGGAGACCCCGCCGCTATCCGCGTCCACGCCGCTGGGCAGGTCGCACGCGACCACAAAGCCCGCGGTGCCAGGTCGGGAGCGGGCCTCGTTGATGGCGTCGACCAGGCTGGCGGCACTCCCCCGCAGCCCACCCTTGGCACCGGTTCCCAGCACCGCATCAATGACGACGTCGGCGCGTGCCGTTTCTGCTGCCAGCTCGCCGAGTGCCTCATCAGTAAGGTGACGGGCCCGCCCGCCTGCGCGCTCAAAAGCAGCCGACGCCTGGGGATGGGCGGAATCTGCGGTGAGTATCGCCGTCGTACGCATGCCGCGGGCGGCGAGGAACGCTGCAGCATACAGGCCGTCGCCGCCGTTGTTTCCTTTTCCGGCGAGGACTACTACGCGCGCACCGTACGTCCGGAGGCCGCGGACTTTGAGCTCCCGGATGATGGCGTTCGCCAACCCGTGCGCGGCGCGCTGCATCAGGACATCACCGAGTCCGGCAGCGAGGAGTGGTTCCTCGGCCTGCCGGACCTGTTTTCCTGTGTAGGCGCTGATCACGGTGTCAGTGGCGGTGGCCCGCCGGTTCAGCCTTCGGCCAGGACCGTGGCGGTGGCGATGCCGCCGTCGTGGCTGATGGAGAGGTGCCAGCGCTTGACGCCTTTGGCCTCGGCGACGGCCAGCACGGTGCCCTTGACCTGGACGGTGGGGCCGTTGTGGTCCAGGCCGATCCAGCAGTCCTGCCAGTTCATGCCAGCGGGCGCGCCGAGGACCTTGGCCACAGCTTCCTTGGCGGCGAACCGTGCGGCGAGGGACCTGGTGTTCAGCTCGCGCTCGGCGGGAACGAACAAACGGTCCCGGAGGCCCGGGGTGCGCTCAAGCTGGCGGCCGAACCGCTCGATGTCTACAACGTCTACGCCAATGCCAACAATCATGCGGCTTATTCTACGGTGACGCATGTTACTGGCCGGACCACGGCGCTGCGGCAGGAGGGGTTAAAAGCGGAAACCCCGGGTTGGTGAACCCGGGGTTTCGCTGTCCGCGGACGAACTACTCCACCGTGACGCTCTTGGCGAGGTTGCGGGGCTGGTCCACGTCGTAGCCCTTGGCTGCGGCGAGTTCCGCGGCGAAGATCTGCAGTGGGACGGTGGTCAGCAGGGGCATCAGGAGGGTGGGCGTTTCCGGGACGTAGAAGACGTGCTCGGCGTAGGCCTTCACGGCTTCGTCGCCTTCCTCGGCGATCACCAGGGTGCGGGCGCCGCGGGCCCGGACTTCCTGGATGTTGCTGATCACCTTGGCGTGCAGCGATTCGCGGCCGCGGGGGGACGGGACCACCACGAACACCGGCTGGCCTTCGTCGATAAGGGCAATGGGGCCGTGCTTGAGCTCACCGGCGGCGAAGCCTTCGGCGTGGATGTACGCGATTTCCTTGAGCTTCAAAGCACCCTCGAGCGCCACCGGGTAGCCGACGTGGCGGCCCAGGAACAGTACCGACTTCTCGTTGGCCATGCTCCGGGCGAGCTCGCGCAGCGGGCCGGCGTTGTCCAGGATCTTCTGGATTTTCGCGGGGATCTTGTTCAGGTCCGCGAGGACGTCCTTGATCTGGCCGGAGAAGATGTTCCCGCGCAGCTGCGCCAGGTACAGGCCCAGCAGGTATGCGGCGGTGATCTGGGCCAGGAACGCCTTGGTGGAGGCCACAGCGATTTCCGGACCTGCGTGGGTGTACAGCACGGCGTCGGACTCACGCGGGATGGTGGAGCCGTTGGTGTTGCAGATGGAGATGGTCTTGGCGCCCTGTTCGCGGGCGTAGCGGACGGCCATCAGGGTGTCCATGGTCTCGCCGGACTGGCTGATGGACACCACCAGGGTGTTCTCGTCCAGGATGGGGTCCCGGTAGCGGAACTCGTGCGCGAGCTCCACCTCGGTGGGGATGCGGCACCAGTTCTCGATGGCGTACTTGGCCACGGTGCCGGCGTAGGCGGCGGTGCCGCAGGCCAGCACGATGATCTTGTTGACCTGTTTCAGCCGTTCAACATCGATCCGCAGCTCATCCAGCGTCAGTTTGCCGTTGATGTCCGAGCGGCCCAGCAGGGTCTGCGCCACGGCGTCAGGCTGGTCATGGATTTCCTTCTCCATGAACGAGCTGAACCCGCCCTTTTCCGCGGAGGCCGGGTCCCAGTCCACGTGGTATTCCTTGCCCTCGGCCGGCTTGCCATAGAAGTCGGTGATCTGCACGGTGTCCGCGGTGATGGTGACGATCTGGTCCTGGCCCAGCTCCACTGCGCGGCGGGTGTAATCGATGAAGCCGGACACGTCCGAGCCGAGGAAGTTCTCGCCCTCGCCCAGGCCCACCACCAGGGGGGAGTTGCGGCGGGCTGCCACCACCACGTCGGGCTGGTCGGCGTGGACGGCGAGCAGGGTGAAGGCGCCCTCCAGGCGCTGGCAGGCCAGCTCCATGGCCCGGGTCAGGCCGCCGTCGGAAGCGTCGCCGCCGAGCTTGTTCCGGAAGATGTCGCCCAGCAGGGCCGCGGCCACCTCGGTGTCCGTCTCGGAGAGGAAGGTCACGCCCTTGTCCAGCAGCTCAAGCTTGAGCTCGGCAAAGTTTTCGATGATGCCGTTGTGGATCACGGCGAGCTTGCCGTCATCGGCCAGGTGCGGGTGTGCATTGCGGTCGGTGGGACCGCCGTGCGTGGCCCAGCGGGTGTGGCCGATCCCGGTGACCGTCTCCGGCAGCGGACGGGCTTCCAGCTCGGCAATCAGGTTGCTCAGTTTGCCCGACTTTTTCCGGGACTCAATCAAACCCTGGGACACAACAGCGACCCCTGCGGAGTCGTAGCCCCGGTACTCCAGGCGGCGCAGTCCTTCAAGGACCACATCCAGCGCACTGTGACTTCCGCCGTTACCAGAACGGCCCACGTATCCTACGATTCCACACATAGGCTCAAGACTATCGGCAGGGGCGCCCGGGACTTAAACCGGGACGCGGCGCACCGGCCGCTTCTGTTGCGCGGGAGACTGTGCTCCAGCGCACACGCATTTCGCTCTCAGCCGGGCTGGGGGCAGAATCTCTAAAGTGACTGTGCAACGCAACGAAGCGAACGGAGAGGGTGTCTCCCCGTTCGTCGAGCTGGACCGGCAGACTTGGTCCCGGCTCGCAGACGAGATGGAACAGCCTCTTAACGAGGAGGATATCTTCCGTCTCCGCGGCCTTGGCGACCCCCTGGATTTGAAGGAAGTCCGGGAGGTCTACCTGCCGCTCTCCAGGCTCCTGCACCTGTATGTTGAGGCCGCCGGTCAACTGCACGCGGCAACCACCACCTTCCTGGGCGAGCAGACCCAGCGCACGCCGTTTGTGATCGGTGTGGCGGGCTCGGTGGCCGTTGGAAAGTCCACCATTGCCCGTGTGCTGCGCGAAATGCTGCGGCGCTGGCCCGGCACCCCGAACGTGGAACTGATCACCACGGACGGTTTCCTGTACCCGCTGGCAGAGCTGAAACGCCGGCAGCTGCTCGAGCGCAAGGGCTTTCCGGAGTCCTACGACCGCCGGGCGCTGCTGCGTTTTGTGAGCGAAATCAAGAGCGGCGCCGAGGAAGTGCGGGCGCCCTGGTACTCCCACGTCACGTACGACATTGTTCCGGGCAAGGAAGTGGTGGTCCGCCGTCCGGACGTGCTGATCGTGGAGGGGCTTAACGTCCTGGCGCCGGCCCGGCCGCGGCATGACGGCAAGCAGGGGCTGGCGCTGAGCGATTTCTTCGACTTCTCCATCTATGTGGACGCCAAGACCTCCTACATTGAAGAGTGGTACGTGGACAGGTTCCGCAAGCTCCGCACCACGGCCTTCGCCCAGCCGGAGTCCTACTTCCACCGGTATGCGAGCCTGTCCGATGACGAGGCCGAGAGCACCGCGCGGGACATCTGGAAGCGCATCAATGAGCCCAACCTGGAGGAGAACGTCCTCCCCACGCGTGGCCGGGCCCAGCTGGTGCTCACCAAGGATGCGGACCACTCGATCCGCCGTATGCTGCTCCGGAAGGTCTAGCACAGGTGTGCTACGACTGCGCTACCACTGCCGGACCTGCCGGGACGGCGACCAGCCGGCGCAGCTTCGCCCGCTTCCTCGCGGCGGGCGCAGGGCTCACTGTCCTGGCAGCCTGCGCGCCGGCTGCACCTGAGGCGGCGGCGCCGTCGTCGGCCTCCCCTACTGCGTCACCGTCGCCTTCCGTGGCAGCCGCGATGACGACGGCGGAGGGCACCACAGCCGCTCCCCCGCCTTCGGAGGCGTCCCCCACGCCGTCACCCTCCTCTGCGTTGCCGCGGCAGTTCTCACTCACCGACCCCGCGAGTCCGTGGCTGGTGGTCAACAAGCACCGGCCGCTGGTTCCGCCCGACTATGTGCCGGCTGACCTGGTGCAGCCCGCCGTCGCGACCACAGCGTCCGGTGAGGCGGCGCTGCTGAACAGCACGACGGCGGCGGCCGCCGAAGCGATGTTCGCGGCAGCGGCGCAGGATGGCATGGCGATGGTCCTCGCGAGCGGCTACCGCTCCTATACGACGCAGGTGGCGACTTACAACGGGTATGTCGCCTCGCGCGGCCAGGCCGACGCCGACACGGCCAGCGCCCGGCCCGGCTACTCGGAACACCAGACCGGCTGGGCGTTCGACATCGGTGACGGTGGGGGCGCATGCAGCTTCCAGCCGTGCTTCGCGGACCAGCCCGCGGCTGTGTGGGCGAAGGCCAACGGCCACCGGTTCGGGTTTGTGGTGCGGTATCCGTGGATGTTCCACCCGATCACGGGGTACTACTACGAACCGTGGCACCTGCGGTATGTCGGGGCGGAAGCGGCCATGGACATGTTGAACCGCGGCATCAACACGCTGGAGGAGTACTTCGGCGTGGAGGCTGCGCCCGGGTATCCGTGAACGACCAGTACGTGTACTTAGTTCCCAACACGCGCGGAAAAGTCACCCCTCCTTCACCGGCGGTTACGGTTGCTGGGCTAGCTTGGTTCCTATGCTGACTGGATTCAAGAACTTCATTATGAAGGGCAACGTTGTTGACCTTGCCGTCGCTGTAGTGATGGGCGCCGCGTTCGGCGCCGTTGTCACATCAATCGTCGAAGGCCTGCTCACCCCGCTGATCGGGCTCCTGTTCCAGGCGAAGGGCATCGAGGAAATGCAGTGGGAGGGCTTCCTCTATGGGAGGGTCATTTCCGCGGTCATTTCGTTCGTGCTGATCGCCGCCGCCATCTACTTCGTGGTGGTTCTGCCCATGAACCACATGATCGAGCGCCGCAACCGCCGGCTCGGGATCAAGCAGGACGTGAAGGAAGAATCCGCAGAGGATCCGCAGATCGCGCTCCTGACGGAGATCCGGGACGCTCTGAGGGAGCGCGCGTCCTAACGTTTGCTCCTAAACCTGTGGCCCGCTTCCGTACGGAGGCGGGCCACTGTTTTTGTCCTGGTTACTCGCTGACGAGCTGCTCCAGGGCCAACTCGGACCGGACCACCTGGGCGAGGTGCTCGGCGATGGATTGCGCCGTCTCTTCGTCGGCGGCTTCCACCATCACACGCACCACGGGCTCGGTTCCGGACGGGCGGAGCAGGACGCGGCCGGTATCGCCCAGTGCGGCTTCCGCCGATGCTACTGCCTGGGCCAGGACGTCGTTGCTGCCCACCTTGGTGCGGTCCACGCCCTTGACGTTGATGAGGACCTGGGGAAGCTTGGTCATGACGGTGGCGAGTTCCTTGAGCGGGGTCCCCGTCAGTGCGATTTGGGCGGCCAACTGCAGCCCGGTGAGGACGCCGTCGCCTGTGGTGGCGTGGTCAGCGAAGATGACGTGGCCGGACTGTTCGCCACCAAGGTTGAAGCCGCCGTCGCGCATTTCCTCGAGAACGTACCTGTCCCCTACCGCCGTTTCACGGATGCTGATGCCGGCTTCGCGGAGGGCGATCTTCAGGCCGAGGTTGCTCATCACGGTGGCAACCAGGACATCGTCCTTGAGTTTGCCTGACTTCTTCAGCGCGACGGCGAGGATAGCCATGATCTGATCGCCGTCCACTTCGTTGCCCTCGTGGTCCACTGCGAGGCAGCGGTCGGCGTCACCGTCGTGGGCGATTCCCAGGTTTGCGCCGTACTTCACCACGGCTTCCTTGAGGGGGCCAAGGTGGGTGGAGCCGACGCCGTCGTTGATGTTGTGGCCGTCCGGGTCCGCACCGATGACGATGACATTCGCGCCCGCGTCCTTGAACACCTGGGGCGAACAGCCGCTCGCGGCGCCATGGGCGCAGTCGAGGACGACGGTGAGTCCTTCGAGGTTATGCGGCAGGGTTTGCAGGAGGTGGACGATGTAGCGGTCCTCGGCGTCCGAGAAGCGCTGGATGCGCCCGACGTCGGCACCGACCGGGCGGACAGCCTCCTTGGTCATCTGGGCCTCGATGGCGTCCTCCACGTCATCGGGGAGCTTCTGGCCGCCGCGGGCGAAGAATTTGATGCCGTTGTCCGGCGCCGGGTTGTGCGAGGCGGAGATCATCACACCGAAATCGGCGTCCAGGTCGGCCACAAGGTAGGCCGCTGCGGGCGTGGGAAGGACGCCGGCGTCGTAGACGTCAACACCTGAGCTGGAGAGCCCTGCCTCCACGGCGGCGGCGATGAACTCGCCGCTGGCACGCGGGTCACGGGCCACCACGGCGCGCGGCCGCGACCCGTTGGAGTTGCGGTCGTGGCCGAGTACGACGGCGGCCGCCTGGGCCAGCTGCATGGCAAGCTCCGCAGTCAACAGACCGTTCGCCAGCCCCCGGACACCATCAGTTCCAAATAATCTAGACACCGGTCAAGTCTAGAGGATGGGGATGCGGGCACCTGCGTAGGCGGCCGCCCACGGCTGCTTCTACTTGGTGAGTACCTGCCCTTAGCCCAGGGTAATTACTGGGACTACTTGATTTTTTTCGGTGCTACCTGTCTTTGCCCAAAAGCCTCGCCAGCCAGATTTCGGCACCTCTACGATCCATGCATGACACCTAGCTATGGGGGCTTGGCGCTCGAAATTGTTGTACCGGTCTTCAACGAAGAAGCGGTACTCGAAAACAGCATCAGTAGGCTCGCCGAATATCTGACGCACGAAATGCCGTCGACGTGGAAAATAACCATCGCCGATAATGCAAGCACCGACCGGACTCCGGTGATTGCCGCTCGACTTAGCGAGCACATGCCGAACGTTGAATACCGCCGTCTTGAGGTAAAAGGACGGGGATACGCGCTGAGAGACGCTTGGGGCGCTTCCGAAGCCAAGGTTCTTGCGTATTTGGACGTGGATCTGTCCACTGACCTTGCAGCCTTGCCGCCTCTGGTGGCTCCGCTTCTGTCCGGGCACTCCGATATCTCCATTGGCACTCGACTGGGGCAAAGCTCTCGCGTTAGCCGAGGCCCGAAAAGGGAATTCATTTCCAGGTCCTACAATTTCCTGCTCCGCCGCACGATGCAGGTGCGTTTTTCCGATGCCCAATGCGGCTTCAAGGCGATTCGGGCCGACGTTGCCAAGCGCCTGCTCCCTCACGTTGAAGACAACGGCTGGTTCTTCGATACAGAGCTACTGATTATTGCCGAACGTTCAGGTCTTCGCATTCATGAAATCCCTGTCGATTGGGTAGATGACCCGGATAGCCGGGTGGACATCAAGCAGACGGCCCTTGCCGATCTTCGGGGAATGGTGCGGGTAACCGGGTCCTTGGTTAAGGGAGTGATACCAGTTCAGGCGATATACGCCGAACTGGGACGCCGGCCGATTGTGCCAGTGGGACGGCCAAGCTTTTTTGGCCAGGTGTTGCGCTTTGGCCTGGTGGGAGGGGTCTCGACTCTTGCCTTCGCTTTGCTGTATCTCGTGCTCCAAGGACCCTTCGGCGCGCAGGAGGCGAACTTCCTGTCTCTGCTTTTGACTGCAGTAGGTAACACAGCGGCCAACCGCCGGTTCACGTTTGGCATTAGTGGGCCGGACAAACTCTTCACGCAGCAGTTCCAAGGCCTGATGGTATTCCTCCTGGCATGGACCATTACGTCCTCTTCCCTTCTGATTTTGCATGCCGCAAATCCAGACGCAGCACCGAATTTGGAGCTTTTGGCACTGACTGCAGCCAACATCTTCGCGACGTTGATGAGGTTCGTCCTCCTGCGACTTTGGGTCTTCCGATCTGGCCGCAGTGAAGAACGGTCAGCCCTGGCGGCATTTCGTCCTGCCGGAGAATCTGCGCGATGAGTGTGGCTCAGGCGAGCCGTTCAGTGGCTCCGATATCAGGCCGTGCCAGCACTCGGCTTTGGCGTTGGGAGCAAGTTGGACTTGCCGTCCTCCTGGCCGCTACGGCGTCGATGTTCCTTTGGGGGTTGGACAGAAACGGGTGGGCCAACCCCTACTACTCCGCCGCCGCACAGGCCGGTTCACAGGACTGGAAAGCCTTCTTTTACGGCTCCCTGGACGCCGGCAATCTCATCACGGTGGACAAACCACCCCTTAGCATCTGGATCATGTCCCTCTCAGTCCGGCTCTTCGGACTGAACTCGTGGGCCTTGCTCGTCCCCCAAGCGCTTATGGGCGTCACCACTACTTGGCTGATCTACAAAATTATCCGCCGCAGCCACTCGGCTGCTCCGGCCTTGTTGGGCGGACTCATCTACGCCACCACCCCCGTGGTAGTACTCATGTCCCGTTACAACAACCCAGAACCACTCATGGGGCTCCTGACAGTGGCAGCCGTGTACTTCGTCCTCCGTGCTATTGAGGACAACCGCTGGGCCTGGTACCTGCTCGCTGGCGCCTCGCTGGGCCTGGGTTTCATGGCCAAGCAAATCCAGGCGTTCCTGCCAATCCCCGCGCTCGTCCTGGTAGTTCTGATTTTCGGCGCCGGTACCCTCGGTGCGCGCCTCGTACGACTCCTTGCAGCCCTCGCAGCCCTGATCATCAGCGGTGGTTGGTGGATGACCCTAGTCGAGCTCACTCCGGCAGCAGCGCGACCCTACGTCGGCGGGTCAGCCACGAACAGCATCCTCGAACTCACTCTCGACTACAACGGGCTTGCAAGATTTATCCGCATTCCTACCCAAGCAGATGGAAATCGAGCCGCTGCGCACGACGAACTTGCTCCCTACAACGGCGGTTTCACCCGGATTTTCGACGGTAATTTTGCGCCAGAGATCGCGTGGGTGTTATTCCCGGCTATAGCGCTTTCAATCGTCATGATTGTGCTTCACCGAACGTTGAGTCTCAGCACCCGCAAAAGAAGCGCCGCAGTGCTAGGCGTTGCCTGGTTTACAACGACGCTTCTTTTGCTGTGCTTCATGGGTTCCATGATTCACACCTATTACACTTATTCCCTCGCTGCCCCTACGGCTCTAGTCGTTCCCATTGGCCTATACGAACTCTGGCGCAAGCGGGATCGGGTGGTGCCACGTTCAGTGGGTGGACTGGTCATCGCCTCCGGAACGTATATGTGTTTCCGCGTTCTCAACTACAGCGATGTCTGGCCCATCTGGTTCCGAATCCTCGTTGTGGCCGGTGGAATCTTATGCGCTGCAGGGTGGCTAATCTGCAGTTCAAAGCGCGGCACACTGATGACAGCGGGCGGGGTTGCAATCTCATTGATACTGGCACCGATGGGTGCAAATGTTTACACCCTTGCCATGCCGCAGAAGGGCACTAATCCTCAGTCCGGTCCTATCGCTAACGATCCCATGGCTATGTCACGCCTGTTGGCATCTGCTAGGGCAGGGACACCGGCATGGGCTGCCCAAATAGCCTTCGGCGCTGAACCATCACCACACGTAGCGGAACTGCTACGCCAGCAGGGGAATGAATGGACTGCAGCCACGTACTCTGCCCAGAACGCGGCTTTGTACCAGCTCGAATCGGGCCGGCCCGTAATTGCATTAGGAGGATGGCTCGGTACGGATCCAGCCCCGACACTTTCTCAGTTCCAGCGGTTGGTAACGGAGAGAAAAGTAGGGTATTTCATCTGGCAGGAGGATCTCCTGGAAAGGGGGGAGCTGAGCCAAGACACTATTGATATTTCACTTTGGGTGCACGAAAACTTCAAGGAAGAGACCGTTGATGGCGTTCGAATTTACGACCTCGACTCGTAACACGCGAGCCGGAAACTCCGGGGCACCATCGACGAGCAGGGCCGTCGGAAAGCGGGTGGCCGGCGTGGTCCGGAGCCTATGGCGAGGACGTGTTCAGGACCCAGCATGGGAGCGGCCAGCTTTACTCATAGTATTGGCAACAAATTTACTTCTTTATGGCTGGAATCTAAGCGCGAATGGCTGGGCGAATTACTACTACTCTGCAGCCGTTCAGTCCGGAAATTTGGACGTGACATCGTTCTTTTACGGCTCATCCGACTGGGGCAACTCCATTACCGTGGACAAGCCGCCCCTCAGCCTCTGGGTCATGGGCCTTTCGACGAGATTGCTCGGACTTAGTCCGACTGCTGTCGTGCTACCTCAGGTTCTTATGGGCGTGGGAACGACGCTCTTGATCTACCTCATCTTGCGGCGCTGCGTCTCCGCTGTCCCTGCCATTTTTGGGGCAATCGTCTTCTTTACCACTCCTATCGTCACCCTGATGTCCCGCTACAACAATCCGGACCCACTCATGCTGATGCTTATGACTGCCGCAGCTTGGTTCGTTCTGCGGAGCATTGAGACTCAACGCGGGCGCCTGTTCGTCGTGGCAGGCGCTTTGTTGGGGATGGCTTTCATGACAAAACAACTTCAGGGAATGCTAAATGTGCCAGCACTGGGACTTGCCTTTCTCCTGTTCAGCCCCCAGCCCTGGAAAAGTCGGTTAGGAACTGCAGCAGTCGGCGCTAGCGCATTGATAGTAACGGGTGGCCTTTGGATGGCCGTTGTCGATTTAATTCCAAGTGATCAGCGGCCTTACGTCGGCGGCTCGCCCTCAAACAGTGTCCTTCAACTGACCCTGGCCTACAACGGCATCGAGCGGATTGCTGGTGGGGGGACGATAAGCAAAGCGATGCAAGCTCCCAGCCAATTCCGCCCAGTTGACAGCGACGCGGGTTTTTTTCGATTGCTGAACGTTAACTACAATCAAGAGGCATCTTGGCTCTTGTTCGCAGGCCTCCTAGCTGTCATCCTGCTGGCGGCCCACTGGTGGTCGAATTGCAAAACTCCCGTCCTAAAAGCTGCAACTTTAGTGTCCATCGTCTGGCTTGTGACTGCTTTCCTGCTGCTGAGCTTTATGGGTGATCAAATTCACACCTATTACACCGCCGCGATTGCTCCGCCACTTGCCCTACTGCTCGGTCTCACACTGGAGATCCTCATCGCGAACCGAGCATCTCTGCGCACTCGCCTATCAGGGGCGGCTACTGCTCTTACGGCCTTACTCTCATCGTGGTTGATTCTTTCAGGAACAACGGGATGGCCTGAGTGGATGCCGAATGCTGTCCTTGGAGTTGGCATAGGGGCCGTGGCCGCGCTGATAGTGAGACCACCGACACGGAATATGGAACTGGGCGCTGCAACTGTCCTGGCCGCATCCCTGCTGTTCGCGCCGGTAGCTACGTCACTTCATAACGTCACCAAAGAATTCCATGGTTCGAATCCGATCTCCGGAATGCTGACCCGAAATCCCGCCAGTATCAGTCACCTCTTGAACTCGCTAGAACATAACGACCCAGCGTGGGGCCACGATGTCGTCGTCGGCCGTGCCCCGGATCCCCAGGTAGTCGAGGTGTTATCCGACACGAGCGGCTGCACGTGGGCCGCCGCCACTTACGCAAGTCAAACCGCAGCACGTCTTCAGTTGGAATCTGGTCGCCCAGTTATGCCAGTAGGAGGTTTTTCTGGGAGCGACCCCTCTCCAACTCTTGACCGATTCAGGGACAGTGTGGCTGCGGGACAAATCTGTTACTTCGTCCAACAGGAAGCATTCACAGAGGTCCAAGACCCGGAATCAACGTCGGCAGCAATTTCTAGATGGGTAGAGACTAATTTCGAATCCGAAAAGCTTGGGAGCACTACGGTGTATCCCCTCATCCAGCCCTAGCAAGGCGCTCATTCGACTCATATGAGCCCCAGAGTACATTGAGGGCGCCTACAGCAGTTCAGGTGGCCGCTCTACGGTGCTAAAAGTGTGGAACAGTACTTGCATCCAATCGTTAGGATATCTTCCGACTTGGATACGGTGGCCGCGTTTTCAGCTCAAACTGGCAGGACCATGACAATGACGGACACATTTGTGCAGCATCAAAAAGAAAGAGCGTGATTCGCGATGTAAGTAGGGAAAGTAGACAATTCTGAGCCAATCAGCGCTTGTCCCACCGGACCAGTGGTTCACCTACCTATACAGCCCACGGCTGGCTATTGGTGGCGCAGAGCCCGGGTCCTTATCATAGTGTGTTCATCGCGATGGGAATCCTCATTGTCATGGCATTCCGCATCTTTGGCTGACAGGTCAATTGCACAGCTAGTGCTATTGCGGCACGGCCGTAGAGGAAGGAACGCCGTCTGGGTAAACACGAGCTGCCTTCGGGCAAGGAGCTCAACAAGCGCGGATGAACGATGTGTCTTGCTCATCCTGCTCATGGCATGCAATAACACGTTGCCGAGTGGTCGATTGTTCATCTGCTTTGCATGCATCCGCCAGGAAGGGCGGCTTCGCCAGCGTTTCCCTAATATCAGACATCATTTCCGAACGGTCCTCTTACCGAAGAGTCCGCTTAGGTGGAGGCGCAGCAGCGGCCCCTCCTTTGCGGTTGCGTCTACCCTTTCGGCAAATATTCGTCAACGGTGCATCCATTTGCGTGCCTGCCCTCCGCAGGCGGGAATCCACCACCCAAGCTGATAGAAGGCGGGAAGTAATTGTTTCTGCGTCCGATCGTACTGACCGAAGACACCCTCTACTCGGATGCTTGAAGCATTAAGGACAGATAAGGGTTGGGCCTACACGCAGAAAGCCCGCCCCGCCAATGGCGGGACGGGCTTTCTGTGCAAGCGGGTTTAGCGCTTGGAGTACTGCTGAGCCTTGCGGGCCTTCTTGAGACCGGCCTTCTTACGCTCGATGACGCGGGCGTCACGGGAGAGGTAACCGGCCTTCTTCAGGGTGGCGCGGTTATTCTCGACATCGATCTCGTTCAGCGAACGGGCGATGCCAAGGCGCAGGGCGCCGGCCTGGCCGGAGATGCCGCCGCCGTGGATGCGGGCGATGACGTCGTAGGCGCCTTCCAGATCGAGGATCTTGAAGGGCTCGTTGACGTCCTGCTGGTGCAGCTTGTTCGGGAAGTAGTTGTCCAGCGCGCGGCCGTTAATGGTCCACTTGCCGGAGCCGGGGACAACGCGAACGCGTGCAACGGCTTCCTTGCGACGGCCAACTGCAGCACCGGCAACGGTCAGTGCCGGACGCTCCTTCTTGGGCGCAGCTTCGGCAGCTGAGCTTTCAGAGGTGTAGCTGGTCAGGGTTTCCTCGGCCTCGACGGCCTCGGTGGTCTCTTCGTTCTGAGCCACGATTCTCCTTGTATAGATAAGTTGTTTGGTGGCCAGGACTACTGGGCGACCTGGGTGATTTCGAAAGTCTTGGGCTGCTGTGCGGCGTGCGGGTGCTCTGCACCGCGGTACACCTTCAGCTTGCCCAGCTGCTGGGCAGCGAGGGAGTTCTTGGGGAGCATGCCCTTGATGGCCTTCTCCACGGCGCGGACCGGGTTGGATTCCAGCAGCTCCGCGTAGTTGACGGAGGTCAGGCCGCCCGGGTAGCCGGAGTGGCGGTATGCGCGCTTCTGCTCCAGCTTGGCGCCGGTCAGGGCTACCTTCTCAGCGTTGATGATGATGACGAAGTCGCCCATGTCCATGTGGGACGCAAAGGTGGCCTTGTGCTTGCCGCGCAGCAGGATTGCGGTCTGGCTTGCAAGACGACCAAGGACAACGTCTGTGGCGTCAATGACGTGCCACTGGCGGTTGATATCGCCGGGCTTCGGGGTGTACGTACGCACGGTGTTTGCCTCGTTCTTGTTCTGGCGTTCTTTTTTAGGTGTCACTAGCTCGTGCACCTACTGTCTGCGCGCTACCGGAACAGAGGTGAGGGCTCTATGTAACCAGTCATCCTGAGGTTCCGAATGTGCACGTTGAGTAGTCATCCTGCAACCGGATTCTCAAGCGGGCACGCACCATCGGAATAGGACACGCACAACGACTACCAAGATTAGCGCGTTAAGGCGTTCAGGGTCAAAATGGGGTAGCCGGACGGCGTCTCAGCTCCCGCCGGCATGGACGCAGGGGGTCGCGGTGTTTGCAGCGGGTAATGTCGGTTCCGAGTGGCTCCTCGCCCTTGGGGCGGGCCTTCTAGGGTTGATGCTCTCCCCCGCAGCTGAGATCCTCATCGCCAAATGTCTTCCGAGACTTGGCGGACTTCCCGGCCCGCCAGTGCGGATTACGACGGCGGCGGTCACCGGAATCTCATGCCTAGCTTTTGCACTGCGTTTGGGAATTGCTTTTGACTTCCCCGCATTTCTATTCCTTGCAGTAGTCGGCGTACAGCTCGCCCGCATCGATATTTCACTGCACTTGCTGCCGAATCCACTCGTTCTAATGCTCCTAGCCGGCGGGCTCTTGCTGTTTATAACGCCAGCCATTCTTAATCAGTATGCTGACGATCTGCTGCGCGCACTGGCTGGTGCCGTTATTTTGTTCGGAAGCTACCTCATTTTGGGTCTAATTTCCCCAAGAAGCATCGGGATGGGTGACGTGAAGCTTGCCGCGCCCATCGGCCTTTACCTCGGGTACCTAGGTTGGAGTCAGCTGCTTTATGGCGGCCTCCTCGGGTTCATACTCAACGGCCTGGTCACTGCTGCACTTCTCAACAGAAAAGGTCGAAAAACAGTGGCAGAGGTGGCCCACGGCCCCTCAATGCTGGGCGCTACCGCGGCCGTCACCCTCTTACTTCTTTAGCTCGTCCACGACCGGGCTTCCCCTATGCCCAGTCCGCCAAACGCTCACTCTAAGTAGTCAGCCGTGTACTCAGCTCACCTGCTGAGTACTACTGCCCTCCTCCGAGTACGTACTCCTGCTGCGCTTTGAAAAAGTCGAGTACCACTACGCATTGTTGCCTCTGCACCCCTACTGACAATCTCTTCTTAGCGAAGTCCAGCCGCTAAGGAATTATGGGGGCAGCTGGAAATTCGTTGAAATCATTTCAATCCATTTCACCGAATTAAGGAAAATACAATGACTTCTCTCATGGTCTCGATGATGGCTTTCGTCGCCGGCATCAAGGATCGATTCTCCTCCGAAAAGGGCGCAACGGCGACCGAATACTCACTGCTCGTGGGACTCATCGCCCTCGTAATCGTCGCAGGCGTAACACTCTTCGGCGGCAACCTCAACACCTTCTTCAGCAGCCTCGCCGTCCGCGTCGGCGGCTGGTGACGGAACGTATCAAGACGAAAGGCGGTAAATCATGTCCCGTATCAATTCCACTCTCCAGCAACTGGTAGTGACCATTCGCACGATGTTTACCTCTGAAAAGGGAGCTACCGCAACGGAGTACTCGCTGCTGGTAGGGCTCATCGCACTGGTCATTGTCGCCGGCGTCACACTATTCGGCACAAACCTGAACACCTTTTTCAGCAGCCTCGGCGCCACGGTCGGCGGCTGGTAAGTAAACGAAAACCGGTGTGCCGCGCTTTATCAGCGCGGCACACCGCACTTAAAGTCCACGCTGCAACCGTCCAGGGGGACCCGTTGAAACGCAGCCATAAAACCCGGAAGCATGACGAGCGAGGCGCAGTAGCCGTCGAATTCGCCCTTGTTGCTCCGATCCTGATCGCTTTGATCATCGCGATCGTCGAGTTCTCCAACGCCTACAACGTCCAGGTGTCGGTGACACAAGCATCCCGCGAAGCTGCCCGGACGATGGCCATCACCAAGGACGCGACAAAGGCAACTGCTGCCGGCAAAGCCGGGGCTCCTTCCATCAACTCTTCGCTACTTACTTTCGACTACACCGCGGCGGCTTGCCCAGCAGCAACGCCGGCATCGACCGCCGTTGTGACCGTCAAGTACAGCGGCTCATCGTTGACAGGCTTCTTCGGGTCCACACTCACAGTTACAGGCAAAGGGGCCATGCAATGTGGCGGCTAGTTAAAAAGCAAAGGGTCGCGGAAGGCGAACGCGGAGCGGCGGGCGTAACAGTCGCCGTCATGATGCTTGTTCTCATAGGCGCAGGCGCCATGGCAGTTGACGTTGGCCAGATTTATGCTGAACGCTCACAGCTGCAGAACGGGGCCGACGCGGGTGCCTTGGCTGTCGCCAAAAGTTGCAAAGACGGCACATGCCTTCCTGCCTTAGCTGACGGATTGGCAAACTCGAACTCCAATGATGCCGCGAGCACCGCCGCCGTAGACCTTTCCGTCCCCGGCCAGGTGACAGTGACAACGTCAACCAAGAACGGATCATCCAGTTTCCTGACCAACCTTTTTGCAAATGCCATCAACGCCGGCCCCGTAACTGTGGGAGCCCAGGCGACGGCAGCTGCGGGTCCCCCTGGTGGCGGTTCTGGTTTCCCTCTTGCTCTATCGGACAACTGCTACAACCTGGCCTCAGGGAGCCAGACGGCAGAGGCCCAGAAAATTTCCTACAAACCCGGGGGAACGTGCACGGGACCCTCCGGTACACAGATTCCAGGTGGTTGGGGCTGGCTTGATGAAGATTCGCCCTGTGTCGCCAATACGCAAGTGGGCACCAACGACATGGGCTCCGACCCCGGTAACAATCCTCCAAGTGGCTGCGCCACCATCCTTGGCACCTGGAAGACGACTCTGCTGGCAGGGGGAGAAGTCAAGGTCGAGTTTCCCGTTTTCGACACTTCATCAGGTACCGGTCAGGGCGGCTCCTTCCATGTCATTGGTTACGCCACCTTCAAGATATGGGGCTGGAAATTCGGCAATAACGGAGTCTACGAGTTCCGGAACACCGGCAGCGACCCCGGGATGACAAGTTCTCTGGCCTGCACAGGCGGCAACGACCGCTGCGTTATCGGTCAATTCGTCAAGTACACGGTCATTGGCTCCGGAAACTACATTCCGGGCGGCGAGGACCTCGGCACCTCGGAAATCCGACTCATCAAGTAGTTCCAACTAAGGGGAAAGTAATGAAAGCACGCCTACTGGGAGGCATCGCCGCGCTGGTTGTAGCAGTTCTAGGCACTGTACTCCTTTTCAATTACGTTCAGGGCGCCGACCGCCGCGCCCTGGCGAATACGGAAACTCAGGACGTCCTGGTTGTTAAACAGGAAGTGCCGGCGGGAACGCCGGCCAGTCAACTCTCGCAGTACGTCACCACAAAGCCGGTGCCGCGCACCGCCGTCGCGGCTGACGGCGTCCAAGATCTGGGCGCCGTAGGTTCAATGGTCACCTCAGTCGCACTCGTCCCCGGCGAGCAACTGCTCAGCAGCCGTTTGGTCGACGCAAACGCGTACCTCGGGCCATCACGGGTTGCGGTACCTGCGGGACTGCAGGAAATCACCCTCCGCCTTGGAATTGAACGAGTGGTAGGTGGCAAGATCCAGGCCGGTGACACGGTGGGCATCTTCATTTCCATGGCTGGCGCCGCTGGCGAAAACGGGACCCAGCTGACATTCCACAAGGTCTTGGTGACAGCGGTTCAGTTCAGTTCGGGGGCCGCCGCCCAGACACAGGCGCAGGCCACGCAAGCGAGCTCCACTGGTTCATTGAACGCCAACAAGGACGCGCAAACTTCCAGCGATGCCTACCTGATCACCTTCGCACGTGACGCTGTCGACACCGAGAAGCTGGTTTACGCAGCGGAGTTCGGAAAGGTCTACCTCTCCAAGGAGCCGGCTGATGCCACTGAGGGCACCAACGGTGTTGTCAATCAGACAAAGGTATTCAAATGAGCCGCTTCATATTGATCTCCCCGTCCGTTGACTACGAGCGGAAGGTCCGGGCCTCTGTTGCTCCGCTTAGCGGATCGCTGCAGTTCTTCCAGGCCGCATACCTGCCCGAATCTCCCGACGATATCCTTCGGCAGCAGGCTGGTGAACCGCCCGAGGTACTGATTCTGGGCCCTGGCCTACCGCAGGACGAGGCACTCAAGTTCGCCGCAGTAATGGACCTCCAGTATCCGGAAATCAGCATCGTGCTGGCCGCGGATGACGACGGCGAACTGGCCTTGAATGCCATGCGCTCCGGTATCCGGGACCTCATCCCACCTTCGGCAGATATGGATCAGGTCCGCGCGTTGGTAGAGCGGGCGAGCCTGGCAGCCGCGGGGCGCAGGCGTGGACTGAGCCCCAATACCGCAGAGCGTCCAACTACCGAAGGCGGCCGGGTGGTGGCGGTCATGTCACCCAAGGGTGGCGTTGGCAAGACCACAATCGCCAGCAACCTCGCCATCGGTTTGGGCCAGATAGCTCCGATGAGCGTAGTGGTGGTGGACCTCGACCTTCAGTTCGGCGATATAGCAAGCGGTCTGATGCTCGACCCTGATTTCACTATCACCGATGCCGTAGTGGGAGCAGCGAGCCAGGACGCGATGGTCCTCAAGACGTATCTGTCTCTTCACCCTGGAAACATCTACGTATTGTGTGCCCCTCGCAACCCCATCGAGATGGACAGAATCACCGGGGAACACGTGAGCCATCTCCTGCGTCAACTGCGGGCTGAATTCCAATATGTAGTAGTGGACACGGCCCCAGGTCTTGGCGAGCATGTCCTGGCAACCCTCGAGCAGGCCACGGACGCAGTGTGGGTTTGCGGAATGGACATTCCAAGCATCCGTGGCCTAAGGACGGGATTCCAGATTCTCTCCGAGCTCGATCTGCTCCCGGATAACAGGCATGTTGTCCTCAATATGGCTGACCGCAAGACTGGTCTTACCGTTCAGGATGTAGAGGCCACAATTGGCGCTCCCGTCGACATCGTGCTCCCCCGTTCGCGGACAGTTCCGTTTTCAACAAACAAGGGCGTTCCTCTCCTGCAGGATGGCAGCCGTGACGCTGCAGCCAAAGGCCTCCGGAACCTGGTTGAGCGCTTCAAACCAAACTGGGAAGCTCCCCGCAAGAAGCTCCACCGAAGGGCGGTAGTGCAGTGACACTCTCAAACCGATTTGCAAGGCTGCGCTCCGATGGGAGCGGTTCTCCCGAAACGAGCGTGCCGGATTCCTCCTCGGCACCGCAGACTCCAACAGCTACACTGAGCGCTTTACAGCAGGCACAAGCGGCTGAACAGTCTCAGGTTTCCACACACGTGCAGCTCACAGAGGGAAGCGCGAGTGAAGCGCTGGCGGGGCTTAAGGAGCGGGCGAGCCAGGCGTTGTATGAGCGGCTCGGCTCCCGGATTACTGACTCGTCCTTGGAAGAAACTGAGCTTCATCAGTTCGTCAAGGATGAGCTGCGGGCAGTCGTCGATGAAGAACAGGTCCCCCTGTCTCAGGGTGAACGCCAGCGGCTGACCCGCGAAATCATAGACGACGTCCTCGGTCACGGTCCTATGCAGCGTTATCTAGACGACCCAAGCGTTACGGAAATTATGGTGAACCGGGCAGACCAGATTTACGTGGAGCGCCACGGCCAGCTGTTCCTTACAGATACCAAGTTCACCAGCGAAGACGCCCTGCGGCGGGTCATCGAGCGCATCGTCACGCGCATTGGCCGCCGTATTGACGAATCATCGCCACTGGTAGACGCCCGGCTCCCTGACGGTTCCCGTGTGAACGCCATCATTCCGCCGTTGGCTGTGAACGGTGCTTCCTTGACGATCAGGAAATTCTCGCGCGAAGCACTCACAGTAGAGAAGCTCATTGGTTTCGGAAGCTTGTCCCCCGAGATGGCGGAGCTCCTCAGAGCATGTGTGCTGGCCAGGATGAACATCATCGTCTCCGGCGGTACCGGCACAGGCAAAACAACCATGTTGAACGTTCTGTCCTCCTTCATCCCGGCTTCGGACCGAATCGTCACTATTGAGGACGCAGTCGAGCTGCAGCTTCAACAGGATCACGTGGTCAGGCTTGAAAGCCGGCCGGCCAACATTGAAGGGAAAGGCGAAGTTTCCATTCGCGACCTGGTCCGCAACTCGTTGCGTATGAGGCCTGACCGGATCGTCGTCGGCGAAGTCCGTGGAGGTGAGTCGCTGGACATGCTTCAAGCGATGAACACCGGTCATGACGGCTCGATCTCAACTGTTCACGCCAATTCACCGCGAGATGCTGTAGCCCGTTTGGAAACTCTCGTGCTGATGGCCGGTATGGATCTTCCCCTACGGGCTATTCGGGAGCAGATTGCTTCGGCGGTAAACCTCATCGTGCATATCTCCCGGCTTAGGGACGGATCCCGACGAGTAACACACGTGACCGAGGTACAGGGGATGGAAGGGGACATCGTCACACTGCAAGACGCTTTTGTCTTCGATTACTCTGCCGGCATCGATGCCAACGGTCGCTTCATGGGGAAGCCGATACCCACAGGAGTCCGTCCTCGATTCACTGACAGGTTCGAGGAACTTGGCATTAAGATTTCTCCCGCTGTGTTCGGTGCCCAGGCAGTCAGGAGCCGGTGATGACCGTACCAGAGGACTCAGTAGCACCCATGCTGTTGGGAGTGCTGCTGCTTTTCGCGGCAGTCATCCTCCTGTTCACAGTGGTCCTCAAATCCAAGCACGTGATTCCGATCGAGAGGCGCCGCCCGGACGTCGCGGCGGCCGCCTCCAAGCTAACCCTTCTCACCGATACTGCTGTCGGCGCGATCAACAAGAAGTTGAAAGGGAAGAATGACTTCCTTGTCAGTCGGGAACGGCTTGAGCGTGCGGGGCTGAAGGCCCAGCCGGCCGACTTCCTCTTGATGATGGGGGCAGGCTCACTGGTCGGCGCCGTCTTGGCATTCATGTTGGGTGGCCTCTTCTTCGCAATCCTGGCGTTCGCGATCGTTCCCGGGGGCATGCTCGCCTATCTCACCGTCTTGACATCACGCCGCAAGAGCAAGTTTGACGAACAGTTGCCCGATACTCTGCAGATGCTCACCGGCAGCATGCGTGCCGGCCACAGCCTGCTTAGGGCCATTGATGCTTCGGCCCGCGAATCTGACGCTCCGATGTCCGAAGAGCTGAGCCGAATCGTCAACGAGACCAGGATCGGCCGGGACCTTGGAGAATCCATGCTGGACGTGTCTGCGCGCACTGGCAGTGAGGATTTCTCCTGGATTTCCCAAGCGATCGAGATCCACCGTGAAGTGGGCGGAGACCTGGCGGAGGTATTGGATCACGTTGGCGAGACGATTCGAGACCGCAACCAAATTAGACGGCAAGTAAAAGCTTTGAGCGCTGAAGGCAAAATGTCTGCCGCGGTCCTCATGGGCCTTCCGGTAGTGCTCTTCTTCGCGTTGATCTTTATCAATCCCTCGTACTCGAAGACTTTTACGAGCACTGTGCCCGGTTATCTGATGTTGGGGGCCGCCGCTGTCATGCTGACCGCCGGGGGTTTCTGGCTCAGCCGTCTGATCAAACCTAAGTACTAGGAGCAATGACATGTCACCGATAGCACTAGGCGCGATGCTGGCAATCGTTATTCCCATCTCCTATCTGGTTTGGTCCGTGTTCGCTGTCGACAGGGTTGCCATGCGCAACATCCAGGCAAACTTGGGCCAAAGGGCCAGGAACGCGTCCCAGCAGGGCGTTTCTATAGATGCGAGCGCCATCGCCCGCAAAATCACTCCAGTGGGATACGTCGCTTGGCTGGACAAGCAGCTTGCGGCGGTGGGGCGGCCGAAAGAGTGGCCGCTGGAGCGCCTCCTGGTGGTCAAACCGATGTTGGCGCTCGGAGCAGCGGCCTTCGGGTTGTTCTTCTTCCTCGCGTCCCCGGAACCAGCTCGCTTTGCCATTCTCCTCGCCGCAATTGCGTTCGGCTACTTCGCGCCCGATCTCCTGGTGCGAACCAATGCCGAGAAAAGAAGGGCCAAGATCAGGCAGGAACTGCCCAACACCCTGGATCAAATGCTGATTTCCGTACAGGCCGGTTTGGGGTTCGAGGCCGCGATGGCCCGCACGGCGCAGAATGGAAGCGGGCCGCTCGCGGACGAAATGACCCGGACTTTGCAGGATATGCAAGTTGGACGGTCCCGGAAGGAGGCCTACCTGTCGATGTCTGACCGTGTTGATGTCCCGGACCTGCGATCTTTTATCCGGGCCATTGTCCAGGCAGATGCGTACGGCATTGCCATCGCAAAGGTTCTGAAGGTTCAAGCCCACGAAATGCGCCTAAAGCGCCGCCAGCGGGCAGAGGAACACGCGATGAAAATCCCGGTGAAGATCCTGTTTCCGCTGATCTTCTTCATCTTCCCGACCCTCTTCATCATCCTGCTAGGGCCAGCAGTGATGAATATTGTTGCAGCCTTTTCCTAGGAGGACTGGTGAAATATCTGACGCGGCTTCTGATGGGCGCATCTGCTGTCCTGACCACCTTCCGCAACCAGGAACGCGGCGCCACCGCTACTGAGTACAGCCTTCTGGTCGGCTTCATTGCCATCGTGATTGTTGCTGGTGTGGGTCTATTCGGTACCGCGCTGAACTCGTCATTTGGCTTTCTCACCGCTGGCATCAGAACGGCATTAGGTCTCCCCTAGTAGTCTCATGCCCCTCGCGCCCGCTCGGCGCCCCAAAGACCGGACCCCCTCGGCACCCAGAACCGAGGGGGTCCGTTTGTGTGCCCGCGAAAGTTCGAATCGCAGTGTTGGCGCAGCAAAAGCCAAGCGAAAACGCAGGAAAAGAACACCCCGAAAAGCCTTTGCGCAGGATGCTCCAAGATCCAGGTTTAGGGCCAATTCTGGTTGCTAACTTCGTATCAGTGCTGGTGCAGGGCCAGCCAATCCGTCTCGCTCAGGAGTACAAAATGCTTTCTCTTTACACCAACCTCATGATCCGCCTTCGCAACGAAGAAAAGGGCGCCACCGCCGTTGAATACGGCATCATGGTCGCCCTGATCGCCGTTGTCATCATCGTCGCTGTCAGCACCCTCGGCGGCCAGCTCGGCACCCTCTTCACCGGTGTCACGAGCGACATCGCTCACCCCACCACCACCGCCATCCCCTCCCCGTAGTAAAGCAGAAAGTCCGGTTTCGGACCCCATATCGGAACCGCACCGCCTCAAACGGGAGCGACAAAACGAGACATTGAAGAGGAGGTGCAGCAGGTGTCACACGATTCGGAGCGCGGCGCGGCCGCCGTCGAATTCGCAATCCTGCTGCCCCTCCTCTTAATGCTTGTTCTGGGCACCATCGAATTCGGGCGCGCCTACAACGCACAAATCACCCTGACCAACGCTGCCCGCGACGGCGCCCGGGTCATGGCCATTTCCGGTAACCAGGCAGCCGCACGTTCGGCTGCGAAGAGCGCTGCAGCTTCTTTGAATCCCGGGTTAAAGGACACCAACATACAGTTCGGCACAGCCTGCCCTTCAATGATTCCCGCCGGGGCCAGCCCGCAGACCACCTTCACCATCAGCTACACGCTGCCTACCATCACCGGCATCGCCGGGCCCTTCCCCATGACAGGCAAGGGAGTCATGTTGTGCGGCGGCTGAAGACAGACAAGGCAGGGCGGGAGCACGGCGCCGTCTCGGTCATCGTCGCCATCCTTCTGGTAACTCTCCTAGGCTTCGTGGCGATCGCCGTCGACGTCGGAGTCATTTACTCAGAACGCGCACAACTCCAAAACGGAGCTGACGCGGCCGCCGTCGCCCTCGCACAGAAATGCGCGCGGAACGCTGCGGATGCGAATTGCGCTACGACGTCGAGCCTCGCTACCAGCCTCGCCAACCAGAACGCCCTGGACGGCATGAGCAAGGTGTACAGCATCGAGCTCGATAAGACAGCCCGGAAGGTCAGCGTCACCACCTCCGCCAAGGAATCCGGGGGCAAGGACAACTCCGTTTCCCTCTTCTTCGCCAAGGCGATCGGCATCCCAACCAAGGAAGTCGGCGCCCGTTCGTCGGCCGTGTGGGGAACTCCGTCCAAAGGACCTATTATACTGCCGTTGGCCATCGCCCACTGCAAACTGAACATTCCTGCCGGGGGCGTCAAGGGCCTCGAGCAGGTGCTGGAGCAATCAGTGAACGGATGTGGTGGAATACCTGGCGGATTCGGCTGGATCCAGACGACGTCAGCAAAATGCTCCATAACCGCCACAGCGGGCGTATCTACCAACTCGGGCATCTGGTTCGCCAGTGACACAGGAGCAAGCGTCCCCTCAACGTGCGCCGCAGCTGATTTCACCCAGATGAACGACCAGACCGTCCTCCTGCCCTTGTACGACATAGCTACGGGAACCGGGTCCAGCGGCAAGTACTACATCAAAGGTTTCGCAGCGTTCCACGTCACCGGATACCACTTCGCATCCATCAGCTGGACAACCGGGACGGCTGTGGCAAACAAGGCCATCAGGGGCTACTTCGTGAAGTTCGTTTCCCTGGCCGAAGGTTTTGAACTCGGCAGTACCCCGGATTACGGGGCTTCGATTGCCCGCCTCACCCTCTGATCACCTAGAACCACCCTTATCCAGGAGTTAAAAGTGAAGTCTCGCCTGCTCGCCGGAACGGCCGCGGTCGCTTTGGCGATTGTAGGAGCCCTCCTCATCGTCTTCTACGCCCAAGGTGCGGACCAGCGGGCATTGGCCTCCACGGAACCCAAGAACGTCTTGGTAGTAAAGAACGCTATCCCGGCCGGAACGCCAGTAAACGACATGACCGCCTCCCTGGTTGTAGAGAAGATCCCCTCAGCAGGAGTGTCGGTCAGTGCCCTCAGCACCCTGGACAACAAGGCTGGCACGGTCAGCGCTGTGGACCTCGTGCCCGGTGAACAGCTCCTGGCAGAACGACTCGTCGCGCCGGCGGATGTGAAAGCCAAGGGGGCGGTCGAGGTACCGGCCGGTCTTCAGGAAGTCTCGTTCGAGGTAGAGCCCAAGCGCGTCGTGGGCGGGCGCATCAACGTGGGTGACCACGTGGGTATCTCGCTCAACTTCGAAAACGGCGCCGTGAAGGCCGCCGCAGGAGACGCCTCCACCCAGCTCACCCTCCGCAAGGTCTTGGTCACCGCCGTCCAGCGCGCTCCCCAGGCCGCGAGCGCGGAAAAGCCGGCGGACGGAACCGACCCCGCAGACACCACCCTCCCGGAGGGCTCCCTCATGCTCACCGTCGCAGTCAGCGATGTGGACGCCAGCAAGATCATCTTCACCTCCATCAATGGCAGCCTCTGGCTCACCAAGGAACCCCTGGACGCCCAGGACAACGGGCCCAAGATCGAACGCAAGGAAGTGGTGTACAGGTGAGCCGCTTCGTCCTGCTCTCCCCCAACGGAGACTTCGACCAGAAGCTGCGCGCCGCCGTCGCCAACGGCCTGCGCGGCTCCGTCCAGACCATCGCCTCGGACATCCTCCCGGCCGGCCCGCATGAACTCTTCGCCCTCCTCAACCAGGAACAGCCCGAAGTGCTCATCATCGGACCGGACGTGCCCTACGAGGAAGCTCTGCGCTTCGCCAAGGTCTTCGACGTCCAGGTCCCCGGCCTCAGCCTGGTGCTGGTCAGCGACGTGGATCCCGCGCACCTCCTCAATGCCATGCGCGCCGGCATCCGGGACATCCTCAGCCCGCAGGCGGACGCCGCAGAAATCCGGGTGCTGCTCGAACGGGCCTGCCAGTCCTTCGCCACCCGGCACCGCGGCCCCGAAAGCAACCAGGAAACCAACGGCAAGGGCCTGGTGATCGGCGTCTTCTCCCCCAAAGGCGGCGTCGGCAAAACCACGCTGGCCACGAACATCGCCATCGGCCTGGGGCAGATCGCGCCCATGAGCGTGGTCATCGTTGACCTGGACCTCCAGTTCGGCGACGTCGCCTCCGGCCTCTACCTCAACCCCCAGCACACCGTCACGGATGCCGTCACGCCGGCAGCAGCCCAGGACTCTCTGGTCCTCAAGGCCTTCCTCACCGTGCACCCGGCCGGCATTTACGCCCTCTGCGCACCGCCGAACCCGGTGGACGCGGACCACATCACCCCGGAACAGGTCAGCCGCCTGGTGGAACAGCTGTCCCACGAATTCCAGTACGTGGTCCTGGACACCGCCCCCGGCATGCCCGAAATCGGCCTCGCCGCGATGGAGCAGTGCACAGACGTGGTGTGGGTCAGCGCCATGGACATCCCCAGCCTGCGCGGCCTCCGCTCCGGCCTTGAGGTGCTCCGCCAGCTCGAGATCATGCCCGAATCACGCCACGTTGTCCTGAACATGGCGGACCCCAAGGCAGGGCTCAACGTCCGCGACGTCGAATCCACCATCGGCGCGCCCGTGGACGTCAGCGTTCCCCGGTCCCGCGCCGTGGCACTGTCCACCAACCGCGGCATCCCCGTCCTCCAGGAATCCAAAAAGGACCCGGCCGTGAAAAGCCTCCGCCAGCTCGTGGAGAGGTTCAACCCGGCCTGGCGTGCCCAGGCCCAGCGCAAACTTCACCGAAGGGTGGTCATCTGATGAAGCTCTCCGAACGGATCAGCGCTGTCCAGGACCGCGCCCAGGCGAGCGGCAGCAACGTTGCCGTGCTCGAGCCGCCGCGTCCCGCCGTCGTGCCCCCCTCCCAAGACGGCGGGGTGCGGCACACTCCGGCCCAGCAGGCTCCCCTGACGCCAACGTACGACGCCGGCACGCCCTCAGTGCCCAAGGCACCGAGCGTGGATGTCTTCGCAGCCATGAAGCTTCGCGCGGCCAGCGCCCTTTTCGAGAAGATGGGGACGCGCTTCAATGACGCGGCTGTCACCGAGAAGGAGCTGCGGGCCACCGCCAAGGAGGAACTGACCCGGATCATTGACGCCGAGCAGGTACCCCTCACTCCGGAGGAGCGCACCCGTCTCGTCCAGGATGTGGCTGATGACGTTTTAGGCTTCGGACCGCTCCAGCGCCTGCTGGACGATCCCGCCGTCACGGAAATCATGGTCAACCGCATGGACCAGATCTATGTGGAGCGCAAAGGAAAGCTCACGCTCACCGAGTCCCGGTTCAGCTCCGAGGAGCACCTGCGCAAGGTCATCGAGCGCATCGTCTCCAAGGTGGGCCGCCGCATTGACGAGTCCTCCCCGCTGGTGGATGCGCGATTGGAGGACGGCTCGCGTGTCAACGCCGTGATCCCGCCGCTGGCAGTGGGCGGCTCGTCGCTGACTATCCGAAAGTTCAGCAAGACCCCGTTGACGGTCCGGAACCTGATCGACTTCGGAACCCTGACCCCGGAGATGGCCGAGCTGCTCAACGCCTGCGTCAAGGCCAAGCTCAACATCATCGTGTCCGGCGGTACGGGAACCGGCAAGACTACCCTGCTCAACGTGTTGTCCTCCTTCCTCCCGTCCGACGAACGCATCGTCACCATCGAGGACGCCGTGGAACTCCAGATCCAGCAGCAGCACGTGGTCCGACTCGAAAGCAGGCCGCCGAACACCGAGGGCAAGGGTGCCGTAACCATCCGCGAACTTCTGCGCAACTCCCTGCGTATGCGCCCGGACCGGATTGTGGTGGGTGAGGTCCGTGGCGGGGAATCGCTGGACATGCTCCAGGCCATGAACACCGGCCACGACGGCTCCCTGTCCACCGTGCACTCCAACTCGCCCCGCGACGCCGTTGCCCGGCTCGAAACGCTGGTCCTGATGGCCGGGATGGACCTGCCGCTGCGGGCCATCCGCGAGCAGATCGCCTCGGCCGTCAACCTCATCGTCCAGATCTCCAGGCTCCGCGACGGCTCACGCCGCATCACGCACGTCACCGAAGTCCAGGGCATGGAAGGGGACATCGTGACCCTCCAGGACGCATTCGTCTTCGACTACTCCGCCGGAGTGGACGCCCATGGCCGCTTCCTCGGCAAACCCGTTGCCACCGGAATCCGGCCCCGGTTCATCGACCGGTTCGAGGACCTGGGCATCCACGTCTCCCCCAGCGTCTTCGCCGGCCCCCAAAATCCCGCAACCCAAACACCCGGAAGATAGGCACAGCTGTGATCCTCGCTGTTGGAGCAGTCATCCTGCTGCTGGCCGTCAGCCTGCTGGGCGTGTCGGTGCTGCTGCCGAGCACGCCGGACGTGCCGCTGGACCGCCGCCGTCCCTTTGAGCCCGAGCCGCCGTCATCGATCTCCCGCCTGGCGCTCTCCGGCGTCCGGTCCTTCGAACGGCTCCTGCACGGGCGGAACGTCCGCCTCTTCTCCCGGGCAGAACTCGAGAACGCCGGGCTGCGCCTGAGCCAGGCCGAGTTCTTCCTGCTGGTGGGGATTGGCGCTTGCGTCGGAATGCTGGTGGGTGTGGTCACTGTGGGACCGCCGGTGGGAATCCTGCTGGCGCTGCTTTCGCCCTTCGTGGGGAAACTGGTCCTGGGATTCCTCGCCGGAAAACGCCGTGCTGCGTTCGACAGCCAGCTCGGAGACACCCTCCAGCTCCTCTCGGGAGGCCTCCGCGCGGGCCACAGTATTTTGCGCGCCATCGATGCAGCCGGCGCCGAGTCCCAGAAGCCGACGTCGGAAGAGATGCGTCGGGTGATTACCGAAACCAGTCTGGGCCGGGACCTGCTGGCTGCCCTCAACGACACCGCTGACCGGATGAAGAACGAGGACTTCGTCTGGATTTCCCAAGCCATCCAGATCAACCGCGAGGTGGGCGGCAACCTGGCGGACGTCCTGGACCAGGTAAACGAAACCATCCGCGAGCGCGCCGAAATCAAAGGACACATCAAGGCTTTGGCGGCTGAGGGCAAGTTCTCTGCCTACATCCTCATTGCCATGCCCTTCGGCATCGTGGCCATGCTGCTGGCCGTCAGCCCGAACTACATGAACTCCATGTTCACCCATCCCCTGGGCTGGGTGATGATCGGTGCATCGTTTGTCCTCATGACCATCGGCGCGCTCTGGATGCGCAAGATCATCGACCTGAAGTTTTGAGGACGCCATGAACCTGATAGTTCTCCTCTCCGTCCTGCTGGTCTGCCTCCCCGTCGGCGCCTTGGCATGGTCAGCCCTGAATGTAGACAAGCAGGGCCGCGTAGCGGTCAACGACTTGCTGTCCCGTGGGGCCACTCCTCTGGCTGTCGCTCCCGTTGCCAAACCGGGCCTGCTCGAAGGCATCGGACGCCGGCTGACCCCGCCCGCCTACGTTGCCTTCCTGGACCGGCTGTTGGCCCTGGCCGGCCGGCCCGCATCCATGCCGCTGGGCAAAGTGCTGGGGTCCAAGCTCGGCATTGGGTTTGCGGGCGTTACCGCCGGTGTCTACCTGAGTTCGGTGGGCAGCACACCCCTGATGAAGCTGGCGGGGCTGTTCCTGCTGTTCCTGGGCTACTTCATCCCGGACCTGCTGCTCTACAGCAAGGGGCTGGAGCGCCAGAAAGTCATCCAGTTGGAGCTCGCCAACACCCTGGACCAGATGCTGATCTCTGTTGAGGCAGGGCTGGGCTTTGAGGGTGCCATGGCGCGGGCCGGCGACAACGGCAAAGGACCCCTGGCCGAAGAACTGGTGCGGACCCTGCAGGACATGCAGGTGGGCCGCAGCCGCCGCGAGTCCTACCTCGCCCTGGCCGAGCGGACCAACATTCCGGAGCTGCGCAGCTTTGTTCAGGCTGTGGTCCAGGCGGACACATACGGCATCGCGATCAGCAGGGTGCTGCGGGTGCAGGCGAAAGTGATGCGGGTAAAACGCCGCCAGCGCGCCGAGGAAAAGGCGATGAAACTTCCGGTGATGATCCTGTTCCCGCTGTTGTTCTTCATTTTCCCGGTGCTGTTCATCGCAATTCTCGGACCGGCCGTCATCAATACCATCGCGACATTCAGCGGACAATAGGGGCCCCAGAACCAGGCCCAAGGATCCCTCAAGGTTTACACAGGATCACCCGAAATAGGACAACCATCGAATTGCAGGAAGTAGCCTTGAAGAATGCAAAGTCCAGATCCCGGCTCCAGCGACAGGAGCACAGCTGCGGAGCCACCGCGGCCCGGGATCACAGCACTTACTGGTTCCGTCCTCTCACAGGAAGCGGCCGGGCTCTTGCCGCTCGTTGACGCCGCCGTGCTTGAGGAGCTCGAAGACGAACTGGCCGGCTCCGGGCTCGCCCAAAGGTTCGCCCGCGACTACGCGGCGATGTGGGACCAGCGCTGCGCCCGGCTGGCCGCCGCCGTCCACAGCCAGGACAGTGAATCCGCCCTGGACGCCGCCATCAGCCTGAAGATCAGCTCAGCCATGGTGGGCGGAGTGCGGCTGGCGAAACTTGCAGAGCTGCTGGAGACGCTCATCCGGCAGGGTGACTTCGGCCAAGGACAGGTCCTGATGGCGCGGGTTGCCCAAGACGGCGTCCAAACAGTGTCGGAGCTCCAGTCCACGTACATCCTGAAGAACGGCTGAACGGCAGCAAGTCAGGCCTGCGCCGCGTCCTGCCTGCTGGGGGCCAGCCGGTAACCCACGCCGCGGACAGTCTGCAACCAGCGGGGTGAGACGGGGTCCTCCTTCAGCTTGCGCCGCAGGTTGCCGATGTGGACCTCAACAGCACGCTCGTCGGCCTCGCTGATGTATGTGTCTTCGTCGTAGAAGTCCCCGCGGACAGCCCGGACGAGGTCTGCCCGCGTACAGACCGCCCCGCCACCGCGCAGGAGCACGTGCAGCAGGTCGAACTCGCTGCGGGTGAGGCCAAGCGGTTCCCCCTTGATTTCCACGGTGCGCGTGCGGTGGTTCAGCTCCAGGCCATTATGGTGCAGCACTGCTCCGTCATCGGGACGGGCTGCCGCTGCGGGCGCGGCTCCCCACCCCGCCAACGCGGGCTTTTCCCCGGTGATCTCATGCCGGGGCCTGCGCATCATCGCCGATACACGGGCCCGCAGCTCCCGCGGCCGGAACGGCTTGGCAATGTAGTCATCGGCGCCGGCATTGAGGGCGGACAACAGGTCCGGCTCCTCAGTGCGGCCAGTGAGCATCACTATGTAAGCGTTACTGAAGTTGCGGATGCGCCGCAACACCTCGAGGCCGTCGATGTCCGGCAGCCCGATGTCCAGCGTCACCACGTTGGCCTGCTTCATACGGACCACTTCCACGCCGGCCCGTCCGTCAACTGCTGTATGCACCTCGAAGCCGGCCTGGCTCAACACTCCTTCCAGGAGGTTCCGCACATCGGCATCGTCTTCGATAACTACAGCCACACCAAGATCGTCCATTGATATCCCTGCGCCAGGCGGTCATGGCCCCCCATTGACCCAGCGCCAATGCCATTCCCACTCCAACCCTTTATACGCTACAAGGAACCGAGGCTGATGACACCTGTTTCAACATGGCATTTGAAAAGTCAATTATTATGACAGAACATGTGGATTACGAGTCAGAGAGGATGTGTGCCAAGGTGCCTTACAGGAATTTGTATGCACCTGCGCCCGAAAGTCCTATTAATCGTCCGGCATGGCCCAGGGATAGTTAATGGCTGACCGTCTCTTTCCCCGCCGATCCGCACGGATTTTCCAGCGGCTCGGGCCGCGCTCGCAAGTGGCTCTGTGCCAGCTGCCCCTGACCCTGATCGTCGCCGCCCTCGCCGTAGCCACGCCCTTTGCCTTGCCCACGCTGCTGCACAGCCCGCTGTATCTGGCCGGGATCATCCTTTCCGGCGCACTTTTCCTCGGCTGCCTCCTGGTCCCATGGGAGCGGCTGGCGCCCCGCCCCTACCTGCTGATTCCCATCCTGGACTTCGTCTCCATCGGCCTGCTCCGGAACGGCGCCGCTCCCCTGCTCCCAGGGTTGGCCGTCCTGGCTGTATTCCCGGTGATCTGGCTTTCCGCCTCGGGGATGCTCACCCGCAGCAGCCTGGTCCTGAGCTTCTTCGGTCCCATGTTTATCATGGTCCCCACCCTCGCCGGACGGTTCCCAAACCTGACCGCTTCGGACATCACCAGTACGTTCCTCTTTCCCCTCATGACGCTCGCGGTGTCCCTGGCCATCAGGTTCGCGAGTGCGCACGTCCGCCTGCAGCAGCGTGAGCTGGCGGAGAAGGACAGGGAACTGCGCGAACTGCTGCGGGCGAGCAGGGAGCGCGAAAAGCTGCTCGAGACAGTCCTGGACGCCACCGACGTCGGAATCGCCGCCGTGGACCGGTCCGGCCACTTCCTGGTGTCCAACAGCCGGCAGCGGAACTTCCGCCAGGCCACCCGCGCTGACGACGCCGTTCCCGGGCAGGGCCACCAGCTGATTTTCGGACCGGACCGGAGGACCCTGCTGCCTCCGGAAAAGCGGCCCATCAGCCGTGCCATCGCCGGTGAATCCTTCGCCGACTACCTGGTGTGGGCCGGCGAGGGAGCTGACCAGCGTGCAGTGTCCACGGCCGCCCGCCCACTGGTGAATGAGGACGGCCAGCTTACCGGCGCCGTCGTTGTCTACACCGACGTGACCGGCTGGGTGGAGTCGCTGGCCGCCAACCATGAGCTGGTCTCCAACGTGACCCACGAGTTCAAGACGCCGCTGAACTCCATCATCGGCAACGTGGACCTGGTGCTCGACGACGACGCAGCCTTGCCGCCGCAGGTGGCCCGCCGCCTCCTGGTGGTCCAGCGGAATGCCGAGCGGCTGCTGGCCCTGGTGGCTGACCTCTCGGCGTCGGCGTCGGCCGCGCTCAATGTCCACCCGAAGCGGACCGACCTGGCAAGCCTCGTGGAAACCACCATCGGCTCCGCCCAGGCCCAGGCCGAGCTGGCCAACATCCACCTGTCAGCGGACGTTCCCTCGCCCCTGTGGGCCTACGCGGATCCGCTCCGGATCGGCCAGGCCCTGGACAACCTGGTATCAAACGCCATCAAGTACTCCCCCGGCGGAGGCAACGTCCGTATCAGCGCCCGCAGCACCAGGGAGTGGGTGCAGCTCAGCGTCAGCGACACCGGCATGGGCATCAGCGGCGAGGACAGGGAGAGGGTCTTCAAGCGCTTCTTCCGGACCGATTCCGCCCGGGACGCGGCCATCAGCGGCGCCGGGCTCGGCCTGTCGATCACCAAGATGATTGTGGAACGCCACGGCGGGCAGATCTCCTGCGTCAGCGGCGAGGGACAAGGCAGCACCTTCACCCTGACCCTGCCGGCCGAGGGTCCGCCGCCGTCCTTCTAGTACTCCCGCAGCGCCCGGGTGAGCTCGGCGCGGGCCAGGAGCTCGTCGTCGGACGGGTAGGCCACTTCCTCGAGCACCAGTGGGTGCGGGGCTGCCAGCACGGACTTGGCATCGCGTTTCTGCGCCAACAGCCGCTCATGCAACCAGCCCGGTTCCTCCACGCCCTCGCCCACATATAGGGCGGAGCCGATCAGGGCGCGCACCATATTGTGGCAGAAGGCGTCCGCCTGGACGGTGGCCACTATGACGCCGTCTTCCCCGCGCGCGAACTCAAAACGCTGCAGCTCACGGATGGTGGTGGCACCCTCCCGCGGCTTGCAGAAGGACAGGAAGTTCTGGAGCCCCAGCAGCTTCGAGGCGCCCTCGTTCAGCAGGGACACGTCCAGCGGGTTTTTGTGCCACAGCGTGGAATACCGGCCCAGCGGATCCCAGAGCGCAGGCCCGTCCGCGATGCGGTAGCTGTAGCGGCGCCAGAGCGCCGAGAACCGGGCGTCAAAACCTTCCGGCGCCAGCGAGATGCGGTGCACCTCCACTGCCCCGGTCAGGTCGCCGAGGATGCGGCTGAGGGCGCCGCGGATCCTTCGGAGCATGGCGACGGCGGGATCCAGTTCGTGCCCTCGCGGCAGTCCCTGCCACTCGGCTTCCGTGAGGTCCAGGTGGACCACCTGGCCCCGGGCGTGCACGCCGGCGTCGGTGCGTCCGGCGACCGTCACTCGGATGGGGCGCCGGATCAGAAGCTGCAGGGCCTCTTCAAGGGCGCCCTGGACGGTCCGCAGGCCCGGCTGCAGGGCCCACCCGCTGAAGGGGCCGCCGTCGTACGACAAATCCAGCCGGACACGCAAAAACCCGCCGCCCCCCAATACGGGGGCCGCGGGTTTTTGGTCGTTCATAGACTCAAGTCTATGCGAAGAAAATCAGCGAATTACTTCGCGTCCTTCTCTTCGGCTGCCGGAGCTTCAGCTTCCTCAGCGGCCGGAGCCTCTTCGGTTGCAGCCTCTTCTGTTGCAGCTTCTTCAGCGGCGGGAGTCTCCGTAGCTTCATCAGCTTCGGTCTCGACAACCTCAGCCTCGGGAGCTTCCTCGGCGGCCGGAGCAGCCTTCTCTGCATCGCGCTTGGCAGCCGCGGTAGCCTCAGCTACAACAGCCTGCTTGGCGGAAACCGGCTCGAGAACCAGTTCGATGACAGCCATGGGAGCGTTGTCGCCCTTGCGGTTGCCGATCTTGGTGATGCGGGTGTAGCCGCCGTCGCGGTTCTCCACTGCCTGGGCAATGTCGGTGAACAGCTCGTGGACGACGCCCTTGTTGCTGATCAGGCCGAGGACCCGGCGGCGGGAAGCGAGGTCGCCACGCTTGGCGAAAGTCACCAGGCGCTCTGCGTACGGCTTCAAGCGCTTGGCCTTGGTCACCGTGGTGGTGATCCGCTTGTGCTCGAACAGGGATGCTGCCAGGTTCGCGAGCATGAGGCGCTCGTGAGCCGGGCCGCCTCCGAGGCGCGGACCCTTAGTGGGGGTAGGCATAATTGTTTCTCCTCAAATGGAAGCCGTGGGCCCTGCACACCATGGTGCCTGCCCGCCGGCCAAGGTCTGGTTTAGAGTTCGTCGTCGCCGAAGGCGGCGTCGTCCTCTTCGATTGCTGCGGCGCGTGCTGCGAGGTCAAAACCGGGAGGCGAGTCCTTGAGGGACAGGCCCAGTTCAACCAGCTTTGCCTTGACCTCGTCAATGGACTTTGCACCGAAGTTGCGGATGTCCATCAGGTCAGCCTCGGAGCGGGCAACGAGTTCACCCACGGTGTGGATGCCCTCACGCTTGAGGCAGTTGTAGGAACGGACGGTGAGGTCCAGATCCTCGATCGGCAGTGCCATGTCGGCTGCCAGGGCAGCGTCGGTGGGCGACGGGCCGATCTCGATACCTTCAGCTGCGGTGTTCAGCTCACGTGCCAGACCGAAGAGCTCCACCAGGGTGGTGCCTGCGGAAGCAACAGCATCGCGCGGGGCGATGGCCTGCTTGGTCTCGACGTCGACAATCAGCTTGTCGAAGTCGGTGCGCTGCTCAACACGGGTTGCTTCCACGCGGAAAGTAACCTTCAGCACCGGCGAGTAGATGGAGTCGACCGGGATACGGCCGATCTCTGCGTCGCCGGACTTGTTCTGAGCTGCCGAAACGTAGCCGCGGCCGCGCTCGATGGTCAGTTCGAGTTCGAACTTGCCCTTCGAGTTCAGCGTGGCAATGTGCAGATCCGGGTTGTGGAATTCGACGCCGGCCGGCGGAGCGATGTCCGCGGCGGTGACGACTCCGGGGCCCTGCTTGCGCAGGTAAGCAACAACCGGCTCATCGTGCTCGGAGGAGACCGACAGGCTCTTGATGTTCAGGATGATCTCAGTGACATCTTCCTTGACACCCGGAACCGTGGTGAACTCGTGCAGCACGCCATCGATCCGGATGCTGGTTACGGCAGCACCGGGGATGGAGGAGAGCAGGGTACGGCGGAGGGAGTTTCCGAGGGTGTAGCCGAAGCCCGGTTCCAGCGGTTCAATGATGAAACGCGAACGGTTTTCGGAGACTACCTCTTCGGAGAGGGTGGGGCGCTGTGCAATGAGCACTTAGGTTTCCTTTCGGCGAGCATCCGCTATATGACGCAACACAGGTGGTGGAAATTCGGTCTGAAGACTTAACGCGCTGGGCTTGCCCGGGCCATCGATGGTCCGGGCAAGCTCAAGCGGCGCTGGAAGCCTTAGACGCGGCGGCGCTTCGGCGGACGGCAGCCGTTGTGGGCGGCGGGGGTGACGTCCTGGATGGAGCCAACCTCGAGGCCGGCAGCCTGCAGCGAACGGATCGCGGTTTCGCGTCCCGAGCCCGGGCCCTTCACGAAAACGTCAACCTTGCGCATGCCGTGCTCCTGGGCGCGCTTTGCAGCAGCCTCGGCAGCCATCTGGGCAGCGAACGGGGTGGACTTACGCGAGCCCTTGAAGCCAACCTCACCTGAGGAAGCCCAAGAGATAACAGCGCCGCTCGGATCCGTGATGGAAACGATGGTGTTGTTAAACGTGCTCTTGATGTGCGCCTGGCCAAGCGCGATATTCTTCTTGTCCTTCTTACGCGGCTTGCGAACCGCGCCACGAGTCTTCGGGGGCATTATTTCTCCTACAGAAAGTTATTGGGGGAAAGTCCGTAAATCCCGGGCGGGGATTTTAACGGGCCTTCTTCTTGCCGGCGACGGTGCGCTTCGGGCCCTTGCGGGTACGTGCGTTCGTCTTCGTACGCTGACCGCGTACGGGCAGGCCCTTGCGGTGGCGCAGGCCTTCGTAGCTGCCGATTTCAACCTTGCGGCGGATATCTGCTGCTACTTCGCGGCGAAGGTCACCCTCAACCTTGTAGTTGCCTTCAATGTAGTCACGCAGCTCAACCAGCTGGGCATCAGTCAGGTCCTTGACGCGAACGTCAGCGCTGATGCCAGTGGCAGCCAGGGTTTCGTGTGCACGGGTCTTGCCCACGCCGTAGATGTAAGTAAGCGCAATTTCCAGCCGCTTTTCGCGGGGAATGTCTACGCCAGCGAGACGAGCCATAGTGGCAGTACTCCTTGATAAACCGGAGGTCGTAGGCAGTACACCCGCATGTTCCATGCGGCCCCAGCCTCCGACCGGGGGTTAGCTGTCCGGGCTCCATACGTCCCAGATCAGCTTGTGCTGCCTTTATTTACTTGCGTGGGTTAGCAACCCAGGAATTCCCGATGAAGGGAATTTAGCCCTGGCGCTGCTTGTGGCGCGGGTTCTCGCAGATCACCATGACCCGGCCATTACGGCGGATCACTTTGCACTTTTCGCAGATCTGCTTGACGCTCGGCTTGACCTTCATGGCATTCCTTTGCGTGTAACAGTTGGTCAACTGGAGCGGCGTTCAGTTCACACTGAGGCCGCCCAGCAATTTACTTGTAGCGGTAGACGATACGACCACGGGTGAGGTCGTACGGGCTCAGCTCCACCACTACGCGGTCCTCAGGGAGAATCCTGATGTAGTGCTGACGCATCTTTCCAGAGATGTGTGCCAGTACGATGTGCTTGTTGGTGAGCTCAACGCGAAACATCGCGTTAGGCAGCGCCTCAGTCACAACGCCTTCGATCTCAATGACCCCGTCCTTCTTGGCCATACCCTCCGCTAACTGTTGTTGCCGCAGTCCCGCCGGATTGCACCGGGCATGACCACGAACGTTTTTGTTGGATCGATTGTCAGCTTCAGGCCCCAAAAGGGCGTGGCAGTCCAGACAACCAACAAACAACACTACTCTGTATCGCCGTAAAAGTTAAATCGGCCATAGTAACCTACCCGGTGCCGTACACACCATAATCACCCGCCGGAGTGCTCACGGCCCGGGCGGTGGCCACGCCATCGAGGATGGCCAAACGGACGACGTCGGCTGCCGCACTTTGCAGCGTGATGAGGCTGATCTGCCGGGCAACTTCGTCGCTGCGGTCAAGTGCCACAGCTTGGGTGGACAAGCAGAAGACCGTATCCCCATCACCAAGCGTATGACTCGGGTTGAGCGCCCTGGCAATCCCGGCATGCGAAGCCGAAGCAGTCCGCTTGCACTCGGCCACATCAAGAACGGCATTGGTTGCGACGACGACAAGGGTGGTGTTCAAAGGCGCGTCTAAGGTGGGCCCACGCGAGCCGGGTTCCCTGGCCGAGCTTGCGAGGTTAGGGGGCTCGTGGGGCGGAACGACCGAGCGCGCGGAGGGCCGCGGCGCCTGCCCGCCGTCAACCACCGGGAAACCAAGAGCGTTGACGACAGCGATTGCCCCTACCACCACGCCGTTATCGAGCGTGACCGATGCCGTACCTACTCCGCCTTTGTACGTCCGGGCGATGACTGCTCCGGTGCCGGCACCCACGTTGCCGCGCTCGACGTCGTGCCCGTCCTTCTCGGCGGCAGCGGCGGCAGTTGCCGCGTAGCCCATGTCCGCCGCAGGTCGCGCTGAAAAGTCGCCGCCTCGGCCCAGGTCGAAGATCGCGGCCGCGGGGACGATGGGCACCACTCCCCCGGGGACGGGGAACCCCCGGCCGTTCTCCTCGCACCAGCGCTGGGCGCCGGTTGCCGAAGCCAGCCCGTAGGCGCTGCCGCCGGTGAGGACCACGACGTGAACAGCGCTGACCAGGGTGGTGGGGTCGAGCGCGTCCGTTTCGTGGGTGGCCGGCCCGCCGCCCTGGACGTCAACTGATCCGACGGTGCCCGGCGGCGGCAGGATCACGGTTACCCCGCTCAGCCAGCCGTCGTCGTTTTTCTGTACGTGGCCAACCCGGATCCCGGGCACGTCGGTGATTGCTCCCATGGCACCCATTGTTCCCCCTCCCCAACTGAGTAGCGCCAAGTGTCGTTTTGAAGGGTCAAAACGACACTTGGCGCTACCTGGTTGGGCTGGGAGAGCGGAACCTACGGGATCGGCACCGGGGTGACGCCGAGGGGCACCAGGTGCTCCGCACCGCCGTCGGGCGCGGAAAGCACCCAGATGCCCTTTTCGTGGACTCCGACGGAATGCTCCCACTGGCAGGAGCGGGCACCGTCGGTGGTGATGACGGTCCAATCGTCCTCCAGCACGGCGGTGTCGATGCCGCCGCGGACCAGCATGGGCTCGATCGCCAGGCAAAGGCCCGGCCGGATCTTGGGGCCGCGGTGGCTGGTGCGGTAGTTCAGGACGTCCGGCGCCATGTGCATTTCGGAGCCAATGCCGTGGCCTACGTAGTCCTCGAGGATGCCCAGCGGCTTGCCGGGCACGGAGGATACGTAGTCGTCGATGGCCGCACCAATATCGCCCACATGCTTACCGGTGGCAAGTGCGGCGATCCCCCGCCACAGGGCCGCGTGGGTCACGTCGGAAAGCCGCTGATCCTCGGGGTCTGCAGTGCCCACAATGACTGTCCGCGCCGAGTCCGAGTGCCAGCCGTTCACGATGGCGCCGCCGTCGATCGAGATGATGTCGCCGTCGTTCAGGACCCGGCTGCCTGGGATGCCGTGGACTACTTCCTCGTTGACGGAGGTGCAGATGGTGGCCGGGAACCCGTGGTAGCCGAGGAAGTTGGACTTGGCGCCGGCCTCGTTCAGGACAGCGGCGAACACGTCATCCAGGTGCTTGGTGGTGACGCCAGGGACGGCGGCTGCAACAGCGGCATCCAGGGCACGGCTCAGGACCAGGCCTGCCTCGTGCATGGTGCGCATCTGGGCGTTGGTTTTGTATTCGATGCGGGGCTGGCCAAAGGCCATGGTGCTTCCTTTCAAATGGCTGAGGCCCCTCCCGTGTACCGGGAGGAGCCTCGGAAAAACTTGCCTGGATCAGGCCGCCTGTGCGGTCTTAATGGCCTGCATCACGCGGTCCGTCACTTCGTCGATCGGCCCAATGCCGTCTACCTGGGTGAGGATGCCGCGCTCGGCATACTTGGCCACCACTGCTTCAGTCTGCTCGTGGTACAGGTCAAGGCGGTGGCGGATGACGGCTTCGTTGTCGTCGCTCCGGCCCGTTTCCTTGGCCCGGCCCAGGAGCCGGTGGACCAGTTCCTCGTCATCGGCAGTCAGCTGCAGGACGACGTCGAGCTTCTCGTCGCCCTTGGCGAGGATCTCGTCGAGGTAGTCAACCTGCGCCGTGGTGCGCGGGTAACCGTCCAGCAGGAATCCGCTTTCGACGTCGGACTCGCTCAGGCGGTCACGCACCATCTTGTTGGTGACGCTGTCCGGAACGAAGTCCCCGTTGTCCATGTACTTCTTGGCTTCGACGCCAAGCGGTGTTTCGCCCTTCACGTTTGCACGGAAGATATCGCCGGTGGAGATGGCCACAACGCCAAGGCGCTCTGAAATCCGCTCCGCCTGAGTTCCTTTTCCGGAACCGGGAGGTCCAATAATCAGCATTCTCGTCATCGCAAAAGCCCTTCGTAGTGACGTTGTTGTAGCTGCGCATCAATCTGCTTGACGGTCTCCAGACCAACGCCCACCATGATCAGGATCGAGGTGCCACCGAACGGGAAGTTCTGGTTTGCGTTGATCAGTACCAGTGCCACCAGCGGAATCAGCGCCACGAAGCCCAGGTAGAGAGCACCGGGCAGCGTAATCCGGGAGAGCACGTACTGCAGGTAGTCAGCGGTCGGTTTACCGGCGCGGATACCTGGAATGAAGCCGCCGTACTTCTTCATGTTGTCCGAGACCTCTTCAGGGTTGAAGGTGATCGCGACGTAGAAGTAGGTAAAGAACACGATCAGGACGAAATAGATCGCCATGTAGATCGGGTGGTCGCCGCGGGTCAGGTTGTTGTTGATCCATTCGACCCACGGCTGGAGCTGCTCGCCCGGCTTCGGCTGGTTGAACTGGGAAATCAGTCCAGGCAGGTAAAGCATGGAGGAAGCAAAGATAACGGGGATTACGCCGGCCATATTGACCTTGATCGGGATGTACGTGCTGGTGCCTCCCACGGTGCGGCGGCCGATCATCCGTTTGGCATACTGCACCGGGATCCGGCGCTGCGACTGCTCAACGAAGACCACCAGTGCCACCGTCAGCAGGCCTACGGCCAGGACGATGAAGAAGGTTCCCGGGCCCTGTGAGGTCCAGATGGCGCCCAGCGAGGTGGGGAACTGGGCTGCGATCGAGGTGAAGATGAGCAGGGACATCCCGTTGCCCACACCCTTCTCGGTGACGAGCTCGCCCATCCACATGATCAGGCCGGTGCCGGCTGTCAGGGTGATGATGATCAGGATGGTGGTGATCACGCTGTCATCAGGGATGATCGGCAGGTTACAGCCGGGAAGCAGCTGGCCGGACCGCGCCAGGGACACCAGTGTGGTGGCGTTGAGCAGGCCCAGGGCGATGGTGAGGTACCGGGTGTACTGGGTCAGCTTGGACTGACCGGACGCGCCCTCTTCGTACAGTTCCTGGAACCGGGGAATAACCACCCGGAGCAGCTGGACGATGATGCTCGCGGTGATGTACGGCATGATGCCCAGCGCGAAGATGGACACCTGGAGCAACGCGCCGCCGCTGAACAGGTTAACGAGCTGGTACAGGCCGCCTGCGGTCTGACCGTTCTGCAAGCATTGCTGGACATTCTGGTAGTTCACACCGGGCGAGGGAATGAAAGCGCCCAAGCGGAAGATGGTGATGATTCCCAGCGTGAACAACAACTTGCGTCGCAGATCAGGCGTGCGAAAGGCCCGGCCAAATGCGCTAAGCAAGCGTCCTCCTGGTGATGTGGATAAGAGTGTGTGATGGGGATCTAAGAATCCCAACAACCGAGTCTAACGGTTGGATGCGCCATGCGAACAATCCGTGGACGTCCACGTGCGCCAGGTGGCGGGAAAAACACGCCCGACGGATGTGAAAAACTCCCGGTACCGGGGCCTGGGCCCCGGTACCGGGAGTTCAACAACGGGCTTTCACCCACCAGCTCTAGAGAGCGGTGGTGCTTCCGCCTGCTGCAGCGATCTTTTCAGCAGCGCTGGTCGAGAATGCGTGGGCGGTGACGTCAACCTTGACGGTGATGTCGCCGGTGCCCAGCACCTTGACGGGCTGGTTCTTGCGAACGGCACCCTTTTCGACCAGGTTCTCGACGGTGACTGTGCCACCTTCCGGGAACAGCTCGTTGAGCTTGTCCAGGTTCACAACCTGGAACTCAACGCGGAACGGGTTCTTGAAGCCGCGCAGCTTGGGCAGGCGCATGTGCAGCGGCAGCTGGCCGCCGGCAAAGCCAGCCTTTACCTGGTAACGGGCTGCAGTACCCTTGGTACCGCGACCAGCGGTCTTACCCTTGGATGCTTCACCACGACCAACACGGGTCTTGGCGGTCTTTGCACCCGGGGCGGGACGCAGGTGGTGAACCTTCAGTGCGTTCTGCTTCTCAGCAGCGGCGTCCTGAGCCTTTGCAGGAGTGTTCTCTGCCATTGTTACTTCGCCTCCTCTACCTGAACCAGGTGCGGAACCGTGTTGAGCATTCCAACGGTCACGGCGTCGGCGGTGCGGACAACGGTGTGTCCGATCCGCTTCAGGCCGAGGGACCGCAGGGTGTCGCGCTGGTTCTGCTTGCCGCCAATGGCGGACTTGATCTGAGTGATCTCCAACTGTGCGTCGGAGGGGACCAGGTTCTTAGCCATGACTACGCACCTGCCTTCGGAGCCAGGAGGGCCTTCACCAGTGCCGCCGGAGCGATCTCGTCGAGGGGCAGGCCGCGGCGTGCTGCCACTGCTGCCGGCTCTTCGAGGCGCTTGAGGGCATCAACGGTCGCGTGAACGATGTTGATGGCGTTTGAGGAACCGAGCGACTTGGAGAGGATGTCGTGGATGCCCACGCACTCCAGTACTGCACGGACCGGACCACCGGCGATAACACCGGTACCGGCGGAAGCCGGACGCAGCATAACAACGCCTGCAGCGGCCTCACCCTGAACGCGGTGCGGGATGGTGTTGCCAACGCGGGGAACGCGGAAGAAGGACTTCTTGGCCTCTTCTACGCCCTTCGCGATTGCGGCAGGAACTTCCTTAGCCTTGCCGTAGCCGACGCCGACCATACCGTTGCCGTCACCGACGACGACCAGGGCGGTGAAGCTGAAGCGACGACCACCCTTGACCACCTTGGAGACGCGGTTGATGGTGACAACGCGCTCTACGAACTGGCTCTTCTCGGCTTCACGGCCGCCGTCGCGGCCACCACGGCCACCACGGTCGCCGCGGCCCTGGCCACGGTCGCCACGCTCGCCGCGACGAGCGCCGCCACGGCGGTCGTCGGCAGCTGCGGGAGCAGTGGTCTCAGCGGCAGCTACGGTTTCGGTAGCCTTCTGATCTGCAGACACAGTGTCCTTTTCCTTGTTTGCTTCCGTCACAGTGACAGCCCACCTTCACGTGCACCGTCAGCGACGGCGGCGATCCGGCCGTGGTACTTGTTACCACCGCGGTCGAAGACAACAGCTTCGATACCGGCAGCCTTGGCACGCTCTGCGACGAGTTCGCCAACGCGCTTGGCCTTGGCAGTCTTGTCGCCGTCGAATGCACGAAGGTCGGCTTCCAGAGTGGAGGCGCTCGCTACGGTCTGGCCAATGCTGTCATCGACAACCTGGACAAATACGTGGCGTGCGGAACGGTTGACGACCAGGCGAGGACGTACAGCCGTACCGGAGATGCGCTTACGGATACGAAGCTGGCGGCGGCTGCGCGAAGCAGACTTGCTCTTGTTCGTACGCTTCTTGTTAATTGAGATGGCCATGGTTACTTACCAGCCTTTCCGACCTTGCGGCGGATGACTTCGCCGGCGTAACGGATGCCCTTGCCCTTGTAGGGGTCCGGCTTCCGCAGCTTGCGAATGTTGGCAGCAACTTCGCCGACCTGCTGCTTGTTGATACCTGAAACAGAGAGCTTGGTCGGGGTCTCAACTGCAAAGGTGATGCCCTCCGGTGCGGAGACATTGACCGGGTGGCTGAAGCCGAGAGCGAACTCAAGGTCAGATCCCTTGGCCTGAACGCGGTAACCGGTACCGACGATTTCAAGCTTCTTCTCGTAGCCCTTGGTTACGCCCTCGATCATGTTGGAGATCAGGGTGCGGGTCAGGCCGTGGAGAGAGCGGGAGGCGCGCTCGTCGTTCGGGCGGGCGACAGTCAGGGTGTCTGCATCCAGGGTGACCTCGATCGGGCTGGCCACAGTGTGGTTCAGCTCGCCCTTGGATCCCTTGACGCTGACGACAGAGCCGTCAACCTTGACCTCAACGCCGGCAGGAACGGTGATGGGGAGACGTCCAATACGTGACATTATTCTCTTCCTTTCCCGTTACCAGACGTACGCGAGGACTTCGCCGCCCACGCCCTTCTTGCCGGCCTGCTTGTCAGTCAGGAGGCCGGAAGAGGTGGACAGGATTGCGACACCCAGGCCACCGAGCACGTGCGGCAGGTTGGTGGACTTTGCGTAAACACGCAGGCCCGGCTTGGAGATACGGCGAACGCCAGCGATGGAGCGCTCGCGGTTCGGTCCGAACTTGAGCTCGATGGTCAGCTTCTTGCCGACCTCAGCGTCCTCTTCCTTCCAGCTGGCGATGAAGCCTTCTGCCTTAAGGATGTCGGCGACGCGTGCCTTGAGCTTGCTGTACGGCATGGACACGGTGTCGTGGTATGCCGAGTTTGCATTGCGCAGACGCGTAAGCATGTCTGCGACAGGATCTGTCATTGTCATTGTGGGCTCTTGCCCTTCCTCATAACGGTTTCCGCGGTGTCGCTTCCAAAAGCGGGAGCCGTACCGCCGGACCTTTTACGTAGTTAGATTAGTCTTCGGCCTTGAACGGGAAACCAAGCGCCTTGAGCAGCGCGCGGCCTTCGTCATCGGTCTTTGCAGTGGTAACAACCGTGATATCCATACCGCGGGTGCGGTCGATCTTGTCCTGGTCGATTTCGTGGAACATAACCTGCTCGGTCAGACCGAAGGTGTAGTTGCCGTTGCCGTCGAACTGCTTGCCGGACAGGCCGCGGAAGTCCCTGATACGGGGCAGTGCGAGCGTGACCAGACGGTCCAGGAATTCCCACATGCGGTCGCCACGCAGGGTAGCGTGTGCACCGATGGGCATGCCTTCGCGCAGCTTGAACTGTGCGATCGACTTGCGGGCCTTGGTTACCTGCGGCTTCTGGCCGGTGATCTGGGTGAGGTCGCGGACAGCGCCGTCGATCAGCTTGGAGTCCTTGGCGGCATCTCCAACACCCATGTTCACAACGACCTTCACCAGGCGGGGAACCTGGTTGACGTTTTCGTACTTGAATTCTTCAATGAGCGTGCTCTTGATGGATTCGGCGTACTTGGTCTTCAGACGAGGAACGATCTTCGTTGCCGGAGTCTCGAGAGTCTCAGTCATTAGATGTCCTTCCCTGAGCTCTTGGCCACGCGGATGCGGACTTCGCGCTGCTTGCCGTTGCGCTCAACGGTTTCAGTGCGGAAGCCAACGCGGGTGGGCTTCTTGGTGGACGGGTCAACCAGTGCCACGTTGGAGATGTGGATCGGGGCCTCAACAACCTCGATGCCACCGGTCTTGGTGCCGCGCTGCGACTGACCGACCTTGGTGTGCTTGGTTACGCGGTTGATGCCTTCGACCAGCACACGGTTGGTGTCGGTGAACACGCGCAGGACCTTGCCCTGCTTGCCGCGGTCGCCGCCGCGCTCAGCCTTGGCGCCAGTGATGACCTGAACGAGGTCACCCTTCTTGATCTTTGCAGCCATGGACTAGAGCACCTCCGGAGCCAGAGAAACGATCTTCATGAACTTCTTGTCACGCAGTTCACGACCAACCGGTCCGAAGATACGGGTACCGCGGGGGTCACCGTCGCCCTTCAGGATCACAGCTGCGTTCTCGTCAAACTTGATGTAGGAACCATCCGCACGGCGGCGTTCCTTCTTGGTACGGACGATGACTGCCTTGACAACATCGCCCTTCTTTACGTTGCCGCCCGGGATTGCGTCCTTGACGGTGGCGACAATGACGTCACCGATGCCTGCGTAGCGACGTCCGGATCCACCGAGAACGCGAATGGTAAGGATTTCCTTAGCACCCGTGTTGTCGGCGACCTTGAGTCGCGACTCCTGCTGAATCACTATTTACTCCTTGCGTCGCGCCGGTTCTCAGACCGAAAATCTTCCTACGGAATGAGCCTTGCGGAACGGTTGATCGGGGTGTCTCTTGACCTGCCTGGATTTTGCCAGACCAGGCCTAAACGCCCGTGCCAACAGCAGTTGCTTCCATCCGGTCCGGGTTGATCCCGGGCGCAAGGAGGCACTATGCCTTGGCACGCTTGTTTACGAGGTTTGATGACGGCGCGCGAAAGGCGCCATACAAACTCAAAATCTTAGCACGTTTTCCGCCCATCCCAATATCACCGTGTGGGCTCCTCCGCAAGACGGACGACGGCGTCACTCCGGGCAGCCTGTTGCCCCGCCCCAGGTGCCGCTCCCCCGGGCAAGCCGCACCGCCGTCGTCGTCCGCCCGCGTCCCGCCATAAACCCGCCCGCACGATGGGACGCTCTCTCACTTAATGTGCCTTTTCGGCTGGCGCTCTCTCACTTTCCTGAGAGAAGTGATAGAGCGTTGGCCAAAAGCACGCATTAAGTGAGCGAGCGTCGGGGACGGGCGACGGCGTCACGCACGGCAGCTTGGCGGCCCGCCCCCGTGCCGCTCCCCCGGGCAAGCCGCACCGCCGCCGTCGTCCGCCCACCGTCCCGCCATCAACCCTCCCGCACGATGGGACCCTCTCTCACTTAATGTGCCTTTTCGGCCGGCGCTCTCTCACTTTCCTGAGAGAAGTGATAGAGCGTTGGCCAAAAGCACGCATTAAGTGAGCGAGCGTCTGGGACGGACGACGGCGTGACGGGAGACGCCGGTTAAACGAGGAAGCCCCCGCTCCGAAAGGAGCAGGGGCTTCCGGCGAAGCAGCAGGTGCTACTTGGCCTTCTCGAGGATTTCCACGAGCCGCCAGTTCTTGGTGGCGGACAGCGGACGGGTCTCGGCGATGACAACGAGGTCGCCGATGCCGGCGGTGTTCTCTTCGTCGTGCGCCTTGACCTTGGAGGTACGGCGGATGACCTTGCCGTACAGCGCGTGCTTCACGCGGTCTTCAACCTGGACAACGATGGTCTTTTCCATCTTGTCCGAGACCACGTAGCCGCGACGCGTCTTGCGGTAACCGCGCTGCTCAGCCGTGGCTGCGGTAGCAGTTTCCGTCACGTTCTGGTCCTTTTCACTCACTTGGCATCCTCCTCGGTCTCAACCGTTTCAGCCTTCTCGGCCTTCTTGGTTGCAGCCTTCTTGGACTTCTTCTCTTCTTTGGCTTCCACAACAGGTGCGGCAACCTCAGCACGAATGCCCAGCTCGCGCTCACGGAGAACGGTGTAGATGCGGGCGATGTCCTTCTTTACCGCGCGCAGCCTGCCGTGGTTCTCCAGCTGTCCGGTGGCGGACTGGAAACGCAGGTTGAACAGCTCTTCCTTGGCCTTGCGGAGTTCTTCAACGAGACGCTCGTTGTCGAAACCGTCCAGCTGTGCGGGAGCCAGATCCTTGGATCCTACTGCCATTTCTATTCACCACCTTCGCGACGCAGAATGCGTGCCTTCAACGGGAGCTTGTGGATTGCCAGGCGCAGGGCCTCGCGTGCTACCGATTCTTCGACGCCGGAGATCTCAAAGAGAACCCGGCCCGGCTTGACGTTTGCGACCCACCATTCCGGTGAACCCTTACCGGAACCCATGCGGGTTTCGGCAGGCTTCTTGGTGAGGGGACGGTCCGGGTAGATGTTGATCCAGACCTTACCGCCACGCTTGATGTGGCGGGTCATCGCGATACGGGCGGATTCGATCTGACGGTTGGTGACGTATGCCGGGCTCAGGGCCTGGATGCCGTACTCACCGAAAGTGACCTTGGTGCCGCCCGTAGCAGCGCCGGAACGACCCGGGTGGTGCTGCTTACGGTGCTTGACTCGACGTGGGATAAGCATTTAAGCCTGTCCTCCTTCTGCTGCGGGAGCAGCAGCTTCAGCTGCCGGAGCCTCTGCAGCGGGAGCTGCTTCGGCGGCCGGACGGTCGTTGCGACGGCGGCGGTCACCACGGTCAGCGCCACCCGGGCGGCCCGGACGGTCGCTCGGACCGCGGCCACGGGACGGGGCGGAAGCGGCCTGCTGGGCCAGTTCCTTGGCGGTGACGTCACCCTTGTAGATCCAGACCTTCACGCCAATGCGGCCGAAGGTGGTCTTGGCTTCGTAGAAGCCGTAGTCGATGTTCGCGCGGAGGGTGTGCAGGGGCACACGGCCTTCGCGGTAGAACTCCGAGCGGGACATTTCAGCGCCACCCAGTCGACCGGAGCAGGCGATACGGATGCCCTTGGCACCTGCCCGCTGTGCGGACTGCATGGCCTTCTTCATGGCGCGGCGGAAAGCCACACGTGAAGTCAGCTGCTCAGCAACGCCCTGGGCAACAAGCTGTGCTTCCATCTCGGGGTTCTTGACCTCGAGGATGTTCAGCTGAACCTGCTTGCCGGTGAGCTTTTCGAGCTCGCCGCGGATGCGGTCTGCTTCTGCTCCACGGCGGCCGATGACGATGCCCGGGCGGGCCGTGTGGATGTCCACGCGGACACGGTCACGGGTGCGCTCGATCTCAACCTTGGCGATACCGGCGCGCTCCATGCCCGTGGACATGAGCTGGCGGATGCGGATGTCTTCGCGAACGAAGTCCTTGTACCGCTGGCCGGCCTTGGTGCTGTCAGCGAACCAGTGCGATACGTGATCGGTGGTGATGCCGAGTCGGAACCCGTGCGGGTTTACTTTCTGTCCCACTTAGCGAGCCTCCTCTTTCTCCGGGGTAGCGACTACCACGGTGATGTGGCTGGTGCGCTTCTTGATCTGAAATGCACGACCCTGGGCACGCGGCTGGAACCGCTTCATGGTCGGGCCTTCATCAACAAACGCTTCGCTGATGATGAGGTCGCCTTCGTCAAACGCCACGCCGTCGCGGTCCGCGAGGACCCGGGCGTTGGAGATTGCCGACTGAACTACCTTGAATACCGGCTCCGAAGCTGCCTGGGGGGCAAACTTCAGAATTGCCAGAGCCTCATTCGCTTGCAATCCACGAACAAGGTTGACGACGCGCCGGGCCTTCATAGGCGTTACGCGGATGTGACGCGCAATTGCCTTGGCTTCCATTGCTTTCCTTCTCTCGTCTTTGACGTAAGTGCAGGCGCCTAGCGGCGCTTGCCCTTACGGTCGTCCTTGACATGGCCGCGGAATGTCCGCGTGGGAGCGAATTCGCCGAGCTTGTGCCCGACCATCGACTCAGTGACAAACACCGGGATGTGCTTGCGTCCGTCGTGTACGGCGATCGTGTGCCCGAGCATGTCGGGGATGATCATCGAACGGCGGGACCAGGTCTTGATGACGTTCTTGGTGCCCTTTTCGTTTTCCCTGGCTACCTTCACAAAGAGGTGCTGGTCAACGAAAGGACCTTTTTTCAGGCTGCGTGGCATGTGTCCAGGCTCCTATCGCTTGTTCTTGCCAGTACGACGGCGACGAACAATAAGCTTGTCGCTCTCTTTGTTGGGGCGGCGCGTGCGGCCTTCGCGCTGACCGTTGGGGTTGACGGGGTTACGTCCACCGGACGTCTTACCCTCACCACCACCGTGCGGGTGGTCAACCGGGTTCATGGCGACACCACGGACGGTCGGGCGGACGCCCTTCCAGCGCATACGGCCGGCCTTGCCCCAGTTGATGTTCGACTGCTCGGCGTTGCCAACCTCGCCGACGGTTGCGCGGCAGCGCACGTCAACGTTGCGGATTTCGCCGGAGGGCAGACGCAGCTGGGCGAAGCGGCCCTCCTTGGCAACGAGCTGGATGGACGCACCAGCGGAACGGCCCATCTTGGCGCCGCCACCCGGACGCAGTTCCACCGCGTGGATAACGGTACCCACGGGGATGTTGCGCAGGGGCAGGTTGTTGCCAGGCTTGATGTCAGCGTTGGCGCCGGCCTCTACGAAGTCACCCTGGGACAGCTTGTTCGGGGCGATGATGTAACGCTTGGTGCCATCAACGTAGTGCAGGAGGGCGATGCGAGCCGTGCGGTTCGGATCGTACTCGATTTCAGCAACGCGGGCGTCAACGCCGTCCTTGTCGTGGCGACGGAAGTCGATCAGACGGTACTGGCGCTTGTGTCCGCCACCCTTGTGACGGGTGGTGATCTTACCGGTGTTGTTACGGCCGCCCTTTTTGGGCAGCGGACGTACCAACGACTTTTCCGGCGTCGACCGCGTGATTTCAATGAAGTCCGCTACGCTCGAGCCACGACGGCCCGGGGTAGTCGGCTTGTATTTACGGATTCCCATAATTTATTTCCTCGTTAAAGTGGTCTCCGCTACGAGAGCGGACCGCCGAAGATGTCGATAGTGCCTTCTTTGAGGGTGACAATCGCACGCTTGGTGTTCTTGCGGGTACCCCATCCGAATTTGGTGCGCTTGCGCTTACCGGCACGGTTGATGGTGTTGATCGATTCGACCTTGACGGAGAAAATCTTCTCCACGGCCAGCTTGATCTCGGTCTTGTTCGAACGGGGGTCCACCAGGAAGGTGTACTTGCCCTCGTCGATCAGGCCGTAGCTCTTTTCCGACACGACGGGTGCAAGCACGACGTCGCGGGGATCCTTGATGGTGGCTGCACTCACTTGGCATCCTCCTCGTTCTTTGCCACTGCCTTGCCGGCAACGAATGCTTCGTAGGCAGCCTTGGTGAAGACAACGTCATCAGACACGAGAACGTCGTAGGTGTTCAGCTGGTCTGCGTACAGAACGTGAACACCGGCGAGGTTGCGCACGGACAGTGCTGCAACATCGTTGGCGCGCTCGATGACGACCAGCAGGTTCTTGCGGTCGGACACGCCGCGCAGCGTTGCCAGTGCAGTCTTGGCGGACGGCTTGTCGCCTTCAACCAGTTCGGCGACAACGTGGATGCGGCCGTTGCGTGCCCGGTCAGAGAGTGCGCCGCGCAGTGCAGCAGCAATCATCTTCTTGGGGGTGCGCTGGCTGTAGTCACGCGGGGTGGGACCGTGGACAATGCCACCGCCGGTCATGTGCGGAGCACGGATGGAACCCTGACGGGCGCGGCCGGTGCCCTTCTGCTTGAACGGCTTGCGTCCTGCACCGGAAACTTCAGCGCGGGTCTTGGTCTTGTGGGTACCCTGGCGAGCAGCAGCAAGCTGAGCAACGACAACCTGGTGCAGCAGCGGCACGTTGGTCTGAACGTCGAAGATTTCTGCAGGCAGGTCAACCTGGACAGTGTTAGCCATTGAACTAGGCTCCCTTCACGGCGGTGCGTACGAGGACGACCTGGCCGCGGGCGCCGGGAACGGCACCCTTGATAAGGAGCAGCGACTTCTCGACGTCAACCGCGTGGACCGTGAGGTTCAGCGTGGTGTGACGAACGGCGCCCATGCGGCCGGCCATTTTCATGCCCTTGAAGACGCGGCTCGGGGTGGATGCGCCACCGATTGAACCGGGCTTACGGTGGTTCTTGTGGGCACCGTGGGAAGCTCCAACGCCGTGGAAGCCGTGACGCTTCATAACACCGGCGAAGCCCTTACCCTTGGTGGTGCCGATGACGTCGATCTTCTGGCCGGCTTCGAAGACCTCTACGGAGAGCTCCTGGCCCAGCTCGTACTCAGCAGCATCTGCGGTACGGAGTTCGACGACGTGGCGGCGAGGCGTGACGCCTGCCTTTTCAAAGTGACCAGCCAGCGGCTTGGTGACCTTGCGGGGATCGATCTGGCCGTAGCCGATCTGAACGGCGACGTAGCCATCAGCTTCTGCGTTGCGCAGCTGGGTGATGACGTTCGAATCTGCCTGGACCACAGTGACGGGGATGAGCTTGTTGTTCTCGTCCCAGACCTGGGTCATGCCGAGCTTCGTGCCCAGCAGGCCCTTTACGTTACGGGTTGCGGTCATAGTCTCTCAGCACCTCCCTACAGCTTGATTTCGATGTTCACGTCAGCCGGCAGGTCGAGACGCATGAGCGAGTCAACAGCCTTCGGCGTGGGATCGATGATGTCGATAAGACGCTTGTGCGTGCGCATTTCGAAGTGCTCGCGGCTGTCTTTGTACTTGTGCGGAGAGCGGATGACGCAGTACACGTTCTTCTCCGTCGGCAGCGGCACGGGGCCCACTACCGTTGCGCCTGCGCGCGTGACCGTCTCAACGATCTTCCGTGCTGAAGTGTCAATGACCTCGTGGTCGTATGACTTCAGCCGGATGCGGATTTTTTGTCCCGCCATGTCGCCTGACTCTCTTTCAGTAAATGCTGCTCTGTTTACTTACGTGTTGTATGGCTGCCGAAGCATTTGAAGTCGTAACTACCACCCGCCGCACAAACTGAATCCGGATGAATCCGGGTTCCTCACCTTGCCGGCGCAACCGACCCCCGCGGTCGGGCGTGTCGCGCTTGGCACGCATACAAATCCGCAATTCCATGGGGGTGGGTTATGTTTGGTCTTCCACTTGGACCCTGGCATCCGGCATTATCCGGATCGGGACACGAAGAAGCGCTTGAACAACTCATCTAGTATGCCGGAATTTGGGCCCAGATGCGAATTGGGCCTATTCCGGGGGCCGCTGGAGGGGTCATTGCCAACGGCTATCCCGGAACGGATGATAGGGGCATGACGCTGGAAAGCACCGAATCCGTGACCGAACTGGCCAGCCGCATGCCGCCGTCGTTCACTTTAGGCGTCGCAGCCGCCGCCTTTCAGATCGAAGGAGCCCTTACTGCGGGAGGCCGGGGACCGTCCGGCTGGGACGCCTTCGCAGAGAAGCCCGGCGCCATCATGGACGGGCACTCCCCCGCCGTGGCCTGCGACCACTACAACCGCCTGCCGGAGGACATTGCCCTGCTGCAGGACCTGGGCGTGGGCTCCTACCGCTTCTCCTTGTCCTGGCCGAGGATCCAGCCGGACGGCCGCGGAAGCTTCAACGCAGAAGGGCTGGATTTCTACGACCGGCTGATAGACCAGCTCCTGGAGGCCGGGATCTCCCCTATGGCCACGCTCTACCACTGGGACACTCCCTTGCCCCTGGAACACCGTGGCGGCTGGATGAACCGTGAGACGGCGCTACGCTTTGGTGACTATGCCGCTGCCGCCGGAGCACGCTACGGGGACCGTGTAGCGCAGTGGGTCACCCTCAACGAACCTGTTTCAGTGACGTTGAACGGTTATGCCCTGGGGGTCCATGCCCCCGGCCATGCCCTGATGTTTGACGCCCTTCCGTCCATCCACCACCAGCTCCTTGCCCATGGGCTGGGCGCGCAGGCCCTCCGCGCGGCCGGCGTCAAGGGGGGTGTGGGAGTCACCAATCTGCACTCCCCTGTCCGTCCGGCCACCTGGAAACCCGGCGACAGGCTGGTGGCCAGGATGTACGACCTGCTGATGAACAGGATCTACGCGGACCCCGTGCTCTTGGGCCGGTACCCCAGCCTGCCGTTGTATGCCAGGCCGTGGCTGCGCTCCATCGGGCGGATCTCCGATGCCGACCTGCGGACCATCCACCAGCCACTGGATTTCTACGGCCTCAACTACTATTTCCCGGTGAAGGTGGCGCTGGGCCGCGGGGTGACCCCGATTCCGGCCAACACGCACAAGGCGGTAGCCCGGCTGCCCTTCCACGAAGTGGGATATCCGGAATACGACAGCACAGGGTTCGGCTGGCCGGTGGCGCCCGACCACCTGGGCGTCCTGCTGAAGGAACTCCAAGACCGTTACGGGGACGCGCTGCCGCCGGTATACATCACCGAAGGCGGAGCGAGCTTCCCGGAACCTGACCGGGTGTCCGGCCCGCTCCAGGATGAGGATCGGGTGCAGTACCTGGCCTCGCACCTGCGGGCTGCGCTGGACGCGACGGCTCCCGGCGGCCCTGCCTCAGGTGTAGACCTGCGCGGCTACTACGTGTGGACCCTGATGGATAATTTTGAATGGGCCGCCGGGTACTCGCAGCGGTTCGGCCTGATCCACGTGGACTTTGAGACACTCGAGCGGACGCCCAAGCAGTCGTTCTACTGGTACCAGGAGTTGAGCAAGGCGCGGCGGGCGCTGCACGGCTGACCGCGCCGCCCTCCTACTGGTTCTTGTTCGCCCGGTTGATCCGCTTGGCGCGGTCAATCTCGTGGCGGAAATGCTTCTTGGCCCAGAACACGCCGGCCACCACCGCAACCGCGATGATCAGGAAGATAAGCCATCCCATGGTGAACTCCTTTCGGTCCGGCAACCATATCAGGCGCCTCTTAACGCAAAAAACGGCCCCGCTGCAGATGCAGCGGGGCCGTTCTTTAGTTCAACAAGAATTACTTGATGATCTTGGTAACGCGTCCTGAACCAACGGTGCGGCCGCCTTCGCGGATTGCGAAGCCGAGGCCCTCTTCCATAGCGATGGGCTGGATGAGCGCAACGGTCATCTCAGTGTTGTCGCCAGGCATAACCATTTCCGTGCCCTCGGGCAGGGTGATAACGCCGGTTACGTCCGTGGTACGGAAGTAGAACTGCGGGCGGTAGTTGGAGTAGAACGGGTTGTGACGTCCGCCTTCGTCCTTGGAGAGGATGTAGACGTTAGCCTCGAAGTCGGTGTGCGGGGTGATGGAACCCGGCTTGACGACAACCTGGCCACGCTCTACGTCATCGCGCTTCAGACCGCGGAGCAGGAGGCCACAGTTCTCGCCGGCCCATGCTTCGTCGAGCTGCTTGTGGAACATCTCGATACCGGTAACCGTGGTCTTCTGGACCGGGCGGATGCCGACGATTTCGACCTCGGAGTTGATGGCGAGGGTTCCACGCTCGGCGCGGCCCGTAACAACGGTGCCACGGCCGGTGATGGTGAAGACGTCCTCGATCGGCATCAGGAACGGCTTGTCACGGTCACGTACGGGGTCCGGAACAGACTCGTCAACAGCAGCCATCAGGTCCTCAACGGACTTGACCCACTCGGGGTCGCCTTCCAGGGCCTTCAGGCCGGAAACGCGGACAACCGGTGCTTCGTCGCCATCGAAGCCCTGCGAGCTCAGGAGCTCACGAACTTCCATTTCAACGAGGTCCAGCAGTTCCTCATCGTCAACCATGTCGGACTTGTTCAGTGCGACCAGCAGGTAGGGAACACCAACCTGGCGGGCGAGCAGGACGTGCTCGCGGGTCTGTGCCATCGGGCCGTCAGTGGCGGCAACCACGAGGATTGCACCGTCCATCTGGGCAGCACCGGTGATCATGTTCTTGATGTAGTCAGCGTGACCCGGAGCGTCTACGTGTGCGTAGTGGCGCTTCTCGGTCTGGTACTCAACGTGGGAGATGTTGATGGTAATGCCGCGCTGACGCTCTTCGGGAGCAGAGTCGATCGACGCGAAGTCACGCTTCTCGTTGAGAGTCGGGTACTTGTCGTACAGCACCTTGGAAATGGCGGCCGTCAACGTCGTCTTACCGTGGTCAACGTGACCAATGGTGCCGATGTTAACGTGCGGCTTAGTCCGCTCGAACTTTGCCTTTGCCACAGGTTCCTCCTAGAACGTTTTCAAATGACATACCCTTCGACCGCGCTTGTCGCGGCAGAAACTCAGGTAAGTCTACTTGGGGGGCTTTGGATTGGTGAAATTGCAGATTCAGGAACTAATACTAGTCCCCGAAGCCTGTTCGTGCAGATGGCCGGGATCCGGCTTGACCGGATGAATCCGACCGAACCCGGCCACCTGCACCGGCTGTGCTTTCCGAAAGCCGGCAAGCGCACCCGAATATGTTCGCTGCGAAAGTCCGAAAGACTATTCGCCGCGGGTCTTCTGGATGATCTCGTCGGCAACAGCCTTCGGGACCTCGGCGTAGCTGTTGAACGTCATGGAGTACACAGCGCGGCCCTGGGTCTTCGAGCGCAGGTCGCCGATGTAGCCGAACATGCCGGACAGCGGGACGTGCGCACGGATAACCTTGACACCCTGTGCATCTTCCATGGACTGCATCTGGCCACGGCGGGAGTTGAGGTCGCCGATAACTTCACCCATGTATTCCTCAGGGGTGCGGACCTCGACATCCATCAGCGGTTCGAGCAGAACCGGGTTCGCCTTGCGTGCAGCTTCCTTGAAAGCCATACGGCCGGCGATCTTAAACGCCATTTCCGAAGAGTCAACATCGTGGTACGCGCCGTCGATCAGCGTGGCCTTGATGCCGACAACCGGGTAGCCAGCCAGGACGCCGTCGTTCAGCGCATCCTGGATACCGGCGTCAACGGACGGGATGTACTCGCGGGGAACGCGGCCACCGGTGACCTTGTTCTCGAACTCGTACAGCTCGCCTTCAGCGGTGTCCAGCGGCTCGATCGCGATCTGGATCTTTGCGAACTGGCCCGACCCACCGGTCTGCTTCTTGTGCGTGTAGTCGTGGCGTTCGACGGCGCGCTTGATAGTTTCGCGGTAAGCAACCTGGGGCTTGCCCACGTTGGCTTCGACCTTGAACTCGCGGCGCATGCGGTCCACCAGGATGTCCAGGTGGAGCTCGCCCATGCCGGCGATGATGGTCTGGCCGGTGTCTTCGTTGAGGGACACCTGGAAGGTGGGGTCCTCAGCGGAGAGCTTCTGGATGGCCGTGGAGAGCTTCTCCTGGTCACCCTTGGTGTTCGGCTCGATGGCAACCGAGATCACGGGCTCCGGGAAGCTCATGGACTCGAGCACGATCTGGTTGGCGGAGTCGCACAGGGTGTCACCCGTGGTGGTGTCCTTCAGACCGATGGCTGCGTAGATGTGGCCGGCGGTAGCGCCCTCGACGGGCATTTCCTTGTTGGCGTGCATCTGGAACAGCTTGCCGATGCGCTCCTTCTTGCCCTTGGTGGAGTTGACCACCTGGGCGCCTGCTTCCACGTGACCGGAGTACACGCGGATGAAGGTGAGCTGGCCGAAGAACGGGTGCGCAGCAATCTTGAAGGCCAGTGCGGAGAACGGCTCTTCGGAAGAAGGCTTGCGGGTCAGTTCCTTCTCTTCGTCGCGGGGGTCGTGGCCGACCATCGGGGGGACGTCGAGCGGGTTCGGCAGGTAGTCCACAACTGCGTCGAGCATGGGCTGCACGCCGCGGTTCTTGAACGCGGAACCGCAGAAGATCGGGTAGAGCTCGGAGTTGATCGTCATCTTGCGGATGCCGGCCTTGAGCTCGTCGATCGAGATCTCTTCGCCCTCGAGGTACTTCTCCATGAGTTCCTCAGAGGACTCTGCGACGGTCTCAACGAGGTTCGCGCGGTACTCTTCGGCCTTTTCCTGGAGGTCAGCCGGGATCTCGCGGATCTCGTACTTGGCACCCATGGTCACGTCGCCCTTGGCATCGCCGGGCCACACCAGTGCGCGCATGTAGAGCAGGTCCACGACGCCGATGAAGTCGTTCTCAGCACCGATCGGGAGCTGCATGACCAACGGCTTGGCGCCGAGACGGCTGATGATGGTGTCTACGGTGAAGTAGAAGTCGGCACCGAGCTTGTCCATCTTGTTGACGAAGCAGATGCGAGGAACGTTGTACTTGTCAGCCTGGCGCCAAACGGTCTCAGACTGCGGCTCAACGCCTTCCTTGCCATCGAACACGGCGACAGCGCCGTCGAGGACGCGCAGGGAGCGCTCAACCTCGACGGTGAAGTCAACGTGGCCGGGGGTGTCGATGATGTTGATCTGGTTGTTTTCCCAGAAGCAGGTCACGGCGGCAGACGTGATGGTGATGCCGCGTTCCTTTTCCTGTTCCATCCAGTCGGTGGTCGAAGCGCCGTCGTGCGTTTCGCCGATCTTGTGGTTCACACCCGTGTAGAACAGGATGCGCTCGGTGGTGGTGGTCTTGCCGGCATCAATGTGGGCCATGATGCCGATGTTGCGGACCTTACTAAGGTCGGTAAGCACGTCCTGTGCCACGGGGTCTCCTTTTGGGATGGACTACACGTTCGCCGCCGGCTCGGTTGAGCCGGCGGCGCCCGGGGAGTATTACCAGCGGTAGTGTGCGAAGGCCTTGTTGGACTCGGCCATCTTGTGGGTGTCTTCGCGACGCTTCACAGCGGCACCGAGACCGTTGGAGGCATCCAGGATTTCGTTCTGGAGGCGCTCGGTCATCGTTTTCTCGCGGCGGGCCTTGGAGTAGCCAACCAGCCAGCGCAGGGCGAGGGCGGTGGAGCGGCCCGGCTTGACCTCAACCGGAACCTGGTAGGTGGCGCCGCCGACGCGGCGTGAGCGGACCTCGAGGGAAGGCTTGACGTTGTCCATGGCCTTCTTGAGGGCTGCTACGGGGTCGCCGCCGGACTTGGCGCGTGCGCCTTCGAGGGCACCGTAGACGATGCGCTCTGCCGTGGACTTCTTGCCGTCAACGAGCACCTTGTTGATGAGCTGGGTGACCAGCGGGGAGCCGTAAACGGGATCTAGTACGAGCGGCCGCTTGGGGGCCGGACCCTTGCGAGGCATATTACTTCTTCTCCATCTTTGCGCCGTAGCGGCTGCGGGCCTGCTTACGGTTCTTGACACCCTGGGTATCGAGGGCGCCACGGACGATCTTGTAGCGGACACCCGGGAGGTCCTTCACACGACCACCGCGGACGAGCACAATGGAGTGCTCCTGCAGGTTGTGTCCCACACCGGGGATGTAGGCGGTTACTTCCACGCCGCCGTTGAGGCGCACACGTGCCACCTTACGCAGAGCCGAGTTCGGCTTCTTCGGGGTGGTGGTGTAGACGCGGGTGCAAACACCGCGGCGCATGGGGCTGCCCTTAAGCGCGGGAGCCTTGGTCTTTGAGACCTTAGGCGTGCGGCCCTTGCGGACCAGCTGGTTAATCGTAGGCACTCTCGTGTTCTCCGTTTTATCCGGAGCGGCCGCTTCCGGCCACTCTCTTGTTGCGTTGCCTCGCCGCCCGGGCCTCGAAGAAGATCTCCAGGGCGGCGAAGGCGAAGCCTTAATAGTCGGATCGCATTCCGAAGGCTTGGCGCGCGGCCAACAGTCCCTAGGCATGCAAAAATGTGGCATACGTTGCACAAGAACCCTGCAAACCGGAAACGTCGCTCTGGTTCAGCCTTTCAGCTGGAACCGGCGCACTCATCCACTGCCACAATAACAATTGGTAACAAGTCTAGCATGGACGGCCTCCATGCCTTAATCGGGGGCTCCTCCCCCAACAGCCCGCCGTTAAACAGCAACGCGGGGTCACTACGGGCCCAATCCGGGGTGCGGATTGGGCCGTAAGTGACCCCGCGTCGCTTTAGGGGCTAGCGGAAGTCGTTACCCAGGTCGTAGTCATCCAGCGGGATGGCGTGGAACTCAGGAGCTCCGTCGCCGCCCAGGGTGTCGTACGAGAAGTCACTGAACGCGCTGGGGCCGGTGAACAGGTTGGCCTTTGCTTCTTCAGTGGGCTCCACGGTGACCTCGGTGTAGCGCGGGAGGCCCGTGCCGGCCGGGATCAGCTTACCGATGATGACGTTCTCCTTGAGGCCGAGCAGGGGGTCGCTCTTGCCTTCCATGGCCGCCTGCGTCAGGACGCGGGTGGTCTCCTGGAAGGAAGCTGCGGACAGCCAGGACTCGGTGGCCAGGGACGCCTTGGTGATACCCATGAGCTCGGGACGTCCGGAAGCCGGAGTCTTGCCCTCGGACACAACGCGGCGGTTGGCCTCCTCGAAGCGGCTGCGCTCGGCAAGCTCGCCGGGCAGCAGGTCCGATTCGCCGGACTCGATGACCGTGACGCGGCGCAGCATCTGGCGGACGATAACCTCGACGTGCTTGTCGTGGATACCGATGCCCTGGCTGCGGTACACGCCCTGGACTTCGTCCACCAGGAACTTCTGTGCCGCACGCGGACCCATGATGCGCAGGACCTGCTTGGGATCGACCGGTCCGTTGATCAGCTTCTGGCCGACGGTGACGTGGTCGCCATCCTCGATCAGCAGGCGTGAACGGCGCAGGACCGGGTAGGCGATCTCTTCGGTTCCGTCATCGGGGGTGATGACCAGACGCATCTGCCGCTCGGACTCTTCGATGGTGATGCGGCCGGCTGCTTCTGCAATCGGTGCAACACCCTTCGGAGTACGGGCTTCGAAGAGCTCCTGGATACGGGGCAGACCCTGGGTGATGTCGTCACCACCGCTGGCGGAAACAGCACCACCGGTGTGGAACGTACGCATGGTCAGCTGGGTACCGGGCTCACCGATGGACTGTGCGGCGATGATGCCCACGGCCTCGCCGATGTCCACGGTCTTGCCGGTGGCCAGCGAACGGCCGTAGCACAGGGCGCAGGTACCAACGCTGGACTCACAAGTCAGTACGGAGCGGACCTTGACCTCGGTGATGCCGGCCTTGAACAGCTCGTCAATCACCACGTCACCGCAGTCGGTGCCGGCGGCTGCGAGGACCTTGCCCTCGGAGTCCACGACGTCGACGGCGAGCGTCCGTGCGTAGGCACTGTTCTCGACGTTCTCGTCCAGGACCAGCTCGCCGTTGGAATCGGCGACGGCGATGGGCGTGACCAGGCCACGCTCGGTGCCGCAGTCCTCTTCGCGGACGATGACGTCCTGCGAGACGTCCACCAGACGACGGGTCAGGTAACCCGAGTTGGCGGTACGCAGAGCGGTGTCAGCAAGACCCTTACGTGCACCGTGGGTGGCGATGAAGTATTCCAGCACCGACAGGCCCTCGCGGTAGGAGGACTTGATGGGACGCGGGATGATCTCACCCTTAGGGTTGGCCACCAGGCCACGGATACCCGCGATCTGGCGGACCTGCATCCAGTTACCACGTGCACCGGAGGACACCATGCGGTTGATGGTGTTCATCGGCGACAGGCTGTCACGCATCGCCTGGGCGATCTCGTTCGTTGCCTTGTTCCAGATCTCGATCAGTTCCTGGCGGCGCTCGTCGTCATCGATCAGGCCCTTGTCGTACTGGCCCTGGATCTTGGCGGCGCGCTCCTCGTAACCGGCGAGGATCTGCGGCTTTGCGGCCGGAACCTCGATGTCCGAGATGGCGACGGTGACGCCTGAGCGGGTGGCCCAGTAGAAACCGGCATCCTTCAGGTTGTCCAGCGTTGCCGCGGTGACAACCTTCGGGTAGCGCTCGGCGAGGTCGTTGACGATGCGGGACAGTTCGCCCTTGTCGGCAACAGCCTCAACCCAGGGGTAGTCCTCGGGGAGGGTCTCGTTGAAGAGAACCTGGCCCAGGGAGGTCTGGACGAGTGCGGGCTGACCCTGCTCCCAGCCTTCCGGAGCTTCCCAGCCGGCGTACGGCACGAAACCTTCCAGGCGGATCTTGACCTGCGAGTTCAAGTGCAGCTCGCGGGCGTCGAACGCCATGATGGCCTCGGCAACCGAACCGAAGATGCGGCCTTCGCCGGCCGAACCGACACGCTTGGTGGTCAGGTGGTACAGGCCGATGATCATATCCTGCGAAGGCAGGGTGACCGGGCGTCCGTCAGAGGGCTTCAGGATGTTGTTCGAGGACAGCATCAGGATGCGGGCCTCGGCCTGGGCCTCCGGGCTCAGCGGCAGGTGCACTGCCATCTGGTCGCCGTCGAAGTCAGCGTTGAAGGCGCCACACACCAGCGGGTGAAGCTGGATGGCCTTGCCTTCCACAAGCTGCGGTTCGAACGCCTGGATACCGAGGCGGTGCAGGGTAGGTGCACGGTTGAGCAGCACCGGGTGTTCGGTGATGATCTCTTCGAGCACGTCCCAGACCTGCGGACGGTAACGCTCCACCATGCGCTTGGCCGACTTGATGTTCTGGGCGTGGTTGAGGTCAACCAGGCGCTTCATCACGAACGGCTTGAAGAGCTCCAGCGCCATCTGCTTGGGCAGGCCGCACTGGTGCAGCTTCAGCTGCGGGCCGACGACGATGACCGAACGGCCGGAGTAGTCAACGCGCTTGCCGAGGAGGTTCTGGCGGAAACGGCCCTGCTTGCCCTTGAGCATGTCGCTCAGGGACTTCAGCGGACGGTTGCCCGGTCCGGTGACCGGACGGCCGCGGCGGCCGTTGTCGAAGAGGCTGTCAACAGCTTCCTGAAGCATGCGCTTCTCGTTGTTGACGATGATCTCCGGAGCACCCAGGTCAAGCAGGCGCTTGAGGCGGTTGTTGCGGTTGATCACGCGGCGGTAGAGGTCGTTGAGGTCGGAGGTCGCGAAGCGGCCACCGTCCAGCTGGACCATGGGGCGCAGTTCCGGCGGGATCACCGGAACGGCGTCAAGGACCATGCCAAGCGGGCTGTTGTTCGTGGTCAGGAACGCGTTGACCACCTTGAGGCGCTTGAGGGCACGGGTCTTGCGCTGGCCCTTGCCGTTGGCAATGATGTCGCGCAGCAGGTCGGACTCGGCCTGCATGTCGAAGCTTTCAAGGCGCTTCTTGATGGCTTCGGCACCCATGGAGCCTTCGAAGTACATGCCGTAGCGGTCGCGCAGCTCGCGGTACAGGCCTTCGTCACCTTCGAGGTCGGCGACCTTCAGGTTCTTGAAGCGGTCCCAGACCTGCTCGAGGCGCTCGATGTCGGCGTCGGCACGCTTGCGCACGTTCGCCATCTGGCGGTCGGCGGAGTCGCGGGCCTTCTTCTTGTCGGCAGCCTTGGCACCTTCACCCTCGAGGCGGGCAATCTCGCCTTCGAGGTCGCGGGCGATCGCCGCGATATCGGAGTCGCGGTTGTCGATCAGCTGCTTCTTCTCGATGTCGTGCTCAACCTGCAGGTTGGGCAGTTCCTCGTGGCGGGCGGCCTCGTCAACGCTGGTGATCATGTAGGCGGCGAAGTAGATGACCTTTTCGAGGTCCTTCGGTGCCAGGTCAAGGAGGTAGCCCAGACGGGACGGAACACCCTTGAAGTACCAGATGTGCGTGACGGGAGCGGCCAGCTCGATGTGGCCCATGCGCTCACGGCGGACCTTTGCGCGGGTGACCTCAACGCCACAACGCTCACAGATGATGCCCTTGAAGCGCACGCGCTTGTACTTGCCGCAGTAGCATTCCCAGTCCCGGGACGGGCCGAAGATCTTCTCGCAGAAGAGGCCGTCCTTCTCGGGCTTGAGCGTGCGGTAGTTGATGGTTTCCGGCTTCTTAACCTCGCCGTAAGACCAGCCGCGGATGTCTTCCGCGGTGGCGAGGCCGATCTGCATGAGGCCGAAGGAGGATTCGCTGGACATATGGTCCCTGTTCTCTCTTGTTCTCTAAATTCTGAAGTCTTGGTGCGGGGAGGAGGGAGGCAAGGTACGACGGCGGGCGGTCACCCGGCGTCGTACCTCACCTGCTAGACCTCTTCTACGGAACTGGGCTCTGCACGGGACAGATCGATACCCAGTTCCTCCGCAGCCGTGAAGACTGCGTCATCAGAGTCACGCATTTCAATTGTGGTTCCGTCCGTGGAGAGGACTTCCACGTTCAGGCACAGCGACTGCATTTCCTTGATCAAGACCTTGAAGGACTCGGGAACGCCCGGCTCGGGGATGTTCTCGCCCTTGACGATGGCTTCGTAGACCTTCACGCGGCCATGGATGTCATCGGACTTGATGGTGAGGAGTTCCTGGAGCGTGTAGGCGGCGCCGTAAGCTTCGAGCGCCCACACTTCCATTTCACCGAAGCGCTGGCCACCGAACTGTGCCTTACCACCCAGCGGCTGCTGCGTGATCATGGAGTACGGGCCGGTGGAGCGCGCGTGGATCTTGTCGTCCACCAGGTGGTGGAGCTTCAGGATGTACATGTAGCCGACCGAGATCGGATCCGGGAACGGCTCGCCGGAGCGGCCGTCGAACAGACGGGTCTTGCCGGAGGAGTTGATCAGGCGTTCGCCGTCGCGGGTCACGTTGGTGGAGTCCAGCAGGCCCGTGATTTCCTCTTCACGGGCGCCGTCGAACACCGGCGTTGCAACAGTGGTCTGGCCACTCTCGCGCGGCAGGTTCGGCAGCTGCTTGACCCACTCGGGCTCGCCTTCGATCTTCCAGCCGGTCTTGGCAACCCAGCCGAGGTGCGTTTCGAGCACCTGGCCCACGTTCATACGGCCCGGGACACCCAGCGGGTTCAGGACGATATCAACGGGGGTGCCGTCGGCAAGGAAGGGCATGTCCTCGATCGGGAGGATCTTGGAGATAACACCCTTGTTGCCGTGGCGGCCGGCGAGCTTGTCGCCGTCGGTGATCTTGCGCTTGGCAGCCACGTAGACGCGGACCAGCTGGTTCACGCCCGGGGGCAGTTCGTCGTCGTTGTCGCGGTCGAAGACGCGCACGCCGATGACGGTGCCGGACTCGCCGTGGGGCACCTTCAGGGAGGTGTCGCGGACTTCGCGGGACTTCTCGCCGAAGATGGCGCGCAGCAGGCGCTCTTCCGGGGTCAGTTCGGTTTCACCCTTCGGGGTGACCTTTCCGACCAGGATGTCCCCTGCTTCAACCTCGGCACCGATGTGGATGATGCCGCGCTCGTCCAGGCCTGCCAGGACTTCCTCGGACACGTTGGGGATGTCACGGGTGATTTCCTCGGCACCAAGCTTGGTGTCGCGGGCATCGATCTCGTGCTCCTCGATGTGGATGGAGGAAAGAACGTCCTCGGCAACAATGCGCTGCGAGAGGATAATGGCGTCCTCGAAGTTGTGGCCTTCCCATGACATGAATGCCACGAGCAGGTTCTTGCCGAGGGCGAGCTCGCCCTGGTCCGTTGCCGGGCCGTCGGCGATGATGCCGCCAACTTCCAGGCGCTGGCCTTCGTTCACCAGGACACGGTGGTTGTAGCAGTTGCCCTGGTTGGAGCGGGCGAACTTGTTGATGCGGTAGTTGGTCTCGGTGCCGTCGTCGTTGAGCATGATGACGAGCTCGGCGGAAACCTCGGTGACCACACCGGCCTTCTTCGCGATGACAACGTCACCGGCGTCGACGGCGGCGGCGCGCTCCATACCGGTGCCCACGAAGGGAGCCTCGGAACGGACCAGCGGCACGGCCTGGCGCTGCATGTTGGCACCCATGAGTGCGCGGTTGGCGTCATCGTGCTCGAGGAACGGGATCAGGGCGGTAGCCACGGACACCATCTGGCGCGGGGAAACGTCCATGAACTCGACGTCCTCGGCGGGAACGAGGACGGGCTCGCCTCCACCACCACGGGCACGGACCAGGACGGTGTCCTCGGCGAACTTCTTGTTCTCGTCCAGCGGCGCGTTGGCCTGGGCGATCAGCACCTCAGCCTCGTCGTCGGCCGTCAGGTACTGGACGTCGTCGGAAACGACGCCGTTCTTGACCAGGCGGTACGGGGTTTCGATGAAGCCGAACGGGTTGATGCGTCCGTAGGAGGCCAGCGAACCGATCAGGCCAATGTTCGGGCCTTCAGGGGTTTCGATGGGGCACATACGTCCGTAGTGGGACGGGTGCACGTCACGGACTTCCATGCCGGCGCGGTCACGGGACAGACCACCGGGGCCAAGCGCGGACAGGCGGCGCTTGTGGGTCAGGCCCGAGAGCGGGTTGTTCTGGTCCATAAACTGCGACAGCTGGGAGGTTCCGAAGAACTCCTTGATGGCTGCCACCACGGGGCGGATGTTGATCAGGGTCTGCGGCGTGATGGCCTCGACGTCCTGGGTGGTCATACGCTCGCGGACAACGCGCTCCATACGGGACAGGCCGGTGCGGACCTGGTTCTCGATGAGCTCGCCGACAGCGCGGATGCGGCGGTTGCCGAAGTGGTCGATATCGTCGATTTCGACGCGCAGGTCCACTTCCTGGCCATCGCGGGTGCCCTTGATGGTCTTCTCGCCGGCGTGCAGCGCAACGAGGAACTTGATCATGGCAACGATGTCTTCAACGTGCAGGACCGAAGCTTCCTTGTCGCCAAGGGAGCGGTCGATGCCAAGCTTGCGGTTGATCTTGTAACGGCCAACCTTGGCCAGATCGTAGCGCTTGGAGTTGAAGTACAGGTTGTCCAGCAGGGACTGGGCAGCCTCGACGGTGGGCGGCTCGCCCGGGCGCAGCTTCCGGTAGATGTCCAGCAACGCGTCTTCGCGGGTCTCGGTGGCGTCCTTCTCCAGGGTTGCCCGCATGGAGTCGTACTGGCCGAACTCTTCGAGGATCTGGCCTTCGGTCCAGCCGAGGGCCTTCAGCAGCACGGTGACGGACTGCTTGCGCTTGCGGTCGAGGCGAACGCCAACCTGGTCGCGCTTGTCGATCTCGAGCTCGAACCAGGCGCCGCGGGACGGGATGATCTTCGCGGTGAAGATGTCCTTGTCGCTGGTCTTGTCAGCGGCGCGCTCGAAGTAGGCGCCCGGGGAGCGGACCAGCTGGGAGACGACGACACGCTCGGTGCCGTTGACCACGAAGGTACCCTTCTCGGTCATCAGCGGGAAGTCGCCCATGAACACGGTCTGCTGCTTGATTTCGCCCGTGTTGTTGTTCATGAACTCGGCCTTGACGTACAGCGGAGCCGAGTACGTAGCGTCCCGGTCCTTGCATTCGGCCATGGTGTACTTGGGGTCAGCGAACTCCGGATCGGAGAAGCTCAGGGACATGGTGCCCTGGAAGTCCTCGATCGGGGAGATCTCTTCGAAGATGTCCGAGAGGCCGGACGTGGTGGCGACGCTGAGATCGTTTTCTTCGACAGCTTTGGCTACGCGTGCCTGCCAGCGTTCGTTCCCGACCAGCCAGTCGAAGCTGTCCGTCTGGAGGGCAAGCAGATTCGGAACGTCAAGAGGTTCGTGAATCTTTGCGAATGAGAGCCGGCGAGTGGCACCATCAGTGCTGTCGGCGGTGTTAGCGGTTTCGTTATTAGAGGTGCTCGAGGCGACCAAGAGGGATCCTTCCACAGACCTTCAGGCGTTTTCAGATCTCCCCCGCTGCACCCTGCGGAATGACTCCGCAGTGCTACCATCCGGTTCCGCTATATGACCCGGGGCCGGTGCCGATAATCCTGTGACGTTGTTGACGGCACGTTGATTGCCAGCTGCCAGGCGAAAGCCCACCGCTATATGAAGGCTGAAGGTAAACAGGGAAGACGCAAATATCTACGATACGGCAAAACAACCTACATGTCTACCCCACATCTTGTCCGATTGCAAGCACCGGTTTTCACGGCTGCCTCCGGCAGTGGCTTGCTAGAGACGCAGGGTGACGCCTTCGGCGGTGCAGGTCCCGGCGTTGGCGAACACGGCGTCCCGGACCGCGTCCTTGGACTCCTGGGCCGGGCCGCCGCCGGACTCAGCGGCTGCCGAATGGTCGATGGCGAGCAGGCTCAGCGATGCAAAGAGCCCCGCAAGGTCCTCGCTGACGGTGGCCTTGGCATCTTCGGCCTGCAGGTAGGTGTCCTCGAAGCCGTCGGCGTCCCCGGCAGGGACGGCCTGGTAGTGGGCGAAGAGGGAGTTGAAGAGCTCGCAGGCTGCCCTGGTTCCTCCTGCCGGCGCAGCCGTCGGCGTCGAAGCCCGTCCAGACGGAGCCACCGCCGTGGTGGCCATTGAAGCGGACGACGGCGGGCCTGGAGTGCCGCTTCCGTCGGCGGAATCGGGCGTGGAGACAGAACAGGCGGTGAGTCCGGCGATAGCGGCGGCCGCCAGGGCCAGGTATTTTCTCACTGCTGCTCCAACCATCCCGGGGCACGGACCTGCTGTCCCCTTTGCAAAACTGTCCGTCGTCCAGCCTATGCAGGACGCCGTCGTCGTGCACATCGCCCGGATGGGGGCCTCTCCCCTGCCGCCAGCTGCCCCTCGATGCCCTGCGCAGAACGCCAGCCTTCCCCGGAATGCTTGTGCCGGCCCGGGCGTTTGAATAGATGGGTGAGCAGCGTCACGGTAGCCTTGGTGGCCTACCACCGGAATCAGATCGGGAGAGATACACATGGGCAACTCCACGGACAACACTGACGTTGTCATCCTCGCAGCAGTACGCACACCGCAGGGCCGGATCAATGGGCAACTGGCGAGCTTTACCGCCGTCGACCTCGGGGCGCATGCCATCAAGGCAGCGCTCAAGGCCAGCGGCGTGGATGCCGGCCAGGTGGAGGCAGTCATCATGGGCCAGGTGCTTCAGGCCGGTGCCGGTCAGAATCCGGCGCGGCAAAGCTCCATTGGCGCCGGCATCGGCTGGAACGTTCCGGCCGTGACCGTGAACAAGGTCTGCCTTTCAGGGCTGACGGCCGTGATCGACGCCGCCCGGATGATCCGTGGCGGGGAGGCCTCCGTGGTGGTGGCCGGCGGACAGGAATCCATGACCCGGGCACCCCATCTGCTGCCGGGGTCCCGGCAGGGCTGGACGTACGGTTCCATCCAGGCCCTGGACGCGGCGGCCCACGACGGATTGACCGATGCGTTCGACGGCCAGTCCATGGGCTTGTCCACCGAAACCCGCAACCTCACGCTCGGCATCGACAGGACCTCCCAGGACAACGTGGCCGCACAGTCCCACCAGCGGGCCGCACTGGCAGCCAAGAACGGAACGTTCGACGACGAAATCGCGCCCATCAGCGTCAAGCAACGCAAGGGGGATGCACTGGTGGTCTCCACCGACGAGGGCGTCCGCCCCAACACCTCGGTGGAATCGCTGGCCGGGCTCCGCGCAGCCTTCGTCACCGACGGCACCATTACCGCGGGCAATTCCTCTCCCCTGTCAGACGGTGCTGCGGCCCTGGTCCTCTCTTCCCGGGCCTATGCGGAAGAACACGGGCTGGAATACCTGGCGGTTGTGGGCAAGCCCGGGCAGGTTGCGGGGCCGGACAATTCACTGCACTCCCAGCCGTCCAACGCCATCCAGAACGCTTTGGGGCGTGCGGGTTGGAGCACGTCGGAGCTGGACTTCATCGAAATCAACGAAGCATTCGGCTCCGTGGCGGTCCAGTCACTGAAGGACCTGGACTATCCCCTGGAGCAGTGCAACATCCATGGCGGGGCCATCGCCCTGGGCCACCCCATCGGAGCATCCGGCGCGCGCCTGGCAGGCCATGCCGCACACGAACTCAAGCGCCGAGGAAAGGGTAAGGCCGCGGTGTCACTGTGTGGCGGCGGCGGGCAGGGCGAAGCGCTCCTGCTGTATCGCGACTGATGGGCGACGCAGCACCCGGCGCCGGGAGGGACAGGTTCCTTGCCGACGCCGAGGCCCGCGGCCTGCAGGTCGAGGTTGTGGAAAGGCCCGCCGCCAAAAGCCTGGAGGAGGCAGCAGGCATCCTGGGGATCCCGCCGTCGGACATTGTGAAATCCCTGGTGGTCAAGCACAAGGACGGCTCGTTCCTGTTCGCCCTGATTCCGGGCGACCGCCAAATTTCCTGGCCCAAGCTCCGTACCCTCGTGGGCGTCAACAAGCTCTCCCTGCCTCCGGCTGATGTGGCGCTGGACGCCACCGGCTACGAACGCGGCACCATCACCCCGCTGGGCAGCACCAACAGCTGGCCGGTCTATGCGGACGCCACCATCACCGGCCGGAGGATCTCGATGGGTGCCGGAGCCCACGGCTACAGCGCTTTTGTAGACGCGGACGCCCTCACCGGTGCGCTCGGCGCCGTCGTGGCGGATATCAGCGACCCCGCCTGACCTGCCGCCGGGGAACGCAAAAGCCCCGCCCACAAACGTGGACGGGGCTTTTGCAGGAAAAGGCGTTGTTACTTGAGGGTAACGGTGGCGCCTGCAGCCTCGAGCTGCTCCTTGGCCTTCTCGGCAGCTTCCTTCGTTGCACCTTCGAGGACAGCCTTGGGAGCACTGTCAACCAGGTCCTTGGCTTCCTTCAGGCCCAGGGAAGTGATGGCGCGAACTTCCTTGATCACTGCGATCTTCTTGTCGCCGGCAGCTTCGAGGACGACGTCGAAGTCAGTCTTCTCTTCAACCTCTTCAGCAGCAGCACCGGCGGGGCCGGCAACAGCTACAGCAGCAGCGGTAACTTCGAAGGTCTCTTCGAAGAGCTTGACGAACTCGGAGAGCTCGATGATGGTCAGTTCCTTGAAAGCTTCAATGAGCTCTTCGTTGGTGAGCTTCGCCATGGTAGGCGTCCTTCCTGTTGTGGTGTCGGCGCGGCACGAAGCGTTGCGTTACACCGGAGTCTGGTGGGGTAAAGAGAATTAGTTCTCTTCGGCAGCCGGAGCTTCGGCCGGAGCCTCTGCTTCAGCGGCGGGGGCTTCTTCAGCAGCAGGCGCTTCGGCAGCTGCCGGTGCACCGTTCTCTTCTTCAAGCTTGAGGCGCAGTGCGTCAATGATGCGTGCAGCGGCGGCGGCAGGTGCCTTGAGGACACCGGCAACCTTGGCGAGCTGCAGCTCACGGGACTCGAGGGCTGCCAGTTCGGCAACCTCGCTGGCGTTCAGTGCCTTGCCCTCGAAGTAACCGGTCTTGATGACCAGCTGCTTGTTGGTCTTGGCAAAATCCGTCAGGCTCTTGGCAGCGGCAACTGCGTCACCCTTGATGAACGCGATTGCAGTGGGGCCGGCAAGCTGGCCGTCGAATGCTTCGACGCCGGCTTCCTTGGCTGCAATGGCGGTCAGGGTGTTCTTGACGACCGCGAACTTGGTGTCCTGGCCGAGAGAAACACGCAGCTGCTTGAGCTGTGCAACGGTGAGCCCGCGGTATTCGGTCAGGACAGCCGCGTTCGATTCCTTGAAATCGTTAGTGATCTCAGCTACTGCTGAAACCTTGGTAGGCGTTGCCATAACCCTCCTTCCGGGGATAGTGCCGGTATGCGACGGTCCCCGCTCAAAAGAGCTAAAACTAAAAACGCCCCGCGCAGATGCACGGGGCTTGGCTCAACACAGATCAGTCCATGGAGCTTTGCTTCGTTCACCTGCGCCGGCCGCCCTGCGTTGAGGGTCCTTCGTCCAGAAACCCACTGCATCTCCCGCGCACAACACAGAGTTGAGTCATGCTCGAGAGAGTGGATTTCCAACAACCGACGGTCTTTGGTCATCCCAGTCTACGGGAGAGCCACGGAGACCGCCAAATCGAAGCCTTAGCTGGTGCTGGTGTGCAGGTGCGGGAGCTCCTTCTGCCAGATCCCTGTGACTCCTGCTGTCTGGAAGCCCAGTTGTTTGTTCACGGTCAGGAGGTAACGGTTTTCCGGGGCGTTCCAGGTGTAGATGACGCGCGCGTCCGGGAACTGCTCGGTAAGCCGCTCCATGTTGGCCACCTTGATCAGCAGGCCAAGCTTGTTGCCGCGGTGTTCCTGCAGGACCAGGGTGTCGTCCTGGAAGACGACGTCGGCGCGGTGCGCCAGGACAGTGATGGTGGTCAGACCCACCAGGGACCCGGTGGCGAGGTGTTCGACGGCAGTGACCACGGTCCGCCTGCCCTGGGCAATGGCGACTTCTTCGGCCTCCCGGAGGATGGCGCCGTCGAACACCATCTCCTGCTCAACGGGCGCATCCAAGGCGGGATCGACGTCGGCCCCGGCCAGGTTCTCCAAGGCCGCGACGGCCTCCAGCCACTGCTCCGGGCAGCGGTCCGTCCAGTGGTGCAGCCGGTACCGCCCGTTGTTGGCCTCATCCGCTTCCGCCTGCAGGTCGGCCACAAGCTTGCTGTCCAGCGGCAACGCGCAGGAGCTGAACTGTTCGATGTGCTGCAGCGTGTAACCGGTGCGCTGGGCGAACTCCACTTCGCGGCTTTCGAGCGGCACAAAGCCCTGCCCCGTGCCGGGGACCAGCTGGGCGCGTTCAAATTCATGCAGGGAAGCGCCCGGATGGTTGGTGTCCACCAGGATCATGGTGCGGCCCTCCTCGCGGGCCAGCTGTTCCGCTGCCTGCAGCAGCCTCCGCCCCACTCCCTGGCGCTGGAACTCGGGGAGGATGTCGAGGGTGAACTCCGCCAGGTCCAGGTTGTCAGCGAGGGGCAGGGCAATATCGACAGTGCCCACTATCTCCCCGTCCACCTTGGCCACGAGAATGAGCTGCCGCTCGTAAGGGTCCTGGAACTCAAGCAGCTTCTCCAGGGGGCCGTAGGCGAGGTCATCGCTCCCCCAGGTCTGCATGCGGACTTTCCGGCCTACCTCGACGGCGGCCAGGAAGTCAGCTGCGTCCGGCGCGTCCAGTGAGTCGGGAATCCAAAGCTGCTCGATCTTTACGTCTCTTGCCATAGGCGCATCATCCCAGCCGTTTCTGCCACTCGCCTTCATAACCTGCAGGTTTGAATCCAAGTGCGATATTTATGGCCAGCATATGTTGGTTTTCGTTGGCATTCCATGTCAGGACCGAACTCGCCGCTGGCCATCTCGCTTGTGCCCGCCGCAGGTTTGCTATTTTGACGAGCATGCCCAGGCGCCGGCCACGGTGTTCCTCCGTCACCAGGGTGTCCTGCTGGGCAACGGATTCCGGGACCCCGGGGCGCCAGTTCAGGACCGTGTAGGCCACCAGTTCCCCCGTGGTCCGGTGCACCGCAGCTGTGACGGCGGACTGGACACCGCCGCGCAGGAGCGTCTGTTCCTCCTCATGGACCCTTGCCGTGTCCCAGTCCTCGCGTTCCCAGTCCAGTCCTGCGATGGGAACATCGGTGCTCATGGTTGCCTTGAGCCGGGCATAGGCCTGCACCAGGTCCTCCGGGCAGGTGTCATCCCAACCGGTCAAGGTGTATTCCCCGGCCTTTGGTGCGGCCCCGGCTTCCAACAGGTCCAGCACGTCCTCCGGCACGGGCAACTCCAGGCGGCTGGAGCGTTCCACCTGCTCCAGTTCATAACCGGCGGCAACAGCGAAGGCCACGGCCGGATCATTCACCGGCAGGCCGCCCGCCCCTGATTTGGCCGGCAGCAGGGAGCCGCCTTCCGTCCGGTCCAGGGGCACTTCGTGGTAGGCGTCCAGTGAGGTTCTGCCGCGTGCCCTGGCAACGCCTTCGGCGTGGGCCAGGAGAGCACGGCCAAGGCCTTGGCGGCGATGGGCGGGGGCGATGAGGACGTCAATTCCGGCGGTGTGGGTGTTCTCGCGCAACGGCAGCGTCACCGAGCATAGGCCCACGGGTTCAGTTCCAAGCCGGGCCAGGTAGAGGTGGCGTTCCTCGTAGTCGTTGCCACGCCAGTACTCCATTGCCTCGGGCAAGGTGGGGCAGCGGTCAAGGTTGCCCCACAGGGCCAGTTCATGGGCCACCCGCAGGCTGTGACACGCCTGGAATGCGGCACTGAGTTGGGCTCCCCCGTGTTCAGGCCCGGCAGCCGGCGGCACCTCGACGGCGGTTATGGTCAGTACTGCGTTTTCTGCTGCGGATGGTTCCGGATCCGGTGCGGCCATTTCCATAGCTTAGGCGTCGGACGTGCCCGTCCGGAGAGGTTCCCGCGGGCAACATGGAACCGCCAGTTAAACAAGAACCGCCCGGCAAGCGCCGGGCGGTTCTTGTTTGCTGCGGAAATTCGCGGCAGGAGCTTCAGACGAGGATTTAGGCCTCGGTCAGAACCTTGGTGACGTTGGGGTCAACGGAGATGCCGGGACCGAACGTGGTAGCAACCGTGGCCTTCTGGATGTAGCGGCCCTTGGAAGCGGACGGCTTCAGGCGAAGCACCTCTTCCAGAGCTGCTGCGTAGTTCTCGGCCAGCTTGATGGCGTCGAAGGACACCTTGCCGATGATGAAGTGCAGGTTGGAGTGCTTGTCGACGCGGAAGTCGATCTTTCCACCCTTGATGTCGTTGACGGCCTTGGTGACATCGGGGGTCACGGTGCCCGTCTTCGGGTTCGGCATCAGGTTACGCGGACCCAGGACCTTACCGAGGCGGCCAACCTTGCCCATGAGGTCAGGGGTGGCGACGGCGGCGTCGAAGTCGGTCCAGCCGCCGGCGATCTTTTCGATCAGGTCATCGGAACCAACGAAGTCGGCGCCGGCAGCGATTGCTGCCTCAGCCTTGTCACCCGTGGCGAAAACCAGGACGCGGGCAGTCTTACCGGTGCCGTGGGGCAGGTTGACCGTGCCGCGGACCATCTGGTCAGCCTTGCGGGGGTCCACGCCGAGGCGGAATGCAACCTCAACGGTGGCGTCGAACTTGGACGGGTTGGTGTCCTTGGCCAGCGTCACTGCCTCGAACGGTGCGTAGAACTTCTCGCCGTCGATCTTGGCGGCTGCTGCCTCATATGCTTTGCTGCGCTTTGCCATGCTGCTTGTTTCTCCTTGTGCAGTTGTGGTCTGCGGACCGCGCTGGGCCCTGCCACAGTTGGTGCTCCGACCCGTTATCCGTGCCGGATGTCCAACATTTCAGTTTTGATGGTGCCGGTGTCCCGGCGGTGCCGGTGTCCCGGCGGTGCCGCCCGTCGTCGTGATGGGTTTCCCGAGCCCGGTTCAGAGGCGGCGGGTGCGACTAACCCTCGACAGTGATGCCCATGGAGCGGGCGGTGCCGGCGATGATCTTCGCTGCGCCTTCGAGGCTGGTGGCGTTGAGGTCTTCCATCTTGGTGGAGGCGATCTCGTTGACCTGGGCCTGGGTCAGCTTGGCAACCTTGACGGTGTGCGGGGTAGCTGAACCCTTGGCGACGCCTGCAGCCTTCTTGATGAGCTCTGCAGCCGGCGGGGTCTTGGTGATGAACGTGAAGGAACGGTCCTCGTAGACCGTGATTTCCACGGGGATGACGTTTCCGCGCTGGGCTTCCGTCGCAGCGTTGTACGCCTTGCAGAATTCCATGATGTTGACACCGTGCTGGCCAAGCGCAGGACCGATCGGCGGAGCCGGGTTAGCGGCACCTGCCTGGATCTGCAGCTTGATGAGGCCGGTGACCTTCTTCTTGGGAGCCAATGTAGGGTCCTTCTCTCAATAACGTCCTGGGACACAGGAGCGTGCCTCAGGTTTTTGGCCGCCATGGCGAGGCGGCCGGCCGTTCCGGTGCTGCTAAGCAGGCAGCGCCGGGACGAATTCTCGGGAAATCAGATCTTGGTGACCTGGTTGAACGCCAGGGTGACAGGCGTTTCGCGCTCGAAGATGGAAACCAGCACCACGAGGGTCTGGGATTCGACCTTGATCTCGGAGATGGTGGCGGGAAGGGTCTCGAAGGGACCTTCCTTGACGATGACGGACTCGCCAACTTCGAAGTCCACGTCCACGGGGGCCTGGTTCTGCTTGTTGACCGGCTTGCCCTTCTCGGCCTGCTCTTCTTCGAAGACCGGGGCGAGCATGGAGAAGACCTCGTCCAGGCGCAGCGGAACCGGGTTGTGGGCGTTGCCCACGAAGCCGGTGACACCGGGGGTGTGCCGGACGGCGCCCCAGGAGGCGTCCGTCAGGTCCATGCGGACCAGGACGTAGCCGGGGATACGGACGCGGTTGATGACCTTGCGCTGGGCGTTCTTGATCTCAACGACTTCTTCCATGGGCACCTGGATTTCGAAGATGTAATCTTCCATGTCCAGGGTCTGGATGCGGGTCTCCAGGTTGGCCTTCACGCGGTTTTCGTACCCGGCGTAGGAGTGGATGACATACCAGTCACCCTCCTGGCGGCGAAGCTTGGCCTTGAACTCCTCGGCGGGGTCAACATCGGCCTTGGCTGCGGCGGCGGCGAGGGCGTCGGCGGACTCTTCCCCGGAGCCGGCCTCGTCCTCGGACTCTGCGTCAAAGTCATCAGAGTCGGCGTCATCGTCGGAATCGGCGTCGTTGGCTTCGGGCGCGGAGGAATCAACCTCAGACTCGTCACCGGCTTCTGCCGTGATGTCCGCGGACTCTTCCAGCTCAGTCTCGGTTACCTCGAGCTCCTGCTCAGACACTTGGTCTCCTGCTTCCTCATTGCCTAACATGCCTATTTAAATGGCTCAATTCCGCACACCGGTGTTCCCTCCGGTTTTCCCGGACGGAACACGCAGCTGCGGATGGTTCAGCCTTAGCTGTCCCCGGGGCCGGTTCCGGCGAAGACCCACTGAACAACAGTTCCAAAACCGATATCCAGCAGGCTGACGATGACCATCATGATGGCCACGAACACCAGCACCACGAGCGTGTAATTGACCAGTTCCTTGCGGGTTGGTGCAACAACCTTCTTCAGTTCGCCGATGATCTGGCGGACAAAGAGTGCAATGCGGGCGAAGAAGCTTGCCTTGGCGTCCTTCTTAGCTGGGCGGCCCTTGGAGCTGCTGGCAGCTGTTTCGGTCACCTGGTCCTCGCTCATCTTTGCAATGTTGGATTACCCGGCCCTGATCAGAACCATGGTTGCTGCGCTTGCCCCGGGCTTTTCGCCCGGGACAGCTTGCGCAGGGCAGACAGGACTCGAACCTGCAACCTGCGGTTTTGGAGACCGCTGCGCTACCAATTGCGCCACTACCCTATGGAGTGAATCCCACCCTGACCACAACGAACCGCCAGCTTGTACTGGGGCGCACGTCATCATCCGTGTTTTCAACACCGGTGAACCAGTCTACGCAACAACTTCGCGTTCGTCGAACCGGCCCGTTTCCGGCCCTTCCCGGCGCCTTTGCTGAAGCTGGCTGCAAGGCAGTCACATTCAAAACCGGCAACCCGGAGGGTCCGCTGAACAGCATAGAGTAGAACTCGTCGAATCCCACATTCCAGCCTCCGGGCTGCAAGCGAAGAACGGACCTGCCATGTCTGCCGCCCGCGTTTCCAAGCGCATATCTGCAATTGCCGAATCCGCCACCCTTGCTGTTGATGCCAAGGCGAAGGCGCTGAAGGCAGCAGGCCGGCCGGTTATTGGATTCGGCGCCGGCGAACCCGACTTCCCCACCCCGGACTACATCGTCCAGGCCGCCATCGAAGCGGCGGGCCAGCCGAAGTACCACCGCTACTCCCCTGCCGGCGGGCTGCCAGAGCTGAAGAAGGCCATTGCCGAGAAGACCCTGCGCGACTCAGGCTACGCCGTCGACCCTTCCCAGGTCTTGGTGACCAACGGCGGCAAGCAGGCCGTCTACAACACCTTCGCCACGCTGGTGGATCCGGGTGATGAGGTCATCGTCCCCACCCCGTTCTGGACTACCTACCCGGAAGCAATCCGGCTCGCCGGCGGTGTGCCGGTTGAGGTTTTCGCCGGCCCCGAGCAGGACTACCTGGTGACCGTCGAGCAGCTTGAGGCCGCGGTCACCGACAAAACGAAGATCCTGCTGTTCGTCTCGCCGTCCAACCCCACCGGCTCGGTCTACTTGCCGGAGCAGGTGGCGGAGATCGGCAAGTGGGCCGCCGCCAAGGGCCTTTGGGTTGTCACGGACGAGATCTACGAGCACCTGACCTACGACGGCGTTCCCTTCACCTCCATCGCCACCGCCGCCCCGGAACTGGGCGACAAGGTGGTCATCCTGAACGGTGTGGCCAAGACCTACGCCATGACCGGCTGGCGCGTGGGCTGGATGATCGGCCCGGCGGACGTCATCAAGGCCGCCACAAACCTCCAGTCACACGCCACGTCCAATGTTTCGAACATCATGCAGATCGCCGCCCTCGCGGCCGTGTCCGGACCGCTGACCGCCGTCGACGAGATGAAGGTGGCCTTCGACCGCCGCCGCAAGGCCATCGTCGCCGGGCTCAACGCCATCGAAGGCGTGGAATGCCCGACGCCGACGGGTGCCTTCTACGTGTACGCGGACGTCCGCGCGCTGCTCGGTAAGGAATTCCCGACGGCGTCCGGCACCTCCACGCCGCAGACCTCCGCCGAACTGGCTGCCTTGATACTGGATGAGGTTGAGGTGGCAATAGTTCCGGGTGAGGCGTTCGGGCCCTCGGGCTACCTCCGCCTTTCCTACGCCTTGGGAGACGAAGACCTCTCTACCGGCGTGCAGCGGCTGCAGGACTTCCTGGGCAAAGCCCAGTAGGACGCCCTCTCACTTAACGCTGGAAAAACCGGAACGCTCTATCACTCTCTTCAGGAGAGTGATAGAGCGTTCCGGTTTAAGGCACATCAAGTGATGGAGCGTGGGGAAAAAGGGCGCGTTAGTGAGAGAGCGTTTGGCTGGGTTAGAGGAGGCGGCGCTCGGCGGCCCACTTGGTGAGTTCGTGGCGGCTGGAGAGCTGGAGTTTGCGGAGCACTGCGGAAACATGGGTTTCCACCGTCTTGATACTGATGAAGAGCTCCTTGGCCACTTCCTTGTAGCTGTAGCCGCGGGCTATCAACCGCATCACTTCGAGTTCGCGGGCTGAGAGCCTGTCCAGTTCGTCATCAGCGATGTCTGCCGGGGCGGTGCCGAAGGCGTCAAGCACGAAGCCTGCCAGGCGCGGGGAGAAAACGGCGTCTCCCCCGGCCACCCGGTATACGGCATCGGTGATTTCCTTCCCGGAGATGGTCTTGGTGACATAACCCCGGGCGCCGGCCCGGATCACGGCCACAACATCTTCCGCGGCGTCTGAAACGCTGAGCGCAAGAAATCTGGTACTGGACAGCAGTGAGGCCGAGCCAGCGATGACTTCCCGTCCTCCACCGCCGAGGCCGCCGGGCAGGTGGACGTCCAGCAGCACCACTTCCGGCCGTTCCCGGGCGATCACGGCAATGGCCTGCTCTACCGTTGCTGCTTCCCCCACCACGTGGATACTCGGATCAAGGTCCGCCTTCAGTCCGGAGCGGAAGATCGCATGGTCGTCGACGATCACCACCCGTACTGGTGTGGCCGGCCGGACGGGGCCCGTAGCGGCTCCCTGCGTGGTGTTCATGCTTTGCCTTCCGTACTCTGTGATGGCTTCTCGGCCTGCGCAGCGGCCGGGTAACCGAGCCGCACTTCCGTGCCGTCTGTAGTGCTGGTGATGGTGGCGGTGCCGCCATGGCGGTTCATCCGGCCGATGATGGATTCCCGGACACCCAGACGGTCCTCCGGCACGTGCTGCAGTTCGAAGCCCGGGCCACGGTCCTTGATGAAGATCTCAGCCCGGCCCCCGGATACCTCCAGGTACACAGAAACGGTCCCGCCGCCGTGCCGGGAGGCGTTCAGCATTGCCTCACGGCTGGCCTGGATCAGGGCCTCGTGGCCCTCAGTGACTGCAGTGTCCCCCACGCTCACCACCTCCACGGCATTGCCCAGCAGGTCCTCCACCTCGGCAGCAACAGCCTTGATCCGGTCCGAGAGCTGCCCGGCATCCTTCTCCGGATCGGCGAACAGCCAGCCCCGCAGCTCCCGTTCCTGGGCACGTGCCAGCCGGACGACGTCGTGCTCGTTGGACGCCCGCCGCTGGATCAGGGCCAGGGTCTGCAGCACGGAGTCATGAAGGTGGGCTGCGATCTCCGCCCGCTCGGTTTCCCGGATCCGGCCTGCACGTTCCGCCTCAAGGTCGCGCCAGAATTTCAGGGCCCACGGGAGCAGGACCAGCACCACGCCGCCAAGGACAGCCACGGAGGCCAGCAGAGCCAGCCAGGTCTGTTCCCAGGAACCGGAGCCTGACACCATCACCAGGACGCCGGCCACCACCAGTGCCAGGCCGGCAGCGAGCCGTGCCCACCCGCCGGCCTGGTCCGCCTTGGTTTTGTCCACGAGACCTGCACGGCGGGTTTCGTCCAGCTGTATCCACGCGATGGAGGCGCCGCCCAGGACCGCTGCCGCCGGAATCAGGGTGCCCAGCGGAACGTCGACGCCGAGGATCTGGGCGATCAGGATGCCCGCCACCAGCAGCAGCCCGGCGCCGAGCAGGATTTCCTTGCCGTACCGCATTTCACGGAACTGGAACCAGGGGGGCCGTGCTGCCGCCGCAGTGGTTCCGGCGAAGTCACCGGGCGCGGCATACGCGGGGTCTTCCGGACCGGGCGGGTAAGTGCCGGCACCTGGCATAACTGAAGTTGGCATGCCAGGTCCGGCGGCCGGGACACGGCCAGGGGCCCAACCCCGAACATCGCTGCGAACAGCTGCCTGGACGGGGGCCTGGCTCACAGCAGGCGCAATGGGCGACGTCGGGCGGCGCGCCTGCCGCCGGGCGCTTTCGTCCGCCGTGGGCACCATGATCCACAGCCAGGCATAGAAGACGATGCCGGCACCGCCCGCCAGTGTTGCCAGGGCCATGCCCACCCGCACGTTGCGGACCGGCCAGCCCAGGTGCGCGGCAAGGCCGGAACAGACGCCCGCGATAAAGCGGTCGCTGCGCCGGACCAGCGGGGGCCGGATGGGGGCGGTTGTCATGGATCAATCCAAACACGGATCAGGGTTGCCCGGACCCCGTTCCGGCCTGAACCGGGGGCCACTCAGGGACCGTTCAGGGTGTCCCCCAGTAGAGCGGAAGCGCCGCGGACGGAAGGATCGAGGTATGAACTCGCAAACCCCCACCCCTGATGACGGCCACCCCACGGAGCCCCTCCCCGAACGGGACAACACACACCCAACAGAGCCACTGCCAGCGGCTTCCTCTTCCCCGCAGGACCAGGAGCCGGCACAGGAATCGGCCAGCGAATCCACACGGGAATCGGCCAGCGAATCCGGCCGCGGGCCCAGCAGCGGATCCAGCCAGGAAACCTCAAGCGGCCCCTACGCCGGCCCCTCGGCCGGATCGTATTCCGCCCCGAACTCCGGGAGCTACGCATATGCCGGAATGCCGGGCCAGCAGGGAGACTTCTTCGGCTGGGTCCGCGGCCACGGCATCAGCCGCGGCCAGGACCGCTGGATCGGCGGCGTCTCCAGCGGCGTTGCCCATCGCATGGGCATTGACCCGCTGATCATCCGCGGCGTCTTCATCGTCCTGACCCTCTTCGCCGGAATCGGCGTTCTCCTCTACGGCCTGGCGTGGGCATTCCTGCCTGAGCCTGACGGCCGGATCCACGTCCAGGAAGCGGGTGCAGGGCGCTGGACCAGCGGCATGACCGGTTCCCTGATCGCCACCATCCTCGGCTTCAGCGGGCTCGGCGGCGGCTTCTGGGGCTGGAGCAACCACGGCTTCGGCGCCTTCCTCTGGACCATCTTCTGGGTAGGCGGCGCCATCTACCTGATCTACTACCTGGTCCGGCGGAACAAGGCAGCAGCCGGCGTCCCGGCCGGCGCAGCAGCGGCAGGCGCCACTGCGTACGCGGCGGGTTTCCCCACCGCAACAACTCCTCCCTACTCCGACGTCGCAGGCACCGGTCCCTTCACCGGCAGCCCCTACGGCGGCAGTTCCTCCGGCACTTCCACCGGCACCCCGTCCGGCAGCGGCTATAACGGCAGCGCGTATGGAAGCGGTGCTTACGGTGGCAGCGGTTCCGGCGGCAGCGGCTGGGACAACACGAGGCCGCCCCAGGGCCCGCCGCCTGCACCCAAGGTGCGTCCCGCTGGTCCCGGTGCTCCCGCCGTCGCGATCGTTGCCGGCAGCGCCCTGCTGGTAGGTGCCGGACTCAAGGCGCTGGATGTCACCCACATCATCAACCTGGGCGATTCCGCCAATGCCATCGCGTGGGCCAGCGCGGCAGCAGTCCTCGGCCTCGGGATCCTCATGATGGGCCTGCGCGGCAGGACGTCCGGTATCCTCTCGTTCTTCGCGGTGGCAGCGCTCATCGTCGGCGGCATCTTCAACGTGGTGGGCAACAACGGCGACCGGATGCGGTTCCAGCAGCTGAACTGGAGCCCGGCGAGCATCGAAGATGCCCGCAACGGCCTTGACGTGGCGGGCAGCCGCGGCACTGTTGACCTTACCCAGCTGGACGGCAACGCCCCGCTGTCGTCCGACGTCGTGGTTCCGCTCGACATCGCGGCAAGCAACGTGACGATCGTCATCCCCGACAAAATGCCCGTGGACATCAAGGCGGACATGGCCATGGGGAACATCCATGAAAGCGGCGGCAACCGTGGCGGTGTCACCACCAGGGAAAGCAGCTACAACAGCGACCAGCCTGGCAGCCACCTGATCATCGAGATCGACGGCGCCTTCAGCAACATCACCATCGAGGAAGGCAACTGAGATGAGCACCAACAATCCGGCCCCGGACCCGTATGTTCCGGATCCCTATGTCCCGGGAAGCACGACGGCGGCAGGCGCCTCTGGTGCCCCCGCAGCAGGGGCGAGAGTGGGCACCGTGGTGTGGGGCCTGATCGTCCTGGCCCTCGCCGCCCTGATCATCATCGCCCAGCTCGGCATCGTTACCCTGAACTGGACCTACGTCCTGATCGGCCTGATGATAGGCGCCGGCGCGGCCCTGGTGGTGGGCGGCCTCCTCTCCGCCCGGAAACGTGACAACAGCTCCTCAACACGGAAGTCTTGAACCATGGACAAGTTTTTCAGCATCGTCAGGGGCCTTGGCCTGAAACGCGGACCCGAACGCTGGCTCGGAGGGGTACTGGGAGGAGTCGCGGCCAAGCTCAACGTGGACGTGGCCTTCGTCCGGATCGCCTTCCTGGTCTTCTGCCTGCTCCCCGGACCCGCCGTCATCTTCTACCTCCTGGCCTGGGTGGTCCTGCCGGACCAGCGCAACGTCATCCCGCTCCAGACCTTCCTTGAGCGGCGGTCCATCAACCGTCCATAGCGACACAGCAAAGGCTCCCGCTCCTCTCTTGGAGCGGGAGCCTTTTGCTGTGCCCGGGGACTTCGCGGGGCTGGGCGATGTAACCGGTTTGTGTCGTACCCCACACCCCCCACTAGACTCTATGTGAGCTCAGCGTGGCGCTCTGCCTGTACACCTTCTCCCCAGGATTTGAGCCAGAGACATGAAAATTGGAATTCTTACCAGCGGGGGCGACTGCCCCGGACTGAACGCCGTGATCCGCGGAGCCGTCCTCAAAGGCATCGCCATCCACGGTCACGAATTCGTGGGTTTCCTTGACGGCTGGCGCGGCGTGGTGGAGGGCGACATCATCGATATCCCCCGCACCATGGTCCGCGGCATCGCCAAGCAGGGCGGCACCATTTTGGGCACTTCCCGCACCAATCCCTTTGAAAACGGCGGCGGGCCCGAGGTCATCAAAGAGCACATGGACCGCCTCGGCATAGACGCAATCATTGCTATCGGCGGTGAGGGAACCCTGGCCGCAGCCAAGCGCCTGACTGACGCAGGACTGAAGATCGTGGGCGTACCCAAGACAGTGGACAACGACCTCGACGCCACCGACTACACCTTCGGCTTCGACACTGCTGTACAGATCGCCACCGAAGCCATCGACCGGCTGCGGACCACGGGCGAATCCCACCACCGCTGCATGATTGCCGAAGTGATGGGCCGGCATGTGGGCTGGATTGCCCTTCACGCCGGCATGGCAGCCGGCGCCCACGCCATCCTCATCCCGGAGCAGAAGGTCAGCATCGAGCAGATCACGGAGTGGGTGAATGAAGCCCACGCCCGTGGCCGCGCACCACTGGTAGTGGTGGCCGAAGGCTTCGTGCCCGAGCACATGGAAACCCCGCACTCCGAGCGCGGGCTGGATACCTTCGGCCGGCCCCGGCTGGGTGGCATCGCGGACCAGCTCGCGCCTGAGCTCGAAGCCCGTACCGGCATCGAAACCCGCGCCACCATCCTGGGCCACATCCAGCGCGGCGGCGTGCCGTCAGCCTTTGACCGTGTCCTCGCCACCCGGCTGGGCATGGCCGCCATCGACTCCGTGGTGGAAGGCTACTGGGGCACCATGGTGGCGCTGAAAGGCACGGACATCGAGCACGTTGGCTTCCAGGAGGCCCTGGGCCAGCTCAAGACCGTTCCGCAGAAGCGCTACGACGAAGCCGCTGTCCTCTTCGGCTGAGGTGTCCCGTTCAGCTGAGGTGTCCTGCCCAGCGGCGCCGCGTGACCGCCCTAGGGTGGGGTTATGACACTTGACCCCGGTTCCGCCGCCATCATCCAGCTTGCGTGGGCACGGCGCCTGGGACTGGACGATGACGCCTTCAGTTCTGCCCTGGCCTCCGGCGAGCGGATTGTCCGCGCCGACGAATCAGCCCGGACCGTCCAGTTCGTTCGGCTCTTTGGCAGTTCGGCGCTGGTTGGTCCGCAGTGGATCATTGACGCCGCCGCAGGCATCCCGGATGAGGAGATGGCCCAGCACGTCACGTTGCTGACGCTCACCCGCTCCCATGGCGGCCACGGATTGGGAGCGGCGGCGCTGTTTTTCGCGGATGACTTGCCGCTCAAGCAGCCCTCGGAAGAAATGACCGTCTCGCACGGCAATCCGGAAGCCATTGAGCTGGAGGGCCGCTGCCCGCCGGACGATGTGAACGAGGTGGGCCTTTCGGACCTCGAGAACCGTTACACCATCGTCCATGAGGTGGAAGGCCGCCGCGTGCCCCTGGCGTGCGGCGCCTACTCCGAGTGGGTGGGCCTGCTGGCGCACCTCGGGGTCCTGGTGGACCCGGAGTGGCGGCGCCGCGGCCTGGGCTCGCTCGCCGCGTCCATTGCCGCCCATGAAGCCCTGGCGGCAGGGCTTACGCTGCAGTGGCGCACCGACGTCAGCAACACCGGATCCCTGGCGCTGGCCCGGAAGCTCGGCCTGTCAGCCGGCGGAATCCAGACCAGCGTCCACCTTGGCTGACGGGGTGGCGTTGCCCCAGCCCTGAACCGGCTGCGGCTTGGCAAAGAACAGTGCCACTGCCGCCCCGACCAGGATCACTGCGGCGGGCAGCAGGATGGACTGGCCCATCGCCGTCGCGAATCCGCTGTGGAGGGCCTCCGGCAGGCTTCCGGAAAAAGCCATGCCCTCGCCGGCAGCTCCGCCCGGTCCGCCCGAGGGAAGCTCGGCAGCCAGCCGGGACTGGATCAGCACGGCGATGGCAGCGCTGCCCAGGACCGCCCCGAACTGGCGGGTGGTGTTGTAGACCCCCGAACCGGCACCGGCCTGGCGCGGCGGCAGGTTGCGGGTGGCGGTGGTGCTCAGCGGCGCCCAAATGCCCGCGTTGGCAAGTCCCAGGACGGCGCTGGGCAGCAGGAACATCCAAATGGGTGTGTCCGGCTGCATCAGGACCGAGTTCCAGACCAGCGACACAGCCATCAGGGTCAAACCGCCAGCGGCAAGATACTTCGGGTTGACCCGGTCCACGATCTTCCCCACCACGGGCGCCAGGCCACCGGAGATCAGCGCCATGGGCACCATCAGGAGGGCTGACTGGGTGGGCGTGAGGCCACGGACCAGTTGGTAATAGAAAATCAGCGGCAGGGTGAAGGCAGTCACCGTAAAGCCCACGAGGGTGATTCCAAGGTTGGCGAGGGAAAAGTTCCGGTCCCGGAACAGGGCCAGCGGCAACAGCGGTTCACCCTTATTGAAGCGCTGCCAGAGGACAAACAGGACCAGGACGGCGATACCCGCGATGATCAGGCCCCATACGCTGACAGGCCCTGTGATGGTGCCCCAGTTGTATGTCTCGCCTTCCTGGATGCCAAAAACCAGCAGGAAGAGTCCGACGGCGCTGAGCAGGACACCGGGGATATCGAACCGGTGCGGATGGGTGCTGAGGGCGGGGACGTTGCGCCAGGCGAGGATAAAGCCCACCACGCCAACCGGGACGTTGATAAAGAAGATCCATTCCCAGCCAAGGCCGTCCACCAGGACGCCGCCCAGGATGGGCCCCACAAGCGTTGCCATGCCGGCGGTTGCTCCCCAGATGGACATTGCCGCCCCGCGCCGGTCCGGCGGAAAGATCCGCGTAATGACGGCCATGGTCTGTGGAGTCATGATTGCCGCCCCAAGGCCCTGCAGGACCCGCGCCGCAATGAGGGTCTCGACATTGGCGGACAGTCCGCACCACAGCGAGGCCAGCGTAAACACCACAAGGCCCAGGAGATAGAGCTTCTTGGGACCGAACCGGTCACCGAGCCTGCCCGTGATCAGCAGCGGGACCGCGTAGGCCAGCAGGTAGGCGCTGGTCACCCAGATGACCGCGTTGATGTCGGCGTCCAGGCTTTCCATGATCCGCGGGTTGGCCACGGACACGATGGTGCTGTCGATCAGGATCATAAAGAACCCGATCACCAGGGACCACAGGGCCGGCCAGGGCTTTGCTACGTTTTCCACTCGGGCATCTTTCGTCAGGGTGTTGCGGCCGGGCGGGACCCGGTGATCCTAGCCCAGGAGATCCAGGATCTCCGTACGGGCGAACATTTGGGCGGCGGCCCGGGCCGACGGTGATCCCGCGTCCGGGTCTGCGCCGGCGTCCAGCAGGACACGGGCAACATCGGTGTAGCCCTTGAACGCGGCTCCGGCCAGCGGGGTCTGTCCCCGGTCGTTGGCTGCGTTGGCCTCGGCGCCGTGTTTCAGGATCAGCTGCACAGCCTCGGCGTGGCCGTGGTAGGCGGCCAGCATCAGCAGGGAGTCGCCGGCGGCATTGGTCAAGGTGGCGGGAGCACCGGCGCCGAGATACGCGCCCAGCAAAGCCGAGTCCCCTTCCCGGGCCGCCTGGAAGAGCGTATGCGCCAGGGCAAGCGTTTCATCATCCGGACCACCGCTGGCCCCGGGAGAGTTGGCCGGTGCAGTGTGGGACGGAGTGTTATTGGACGGTACGGCGGCGTTGTCAGTCATTAGCGTGGCCCCTTGAGGAATCCGGTCTGGCGCCCCACCACCTGGCCGGCGTCGGGGGCAACGATCAGTTCCTGGGCGGCAGTGTATGGCTCGTCCCCGTCCAGGACCGTCAGTATTTCATCCGCCGCTACGGAACGCTTTATGACTGCCAGGGCAACCGGGCCCATCTCGTAATGCTGCGCCACGGAGGTCACCGCCCCTACCTTCCGCTCCCCTACCAGCACCGGGCTGCCGGCCTCGGGCAGCGTGTGCTGTGAGCCGTCGAGCTGGAGGAACACGAGGCGCCGCGGCGGGTGTCCCAGGTTGTGCACGCGTGCGATGGTTTCCTGGCCCTTGTAGCAGCCCTTGGCCAGGTGGACTGCGGTCCGGAGGAGGTCCAGTTCGTGCGGGATGGTTTTGTCGTCCGTTTCGGCACCGATGCGGGGACGCCACGCCGCCACGCGTAGGGCTTCGGCGGCGAGGACCCCGGCCAGGGCGCGCCCGTCCACAGCATCTTCCAGCCCGGCGGCAGGAATCAGGTATTCAAACCACGGGCGTTCGAGCCCGGGGTGGTTTTCCTCTGCAACCGTTGCGTAGGAGTACCCGCCTGCGGATACATGCGGCCACGGGTCCAACCATGCAAGCCGGTCCGACCACTCGGGAACAGCCCTGGTGCTCCCCACAACGGCCCAGTCGGCCGAGACGTCGGCAATCTCCACCCGCAGCATGAACTTCATCCTGTTCAGGAACTCCGCCAGCGGGGCAGCTTCGGCGCCCTCCACGATCAGCCAGGTGGTCCCGCCGTCGTCAATCACCCGGGCGTCGAAGTCGATCCTGCCCTGCACGCTCAGGAGGAGCAGCTCGCTGGACTCTCCCGGCTGCAAGCCGGTGACCTGCTGGGAGGACAGCGTGTTGAGCCAGCTCAGGCGGTCCGGCCCGGTGACCGTCACCACGCCGCGGGAGGAAAGGTCGACGACGGCGCTTCCGGCTGCGAGGGCGCGCTGCTCGCGCAGCGGCTCGCCATAGTGGGCCGCGACGCCGGCGTCCGCACCGGCGGCCTCAACGGCTCCGGGGCGCGACAACAGAGGGCTGGGAGTAGTCATACTGGGGGCAACGTCCTTTAGTCAGGGAGTATTCCGGAGTTGGTGCGGCGGTGATCGAGCGTGTCAAGATCCAGGGGTTTCGACAAGCTCAACCACCGGACCGGTTGCGGCCGCACAACCACAGGCAGGAGTGGCTAGCGGTATTCCGGGTTTTCAAAATCGAAGCGGGTTCCGGCGGCCCATTCCTTGGGGAGGTTGCCGTAGTCCGGGTATCCGCCGGCGTCCTTGAGGATCCGGGCCAGGTGCAGGAGGTTCCAGGTCATAAACGTGGCGTTCCGGTTGGTAAAGTCGGTTTCGGGACCGCCAGAGCCCTCGTCAAGGTAGCTCGGGCCCGGACCAACAGGCCCGATCCAGCCGGCATCGGCCTGCGGCGGAATGCTGAAGCCAATGTGTTGCAGGCTGTACAGGACATTCATGGCGCAGTGTTTGATGCCGTCTTCGTTGCCCGTGATCAGGCAGCCGCCCGCCTTCGGGTAGAACGCCCACTGGCCCTTGCTGTTGAGTTCACCGGAGTGGGCGTAGAGGCGTTCGATGAGCTTCTTGGTCTGGGAGGAGTTGTCGCCGAGCCAAATGGGCCCGGCCACCACCACGATGTCCGCTTCCTGCACCGCCGGATACAGCTGCGGCCATTCGTCCGTCGGCCAGCCGTACTGGGTCATGTCCGGGTACACGCCGCTGGCGATGTCATGGTCCACGGTGCGGATCACCCGCGTGCTGACACCCTGCTTTTCCATGATCAGGCGGCTGATGGTGATCAGGCCGTCAGTGTTGGAGGTCTGCGGTGATCTCTTGAGGGTCCCGTTGAAGAAAACGGCTTTCAGGTCGCTGTAATCCCGCCCGTGCCGCGGCGCCTGCAGGTTTCCGGGATCCTCCATTGCCGCGCCCTTCCTTCGTTCCTGTGGTGGTCAGGATACTTTTTTGAGGAAGGCAGACGCATGGGCTTCAAGCCCTTTGCCTTCCTTGCCGCCCACCGCCACATCCCAGCGCCAGAGCAGGTTTCCATCCACCAGGCCGAAGATGCGCGTGGCAGCACTGTAGTCCTTGGAGTGGCTTCCGCGCATCACCATATCCGTGGTGAGCTGGATCTGCGGACCCTTGATCTGCCCGTAGTACAGCTCGGAGATGCCCCCGGGGTGCGAGATGGACACGGAAATGTCGAAGCCACCTTCGCTGTTGCGCAGGGCTTCCACTTCGTCTGCGCTTTTCAACGCCGGCACAATGTCTGCCGGAATAAGGCCGGGGCCGCCGTCGGCATCCAGCTGTTTGCGCTCAAGTGCCCAGAAGCCGGTCTCGACCGTCAGCGGCCGCAGCCGCGTGCCGTCGTCGTCCGTCAGCCAGCTCTCCGCGCGGTACTGCAGGTACGGCAGCCCGTTGTGCGTGAACGACACGTGCTGCAGGAAGTGCTCCGAGTCCTCGTCCCCGCTGCCCAGCCGGCCGCGGCCCTCCCACTCACCAATGAGCCAGGAAAGCGGGACAAGTTCTGGAGTCAGGTCTGTGGGAATATCAATCGGCACAGCAATTACCTCGGAAAACGGCTAGCTCCGGAAAGGGTCTACTTCTGGCCTTTGAAGAGGCGGTAGACCACAAAGCCGGCAAACCATGCCATGGACAGGCTGGCGATGCCGAGCAGGACAAGGAAGAAAATTTCAAAAGCAAGTACGGACATGATGCCATCCTAACCGTTAGTAGATGAGTAGTTTGTCTATGAAGTAGGCAAGGGAACCTACTGCAGAAACAGGCGCCAGCCCCATGCTAAGGGCAGCAGGAACATTTAGCGGCGCCCCCCGCACGGTAACAAGGCGGCGGAAGCTCACGAGCACCGCACCCACTACCACACCAAAAATCGCGGCCGGGAGCACGGCGATGTCGGACAGAACCAGCCCCGCAAGCGGCCCGGCAAGTCCGGCCAGGACGATACCGAGGGGAGCCACGATGCTGTCCGGCCAGCGGATCAGCCCTGCCAGCAGGGCAACCGCCGCGCTGATGGCCGCCACGAGCAGCATCTCGCGTACGCCGTTGAACCTGGCGCCCGCGATCCATCCGGCGCCCAGGCAGGACAGCAGCACTCCCACGGAACAGCCGAGGGTCGACTCCAGCCGCTGCGCCTGGCCGGTCCCGCGGATGAGCTGCACTACAAACACCGCCATGATTCCGAGCGCAATAAAGGGCGGGGTCCAGTCCAGGAACCCGGGAGCGGGCGCGTAGGCGGCGGCCACAGCGGATCCGGCGCCGGCCAGGCCAATCACGGCGGCAAGGGTCTTTTTGGCGGGAATCCGGAGGAAGTGGGGCCAGCCGATGCCGACGCCGGCTGCGATGGCCACCGCAACGGCCACAAGGGCCTCCCGGGACGCATAGACTCCACCGACGATGGCCGCCAGTCCGGCAAGGCCCGCCACGCCAATGGTCCATGAACCCAGGGAGCGCGCGGGTGCCTGAAGTTCCGCCGTCATTCGGATCCCGGCCGGGGCTTAGTCTGTGCACTCACTGCGCTGCATCCCATCCTGCGTTGACGTTGGAAGGCGGCGCCCGCCCTCAGTGCCAGGGCATCCAGCCCTGCCCCAATCCTGCCTTATATGAACGGGATATGTCGCAAAACGTACCGTGGTCCGAAGCCAATCCATGCCGCTGGGGGACCCGCCGGGTATACTCAAGGCTCAGCTAAGTTCCCTGCCGGGGTAGCCGGATCATTGCGGATGGCAGTGGCCCAAAACCGGGGCGGGGAGCCAGTACCGGCCGGTGAGAATCCGGTTCAGTCGCCCAACGATGCGCGGACGGCCCTTGGAGGAACAATGTCGCACATCCTGTTATTGACGAACAGCACCGGTTCTTCGGTGGACATCCTGCCTGCCTTGGAATTGCTGAACCACAGGGTGCACATCCTCCCCGCCGAGCCCACAGCACTGCTGGAGACCGATCCCTGCGACATCGTACTGCTCGATGCCCGCAAGGACCTTGTGGGCGCCCGGTCCCTCACCCAGCTCCTGAAGGCCACCGGCCTCAGTGCACCGCTGGTGCTGATCCTGACTGAAGGCGGCATGGCCGCCGTTTCCTCTGCCTGGGCCGTTGATGACATCGTGCTTGAGTCAGCCGGCCCCGCCGAGGTAGAGGCCCGTATCAGGCTCTCCGTCGCCCGGGCCGTCCCGGACCAGGAGGACGCACCGTCCGAGATCCGGGCTGCAGGCGTCATCATCGACGAAGCGAGTTACACCGCACGGGTGAACGGCGCGCCGCTGAACCTGACATTCAAGGAGTTCGAGCTCCTGAAGTACCTGGCACAGCACCCGGGCCGGGTGTTCACGCGCCAGCAGCTCCTCACCGAGGTGTGGGGCTATGACTACTACGGCGGCACCCGCACGGTGGACGTGCATGTCCGGCGCCTGCGGGCCAAGCTGGGCGCCGACCACGAAAACCTCATCAGCACTGTCCGCAACGTCGGCTACCGGCTCACCCTGGTGCGGCAGCAGGAAGACGAGCTGACCGAAGCCTGAACCGGCGTCACCGCAGTCCGCCTGCAGCCTTCGACGTATAGCCTTGCTTCATGACTCCAGCACACCCTGAGAAGTGGCCCGTCCATGCAGTCCAAGGCGGGGTTGACCAACAGTTGCTCAGAGACTGCCGCAACCTCCTGGCAGCGGCGGAAGAGTCGGACGGCAACCCGTCCATCTCCGAACAGACCCTGATCAGCATGCGCGCCGGGGATTCTACCGAACACAACGTGCTGACCCTGGCCCTGTACGCACCGGATGAAGACTCGGATCCCTCCTCCGGCCAGGACCTGGCCGGGTTCGCCGCTGTGGTGGAAGAGCCCGATGGTACCGGGGTGGTGGAGATCGCGGTGCATCCCAGTTACCGCAACCAGGGCGTTGCGGACCGCCTGGTAGGCGTGCTGCGGGACCGGCGGGGGTTCGCCGGGTTGAAGGCCTGGTCCCACGGCAACCACGAAGCGGCCGCTGATCTTGCCGCCCGCTACGGCTACGTGCCCGTGCGTGAACTGTGGAAAATGCGGATGACGACGACGGCGGCGGACCTTCCCGACGTCGTCCTCCCGGACGGGGTGCGCATCCGCGCGTTTGTGCCAGGGCAGGATGAGGAGGCCTGGCTGGCGGCCAACCGCGCAGCCTTCGCGCACCACCCGGAGCAGGGCAGCCTTACCCGGGCGGACCTTGATGCCCGTATGGCCGAATCCTGGTTCGACCCGGCGGGCTTCCTCCTGGCAGTTGGCCGGGACGGCCGGCTGTTGGGTTACCACTGGACCAAGGTCCATCCCCGGCACGGCGCCCACCCCGCAGTGGGCGAGATCTACGTGGTGGGCGTGACCCCGGAAGCCCAGGGAACAGGTTTGGGCAAGGCCCTCACCGTGGCAGGCATCAACCACCTGCAGTCCTTGGGGCTGCACGCCGTCATGCTGTACGTCGACGCCGATAACGCGCCGGCGGTTGCCCTGTACCGGCGGCTGGGCTTTTCCCGGTGGGACATGGACGTGATGTACGGCCCGGCGGCCGGTTAGTCCAATCGCCTGACCCAGGGGGTCTTGGGACGCCAAATCAAGGGCCTTCCCGCCTTGAATGCTTGTAAGGTTGAAACAGAACCGCGCCGGCCGGAAACGGCAGCATCAAGCGCCAGGTAAAGGAGATGCCATGAACCCGGAACCTTCCGGAGCAGCCACGTCCCAAGAGACTCCAGTCCCGGTGCGCGCGCGCTTCGGCTCTTCGGAGGTTCCTGCGGCGCGGGCCACGCAGGACCGGATAGACATCCCCGACTTTGCGCCCAACCTGGAGCCCGACGGGGATATCCGGCCGGACCGTTTCCTGGACCGTGAACTGAGCTGGCTCAGCTTCAACTCCCGCGTCCTGGAGCTGGCCGAGGACCCTACACTGCACTTGCTGGAACGCGTCAGCTTCCTCTCCATCTTCGCGTCCAACCTGGACGAGTTCTTTATGGTCCGGGTGGCGGGACTGAAACGGCGGATCGCCACGGGACTGGCCGTCCCCTCCCCCGCCGGCCTGAGCCCGGTGGAGGTGCTGGAAAAGATCGGTGAGGAAGCACACCGGCTCCAGCAGCGCCACGCCCAGGTCTTCGCAGAGCAGATCCGCCCGGCCCTGGCCTATGAGCACATCCACCTCATGCACTGGGATGAACTCGACGATGCCGCCAAGCAGCAGCTCAGCCAGATGTTCGCCGAAAAAGTGTTCCCCATCCTCACGCCCCTGGCCGTGGACCCGGCGCACCCGTTCCCCTACATTTCCGGGCTCTCACTGAACCTGGCCGTGGTGGTCCGGAACCCTGTCAGCGACAAAGAGCTCTTCGCCCGCGTGAAGGTCCCGGACCAGCTGCCGCGGTTGATCTCCATTGACGGCCCGCGGGCCGGGGCCGTAGCTGGCCGGGTGGCCCGCTTCATCGCGCTTGAAGAAGTCATCGCCGTCCACCTGGACAAACTGTTTGCCGGGATGGAGGTCCTGGAACACCACACCTTCCGGGTGACCCGGAACGAGGACGTGGAGGTCGAAGAGGACGATGCCGAGAACCTCCTGCAGGCACTGGAAAAGGAGCTCCTGCGCCGGCGTTTCGGCCCTCCTGTCCGCCTTGAGGTCACCAACGACATCAACCCCAACATCCGGGCGCTGCTGATCCGCGAACTGGGCGTTGAAGAGTCCGAGGTTTACTCGGTCCCCGCACCGCTGGACCTTCGCGGCCTGTCCGTCATTGCCGGCATCGACCGCGCGGACCTGCACTACCCTAAGCATGTCCCGCACACGTCCCGGTACCTCAACGAGTCCGAGACGTCCAAGGCGGCCAACGTTTTCGCGGCCATGCGCCGCCGCGACATCCTGCTTCACCACCCCTACGACTCGTTTTCCACCTCCGTGCAGGCGTTCCTGGAGCAGGCGGCAGCGGATCCCAAGGTGCAGGCCATCAAGCAGACCCTGTACCGGACCTCCGGCGATTCCCCCATCGTTGACGCCCTGATTGATGCGGCCGAGGCCGGCAAGCAGGTCCTCGCGCTGGTTGAGATCAAGGCCCGGTTTGACGAGCAGGCGAACATCTCCTGGGCCCGCAAGCTGGAGCAGGCAGGCGTGCACGTGGTGTACGGCATAGTAGGCCTGAAAACGCACTGCAAGCTCTCGCTGGTGGTGCGCCAGGAAGTGGATGGTCTGCGCCGCTACTGCCACATCGGCACCGGCAACTACCACCCGCGGACGGCCCGCTACTACGAGGACCTCGGTCTTCTCACGGCCAATGACCAGGTGGGCGAGGACCTGTCCAAACTGTTTAACCAGCTCTCCGGTTATGCGCCCAAGTCAACGTTCAAACGCCTTCTGGTCGCCCCGCGTTCGGTGCGCTCCGGGCTGATCGACAGGATCGAGACCGAGATCCGCAACGCCCGCGCCGGGCTGCCGGGCCGGGTCCAGATCAAGGTCAACTCCATGGTGGACGAGGCAATTATCGACTCGCTCTACCGGGCGTCGCAGGCCGGGGTGAAGGTGGATGTTGTGGTGCGCGGCATCTGCTCGCTGCGCCCGGGCGTGCCGGGGCTCAGCGACAACATCACCGTCCGCTCCATCCTGGGCAGGTTCCTGGAGCACTCCCGCGTGTTTGCCTTCGCGAACGGCGGGGATCCGGTGGTATATATCGGCTCAGCGGACATGATGCACCGCAACCTGGACCGCCGGGTAGAGGCGCTGGTCCAGCTGGCCAGCGCGGATGACATCCAGTATGTCCTGGACCTGATGAAGCGCTACATGGCGCCCGAAACCGCCAGCTGGCACCTGGACAACGAAGGAAGGTGGACGCGCCACCATCTGGGCGACGATGGCAGGCCCCTTGAGGACGTCCAGTCCTTCCTGCTGGCATCGCGGCCACGGCAACGCAGCCTGAGCCGACGGTAAGGGCGCGGTTTTGTCGAGCGACGCACTCGTAGCAGACCAGACAGACCACCCAGGCGAACCCGTAGCCGTCACGGCTGCCGGTGCGCTGCCCTGGCGGTTGAATAAAGACCAGCTTGAGGTCCTCCTCATCCACCGCCCGCGCTATGACGACTGGTCCTGGCCCAAGGGCAAGATAGACGACGGCGAGACCATCCCTGAGTGCGCCATCCGTGAGGTGTGGGAAGAGATTGGCCTGTCCGCGTCACTGGGCATACCGCTGCCCCCGATCCATTACCACGTGGCGTCCGGCCTGAAGGTGGTCTACTACTGGGCTGTCAGGGTCAACGGGGACAAGCTGGTGCCCGACGGCAAGGAGGTGGACAGCGTGATGTGGTGTGCCCCCGAAAAGGCCGCCCGGCTGCTGTCCAACCCCTCCGACGTCGCACCGCTCGAATACTTGCAGGACGCCCATGGGCGCGGCGAGCTGAACACCTGGCCGCTCCTGGTGCTCCGCCACGCCAAGGCGAAACCCCGCTCGTCCTGGTCCAAGGCCGAAGGTGAGCGCCCGCTGGCCGCCACTGGAACCCGCCAGGCGCAGGCAGTGGGCCGGCTGCTCCAGGCGTGGAAGCCGCCTCGGGTGGTCACGAGTCCGTGGCTCCGCTGTGTGGCAACCATCGCCCCCTACGCGAAGGTGGCCAGTCCCAAAGTGAAGCTCTCGGAAGCCCTGACCGAACACCGGCATCAGCGGAACCCGAAGAAAACCGCTGCCGTGGTCGAGGGCCTGTTTGATAAGCAGCGGCCAGTGGTTGTCTGCACCCACCGTCCGGCGCTGCCCACCGTGTTCGGGCAGCTGGCCCAACACATGCCGCAGCAACTGGCCTCGCTCCTGCCGGCCAACGAACCATACCTGTCCCCCGGGGAGCTGGTGGTGTGCCACGTGGCCCCGGGCGGGAAAAACCGGATTGTCGCCGTCGAGCAGTTCAGGCCCTTCGACGACTGAGCCCCGCCTCTGGCCCAGTAGACTTGTGGCGTGAGCATCCCAACGCCTTATGAAGACCTCCTGCGCGAAGTCCTGGCTTCCGGCACGCACAAATCGGACCGTACCGGGACCGGAACAACCAGCGTTTTCGGGCGCCAAATGCGTTTTGACCTCTCGAAAAGCTTCCCGCTGATCACCACCAAGCGGGTCCACTTCAAATCCGTGGCGGTGGAGCTTTTGTGGTTCCTGCGCGGCGAAACCAACATCAAGTGGATGCAGGACCAGGGGGTCACCATCTGGAATGAATGGGCAGACGCCGACGGCGATCTCGGCCCTGTCTATGGTGTGCAGTGGCGCAGCTGGCCCACACCCGATGGCGGCCACATTGACCAGATCGCCGAACTGGTGGAGAACCTGAAATCCAACCCGGACTCCCGGCGGCACATAGTGTCCGCATGGAACGTCTCCGAACTCCACGACATGGCGCTGCCGCCGTGCCACGCGTTCTTCCAGTTCTACGTGGCAGACGGCAAACTGTCCTGCCAGCTGTACCAGCGCTCCGCGGACATGTTCCTGGGCGTGCCGTTCAACATCGCCTCATACGCACTGCTCACCCGCATGGTGGCCCAGCAGGTGGGGCTGGAGCCCGGCGAATTCGTCTGGACCGGCGGCGACGTCCACATCTACGAGAACCACATGGACCAGGTCCTCAAGCAGCTGGAACGGGAGCCTTACGAGTACCCGCAGCTCAAGATCACGCGGAAGCCGGCGTCGATCTTCGATTACACCCTTGAGGACTTCGAAGTGGTGGGCTACCAGCACCACCCCACGATCAAGGCTCCGATCGCCGTATGAGCACGGAGAACTCCACCGATCCGCAGTCCTTTACGGAAGAGCTGGCCGCCTCGGTCACCGGTGTGGGCCTCGTGTGGGCGCAGACACCCGACGGGGTCATCGGCAAGGACGGCGACATGCCCTGGCACCTGCCCGAGGACCTGAAGCACTTCAACCAGCTCACCATGGGCCACCCGGTGGTGATGGGCCGCAAGACGTGGCTTTCCTTCCCGGACAAGTTCCGCCCCCTGCCCGGCCGCACCAACATCGTGATTACCCGGCAAAAAAGCTGGGCCGACACGCCTGAGGCGGAGGGCGCCGTCGTGGTTCCTTCACTTGATGACGCGTTGCTTGAGTCCCAGTTTGTGGACGGCGGCGAAACCGTCTGGATCCTGGGCGGCGGCGAGATTTTCCGCCAGTCCACGGAGCTGGCGAACGTCGCGGTGGTCACCACCATCGACGTCGAAGCCGACGGGGACACGTTCGCCCCCGAGCTTGGCACCGGGTGGGAGGCTTCCGCCTCGGTTCCCCCGGACGGCTGGCTGACGGCCGCCAACGGCACACGCTACCGGTTTACCAAATGGTCACGGACTGAGGGCTAGGAATGTTAAAGAAACCCGAAACTCTCTTTGTGCTGGGCTACATGCTGCTCCCCCTGTTGGCGCTGCTGTCCGCCATCGTAGGATTCACCATGATCCTGGGCGGCAACAAGATCGCCGGGGCCATCGTGCTGGTGGTGGTGACGCAGGTGTTCGCCTTCGGGGCCTTCTTCGCGCTGCGGGCGCGCAAGGCAGCCGTGCTGGAGGAGTCGAAGCGCGGCTAGCACGCGGTGCTGCGTATGGGGAGGACACCCCATCGCGGCTGCAGCATGTTGCTAATAGGCTGGGCTGGGTTCCGGCTTGAAAGACGCTGGTCGAATATCGGGGGGATTGCCTGGTGGCAGGAAATTTGTGGGGCGCGGACGTTGCCGGGTTGCGGACGCTGGCGCAGCAGTTCGGCAAGACGGCCGATCAGCTGCTGCAGCAGTCCACGCAGCTGACAAGCCACATCAACAGCACGACATCATGGAAGGGCCAGGACGCTCTTGCGTTCCGCTCCGAATGGAACGGCAGCCACCGGGCGATGCTCCAGCAGGCTGCCTTCGCGCTGCAGCAGGAGTCGAAGAAGCTACTCGTCAACGCTGATCAGCAGGAGAAGGCGAGTAACGCCGGCACGGGTTCCGGCGGTTCCCGTCCTGGTGTCGAGGCTGGAACTCCGTCCTCGCCCTTCGTTCCCGTGGGTCCAGAGTGGCTTTCCAACGGTGACTCACCCTTCCGGAACGGCTGGGACGCCTACAACGGAGTCCTTGGGCTGAAGGGTGTTCCTCTGGGTCTTCGTGACATTTCGCAATTTAATGCCCGGCATGGCCACGAAATCGAAGCCTTGTTCGGAGCGGGCCAGGACTTGGCAGCATGGAAACGCTTTTTCAATAAGGACCTATGGGAAGCTTCGGCGCGCGCCGATCCTTTGCGGGGCGCGTTCTCAGGTACTTCTGACCTTCTGAGCGGAAAATTCGGTGACTTCGCCGACATGGCCCGGGGTACGGGAGCAGCGGAGATCGGCCCTTGGGCGAAGTTCGGGCTCAACTCCGCGGGACATGTCCTCGGAGGGATAAGCGTTGGCTTGGATGGACTCGACACTGTCAACGCGATTCGCGCCGGAGAGACAGGTGACGCCCTTAAGTCCGGCCTGAAAACCGCTCTCGGCGTCGGCTCTTTCTTCCCCCCACCTGTTGGGGTGACGTGCATGGTTGTGGGCGGCGCATGGGCCGCCGTCGAGATGGTCCCAGGGGCCAAGGACGCGATCGACGACGCCTTCGATTGGGTGGGCGACACGACTGAAGATTTGGTAGGAGCAGTCGGCGACGGTGTCAAGGACTTCTTCGGCTTCTAGAAAATGGGGACTCATAGGATGGACAGCATGACTGAGGCACAAACGGCGACAGACACCTCCCTGGGATTCGGTGTTGCAGAAATGGCTTATCTCGTACAACTGCAGGACACAGACGAATCCCGCGCCAGCGCCGCCTGGCTCCGGCTAACGGAGGAGTCAGAGAACAAGCAACTGGTCAGTGCGGGCCTCTCGTCGCTCATCGCTCGCCGCCTGGCGGCAGTCGATGGCACCAACGTCGAGTTTGATGCAAAGGTGGATGCAGTTGCTTACACCCTTTCCCATGCGGCGAAATGGACACAACTGGATCTGCTGATGGACGCGCAGCGCGCAGACTCGGTGCTGCATGCCGAGGCCGGAAGAATATCGCTGATCTTCCAGCCGAGAACCATGATGAGCTGGTTCGTCCTTCCCCAGGATGCTCACTTCTCCAAGGAAGCGGCAGAAGCCTTCATTGTTCGGGAGCACCTGCTCAAGTATCCGGAAGGTGGCGTGAAGATCAGATCTGGACGGGTCCCTTCCTCACAGCAGCTCCTTATCCGCAAAGACACCCGCGGCTGGGCCCACACCATTGCGCAGGGCGACGTTGTTGGACCTGAACAACTTGCGACGACCAGCGAGGACCTTACGGCGGTACTGAAGGCCTTCGATCATGAAGCCGGCGAAAACTGATGGAAATGGATCCCGCCGTACAAAAACTACTCGTCGAACGCCAGTACTTTTATGCGACGGGTATGGAACGCACCGTGCATGCCTACACGAAGGAAGAGTGGGGCATCGGCGGTGCCCAGCCAACCGGGAACTACTCCGTCCACACAACCACCGGGCTTTTCGTGGTAACAGCCCTCATGACCATCCCTGCGCTCGGAGCACCCCTTCTGCTGATCATCGCGCTTGCGAGCCTTAATCTGATTGTGGTTGTTTTTGGGTTACTTGGCACCGTCCTCTTTACCGGCGGCTGGCTACTGGGCATCATGAATCTTCGCCGCGAATTGCGGGCTTCCAGGCAGCGCAGGCTGAAAGGGCTGCCGAAGCCGCGTTTCGCCCTGACCGATGACCAGGCCCGGGCCTGGTTTGAATCCAATCCCTCGGGTATTGCCATCACCCGCGAAAACTTCCCAGACAGCACGCGCCCATTTCCTGGTGAGGCCTAGTACTGAAGCGGCATGGCTGAGATGTAAGTTCCGCTGCAAGAAAAACGCCTCGGATAGGAACGCTTATGGAAGCTGACCGCCCCGCATTCCGCTGGCCGGACGGAACTAAATATGGTCCGAGCCCCGTCAATGTGCTCCAGTACGAGAAAGAATACGGACCGGGGACCAGCGTGCAGAACGGCATTCCAGGCAACAACACGGGCAGTGGCCCGTACTCCGATGACCAAGTCCGCGCCTACCACGAACAGGCGCTGGCACGCGGTGACAAGAGAGTCCTGTTCCGTACGGTGGAAGGCAGGCTCCACAGCTACGCCAAGGACGAGCTGGGAGTGGTCACGGCCAGCTCCCACCCGCAGGTGAGGTCCGCCGGCGGCTTCCTGGCGATGGCTGTCTTCTTCGCTGCAGCGGCAGTCTTCTCTATCCTGCTGGTGGCCGGACCCACCGGCCAAGGCCAGGATCCGATGTGGGGCGGGCTGTTCTTGACGGCCGCCGGGCTGGGAGGCGCGGCGTATGCCATTCGGATGGCGAAGGTGGCCTCGACGGCCAAACGCCTGCGCGCCGAGCGTGGGATACCCGAACCCACCGCCCGCCAGTTCGACAACTAGGCTGTCCCACACGCGCCGGCGTGCCCGTTGAGCCGGAACCCGTGGGCGCGTGACGTAACTGACTGCGCCGTGCCGGTTCCGAAGTCTAAACTGTACGAATGACTACAGCAGCTACCCCTTCCGTCGGCCTGGTCGGATGGCGCGGCATGGTCGGTTCCGTCCTGATGCAGCGCATGCAGGACGAGGGCGACTTCGCCAACATCAACCCAGTGTTCTTCTCCACCTCCAACGCGGGAGGTGCCGCGCCTTCCTTCGCTGAAGGCACTGGCAAGCTCGAAAACGCGTTCGACGTCGACACGCTGGCCAAGCTGCCCATTATCGTCACCGCACAGGGCGGCGATTACACCAAGCAGGTCCACGGCGAGCTGCGCAGCCGCGGCTGGGACGGCCTCTGGATCGATGCCGCCTCCACCCTCCGCATGAACGACGACTCCATCATCGTCCTGGACCCCATCAACCGGGACGTCATCGACAAGGGTCTCGTCAACGGCACCAAGGACTTCATCGGCGGCAACTGCACCGTCTCCTGCATGCTCATGGGCCTCGGCGGCCTGTTCAAGAACAACCTGGTCGAATGGGGCACCTCCATGACCTACCAGGCTGCCTCCGGCGGCGGCGCGCGGCACATGCGCGAGCTGCTCAGCCAGTTCGGCACACTCAACGCCGAGGTGAGCACGGAACTGGACGACCCGGCGTCGGCCATCCTGGACATCGACCGCAAGGTCCTGGCCCACCAGCGCACCGACATCGACGCCACCCAGTTCGGCGTCCCCCTGGCCGGCTCCCTGATCCCCTGGATCGACGCCGACCTGGGCAACGGCCAGTCCAAGGAAGAGTGGAAGGCCGGGGTTGAGACCAACAAGATCCTGGGCACTTCGGACGAAAACCGGATCATCATGGACGGCCTCTGCGTCCGCATCGGCGCCATGCGCTCCCACTCCCAGGCACTGACCCTCAAGCTGCGCGAGGACCTGTCCGTCGCCGAGATCGAAAAGCTGCTGGACGAGGACAACCAGTGGGCCAAGGTGGTTCCGAACACCAAGGAAGCCTCCATGGCCGACCTGACCCCCGTCGCCGCCTCCGGCACCCTGGACATCCCTGTGGGCCGCATCCGCAAGATGGAAATGGGCCCGCAGTACATCAGCGCCTTCACCGTGGGCGACCAGCTCCTTTGGGGCGCCGCCGAGCCGCTGCGCCGCATGCTGAACATCGCCACCGGGAACCTGTAGGCCGGTTCCCCAGGAGCGGCCCTGGCCCGCTTAACCGTTGCTGCCCAGCACCGGTTAAGCGGGTCAGGGCCGCTCTTGTGTCAGGCGGACATCCGGCGGGAGCGCTCTGCCATAACCTGCAGGCGGAGCTTTAACTCTGCGGGCCGGTCAAGGTGCTGCCAGTTGAGCCGAAGTACCAACCACCCCTCTTCAATCAGCGCGTTCTCCCGCCGGCGTTCAGCGAGAAGAACTTGTTCCGTGGGCCGGTACTCCGTGTACTTCCCGGCGCCATCAAACTCGATGACGGTCCTCGCTTCCGGATCAGCGAAATCGGCCCGGAACAGGCCGGAAGCAGTTGGAATCTCAAATTGGGGTATGAAGCTGCGAATACCTAGGGCATGCAGCAGAAGCCTCGTCCGGGTCTCCCCCGCAGATTCGGACCGTCCGTCCAGCGCGTCCAGCAGGATACGGGCCTTCCGGCTCCCTTTCTTTTCCGGACCGATGCTGAGAAGCCGCTGGATATCGTCGCGCGAGGCTCCCTTGCGCAACGCGTGATCGCCAATTACGGCCGCCTGCTCGAGCGGCAGGATCCGCGCGCAGTCCAGAACAGTCCTCTCCGGGCTGGTTGCAAGGAAAACCTTACCGTCAGTGGTCACGAGCCGGGTGATGTCATCCTCCGTGACGGCAGCCCGATGCGTCCTGACATCCGTTCCTGCGCTTGCCCGGGAATTCGCATAGCCGGTTGTTACGTGGATCAGCGGTCCGGTATTCCACACCTGGCATTCGTGCAGCCGCGCTGCGCTCAGGTGGCTGTACAGGGCAGTCCCGCCAGTGGAGAGATGGTGTGCATCAACGAGCAGGCGGTCACGGGCCCATGGCTTTAGCCCGTTCCAATACAAGTTCTGTGCGTAGGCGCCGCGACGCACACGAACTACGGGTGCCGTACCGCACCGCCGACGTGAGGAGCCGGTCCCCTATGCCGGCTTCCTGAAGCTCCGTGGTCGATGCCAGGGGCGTTGACGGCCAGCGGTCCTCTATCAATTGCCGGGTTTTCTCGGGCTTCATGGACCAATACTTCGTCCGCCGACCGTGTGAAGGGAAGCCGCAGGCTGCCGGGTGTGGACAACTCTTGTACCCGTAAATGTGCAGCAGCGGCCGTGCCCCGCTCAACCGGTGGTGGCCAGCACCGGTTAAGCGGCCCAGGGCCGCGCGTACGGTTTTAGGCGCCGAGGAAGGCGAGGTAGCGTTGGGCGGCACGGTTGAAGGCAGCCTTCGCCGTAACACCGAGGGGACGGGCTTCATCAAAGAGTTCAGGCACGACGGCGGCACCCGCGCCCGTGCCGGAACGGGCCCACGTGCCTGTCACCTCTCCCCCGGCCACCAGCGTTTTCTTGAAGACACCGTTGCCGCCGGGGACGATCTTGTTGGCGTGCTCGGGAGCCAAGACAAGGCTGCGGTCCTGGTAACCCAGCAGAAACTCGTCGAAACCGGGAAGCAGGAGGACGGACCGCTGCCCGGGCACGCCGCCGTCGAGCAATGATGCCGTCTCCGTGGACAGCCAGTAACTGGTGTCCCCAAACTCCACATTGACCAGCTGGTCCTTGATGCCCTCAAAAGCCGCCCGGACCTCGGTCAGCGGAATCTGCGTCCACCAGGCGAAGTCCCGGATGGTGGCCGGCCCGTGGCTTCGGAAATAGCGCAGCGCGAACTCGGCGATGCCCTCCTGCCGTTCGAGCCGGCGCGAGTCCGGGATCCATTGATCGAAGACGGCAAACAACTGCTGGTTTCCCGCCAGCGGCCCGAGCACCAGCCAGCCGTGCCGGCACAGTGTCCCGAGGATGTGGATACCCCGCTGGCCCTGGGTAGACTGCCCGGCGGCGTCGAAAACCTCGAAAAGGGCAGCCCGGCCGGCAGGACCACCTGCAGCGATGTACTCCAGGGCCAGGTCACGGCACTTTTCGATGTCAGCCCAGGAAATACCCAATTCGCGGTGCCGGCCCGCAATGCCTTTGGTGAGACGCTCCGCAGTAAGGTCCAGCATCCAGTGCAGGTCCTCCGGCGCCACCAGGTGCAGCGTTCCGCGCATGGGCCACGAGCGCACCACAGCACCGGAATCAAGGGCGGAACGGACATCGGCCACCCCCGCGCCGGGAACCCTGGCGCCCACAGCCCAGAGTGCCGCCTGCAGGTCCTGGGCCTGCGTGGCTGTCATCCAGCGGACCATGGCAGCTATCGAATCAGAATGGCCCGGTTGCGGGGGAACAGACGGGAGCGGGAGCAGCCGTTGGGACACCAGCCGAAGCCTGCCCAGCGTTCGACGGTCAAGACGGATCCCCACCTTCGCAGCCATGGCCCCATCCTATGGCCAGGACCGTGCTACAGCTCCAGCCCGATCAGCAGCGGTTCCGGGTGGAGTTCAATGCCAAAACGACGTTCGACGCCGGCACGCACCTCGCGGGCCACCGCCACCACATCAGCTGCCTTGGCTGAGCCGCGGTTGGTGATGGCCAGGGTGTGCTTGGTGGACAGGGATGCACGGCCGCCGCTGACGCTGCCAGGCTCCAGCCCAAAGCCCTTGCCAAAGCCGGCCTGGTCTATCAGCCAGGCGGCAGAGAGCTTCACCAGTCCGTCCTGACCGGCAGGATAACGCGGCGCGCCCTCCGGCAGAGCCTCGGCCACCTCCGCCGGGACAATCGGGTTGGTGAAGAACGAACCGGTGGAAAAGGTGTCGCGGTCTGCCGGATCCAGCACCATACCCTTGGAAGCACGCAGCCGCAGCACTTCCCGGCGGACGTCGGTGGCGTAGGCACGCTTTCCCTGTTCCACCCCCAGCGACCGGGCGAGCTCCGCATACCGGATGGGAGCACTCATGCGCCCGATCGGCAGCTGGAACTCCACCGTCAGCACCACATAACGGGGCGAGCCGTTGATGGTGGTCTGCTTCAGGATGGAATCCCGGTAGCCGAACTTCAACTCGGAGTTGGTGAAGGTTTTGACGGCGTTCCGCTCGCGGTCCCAGGTCCGCACGGCGGCTATGGTCTGCGAAACGTCCGAACCATAGGCGCCCACGTTCTGCACGGGAGTTGCCCCGGTGGAGCCCGGGATGCCCGCCAGCGCCTCGATGCCGGACCAGGCGTGAAGGACAGCGTGCTCAACGAGCTTGTCCCAGTTGTGGCCCGCCTGCACCACCACGGCCACCCCGCCGCAGGAGTCTTCGGCGTTGACGGTGAATCCCTCCGAGGCGATCCTGACGACCGTGCCGGGGAACCCGTCGTCGGAAATCAGCAGGTTGGAGCCGCCGCTGATAATCAGCAGCGGCTCCCCCGCCGCGTCCGCTGTCCGGACGGCGTCGATGATGTCAGCCTCGGTCCGGGCCTCGATAAAGGTGCCGGCGGGGCCTCCGACGGCGGCCGTGGTGAACTGGGAAAGCAGGGTGGAAGTCACCAGACAACCCTATCGCCGAACATGAGCCCCGCTTTCCGGCTCAGCTGAGTTTGACGACGGCCTGGGCCTTCATCAGGACCTTCTGGCCGGCCGCAACAACGGTGAGGTCGATGCGCGCGGTGTTGGCCTCGGCGTCGAGTTTTCCGATCAGTCCGCTGACCTCGATCGTGGCGCCCGGCGCCTCCGTTCCCGTGGTGTCGGTGACCAGGACGGGCTTGGTGAAGCGGGTCTGGAAGTCCACGACGGCGGCCGGATCGCCTGCCCAGTCGGTGACCAGCTGCACGGCGGAGCCCATGGTGAACATGCCGTGGGCGATGACGCCGGGCAGTTCAACGCCGGTGGCGAAGGCTTCGTTCCAGTGGATGGGGTTGAAGTCACCGGAAGCGCCGGCGTACTTGACCAGGTCGGTGCGGGTGACCTCGATGGTTCGGCTGCCGATCTCCTGGCCGGGGCTGAGTTCGTGGATGCTGAGGCTCATGGTTACTGTCCCTCTCCGCGGACCAGGATGGATGACGTGGTGGTGGTGACCGGCTCACGGGATTCGTCCGCGCCCAGTGCGAAGACTTCAGAGCGGGTGGTGATCATCGCTCCCCCGCCCATGGCCCGGACGCCGTCCACGTGCAGCTCTGCCACCAGCCGGTCGCCGGCAAAGATGGGGCGGTGGTGCGTGAAGCGCTGGTCGGCGTGGACCACGCGGGAGAAGTCGATGCCGGCGTCCGGATCCTCGATGAGCTGGGCGTCGGCGCGTTGGGCGATGATGATGGCGAACGTCGGCGGGGCAACAAGGTCGGCGTGGCCCAGCGCCTTGGCGGCGTCCACGTCGAAGTGTGCAGGGTGGGTTGCTTTCACGGCGCGGGCGAACTCGCGGATCTTCTCGCGGCCGACCTCGTACACCTCTGCGGCAGGGTAGCTTCTGCCCTGCAGGTCCGGATTGATAGTCATGGGCTCAAGCCTATCGCTGCCTCATCTCCCGGGCGGTCTTGCAGGCAGTGGTATGATGGTTTCATCAATCCATCAATCGGCGGGGCTTGCTCCTGAGTCAGTCACCGCGCCCAGGAGCGCTGCCATGTTGTCCTCCGCCCAGGCTCCGCTGTACGAGATCAAAGCCAACCTCTTCAAGGCTTTGGCGCATCCGGCAAGGATCCGGATCCTTGAGCTGCTGGCAGCGGCGCCCAGGGAAACTGCGCCAGTGAGTTATCTGCTGGCAGAAACCGGGCTGGAAGCGTCCCACCTCTCCCAGCACTTGGCCACCCTGCGCAAGCACAAGGTGGTGACGTCGGTACGCACCGCCAATGCTGTGACCTATCAGTTGGCGCATCCCGGAGTTTCGCAGCTGCTTGCCATCGCGCGGACGTTCCTGCTGGACAGCCTCGCTGAATCGCACGAGCAACTCAGGCTGGCACAGCAGTTGCCGGCCGAGCACCTGTCACCCGGAGCAGCCTCGTGAGCACAGGCCAGCGCACCGCCACCGGCCCGGCGATCCGGAGGGCACGGCGGTTCCTGCCGTCCCGGAAGGACTACGCGGGGCTCGCGGCATCATGGCGTACCGATCTGCTGGCCGGCATCACCGTAGGCATCGTGGCGCTGCCGCTTGCCCTGGCATTCGGCGTGAGCTCCGGGGTGGGCGCTGAAACCGGACTTATAACAGCGATCGTGGCCGGGCTGGTGGCGGCTGTTATGGGCGGCTCCCCGGTGCAGGTGTCCGGGCCCACCGGCGCCATGGTTGTGGTGCTTGCTCCCGTGGTGGCGGTCCACGGCACCGGCAGTGTGGCTCTTTTGTCCCTGATGGCGGGCGTGCTGGTCTGTGTGCTGGGTTTCAGCGGCCTGGGTCGGGCTGTAGCCTTCATACCCTGGCCGGTGGTGGAGGGTTTTACCCTCGGCATCGCGGCCATCATCTTCCTTCAGCAGGTCCCGCTTGCCACCGGCACGTCCGGAACCCCGGGACACAACACACTCCTTGCGGCCATCGAGGCGGCATCGACGGCGGCCGCTCCAACCGTCCTGCTGACGCTCGCACTCGTGGCGCTGGTCGCCGTCGTTATGGTTCTGGCGCAAAAGCTGTCCCGGGCGCTTCCCGCGAGCCTGCTCGCGGTTTTCCTGGCCACGGCAGCTGCCGAGCTCCTGCAGCTGGACATTCCCCGGATCGGCCCTCTTCCGCATTCCCTGCCGGCGCCTGCCATCCCCGCTTTTGAGCTGGCATCCTTGGGCAGCCTGGCGATGCCCGCTGTGGCCATCGCCTGCCTGGCTGCCATTGAGTCCCTGCTCTCTGCGAGGGTGGCCGCCGGGATGAGCGGTCCGGACGGCAAGCCCACCGGACCCTACACTCCGGACCGGGAGCTGACGGGACAGGGCCTGGCGTCCATCGCGGCCGGCCTGTTTGGCGGCATGCCTGCCACCGGGGCCATCGCCCGGACCGCGGTCAATGTTCGCTCAGGAGCCAGGACGCGCCTTGCAGCAGCAATCCATGCGGTGGTGTTGCTGGGCATCACGTATTTTGCCTCGGGGATGGTCAGCCGCATTCCGCTGGCCGCGCTGGGCGGGATCCTGATGGTTACGGCAGTACGGATGGTTTCGCGGCGGACCGTCACCGCCATCCTGGGTTCCACCAGGCCGGACGCCGCCGTCTTTGTTCTCACGGCCATCATTACAGTCGCTTTCGACCTGATTGTTGCCATCCAGATCGGGCTTGCCGCGGCCGCGCTTTTCGCGCTGCGGAAATTCGCGTCACTGAGCAGTGTGCAACGTGAGGACATTCCCGGGGCGCCGTCCGAAGGAGATGAGCACATCGCCGTCCTCCGGCTGGACGGAGCCATGTTCTTTGGAGCCGCCGAACGGATCCTCCAGGAAATCAGCCAGGTCAAGGACGTCCAGGTGGCCATCATCAGGCTCTCCCAGGTGCGGATGCTCGACGCCACCGGCGCCCACTCCCTGGTCGAGGTCATCTCTGCCCTGGAACTGCGCGGAATCACGGTCCTGCTCAAGGGTGTCCGGCCGGATCACCTGGCGTTGGTTACCAACGTGGGAGTGATCCGTTCCCTGCGGCACCACAAGCACCTGTTTGAGCGTCTGCCCGACGCCGTGGAGCATGCCCGCAGCCACGTCCGCCGGAGTGCGGGCTACCGCTTGTAGCCCTTGCGGATGGCCTGGCCGCGGACCACGATGCCGGCGACGTGCAGGACAAGTCCCAGCCCGATCAGCGGGAGCGATGCCATGGCCAGCGCCTGGTTGCCGCTGGTGTTGCCAACGAGGTTCAAAATGATGCCGACGGCGATGAGCCCCATCGCGCTGAAAACCAGGACTTTGTAGCGGGTTGGCGCGGTGGCCCAGAATTCGTTCAGCACCTTGCCAGTCTACCGGGGCTTCAGAACAGCGCTTCCTGGACCGCCGGGACCTCGGAGGTGTGCTCACCCGGTTCGATGGTGCGGCCTTTCAGCCGGCCCAGGTCAAGCACGAACTCGAGGCCGCTGTCATCAAGGGCGGCCAGCACAAAACTGCCGCAGACGGACCGGACCGTGAAGCCATGCGTGCCTGCAGCCAGCCCATGAGGGTCCGTGTGGCGGGCGGATCCGGAACACAACCTTCCCGCCAGCTGCGGCCTGTTCCAGGTTTCCGTGACCACCTCAAAGCCGTCTTCCTCCGCCCGGGGCAGCAGCCGGCGGGCTTGGTCAGCCAATGCCGTGTTGTGGGCGGTGAGCTGTTCTGCGGGCGCCGGTGCTGCCAGGGCGGCAGCCTTGGCTGCGGAGCGCACCTGCTGCGGCAGGCCGCCGTCGCGCGTGACCAGGTCCTCCAGGATCCGCACCACCCGCCCGTCGGCAGCGCGGGCAATGTAACTGGCGGCCACGGCGCCCTGCTCGGCGAGCCGCTGCCACTTGCGCAGGTCTGACGCTGTCCCCACCTTGCTTGCCCCGTTCGCGAACGTGGCCACATACAGCCAATGTGGCTGCATAAGGTAGCTTCGCAGCCCGGGCGGAACGCCGCCGCCACGGTGGAAGTCGTGCATCAGCCGGAAGTCGTCCGCTACAAAGCACCGCTCGCACTGGTGCCCTCGGACAGACGGCGACTGGTTCCTGCACAGCACGTGGTCCCGATGGCCGGGCCCGTGCACGCGGTGGTGCCCCAGGCAGGACTTCCCCTCCGCGGCGAGCCGGAAGCCCAGCCGGGACCCGTCGTCGAGCGCTGTTTCACGGAAGGCGCCGTCCGGGGCCTGCAGCCGCAGGACAGGAGGCGCGCCGTTGGCGGAATCTTCCGCCGCAGGCCAAAACACCCCGTGGACCAGATAGGGCGTATCGGTCACGGGGTCTCCTGAAAACAATTTCTGCGGGCCTAGAGCGCCGGCTGCACCCCAAAGGCTACCGCGAGCTTCATGATCTTCTCGGCGCGGCCCAGGCGGGGCAGGTCGGAGCCGTCACGGATGACCCGGCCGTTGGCTTCAAAGTCGGCCATGAAGTCGGTGGCCCAGGCGACGTCGGACGGCGTGGGGCTGATGACCTCGTTGATCACGGGGGTCTGGTCGATGGCCAGGCAGAGCTTTCCGGTCATACCCATCATCACGGTGATGCCGGTCTGCTCGCGCAGGATGGGGTGGTTCGTGCCGACGGTGGGGCCGTCGATGGGACCCGGGAGGTTACCCACCCGGCTGGCGACGACGAGCTTGGCGCGGGGGTAGGCCATGGCCTCGGCGGTGGCGGCCATGCCCGTGTCGCGGCGGAAGTCGCCGGAGCCGAAGGCGAGGCGGAAAGCACCCTGGGCCTTGGCGATGTTGTTGGCTTCCTCAATGCCGACGGCGGACTCCACCAGCGGGATGACGGGGGTTTTGCCGTCCATGCGGTGGTAGGACTCGGTGACCTGGTCCGCGGATTCGGTCTTGGCGAGCATCACACCGAGCAGGCCCGGGGTGCCGCGGAGGCCCGCGAGGTCGTCGGCCCAGAAGGGGCTGGTGGCGTCATTGATGCGGACCCAGGCTTTGCCTCCGGAGGTCAGCCAGTCGATGACGTTGTTGCGGGCGTGGTCCTTCTGCGAGGGGTCCACGGCATCTTCAATATCCAGGATGATCGAATCAGCGCGGGAAACGGCCGACTGGTCAAACAGCTCGGTCTTCATGGCATTCACGAGGAGCCAGGAGCGGGCGATCTCTGCTGGGATATTGCGTTCCGGCCTTACGGTCTCGGTGGCGATGGTAGACGTCATGTATCTACCGTATCCGCCCCGCAACCCCAATGCCTCCGAAAACGGTCAGCTCGGGAGGATCAATACGAACTAAACGGGATATGACAGGAGCCTCTGCAAATGGACGTGACAGCAGGTGCCGCAATGGGAGTCCCATACGGCACCTGCTGCTGCTCCATGGGGGTGGTCAGGGGATGTTGCTGCCCCGCGCAGTGACCCAAAGTTTGTACCAGTCCGCCCGGCTCATGGCCTGGGCCACGCGGGCAGCATCGGCACAGGCCCGGATGCGTCCAGGGTTGACCGTTCCGATCACCGGCGCAATGCCGGCAGGATGCTTCATCAGCCACCCCAGCAGCACCGACTCCCCGGAGCTGCCATACTCCCCCGCCAGTTCCGCCACCAGCCCGGCGGTGGCCGCCTCGGCCGACGTTTGGCTGTCAGGTTCCGCACCCGTGTAGAGGCCCCTGGCCAGGGAGCCGTAGGCCTGCAACGTGATGGAGTTCCGGACGCAGTACTCCAGGGTGCCGTGCGGGAAGCTGTAGTCCAGATGCTCGGCGTGATTCACCAGGACCTGGCTTTCGAGCCATGCGCGCCTAAGCAGGCTCATTTCCAGCTGGTTGGCCACCACCGGCGTTTCCAGCCGGTCCTGGAGCGCCTCGATCTGGGCCCCGGACATGTTGGATACGCCCAGCTGCCGGACCTTGCCTTCCGCCATCAACTGTCCGACGGCGGCAGCCACCTCCGCCGGGTCGGCCAGGGGGTCCGGGCGGTGCAGCAGGAGGATGTCCACGTAGTCCGTCCGCAGCCGCTTCAGGCTTTCATTGACCCGTTCCAGGATGGATTCACGGCTGAGGTCGTAGTGGGTTTGCAGGCCGCGTTCATTGAGCCTGATCCCGCACTTGGTCTGCAGCCGGATCCGCTCCCGGAGCCCGGGAGTTGCGGCCAGCACCTCGCCGAAGACCGCCTCGGACTTGCCGCTGCGGTAGATGTCAGCGTGGTCGAACAGCGTGATCCCGGCATCCAGGGCGGCCTCGACGGCGGCAGCGGCCTCGTCCACATGCTCAACGGCATGCGGCTCGTTGGACCAGCCGCCGCCCAGGCCCATGCAGCCATAGATGAGTTCCTGCATCAGGCAGACAGCCCCTTGCGCCTGACGGACATCAGCGCAGCCATGCAGTGGTGTTGGCGGGCAGCTTGCCGTCTTCAAGCGGGGCGCTGCTGACCAGGACCTCGCCGGCAGGCAGGCCGACGGCGGTGTTCCCGAAGTTGGTGACGGACTGCCAGCCATTGGGGCGGCGGAAGTGCAGGACGTCCGGGCTGCCGGTCTCCACCCATGCCAGCTCCTCGCCGGTCAGCAGTTCGCGCCGGAGTTTCAGGGCCTTGCGGTAGAGCTCCAGCGTGGAGCCTTGCGTTCCGTCCTGCGCTTCCACGGCGTATTTGCTGAACCAGTCGGGCTGGGGCAGGTGGGCACCGCCGTCGCCAAAGCCGAAGGAGGTTCCCTCAACGTTCCAGGGCAGCGGGACGCGGCAGCCGTCGCGGCCGATCTCCACGCCCTTGTTGCGGAAGAAGGAGGGGTCCTGGCGCTCGGACTCAGGGATCTCGGCGACTTCCTGCAGGCCCAGTTCCTCGCCCTGGTACAGGTAGGCCGAGCCCGGCACGGCGAGCATCAGCAGGGTGGCGGCGCGGGCACGGCGTTCACCGAGCTCCACGTCCAGCTCCTCCTTGGGTCCGCCGGCGAGCAGCCAGTCCTTGCCGTCCTGGCCCTTGGTGCCGGCCTTGCCTTTGGATACCTGGGGCAGGCCGTAGCGGGTGGCGTGGCGGACCACGTCGTGGTTGGAGAACACCCAGGTGGAGGAGGCTCCGGTGGCAGCAGCCTCGGCCAGGTTGCGGGTGATGATTTCCTTGTACTCGGCGGCGTCGAAGTCGGCCTGCAGGAGGTCGAAATTGAAGGCCTGGCCGAGCCCCTGCGGGCTGGCGTAGCGGGCCCGGCGGGTGGCATGGACCCATGCTTCAGCGACGGCGGTGCGCGGCGGGTTGTACTCGTTGAACACCTCCCGCCACTCGGCGTAAATCTCGTGGACTTCGTCCCGGTCCCAGAAGGGGTGCGTGCCGTCGTCGAACCCGTCCACACCGGTGTTGGCCGCGCTCAGTTCCAGCTTGGAGAGCAGCGGTTCGGTCAGGTCCTTGGTGAGCGCGTGCGCCACATCCACGCGGAAGCCGTCCACGCCGCGGTCTGACCAGAAGCGCAGGGTCTTGAGGAAGTCCTCACGGATTTCCCGATTGGACCAGTTCAGGTCCGGCTGCTCCTTGGCGAAGATGTGCATGTACCACTGGCCCGGGGTGCCGTCGGGTTCGGTGATCCGTTCCCAGGCCGGTCCGCCGAACACTGAGTCCCAGTCCGACGGCGGGAACTCGCCGTTGGGGCCCTTCCCGTCGCGGAAGATATAGCGGTCGCGGGCGGGCGAGCCCTTGGGCGAGGCGAGGGCCTCCTGGAACCACTGGTGCCTGTTCGAGGAGTGGTTGGGCACGATGTCGGCGATCAGCTTGATGCCGGCGTCGTGCAGCGCCTTGGCCATCTCGTCAAAGTCCGCCAGGGTTCCCAGCTTGGGGTCCACATCGCGGTAGTCGTCCACGTCGTAGCCGCCGTCAGCCAATGCCGAGGGGTAGAACGGGCTCAGCCAGACGGCGTCGATCCCGAGCGATTTCAGGTAGGGAACCTTGGAGGTGATGCCCCTGAGGTCGCCGATGCCGTCACCGTTCGAGTCGGCGAAGCTGCGCGGATAGATCTGGTAGACGGAGGCCTGGCGCCACCAGTTCGGATCGGCCAGGCGGTCGGAATCGGACAGGGTTGCCAGGGTGGCGGTGGTGGACAAGGGGGTGATCCTTTGCTTCTTGTCGACTATATTTATTTTGAATCTAAATTTAGTTGCCCAAGTATTATCTGGTGCAATCCGCAGAAAGGTCAACAGCATGGCTGAAACCACCGCTGCCACGCCGCAGTTGTTGCGCCGGGTGAGCGCCGGAGCAGTCCTGGAATTCATGCGCTCCGCCACCGTGGTCAGGGTCACCGAGGTCATGGAGGCAACCGGGCTGACGCGAGCTACCGCCATCGCCGTCTGCGAAGACCTTAAGGATCGGGGCTGGATCCGGGAACTGGAGAACCAGCGCGCCTTCGGCGAATACCAGAAGGGGCGCCCGGCCAGGCGGTTCGAGCTCAACGAGCGCGCCGGCTACGTCCTCGGGATGGACGTGGGCGTTTCCAAGGCAACAGTGGTGGTATCCGACCTTCGGGGGAAAACGCTCGGCCGGTCAAGCCAGCCGTTTGCGGAAGCGGAAATCTCCGCCGAGGAGCGCATCTCGGTCATCGACCGCGCCGCCCTTGCGGCCTTGGACCAGGTGGGCGCCTCCCCGGAAGCCGTGCTCGCCGCCTGCGCCGGCATCGCCGCGCCGGTGGACCGCAACGGGGACGTGCTGGCCGCCCAGCACTTCTGGGGATTGTTCGACGTCGGGCTGAAGTCGGCGCTGCGGGACCGCCACGGCTGGACGGTGCTGCTGGAAAACGATGCCAACCTTGCCGCTCTGGGCGAGCGGTGGCAGGGCGCGGCCGCGGGAATCGACGACGTCGTAGTAATCCTTGCCAGCGAACGATTCGGTGCGGGAGTGGTGGACGGCGGGCGGCTGCTGCATGGCAGCCGCGGCGGCGCCGGCGAACTCGCGTTCCTCGAGCATGTCCAGGGCGTGGGCGACACGTTCGGGATCGCGAGCCTTGCCAGGACCTGGGCCGCCGAGGCGATGGCCGGCAACGCCAGGACATCCCTCCGAGCCCCTGCCTCCGGCGGGGTCGAGGCAGAGCAGGTGTTCGCCGCCGCCGCTGGCGGGGATGAAGTGGCACTGGACATCCTGGACCGCCTGGCGGACAGGTTGGCCCGCATCATTGGTGCGGTATCCACGATGCTGAACCCGGAGCTGGTGGTGATCGGCGGCGCAGTGGCCAACTCCGCCGGCGTGCTGCTGGAACCGATCGGCCGGCGGCTGACTGAGCTCACAGCCACACCCCCGAGGGTAGCGGTCTCACCGCTGGGCGACTCGATTGTCACCGTGGGTGCTGTCCGCGCCGCCCTTGACTACGTGGAGAAGCACTCCCTGGATCTGGCACTGGCGGCACCGCTCAGCTAAGCGACTCCAGCGCCGCGGCGACAGGCAGCGAACCGTCGCAGAACTCAATGGTCTTGCCTGCCGTCTGCGGCAGGTCCAGCACCGCTGCCGCCACGATGGCAGTGTTGCTGCGCGATGTTGCCCGCTCCCCCGCAGGATCAGGGTCCACAGTGATCATGCCGGTGCCCGGCTTGTCCGTGAGTGCCCCCGGACCCAATATGGTCCAGGCAAGGCCGGTGCCGCGGAGGTATTCGTCCGCCGCTGCCTTGGCCTCGGCGTAGGCGAAAAAGCCATGGTCCGACGGCACGCCGTGGTCCTTGCGGGCGCCCAGGTAGGACACCATCACGTAGCGGTCGACGCCGGCCTGCCCTGCCGCGTCCATGGAGCGGATGGCGGCATCCCGGTCCACGGCGTACGTCCGGTCCGGGTTCCCGCCGCCAGCACCGGCGGACCAGACCACGGCGTCGTGGCCCTGCAGCGCGTCGGCGAGGGCCGCCGTCGTCGAATTCTCCACGTCAAGGACCGACGGCGTGGCGCCCGTTTCCGTAACGTCGGCGGCATGGTCCGGGTTGCGGATGAACGAGGTGACGGCGTGGCCTTCTTCCGCCAGCAGGGTGGACAGACGGAGGGCCACTTTGCCGTGGCCGCCGATAATTGCGATGCGTGTCATGTCCCCCATTCTGCCCTTTAGCCCAGGCAACGGTAGCGGAGGTACACCACGCCGTTGCCGAACCGGTGCTCGTCGAGGAGGTCGAGCCGCAGGTTAAGTCCGTCAGGCAGGTACCGCAAACCGCCTCCCACCGCCACCGGGTTGACGAAGATCTGGCATTCGTCCACCAGCCCGGCACGGAGCGCGGCGGCGGCGAGGGTGGCACCGCCAATGCCGATATTCCGGTCCGTGCCCGCCTTCAGCTCCCGCACGGCATCGGGGTTGAAGCTGCGCTCCACCCGGGTGCGGGCAGTGGTGGCATGGGCGAGCGAAGAGGAGTAGACAACCTTGTCTGCCCCGCGCCAGATCCGGGCAAAATCCTGGATGACCGGCGGATCCTCGGGCCCGCCCATCGTGTCCCATACGGACATGACCTCGTACATGCGCCGGCCGAACAGGTACGTGCCGGCGTCGCGCTCCAGGTCGTTCACGAAGGCGTGGACTTCCTCGTCCGGCGCGCTCCAGTCAAAGTTGCCCTTGCTGTCCGCGAGGTAGCCGTCCAAAGAGGTGATGCCCGAGTAGATGAGCTGGCCCATCCGCCCATTCTGCCGGTGCGGGTGGCTTTGCGTAAGGGCAGGGGCCCCTACGACGCGTCCGGCCGGCCGTCACCGCCGGCGGACTGCCGGTCCCGGACGAAGAACTGCTGGGCCAGGGTCCAGATATTTGTCACGGTCCAGTAGATCAGCACGCCGATGGGGAAGAGGATGCCGCCCAGGCCGAACACCAGCGGCAGGCTGTAGAGCAGGATCTTCTGCTGCCGCATAAAAGGCGGTTCCGGCGTCCCTGTGGATGCATTCCGCGCGAGGATCAGCCTTTGGGTGAGGAACTGCGCCGCGGTCATGGCGAGGATCATCAGGACGGTCAGGATCACGACGGCGGCCTGGTCCCCGCCGCCGTGCAAAACCGATGCGGTGAGCGGGGCGCCGAGGATGCCGGACTGGTCGAACTGCACCACCAGGTCGCGGCTCATGGCACCAATCCCCTGGCCCTGGCGGGCAAGTGTGCTGATGCCGGACAGGACCTGGAACAGCGCGAGGAAGAAGGGCAGCTGGATCAGCAGGGGCAGGCATGCCGAGAAGGGGTTGGTCCCGTGCTTCTTGTACAGTGCCATCTGTTCCTGGGCCATTGCCTGGCGGGAAACTGCGTCTGTTTTGCCCTGGTATTTTTCCTGCAGCTTCATCAGGTCCGGCTGCAGCAGCCGCATCCGGCGCTGGGCTTTCACCTGCTGCAGGAAAATCGGAATCAGGGCGGCCCGGATCACCAGTACCAGCCCGATGATGGACAGGGTCCACGTCCAGCCGCTGGCTGCCGGCATCCCGAAGGCGCCCAGCCCGTCATGGAACCCAACCATGATGGCGGACACCAGCCACCGGAACGGAACCATGATTTCGTCAAGAAAGCCCATACGTTTCCCCATCCCTCAGATGCCGCAAAGCTACGGCGAAACGGGGAGCTTGTCACGCAGGGGGCCTGCCGGGTTATAGGACAAAACGTGTGTATGGGAGGGGCTTGCTTCCCAGTAAGCGCGCGGGAAATCCGGGATAGCTAAGCTTTTGAAGCTTAGGGTGGCTGGGGTGCTTGCATATCTCTGGAATGTTTGATTTGTGGCCGCGGGCTGGTTCGGAACGGGAGAACAGCCGCCGGCAAACAGCGGTACCGGTGTCTGGAGTGCGGAGCAAGCCGCTCGAGTGAGCGTCCTGATGTGAGCCGCCGGGCTGAATTGGACGCATTTCTGGGCTGGCTGCTAGGCACGGCGAATCAGTCCGCGGCAACCTCATTCGGCACGGCCCGTTCTTTCCGCCGCCGCACCGGATGGTGCTGGAACATCGCCCCCGAGATTCCGGTCACGGGCGAGGTCCATGACCAGATTCAGGTCGACGGGATCTATGTCGGCTCGTGGTGCTGCCTGATCGCTGTGGCCGGGGATCACGTGCTGGGTTGGCAGTGGTGCGATACCGAGAAGAAGGCCGCGTGGGCTGCCCTGCTCGCCCGGTTCCCCGCCCCCACCGTCGTGGTCACCGATGGCGGCTCAGGGATCGCAGCGGCCCTGTCCGAGTGCTGGAGTGAGACCGCGGTTCAACGGTGTCTGGTCCACGTCCAACGGAACGTCCGGACCTACCTGACAGGCCGTCCCAGGACTGAAGCGGGCAAGGCGCTACTGCGGCTAGCAAGGGCCCTGACGAGGATCACGACCGCGGACGAGGCCGCCGCGTGGCTGGGCGGGTTGAACGACTGGCATCAGAGTTACGGACACCTGGTCAAAGCCCGCACCTACCGGAGCGGCAGTGCCATTGTGCCGGGCTGGGTCAGGGCGAATCAGGCCTGGTGGTACACCCACGACAGGCTCCGTAAGGCCTACCGGCTGCTGGAACGACTCAGCCAAGCCGGCACACTTTTCACCTACCTGCGCGCTGAGTTCGCCGGGCTGCAGATCGCCTCAACGACCAACCGCATCGAAGGCGGCACCAACGCCCAACTCCGGTTGCTGCTCCGGGCCCACCGCGGCATGAGCGAAGAGCACCGCAAACGCGCGATCGAGTGGTACCTCTACCTCCACAGCGAACAACCCCTGCCACCGGCCAAACTCATCAAAACCGAGCATTACCGTCCAACCAAGACCGAAGCCGGGACCATGATCGAGCAGAAACTCGGACCCGAGCTCTACAGCACCGGACTCAGCGCAGACGAAGGCCTCTGGCACCGCAAAGGATGGGCAGGCCGCACATGACACACCCGCGAATTACACACGTTTTGTGGGTTAGCGGCCAAAATGTGTGTACGCGATGGCCTTGGTTGTCAGTGTTCACAGGGGTTGTAGGGGTTTGCACATGCTTTGAAAGCATGTGGAGTGACGGTTCCATCGAATCAACCCAGGTGTGGTGTATGTGCTCGGAAGCTTGTGAAGAACGGGACCACCAGTTCGGGCCGGACGAGGTGGCGGTGTAAATCGTGTGGTGCTTCGAGCACTCAGGCCCGGGTTGATGTCACGAGGAAGGCTGAGTTCACGGCGTTCCTGTCCTGGCTCATTGGAAAGCAGCGCCAGGGCGGGTATGCGGGCTCCGAACGGACTTTCCGGCGCCGCAGTGCCTGGTGCTGGAATGTGGTCCCGCAGGCGCCGGTGACCGGGGAGATTCATCCGGTGCTCATGCTCGACGGCACGTACTTCAACGGCTGGTGCGTGCTGGTGGCTTACAGCGGTTCCCACGTCATCGCGTGGCAGTGGTGCGACCGGGAAAAGCACGCCTCCTGGTCAGCGCTCCTGCAGCAGATCCCGGCACCGGGCGTGGCCATCGTGGACGGGCACAAAGGCCTCGAGAGCGCCCTGCGGGAACACTGGCCCGAAACGAAGGTCCAGCGGTGCCTGTTTCATATCCGCCAGAACATCCGCACGCATCTGACGCTGCGCCCGAAACTGGAAGCGGGCAAGGAACTGCTGGCCCTGGCCAAGGCCCTGACGCACGTGACAGACCTTGATGAGGCAGCATCGTGGATGGGCGAGTTCGCGTCCTGGGAAGCCCGCTGGGAGTCATTTCTCAAGCACCGCACCTACGCAAAGAAGAA
>FOEZ01000059.1 GCA_900110595.1 Arthrobacter sp. OV608 | reverse complement strand
AAACCGGCATCGACCACTTATCGACACGAACATCCACCGCTTCCGATGGCACGCTCAACATCTCTTCCGCCTTCGCTGACAAAACTCCACCTCGAATTCGCACAATCGCAGGCGGCACCGAGGAAACCCCGACAGCCACAAGCACATCCAACCATTTCTGAATACGATACCATGACAGCCCAGCTCAAGGCATGCCTAGATCGGATATAAAGTGGTTCACGAATTTCGCATTTGATTGCGCGGTCGATGCGGATGTTGCAACCGAAGTTTCCGGCGAAGCATTCTGTCACTCATTTCATGAGTCAAGAAAGCCGTCGTACAGGCCAGCATTAGGCTGGCCCATGGCCCTGAGGCAAAGGGAACTGTCATCGCGCAACATCCAGCGGTTGAGAGGGGATCGACTGGAAAGCCTCAGGGACGTCGCGTCCAGATAATCCACCTGGATTTCAATGTCGGAATTCGCCGCGCTACGGTGCAGAGCGAACGAGGTTTCCCGCCCGGGCGGAGGCGTCGCGATCGTCCTGAACACGGCCGTTCAGGGGCACCGGCTCGGGGGCCCGAAGCACTGTGGAGATCGAAGGGCAAGACATACTCCTAAGGCACCCAGCGTAGCGCCTCGTCAGCAGTGATGACCTGGTCGCTGAGCATGTACGCACGGGCACGGTTGCTACCAAGCAGCATGGACATCCATATGTGGCTGGCGTCGCCCGTACTAAATCCTGGAGTTGGAAGCGCGGAGTCCTCAAGCGAAGGGTCTCCGCTACGATCACGACATCCGAATACACTGAGACCTCGCAATGACGCCGCACTGGACCGTTGACCGCCGCGGTCACGGGCACTTGGAGGCAAGCAAGGCGTTATCCATCTCGCGTTGACTGGCTCACGCCTTCTTTCCAGACCGCATATATGGCGAGCAGATGCGCGCGAGCCCTGAAACGATCTACCAGGCCCTCTACTGCCAGGCCCGAGGAGGGCCCAAACGAGGTCAAAGAGGCCCTGCGCACCGGACGGACACGCCGCAAGCAGCATAGGAATCCCGAGGAACGGACCAGCCGTTTCCGGGACCCGATGATCAACGTTTCCGAACGCCCCGCCGAAATCCACGACCGCACCGTCCCGGGCCATTGGGGATCTCAATGTTTCTGTCAAGCCGCCTGAGCGCAGATTTTTGGCATTGGTTCCTGGTATACGGTGTGGTCGCGGAGCATGGCCCAAAGGACGTTGATGCGGCGTCTTGCGAGGGCGATGAGGGCCTGTTTATGGGACTTTCCTTCTCCGCGCTGTCGGTCGTAATAGGTTCTTGAGGCCGGGCTGTTCTTGGGGCTGGAGAGGGGGCGAGGTAACAGGTTCGCAGGAGCCTGCGGTTGAAGCGACGTGGCCGGTGCAGGTTTCCACTGATTCGCCCGGAATCGCGCGGGACGGGGGCCAGGCCCGCGACGCTGGCGGGCCGGTCGACT
>FOEZ01000012.1 GCA_900110595.1 Arthrobacter sp. OV608 | reverse complement strand
GGACCGCCTCCACGGCGCCCCCGAAGCCCTCGCCGCCCTCAAAAAGTTCGACTTCCCGCCGTCGAACACCTCCTTCGACGCCGCCTTCAAGCAGTGACCCGAGGGCGAACGTAGAATCCCTGCATGCCGCATTCCATCCGCACCGCAACAACGGACGACGCCGGGGCGCTGGCTGCCCTTGCGGCCGTCACCTTTCCGCTGGCGTGCCCGCCGTCGGCCTCGCCTGAGGACATTGCCGCCCACCTGGCGAACACGCTTAGCGAACGGCACTTCCAGGCGTACCTCGCCGACCCCGAGGTGACGGTCCTGGTGATCGACGCCGACGGCGGCCTGCGCGGCTACAGCCTGCTGGTGAACCGTCCGACTACAGACCCGGACGTTGTTGCCGCCCTGAACGTCCTGCCGTCGGTGGAATTGAGCAAGTGCTACGTGCACCCGGAACACCACGGGCTCGGTGCCGCCGCCGAACTGATGCATGCCAGCCTGGCGGCGGCAGCCAAAGCCGGCGGGAAAGGCGTCTGGCTGGGAGTCAACAGCCAGAACGCCCGGGCCATCCGCTTCTATGAGAAGTCAGGGTTCCGGAAAGTCGGCACAAAATCGTTCCGCCTGGGCAGCACCGTGGAGCATGACTTTGTGCTGGAGCGCGCCGTTCCCTGACGTTTCTGCGGCGTGTGGGGTGCGCGGCCAGCAGGGCGTTGTCACACGGGCTGATGGGCATTGGGCGCGTAGGCCAGGGGCGGACGCGGTTGCGAGAGAAGCTTCAACCCCGGTGGAAGCCCGTCAATGCTGCCGCCGGTCCCGTGGGCCCTGATGGTGATCCGGGAGGTGTCGATCAGGACGTTGGCAGCCTGGAAGTCGCCCATATCGTCTGGAAGGATCGGCGCCAGGTGCACCACTCCATGGGTATAGACGGGGTCGAAGCGGAGCAGCACGCGCATCAGCTGCACCGGCGCTGCCGCAGCCCATGCCTGGGGTGAGCATGCGGTGGGGTAGGGCACAGGTCCTGCGAACTCGCCGCGGTCAAAACCGCAGAACAGTTCCGGCAGCCGGCCGTCAAAATGTTCGGCGGCGTCAATGAGGCCGGAGGCAACCCGCCTGGCCTCCTCCACGAATCCGTACCGCATCAGCCCTGTTGCCACCAGTGCTGAATCGTGCGGCCACACGGACCCGTTGTGGTAACTCACGGGGTTGTAGGCGCCCATGTCCGAGCCCAGGGTGCGGATGCCCCAGCCGGTGAACATCTGGGGCGACATCAGATTCTCCACCACGGAGGGCGCCTTGTCCTCGTCCACGATGCCCGTCCAGAGGCAATGACCCATGTTCGAGGTACAGGCATCCACCGGCCGCTTGTCCTTGTCCAGTGCCACCGCAAAATAGCCCTTGTCCGGCAGCCAGAACTTCTCGTTGAAGGCAGTTTTCAGGGCAGCGGCCTTGTCCGCCCAATGCTGTTCCAGGTCCCCGTCGCCGTCCCAGCGCGCCAGCAGCGACCTGCCGATATAGGCGGAGTAGACATAGGCCTGCACTTCGCACAGGGCGATGGGGGCTTCTGCGATGGTGCCGTCGGCAAAGTTGATGCCGTCCCAGGAGTCCTTCCAGCCCTGGTTGACCAGCCCGTGGTCGTTAGGCCTCTGGTACTCCACGAATCCGTCGCCGTCGCGGTCACCGTACTTCTCAATCCAGTCCAGGGCACGGTCGGCGTGCGGAAGGAGCGGGTGGATGATCTCGCGCGAGAGGCCCCAGCGGCTCAACTCGCCCAGGAGGCCAACGAACAGCGGGGTGGCGTCGGCTGTGCCGTAATACGCTGCGCCGCCCAGCGACAACCCGGCAGTAACACCCAGCCTCACCTCGTGCGGGATTCGTCCCGGTTCTTCCTCGGAGTCCGGATCCACCTTGGTTCCCTGCAGCCCGGCCAGGGTCTGCAGCGTCCCGGCCGCCAGTTTCGGGCTTACCAGCAAACTCATGTAGGACGAGAGCAGTGAGTCCCGGCCGAACAGGGCCATAAACCACGGGGCCCCGGCTGCCACCGCCTCCCGTCCGGGATGGTGCTCGTCAAAGATCCGCAGCGAGCCCAGGTCGCTCTGGCTGCGGTTCAGCACCTGCTGCAGGTTACTGTCCGCCACGGTGACCTGGGGGACGTTTTCCTCCCAGGCCCGGTGCCGGCGTACCCCTTCGCGGTGGCGTGGAAGCCGCTCCTCGGTGAAAGGATCGGCAGGTGCCTGTCCATTGACGAGTGGCACCACAATCACACTGGTGGCCCATTTGCCCCGGGCCGGGACTGTGGCGCGGAAACGGAGCCCGTCCGTGCCGGCCTTCGCACCAGCTGCCCTGATGGAAGTCCCCCGCCGCTGTCCGTGGCGTGCGGCTTCTATGACCAGGCTGCCATCCACCACTTCGCGGGTGGCCTCGGCACCCTGGGTGGTGCGGCCACCCTTGACGTCGAAGAGATCTGCCTGGTCGGCGTCGATCAGGAGCTCGATGTCGCAGTCAACCGGCTCCGCGGAATAGTTTTCCAGGATGATGTCGTCCTGGAGACCCGGACCGATGTGGCGGACCTGGCGGACCACCAAGGGGCTGTCGAACCTGCCGTCCGGCCATTTGGCCCTGCCCACAAAGGTGGCTCCGAAGGGCTGCGGCCTCTGGGCCACCAGGGGCTCGCGGAGGGATCCGTTGATCCGGAGGATCCAACGGGAGATGATCCGGGTGTCCTGGAAGAAGGCCCCGTTCGCACCGGCATCGGAACTGATGTCACCCGTTTCGGACGAGATGCAGAACGAGGACCCCTCCACTACAGTGACCGACCCTGACTCCGATGCGCCGGCCTCAGTATCGGCGTTCCATGCGGTCATGGAAGCACTCCTTCGCTAGGCGGCGGGCTTGCCGCGGATCGCCAAGACCTGCCTTAAAGATTCTGGTGCAAACCGACCGTATCCGGAACCCCTGCCGGCATCTGCCCTTCCAGCAGTTGCCCAAAAAGAACAAGGTGCTCGTTCACCATGCGTTCCTCGCCGAACCGATCTTCGGCAACTTTCCGGCAGGTTGCCCGGCTGAGCCCTGCGACCTCCTGCACAAAGCCCGGCAGCTGATCCGTGCGACCCAAAAAGCCGGTCAGGCCATGGTCGATGATTTCGGGTGCGGAACCTATCGGCGTGCCGATCACCGGGGTGCCCGTGGCCAGCGCTTCGATCATGACCAGCCCGAACGGCTCGGACCACTGGATCGGGTTGAGGAAGGCCAGGGCTTCGCCCATCAGCCGGTACTTGGCGGCGTCATTCACTTCGCCGACGAAGTCCTCATTGGGCCCCAGCATGGGCTCGATAACTTCGCGGAAATAACGGATTTCATCGGGCTGCCGCATCTTGACCGCTATGCGCAGCGGGATTTCCGCCTCCCTGGCGAGCACGATGGCCTCGAAGAGCCCCTTGTCCGGACAGGCCCGTCCCACGAAGCAAAGGTAGCCGCCGCTTCCGTCCCCTACCGGGACGGAAGCGACATCCATTCCGTGATGGATCACCCGGGCCACCGGCACCTCAGGTGCCCGCGAGCACTGGTCGCGGGAAATCGCGATGACGGCTGCATGCCGGCCAATGGCACGGTAGATGTCGACCGCCTGTTCGTTAAGCGGGCCGTGGATCGTGGTCACCACCGGAACCCCCTTGGGCCGCTGCATGTACAACGGGCCGGCGAGGGTGTGGTCATGGACGATGTCCACATTCCCCATTGCCTCGTAGGCGCGGGTCACCAGGCTCAACTCTGAGATGGCGGACCCCAGCTCGTCGATTTGGGCTGGACGCATCCCCGGAACCAGGGGTACGGGGCAGGTGCTGTCCGACGGCGCGGCCAGGACCACTTCATGCCCTGCGGCAGCAAAGCCCCTGGCCAGGCTGTCCACTACTCGTTCAATGCCGCCGTACGTTACCGGCGGTACCGGAATCCATGGTCCGGCAACCAGTCCTATCCGCATTCCCTGCCTCGCGAAGAATCCAGGCCGGGCTCCCCAGCTGACCGGGCACTTCCGACCACGCGCCGGCTCCGGCCCGCGATGCAGTCGGTTTTCCTATGGCGTCTGCTTCACCTAACTCAGACTATTGCCTACGTTGCAGCCCCACCGCAAGACCTCGTGTGGCGCAAATAACGTGCTGCCGCGGAATGGCGGTGCAGCGAGTGCAGTTATGCCCAGCATGAAGATTGAGATCTGGTCTGACGTCGCGTGCCCGTGGTGCTACATCGGCAAGCGCCGCTTTGAGACGGCCCTTGCTGAGTTCGAGCACCGCGATTCTGTGGAAGTGAAATGGCGCAGCTATCAGCTGGATCCCACCCTGCCGGAGCACTATGACGGGACGGAGTTGGAGTATCTCAGCACCCGCAAAGGCATGGCGCCGCAGCAGGTTTCGCAGATGTTCCAGCATGTCGCCGAGCAGGCCAAGGGTGAGGGCCTGGACTACCGGTTCGATGCGGTGGTGGTGGCGAACAGCTTCACCGCGCACCGCCTGATCCATCTCGCGGCCGCCCACGGCAAGCAGGATGACGCCAAGGAGCGCCTGCTCAGCGACCACTTCGAACACGGCAAGGACATCGGCAGCCGCGAGTACCTGACGTCCCTCGCCCTGGACCTGGGCATCGCCAGGGAGGAGGCGGAGGAGGTGTTCACAACTGACAAGTACGCCGCGGACGTCCGGTCAGATTTCGAGGAGGGCCGTTCGCTGGGGATCAGCGGCGTGCCGTTCTTCGTGATCGACCGGAAGTTCGGTCTCTCGGGCGCCCAGCCTGCCGAAACGTTCACTGCCGCGCTCAACCAGGCGTGGGAGGCCGCCAATCCCCTGGTGCTGGTCAACTCCACCGACGGGGACGCCTGCGGCCCGGACGGCTGCCAGGTCTAGCCAGGACCTGCCGGCAGGCGGCGGGACGTTTACTGACACTTCGCGGTAAAGTGTCTGTATGCCCAGGATCTCAGCGGCCAGCAACGCCGAGCAGCGCGCGGACACCCAGCGCCGCATCCTCACCGCCTTCGGTGAGCTCCTCTTTTCCCACGGCCTGCCCGGGCTGACCATGACCGATGTGGCCCGGCATGCAGGGGTGGGCCGCACCGCCGTCTACAACTATTACGCAGACATCGAAGAGCTCCTCATCTCCTATGCGCTGGATGAGACCGAGAAGTTCCTGTCCGAGCTTCGCGAGGAACTGGGCCGCCTCGACAACCCGGTGGAGCGGCTGGCACTCTACGTCCGCGCCCAGGTGGTGGACCTCAGCCGCCGCCACCTCCCGCCGGGACCGGCGATGGGGGCCGTGCTGTCGCCGTCGTCCTTCGCCAAGCTCGCCCACCACGTGGGCGAGCTGAGCGTCCTGCTGCAGGGCATCCTGCGCGACGGCATGGACCAGGGCTACCTCCCGGTGGCTGACGTGGGCCAGCAGGCACAGCTGATCCTGGGCACCCTCTCGTCCAGCGCGGCCCGCGGCAGCGACGAGCCTGCGGAACTGGAAGCGCGGGTTGCCCGGACGGTGCGTTTCATCCAGCTGGGTGCCGGCGCACGGTTCGACGACGCCGGCCGCCCCGTCCGCCTGGCCCCGCTTCCTGCTGTAGCCGGCTAAGCCACGGTTGAGCGTGCGGGCGCCGTTCAGCGGGCCGGCGCCGCGGAGGGCATGACCGGCCACAACTCGTCATCGGCGACGCGGCGGCTTTCGCGCGGGCAGCTGAGCTGGCCCGGCGTCTGGTCAACAAGGTCCGGCGGGGCGAGCGCCTTGTAGTCCTGGGCCAGGATCACGTCCACGCTTCCGTCCGTCCGTCCGTCCTGGAAGTAATCCGAGCCCGGCAGGTTGCGCTGGACGCTGAACGCCGCTGACTGGCCGGCCGCGCCGGACACCACCGCGGCAACACCCCGATAGCCCGCCTCGATGTTGGCCACTGCCCCCACGACAAACTTCCGCGCCAGGAATTCATCGGCCACCGACCGCGCCAGCCCCGGCCGGCTGGTGGAGTTATAGACGTTGAGGTTGATTTTGTCGGCCGGGGTGTAGTCAAAGGTGCCGGCCGGGCAGGTCGACACCGACTTCTCGGCAGGCTCCGCTGCAGGAATCTTCAGGCGCCCGTTGATGATGGCGAGCGCGGTGATGATGGCGGCGGCGATCAGTCCAATCAGGAGCACAAGAACCACGCCGTGAAGCACGCGCCGGCGCACCCTGGCGGTGTCGTCGGCGTCGTGCCCTGTTTCAAAGGCGGCCCTCAACTCCGGGCCGGTAACAACCCGGTGGCCATGGAGGACGCTCGCGTCCTGCTGCTTCTTCCTAGCCATCTATGACCAGCACACGGGCGTGGATCGCCGTGCGCTGGTGCAGGGCGGTCCGGACGGCGCGGTGCAGGCCATCCTCCAGATAGAGGGTCCCCTGGTACTGCACCACGTGCGGAAACAGGTCACCAAAAAAGGTGGAATCCTCGGCGAGGAGCGCCTCCAGGTCCAGGGTGCGCTTGGTGGTCACCAGCTCGTCCAGCCGCACCGGACGCGGCGGCAGCGCAGCCCATTCCTTGGGCGTGTTGTAACCATGGTCAGGGTAAGGGCGGCCCTCGCCCACAGCTTTGAATATCACCATGCCACCCTAGGCACCCATCGGGTCCAGCGAAAGTATCCGGCACCCCCGCGGTCAGGTTGTAGCCAAACAGTGACCATGTGTCACACGCGGTGATCTTTGCAGCGCGCGGCCGGGACTTTACGGCGCTGCTGACAGAATGGAGCCATGACAGCAACCGAGTCCATTGCCACCTCCCGCCCTGGTGTGCGCCCGCCCGCCACGCCTCCCCTCGCGCTGCTGCTGGACGTGGACGGACCCGTGGCGAGCCCGGTGACCCGCGACGTGAAACAGGAGATCATCCTTGACCTTGTGGCGTTGGCCGCGGCGGGCATTCCTGTCATCTTCAATACCGGCCGCTCGGACGCCTTCATCCGCGGGCAGGTGATGGAGCCGATGATCGAGGCCGGGATTCCCGCGGGCACCATCATCCACGCCATCTGCGAAAAGGGCGCCGTCTGGTTCAGCTACACCGCTGCCGGCCCCGGCCCCATCCATGTGGACCGCGAACTGGCCGTGCCCGCCGCCTACGGCGACGATATCCGCCGGATGGTGGCCGAGGACTACTCCGCGCACATGTTCTTCGACGAAACCAAGCGGGCCATGGTGTCCGTGGAACAACACATCGAGGTCCCCAGCGCCGAATACCTGGCCGAACAAAAACTCTTCGACGCCGACGCCATGGACCTGATGTCCCGCCACGGCCTCGGCGTGGTCCGGCTGGACCACCACGCCCCCAATTCCGACGACGAAGTGGACTACCGCGTGGACCCCACCATTATTTCCACCGACATTGAGTCGGTGCGGCTGGGCAAGGACCTGGGCGCCAGCCGGGCGGTGGAACTGCTGGCCGCCCAGGGCATCACGCCGCAGGCCTGGCGGACGGTGGGTGACTCCCGCACGGACTACGCCATGGCAGACTGGCTCCACCACAACGACCACGACGTAAAACACGTGGACGTCCGCCCGGCCGACGGTGTTCCGGACAAGCCCTACGACGTCCTGACCGCCGCGGACCTGGGGCTGGATTCCTCAGTGATCCACGACGACGCCGGCGGCGCTTTCCTGCGCAGCTGGCGGGAGTCGCTGGGGGCCTGAGCCCCTTCCGCGGCCGGGTGACCCCGGCCGGAAACCTGCCGTTTCCACCTCGCGGCTATCATGCAGGTAGGAAGGCTTACTTACATTGACCAGCTCGGAGAACACCATTACAGAAGCACCGGTACAGGACGAGGTCTACTACGGCAGCCAGGCGTCCGTAGAAGAACAGTTTCATGCAGAGGTTACCTCTGCCGCAGCGGAACAGCGGCTCAGGCACCGCCCCGATGTCATCAGGCACAAGGGCCGTTACGCCCTGATCAACTACAACAGGACTCCTTACCAGGCCATGGTTGAGGACCTGTTGTTCCTGCGCAATCTCCTGGTGACCAACGACCTGGCCTACCTCCTGGTCCGCGGCAACAACGACCGGCCCGTCCTTGCCCTGGACTGGAAGGACCGGAAGAAGCTCCGGGCTGCCCTGGTGGATGCCTGCCGGGACGAGCCGTTCTACTCCATGACGGTGGATGCCAAAAAGAAAACCTCTGTCCTGGTGGCCGACGGCGAGCTCTCCTCCAACCGGCAGGCACGCATTTTCCGCCTGTACCGTCCCCGCGTTGAACCCGGGGGCGGATTCGAATTCGGCGCCTCGGCGGGCGTGCAGATCGAGCTATGGGCCTTCGAAGGCGAGCAGCTGATCCTGCCGATCGAGAACTCCCTCACCCGCCGCACGCTCCTGCGGCAGGATGCCGTGCGCGGCACAGTGGAACGCTACGGCCACACCTGGCCCACCATCGAAAACATGTTCGCCGACCATGCCAGCGACATCAGCTTCGACATCGATCTGGTGTTCTCCTGGGTGGACGGCAGCTCCCCCGAGTACATCGCAGCCCGGCGCTCGCAGCAGCAGGGCGTGGTCCTGGGTGAAGGCGACGACCACGAAGCCCGGTTCCGGCAGATCAACGAACTCAAGTACGCGCTCCGCTCCGTCTACATGTTTGCGCCGTGGATCCGCCGCATCTTTATCGCCACGGACTCCCCCGCCCCTGCCTGGCTGGCGGACCATCCTGCAGTCACCATTGTCCGCAGCGAAGAGTTCTTTGCGGATCCTGCCGTGCTGCCCACCCACAATTCCCAGGCGGTGGAGTGCCAGCTCCACCACATCGAAGGGCTTTCAGAGCACTTCCTGTATTCGAACGATGACATGTTCTTCGGCCGGGCGGTGGGCCCGGACATGTTCTTCACCCCGGGCGGCATCACCAAGTTCATCGAGGCCGAAACCAGGATCGGGCTGGGCGAGAACGCCGCTGAGCGCAGCGGCTTCGAGAACGCCGCACGCGTCAACAGGAAACTGCTGTGGAACCGGTTCGGGCGGATCACCACCCGCCACCTGGAGCACACCGCAGCCCCGCTGCGGCGGAGCCTGGTGGAGCAAATGGAGCAGGAATTCCCCGAAGAATTCCGGAAAACGGCTGCGAGCCGGTTCCGTGCGGCGGACAACATTTCCGTCACCAACTCGTTTTACCATTACTACGCGCTGCTCACGGGCCGCGCGGTCACCCAGACGGCCGCCAAGGTCCGTTACGTTGACACCACCATGCGCGCCGGGCTGAACTACCTGCCCAAGCTGCTGGCCAAGCGCAACATGGACTTCTTCTGCCTGAACGATGGCAGCTTCCCCGAAGTCGATGCGGACGAACGGGCCGAGCTGGTCACGGACTTCCTCGAAAAGTACTTCCCCATCAAGGCGCCCTGGGAGAAATAGGCGCAAAGGCAAAGTCCGTGCCGCTGGGCGGCACGGACTTCGCTGCACTTCCTCTCGCGCCGTCCTGGCAGGCCTTCCTACCGGCTCGTGGGCAGGCCGGGCTTCACGCCGGTCCGCCGCTTCACCGTCTCCGGGATGCGGACCCCGGCCGCTGCCAGCCGCCGTGCAGTCTCTTCCGGCGACACATACTCGCCCACCGTCGTCGAACGTCCCATCGGGACCACTGAGTGCACGATGGTGTGCTCGTAAACATGCACCAGGTTGAACGCCTGCCCGCCGTCCTGCCCCCGGGTACCGCCCACGGGAACGTTCAGGTCCTGCGTGTAGCAGCTCGCCGAGGCGACTGAGACGGGGACTCCGGCAAAGCTCGCTGTGGTGGAGTAGTGCAGGTGGCCGGCAAGGATGGTCCGGACATCCGAGTTCCGGACCACCGCTGCAAGGGATGCCTGGTCCCTCAACTCCACCAGGACCGACAGGTCCAGGACCGAGGGGACCGGCGGGTGGTGGAGGGCCAGGATGGTGCCGTCCGGGGCCGGGGTCTCCAGTTCCCGTGCCAGCCATTTGAGCTGGGAGTCATCAAGTTCGCCGTGGTGGAACCCCGGGACTGACGTGTCCAGGGTAATGACGCGCAGGCCGTTGATGAAGTAGCTGTGGTCCAGCGGGGCGTCGTTTCCGGGCTGGTCCAGGAGGCCCTTCCGCAGGTTCGCCCGGTTGTCGTGGTTACCCATGGCCCAGATGACTTCCGCGCCCAGTTCCTGGCAGGCTGGCTCAACGATGGCCCGGAGCTTCGCATAGGCTTCCGGATGGCCTTTGTCTGCCAGGTCTCCGGTGAAGATGACGGCTTCGGGCCTTGCACCGGATGCTTTGACCTCGTCGAAGAGCTGCATGAGCCGCTTTTCGCTGTCTACGACGCCGTAGAGGGGGTCCGGACCTCCCAACAGGTGGGGATCGCTCAGGTGGAGTAGGAAGTGGCGTGGCCGGGGGTGTTCGGCCTCGATGTGCTCCATTGCTGCCTCTGTGGTCGGGGGGAAGCGGTTCTTCCCTTCTACCCTTCAGTAATCTTTATCCAATCAGACATTTGGCAAACTTTGGGTGAATCGCCGAAGCCGATGTGGAAAAAGCTAAAAGAACTGCGCTTTCCTGGAATTAATTCGGCAAGGCGCAGCCTCAGCCCAGAGCGCCTTCGATGGCGTCGATGACTTCCGCCGAGTCCGGCTCAACTGTTGGTGCGAAGCGGGCCACCACTTGGCCGTCCCGGTTGACCAGGAACTTCTCGAAGTTCCATTTCACGAGTCCGGGCAGCAGCCCTGTCTTGAATTTGGTCAGCTCAGCGTAGAGCGGGTGCTGGTCCTTGCCCCGAACGTCGGCCTTCACCGTCAGAGGGAAGCCCACACCATAATTGCGCTCGCAGAACTCCGCGATTTCACTGTCGCTGCCCGGCTCCTGGCCGGCGAACTGGTTGCACGGGACCCCCAGGATTTCGAACCCGCGGTCGCGGAACTTTTGATACAGCGCCTCCAGCGCCGAGTACTGGGGTGTCAGGCCGCAGTTGGAGGCGACGTTGACCACCATCACCACTTTGTCTTTGAACCTGCCGAAATCAGTTTGGGTTCCGTCATTCAGGGTCAGCGGGATCGGGTACAGGGATGTCACAGGCTGCGTCCTCAGGAAGTTGTTCATCAGGGGAAATTCGTTGCCGATCCGCCAGTGTACTGGTGGGGGCTGGATTTTTCCTGGGCAGGTTTCCCGGGTGCGTTTCGCCGGGCCGCACACAGGCTGCCCCGATGGACGGGCTTGCCGGCGCCGGGCCGGCCGGGGAAGTTGCTTCAGTCGCCGTGGGGGACGGAGCGGCCGACGGCGGACCAACAGTGGCGGGGTCAGGTGCAGCAGGCGTCGGTGTGAGCGCCGGGATCGGGGCCTGGGTAGGCGTCGACGTTGGAGTCAGTGCCGGGATCGGGGTCCGGGTAGGTGTTGGCGTCGGAGTCAGTGCCGGGATCGGAGCCTGGGTAGGCGTCGGCGTCGGAGTCAGCGCCGGGATCGGGGTCTGCGTCGGCGTCATTGTTGGCATCGTCGTCGATGTGGGCGCGGTCGGCTGGTCCAGCGATGGCGTCCTTGTCGGCGTGGGCGCGGTCGACCGAGTCGGTGTTGACGTCGGTGTGGGCGTCACGGTAGGCCCAGCCGGTGTCGCCGTGGGCGTCGGCGTCGGGGACGGATCACCCGGCGAGGCAGTCGCCTGACTGGGAAGGGGGGAGGCCAGCGCCGCAGACGATCCTGCAGCATCTTGACCGTCATGGTCGTCCGGACCAAGGCTGACAGGTATGATCCACTGCAGCCAGCCCAGTGGGGAACCGCTGCCTGGCGCGAAGCTGCGCAGCTCTTCGGCCCCGTCGTCTGCCAGGGGACGCACCGGCAGCAATCCCCACGTCAGCGGATTGACATGGCGTCCGTTAAGGATGGTCTCGAAATGCAGGTGGCAACCTGTAGACCATCCGGTGGTACCCACCTCGGCGATGAACTGTCCAACATTGATCCTGTCGCCCGTGCGCACGGCAATGGCTTCGAGGTGGTTGTAGGTGGTGATCAGCCCGCTGCCGTGGTCGATCTCCACCCTGTTGCCCCCGCCCCAAGGGTGCCAGCCAGCGGCCCGGACCACGCCAGAGTCAGCGGCGTAGACCTTTGTTCCGCATGGCGCGGCATAGTCCTGGCCAAGGTGGAAGTCGTTGGTGGCTCCGGACAGGGGGCTTACGCGGAAACCGAAGGGTGAGCTGGGGTTGAGCAGATCAAGCGGCGCCCGCAGGAAGCCGGCCGGCGGCCTGCCCAGTCCAGCGGCCCCCACCGACAAGGGCAGCGGCTTGTCTCCGGCATAGCTGCCGAGCGCCGGACGGGGAAAGGGAACCAGGGCCTGGGGATCGGTGGCGATAGTGGCCGGCAAAGTACTGGGGCCAACAGTGCCGGACGGCGCATCGCCCTGGCGTCCGGATAACGCAGGAGCCGCGTTGGGGCTGGCGGAAAGGGGGGTCCCGACAGCCGGACCCGACGCCGCTGTCCGCTCCTGCACGCCTCCCGCCAGATTCAAGGACCAGACGGAGAGGGCCAGGGCACCCGAAGCGGCGAAGGCACGCACAAGGGAGCCATAAGGACGGCGCGGCAGTGCGTGGCTATCTGCTCTTCGATGTTGCCCCAAAAGACTGACTCCAGAACATAAATCAACCGCCCGCGTCATGACGGTATTTCCCATGGGACCACACCGCCCGAAGCCTGTGAAGCCCCGAGCGCGGGTTTGCCCGGATAATTGAGCAAACCTTGCGGTACATGCCTCCCTGGCCACCGCGGTCTTCCCATAGGCAAGAATTGGATATGCGCAGTTTCCTCCGCAAATGGCAGGACGAGCTCAAGAAGACGTTCACAGGCAGGGCCGATGCAGTCCCGGACTGGGTAACCAAGCTCGCCGAGGGTGATGATCCCGGGTACCACCTCCCGGGCTCGGCAGTGTGGGCAGTGCACGGTTCCATGTCCCCCATCGTGGCCGGAATCAGAACGCTGCTGATGCAATCCCTCCATCCGGGCGCCCTCTCCGGTGTGCACGAGCACTCCAACTTCCGTGAGGATCCCCTCGCCCGCCTGGCAGCGACCATCCGGTGGATCTTCACGGTGACGTACGGGTCCAGGAGTGCGGGGGAGGAAGCGTCACGCCGCGTGCAGCACCTTCATGAGCAGGTGCAGGGCAGGTTCGTGGACAACCAGGGGGCGGAGCGTTCCTATAGTGCGAACGATCCGGAGCTGGCAGCTTGGATCCACCTTGCCTTTACGGACGCGTTCCTCACCGCGCACAAATTCTGGGGTGGTCCCATCCCCGGCGGCCCGGATGCCTACGTCCGTGAATGGGCGCAGGCCGGGAGGCTGATGGGCGTCGAGGATCCTCCGCTGAGCGAAGCGGACCTGCGCGCGCAACTGGACCGTTGGTACCGGAGCGGCGAACTGCGCGTGGACCACAGGGTGGCTGAGACCGTGGATTTTATCCGGAACGCCCCGCTGAATCCCATGCTTCGGCCGGGATACCGCATCCTGTTTGCCGGCGCGGTCTACAGCCTGGAGCCCCGATACCGACAGATGCTCGGCTTGTCCGTGCCACGGCTGGGCCCTTTCCCATTGCCGGTGAGGTTGGCCACCAAGGTGGTGCTCGGCGTCGTCCGGCTTGCCCTTGGTCCGCGCGGCCCCAGCGAACTTGCAGCAAGGGCACGGCTTCGCCGGCTGGGATACACGGAGAAGGCTCAGGCAGCCTGATAGGTGCGGGGAAAAACGAAAGAACCCGGTCCCGCCAATGCGGGACCGGGTTCCAACCGGCGGAGAATGGGGGATTTGAACCCCCGAGGGCGTTAACCCAACACGCGTTCCAGGCGTGCGCCATAGGCCGCTAGGCGAATTCTCCAACTGCTTCTGAATCAAAAGCAGGTACTAGACTACCTGAACTTTTCCGCATCGCCCAATTGGCGCTTCGGTGCCCAGTTTGGGGCCGGTTCCCGACTGTTCCCAGGAGGTGGCTGCCCGGGCCTTAACCCAGAAATGGACGCCCCCAACGCGCCCATTCCATCGGAACCCCGTTGAGCTGCCGGGTCCGGCTCCGTTCAGCCAGGCCTCGCAGCTCACAATCTTGAGATTGCCCCAATCGGTGTACATACCCATGATCGTGGCTGGCGCGTAGATAAGCAATGAATTGCCGAGCCTTTGCGGGGACCGATAGGGAACCATGGAGGCATGAGCGAACTGCACGCCCTGGTGTTTTACGTTCCAGCAACGCACACCCAGCAGGTCCTGGAGGCAATTGGCGATGCGGGCGCGGGCCGGATCGGAAACTACTCGCACTGTTCCTTCACCTCCCGGGGAACAGGCCGCTTCATCCCGCAGGACGGCGCCAATCCTCACCAGGGGCGGGTGGGCACGCCGGAAGAAGTGGCCGAGGACCGGGTTGAATGCATGGTGGAAGGGCCGCTGCTTGAAGGCGTGGTCGAAGCCCTGCGGGCCGCGCACCCGTACGAGGAACCTGCCTTGATGAGTTGGAAGGTTGCGGGCTGGCCCTCCCCCGGGGCCGATTCGAGTCGAGCCTGAACTTCGGGTAAAGTAACTGGCGGCCCCTCATGTGGCGTCATCCTGTTGAACTCCCCCAGGACCGGAAGGTAGCAAGGGTAAATGGGCTCTGGCGGGTGCATGGGGGGTCTTTACTATTCCCCCACAGGGCGGCAGACTGTCAGCCCGGATTGGTAGGGTTTTCTCTGTGACAGTTACTACCGCCCTGTACCGCAGATACCGTCCAGATTCGTTCGCTGACGTTATCGGGCAGGAGCATGTCACCGAGCCGCTGATGACGGCTTTGCGGAAAAACCGCGTCAACCATGCTTACCTGTTTTCCGGCCCCAGGGGCTGCGGCAAAACCACTTCGGCGCGCATCCTGGCGCGCTGCCTGAACTGTGCCAAGGGCCCCACGGACACCCCTTGCGGCACCTGCCCCAGCTGCATTGAGCTTGCCCGCGGCGGTTCCGGATCACTGGACGTGATCGAGATCGACGCCGCCAGCCATGGCGGTGTGGATGACGCGCGGGACCTGCGCGAACGGGCCACGTACGCTCCCGTGCGGGACCGCTACAAGATCTTCATCATTGACGAAGCGCACATGGTCACGTCCGCAGGCTTCAACGCGCTGCTGAAAATCGTCGAAGAGCCGCCGGAACACATCAAGTTCATCTTCGCCACCACGGAACCGGACAAGGTCATCGGCACCATCCGCTCCCGGACACACCACTATCCCTTCCGGCTGGTGCCGCCCGAGCCTCTCATGGCCTACCTGGAACTGCTGTGCAACCAGGAGAACGTTCCGGTGGCGCCCGGAGTCCTGTCGCTGGTGGTCCGTGCCGGCGGCGGTTCCGTCCGTGATTCCCTTTCCGTCCTGGACCAGCTGATGGCCGGCGCCGGGCCCAACGGCCTGGACTACGAACTGGCCGTTGCGCTCCTTGGCTACACTCATGCCTCGCTGCTGGATGACGTGGTGGAAGCTGTTGCCGCCTCAGACGCAGCCACCGTTTTCCGCGCCGTGGACAGGGTCATCCAGACCGGCCATGATCCCCGCCGGTTTGTCGAGGACCTGCTGGAACGCTTCCGCGACCTCATCATCGTCCAGGCCATGCCTGAAAGCGCGCAGACCATACTGCGCGGCATGCCTGCCGACCAGATCGCGCGCCTGAAGAACCAGGCCCACAACCTTGGCGCCGCCGAGTTGTCCCGTGCTGCAGACGTCACCAACACGGCCCTGACCGAAATGACCGGCGCCACGTCACCCCGGCTCCACCTGGAGCTTCTGTGTGCCCGGATCCTGCTGCCCAGTTCCGAGCAGAATGAGCGCGGCATGGCGGCGCGGATTGACCGCGTGGAACGCCGGCTCAATTACGCCGGAAACGACGTCGGTGCTCCCGCCGTCGAGTCGGGTCACCGACCTGCCCCTGCGGGTCACGCCGTGCCGGTTGGGAACGCCGCACCAGCCCCCGCAACAGCCCCAGCAACCGTCCCCGGCGCTCCCCGGCCGGAAGCAGCCAGCCCTGCGCCAGCAGTGCAAGAACCGGCACCGACGGGACCATCGAACCCCGCGCGTGCCGCGGCCCAACCGGCTTCCGCGCATGCTCCACAGAATGCGCGTCCTGCGGGAGCAACGGGTCCGGACGGCAGGCCTGCGGCCGCCGCTGCACCGGCTGACGCTGAAAACCGTGCGCCGCTGACCGCGCCCCGCGTGAGCACCAGCGACTGGCCGGTAGAGGGTTCCGCCGGAACCTCGACCGCCCCTGCTGGTTCGCACCCGGCCCCCGCTGGATCGCGCTCCGGCGAGCCGAACACGCCTGACCTACGGCCAGAGCCCGCCCCGCTTCAGCCCGTCCAACCCGCTCAGCCCGTCCAACCCGCTCAGCCCGTCCAACCCGCAACCGTTCCTGCCGGGCACGCGCAACCTGGCCCGGCTTCCGCGGGGCCCGCCGCACCCGCTCCCCCGCCCGCCATGGGCGACGTGGAAGTGCTGCGCCGCGCTTGGCCGGACGTCCTGCAGACCCTGTCGAAAATCAAGCGCAGCACTTGGGCGCTCGTTGAGCCGAACGCCCAGGTGAGCGCCTTCGACGGACACACGCTTACTCTTTCGTTCACCACCTCCGGACTCGCGGGCGCCTTTGGCCGGGCAGACCACTCGGAAAACCTGCGGCAGGCAATCCACAAAACTGTGGGCATTGACTGCCAGATCACCGCGGTGGCCGGCAGCGGCGGCCGGACGAGCTCTGAACCAAACCCAAAAGCACCCGCTAGCCGGCCCGCCCCGGCAACGTCAGCCGATGTTGCCTGGGGACTGGCCCCCGCGGCCGCCGCTACCGCGTCACCAGAGACACCAGAGACGCCAGAAACACCAGCACCATCCGGTGCTGCTACGGCTCCCGGCAAGGAGCAAGCTCCTGGAAGCGTTGCGGGCCACCCCGGGACCAATACGGCAGGGGAACGGCCTGCAGCGTCGGACTCCGGACATCACCAAGAGGCGAACGTCCAGGGCGCACCCGCCACCGGTGTCATCGCAGCCCGGACGCCAGCCACCCGCCCTGCCCAACCGGCGGGCGCAGCTCCGGCAGTCCCTTCCACTCCGGCCCCTTCAGCCCAACCGGCGGCAGGCAATTCCGCCGCACCTTCGGCCCCCGCCGACCCGTACAGCGGCGCCCCCGGCGACTACTCGTACTCTGACGACGACTGGGGACCGCCCCGGGACGAGGACGCTCCCCCGCTGGATGAAGAGCCTCCCCTGGACTGGGACCCTTCGGCGCGCCCAGAGCCCCGCTCCACCCGGGGTGGTTCGGCGGGCCAGACCAGCGGGGGCTCGCGGGCAACTGTTCCACCCGTCGCTTCAGCCATGGGAAACCTGCCGGCCCGCCAGCCCGGAACCCGGCCAAACTCTGATACCCCGGCAGGCACCGGAACCGTGCCGGCGACGCCCGCAACCGGAGGGGACGCACCGCACGATCCCTGGACCCGCGCGGTGGAACAGGCGCCGGGTGTCTGGGTAGTCGGCGAGGAAAGCAACATTGGGAAACCGGCAGCTGCCGGCATCGCGGAAACGGAAGCTCCTGCCTCCACGCCGCCCCACCACTACGAACCCGCCGCTGCGCAAATTCCCCCGTCCATACCGGTTACCAGTACGGCCTCCGCCGTGGATGCCGAGTGGGGCCTGGCAACAACTGCCCCTTCCACGGGTGAAGAGGCAGGCCAGGGCAGCCGATCCTCCGGACCAGCGCCGGAACGTGCTCGAGAGTTCGCCATGGCGTCGGCCGCTCAGGTGGCTGCGCCGGCTGCTGCAGCGCGGCCAGCCCCCGCCCCCGCACCGGCTGCTTCCGTGGCGTCGCCTGCCCCTGCTCCGACTGCCCCTACTGCGGCGGCCCCGGCACCTGCCGGCACGCGGCAGAGCCTTTACCAGCGTCTGTCCAACAGCCCTGAGGCAGAGGCAGGCCGGGCAAAAGCCCCTGCCCGCGCCGTCCCGGCCGCAGCCACTTTTGTCCAGGACATCCCGAGCCCGGACGATGAGACCATTGAGGCATCCGGCGTCTTCGGCCGTGCTGCGGTGGAACGTATCCTTGGCGGGAAGCTGATCGAAGAACGCTCCCTCGACGGCAGCCCAGTGCCGCCCCGCTACTGATCCAACCACTATCCGCTCCTAGCTAAAGAGGAAAACGTGTACGAAGGTGCTGTCCAAGAGCTGATTGACGAGCTCGGACGCCTTCCCGGCGTGGGACCCAAATCCGCCCAGCGGCTGGCGTTCCACATCCTTGAAGCGGACCCGCAGGACATGAAGCGGCTGGTGGAAGCCATCACCACCGTGAAGGAAAGGGTCAAGTTCTGCACGGTCTGCGGCAATGTCACTGAGCAGGAGCTCTGCAACATCTGCCGTGACCCCCGGCGCGATCCCGCGGTGATCTGCGTGGTGGAGGAATCCAAGGACGTACTCGCCGTGGAACGTACGCGCTCGTTCCGGGGCAGGTACCACGTACTGGGCGGTGCCATTAATCCGATTGCCGGCATCGGTCCGGAGCAGCTGCGGATCCGCGAGCTCCTCACCCGGCTGAACGACGGCGCCATCCAGGAAGTCATCATCGCCACCGATCCCAACCTCGAGGGTGAGGCGACGGCCACCTACCTGGCCAGGATGCTGAAAACCATCGGGATCGCGGTGACAAGGCTCGCGTCCGGACTGCCCGTAGGCGGCGATCTTGAATACGCCGACGAGGTCACGCTGGGGCGCGCCTTCGAGGGCCGCCGGAACGCCCTCACCTGAGGCCGGCCGGCGATGCCCCCGGGTGAGATCGAACCGCTCGTCACCGAGCGGCTCGTCCTGCGGCTCGTCGAGGGCTCGGACGAGGCCGCCATCCACAGTTACCGCAGCAATCCCGCCGCCACCCGGTACCTCTCCCACGAGCCGCTCTCCGTCGAGGCCAACCGGGCAAGGCTCAAAGAGCTCCTGGTCCTTGCCGAGGCATCAGCCGGCGACTGGTTCAACTACTGCTGGGCCATCACCCTGCGGCAGTCCGGGGAGGTGATCGGGGATGCGCGCACCTGGAACAGCACTGCCGTCTCCAGGCCGGGCATGCTGGCCCCCGGACGGCATCCTGCCGGGCACGCCGCGTTGGCTTACGTCCTGCATCCCGATTACCACCACCACGGTTACGGACGTGAGGCTGCGGCCGCCCTGGTGACCTGGCTCTTCGCCCAGCGCGGGATCAACACTGTTGCAGCGGCGGTCTATGAACCGAACAAACCATCCATCCGGCTTCTCCGCAGTCTCGGGTTCCGGCCGGATGCAGTTTCCCCCGAATATCCGGAAAGCGCCGGCAAAGGCCTTCCCTTGCTGATGTTCCGGCTGGAAAGTCCAGATTCATCACCCTGAGGCGGACCGGCGCCTGGTCGCCGCATAACCCCCGCCAAGGAAAACCCCGCCCACAGCCGCTTGCACGCCGATGCCGACGGCTGCCAGTGGCACTCCGTCCACTGCGCCGTCGCGCTCCCGGCCCTCCACGCAGGGAACCTGTGAAGCATCAGCGGCTTCCTGCATCGCTCCGGGAAACCATGCCAGCGTGTCATCCTGGGAACCGGATTCCCCGGCCAGCATGCTGAACAGGATCAGCGGATTGCTCGCAGCTATCCAGGCGATCCTCTCGGTGTGATAAACCTCCGTGAAACCCCGCAGTTCGGGCAAGCATTGCCACGACACCAACCGCCCGGCGCCGTCACGTTCTATGTTTACAGCAACAAGGACCCGTTCCGAGGTTCGCACGGCGGGAAGAAGCGCCGCCACGGCAAGGACATTTCCGAGCAGGAGCAGGAAGGCCGCACTCCATGCCACGGCCCGTCCAGTGTTCTTGCCGAACCACCACAGCGTTCCCGCCCCGATCGCAGCAAAAACCAGGACCTCCCACAGGGCCACAGCGGCCGCTATAACGGCTACGGCAGGGGATGATTCCGTTGCGTAGGCAAGGCAAAGCAGGAACAGCGCAGCCAGCAACGTAAAAACCACCCCGCGGCCACAAGCCACCGTCCAGGCCAGGAACGGCCCCTCCGCCGTAGGCTCCCCGTCCTCGTCCGTCCTGCCCCGATGGCGTGCCCATCTGATCGCCAGCACGCAGGTAACCGGAACCAGGATCGCCGCGGCCAGAACGTAGACGCCTCCGGGCGCATCGGGCGGAACGTCACCTCCGGTTGCCACCATCACCGTCAGCAACCCAGCGGCCAGGGACGCCAGGAAAATGGTGGCTGACTGCCACCAGAAGCGTCTGGAGACGACAATCCGGGCGACGTCCACCAAGGCCTGGCGCAGGACCACGCGGGCGGCGCCCGGGCTTGGCGGCAGGGAATCATCGTCTTCTGCGGCCGCAGGGATGGTCCCGCCTGCGCCAATAACCTCGTACACAGGTTCTTCGACGCCGAAGCCCTCGTCCTGCCGTTCGTCACCGGCCACAGTCCAAGCCCCCGTATCCCACAACAGGCCCAGCCCCGGTGCTCACGGGGCTAACCCCATCGTGGTCCACCGTGCCGGGCCTGTCCACAGGAGCAGCTACGCTATGCGGGTTCCCCGCGCCAGTTTGCGGGCGGGCGTGCGAAGCGCACGCCAACCCAGCCACATCAGGAGTGCGGCCACCAACAGCTGCAGGCCCAGTCCCAAAGGCCACAGCGGGGTGGACTGCGCCAGATACCGCGGTTTGACCTCGCCGTTCGCACACGGGAAGGTGCCCTCCGGACCTGCCATGGCATACCGGGCACCCTGGCTGATGGTCTCTATTGCGCCAACTGACGAGTAGTTGCGCTCCTGCGAACGGTCCTCGTACGGGATCGCATCGGCCACCACCACGTAAGGGTTCATTGCTATCAACCAGGCCACCCGTTCGGTCCGCATGGCGCTCTGCTCCTGCAGCGGTCCGGAGCACGTGTACTCCGGTTCAATGGGCCCCTGTTGGCCTCCCTCCCGGGACAGCGGCTCGTACGCCCGGTATTGGGCCTGGTTGGCCATAATGGTCCCCTGCGTAAGCCCTGTTCCCAGCCCAAAGGCGATCAGGGTGCCCACGGCAAGGCCGGCCACGGCGAGGTACGTGACCACGATCGAAAACAGTGGCCGGCCCGCGAGCGCCGAGATGCCAACACCGATGGCGCAGACAACTCCCACCTCAACTGCCAGCATGAGCAGCGCCACCAGGACGTGGCCGGGAGTCATGCCGCCCAGCGCCACCCCGATTACCAGGAAGGGCGTGCTGGCCACCAGGAAGGCCAGGGCCGCCGCCCACGCCGCCACGAATTTGCCCCACAGGATCTGGCCGGGCCGCAGCAGGGTTACCTGGAGGATGGCCAGAGTGCCGCCGGCCCGGTCGCCGTTAACGGCGTTGGCGGACAGCGCCGGGGCAACCAGCAGCGCAAAGAGCAGGACGAATGCCAGGACCACCTCGAAGATCATGGATCCTGGACCGGTGTCCGGCGGCGCCACGTAGCCTGGGTATCCGCGCTGCGCCTCCTGGCTGGCGTTCCAGCTGGCCCAGGTCAGCCAGGTCACGAGGCCGGTCAGGACAAACCAGATGGCCAGCATGATGTACCAGCCGCGGGACCGCAGCCGTTGCTTGAGCTCAAGCACCACCACATCCCGAATGCCGGGCAGGTAACCGCCCGTTGTCCTGCCGCCGGTGTCCTGCCGGTCCTTTGTTGCGTGGCTCATCGCAGCTCCCCTTCGAGGCTCATGTAGGTCTCTTCAAGGGCGCCTGTTGCGGGGGCAAAGGAGGTCACCCCGACGCCGGCAAGCACCAGGTCACGCAGCAGCCGCTCGGCGTCGCTGTCACCGCCCAGCATCAGGCTGAGAGCCGGGCGGCGTCCGTCCTCGCGCCGGAACGCCAGCCCCAGCCCGGCCAGTTTGGCAGCGAGCGCCTCCATGTCGGAGGCGGTGACGGCGTAGCGCCGACCGGCGGCGGCAGCCTGCTCAGTGGTTTGCTGCCTGACGGTACGGCCCTTGTTAACGAACACGGCGCCGTCGGCAATTTCGTCCAGTTCGCTCAGCACGTGGGACGAAACCACCACCGCCTTACCCTCTGCCGCCAGTTCCCGCAGCATCAGCCGAAGCTCCACGCGGGAGCCTGGATCCAGGCCCGATGCCGGTTCGTCGAGCAGAAGGACGGAAGGATCGTGGATCAGGGCCCGCGCCAGGCTGAGCCTCTGCTGCTGTCCGCGGGACAGCACCCGCGCCGGTTGGTCGGCCAGGTCGTCCAGCCGGACGCGTTCCAGCAGCTCCGCGACCCGCCGTCCGATGCCCTGGGCCGGAAGCCGGTAGAAGCGGGCCATCTGGGTGAGGATTTCACGGGCGGTGAGCGACTCCCACACACCCAGGGTGTCCGGCATCCAGCCAACCCGGCTGCGTACTTCCGCGCGATCCCGGCGCGGATCGAGGCCGCCCACACTGATGCTGCCTTGGTCGGGCGCCAGCAACGACGCCAGCATCAGCAGCAGCGTAGTTTTGCCGGCCCCGTTTGGCCCGATCAGAGCGGTCACCTTGCCTGCCGGGGCATGGAAGTCCATATGTTCGACGGCGTGTACCGTGCCGAAGCTGCGGCTGACGGCATGAGCCGTGATGCCGCCGTCGGGCTCCAGCCCTGCCGTACCGTCCGATAACTCAGAAATCATTGGCATGTATAACGCACCTGTCCCCCACAGTTTTTTGATGCACGCTGACACTTTTGAGCGTACGCCCGCGGATGCTGGCGGCACGCTTCCCAACGCCCAGGATTCGGTCACAATTCAACCCCTGACCGCGGGCGGCGATAAACTGGTGCCACGAAGTCGCGCCAACAACGGCGCAAGTTCCCCCGGGTCAGGGCCAACACAGCATCACCGCTGCTTGGGCCGGCTCCAATTTGATCCAGTGAAGGTTCGCGCATGAGTACGCCCACTACAGAAGTGCACAACGCAAAGCAGGCACAGGAGCTGCCCGCCGGCGGCGCAGTAACCAAACAGCTGATCGTGCAGAAGTTTGGCGGATCGTCCGTGGCGGATGCCGACGGCGTCAAACGGGTGGCAGCGCGCGTTGTGGACGCCCATGCTGCCGGCAATGAAGTGGTTGTGGTGGTCTCCGCCATGGGCGATACCACTGACGAACTCCTGGACCTGGCCGCCCAGGTGACGGACTCGGCCCCCGCCCGCGAAATGGACATGCTGCTGTCCGCCGGTGAGCGTATCTCCATGGCGCTGCTTGCCATGGCCATTAACAAGCTGGGCGCCTCCGCCCAGTCCTTCACCGGCTCCCAAGCCGGCATGATCACCGATGGCATCCACGGCAAGGCCCGGATCATCGACGTCGACCCCCACCGGATCCGCACCGCACTCGACAAGGGAAACATCGCCATCGTGGCGGGCTTCCAGGGCATGAGCCGCGCCACGAACGAGATCACCACCCTGGGCCGCGGCGGTTCGGACACTACGGCGGTGGCACTCGCAGCAGCACTTGAGGCGGACGTCTGCGAAATCTACACGGACGTGGACGGTATCTACACCGCCGACCCCCGGGTGGTCCCCTCAGCCCAGAAGATCGATACGATCTCCAGCGAGGAAATGCTTGAACTTGCGGCGTCGGGAGCCAAGATCCTGCACCTTCGCTGCGTGGAGTACGCGCGCAGGTTCGGCGTGCCACTGCACGTCCGTTCGTCATTCAGCCAGCACGAAGGCACCTGGGTCATCCCCAGCGCCGAAGACAAGATCACCACTCAAGAGGGAGTTGCCTTGGAGCAGCCAATCATCTCCGGCGTCGCGCACGACCGTTCCGAAGCCAAGGTCACCGTTGTTGGTGTGCCGGACATTCCCGGCAAGGCTGCTGCCATCTTCCAGGTCATTGCCGATGCCCACTCGAACATCGACATGATCGTGCAGAACGTGTCCACCCACGGCACCGGCCGGACGGACATTTCGTTCACGCTGCCCATCGTGGAAGGCGCCGACGCACTGGCAGCGCTGCACGCAGCACAGGACCAGATCGGTTTTGAAACCATCGAGTACAACGAACAGATCGGCAAGCTGTCCCTGATCGGCGCCGGGATGCGGTCGCACCCAGGCGTGTCCGCCACGTTCTTCAAGGCACTCTCGGATGCCGGCATCAACATCAACATGATCTCCACCTCGGAGATCCGCATCTCGGTTGTTACGCATGCCGACCTGCTGGACGAGGCCGTACGGGTCATCCACCGGGCCTTTGAGCTGGACAGCGAGAGCGAAGCCACTGTGTACGGCGGCACGGGCCGCTAACAGCTCGCCGCACCGCGGGACCTGCAAAACCGACTTTCAGTAAAAATGCACTGGTGACGGACTCAGTCCGTCACCAGTGCATTTTTGGGTCTGGCCGCAGCTGCGCTGCCAGGGTCAGGCCTCCTTCTCGAGGTCGTCGCGGCGTACCGCATAGTGGTGGCCTGACGTATCGGTTTCCACCACAAAGTGCGTCAGTTCCTCTTCCGAGGCCTGCTCGAACTCGTCATGCTTGTGTACCACCGGCAGACTGGAGTCCACCCGGGCGGCGGGGCCAAAGAAGAAGCGGAGCCTGTCCGTCAGGCTCATGAACCCATCGATGAAATGTGCCACTGTTTTCCACCCCCCTCCCGCGTACCGGGGAAAGAGCGATTCCAAGAAAATCCTGGCGGAGCCAGTGCCCTTATTTTACGCCCGGCACCTTAAAAAGGATCAGCAGCCCACCAAAACCGGCGGGCTGCCGGGAAACGAGCGCAGCCGGCACAGGGCCGGCAGCAGGGTCAGCGAAGGGATTTGTCGTCAGGGTTCCGGGGCACCACATAGGTGCTGCCGTCGGGGCGCGTGAGGGTCTCCCACTGCTGGGTTTCAGCCTCGCGCTGGGCCAGGAGACGGCGGTTTTCCTCGGTCATGTCGTGGATCAGGGACGTGCGGCTCGCGGGTCCGAAAACGGCCCGCAGCTTGCCCGTTGCCCGCATGAAGCGCTGGGAAGCGTTTCCCTTGCTTCCGGAGCTTGCCTTACCCATGAACCGACTCCTTCCAGTCACCCATCTACTGGTAACAGTGTACGCTAATAATTAGTGCACTAACAATTGGAGGCCTAATGAACCCCGCGACCGGTACTGACACCACCCAGGACGATGACCTGCTGCTGGAACACCAGCTGTGCTTCGCGCTGACCGTGGCGGCGCGCAGCGTAGTGGGAGCCTACAAGCCAGTGCTGGAGAGGATGAACCTCACCCACCCGCAGTACCTGGTGATGCTGTGCCTCTGGGAATCCAGCCCCCGCACCGTACGGAACATCAGTGATGCCCTCGCACAGGAACCGGCCACCATCTCGCCCCTGCTGCGTCGCCTTGAGTCCTCGGGCCTGATTTCCCGACGGCGGGTGGACGGCAACGAGCGCGCCCTCGCCGTTGACCTGACGCCGGCGGGTGCGGCGCTGCGGCAGGAGGCGCTCAATGTCCCGGGGACCATGATGGAGCGCCTGGGCCTGACCCGTGACCAGGTGGGCGAGCTGCACGCGTCCATGATGGGCCTGATCGCAGCCACCTCCAACGGCCGGCAGGCTTAGCCGGGCGATGATGCTGCGGCAGTAGAATGGCAGCATGACGGACAGGCCTCGGCGCGGGCACCAAGTGCTTTCAGGCACGGTGCCATCAGCAGTACTCCTGCTGACTGCCCTCCTGCTGGTGCCAAGTTGTTCCTCCGGGCAGGGCGGCGGCACCTCGGGCAGCCCCGCAGCCCCCGCTTCTTCATCAGCATCGCCGGGTTCCGCAGCGCCGTCCGGCAGCACCGCCCCCGACGCCGAATCCACCATTCCGGCGCCCTCCCCCGAACCACCCGCAGGGCCGTCGGCCGGCCCGGGGCAGGGCAATGCTGAATTGGCCATCACCTATAAGCCATCCGCAGCCGAGCCGGAGGTCCACTACACGCTGGTCTGCGTCGACGGCATGCCCGACGCCGAGAGCAAGCACCCCACTGCTGCGGCCGCCTGCTCCGCCCTGAAAGAAAACGCGGCACTGCTGGCCTCCCCGGCGCTCCGGACCGACCAGGCGTGCACGGAGCAGTACGGCGGTCCGCAGGAAGCCACGGTGACGGGAGTGGTGGACGGCGTCCCTGTTGATGACGCCTTCAAACGCACCAACGGCTGCGAGATCAGCGCCTGGAACGCGGCAAAGGACGTCATCGGTGCCAGCGGTGGAGCAGCTTAGGGTCCTCGCGGCGGACGAATGGCGGGAGAGGGAGGAAGCCCACCACCAGCGCGTCAGCCGCTATGCGGACCCCTACCTCGCCCGGCGCTCCGCCGGACAAAAGCATCCGGTGGAGGACTTCCTTTTCACCTACTACACCCAGAAACCAGGCCAGCTCCGGCGCTGGCACCCGGGTGCCGGCGTCGTCCTTGCGGGCGGGGAAGCGGCCGCGCGCCGCGGCTGGAAACACTACCGGACGCTCGACGACGACGAACTCGCCTCCCTCGGGCTGCCCACGGGAAGTACCGCTCTCACCTTGGACCGGGCCGGGTTCCTTGCCGACCGCAAGGATGCCGTCGCCTTTGCCGGCATCATCCTCCGCGGCACCGCTGCGCGGCCCGCCCAGTTTGGCTGCTTCGGCCTGCACGAATGGGCCATGGTTTACCACCAGGACCGGTTTGACCTCCGGCACGAGTACCTGCAGTTGCGCCTCGGCTCAGCGGGGACGGACAAGGTGGTGGAGGACAACCGGATCCGCTGCACCCACTTCGATGCCTTCCGTTTCTACACCCCGGACGCCATCCCGCTCAATGAACTGGCTCCCAGCCGCGAGTTCCAGCGGCACCTGGAGCAACCGGGATGCCTGCACGCCAACATGGACCTGTACAAATGGGCCTACAAGCTGCTGCCGGCCCTGCCCAGCGAACTGGTGATGGACTGCTTTGAACTGTCCTGGCGCATCCGGATTATGGACATGCAGGCTTCCCCCTACGACCTCGCAGAGTGGGGTTACCCGGCCATTGCCATCGAAACCCCGCAGGGCAAGGCCGCCTACGTGGAACACCAGCGTGGTTTCGCGGCCGAGGCAGCCGGACTTCGCGAAAAGCTTGCCCTTGAACTTGCCGCACTCGGGGGAAACGGAGCGGCATGATCGACCTGACCATCAGGCTGCGGGAGGACCCCGGCGCAGCCGAATACCTATTCCGGCTGGTGGCCGACGATAACGGCCCTTCCGCTGCCAGCACCCTGCCGGACCCCGAAGCTGCATTGACCGCGGTCCGGACTCACGGTGAGGACATCTTCTTTCCGAAACCCGGGCCGCCCAAACTGTGCACCCAGCAGTACGGCGGGCCCCAGGTTGCCGTGGTCACCGGGACGTTCCACGGCCGGGTTGTTGAATCGGTTTTCACCCGTACGGATGGCTGCGAAATCGCCAGGTGGAGGGCGATGGCGCCGCTGCTGGGCAGCGCCGGCGGTGCGTGGGGCAGCACCTAGGTTTCGCGGGAGAAAAGCAGGGTCCCGGGCGGTTTCCAACCGCCCGGGACCCTGCTTTTCGAGTAACTGCTAGGCCGCAGGCACGCCGTCCGCGAAGGCAACCTGCGGAGCGCCCGCTGGGGCAACGGAGGCTGCGCCCACCTGGACGTTGACCCAGGTCCTGATGCCGTTATTGCCCAGGCTCAGGCGGGACAGGTAAGCCCCTTCGGACAGGCCGGTCCACGAGAGCGTGGCCGCCGTGGCGGTTCCGTTCGGGGCCGCGATCGGGTTCGGATCCACCCTGAGGTTGCCGGCATCCCCGGCAAAGGTCACGGCCTGGACTGTCGCTGTGGCCGGTCCATTGTCCGGGGTGGAGTAGAGGCTGGCCACGATGTAGTAGGTGCCCGCCCGGGGGGCCTCCAGATCCAGGAACTCACTGGCCGAGGCGGTCGCCACCTGGGTGGCCGTCAGTCCCCCGGCGCCATTGGGTGCATAGACCACCATGTCCCAGTCGACGTCGTCGGATTGCGCCTGGACACCCAGCCGGGCGAAGGAGGCCCCTTCCGGCACTGCCACCTGAAGCAGTGCGTTGTGGGCATCGTTGGCCGGTGCGTACTCCCCGGGAGTCTTGGTGATGGCCGTCTGGCTCACCGGAGCCAGGCCTTCCACGCCAACGCCGATGGGACTGTCCGACCCTGAAACCAGTTCCATGGTGCCGCTGCCGCTTCCGGCGGGTGAACTGAAGGAGAAGGAGGGTGCGATCTGTGCGTCAACCGGCCGGATGGCGATCGGCGAGCTTACGGTGCGGGGACCCTTCCAGGTCAGGCTGCCTGTACTGAATTTGCCCACCGGTGCGCTTACGTTCCGGATGGTCAGGGTAACTTCGCGGGTCTGGCCTGCCTTGGCAAAGTTAAGTGCTTTCGGTTCCACCTGGACGTTGAAGCCGGGCAGGTTGACCTCCGGCCGGTACATGCCGGGGACCAGGGCGGTCAGCTGGCGCTTGACCTGTACCTCGCCCACCAGGCTGCCGAGCGCGATGGACGGCAGGTTCAAATCCCGGGCGGCGATGGTGCCGGCCTGCGGAGCGCCGGTGTCCACACCCTGGCCGTTGAGGAAGCCCAGCCAGTCCTTGATGCCGGAGTTATAGACCAGGCCCGGATCCAGGACGCGGGTTGAATCGATGTGCCCGGCTCCGCCCTGGAACGGATCCGTGTTGGGCGTACCGTCCGCGTTGACGAGGGGGTAGGCCGTGGTCATCATGGCGGACTTGACCATCGCGGGCGTCCACTTGGGCTGTTTGCTGAGCACCAGTGCGCCGAAGCCGGCAATATGCGGTGCCGCCATGGACGTGCCGGACATAAAGCCAAACTGATCCCCGTGGTTGCCGATGGTGGAGACGCCGGCAAGGACGTTGACTCCCGGAGCCGCGATGTCAGGCTTCAGCAGGTCTCCGCCCGATGCGAGGGTGGGACCACGTGATGAGAAACCGGCGATCTGGGGAGCGGGGGCAGGGGGCAGGCCGGTCAGGTCGCCTTTGACGAGGCTGACGGTCAGCGCGGGGTTGGCCTCCAGCTTGGACTTCAGTTCCAGGCTCTTGGGGGCGTTGACGTGCACGGTGGGCAGCACGTGGTTGTCCGCGTCTTCGGAACTGCTGGTCAGGTTCACCAGGATCATGCCCACGCCGCCCTTGTCCTGGACCTCCTGGCTCTTGGCCGTCCGGTCCACCACGCCGCGGTCGCAGACCACCACTTTGCCGGATACCTTCGCAGCATCGAGAGAGCCGGGGCCGCACAGGTTCGGGTTGGCGGCCCCGGCCGCTGCCGCAGCGGCAGCAACCACCACAGGTTTGTCTGCGACTTCGGTCTTCATGATGGAGGCTCCCCGGTAGACCGAGCCGTCCGAGACCTTGACGGTGCCCAGCAGATCGCTGGGGAAGGTGGACGCGGCCACGGTGGTCAGCCACGGTGAAGCGTGGTTCACGGTGGAAACGGTGGGGCCCGAGTTGCCGGCCGAAGCCGAGACAAAAACGCCTGCCGCGGCGGCGTTCAGGAAGGCCAGTGCCACCGGATCGGTGGTGCCGTTGTTGTTGCCGGAAATGGAGTAGTTCAGGACGTCCACGCCGTCCTTGACCGCAGCTTCCACCGCCTCAACCGATGCCGAGGAGTAGCAGCCGCCGGTGTCCGGGTTGGTGTCTTCCCAGCAGACCTTGTAGACGGAGACTTTGGCGGCGGGGGCGACGCCGGAGCTCTTGCCGAAGCTTGCGCCGTCGATAACCTGCTCCACGTTCGCATTGCCCGCCGCAGTGGTGGCGGTGTGGGTACCGTGGCTGCCCACATCCACCGGAGAGATGAGTTCCTCCGGGGCGCGGTTCGCGGGGGCCACGTACTGCAGGAAGGAATCGGCGAAGTAGCGGGCACCGATGACCTTGGAGTTGCAGAGGGAGCCATCGAACGCCGCCCCGGTTCCCTGGCCCATCTGGCACTCGCCCTCGAAGGTGGTGCCATCTGCCTTCAGCATGGCTATCTTGCCGTCGGCGGTCCGGTAGGGAACGCCAACCTGGGCGGGACCGCTCAGGGGCTGGACGGGCTCGCCCTGGAGGAACGGGTTGTCCGGGGCGTAGCCGGAATCGATGACTCCCACCACAACGCCCTTGCCGGCGTTGGCCTCGCCGCCAAACTGCTTGGCCCACGCACCTTCCGGCCCGGTCAGTTTGAGGAAGTCGGTGGTGGTGTAATCGGGCCGGTTCTCGACGTCGGGAGCAACCAGGAGAACGCGCTGGTCCTTCGACAGTTCCATCGCCTGGGCGGCGGTCAGTTCGGCGGTGAAGCCGTTGAGGGCAGCCGTGAACTGCTTTTGCGGTGTGGCGCCCTGGCTGGCCGCCACGTCACGCTGCTGCTTGCGAAGGTGCGCGTCATAAGCCTTGTAGTTGGCGCTTCCGGAGTCCAGTTTCCGGCCGCTTTGCGGTTTGGTTGCCCCAAGCCCCGGGGTCTCACCCTCATAAGCGGCAGCCGCCGCACCTGCCAGCACAACAACGTAGCGGCCGTCCTTGAACTCAACAGGCGCGGTTTTCTTGGCAGCGGGCGGCAGAACCTGTCCGGCCGGCGCCGCGGTGGCGGGAGTGACGGCCATCGGGGTGAGGAGAAGCGGCAGGGCCACGGCCAGCGCCGCAGCCCTCCGGAATCCCCCGCCCCTTACGGGGCTCTTTCCAGTTGATCTCACGTGCAACCCTTTCGAGAGGTACCGGCCCAGCCATGGTTGGGGGCCCGAAACGACTGGCCCGGCACACGAAGTTACAGATCTTGTCATTCCGTGACACCGGCCGATTCAAAGGGTACAGAGTGAGAGCCAAATATGACATAGGACACCAAGGCAGATTTTTTCTAGTCATGCGGTTCGCGGGCAGGCCCGGTTGCCGGGCACGAAAAAGGGCGCCCCGCAGGGCACCCCGACTACCTCACGCTGCTGTGTCCCGCGCTGTTATTGGCGGGGCGTCCTGACGACGTCGCTGATCCACTGCCTGGTTTTTTCGTCCACCGGTCCGGCAACACGGTTCTCCCGGGCAAACCGGTCTGCCTTGATCTTCTGCAGGACCATCCGGCCCAGCCCGGCGAATACAGCCGCGGCCATCACCGGCAACAGCACGGATCTCGATTTCTCAGCCATTCAGCAATCCTAATGACCCCACCCGCACAACTCCAGAATCTCTTCAATATGGGACTGCGGCGGAACCCTGTGAGTCCGGCTCCATATGCTGCCCGAACCGGTCAGCACGGCAGGAATCAGCCGAATACAGGGTGGGACGCTCCGGCCGGTAGAATGGACTAGCAAGCTCGCGGAGCGCCCGTCCACCAAGTCTTTCAAAGTGTCCCCCAAACACCTCGGTACGGCGTGAGACGGCACCACTGAGCTGCGCCCTTACCCAAGCTCACGCACAGGAGTTACCGGATGCCCCGGATCGTTGTTGACGTTATGCCCAAGCCCGAGATTCTGGACCCGCAGGGGAAGGCTATCGTCGGCGCTCTGCCCCGGCTGGGCTTCACCAGCTTCAGCTCTGTCCGCCAGGGCAAGCGTTTTGAACTGACTGTCGACGGCGAGGTGACCGAGGACATCCTGGCCCAGGCACGCGATGCCGCAAAGACCCTGCTGTCCAACCCCGTGATCGAGGACGTCGTCAACGTCGAGGTCGTCGAGGCCTGACATGACTGAACTCCCCCTGATCGGAGAAGCCGTCGCCGTCGCGGCGGAGCCGCGCCTCGCCGGGGCCCGGATCGGCGTCGTCACCTTCCCCGGGACCCTGGATGACCGCGACGCTGCCCGCGCCGTGCGCCTGGCCGGTGGCACCGCCGTCGAACTTTGGCACGCGGATACGGAACTTGGCGACGTGGACGCGGTGGTTATTCCCGGCGGTTTCTCCTACGGTGACTACCTCCGCGCCGGAGCGATCGCCCGGTTTGCACCGCTGATGTCCAAAATCATTGACGCGGCCAACAGCGAGGCCAAGCTGCCCGTGCTCGGCATCTGCAACGGCTTCCAGATCCTCACCGAGTCGCACCTGCTGCCCGGTTCGATGATCAAGAACGACCACCTGAAGTTCATGTGCCGCGACCAGGTGCTGCGCGTCGAGAACAGCAACACCGCCTGGACGCTGGACTACCAGGCGGGCCAGGAAATCACTGTGCCGCTGAAGAACCAGGACGGCCAGTACATCGCGGACGAGAAGACCCTCGATGCCCTTGAGGCTGAGGGCCGCGTGGTGTTCCGCTACGTCGGATTCAACCCCAACGGTTCCCGCCGCGACATCGCGGGCATCTCCAACGCCGCCGGCAACGTGGTGGGCCTCATGCCGCACCCCGAGCACGCGGTGGAGGCCGGATTCGGCCCCGAGTCGCTTGATGGCATCGGCGGGTCCGACACCGACGGCCTCGGCTTCTTCACCTCCGTTTTGACCAAGATTGTGGGAGGCGACAAGTGAGCATCGAAACCACCAAGAAGTTCAATATCGACACTGTCGAGAACGCCGCGAAAACCCCGGACACCGAACTGCCGTGGGCCGAGCTGGGCCTGAAGCAGAACGAGTTCGACGAGATCCTCAAGGTCCTGGGCCGCCGTCCCACCGGCGCCGAGCTCGCCATGTACTCCGTGATGTGGAGCGAGCACTGCTCCTACAAGTCCTCCAAGAACCACCTGCGCCAGTTCGGCGAAAAGGTGACCCCGGAGATGAAGAAGGACATGCTGGTGGGCATCGGCGAAAACGCCGGCGTGACCAACCTCGGGGACGGCTGGGCCGTGACCTTCAAGATCGAATCGCACAACTCGCCGTCGTTCGTTGAGCCCTACCAGGGTGCCGCGACCGGCATCGGCGGCATTGTCCGCGACATCATCTCCATGGGCGCCCGCCCTGTTGCCGTGATGGATCCGCTGCGCTTCGGCGCCATCGACCACCCGGACACCGCGCGCGTGATGCACGGTGCGGTGGCCGGTATCGGCGGCTACGGCAACTCCCTGGGCCTGCCGAACATCGGCGGCGAAATGGTGTTCGACTCCGTGTACCAGGGCAACCCGCTGGTCAACGCCCTCGCAGTGGGCGTGATGCGCCACGAGGACATCCGCCTCGCCAACGCCTCCGGCAAGGGCAACAAGGTGGTGCTGTTTGGTGCCCGCACCGGCGGCGACGGCATCGGCGGCGCCTCCGTGCTCGCCTCCGAATCCTTCGACGACACCAAGCCCTCGAAGCGCCCCGCGGTGCAGGTGGGCGACCCGTTCGCCGAGAAGGTCCTCATCGAGTGCTGCCTGGAGCTGTTCAAGGGCTCCCTGGTGGAAGGCATCCAGGACCTCGGCGCCGCCGGCATCTCCTGCGCCACCTCCGAGCTGGCCTCCAATGGCGACGGCGGCATGCAGGTTGAGCTGACTTCCGTGCTGCTGCGCGACCCCACGCTGACCCCGGGCGAAATCCTGATGTCCGAGTCGCAGGAACGCATGATGGCGGTTGTCACCCCGGAGAACGTTGCGGCGTTCGAAGCCGTGATGGACAAGTGGGCTGTCGAATACGCGTGGCTGGGCGAGGTAACCGATACCGGCCGCCTCATCATCACCTGGGAAGGCGAGGTGATTGTCGACGTCGATCCCCGCACCGTGGCACATGACGGTCCGGTGTACGACCGCCCGTTCGCCCGCCCCGAGTGGCAGGACGCTGTGCAGGCCGACACCTTCACCGGTTCCGTGCAGGACGCCGGCCGGCCCTCAGCTCCTTCGGAGCTCGCTGCGGCAGTCACCGAACTGGTGGCATCGCCCAACATGTGCTCCAAGTCCTGGATCACCAACCAGTACGACCGGTACGTTGGCGGCAACACCTCCATGGCGTTCCCGGACGACGCCGGCGTGGTGCGCGTGGATGAGGAAACCGGCTTGGGCGTTGCCCTGGCCACCGATGCCAACGGGCGGTACACCTACCTCGATCCCTACCACGGTGCGCAGCTGGCGCTCGCCGAGGCCTACCGGAACGTCGCCACCTCCGGCGCCGTCCCGATGGCCGTCAGCGACTGCCTGAACTTCGGTTCCCCCGAGGACCCGGACGTCATGTGGCAGCTGGCGGAGGCCATCCGCGGCCTGTCCGACGCCTGCAAGGTGCTCGGTGTCCCGGTTACCGGCGGCAACGTTTCGCTCTACAACCAGACGGGCACCACGCCCATCCACCCCTCCCCCGTGGTGGCGGTGCTGGGCAAGCTCGACGACGTCGCCCGCCGCACGCCGTCGGGCTGGCGTGAGGACGGCCAGGCGATTTACCTGCTGGGCACCACCGCTGCCGAGCTCGATGGCTCCGAGTGGGCCAACATGCGCGGCCACCTCGGCGGCCAGCCGCCGAAGGTGGACCTCGACGCCGAACGCGCCCTGGGTGAGATCCTGATCAACGCCTCACGCGACGGCATGATCGACTCCGCCCACGACCTCTCCGAAGGCGGCCTCGCGGCTGCCCTGGTGGAGTCCTCGCTGCGCTACGGCGTGGGTGCCCGGATCGCACTGCAGGATGTCCTGGACCGGGACGGCGTGGACCTGTTCACGGCGCTCTTCTCCGAATCCCAGGGCCGCGCCGTTGTGGGCGTTCCCCGGTCGGAGGAAGTCCGCTTCACGGATATGTGCACCGCCCGCGGCTTCACCCACACCCGTATCGGTGTGGTGGACGCTGCCAGCGGAACCCTGGACATCAACGGAGTGGAGAGCCTGTCCCTGGACGCGCTCCGCGAAGCCCACGAAGGGACCCTGCCGAAGTACTTTGGCTAGGCCCCACCCCTAACAAGCAACGCGGGGTCACTTACCGCCCAAAAATCCCTCCGGGATGGGCGCTGAGTGACCCCGCGTTGGTTTAACCCGGGCCCTAATCTTCGCTGTGGAGCTCCCGCTGGCGTGCGCTGAGCAGTTCGATTTCAGGGCGCCCTGCTACCAGGCGTTCGACGGCGGCCAGCACCTCCACGAGGTGGGCCCGGTCGGCTGCCACGAGGCCTGCACCCAACCGGGTGCGCCGGTACTGGTCATGGTCCCCTACCTCCGCCACGGAGACGTCAAAGCGGCGCTTGACTTCAGCGATCAGCGGCCTGACGACGGAACGCTTTTCCTTGAGGCTCTGCACGTCGCCCAGGAGGATGTCGAATTCGATCCAGCCGATCCACATCAGATGGTGAGCTCCCCCATGAGGTCCCAGGCGTCGCCGTCGAGCTGGCGGCTGATGATGCGGGGTGTTTCGGCGAGGGCCTGGGGCATGTCCGCCATGGCCTGCTTGAAGTGTGGGCTGTTGACGTGGTCGCCGGCGGCATCGTCCTTGAAGGCTTCCACCAGGACGTACTCGTTCGGGTCATCGAGGCTGCGCGACCAGTCGAACCAGAGGTTGCCCGGTTCCTGCCGCGTGGCCTGGGTGAAATCCGCCACCAGGCCGGGCCAGCGCTCCGACCACTCGGGCTTGACCTTGAATTTGACGACGATAAAAATCATGGGCGCAGTCCTTCCGCAGCGAGTTGCCGTGCCCCTTCAATGTACCGGGATGTAACGTGGCGCTGCGCCGCCCGGGTCACCAGTCCCCCGGCCGCGTAGAACCAGTTGCCCGGCTTGCTGAACGCGCGGATCCGTAGGTGAACATCGGCGTCGCTGTTGATCTCCACCTCGAAGGATTCCTCGCCGCGGGCCGGGTGCCCACGCAACGCTCCGTAGCCAAATCCAGCGGACTGCGGCACATCCGCCGTCAGCGGTTCGTGAACCCAGACCACCTCGCAGGGGGCATTCAAGCGAAAGGGTCCGACGCCGAAACCACTCACCACCAGCGCTCCCGGCACCACCTGTGGTGAATCCGTCCGGACGCGGAGGCCTGCGCGCCGCTGGAGCTCCCAGGATAGAATGCCCGCTGCCACCCGCCGGTACACGGCAAAGCCACTGCCCAGCTGGACCTCTTCCAGGACCCCGGCGTACCCCTTCGGAACGGCGCCGTGCTCCGTTCCTCCTATGCCGGGGTAATCAAGGTCATGCCGCATGCCCTGCTGCGGCCACTTGGGCATCACTGCTCGATGCCCCTGGAGCCGGCAAGCCGTGCCCAACCGAGCTGCTCCTGCTGTTTCCTGGTCAGCCCTGCCACCACCAGGTCGTAGGAGTCCTCCACCATGTCGCGGATCATGTCATCCGGCAGGGCCCCATCAAGGCGGACCCCGTTCCAGTGCGTCTTGTTCATGTGCCATGCGCCGGTGATTTCCGGGTGCGCGGCGCGGAGCTGCACGGCAAGGTTGGGCTCACATTTAAGGTTCACATACCAGTCCCGCAGGTCCATCCCGGACAGCGCGAAAAGCTTGGCCTCATGCCGCGCCCCGCCGGCGGTATCGGCCCGAACCTTGAAGACAGCCGTCTCCGGCCCGAACGGATAATCCTCGAACGCGCCGGGAAACGAGAGGCAGATCTTCCTCAATGCAGCAGGGTCCATTCACGAAGCCTACAAAGCCGGCTGCCGCGGTGCTAGTCTGCGAGGATGTCACACGATCAGGGGGCCATTCCTGTTCTGGACCTGGCCACGGCCCGGCAATCCGACGGGTCCTTCAATCCGGAATTCATCGAGCAGCTGCGCCATGCAACGCACCATGTGGGTTTCTTCCAGATCACCGGTTACGGTGCGTCGCCAGGCCAGCCGGAACGCCTGCTGGACCTTATCAGGCGGTTCTTTGCGCTGCCGCTGGAGGAACGGATGAAGCTGGACAACCGGCGTTCTCCGCACTTCCGCGGATACACACGGATGGGCACGGAGGTGACCCAGGGCCGTGCGGATGCCCGGGAGCAAATCGACTATTCGCCCGAACGCGAGCCGGTCACGGACTACCCGGACGACAAGCCTTACTGGCTGCTCCAAGGCCCCAACCTGTGGCCCGAAGACTCCTTCCCGGAACTCAAGCCTGCCGCAATGGAGTGGGCGGAACTGATGTCCCGGGTAGGAATGGAACTGCTCCGGGCCATCGCGGTCTCACTGAAACTGCCCGAAGACTACTTCGACGAGCCGTTCCAGGGCAGCCCGGCCTGGATGGGAAAGCTGGTTCACTACGTGGGCGGAGTCGTGGAAGCCGCAGGCGACCAGGGCGTGGGCTCACACGCGGACTACGGGTTCGTCACGCTCCTGCTGCAGGACGATATCGGCGGACTGGAGGTCCTTCCGCCCGGGGCCAGCGAATGGGCGCCCGTCGAGCCCATCCCCGGAGCCCTGGTGGTGAACCTGGGCGAGATGCTCGAAGTCGCGACCGAAGGCTACCTCGTGGCCACGATTCACCGGGTCCAGGCGCCGCCACCGGGCGTGGACAGGTATTCGGTCCCGTTCTTCTGGTCGCCCCGCCTCGACGCCGTGATCGATCCCGTCCCCCTCCCGCCGGAGCTCAAGGCCGAAGCGCGGGGTATCACTGACGATCCCGCCAACCCGCTGTTGGCTTCCTACGGGATGAATATGCTCAAAGGCAGGATGCGGGCCCACCCGGACGTCACGGAACGGCACTATCCGGGGCTCCTGACCCGCTGAACCGGCAGGAACGTCAGAGGTTGTATTTCCAGGCCTGCTGGGCGGGACAGGTGTCCATCACAACGTCCAGCCCGGCAGCCTTGGCCCGTTCCGCCGCGGCCTCGTCGATGACACCCAGCTGCAGCCACACCGCTTTCGCTCCCACCGCGATGGCCTGGTCCACGACATCCCCCACCTTCTGCGAGTTCACAAAACAGTCCACGACCTCGATGGGATGCTTTTCGGGCGGGATGTCACCGAGGCTCCGGTAGCCACTTTCCCCGTGTACGGCTTCGCCGGGAAGGTTGACGGGGATAATCTCCATTCCCAGCCGGTCCCGGATAAAAAGCGAGGTGTCGTAGGCTGCACGCCACTCATTCGTAGTGAGGCCCACGATGGCCCAGCGACCTTTGGTCCGCATCAGGCGTTCGACAACGGCAGGATCATTTTTGTGGCCCATGCGCTTAGCCTACGTCGCCCGCGGCTACCGGTTGAACTTCTGCAGCCAGCTGTTGCCGGGGATGGCCTTCAAGGCCTGGCCGGCGGTGTCCGCCGTCCCCTGCAAAGTCCCTCCGGCCACGTAGGCCAGCACACCCGGCACGGCATCACCAACCTTGCCCGGCGCATCGGAACCGACTTGGCCGTCCTGCCCCACGGCATGCCCCGGCTGCCCGTCCGCCTTCCCCTTAGCCGTGGCGGCAGAACCAGCATCCGTGGCGGCAGCACCGGCGTCGTTTCCGGTCCCTTTCGCCATGCCCTGCCCGGTGGCGGCCGCACCGCTCCCCTTCCCTCCGGGGGCGTGCGTGGCCGGGATTCCGGCGGAGGCCGCCGGGCTGCGGCGGGGACCAGCAGGATTCTCCGCAACGCCAGCGGGTTGGCTGTCAGCAGTATCGCCCAGGTCCGGTTCAGAAGCTTCCACTTCAGCTCCAGTGCTGCCGGACAGAGCCGTTGCCGGCAGCCCGGTTCCGAGGGCCTGCGGCGCCGGAAGACTCCAGGCGGGAGCCCAGTCCTTGAGCATGTGCTGGATGGAGAGGCTCCCCGCCTGCCCGGCAGGGGCCGTGCTGGCGGCAACCCCGCGCGCACCCATCCCCATCCCCGCTATCAGGGCAAGCCCCACCACCGTGGGCCGGTGCGCGCGGAGCCACCGGCGCCGCCCCAACTCGTCGCCCCCGGGCCCTTCGTTGTCTCCGGCCAGCAGCGCGGCAAGTTCGCCGGACGGGACGGGTGCGGGCAGCGACGCCAGGGATCCCAGCGAGAGGAGGGCTGAGCGAAGCGTGTCATCCTGCCCGAATCCGGCGTCGAGGAGCATCTCCTCCACGGTTTCCGGCAACACGTTGGCTTGCGGTGTCATGGCCTCAGGTACTCCTTCACTGCCGAAAGTTCCCGGAGCTTGCCCAGCGCCCGCCGCTGCAGCTGCTTGACGGCACCGGGACTTTTGCCCATGGCATCGGCTGACTGCTCCACGGTGAGCCCGGCCACGAGGCGCAGGGACAGGACCTCGCGCTGGTCCTGGGGCAACCCGTCCAGAAGGTCCAGGACTTCCCGCGGGGAGATTCGTTCGAGGGCTTCGGATTCGGCGGAGGAGTCTTCCCGCCGGTCCAGCTCGGGCTCGAAAGGCAACTTGGCGGGTGTGCGGCTTTGGCGCCGGTGGTCGTCCACCATCCGGGCGTGGGCCACCGAAAAGATCAACGTGCGCAGCCCGGCCGTACCGCCGTGAATGGTGCCAAGCCGCGGCAGGACGGAGAGGAACACTTCCTGCATGGCCGCCTCCGGATCCTCGACTCCCCGGGCAGTGAGATAGCCCAGGACCTGTGACGCATATGTCCGGTAGACGACGCTGAAGACGGCCGGCCCGGCGGAGTGCTCACCCAGGTCCTGGTCTGTCAGCGCATCAATCACGGACGTAGTGCTTTCGGTCAAAGAAGGGCCACTGGGGGGTGAGGCTGAATCCGCTTCACGGAATGCCTTTTCCCCGCATCACTTTACCCTTCGGTAACCACTGCCCGGGTGCGCCACGCGTTATGGTGCATCGGTCACGCCCCCGCCCCGGACATTGAAAGAGCCGGCCTGGAACGTGATGGGGGACAAGTTCCAGGCCGGCGCTACATAGGGGTAATCGCTCCGGGCAGGCCAAGGGTTACGCCCTGGGGCAAAAACTTTAGGAATTTTTTTGCGGGGCCTTTTTCAGCGGGCCGCAGCCGTCACCCAGCGGGGCCGGCTTCCCTGCCGGCGGGGACCGTTGGCCAAGCTGAAGGTGTGCCCGGAGGCGGGCACGCGCCGGTCGTCGCAGTCCTCCTGGGCGGTGGCGGCAGCCGACGCCGGAACTGCAGCAGGCGCCTGGCGCGCCACAGTGCCGGCCGGGCAAAGATCGGTCACCAGTCCGGTGCCTGCGCATTCCCGGACTGCGGCAATTCCGGCAGCGAGGGCGGTTTTGGTGTCAAAGGGGCCCGAGACGGCCATGATGGTGCCGTCCGGTGCAAGGAGGCGGAATCTGAAAAAGGAATCGTGGTCAACAAACGCTTCGAACTTACCGGCCATAACAAATCCTTCCGTTCTGCGGGTCCGTATGCGGGGGCGCCATTGCCACCGGCCGGTCCGGGCGCATCACTGCCCCTTATTCCCGCGGGTCTGGTCGAACGATTGGTGATCGGGTCACCGGGTGTACCAACGAGTCTCTCCGGTAGGCCCGCAACCCCGCAAGACCCAAGGCGTTAACCCTGTGTAAATTGCTGTAATTTACCGGCACAAGGCGACGGGGCGGGCCACCTTTGAAGGTGACCCTCCCCGCTACCTCCCCAATCCCGCAAGCTCGTTTGGGCCCCTCGGTAGCGTGGGCCCACCCGTCAGTCGTTGATGAGGTCGTTCAGCACAATGGTCTGGTCCCGGTCCGGGCCGACGCCGATGGCGGAGAACCGCGTACCGGAGAGCTTTTCGAGGGCCAGCACATAATTGCGGGCATTCTCCGGAAGGTCCGCCAATGTGCGTGCCCCGGTGATGTCCTCGGCCCAGCCCTCGAAGTACTCGAAGATGGGCACTGCGTGGTGGAACTCGGTCTGCGTCATGGGCATCTCATCGTGGCGGACGCCGTCTACGTCGTACGCCACGCAGACGGGGATCTGCTCGATGCCGGTGAGCACGTCCAGCTTGGTGACGAAGTAGTCCGTGAAGCCGTTGACGCGGGAGGCGTGGCGGGCCAGGACGGCGTCGTACCAGCCGCAGCGGCGCGGCCTGCCGGTGTTGACGCCGAATTCGCCGCCGGTCTTCTGCAGGTACACACCCATCTCGTCGAACAGTTCAGTGGGGAACGGTCCTGCACCAACGCGGGTGGTGTATGCCTTGATGATGCCGATGGAGCGGGAAATGCGGGTGGGGCCAATGCCCGAGCCCACGGACGCACCGCCCGCGGTGGGGTTGGAGGAGGTCACGAACGGGTAGGTGCCGTGGTCCACGTCCAGGAACGTGGCCTGGCCGCCCTCCATGAGCACTACCTTGCCCTCGTCCAGGGCCGTGTTCAGGACCAGGGTGCTGTCGATGACCAGCGGGCGGAGCCGGTCGGCGAAGGAGAGGAAATACTCCACAATCTCCTCGACCAGCACGCCGCGGCGGTTGTAGATCTTGACCAGGAGTTCGTTCTTCTGCCGCAGCGAGCCTTCCACCTTCTGGCGGAGGATCGACTCGTCGAAGACGTCCTGGACGCGGATGCCCAGGCGGGCCACCTTGTCCATGTACGCGGGGCCGATACCGCGGCCCGTGGTCCCGATGGCGCGGCTGCCGAGGTAGCGCTCCGTCACCTTGTCCAGCACCTGGTGGTACGGCGCCACGAGGTGGGCGTTGGCGGAGACACGGAGCTTTGAGGTGTCGGCGCCGCGTGCCTGGAGGCCTTCGATCTCCTGGAAGAGTGCCTCGAGGTTCACTACGCAGCCGTTGCCGATGATGGGGACGGCGTTGGGGCTGAGGATGCCTGCCGGAAGCAGCTTGAGTTCGTATTTTTCACCGCCTACGACGACGGTGTGCCCGGCGTTGTTGCCGCCGTTTGGTTTGACGACGTAGTCAACGCGGCCGCCCAGCAGGTCGGTCGCCTTGCCTTTTCCTTCGTCGCCCCACTGGGCTCCTACGATCACAATTGCTGGCATGGGATCCTCCCCCATTCGTTCGGGCTGCCGGTCCGGCCACAACGTGGCGGGACTGTACAGCGCCGTTCATGAGAATGCCCCGAATCGACCGCCCTTCGCCGGCCGCAGGGCGGCACAGCGATGCAAGAGTTCCGGGGCTCTTACCACCCAAGTTTAGCCGATTGGCGGGTTTGTCCACCCGTTGGCCCGCCGCGGCCCTTCTTGCGGAGTAAAAGGCCTCCGGGAGCGGACGCGGCGGGCTGCCGGCGGCTGCTACTCGTCCTCGGCCTCCCCGGCGGGGCGGGAGGTCTGGGTGGCGAGGCTGTCCCAGAAGGAGGTGTCGGCGTCGGCAATTGACCCGTCAGCGATGGCGGCGGCCGTTGCGGTCAGCGTGGTGACCGTCTGCTTGATCAGGTACCCGTTGCTGCGCAGGCCCAGGGCATAGCCGTCAAGGTAGTGGTCGGACATGCCGCGCATCTCGAACAGCAGGGTGGCGATGCCGTATTCGACGGCGATGCCGTTGCGGCTGATGGTTTCTGCGCTGCCGCCCACATACTTGCCCAGGTGGCCCCAGCCGGTGGAGTCGACGTTGTGGAACACCACTGCGCCCAGCTGCTTGGACTTCTCCACAACAGCAGGATCGGCGTTGGGCGTGGTGGGGTACAGGATGGAGCCGGATACCAGCTCACCGTCGCGCTGGCTGCGGGTGCCCTGGTGGTGGAGGTCGATCATGTAATCGATCCGGTACTTGCGCATCACGTTGTTGTGCAGCGCCTGGGTTTCCGGCTGGACCTTGTCCACGTGGTCGCGGTTGAGGTCCACTTCTTCGGCGTTGTAGCGGGTCATGTTGCGGTCACCTTTGGCCTGGTAGCCGTCAAGGGAAAAGTTGACGTCACCCATGGCACCGTCTGCGTTCAGCATGGGAACGATGAGGATGTTGACTCCATCCAGGACGTGCCCCGACTTTGCGGTGCCGAGGTGCTTGACAAATTCCAGGGCACCTTCGGTGGTGAGCTGCTCGTTGCCGTGCTGCTGCGTCAGGTAGAGGATGGTGGGCTTGGCCGGATCCGAGATGTATTTGACCAGGTGGATGTCCCGGCCCTTCACCGTCTGGCCGATGACTTCCAGTTCCATGGCCTGCTGGCGGGCGTCCTGGTCTTTGAGGAATGACACCATCTGGTCGTACGTGGCCAGCTTGGAGGTGGTGATCTGGCCGTTCCCGTCGTAGTTGGGCCCTTCCCCTACGGCCATCGCCGGTGCCGGAACGGTCACTGCTGCCAGGGCCAGGGCTCCGGTTGCGGCCAGGGTCCTGAAAGTTGCCAGGGTTTTTCTCACGGTGCGTTACCTCTTTCGAGTGCATTGGGTGCGTCCAGGCCGCCATGTCCCCCATTGCGGCCCGTGACAAGAGCCAACCAAGCTGGACGAAAGCTGTCAATGGATATAACAGGTTCCGGCATGCAGTTATTACGATCCGGAACATACGCCGAAACCGCGCGGAGCATCACTTTTCCCGTGGCCCTGCACCGGCGTTTCGTTTCCCGGGGCTTGCTAAACTGGGAAAGGCCGACCCGGAATCGGCCCACCCCATTTCAACCACCTCGAATGTGTTGCGCCACCGTGCGCCCATTTTTCGCGGTGGCAGCAACACCAATCCCCGCAGGAGACCCAGCACTACATGACCGCACTGGCACCCGAATCCTTCCATGAGCAGCTTCTGAGCCGCCGCTACGAACCCAATGTTGCCGCCGTCAACGAGCTGTGCGATTCCCTGCAGGAGGCAAAGCCCGGCACAACAGTGCCCTACGTCGACCCCATGCACGACGTCGAGGAATGCCGGATCATCAGCCTCTACTCGAACATTGGCGAGGCCGACAAATCCGGTTTCATCACCTCCGGGGACGCTGACGCCGCCACCCGGATGCTCGGCATCCAGTGGAAGCTGGGCCTTCGCCCCGAGTACGTGATGCCGTGGAACGTCCACCCGTGGCACATCCCCGGCGAGCCGAACGGGAAGTTCACCCCGGACCAGATCGCCGCCGGCCTGAAGCCACTGCTGAAGTTCCTGGCCGTGGTGCCCCGCGCTTCTGTGATCGTGGCTCACGGCACGGAGGCCAACCGCCTGGCCAACCTGCTGCTGAAGACCGAAGTCCCGCTGCTCTGGCGCCGCGGCCTGAAGACCTACAAGGTGCGCTCCCTCAGCGGCCGCGCCTTCGCCGGTTCACCCGCCCGCCAGGAGGAATACCTCGAAGCCATGCGCGTGGCCTACGCCGACGCCATGGCCCGCACGGGCCTGCAAAAGGCCTAACCAGCCCGTTGAGGTTGCTGTTTTCCGGTGATTGAGCTTGTCGAAATCAGGTTTCGACAAGCTCAACCACCGCTGACGACGACGGCCGGTCACCTTTCTCGAAAAGGTGACCGGCCGTCGTCGTTCTTTTAACCCAACGCGGGGTCACTTCCCGCCCAATCCGGTAGCCGGAGAGGGCGGAATATGACCCCGCGTTGGTTGTGCTATTTCGCTTCGATCGCTGATTTCGCCGTGGGATCGGAGTCGTTCAGGAACTTCTCGATCCGCTCCGGCTCCTCGGCCTCACCGATCGCCGATGCTGCGCGGCCCAGCGAATACAGCGCCCGCAGGAAGCCTCGGTTGGGCTCGTGCTCCCAGGGGATGGGACCCACGCCGCGCCAGCCGTTGCGGCGCAGCGAGTCCAGTCCGCGGTGGTAACCCACCCGGGAGTACGCATAGGAATCGATGGTGCGCCCCTCGGCCCAGGCCTCTTCCGCGAGCAGTGCCCACAGCAGCGAGGACGTTGGGTGCTGGGCCACGAGGTCCAGGGGCTCCTGGCCCGCTTCCAGCTGCTGGTTGACCTCGGTCTCGGCAGGCAGGAGCGTGGGCTCGGGGCCCATGAGGTTCCGGCGGAACTCGTCGGACATTCCTAGAAGGTCTTTCCGGCCGAGCCGAGCTGCTTGGTGGCCTCCACCACGCGGGCTGCCAGGCCGGCTTCAGCCGATGCGCCCCAGACGCGGGGATCGTAGGTCTTCTTGTTGCCCACTTCGCCGTCCACCTTCAGGACGCCGTCGTAGTTGCGGAACATGTGGTCCGCCACCGGACGCGTGTAGGCGTACTGGGTGTCGGTGTCGATGTTCATCTTGATGGTGCCGTAGGAGACAGCGTCCGCGATTTCCTGGTCCGAGGAGCCGGAGCCGCCGTGGAATACGAGGTCGAACGGGCTGTCCTTGCCGATCTTGGCGCCAACCTGTGCCTGGATGTCCTTGAGGATCTCCGGGCGCAGCTTCACGCCGCCGGGCTTGTACACGCCGTGGACGTTGCCGAAGGTCAGCGCGGTGATGTAGCGGCCGTTCTCGCCGGAGCCCAGCGCTTCAATGGTGGCCAGTGCATCTTCGACCGTGGTGTAAAGCTTTTCGTTGATCTCGTTCTCCACACCGTCCTCTTCGCCGCCCACGGTGCCGATTTCGACCTCGAGGATCATCTTGGCGGCAGCGGTTCGCTCGAGCAGTTCGCGGGCGATGCGCAGGTTCTCCTGCAGGGTCTCTGCGGAACCGTCCCACATGTGGGAGTTGAAGAGCGGGTTGCGGCCGGCCTTGACCTCAGCTTCGGAAGCAGCCAGCAGGGGCAGGACGAAGCCGTCCAGCTTGTCCTTGGGGCAGTGGTCCGTGTGCAGGGCGATGTTGACGTTGTAGTTCTTGGCAACTTCGCGGGCGAACGCGGCGAAGCCCAGCGAACCGGCAACCATGTCCTTGGTGGAGGCGCCGGACCAGTACGCCGCACCGCCGGTGGATACCTGGACGATGCCGTCGGACTCAGCGTCTGCGAAGCCGCGCAGGGCTGCGTTCAGCGTCTGCGAGGAGGTCACGTTCACGGCGGGGAATGCGAAGCCGCCCGCTTTTGCGCGGTCGATCATCTCGGAGTAGATCTCTGGGGTTGCAATGGGCATGCTGACTCCTATGCTGAGGTTCGTCTGTGGGCTGGTAACCCTGGAGTACCGCTTACGGCTAGCACCATCCTAGTCATTTCCGCCGGGGGTGTGCTGTGGGTTACGCCCCACCCTGGCCTCCCATGACCCAGCCGAGTTGGCACTTAACGGCAATCGCGGGGCCCGCCATTGCCGTTATCTGTCATTTCGGCTCCAGCCCCGGCTTTGCAAGGCCAGCCTGACCTTGGATACAACGGCGGGATGCTCGCCTTCGATGTGTTGCTTCCCAATCCGGACTTCCAACCAGCCCTGCGAGGCAGTCATGTCCTGCCGCCGGATATCCCTGAGGTGCTGCTCCGCCCCCGCATGGTGTTCGCCGTCGTACTGGAGTGCAATCCCCCATTGCGGGTAGGCCGCATCCGGCCAAAGGACAGCAACTCCACGCCGGTCGAACAGCACGTGGTTCAGAACCGGCTCCGGCAGCCCGGCATCAACGAGCAGCAGGCGCATCTGGGTCTCGGGTGCAGAATCCGATCCCACTCGAATCAGGTCAAGGGCCTCGCGCGCACTGCGAACGCCCCTCATCCCGGGATGCCGACTGATGATGTCGCGCAACTCCTCCATGCTGCAGATGGCCTCCTTGGAGCGTGGGAACGCGGATCCATGGGAGCAGACGAGATAGTCGCCCACCGCCACCAGTTCTGCCACATTCAGCACAGAAGCCAAGTCCAGCCAGGTCCGCGCAGGCGAGGTGAGCCGGACGCAGTCGTACTCCATCACCTCTTCCGGGAGGAAGGTCAACAGGTGCCCTACGACGTTGGCACGACGCGGGAAGCTGAAACCGCGGCGCCGGGCGAGGTGGATCCGCCAGTCACCGCTCCATCGGGCTGACAAGGGAGCGCCCCAAATGTGCGCAGCCGACAAGGACGCCAGGATGGACGTGTCGTCGAGGTCAGTGTAGGCCCGCAATGCCAGCGATCCCGTGGCTCCAGACTTGGCCGGGACGCGGATTCCGCGTGAAACAGTTACCAGGTCCTTCGCCGCGGTGCGCGTACGTGTGACCCCGGCTTTGTCGGAGGCCCGGAGGGAAAAGGAACCGTTGGTCAGGTGGTCTGGAAGGGCGGCCCTGCGCATCCCTCATTGTCGTCCGGGAGGATTGGCGGGAAGGAGTTATCCACAGCTCGGGTGCCAAGGACGCAGCGAGATGGCATTTAACGGCAATCCCCGGCGCCGGCATTGCCGTTAAGTGTCATCTCGCGAAGCTAGACGTGCTGGTTGAAGACGTGCCGGCGGACCCAGGCGTGCATGGCGATCGCGGCAGCGGAGGCCGCGTTGATGGACCGGGTGGAGCCGAACTGTTCGATGGACAGCGTGGCGACGGCGGCTTCGTGCACTTCGGGGGTGAGGCCGGGGCCTTCCTGCCCGAACACCAGGACGCAATCCCTGGGCAGTTCGTAGGTTTCCAGCGGTACCGAGTCGGGGAAGATGTCGATTCCGATGATGGCCAGCCCCTCCCCGTCCGCCCACGCCACGAAGTCCTCAACAGTGGGGTGGTGGCGGACGTGCTGATAGCGGTCGGTGACCATGGCGCCGCGCCGGTTCCACCGCCGTCGGCCGATGATGTGCACCTCTTTGGCGAGGAACGCGTTGGCGGTGCGCACCACTGTGCCGATGTTGAGGTCGTGCTGCCAGTTTTCGATGGCGACATGGAAGCTGTGGCGGCGGGAGTCCAGTTCCGCCACGATCGCCTCGTGCTTCCAGTAGCGGTACTTGTCCAGCACGTTCCGCCGGTCACCGTCCGCGAGGAGATCGGGGTCCCAGTGGTCGCCGTCGGGCAGTTCGCCTTCCCACGGCCCGACGCCGACCTCCGCCTTTTCGGGCGCGGCTTCCGCCGGCTCGGGCTGGGGTTGGGACGTCATACCGGGGGTTTGGTTCACCCCTCAACACTAGACTGGACCTTTCGGGCTTTCATCACGGGTGAAGAGGTAGGGCATGGCAGAAGCGGACAAGGTTGCAGGCAATCCGGCGGTGTACCGCAGCGGCCAGGAGATCGAGTGCTGGCTCACGGACATGGACGGGGTGCTGGTCCACGAAAACCAGGCGGTGCCGGGCGCCGCGGAACTCATCCAGCGGTGGGTGGACACGTCCAAGCGCTTCCTGGTGCTCACCAACAACTCAATTTTCACCCCGCGGGACCTCGCTGCAAGGCTGAAGGCTTCCGGCCTGGAGGTTCCGGAAGAGAACATCTGGACCTCGGCTTTGGCCACCGCCCAGTTCCTCAAGGACCAGGTGGAAGGTTCAGGGTCCGGCAACCGCGCCTACACCATCGGCGAGGCAGGGCTGACGACGGCGCTGCACGAGGCTGGATTCATCCTCACCGACCAGGATCCTGACTTTGTGGTGCTTGGCGAGACGCGCACGTATTCCTTTGAAGCCATCACCACGGCCATCCGCCTGATCCTTGCCGGGGCCCGTTTCATTGCCACGAACCCGGACGCCACCGGCCCATCCAAGGACGGGCCCCTGCCGGCCACCGGAGCGATAGCAGCACTGATCACCAAAGCCACGGACCGGGAGCCTTATATTGTGGGCAAGCCCAACCCGATGATGTTCCGCTCGGCGATGAACCAGATCGACGCGCACTCGGAAACCACCGCCATGATCGGTGACCGGATGGACACGGACATCATCGCCGGCATGGAAGCCGGGCTGCACACGGTCCTGGTGCTCACCGGCATCACGCAGCGTGAGGACATTGGCGCCTACCCGTTCCGGCCCAACCAGGTGCTGAACTCTGTGGCGGACCTGAAGAACCAGGTCTAGGCCTAGAAGACACTCACGCGGGATCCGCCCCGGGGCAGCGGAAAGTTTTCGTCCAGCAGCTGTTGCAGGAGGGGCCGGTAGATGTTCGGGTTCCAGCCCGGACTGGCATGGGCCGGAGCAGCACCCACGGTCTGCAAATCACTGGACACCATGTTCGCCTTGAACGCCACCGCCCAGGACTCAACCGCCGTCTGGTAGCGGACGGTGCGGTCTCGCGGGTTTCCGATGTAGGCCATCTTGGCGTGGCCCAGCTTGTCCACGAACCGCAGGCCGTCGAAATGATAAATATAAGCGGACTCCGACTGGATGAGCAGGTTGGACGGGGCGATCGGGGACAGCTGTTCGAGCGTCTGGTCAAGGATCTGGCGCCAGGTGCGTTCGTCCTTGTGGATGACCCGCTCGCCCAGCTCGTACCCGCCCCGCACCGTGGACGGGAACCGGATGCCGCGCTCATACAGGAACACGACGCCGTCGAACCAGCTTTGGTCCAGCACATCATGCTTGCTGTAGGGACTGGAGTCCAGGACGATGAACTCCACCTCCACTCCGTGGATTTCGAGCAGCCGGGCAGCTACCTGTGTTGCCACCATCCCGCCGAAGCTGTGCCCGTAGAAGTACAGTTTGGTCAGCTTCTGCGCGCGGACGTACTCGATGACGGCGATGACCAGCTCATCGATGTCCAGCCCCTGGTTTGAATAGCCGACGGCGGCCAACCGGGCGCGCTTGTCCAGCGCACCGCGGAGGGAGTTCAGGATCCACTGCGCCTCCTCCCAACTGGTTTTGTAGCCGGGAAACAGGAACCAGCTGGCGTCCGGGTAGTAGGCGTCGGCGAAGTCGTCCGGAACCGCGAGGATCCTGTTGGAACGGCGCTGCGACTGCACCTCCCGGGTGAGGATCATGTCGGCGGCGAGTACGCCGGAAGCACCTGCCCCGGTCAGGAACGCGCGGCGTGAAAACTGTTTGAGGGCAGCGGCTTCCGCCAGCAGCCGGGCTCCGGAAGCCCCCCGCTTGTCCTGCGGACCTGTGTCCCCCTCGTACGGCACACCCCTACCGTAGGCACAACGGAAGACGCCGCCGCAAGAAGGCGGCGGTAACCATTCAGTGACGCCTGGTCACCCGCAGCAATTCAGCTGGCCGCCTGGCCTTCCGCCAGCGGGAAAGGGCTGGCGGTGTCCTGCTGGCGCCGCGTGATCTCCCGGCCAATGTCCTCGTACCGGGCCATCAGGTCCGAGCCGGCGAAAGCCCCGGGGTTGTCCAGCAGGCCGAAGAGTGTGTCGCTGGCCAGCAAAAGTTCCTCATCCGAATACTCCTGCAGCGCCCGGCCGCCCCACGCCCCGAGCCCTGCGAGTTCCAGGGACTGCCCCTCATCAAGGCCGCGCGTGGCTGCCGCCGATCCGAGAGGGTCGAGTTCAGGCAAGGAATCAGCTTCTGCAAAGGCGAGAACCGAAAGGGCGTCCGTAACCGTCAGCAGTGCTTCATCCGGGAACTCGTCGCCGGAAGGCGAAAGGTCCAGCGATACGCCGGCGCCGTGGATTCCCATCAGGGTGCTGGCATCGATGGCGTTGAGTTCATGCCGAAGGCCAGCAAGTGCGGAAGACTCTACGAGCACAGCCCGTGAAAGCTCAACGAGAATATGCGAACGGATCCCCATGCGCCGGATACGCCGGACGATCTGGACGAGGCTGGGGCGGGAATCCTGGTTGAGGCTACCCTGGACATCGATGCGGACAACGTCGGCAGGGACATCTAGATTGACGAGGGCATTAAGGGTCTGGTCCATAGGTACTCCAAAAAAGGGTGTCTATGGCCGACGGCTCAACCTCGGTAAGCGTAACCTCCAGCGGGAGTCCGGCACAAGCCGCCCGCTACGCTGATTGATCCGCCTGCAGCTGTCCAGGTTCCTGGAAGTGGGTGCGCGTTCCAGCTCCCCCTACCGAATCCACAAGGGATTTGGCGATGTCCCGCAGCTTGGTGTTGCTGTTGCTGGACGCCTCCGTGAGGATACTCACCGCAGCCTCCTGGCTGCACCTGTTCTGCGCCATAACGATGCCTATGGCAATGTCGATGATGGTCCGGGACTGCAGCGTGGCCCGGAGATTGGCCGCACTGTCCGTGTGAAGCGAGAACCGCACAGCCAGCCGGAGCGCTTGCGAAATTTCCCGGGTGAAGCCCCGGGCCTTGGCGGTGGCGCGCTCATCAAACTTGCGCGGGACGTCGGAATAGAGATTCAGTGCCGCCTTGGCGTCGCCCTGGAGGTTGAACGGCAGGGACAATACCGACCGCAGCCCGTGCGAGGCCACGGCACTTGCGTAGTCCGGTCCCCACCGGTTCTCCTCGAACAGGTCAGGTACATGGACTTCGCGTTCCTCTTTTGCCGCAGTAAGGCAGGGCCCCTGAGACAGGGAATACTGGATCTCGTCCACTTCCCGGGCAGAGTCGCTGCTCCAGCCGATGGTGGCGGCCTTCCGGTCCCGCAGCAGAGTGATGCCGCAGAGGGCGTCCTCGCCGCCGCCGGCCACCTGATGTGCCGAAAACCGGGCAAGTTCATTCATGAAGTCCTCGAAGTCGGCACTCTCCAGGATCAGGTTCTGGACCTGCTCGGTGGCGCTCAAGGGATGTTCAGGGGGGACCATAGTGCACGTTCTCTGTACGGAATAAGGGGGATAAGGCAAATGATAAAGGACTCCCGCCCCGGATCCAACACGCTGCCCGGGCAGCAGTGGAAACAGGGCTATGAAAGGCCGAGTTCGTCCTTGCCGAAGGCGAACAGGTAAGGCACTCCGGTCTCGGCTTCAATCTTTTCCTTGGCCCCGGTATCCCGGTCCACGATCACCGCAACGGCCACCACATTGCCACCGGCTTTCCGGACGCCTTCCACTGCCGTCAGCGCCGAGCCGCCGGTTGTGGAGGTATCCTCCAGGACCAGCACCTTGCGGCCCTCCACCGAGGGACCCTCCACCTGCCGGCCCATGCCGTAGGACTTCTGGGCTTTGCGGACCACAAACGCGTCAACGCTCCGGCCGGCGTCACGGGCCGCATGCATCACTGCCGTCCCTACGGGGTCGGCTCCCATGGTGAGCCCGCCGGCGCACTCAAAGTCGATGCCGGCGTCGTCCGCCAGCGCGAGCATCACCTGGCCCACCAGCTGCGAGGCTTCATGGTGCAGGGTGATGCGGCGCAAGTCGATGTAGTAGTCGGCTTCCGCTCCGCTGGACAGGATCACCTTGCCGCGGACCACGGCAAGTTCCTTGATCAGTTCCAGCAGGCGGGCGCGGGCGGCTGCAGTGTCTACTGCAGTATCACTGGGGGAAGTCATGGTCTCCAGTTTAGTGTGGGCGTGCCGGTGTGGATGCTTGAGCGCTGTTGACACTGCTGGCTAGGCTGGACCACATGCGCGAACTCCAGGCCAGGATCATTGAGGAAATGGGCGTACAGCCCCGGATCGACCCCGCCGGGGAGGTGCGCAAACGCGTCACTTTCCTGAAGGAATACCTTCAAGCCACCCACACCAAAGGCTTTGTCCTGGGCATTTCCGGCGGCCTGGACTCCTCGCTGGCCGGCAGGCTGGCCCAGCTGGCAGTCGAGGAGCTTGAGGCAGAAGGCGTGGACGCGAACTTTGTGGCCGTGCGCCTGCCGTACGGCGTTCAGCATGACGAGGAGGACGCCCAGGCTGCGCTGGACTTCATCCAGCCCAAAACCGAGTGGACGTTTAACATCTCAGCGGCCGTGGACGGCTTCGAGGACGAGTTCGAAAAGACCGTGGGCTCTGAGATCTCCGATTTCCACAAGGGGAACACCAAGGCCCGCACCCGCATGATTGCCCAGTATGCGCTCGCCGGGGAACACAACTACCTGGTCATCGGCACCGACCATGGCGCCGAATCCGTCACCGGTTTCTTCACCAAATATGGCGACGGCGGCGCCGATATCCTGCCGCTGTTTGGCCTGAACAAGCGGCAGAACCGCGCCCTGCTGGCCGAGCTGGGCGCCCCGGCGCGGGTGTGGGAAAAGGTGCCCACTGCGGACCTGCTTGATGACAGGCCAGGCCGCACCGACGAGGACGAGCTGGGCCTGAGCTACGACCAGATCGACGATTACCTGGAAGGCCGGGACGTCCCGGAATCCGTGGCGGAGTCGATCGAAACGAAATACCTGCGCACGCGGCACAAGCGCACCGTCCCCGTCACGATTTTTGACACCTGGTGGACGGGCGAAGGCCCCGAGGAGCCCCGCGCAGGGCTGTAGCCCTGAGGAAAAACGACGGCGCGCCGCCCCCGGAAGGGGTAGCGCGCCGTCGTCGTTCCCTGGCAAAGCCGGGGGCTCAGCGGGCCCGAGCGCCTTTCCCCACCGCCCCCAACTGCTGGGTGATGCGGTGCGCCTCGGCCATCAGGAGATTGCCCAGCTCCTCCTGCCGCTCCGGTTTGAACCGCGGCTCGATGCCGGTCAGTGACAGTGCCCAGGCAGGCCGGCCGGACTGGTCGAACACCGCGGCACCCATCCCCCAACTGCCTTCCAGCACCAGCCCGGGGTTCACTGAGTAACCCTTCAGCCTGGTCTGAGCCAGGTTGGCCCGGACAATTTCCTCGGGATGGCCCGCTGCGAATGTCCCGGCATGCGCTGCCCAGTCATGCAGCAGTTCCTCTTGCTCGGCCTCCGGCAGGAAAGCCAGGATCGCGGTGCCCGCCGAGGCGACGCCCAGCGGGAACCGGACACCCTCGTGCAGCACAAATGACCGCACCGGAAAGCTCCCCTCCTCCCGCAACAGGCATACCGTCTCAGAGCCGCGGCGAATGGAGAAGAAGGCGCTCTCGCCGGTTGCCTCGGCCAGCCGCCGGAGGCTCGGGCGGGCTACCTCCTCCAGGGGGAAGCGGGCCGACGCCACCGACCCCATCAGGAAAACCTCCGGACCCAGCACCCAGTTGCCGCTGCCGGGGTCGTGGTCCAGCAGGCCCTCGGACGCCAGCGAGGACAACAGCCGGTGGACCGTGGGCCGGGTAAGGCCGGATTCGATCACCAGGGCGGACAGCGGCATGCCGTCCGCGTTGCGTCCGATGAGACGCAACAAGCCCGCAACACGGCTGACCACCTGGGCTCCCGGAACTGGGGAATTACTCACTTTTCACCTTTTTCTATCCATAATATGGACACGGACTACCTTACCGTCCACAGTGTAGAAACGGGCAGAAATGCCGAATTTTGATGCCTTGACAGCCCTCCCAACCCACCCGTAATGTCCATCTCCAGACCCATAGTCCACAAAGTGGACGATTATTGCGGGACTCTCAACGAGGAGGCGCCATGTCCAAACTTCAGCCAGCTCCCGCCGTCGCCCTGGAAGGGGCACTGCGGGACGGAATGACTCTCGCCGTGGGCGGATTCGGCCTTAGCGGCATCCCCGCGGACCTGATCGAAGCCGTCCGGGATTCAGGCGTGAAGGACCTGACAGTGGTCTCGAACAACATGGGGGTGGACGGCAAGGGGCTGGGCATCCTGATCGAGGCGGGCCAGGTCCGGAAGGTCATTGCCAGTTACGTGGGTGAGAACAAGCTCTTCGCGGAGCAGTATCTCGCCGGCCGCCTGGAGGTCGAGTTCACCCCGCAGGGCACCCTTGCGGAACGACTGCGGGCCGGCGGCGCGGGCATCCCTGCCTTCTACACCAAAACCGGCGTTGGCACCCTGGTTGCCGAAGGCAAGCCGCACGAGGTGTTCGACGGCGAAACGTACGTCCAGGAGCGCGCCATCACGGCCGACGTCGCACTGGTCCACGCCCACACCGCGGACACGGACGGAAACCTCATCTACCGCTATACCGCCCGGAACTTCAACCCGGTGGTGGCGACGGCAGGCCTCCTGACCATTGCCGAGGCGGAGGTGGTTGTGCAGCCGGGCGAACTGGACCCCAACCACATCGTCACCCCTGGCGTCTTCGTCCAGCGCCTGGTCCAGGCCAGCAACAGGGTCAAGGACATCGAGCAGCGCACCGTCCGGCCGCGCGGTGTCCCGGCTGATGCCGAAGCCCTGGCCGTCTGACCACCAAATACCTAGCTAAAAGGAGAACCCCATGGCCTGGACCAGGGATGAAATGGCCGCCATCGCGGCCGAGGAACTGAACGACGGCGACTACGTCAACCTGGGCATCGGCATTCCCACGCTGGTGGCCAACAACCTGCCCGACGGCGTCCGGGTTGTCCTGCAGAGCGAAAACGGGCTGCTGGGCATGGGCCCGTTCCCGTACGAGGGCGAGGAGGACGCCGACCTCATCAACGCCGGCAAGCAGACCGTCACGGTGCTGCCCGGCGGGAGCATCTTCGATTCCGCCACCTCGTTCGGCATGATCCGCGGCGGCCACGTCAAAGTGGCCATCCTGGGCGCCATGCAGGTCTCCGGCAGCGGGGATCTCGCCAACTGGACCATCCCCGGCAAGATGGTCAAGGGCATGGGCGGTGCCATGGACCTGGTGGCCGGAACACCGCGCGTCGTGGTCCTCACCGAGCACAACGCCAAAGACGGCAGCGCCAAAATCGTCCGCGAATGCACCCTGCCCCTGACTGGTCTCGCCGTGGTGGACCGCATCATCAGCGACCTCGCGGTCTTTGACCTTGCGAAGACAGACGACGGCGGGCGGCAGCTCACGCTGACCCGGCTGGCGCCCGGGGTCACCGTCGAGGAAATCCAGGAGAAGACGGAGGCGGAGTTCACTGTTGCCCTGGACAGATCCGCCGTCGGGGAGTCCGGCGTCGGGGAATCCGCCCTGGAAGGAGCAACGGCATGAGCCTGCAGGAACAGTTCGGTAAAGACGTCCTGCTCACGGGTTGGGGCCACAGCCGTTTCGGGAAGCTGGTGGACGAGACCTTGGAGTCACTGATCGTCCAGGTGGCCACCGAAGCAATCACCAACGCCGGCATCGAGCCGGGCCAGATCGACGAGATCTACCTCGGCCAGTTCAACTCCGGCATGATGCCCCTGGCGTTCCCGTCCTCGCTGGCACTGCAGGTCTCGGACCAGCTCGCCAATGTTCCGGCCACACGGGTGGAGAATGCGTGCGCCTCAGGTTCTGCCGCCTTCCAGCAGGGCACCAAGTCCCTGCTGGCGGGCACCGCGAAAACCGTGCTGGTGATTGGCGCCGAGAAGATGACCCACGCCGGAGCCGACGTTGTGGGGGCCGGCCTTTTGGGGGCCGACTACGACATGGCCGGCAAGGCCTCCACCACCGGCTTCACGGGGCTGTTCGCCGAGGTGGCCAAGCACTACGAGAAGCGCTACGGCAGCGTTTCGGACGTCCTGGGCTCCATCGCCGCCAAGAACCACCGCAACGGCGTGGACAACCCCTACGCTCAGCTCCGCAAGGACCTCGGCGTCGAATTCTGCCGCACGGTGTCGGACAAAAACCCGATGGTGGCGGACCCGCTGCGCCGCACGGACTGCTCCCCTGTGTCTGATGGCGCTGCCGCCGTCGTGCTGTCTACTGCGGCGACCGGCGGTGCCACCGCTCCGGTACGCCTCGCCGGCTTCGGCCACGCCAACGACTTCTTCCCCGCCGCGCGCAGGGACCCCGTAGCCTTCAACGCCACCCGGGTGTCATGGCAGCGGGCACTGGCGATGGCCGGCGTCGGAATCGATGAGCTGGACTTCGCCGAAGTGCATGACTGCTTCACCATCGCGGAGCTGCTGATGTACGAGGCCATGGGCCTGACGGATCCCGGGCAGGGCGCCAGGGCCATCGAGGAAGGCTGGGTGTACAAGGACGGCAAGCTGCCGGTCAACGTCTCCGGCGGCCTGAAGGCCAAAGGCCACCCGGTGGGCGCCACCGGCGTCTCGCAGCACGTCATCGCCGCCATGCAGCTCACGGGGACCGCCGGGGACATGCAGCTGGCCGGCCCCCGCCGCGCCGCCGTCCAGAACATGGGCGGCGTGGGCATCGCCAACTACGTCAGCGTCCTCGAGGCCGTCTGAAAAGCAACGCGGGGTCAGATATGGCCGTTCCGGAGCGGATTATCGGGCCATATCTGACCCCGCGTTGCTCTTACCAGGAGGCTACCGGTTGCGGATCAGGGCTGCGATCCCGGCGAAACCGAGGCGCTCCGCGTTCTGCAGCGCCGTTCTGCCCTCCCGGTCCCGGATGTTGGGGTCGGCGCCGGCATCGAGGAGCATCCGGACCACCTCCTGCTGCCTGGGTCCGCCGTTGTTCAGCAGGATGGCTTCCTGCATGGCGGTCCAGCCCAGGTTGTTCACGTGGTTGACCGGCACCCCCGCGGCGATCAGGATCCGGACAGTCTCCACGTGGCCATGTTCGCTGGCCGGGATCAGGGCGGTCCCGCCGTACCGGTTGGTGCTGGCGACGTCTGCCCCGGCGTCCAGCGTCAACCGGAGCACCTCGTTGAATCCTTCCGCGCCCGCGTAGAGGAACGCCGAATCCTGGATCGCGTCCTTGGTGTTCACATCGCCGCCCCGCCCGATGAGTTCCTGCACCAGCGGCACGTTGTTGGCCTTGGCGGCGGCGATGAGTGCCTGGTCAAGCTACGCTTGTTCCTCCGCGGACAGCATCGGAGGAGCAGCTGCCGGCGCCGGGGACGGGGACGGGGCTGATGGGGTTTCCGCCACGGCCGTCGTCCCTTCCGCCCCGGCAAGGGACGACGGCGGCGCAGGCTGCGGCGGCTGCGTTGCCTCCGGACCCGCCTGGCACGCAGTCGTGGCCAGGGTCAAGGAGACGGCAAGGCAGCAAACCCCAACCCACTTCATGCGGCCCAGCCTACTGAGCGGCAGCAGCAACGATGGCATCAGCACCGGCAGTGGCGCAGGCCTCGTCCAGGGCCCCGTCGGGAGCACCTCCGACGCCGATCCCGGCCACGGAAACACCGTTCACCTTCAGCGGGACGCCGCCGGCCAGGAAGAGGGTGCCGGGGAGGTCGGCGATGCTGGGGCCGTTGCCGTTGATCCGCTTGGCCAGTTCGCTGGTGGGGGTGCCAAACGCTGCGGCGGTGTAGGCCTTTTGCTTCGCGGCTTCAATGGTGTGCTCGGCGGCGTTGTCGCCCCGCAGGAGCGCCTGCACCGTGCCGAAGCGGTCCACCAGCGCCACGGTGACGAACGGCAGCTTGTCCGCCTGGCACTTCGCGAGCGCCGCGGACACAGCCTTTGCGGATGCCCCGACGGAAATACGGTTCTGCTGGACCACGTTCTCCGGCACGGGCTGGACGTCGGCAGCAGGAACGGCTGCTGGAGCAGCACCCGGGCCGGCATTTGCTGTGACCGTCGCAACGGCGGTGAGCGCAAGTGCGCCGGCGGCTGCGGCGGCGAATACTTTCGATGACTTCTTCATGGTGTTTTCCTTATGGTCAAAGCCCAGCCACGGTTCAGCGCCGGGGTACAGTCCCATCCTTTCGTGGGCACGTGAGCAGGGCATCGGGCCTTTGGCTGCGGCCTCCTGCTCCGAAAGGCCAGCCGTATCAGCCAAAAGGCTGAGAGACGGGCAAGGGCGGGGGCAATAGCATGGGAGGTAGCTGTCCCCCATTCGAACCGGAAATTTCCATGCCTCCCCGAGCCACCGCATCCCACGCCGCGCCCGCACCGGACCCCGGCGCCAACGGGGGTACAGGCGGGGCTGCCGCATCCAGCAGCACACCGGAGAGGCTCCCGCGCCTGGGTAGGATCGATACCGCCGTACACCTTGGCTTCGGCGTCCTGATGGTGGCGTCGCTGGTCCGCTACGTGATGCGCCACAGCCCGGCAGACAACATCCTGGTCCTGGGCCTGGCCGCCGGCGCCTGCCTGTTGTATCTCGCCGTCGCCATCCAGGCGCAGCGCGCCAGGCCCGGCGCACCGTGGATGGTTGCCCTGGTGGGCGTGTGGGCCGTCCTGGTCATCGCCGCTCCCAGCTTTGCCTGGTGCTCGTTCGCGCTCTTCTTCCTCTGCCGGATCGCCTTCAACGGAGCAGCCGCCTACATCACAGCAGGGGTTACGGCCGCTGCCACCGCCGCAGGCCTGTTCAAGCTGAGCGACGGCACTGACCTGGCAATGCTCCTGGGGCCGCTGGCCGTAGGCGTGATGCTGACGCTGGTTTATGACCGGATCCAGCACGACGCCGAGGAACAGCGCCGCCTGCACGCGGAAGTATCGCTCGCACAGGGACAGCTTGCGGCCAGCGAGCGCCGGGCGGGCACCATTGCCGAACGGGAACGGGTGTCCCGGGAAATCCACGACACCGTGACCCAGGGCCTGGCGAGCAGCCTCCTCCTGCTGGAAGCGGCCGGGAGGGCATGGCCGGCTGATGCCGCGAGGGCAGACCTTGGCCAGGCCACAGCGCTGTTGAGGGGCAATCTCTCCGAGACCCGCAACCTGGTCCACGAACTCGCCTCCCCCGGGTTGGACGCCTCGCCGTTGCCGGACGCCCTGCTTGTCGCGGCCAGGCAGTATGTCCCGGCGGCCCGGCTCCTGGTCACCGGCGAACCCCGCAACGTGCCGGCCGACGTCCGGCACGCACTCCTGCGGGTAGTCCAGAGCGCGGCCTCGAACATCAAGCTGCACGCTGCCGCCTCCACTGCCACCGTAACCCTCGGCTTCCTTCCGGACGCCGTCACCTTGGATGTGTACGACGACGGCACCGGCTTTGATCCGGCGGCGGCAGCACCGCCGTCGGGCGCCGGAGGGTATGGCCTCCGTGCCATGCGGCAACGGGTGGAACAGCTGGGCGGCGCCTTCTCCGTGGAAAGTGCGCCCGGTGAAGGGACCATCGTCGCAGCCCAACTGCCCGCTGCGGCCGAGCCGAAGATCCCGGGAGAGGCACCGTGAACGCCATTACCGTGCTGCTGGTGGACGACCATCTCGTGGTGCGAAGCGGGCTGCGGGCCCTGCTTGGCACCCAGGCGGATATCGACGTCGTTGCCGAAGCAGCGTCCGGAGAGGACGCGCTGGACCTGCTGGCGCAGCACCCCGTGTCCGTGGTGGTGATGGACCTCGCCATGGGTCCCGGGATGGACGGAATCGAAGCCATCCGCAAAATCCGGGAGCGGAACAAGAGGCAGGCCATCCTGGTGTTCACCACGTACGACTCCGATGCGGACATTGTCCGGGCAGTGGACGCCGGTGCCATGGGGTACCTGCTGAAGGATGCCGCACCCGAGGAGATCTTTGCGGCCATCCGGGGCGCAGTCCAGGGCAAGAGCGTGATGAGCGCGCCCGTTGCGTCGCGGCTTTTCCAGCAGCTGCGCAACCCCGACGAGATCCTGACACCACGCGAGGCCGAACTGCTCAGCCTCCTGACAGAGGGCCTCAGCAACCGTGAACTGGGCCAACGCCTCTTCATCTCCGAGGCCACCGTCAAGACCCACCTTGCGCACATTTATGCCAAGCTCGGGGTGGACACCAGGGCCGCTGCCATAGCCACCGCGATCCGCCGTGAGGGCATGCGCTGACGACACTTAAAATCCCGTTACCCTTGCAAGGTTGGCGCCAGCCCCGTACGTTGGGGACTGCGGGGGACGTTCTCCGCGCACTTCGGGCCGGTGGCCCGGGGGAGAATCAGAGTCACACGAAGGAATGCAGCCATGGCAACAGGCACAGTTAAATGGTTCAACGCCGAAAAGGGTTTTGGCTTCATTGCCCCCGATGACGGGTCCGCTGACGTTTTCGCCCACTACTCAGCAATCGCCAGCAGCGGATACCGCTCACTCGATGAGAACCAGAAGGTTGAATTCGATGTGACCCAGGGTCCGAAGGGCCCGCAGGCAGAGAACATCCGCCCGCTCTAAGGCTTCGGCTTTCCTCCTGCACCAGCAGGAGGAGGCCGCCAGGCAGCGGCCTCCCCAACACATGTTGGGGAGGCCGCTGTTTTTTGTTGGCTTCTCCCCCGTCCAACGCTCTATCACTTAACGCGGACTTCCGGCCGACGCTCTATCACTTAACGCGGACTTCCGGCCGACGCTCTATCACTTAACGCGGGCTTCCTACCGTCGCTCTATCACCTAACGCGGGCTTCCCACGGACGCTCTATCGCTTCGCGGCAGGGCCGACGGCGGTGCTGCCGCGGTCATCGTGCCGGAGGTCACGTCCGGGACTCGGGGTGTGATAGAGGGTTCCTCAAAAACGCGCATCAAGTGAGAGAGCGTTCCCCAAAACCCAGCATCAAGTGAGAGAGCGTTCCCCGGCCCCCTGTCCCGTTCGCAGATTTGGGATAATGGGATGATGACGGGACAGCCCCCGGACAATGTGCCAGGCAACGATGCAGGGAAGGACCCCTGGGAGGAGTTCGACCAGCTCCCGCCTGCCGGCCCGGACCTCGTCCCCGGCCATCCCGGCGGGGAACCATTGGGCTTCGGCTTCCGAACCGGGGTCCGCAGCGCCCGCGTCGCGGTCGGGTTTGCCGTCTACACACTAGTCCTCGGAACCATCCTCGCGCTCGCAGGGTGCATTGTGTTCATAGCCGAGGAACAATGGCTGCTCGTAGCCCTGATGCTCATCATCGAGGCCGTCTTCATTTTTGCGTTCACCCGGCTCGTTGCCCAGGCCCGCACGCGTTCCCCCCGCCCCAGGCCACCGCGTAAAAGGCATCCCGGAAAACCCGCTTGACCTTGACGCAGCGTCAACCCCTACGCTCAGAGCATGGACGCATCCGGAACAGCAGCAGGCATTGACTGGTCCATCCAGGATGTTGCCCGGATGGCCGGCACCACCAGCCGGACGCTGCGCCACTACGACGACATCGGGCTCCTGAAGCCCAGCCGCGTGGGCAGCAACGGATACCGCTACTACAACGCCGCGGCACTGCTGCAGCTGCAGCGGATCCTCCTGCTCCGGGAACTCGGGCTGGGCCTGCCGGCCATAGCCGATGTCTTCCATCACGAGATGGATGCCGTCAAAGCGCTAAGCCGCCACCTGGACTGGCTCCGGCAGGAGCAGGAACGGCTGGCGCGGCAGGTCCTGTCTGTCCAGCAAACGATTGAAACAGTGAAAGGAGGAGGCGAACTCATGGCCGAAAAAATGTTTGACGGCTTCGACCACACCCAGTACAAGGACGAGGTGGAGGAGCGCTGGGGCAAGGACGCGTATGCCAAGGGCGACGCCTGGTGGCGTGGCATGGGAACCGCTGAGAAACAGGAGTGGAAGGCGCGGGCCGAAAAGCTGGGCCGTGACTGGACGGCCGCCGCGGAATCGGGCATCGCCGCGGACAGCCCCGAGGCGCAGGACCTGGCCCGGCGGCACGTTCAATGGCTGACCTCCATCCCCGGCACTCCTGCCTCCGAGCAGGGCGGGGACGTCAAGGGCTATGTAGTGGGGCTGGGCGAAATGTACGTTGCCGATCCACGTTTCGCCGCCAATTACGGTGGCGAGACGGGCGCCGGCTTCGTGCGGGACGCGCTGCGGGTCTACGCCGACAGGAATCTCTAGCAGCCAGCACGACGGCGGAGGCTGGTTTGGCGGGGCAGGACACGGCCCAGCGGCAATCAGCCCAGCCTCTTCCGCACGGCGACCACGGCGGCGGCGAGCGCCGCTGCGGTTCCAATCCGCCGCTGTGCCGTCCGCCGTCGGCCGTGCCATCCGCCGCCCACGGAAGGCTTGCGGACCGCCTGCGACGCCTGGCTGAGGTTTCCCGAGGTCAAAGTCGCGGACCGCCGCCGGGACAACTGGCGCGTGTCCACTTGGCGGGCGGTGGCCGCTTCGACCGCACCGGGCGCCAGCTTGTGCTGCAGCACCAGGAGCCGGCCGGCCAGGCCTCCCGCCACGAGCTCCCTGCGCGGGTGTTCCACGAGCCTCACCACGGCTTTTGCAACCCGCTTGGCAGTGTAGACCGGAGGCATGGCCATCGGCCGGCGCCCGGTGTAGTTGGCGGCATTCTGGTAGAAGGGTGTGTCAATGGTGGCGGGGAGGACCGTGCACACGTCCACCCCGGCCACGCCTTCACGGGCCAGTTCGGAGCGCAGGCTGATACTCAACGCCCGGACCGCCGCTTTGGACATGGAGTAGGCGGCTGAGTAGGGCAACGGAATTTCCGCCACGACTGACGCAACGTTGATCAGTACACCGGACCCTTGGGTGCGCATTCGGGGTAGAGCCGCCCGCGCCCCATTGACGTAACCGGAGATGTTGACGTCAAGCACCCGCTGGAAGTCCTTCGGCGGAATCTCGGTCAGCAGTCCGAATGCACCCACCGCAGCATTGTTGACCCACACATCCAGGCGCCCGAACTCTTGTTTTGCACGCGCCGCCAGCTCCTCCATCCCGCCCACGTCCGTCACGTCGGTGGGGACGGCGATGGCTTTGGCGCCGCGCCTCCTGCAGGCCCGGGCCACGTCCTCCAGGGATTCCGCTCCCCGCGCGGCCAGGACCAACCGGGCTCCCCTGGCGGCGAAGCGAAGGGCCGTGGCGCGTCCGATCCCGCTGGAGGCTCCGGTAATCACCACAACTGGATTTTTGACGCGCATTCGGCATCCCCTTCTGTCCGCGGACGGCCCAGCCATAAAACTAAGTAGGCTTAGTGTTTGATGCTACCGATCACGGCGTGGCGGGACAACGCCCGCTGGACCACCGGGGCAGGGGTATCTAGTGGAAGGCGGATTTTCCGGTGACAGCCCTGCCCACAATAAGAGAGTTGATCTCATAGCTGCCCTCGTAGGTGTAGAGGATTTCGGCGTCACCGAAGAGCTTGCCCATCTCATAGTCGCTGCTGATGCCGTTACCGCCCAGCAGCGAACGGCCCATGGCCACCGAGGCCCGGGCCAGCCTGGTGACCGTGGCTTTGGCCATGGCAGCCTGGACCATCTCCAGCTTTCCCTCCTGCTGGACGCGCGCCAGCTGCGCCATCAAGGCCAACGAGGCAGACGCGTTGCCCAACATATCGGCGAGTTGCTGCTGGACCAGTTGGAAGCTGGCCAGTTCCTTGCCGAACTGGCGCCGGTTCAGGGTATAGGCCCGCGCGATATCGAAGGCGGCCAGCTGGATTCCCGCACCCTGCCAGCCGACCCAGGCGCGGGAGTCGCGGAGGAGCTCGTTCGTCCGGGAGAAGCTTGTGGCTCCGGGCAGCAGGTTTTCCGCCGGAACCCGCACCTCATCCAGCACAATGTCCGCGTTCTGCATGATCCGCAGGCCGATTTTGTGGGAGATCTTGGTGGCCGTGTAGCCTGGCCTGTCCGTCTCCACGATGAAGCCCTTGATCTCGCCATCCGCCGCGTCCCGCGCCCACACCAGCGCGAAGTCGGCGATGGTGGCGGCTCCGATCCAGCGCTTGGCTCCGCTGAGGACCCACTCGCCGCCGTCCAGCCTGGCCGAGGTTTCCAACCCGCCGGCAATGTCCGAGCCGTGGTCCGGCTCCGTCAGGGCAAAGGCGCCCAACTGGCTGAAGGTTTTCAGGCCGGGCAGCCACCGGGCCTTCTGTTCATTAGAGCCCAGCTCGCTGATCATCCCGAGGATGAGTTCATTATGGATGCCGGCGAGCGCTGACAGGGATACGTCCGCGCGGGCCAGCTCGACGTACATCAGTCCCTTGAACAGCGCGGAGCTGCCGTCCAGCTGGAGGGCTCCGAGGCCATGTTTTCCCATGTCCGCCAGCAGCCCGAACGGAAACTCTTCGCGATTCCAATACTCGATTGAGGGCTGCCGGACCGAGGATTGGAGGAACTCGCGGATGCCGAAGTACCTGTCCCGTTCAGGAGGCGCGAGGAGGTCGACAATGTACATCAGGTCGGCATCCGGAAAGGGTGACACTCCGTTGTGTCCCGTGGCCTGCACTGGCATTGGTCCCCCTGCTCTGCCGCACCGCACTACCAACCGTTGGATGTCCTAGTATATTGCACACACCCCGCCACAGGTGAGGTGCATCACATCGTGAAAGGCTGGCTATGGGCACTCCGCTTCCCCGAGACCCCATCGCTGATGCCCGCCGGAACTGGGAAGATCACGGCTGGGCGGACGAGGCGGCGCCCATGGCAGCCGTCACCGCCATCATGCGGACCCAGCAGATCCTGCTCGCCAGGATCGAATTCGTGCTGAAGCCTTTTGGACTGACGTTCGCACGCTACGAGCTGCTCGCCCTGCTGAGCTTCGCCAGGAACGGGTCCCTGCCGATGAAGAAGGCCAGCACGCTCCTCCAGGTCCACCCCACGTCCATCACCAATGCTGTTGACCGGCTGCAGGATGCCGGGCTGGTGCGCCGTTCGCCGCATCCGACGGACGGCCGCACCACACTGGTTGAGCTCACCGCCGAGGGCCGCACCGCGGCGAAGCGTTCGACGGCGGCACTCAACGCCGAGGTCTTCGGCGCCTCCGGCTTCGGGCCGGAGGATATCGATCAGCTGATCCGGATACTCGGGGACTTCCGCCGGAACGCGGGCGACTTCATCGGCCCCTGAACGGCCCCGGATGTCCTGAACCGGCCGGTGTGCTGAACCGGCCGGATGTCCCGAACTGGCCGGTTTCCTGAGCTGGAGAAAACTGGGTCAGCGCGGCGTTTTGGCGCGCTTGATCCGCCGGGCAACCAGCAGCACCACGGTAACGCCCACAGCGGCATACACGGCGTAGTTCAGGAAACGGGAGTACTCCTCGATCACCCGGTACTGGGTGCCGAGCAGGTACCCGAGCCCCAGCAGCAACCCGTTCCACAGCCCGCTGCCGGCGACTGTGTAGATGGTGAACTTTCCCAGCGGCATGGCTGCAGCTCCGGCCGGAAGGGAAATGAGGCTTCGCACGCCGGGAAGCAACCTTCCGAAAAAGATGGACGAGCGTCCATGCCGGCGGAACCAGCCTGCCGCGTGTTCAAAGTCTTCCCGGTCCACCAAGGGAAGCTTGGATAACCCTCGGATGGACCGCTCCAGTCCGAGCTTGGCCCCGAGCCAGTACAGGAACAGGGCGCCAAGATAGGCCCCGAGGGTGCTGGTCACAAATACGAGGACCAGGCTCAGGGAGCCCTGCCTGGCCAGGTAGCCGGCCAGCGGCAGGATCACTTCGCTGGGGATGGGCGGCACCACTGTTTCAGCGAGGGTGAAGAGCCCCACGCCCCACTCACCGAGCTGCTCAATGCCCCGGGCAGCCAAGCCCACCAGCCCGGTCAGATTATCGGCCGAGCCGCCCGCGTCCGCTGCCGTCCCCCACATAGAACGCCCCCTGTCCGCGTCGCCGCCATACCCGTTTCCCGGTCCTGTCTACCTTACGCACCTGTGTAAAAGCTGGGCCCGGTGCGGCGGCCGCGGCCAGCGTAATTGCCGCCCACCGCTCCCCGGCCACAGTCCGGTCTGGGCCAGCGATCAGGCAGGCTTGGCCCGGACGTGCATCCGCTCTCCCTGCGTGCCGAAGAGGCTCAGGAACTCCACCGGGTTGCCGTCCGCACGGCCGAACCAGTGCGGGACCCTGGTATCGAATTCCGCGGCCTCTCCCGCATGGAGCACCAGGTCCTGGCCACCCAGGACCATCCGCAGCTTTCCGTTGAGCACATACAGCCACTCGTAGCCTTCGTGCACTTGAGGCTTGGGTTCCTCCAACCGTCCGGCGGGCAGGATGTGTTTATAGGCCTGGATGCCGCCAGGCCTTTTGGTCAGCGGAATGATGGTCATTCCCCGTACCTGGAGGGGTCGCAAGTGCACCCGGGGATCTCCAGTGGCCGGAGCTCCCACCAGTTCATCCAGCGGAACCTGGTACGCCTTGGCCAGCGGCAGCAGCAACTCGAGGTTGGGCCGGCGCTGGCCGGACTCCAGCCTGGATAACGTGCTCACGGATATGCCAGTGGTTTCAGCCAACGCTGTGAGAGTGATGCCGGCGGCCTGCCGAAGCGCCCGCAATCTGCGCCCCACCGCGGCCAGGACATCGTCAATCTGTTCATCCATACCGCCATCTTGCCATTGCGGCAAAATACTTTGCCAGTACCGGCGGCGGTGGAACACCATGGGAACCATGACAAACCACAATTCATCAATCTCTGACGTCTTGATCATCGGCGGCGGCGCGGCCGGCCTCAGCGCGGCACAAATGCTCGGCCGGTCGCGCCGCTCCGTCGTGGTGCTGGACAGCGGCGAACCCCGCAATGCCCCTGCCCAGGGAGTCCATGGGTTCCTGTCCCGTGATGGCGTCCGCCCAGCGGAACTCCTGGAGACCGGCCGGGCCGAAGCAAGGCAGTACGGCGTCCGGACGATCCAAGGCGAGGCTGTGGCCGCGGCCGGAAGTGTTGCCGAAGGCTTTACCGTCACCGCTGCGGACGGCGGCGTCCTTCGGGCGAAGCGGCTCCTGATCACCACCGGGCTCGTGGACGAGCTGCCCGGGATCCCCGGACTCGGCGAGCGCTGGGGCAGGGACGTGCTGCACTGCCCCTTCTGCCATGGCTGGGAGGTCCGCGACCAGGGAATCGGCGTCCTTGGAAATGGTCCCTGGTCTGTGCATCAGGCATTGCTGTTCCGGCAGTGGAGCGCCAACATCACGCTGTTCCTGAACGAACTTGTGCTGCCCTCCGCCGAGGAACTGGAGCAGCTGGCCGCCCGTGGCATCAAGGTGGTTGCCGGTGCCGTCGAGTCGCTCCGGGTGGAGCAGGACCGGTTGCGCGGCGTTGCCTTGGCAGGCGGGCCGGAAGTAGCCGTGGATGCCGTGGTGGCAGGAGCCCAGGTCCGGGCCCGGCTGGACGCCTTCGCCGGCCTCGGCCTGAAGCCGGAACCGCATCCGATGGGCATCGGGGATTTCCTGGCGACGGATGCCGACGGAGCCACCGCCGTCCCGGGCGTATGGGCGGCAGGCAACGTGACGGACATGCGCGCGCAGGTCCTGGCATCAGCAGCGGCGGGCGCCTGGGCCGCCGTCGTCATTAACAACCACCTGATGGCGGAGGAGATGGCAGCAGATCTGTCCGCCTACCGGCAGACGTTGATGCTTAACGATGCCGGAATTCGGGCTGGCGTTTCTCAGTGAACGCCGCCATGCCTTCCTTCTGGTCCTCCGTGGCGAAGAGCGAATGGAAGAGCCGGCGCTCGAAAACCACTCCCTGGGTAAGGCCGGTTTCGAAGGCCGCGTTCACGGCTTCCTTCGCCACCATCGCCACGGGTTTGGACTTGGACGCGATCACTTCCGCGGCCTTGATGGCCTCGTCTATTACATCCTCGGCTGGAACCACGCGGGACACCAGGCCGCATCTGTCGGCTTCCTCCGCACCGATGAACCTGCCGGTGAGGATCAGGTCCATCGCTTTGGCCTTGCCTACTGCCCGGGTGAGCCGCTGTGACCCGCCCATGCCGGGCAGCACGCCCAGGTTGATTTCGGGCTGGCCGAACTTGGCATTGTCCCCGGCGATGATGAGGTCGCACATCATGGCCAGCTCGCAGCCGCCGCCCAGCGCGAACCCGGAGACCGCAGCGATGGTGGGAATGCGCAGCCGGGTGAAGTCCTCCCAACCCCGGAACCAGTCCGCGGCATACATGTCCATGTAGCCTTGGGCAGCCATTTCCTTGATATCGGCGCCGGCGGCGAAAGCCTTGCTGGAGCCGGTGATCACCACCGCTCCTACCGCGGGATCGGAGTCCATGGTGCGGACGGCCTGCACGAGCTCTTCCATGGTGGCCTTGTTGAGGGCATTCAACGCCTGTGGCCGGTTGAGCGTCACCAGCCCCACCCGGCCGCGCTGCTCCACCAGGATGTTCGTGTATTCCGTCATTCAGGGCTCCCGTCGTCCTGTGCCGCACTGTTTGCTGTGGTGGTTAATGCCGTTCCTGGGGCGCCGCCGGCAACATTTGCGGGCTGGTTCTTGTGTCCCGCTCCATCGGGACCATCGGATCTGTCCCGGATGTCCGTGATGATTCCGGAGAAGTCCCGGCCGGCGCCGCCTTTCGCGGCAAACGTATCGTAGATTTCCGCGGCGAGCGGACCCACCCGGGCCGCCACCCCGGTACTTTGCAGTGCATTTACGGCAAGCTTGAGGTCCTTGGCCATCAGGGCTCCGGCAAAACCGGGCTGGTAATCGCGGTTGGCCGGGCTGGTGGGGACCGGCCCCGGCACGGGGCAGTTGGTGGTCAATGCCCAGCACTGACCGGACGCTGCCGATGCCACATCAAACAGTGCCTGGTGGCTCAGGCCCAACTTCTCCCCCAGCACAAAGGCTTCGCTCACGGCAATCATGGAGGCACCCAGGATCAGGTTGTTGCAGATCTTTGCAGCCTGCCCCGCGCCATGGGCACCACAGTGCACCACCCGCCTGCCCATCACTTCCAGCAGCGGACGCACTGCCTCGAAGTCCTCAGGATCCCCGCCCACCATAAACGTCAGCGTCCCGGCCTCGGCACCGACCACGCCGCCTGAAACCGGAGCATCCACCGAGCGGTGGCCGGCGTCGATGGCCAGCCGGGCCGCTTCCCGCGCTTCGTCCACATTGATCGTGGAGCAGTCCAGGAACATGGTTCCGGGGGCAGCAGCAGCCAGCAGGCCGGGTCCGCCGTCGCTTCCCTGGTAGGCGTCCAGCACGTTGCGGCCGCTGGGGAACATGGTCAGGACCACAGCAGCACCGGAGGCTGCGTCAGCAGCGCTGGCAGCAACGGGAACCCCGGCCGCCCGCGCTGCGTCAAGCGCGGCAGGCACCACGTCGAAACCGGCCACGGTGTAGCCGGCTTTGACCAGGTTCACCGCCATGGGCCCGCCCATGTGGCCAAGGCCCAGGAACGCGATGGTGTAGTCCTCAGGCATGGCCGCTCTCCTTCACGTCGTCTCCTTCAATCCAAGATCCAGTTCCCTGCTGCCCAGCGGTTCAAAAAAGCGCTCCACCTGTTCCGGCAGCACCCCAGCGAGAGTTGACGGGTTCCAGTGCGGCGTCCGGTCCTTGTCCACCACCTGCGCCCGGATCCCCTCGCGGAAATCGGGTGCTGCCAGGAAACGCAGTCCCACCCGGTATTCCTGGGCCAGGGCTTCATCCAGGGTCATGCCCTTGACCCGCCGCAGCGACGCCAGTGTGACTCTTACGGACGTGGGCGACTTCGCCTCGATAGTGTCGGCGGCCAGGGCGGCTTCCACGTTTCCTTCGCCGTCGAAGGTCCGGAGCCTGCGGACGATCTCCCCGGCGTCGTCGGAGGCGTAGCAACTGTCAATCCAGTTGCGGTGCTGCTCCAGTGTGGAGGGCGGTGGGGCTTCGCCGCAGCGTCCGACGGCGGCTTCCGCAGTTTCGTTTTCCAACGCCAGCACCAGCTCCTCCAGCCTGGCGGACGGGACGTAGTGGTCTGCGAGGCCGAGGTACAAGGCATCGGCCGCACTTAAGTGCGCGGCGGTCAGCGCCGCGTGGGTTCCCGCCTCCCCGGGCGCGCGGGACAACAAAAGCGTCCCGCCGACGTCGGGCGCAAAACCAATGGTGGTTTCCGGCATGCCCATCCGCGTGCGTTCCGTCACCACCCGCACAGAGCCGTGGGCTGAGATTCCCACTCCCCCGCCCAGTACGAGCCCGTCCATCAGGGCGACGTAGGGCTTGGGATAACGGGCGATCAGCGAATTCACCCTGTACTCCGTTTGCCAGAAGTCCGCGGTCTGCCCACCGCCGGCGAGCATGTCCTCATAAATGGCCACAATGTCGCCACCTGCACACAGGCCCCGTTCCCCGGCCCCGCGGATCACAACCGCGGCAACACCGTCGTCGTCCGCCCATGCGATGAGCTGCTCCAGAAGGGCCCCCACCATCCCGGCGGTCAGGGCGTTGACTGCGCGGGGCCGGTTGAGGGTGACCACCCCCAGCTGCCCGTGGCGCTCAAACAGCACCTCTGCATTGTTGTCCGTACCGGTTTGCGTGCTGTCCGCCATCAACTTCCTTCCGGCATCACGAAGCTGGCCCCGTGCCGTATCCCAGACGGCCACCGCGTGGTGACCGTTTTCGTTTTGGTATAGAACCGGAAGGCGTCGGCGCCGTGCTGGTTGAGGTCCCCGAACCCCGATGCTTTCCAGCCGCCGAACGTGTAGTAGGCCAGCGGCACCGGGATGGGCACGTTGATGCCCACCATTCCCACATCCACCCTGGTGGCAAAATCCCTGGCTGCGTCCCCGTCGCGGGTGAAGATGGCCACGCCGTTTCCGTACTCATTCCGGCTGCAGAGCCGGAGCGCTTCATCGTAGTCGGCAGCGCGCACCACACTCAGGACGGGGCCGAAGATTTCCTGACGGTAAATGGCCATCTCCGGTGTCACGTGGTCGAAGAGGGTGGGGCCCACCCAGAAGCCATCCTTGTAGCCTTCCACCGTGACGCCACGGCCGTCCGCCAGCAGCGTGGCGCCCTCGTCCACGCCCGCCTGGATGCAGCCTTCGATCCGTTCCTTGGCGGAGGCGGTGACCACCGGCCCGAAATCCGTGCCGTGGTCCAGGCTGTGCCCTACCTTGAGCGACATGATCCGTTCCTGGAGCCTGGCCACCAGCTTGTCAGCTGTTTCCTGCCCCACCGGAACCGCAACGGAGACGGCCATACAGCGCTCCCCCGCGGAGCCGTACCCGGCCCCGATGAGGGCGTCCGCGGCCTGGTCCAGGTCTGCGTCCGGCATCACCACCATGTGGTTCTTGGCACCGCCGAAGCACTGCGCCCGCTTTCCGTGGGCGGCTGCCGTGGCGTAGATGTATTGGGCGATGGGGGTGGAGCCCACAAACCCGATGGCCCTGACAAGGGGGTCCTCCAGGAGCGCGTCCACGGCTTCCTTGTCCCCGTTGACCACGTTGAACACTCCGTCCGGGACGCCCGCTTCGGAGTAGAGTTCGGCCAGCCGCAGCGGCACGGAAGGATCCCGTTCGGAGGGCTTGAGGATGAATGCATTGCCCGCAGCCAGGGCCGGGCCGGACTTCCACAACGGGATCATGGCCGGAAAGTTGAACGGGGTGATTCCGGCCACCACGCCCAGGGGCTGCCGCAGCGAGTGGATATCTATCCCGGCTCCGGCCTCGGTGGAGAACTCGCCCTTGAGCAGGTGCGGCGCGCCGGCGGCGAACTCCACCACTTCGAGTCCGCGCTGGATGTCTCCCCGGGAGTCGGCAAGGGTCTTGCCGTGTTCGGAGGACAGCAGCCGGGCCAGCTCGTCCATGTCCCGGTTGACCAGGTCCACGAACCGGAGCAGGATCCTCCCCCGGCGCTGCGGGTTCATGGCCGCCCATTCCTCCTGGGCCTTCGCGGCGGCAGCCACGGCATTATGCACCTCGTCCCGGCCTGCCAGCGGGACGCGCGCCTGGACTGCCCCGGTGCAGGGATCAAAGACGTCGCCGAAGCGGCCGGACATGCCCGCCACATGCTGGCCGCCAATGTAGTGGGAAAGCTCGCGCACCATGAGCAGACGCTCCTTCGCATGTGACCTGGGCCATTTCTGGTTGCGAATATACTCGGGCTTCCAACTAAACTCCACCGGTCCCTTGCACCCGGATTGGACCTGTGGGCGGCTGCCACAGCGTGCTTTACCGGCGGCAGCACGGCCAAGGTAAGTTAGGAACTGTGAAGATTGCTACCTGGAATGTGAATTCGCTCCGTGCCCGTGCCGACCGTGTGGAAGCCTGGCTCCAGCGCAGCGACTGCGACGTGCTGGCCATCCAGGAAACCAAGTGCAAGGACGACAACTTTCCCTGGGAGCTGTTTGAACGGATGGGCTACGAAGTGGCCCATTTCGGCGTCAACCAGTGGAATGGCGTGGCGATCGCCTCCCGCGTGGGCCTCGAAGACGTTGAGCGGACGTTCCTGGACCAGCCGTCGTTCGGTAAGGCCGGTACGGAACCCGTACAGGAGGCGCGCGCCATGGCCGCAACCTGCGCCGGCGTCCGCATCTGGAGCCTTTACGTTCCCAACGGCCGCTCCCTCGACGATGAGCACATGCCTTACAAGCTCAAGTGGCTGGAAAGCCTGAAAACTCACGCCCAGGAGCTGGTGACCCGGAACCCTGAGGCCCAGGTGGCGCTGATGGGCGACTGGAATATCGCCCCGTTCGACGAGGACGTGTGGGACATCGATCTCTTCGTCAACAACCGCTACACGCACGTCAGCCCGCCCGAGCGCGCCGCGTTCCACGCCTTCGAGTCGGCAGGTTTCACCGACGTGGTGCGGCCGTACACTCCCGGTCCGGGCGTCTACACCTACTGGGACTACACCCAACTGCGCTTCCCGAAGAAGGAAGGCATGCGGATCGACTTCATCCTGGCTTCCCCGGCCTTGGCCACGCGCGTCACCGGCGCCTCGATCGACCGCGAGGAGCGCAAAGGCAAGGGCGCCTCGGACCACGCCCCCGTGCTGGTGGAACTGGCGGACTGATGACAGAATCCTGGACCCATTCAAGGAGACCGTGATGACGGGAAACCTCTACCGGGGCCAGGCCGGCCTGCCATTCTCCTCAACCCTGCGCGTCTACGAACCGCTGGATGCCTTTCCGGAGGAGCAGCGTGCCGCCATCCAGGCCGCCGGAGCCCGCTCTGCCTCCCGTGCCGCCGTCGAAAACGCCGAATTGCTGGCCTCGCTGGGACGCATCACGCGCTCCGGCGGTGACCCTTTCCCCACCGGGCGAACCGACCTGGTGCGCGTCACCACTGCCCCGGCGGGGCCGGGCGGAACGGACGACGCCGGCGACGACGAACCGGTGCTGCTGTACTGTCCCAGCCAGCTGGTTTTGCGTGCGGGCCTGGCTGCCAACGCCCTGATGGAGGGGATCCACGGTCCGCTGGCGGAACTGCTGATTCCGGAGGAGCAGCGGGACAAGCACCAGGAACGGATCGATCAGGTGAAGGCCCGTGACGGGTCCATCCGCGTGCACACCCGCGCGTCCACCTGGGGCATCCCCTTCAGCTGGTTTTCCCTGTTTATGGAACAGGACCATAAAGACGTGGTGGAGGCTGCCGGCCGGATCCTCACAGTCCGAGTGTGGGCACCCATCACCGAAGCCCTGGAGCGCGCCCGGTACGCCGTGGCCAATCTGGCCCTCGCGGCGCCGGACCTGGATATGCTCGACGACCTGGCCCAGCTCACCGAGTGGCTGGAAACGTTCCATGTGGAATCGATGGTGGAACTGGACTACGGCGCGGTGGCGGACAAGGTGTATCCGGACGATTCGCCCATGGACATCAGGCTCGGCATCGAATGCCTGGCAGAGGGCGACATGACCGGCGCGGCTGCGGCCTACCGGCGCCTGGCCTCCCGCTGGATCCCCATCCGGCAGCTGGCCCGCGCTTCCTGAACCGCCGCTTCCTCAACCAGTCAAAAGGCAAGTTAACCGCTAGGACTGCGGCGGCGCCGTCGTCCTTCTGACGATCAGTTCATGGGGCGCGACGGCGGACCGCACTGATCCTTCGGCACCGTCCAGCTCGTCGAGGAGCATTTTGGTGGCCAGCTCGGCCTGCTCGTCGGGCCGCTGGCCAACCGTCGTGAGGCCGATGGCGTCGGCAAAATCATGGTTGTCGATGCCCACCACTGAAACTTCCTCCGGCACGCGGACGCCCAGCCGCGAGGCTTCAAAGATGACACCCATGGCCATCTCGTCTGAGGCGCAGAAAATCGCTGTTGGTTTATCGCCCGGCTTCGCCCAGAGCCGGCGGAAAGCCTCCTGCCCGCTCCGGACCGTGAAGTCCCCCCACTCGTCCCACTCGGGGCGGGTGGGGAGGCCGGCGGCGGTCATCACATCCTTGAAAGCCAGGATCCGGACGCGCGGAACATCGAAGTTCAGGTCCGTTTCGTCATCGCCGTGCAGCAGCGCGATGTTCCGGTGGCCGAGGTCGATCAGGTGCCGGACGGCTGTGGAGGCGGCAGCGTAGTCGTCGATGCCGATGTAGGCGCACTCTTCCACGTGGCCGCCCACCACCACCAGCGGGATGTCGATCTTCTGGAGGTGGTCGAGTTCATCATGGGACAGCGCCATACAGAGGACCAGCAGGGCGTCGATCTGTTTGTACACCATGGTCTTGCTGAAGAGCCGCTCCCGGTTGCTGCCGTGGCCGCCGAGGTTGAACAGTGACAGGTTGTAGTTCCGGGCGTGGAGTTCCCGGTCCGCTCCTTCGATGGCTTTGGAGAAGAACCACCGGCTCACGAATGGGGCGAGCACGCCGATGGTCCTGGTTCTTCCCGTGGCCAGGCCGGACGCGGAGCTGGAGGCTACATACCCCAGGTTCCCGGCTACCTCGAGGATTTTTTCGCGGGTGGCGGGTGACACCCGGGGCAGGCCGCGGACTGCCCGGGAAACCGTGGCCGTTGAAACTCCCGCTGCCGCGGCCACGTCCTCGATACTGACACCGCTGTGGCCGCCCCGTTGGGACCTTTCACTTGTGCGAGCCACGGTGCCCCCTCAATACTTCCTGCAGGCCTCCGCCATGCTTGGTGCGATGCCCCCAGGCCATAGTATTTGCGGCCCGCGAGTGTATCGCAGTGTTACTTTTCGGCCCGATGCCCGATAGCGGCGGGTCAAGCGCGTACCCTACCTCCGGTCCGGAAGCTTCCGCCGCAGCCGAACCATCCCGTAGATCGCCAGGAGAGAGGCCAGCAATCCCAGTGCCCAGCCCAGCGCGGGCTGTGCCGTCACTTCCATCCAGACCGTGACAACGAGCAGCACCACCGCCCAGAAACCCAGGAAGCCGATGATGATGTCGAAGTCCTGCCCAGACCTCATCAGCCGGCGGTTACTTCCCGCCCCCGTGGACCGGGGGCGGGAAGGGCCGCTTGTCACTTGACAGCACCTGCCGTCAGGCCGGCGACGATCTTGCGCTGGAAGACCAGTACCAGGATCACCAAAGGAATGGTGACGATGGTGCCGGCTGCCATGATGGCCGTGTAGGGGATCTGGTTCGGCTGTGCGCCGGCGAAACTGGCGATGGCAACCGTAACTGGCTTCGTAGCCTCGCTGGACAGCTGGCTGGCGATCAGGAACTCGTTCCAGGAGGAGATGAACGCCAGGATGGCCGTCGTGAAGATCGCCGGAGCCGCCAGTGGCATGATCACCTTCCGGAACGCCTGCCCCTGCGTACAGCCGTCAACACGGGCTGATTCCTCCAGTTCCCACGGCATTTCTCGGAAGAAGGAGGTCAGGGTGTAGACGGTGAGTGGCAGGACAAAGGAGATGTTCGGAATGATCAGGGCCTGGTAGGTACCCATCCAGCCTATGTTGGTGAAGAGCTGAAAGAGCGGGGTAATCAGGGCAACGCCGGGGAACATGGAAGCACCCAGGATGAAGCCCAGCACCAGGTACTTGAACCGGAAGTTCAAGCGTGCCAGTGCGTACGCGGCGAAGACGCCGATCACCAGCGAGATCACTGTGACGGTCACACCGATAAAGATGCTGTTGAGCAGCGCTTGACCGAATTTGTTGCCGAAGGAGGTATCGAAGGCGGTGATGAAGTTGTCCAGCGTCACGTGCGTTGGCCAAGGCGTTGTGTCGTATGTGAACCCCACCTCGCGGAAGGCCGTGACCACCATCCAGTAAGCGGGTGCCAGGCACCAAATCAAAATGACTGCGGCGCTGATGTAGGTGCGCGCCTGCGCCCACTTTTCCCTGTTCTGGGCAGCCTGCCGTCCTTTGTCCTGGCGTGCCCGCAGGCCTGAATCTGCTGTTGCGGTGGTCATTTCTTCCCCTTACCGGTGGCTCCGCTTTGCTCCACAACGTTCGCCCCAAGGAACCGGACAAAGATGAACGCGACCAGGAAGATGATGATGAACGTGATCGTGGACAAGGCAGCCGCAGCGTTGAACCCTTGCCTGATCTGGTTGATCACCAGGATGGACAGGGTGGTGGTGTTGTTGGCACCGCCAGTGAGGATGTACGGCAGGTCGAACATACGCAGTGCATCCAGGGTACGGAACAGGATGGCCACCATCAGAGCCGGTTTGACCAGCGGAAGGGTGATCATCCGGAACCGCTGCCACGCAGTGGCTCCGTCCACCTTGGCCGCCTCATAGACCTCGGCGGGAATCATCTGCAGGCCGGCCAGAATCAGGAGGGCCATAAACGGGGTGGTCTTCCAGGTGTCAGCGATGATGACTGCCCACTTGGCCGGCCATTCGCTGCCGGTCCAGAGGATGCTGACGTTGAACAGCTTGTTGATGATTCCATTGAAGTCGAACATAAAGAGCCACAGCTGTGCGGTGACGGCCGTGGGGATAGCCCAAGGGACGAGGACGGCCGCGCGGACCAGGCCGCGGCCTTTGAAGGTGCGCGCCATGATCATGGCCATCCAGAAACCGAGGACAGTTTCGAAGGCGACCGTAATGACAGTAAATATGAAGGTGGTGCCGGTAGCCGTCCAGAATTGGCCGGCCAGGGTACCCGGCGGACAGGCTACTGTGCCGCCACCCTGGGCTGCACACTGCTGCGCCAGCCAGTTCACGTAGTTCTGGATGCCGGCCGGTCCGCCCTCAGTGAAGAGACCCGTGGCCGGGTCCAGCCCCGCGTCCTTCGTGAAGGACATCACGATGGCACTGATGATCGGGTAAACGATGACTACGCCCAGGGCGATGACGGTGGGGGCAAGGAGCCACGATGCCCAGCGGCCCTGGCTCGCAATCCTGTTGTCCTCACCTACGCCTTTGGGTGCCTGGTGGACTGGAGTCCCGCCCGACGCCGGCTTGGTGACCGGCGTCGGGCCTAATTCTGTTGCCATGGCTGAATTACGATCCTGCGCTTGATGACTCGATGGACTTCTGCATGTCAGAGAGTGCCGTCTCGACGGGCTTCTCGCCCTTAAGAGCTGCGTAGGCATTCTCCTGGATTGCCTTTGTGACCGCCGGGTAGAAGGGCGTCACGGGGCGCGGTACCGCGTTCTGGATGGACGTCTGGAGGACACTCAGGTAGGGCAGTTTAGCCACCAGTTCCTTGTCCTCGTACACCGAGGTCAGGATCGGAGCCAACGAAGCCTGGTTTGCAAAGAACTTCTGGTTTTCCTCGGTCTCGATGTACTTGATGAAGTCCAGTGCCGTTGCCTTGTTCTTGGAGTAAACACTGATGGCTGCGTTATGCCCACCGAGGGAGGACGCACCGGGGCCGTCCTTGCCCGGCAGGGGCGCCATTGCGAACTTGTCCTTTACAGCAGACGATCCCTCAGTCGTGATCAGGCTGTAGATGTAAGGCCAGTTGCGGTGGAAGAGCAGGTTGCCGGACTGGAAGGCGCGGCGGCTCTCCTCTTCCTGGTAGGTGATTGCCTCCTGCGGAATGTTGCCGTCGGCGTACGCCTTAACCAGGTTCTCCAGGCCGGCCTTTGCCTCAGGCGTGTTCAGGCTCGGCTTGCCTTGGTCATTCAAAACGGATCCACCGGCCGAGTTGATCGCTTCAGAGGCGTTAACCGTCAGGCCCTCGTATTGCTTGTATTGCCCGGAGTAGCACCCGATGTTGTTTGCCTTGGCAATCGAGCACATGCTCATCATTTCGTCCCAGGTCTTGGGTGGCGTTGGGACGAGGTCCTTGCGGTAGTAGAGGATGCCGCCGTCGGAATCCTTGGGTCCTGCGTATAGCGTCCCCTTGTAGGTGGAAGCCTCAACCGGAGCCTTAAGCATTTTCGAGGTGTCGATCGCCATCTTGTCCTTGAGCGGCTGCAGCCAACCCTTGGCAGCGAACTCAGCAGTCCAAATGACGTCTACGCTGACCACGTCATAGTCGGACTGCTTAGCCTGGAAGTGCTGGACCAGGTCGTCGTGCTGCTGGTCCGCTTTGTCTGTCTGTTCCTTGAACGTGACCTTTTCATCAGGATGCGCTGCATTCCACTTCTCGATGAACGGACGGACGACGTTGTTGTTGTCCTTGCCCTGTACGTAGGTAATGGGACCCCGGCCGTCCAGGTTGGCTTCGGCATCACTGCCGCCGCCGCCTCCAGTCGCGCCGCCACCGCCTCCGCCACAAGCGGACAAGGTGAGGGCCAGGATGCCGGCAGTAGCCGCCGGAAGTAGGAATCTACGGGTTTTCATTAGCTTGAAGCTCCTCGCTGAGTGACAAGTAAGTACACGTTGCGCTTGCTAGGTGAGGTTGATGTGGTGACGCTCACACTAGTAAGGTTGCTCCGGGTAATGCAAGCGTTTACATCAAAAAGTTATCTGAGAGGAACCAAATGTCCAACCCAGACGTTCCTGCTGATCGGCCGGCCCGCAGCGAATGGTGGACGGACGCTGTGGTCTACCAGATTTATCCGCGGTCCTTTGCCGACGGCAATGGCGACGGCATGGGCGATCTTCGCGGTGTCACTGATCGTTTGCCCTATCTTCAGCAGCTTGGAGTGGACGCCCTCTGGCTCTCTCCCTTCTACAAATCACCCCAGGCGGACGCCGGATACGATGTTGCGGACTACCGCCAGGTGGACCCGCTGTTCGGCTCGCTCGAGGACTTCGACGCGATGTTGCAGGAAGCTCACCAGCGCGGCCTGAAGGTCATTGTTGACCTGGTTCCCAACCACACCTCCGACGAGCACGTGTGGTTCCAGGAAGCGCTGGCCGCGGCCCCTGGCTCCCCCGAACGCGGCCGGTACATCTTCCGTCAGGGCAAGGACGAGGTACCGGGCTCCGGAGACGGCGACAGGGCGCCCAACAACTGGAAGTCGATCTTCGGCGGCCCGGCCTGGAGCAGGATTACCGAGGCGGACGGGTCTCCGGGCGAGTGGTACCTCCATCTCTTCGACACCAAGCAGCCGGACCTGAACTGGGAGAACACGGAGGTGCAGGAGGAGATGCGCTCGGTGCTCCGCTTCTGGCTGGACCGCGGTGCGGACGGATTCCGGGTGGACGTGGCCCATGGCCTGGTCAAGGAGCCCGGGCTGCCCGACTGGGAGGGCGTGGCAGCCATGGTTGAGGGAACTCCGGAAGTGCGGAGGGAACCTTCCCCTCCCGGCGACGCCCCGGGCGCCCATGCCGATGCCGTGGAACCGCACCGTGCCGTCTCCCCGGTTTATCCACCCTCACCGTTTTTTGACCAGGACGGTGTTCATGACATCTACCGCGACTGGAACCGGGTCCTGGCCGAGTACGACGGCGACCGCATGATGGTTGCCGAAGCCTGGGTGGAGCCGGCCGAGCGTCTGGCCCGCTACACCCGGCCAGACGAGATGCAGCAGGCGTTCAACTTCGACTTCCTGCTGGCCGGCTGGGATGCCGAGCGGATGGCGGTGGCCATTGAGGCGTCGTTGGAAGCAGCCGCGTCAGTGGGAGCCCCGTGCACTTGGGTGCTGAGCAACCATGACACCGTCCGCCATCCAACCCGGTTCGGGCTCAAGGACCCCACAACGTTTCCGAAGGGCATCGCCTCGGAGGATGAGCAGCCCGACTCCGCTTTGGGGCTGGCCCGCGCACGCGCAGCCACTTTGATCTCCCTGGCCCTGCCGGGTTCCGCCTACCTTTACCAGGGGGAGGAGCTGGGGCTTCCCGAGCACACCACGCTGCCGGCCGAGGCACGGCAGGATCCCACATTCCACAGGACCCGGGGTGCGGAGATCGGGCGTGACGGCTGCCGGGCACCCCTGCCATGGACGCAGGACGCACCAGGCTACGGTTTCGCGGTAAGCGGGAACACAGGTGCAGCTCCCTGGCTTCCCCAGCCGGAAAGCTTTGGGCCGCTCGCCGCCGACCGGCAGGACGGAGTGGAGGGCTCCACTCTGGAGCTCTACCGCGCTGTCCTTGCTTTCCGGTCCGCCCGGAAACTCGGCAGGGGCTCGCTCGCATGGGCTGAGGTCCACGCACCCGAGAGCGGAGTCCTGGCCTTCCACAACGGGGAGGTGCTGGTTCTGGGCAACTTCGGTTTCGCCTCGGCGCCGGTGCCCGAGGGGTATTCCGTGGTGCTTTCGAGCGCTCCTGAGCCCGCTTCAGACTGGAGCGGGCTGGACGAGGTGCCGGTGGACTGCACCGTCTACCTCACTAAGGACTAGGACCAGCCTGGTCAGCGGACGCGCTCTGCCCTGCTGAAGCGCGTCCGCGCCCCGGCTCCAATGTGGATCAGCACCGGAATCCGTTTCCCCACCACGGCCTCCAGTGCGGCCACCAGGGCGTACACCTCGTCGGCGAGCAGGTGCGGCGCCACTCCCTGTCGCGGGAGCAGGCGGACCTTGAGGGCCGGGCTGCCCTTGACGTTATAGGTGGTCACAGTGGCGCCGGCCAGGTCCGGACGGTTCGCGAGTGCGTGCTTCAGGGCTTGCTCCGCCACTCCCCCGCCGATCCGCACATCGCCGGGGACGTCACCGGGATCGTATTCCAGGGCCAGGAGGTTGGCCCGGCCTTTTCCTTGCTGGGCCACCCAGGCCACCATGAGCGCGATCAGGACCAGCAGGGCCAGGGCCACGAGGACCCACAACCAGCTTTGGGGCCGGCCCGGGAACCGTGTGGCGTTGAATGCCTGGTTGATGCCGGCCCAGACGCCCGCGGACCAGGAATGCCACCAGGAAGCAACGGCCGGGACGGAAGCCAGCAGTACCAACAGGACGCCGATGGCCAGCATCTTCAGGCCCAGGATGGCGATCAGGATCCGGTTGAGCAGGGTGGGTGTGCTGTTCATGCGCCGATGACTCCGGATTGGGCCACGTTGACATGCACCTCGGGGGACGGGCTCAGTGCCATGGCAGCAAGTTCGCTTCCAACGGCTGCGAGCACGGCATCGGGATCCACTGGCACCCCCGACGTGGGCCGGACATTGACCACCACCTGGCGCTGCGAGACAACGACCATCACCTGTTCGGGGGTGACATTCGCGGCAAGCCTGGCCCGCCGTGCCAGCGAGGAGGCCACGACTTCGTCGTCCACCACCACGGCAGGACCATCCGCATTCCGGCCGCCGGCCAGGAGGTGCCGGGCACGGCGGCCGGGCAGGATCCCGTTGAGGAAAAAGACGAGGCCGAACATGGCCAGCACCGCTCCGATGGCTCCCAGCAGCAGCGGCGGGATCCCGGCGGGCAGCGCCACCAGACGCTCGGCGGCCACTTGCGGCTCGATCAGCCACGCCGGCTGGCCGATCGCGTGCACGCCGGCCTCAAGGAGCCCATAGGCGGCGAAAACAATAACCAGGACTGCCGCGGCGGTGGCAACCACAGCACGCGATGAATGTGTTTCGCGGCGCAGGATCCTGCCCATGTCCGGCGACTGGTCTTCCTGGTTCCGCGTCATCGGACCCTGCCCCCTTCGCTGATCCTTGCTCCGCTGATCCTGATATCGACGCGGCTCAGCCGCGCTCCGCTGAGCTCAGTTACAGTTGCCAGGATGTGTGCCTTCGCCTGGACAGCACGGCCCCTGATAGAGCCGCCGGCAGCGTCCACCCGCGAGGGATCGGCAGCCACCGCTTTCAAGGGCGGGATGCTGATAGGTGTGACGAGGGACAGCGCCAGCATGCCGTCGTCGTCCGCCCAGTCCGCACGGACGTCCTCCGCCTCCACTCCCAGGTACTGGGCGGCGGCGGCTTTTGCAAGGCTGGTCAGCGCCTGGGTGCTGATGCGGTTGTGGCCGCTGAACTCCTGCGCCCGGACCAGCGGGGCGGCGGAGCTCATGAGGACGAGCGCCGGCCGGTGATGGCGTCCAGGACGCCGCGGAGGTCCAATTTTCCTTCCGCCGCGCGGCCCAGGAGTGCCCCGATGGCCATAAAGAGCAGGGAGACAAGGAAGCCCCACAAACCGAACTGCAGGGACATAAAGGCGACAAAGGCGCCGATGGCAACGCCGGCGACGGTGAGGCTCACAGCAGTGCCTCCCGTTCCGCGGGCCCGGAAAGGCTGGGTTTGACCGGCGGCGGGACATAGACATCGGTGATTTCGACGTTCACCTCGATCACCTGCAGCCCCACCAGTTCCTCGACGGCCCGGTAGACCGCCGCTCGGACCTCATTTGCCAGGGAATGCAGCGGCGTCCCGTAGCTTGCCACCAGGCTGATGTCCACGGCCACCTGCGTTTCGCCCACTTCGGCGTGGACCCCGGCGGCATGGTCTGAACTTCCGACGGCGTCGCGGATGGCTCCCAGGGCTCGTGACGGTCCGGAGCCCAGCGAGTAAACGCCGGGGATGGCGCGGGCGGCAATTCCTGCCACCTTGGCTACTGCGGTTTCGGAGATTACGGTGCGGCCAAGGCCGGGCACGGGAACCGGAGCCGGCACTGCGTGGCTGCCCTGGCTGGGTTGTGGGTTCTGGTATTCCATCAGGCACTCCCCCTTCTGTTGATCCCAACCCTATCCCCTGGCTGCTTCGATGTGCTGGATACCCTGCCGCCAGTGTTAAAGGACCCAGGCGGGGACGCCCCCAAGGACATCCCCGCCTGAGCGGTGCCGCCGGTTTCAGCGGCTGCGCGGCAGGTGCCGCAGTCTATTTGTAGAGGCCTTCGCCGCCAACCTTGACGTTGGTGGGCAGGTAGCCGAAGGGGCCAAGCCCGTTCTGGCCGAAGCTGCGGTCAACCTGGGTCACGCCGTTCTTGAAATTGATCTTGACGGTCGGGGACAGCGAGCCGCCGCGCACCCCGTTGACGTTGTCGATGAACGACTGCACCAGGCCGCCCGGCTGCACGTAGTGCGAGTAGGCCTGGAACTGCCGGCCGTTCTGCTGGCCGGAGATGGTCCCGCTCGGGTTGTTTGCGGGCAGGTTCAGGTCGGTCGGGGAACCGAGGGCCAGGCCGCTGTTGTTGACCGGCTGGAAGTCGGAACGGACGCCGTCGCCCACGAAGCCGTAGACGCCGTCCGGGCCGCGCATGCCTGCGGCGTAGGTGAACTGGTGGCTGATCGTGTACAGGTAGTACTTGTTCTTGCCGTTTTCGTTCTGGATGAAGATCTGCGGGCGCTCAGTCTGGTCGTTCACGCAGTTGGCGGAGAGGATGGGCGGCAGGAAGGACCACTTGGTCAGGTCCTTGTTGTCCGCCACGGCCAGGCCCACATTGGCGGTCTGGTAGTGCGCGCCGCTGTTCTGGACGTCGTTGACGTTTTCGGCCTGCGGGTCGCCCGGCTGGTAACCCAGGTCCTCGCCCTTGCACTGGTATTCGCCACGGTTGCCGGCGGTGTTGCCCTCAAAGACCATAAAGGTCTTGCCCGGGTGGGCGGGATCGGCAAACGTGTACGGGTCGCGGAAGGCAAAGCCCGGGTTCTGGGCCTTGGTCTGGTACATCGTTCCGTCCGGTTCCAGCAGCTTGGTGTGCTCGAAGCCGTCGAAGGTGACGCCGTTCTGGTCGGCGTGGATGTTGCCCAGGGCCTTGGCGATGGCCGCATCGTTAGCGATCCCGCCGCCGCCTGCGTTGCGCTCCGCAATGTCATGGAACGTAGTGGCCGTGTAAAACACGTTCACGTGGTTGCCCTGCATCAGGCGGGTGGAACCGGACCACTCCGTGTTCCCGATGGATGACCCCTCGGTAAAGAGGTGTCCGCCGTAGTTCCACTTGTCCTTGGCCGGGTCCGCGTTCGTTTTGCGGAAGAAGTAGCCGATGCGGGCGTTCCAGTGGCGCTGGTCGAAGCCGTAGCCGGCGTGGCGGTCGGCCACCAGGGAGAAGACGACGTCCCAGCCCTTGTAGCTGATCTGGTTGGCGTTCTCGTCCGTCAGGGACCAGGTGTCCCAGACCCAGACATCGTCATTCATGGCCGGGAAGTCCTCGGGGATTTCCGGCATGGAAACATCGGGGCTCATGGAGTTCTGGCCGGGCGCGACGGTGGGATCGCTCTGGGCCATGATCTGCTTGGCGTCGGCGCGGGTCCACTTGGACGTGAAGTCCGACGCCGGGTCGAAGGCCTGCTGGGTGTGTTCCGTGGGGAGCGCGAAGCCGGGGGTCGGGGCCGGCAGTTGCTGGCTGGCCGGCGGATCCGCCGGCTCGTTGGCCTGTGCGGAGGGAACGGCCAGGAAGGCCGAGGCCGCTACGGCCGTCGCCAGTGCTGCGGCGGCAGGACGCCACCGCAGCAACCGGGGGGTTCGGGGGTGCTTGTGCATTTTTGCTCTTCTCGCGGAGTTGAAACTGTTCGTGGAAGACGGGCTGATGCCCTGGTCCTTCGAACTCCGGCGGCCCCAACAACACTGCAGGCGTTATGGGGGACGCCTTTGTATCGAGGGGAACGGGGTTGGGTAGTCCCCGTAGAAGTGGCCCAGGAGCGTTGTGCTTTCCTGGCCGGCCTCCACGCTAGGCAGCTTTCCTGATGCATTTCAAAACGTGTTTCCTGCCCGGAATCTGTGTCCGCTGCTCGACTGCGCAAGCGCTTACATTACCCAAGGCGCGCGCGTGCCACAACGGTTTGGCGGGAGTCAAATGTTTCAAAGGTCAGTCAAATTTTTCTGTGCGGCGTTTGCTGCGGCATGACCGGGCCCGCCGGGAATGTGGCCAATCGCACCTGGACAGGCGCGATGTACTTCACTCAACACCCGCATCCGGACAATTCCCCCGCGCACGCCACGGTGTTTTGTCCGGAACCGGGTGCATCGTCGCGGGCCCCGGCAGGGAGGCGGCGCTGGCCCCAGGCAGGATATGGGTGGCGCAGGACGGAGGCAGGGCAGGACGGGGGCAGCGTAGGCCGGGGGCAGGATATGGGCAGGCAGGACGCGGGGCAGCGCAGGACGGGGGGCAGCGCCGGACGTGGGCAGGATATGGGCAGGCGCAGGATGTGGGGCAGCGCCGGACGTGGGCAGGATATGGGCAGGCACAGGACGGGGGCACCCCTGGCCGCGGGCTGAGATGGCGTAGGCAAGGAAGTCCGAGCCTTGTTCGCGGATCCGAACCATCAAGGCAAGGTTTTGCGAACAAGACCAGGACTTCGGCAGAGCCCACTGCGAAAAGTGCGGGGACGGCAGTTAAACCGGGTGCGGGATCCCCTAACCCTCATGCGGGCACCGGGTTAAAGAAGAAAAGCACCAGTTCCGAAGAACTGATGCTTCCCAGTGGTGGCTCCGACCGGCGTCGATCCGGTGACCTTTCGATTTTCAGTCGAACGCTCTACCAACTGAGCTACAGAGCCTAGGTGACCAGTCACCATGAAAGCCGGAATTGCTTCCAACAATCAGAGCGACCCTGACGGGACTTGAACCCGCGACCTCCGCCGTGACAGGGCGGCGCGCTAACCAACTGCGCTACAGGGCCTTGCGTTTCTTGCTTCACAGTATCTCTACCGCTTTTTTCAAGGCTTCCAGCCTACCAGACATTTTCTGCCTGTTTGACCAGTTCCTTGCGTACCCCCAACGGGATTCGAACCCGTGCCGCCGCCGTGAAAGGGCGGTGTCCTAGGCCGCTAGACGATGGGGGCCAGAACCCGTTCGGAACAAAATAAAAGGCGTCAAGCGAGGCTTTCCGTCTTTGTCCTTTGCGTTTCTCCGAACTGGACTCTAAAACTATAGGGCCTACTCAGGAATAATCCAAAATCGGCCAAAACACCCGTCCGGAGCGGGGAGAACAGGTGAAGATGGACTGATGGATGCCGTTGCAGCACTCAACGAGATTGCCTTCTGGCTGGAGCGCGGGCGCGCTGCCACCTTCAAGGTCCAGGCCTTCCGGAAAGCGGCGGCGGTGATCGCCCCGCTCACGCCGGAGGAAGTGGCGGCCCGGGTCCGGAGCGGCCACCTGAAATCCATGAAGGGCATCGGCGACCGGACCTACCAGGTCATCCGCGAAGCTGTGGACGGCCAGGTTCCGGACTACCTCGCCGACCTCCGCGAAAAGGGCGCCCTGCCCTTGGCTTCCGGCGGCTCGACCATCCGCGAGGCGCTGCGCGGTGATCTCCACAGCCACAGTGAATGGTCCGACGGCGGATCCCCCATTGACCTCATGGTTGCGGCCGCCGGGGTACTGGGGAGGGAGTACCTGGCGCTGACGGACCACTCCCCCAACCTCACCATCGCGAACGGACTCTCGGCCGAACGCCTACTCCAGCAGCTGGACGTGGTGGAGGCCATCAATGCCGGAAACCACCCAGGCCTGGACGGACAGCAGGACCACAAGGCCCAACTGCTGGCAGGCATCGAAGTGGACATCCTTGAATCCGGCGAGCTGGACCAGGACCCGGAACTCCTGGCGCGCCTGGACATCGTGGTGGCGAGCGTCCATTCCAAGCTTCGCGCCGATTCAAAAACCATGACCAAGCGCATGCTGGGCGGTATCCAGGACCCGCATACCAACGTACTGGGCCACTGCACCGGCCGGCTGGTGGAGGGATCACGGGGCACGCGGCCGCCGTCGGACTTCGATGCCAAGGAGGTGTTCGCAGCCTGCGCCGAATACAACGTGGCCGTGGAGATCAACTCCCGGCCCGAGCGCCAGGACCCGCCGGACGCGCTGATTCAGCTGGCCCTGGACGCCGGCTGCCTGTTCTCGATCGACAGTGACGCCCACGCGCCGGGCCAGCTGGACTTCCTGCAGTACGGCGCCGAACGCGCTGAGCGCAACGGCGTTCCCGTCGACCGGATCATCACCACTTGGCCGGTGGAGCGGCTGCTGGAGTGGGCGGGATCAGCGTAGCCGCACTGCAGCGCCCCGGCCCTGCAGCTTTTTGGCAGGATCTTCGCTAGACGTGGCCGATTTCCGCCAGCCTGCCGTCCCCGTTCCCGGTTACATTGGCTGCATGCCATCAACCTCTCCGGTCAGCACCGCCGTTTCCCCGCCGCTCCCATCCAGGGTCAGGGCCCTCGGAGTGGCAGCCATGGTTACTACCGTGGTGCTGTGGGCGTCCGCCTTCGTGGGCATCCGTGCAATCGGCCCCCACTTCTCCCCCGGCTCCCTGACGCTGGGCAGGTTGGCGGTTGCCGCCGTCATACTGTCCCTCCTGGTCCTGCCGCAACTGCTGAAGAGCCGGCTCCTTCCCAAGGGCCGCGAGTGGTGGCCCATCCTCGCCTATGGAGCCATGTGGTTCGGTGGCTACAACGTCGCGCTGAACGCAGCGGAGCACGTGCTGGACGCCGGGACCAGCGCCCTGCTCATCAACGTGAACCCGATCCTGGTGGCCGTGATGGCCGGGATCTTCCTCAAAGAAGGCTTTCCGCGCTGGCTCATCGTCGGAAGCCTGGTTGCCTTCGCCGGAGTGGCCCTGATCGCTTTCAGTTCCGGACAGCCGTCGCGGGCTGGGGAAAGTCCGACGGCGGACGTCGCGGGTGTGCTTCTCTGCCTCCTCGCCGCGGTGCTCGCCGCAGTCAGCGTCATTATCCAGAAGCCTGTACTGCGGAAGTTTCCTGCTGCCCAGGCAACCTGGTTCGGGATACTGGTGGGCGCGTTGTGCTGCCTGCCCTTCACCGGCCAACTGGTTGCCGAAGTCCAGGCCGCACCCGTGGGGGCGACACTGGGACTGGTGTATCTCGGAGTCTTTCCCACGGCGATTGCCTTCACCACCTGGGCCTATGCGCTGTCCTTGATCGATGCCGGCAAGCTCGCCGCCACCACCTACCTGGTGCCCGGCACCACCATCCTGATCTCCTGGCTCCTCCTCGGCGAGATCCCCACCGCGCTGGGCCTGGTAGGCGGCGTGGTCTGCCTGGTGGGCGTGGGACTGACCCGGCGCAGGTCCCGGCCGACGCCCCGCAAGGATGCTCCAGGGAACCCTGCAGGCGCAACTGCCAGGCACATTGCGGTACCAGCTGCAGGGGAGGCTGCTGTGGGACCAGGGGCCAAGCGGAGCCCTTCCCGCTAGAGTCGGAGTATGCCAGTCAGCCTGCCGCCGGGCCTGCCCATTATTCCCGAAGGGCCCAGCGAACCTCTGCACGCCGCCGCGCCTGCCCACCCCTTCCCGACGCAGGCGTTCAACATGTCGCCGGACGAGTTTGAGGCCGCCGTCCGGGACGCACTTGACAGCATCCCCGGCAAGCTGGCCCAGGCCATGGACAACGTGGCGGTGTTCATTGAGGACGACTATGTGCCCCGGCCCGGGGAGGACCCGGATACCGTCCTGCTGGGACTGTACGAGGGCGTGCCGCTGACCGAACGGGACTCATGGTGGGACGCCGGCTCACTTCCCGACCGCATCACGATTTTCCGCGAACCCATCCTTGAAATCTCCGGATCGCGCGAGGACGTGATCCACGAAGTGGCGGTCACGGTGGTCCACGAGATCGCGCACCATTTCGGAATTGATGACGCCCGGCTGCACGAGCTTGGCTGGGGCTAGCCTTGTAGGCATGGGACACAACCACAGCCACACACATGGGGTCACCGCAACAGGCCGGCACCGCCACCGGCTGGTGGCCGTCCTCGCCATCACCCTTGCCGTGGTCCTGGTCCAGGTGGTGGGCGCCGCTCTCTCGGGGTCACTGTCCCTGCTGGCTGATGCCGGGCATATGCTCTCGGATGCTGCCGGCGTAACCATTGCGCTGCTCGCCGCCTGGATTGCCGGCCAACCGGCGAGCGACCAGCGGACTTACGGGTACCAGCGCGCCGAGGTGCTCGCAGCGCTGGCCAACGCCGTGATCCTGATTGTGATCTCCGTGGTGATCTTTACCGAAGCCATCCGGCGGATCGGGACGGTACCCGAGGTACAGACGGACATTATGCTCTTCGCCGCCATCCTGGGCGCAGCCGCGAACCTGGTGTCACTGCTGATACTGAGGGGCGGGCATCAGGAAAGCCTTAATGTCCGCGGCGCCTACCTCGAAGTCCTTGGTGACCTGCTGGGCTCCTTCGCCGTGATTGCCGCCGCCGTGGTCATCATGGTTACCGGCTTCCAGGCCGCGGATACCATCGCCTCTGTGCTGATCGCCCTGTTGATCCTGCCCCGCGCCTGGAGCCTGCTGCGCGATGTTGTGGATGTGCTGCTCGAAGCCAGCCCCAAGGGCGTGGAAGTCCAGATGATCCGGGAACACATCCTGTCCGTCGAGGGCGTCTCGGACGTGCACGATATCCACATCTGGACCATTACCTCCGGCGTCCCCGTCTTTTCGGCGCACGTTGTGGTGGAGGACGGTGTGCTGACCGCCCGGGGCGCGGACCAGCTGCTGGACAAGCTGGTCACCTGCCTGGGCTCGCACTTTGATACCGACCATTGCACCTTCCAGCTGGAACCGGCCACGCACTCTGAACATGAGGCCCACCAGCACGCGTAGACCGGCCTGTTTCTTGCGCCGCCGTTGCATGGTTAGGGCTCCGGGCCCCTTCCGGCCACGGGACACTGGCACCCTCTTCGCGACACGCCGGATCGGTATGCACCATTCGATACCGCGTTGTGTTTACTGTTACTGACGTGACTGCTGTTGCCAAAGTGCAGCAGGCTCACGTAGCCTCGGACTGCTGGGGAGCAGGCCAAGGGCATAGCCCTGCCGCGGTCAGGACCTCCCGGCCCTACCGTTTCGAGGTTTCAACAGATGATTTCGACTGGATCCGGTCGCAAGGCTGCCCTCCTGACTGCCGCCGTCGTACTGGTCACAGCACTGGCAACGCCGGCTGCGGCGGTTTCCGCGCCGCTGTCCCCGGCCATTGCCGTTCCTGCCGCTCCTGAATTGCCTTCGCCGGAGGACATTGCCGCTGCGAAAGCCAATGAAGCGGCCACAGCCGACCAGGTGGCCAACATTGAGCGCATTCTCGAGGCTGCCGCAAGTGCCCAGCAGGCCGCCTTCGCTGCCGCCATGCAGGCTAACAACGCCTACAGCGAGGCAGTGGTGGAGCTGGAGCAGCGCTCATCAGCGGCGGCAGTTGCCTCAGCGAAAGCTGCAGCTGCCCGCGGGCAGCAGGACAAAACCAGGAAACAGGTGGGACAACTGGCGGGGGACCTCTACCGCAACGGCGGGCTGAACCCCTCCCTGGGCACCTTCGTGAGCGGGAACGGTGAAACCCTTCAGCAGGCTGCCACCCTCCAGGCCATTTCCGCCAGCCGGAGCCGTACCTTCGAGGCCGCCGACGCAGCCGCCCAGTCATCAGCGTCGCTGACTGCCGCGGCGGAGGATGCCACCAGGGCGGCTGATGATGCGGCGCGCACGGCGGAAACCGCCAAGACCCAGGCGGAGCAGGCCAACGCCGCCCAGGCAAAAGCCGTGGCGGACGCCAAGGCCCAGCGCACCGTCCTGGTGGACCAACTGGCCGAGCTCCGGAACACCACGGCGGCGCTTGAATCCGCGCGCGTTGATGCCCTGGACCGGCAACGCGAGGAAGCCCGGCTGGCGGCTGCCTTTGCAGCTGCGGAGCAGGCTTCCCGGGACCAGGCAGCTTCCCCGGCCGGCATCCCCGCCGCGGCAGCGCCGGCGGCTCCTGCTCCTGCTCCCGCTGTTCCTGCCCCGGCTGGTCCCGTACAGCCCGCACCTGCACCTGCTGCTCCGGCACCTGCTGCTCCTGCTCCGGCACCTGCTGCTCCTGCTGTTCCTGCACCCGCGCCAGCTCCGGCACCGGCACCGGCACCGGCACCCGCTCCAGCTCCAGCTCCGGCACCCGCACCCGCTCCAGCACCTGCGCCCGCTCCAGCACCCACCACCGGCAGCGGGACTTATGAGGCCGCAATTTCGGTGGCCATGAGCAAGGTGGGCGCTCCCTACTACTACCAATACGGTGGCACCGGCCCCTACGGCTTCGACTGTTCGGGCCTGGTGCAGGCATCCTTTGCGGCGGCCGGAAAGTATCTCCCGCGCACCGCAGGCCAGCAGTACGAAGCCGCTCCTGTCCACGTACCCCTCTCGCAGGCACGGCGGGGCGACCTGCTGGTGTGGGGCTCGCCGTCGAACTTCTATCACGTTGCCATTTACCTCGGCAACGGCCAGGTGGTGCAGGCGCTCAACCCGCAGGAGGGTATCGGTGTGACCCCGCTGAGCGCCATGGCAGGCATGGAGCTATATTCGTACGCCGCCCGCTACTGACTCCCATGCAACGCCGCCGCATGGCCTGCGGCCCGCGTTGAAAGTCAGCTGAGGACGTCCTTGGTGACAAACCGCCCGTAGGCGAGCGCGCCGAAGACGGCCACGTAACCCGCTTGGAGCCACGCGTTGTCCACAAACGAGTCCCACAACACGGGCTGGCGCAAAAGGTCCCCAAAACCGAGCCAGTAGTGGCTGAAAAGCCATGGGTGCAACCACTCCAGCTGCGGCAACTGGTCAAGGACCTGGGACACCACAGAGACCACCACTGTGGCGGCCATGGCGCCCACGGGAACCACCGTGAGCGTGGACAGGAACAACCCCACCGCGGAAAGTCCGGCCAGGGAGACCGCCAGGTACGCGGCGATCAGCAGGATGCGCACCGCGGCTTCCGGTGGCTCGATGACGTCCCCTGACAGCAACGTCACAGGACCGACAGGGAAAAGCGCCGCCCCGATCGCGGCGCCCGCCAATCCAACGGTGAGGGGCGCAGCAAGGCAGAATGCCAGTGCTGCCGCATACTTCACCAAGAGGAGCCGCACCCGGCCCGTCGGGGCAACCAGCAGGTACCTCAACGTTCCCAGGCTGGCTTCACCCGCGATGGTGTCCCCTGCCACCACTCCCACCGTGAGCGGCAGGAACAAAGGAACGGACACCAGCATGGCGGTAAAGGCGACGAACAATCCGTTCTGGGTGATGCGGTCCAGGAAAGCCGGCCCCCGTCCGGCAGGAACCGCTGACGAAATCCGCACGGCCACCGCTATCAACACCGGGATCGCCGCGAGTGCCAGCAACAGCGCCCAAGTGCGCCGGCGCCCGAACAGCACCCGGAGTTCCGAACGCAGGAGGGAAAGCCCCGATCGACGCGGCGCCGCCACCGCCGTCGCCCTGGTCAACCCCGCGCTCTCAGAATGTGCACTACTGGGCAACGTCGAACCCCTCCCCCGTCAAGGCGACAAACCGGTCCTCAAGGCTTTCGCGTTCCACGGCGAACCCCCGGACCCGGACCCCGGCCTCCACGAGCCGGGCCACAATATCCTCCGGCGCGGTGCTCCCCGGGGACAGGTTGCTTCCCGGGGAAGTGCCCTGAGCGGGTGCGTCCAGCGCCGCCGTCACCACCTGTCCGTCCTGCTGCGCTGCTGCTTCCTCCGGTGCCACCCCCAGGCTGGCGAGGACTGCCATCGCCGCCCCGGCATCTGGCGTGAGCAGGCGGATGCGGACAGTTCCGGAGCGGCGAAGCTCCGGAAGCGGCCCCTGGGCCACCAGCCGGCCGGCACTCATCACTGCCGCATGGGTACAGATCTGTTCCACTTCGGCCAGCAGGTGGCTGGACACAAAAACGGTGGTTCCGTCGGCCGCGAGGGAACGGACCAGGTTCCGCACTTCCCGGGTTCCTTGCGGGTCGAGCCCGTTGGTGGGCTCATCGAGGACCAGCAGTTCGCGGGGCGAGAGCAGGGCGTTGGCGATGCCCAGCCGCTGCTTCATGCCCAGGGAATAGGCATGGACCCGCTTGCCCGCCGCATGCCCCAGGCCCACCCTTTCCAGTGCCTGATTAACCCGGGCCTTTCGGGTGGCGGGGGCAGTATGCCGGGTAGCGGCGTCGAGGCGGTGGAGGTTCGCGGTACCGGAGAGGAACGGATAGAAGGCCGGGCCCTCCACCAATGCCCCCACCTGGGGAAGGACGTCCTGGAACCGCCCGGGCATCTCCATCCCGAGGAGCCGGACGCTCCCCGCGGATGCGGCAGCAAGGCCCAGCAGCATCCGGATGGTGGTGGTCTTGCCCGAGCCGTTAGGGCCAAGGAAACCAAAAATCGTTCCCCGGGGCACAGCCAGGTCCAGGCCGTCCACGGCCAACTGCTGCCCGAACCGCTTTGTCAGCCCCTGCGTCTCGATGGTCAGGCCGTACGTCCACGATCCGGGGCCCTGCGCGGCCCCGGTCACGGAGCCGTGGAAGCGGCTTGCAGCCTCTCCGGTGGGACCATGCCCGCGAAGATCCGGCCGTCGTCCGTGAGCAGGACGTTGAAAAGTGCGGTGGAAATCAGCCGGCCGCCAGGAACGGCGACGGCGGCCTGGGCCAGCAGCGGATTCCGGGCCAGCAGGGTATTGAGCTTTGAGCCTGCGCCGCTTTCCGCCGGAACTTCCGCTACCGCTTCCCAGCCGGACCCGGACACGTACTGCCGGGCGTGGTCCTGGATGTTCTCCGCCAGCCGGTCAGGGGTGATGTACGTTCCCGGCGTCTCGGGGAATCCTTGACCGGGCTGCTGGTAGGCGGGGTGGTTGAACGGCAGCTCCTCCACCTTGCTGCCCGGTGGCGGGGCAAAGTTGAACAGCGCTTGGTCCGGCGCTTCCAGCGAAAGGCTGGTGAATCCAGCGCTGAAGGCAGGCTCGGCAGCTCCCCTCGCAGTGACCTTCACGGAGAGCGGCATGCCAGTCTGAGAGTCGACGGCGACCGTTACCCTGCCGACGAGGGTGGCGTCAGTGCGTGGTTCCAACTGCAGGGTGTAGGCCTGCCGGCCGGCGGTTTCCACGTCCGGGCCGACGGTGACGGCGGTGGTGCTGTCAGCCATGGCCAGGAACTTTCCTGCCAGTTCCTCCGGTGTGTGGGTGGCCGGCATTCCGGTGTCGGACGGACCGGTGTGGGACGGCTCGCTGTGGGACGGCTCAGCCAGCGGCAGGTCATGGGCGTGGGCAGGAAGGGTCAGATGCGCGGCTGAGTTGTCCTTGGACGAGTAGAACCAGACGTCGTTGTTATGGCGGACTATGTCCCGCTCGGCGAGCCGGTCCACTACCTGGATGCGCGCATTGGTCGGGCCGTCCATAAACACCCGCGCCGTGTGCTCGCCGGTGAGGAACTCCATAACTGAAGCCACGCCGTCGGCCGATGCGGGCCCCGACGTGGGTGGTGCAGCCGGGAGCTCCGGCAACCCCAGCTGCGAGGTCTGTTCAATGGTGCCCGAGAACGTGTGTGTCTTGTGCGAAGCGAGGAGGGCGATGACTTCGGCCGGGGTTTTCTCCGGCAGGGGGTCGCCGGCCCGGGCCGGAAGAGTTCCCGACAACACCCCGGCGGCGATGACCGAAGGTACGGCCACCGCGGGGATCCAGCGCAGCCAAGGGCTGCGGATGACGTGGCTCACGCCGCGGTCCCTGATCTCCAGGCTTGTCCCGTGGTCGCTCCGGTGGTTGAAACTCCGGTTCATGGCTGATCGTCTCCGTCGCTGGAGCCCATAGTCCAAGGGTACGCCTCGAATACGCCCGCTACACCTGCCCGGGCTACCCCCGGGGCTGCGCAGGCACCACGGTTCCCGCACCGCCGTCGACCGTGATGTATTGGCCGGTGGCCAGCCGGACTGTGGCCTCCGGGACTCCCACCACGGCAGGGATGCCGTACTCGCGGGCCACCACGGCACCGTGGGAGTTGGGCCCGCCCATCTCCATCACCAGGCCGCCGGCGGTGAGGAAGAGCGGAGTCCAGCCGGGATCGGTGGACGGCGCCACCAGGATCTCTCCGGGTTCCAGGTGGGCGCCCACGGGGTCCAGGATGACCCGGGCGGCAGCTGTGACAGACCCGGCTGAAGCGGGGCTGCCGGTCAGGGCGCCATCCGCCGCAGCGGCGCGGCCGGCGTACAGCACTTCCGGCTCGGTCCCGTCTGAGAGCAGGACCCGGGGGATGTGCCGCCTGCCTAATTCGCTGGAATAGGCGGCGCGCCGCTCCACGATGAGTTCGCGGACGTTTCGTTGCCGGCCGGCAGTGGTCGCGCTGGTGTGGCCCAGCGCCTGCCGAAGCTCATCAAAGTCGAGGAAGAAGACGTCATCCGCGCTCTCGAGCCGGCCGTCTGCAGCCAGCGCGGCTCCCACGAGCGCCAGCTGCTTCCGTACTTCAGCAAGGCCAAGGACCAGCTGGTACTTGGGCGATTCCCGCAAACCAGCGAACAACCTGGCACGCCGCAGGGCCGCGCCAACGAGCACGGACCGCACCCTGCCGCGCGCCCGGGCTTCGGCAACGAGCCGGTCCACTGCAGCCTCCGCCTCAGCCTCGGCGCGGCTGAATTGCGCGTCCGGGGCCATGGCCGGATTGTCCAGGCGGAGGTAGTTGGCCAGGACGCCCAGGATGTACGTGGGATCATCGGACCAGCGCGGCATCCCCACGTCGATCTCCGCCACCGCGCGGTGGCCGTAGCGTTCCAGGAACCGCTCCACGCCTGCATTCAGCACGGGAGGCAGGGTGCCGTCGCGGAAATCCGCGGCAAGCCGGGATGGCTCCCGTGTCTCCAGGGCCTCCCGTGCTTCGCGTTCAACCTTCATGGCTGCAGCGAGGCGCCACAGGTCAAGGTCCATCTCGGTGGTCACATTCTGCGGCAGGCCCCGGAGCACCTTCTGCAGGTCTTCCCCGCGGCCAGGCCCGCCCAGCAGCTTGCCCGCAACCCACAGCATGGCGAATCCCAGCGCGGGCAGCGGCAGGATGGCCGGAACGATCGAAAAAAGCCGGCTTCCCAGGAGCCGCTCTGCGTGATCCAGCCGTTCCACGGGGCCGGCTCCTGAATCCAGCTCCAGCTCGTCGGCGAACTGCCGGCTGAACCGGTCGAGGCGGCGGAGCGCCGCCGTGGGTGTCAGCAGCCCGCGGAGCAAGGTTTCCGGGGCCCGGGCACGCACCGCAGCGGGCAGGACATGGCGCAGGAGTCCGAACGGGGTCTTCCGGGTCACCGAAAATCGGGGGTCGGAAAAAACCTGGCGCAGCACGGTGGCGGACCGGGCCTCCATGACGTCGAACACGCGCGGCAGGATGCGGCGGCCCACGGTGCTCCGGACGGGCGTCGTGACGTCGACGTACATGCGCTGGGCCGCCTCCGCGTAGGGTGCCGGACCGCGGCGCGGGTCGGGGACGTCGAACCCTGCTGCCCGCGCAACAGAGGAGCCAATGAGCCGCAGTGATGCCAGCCCCATGGGGGTGAGCGGGCGGGTCAGTCCCTGGGCGAGGCTGAAGCAAAGGTATATCCGGGCGCCCCCATCAGCGGCGGAACGGCTTTCGGGTAAGGGATACAAGGTGGTGATGGGCCGGGACTGCGTCAGCCAGAGCGCACCGCCGGTATCGATGGCCCACTCCGTGTCCTGTGGCGCTCCGAAGTGCCGCTCGGCCTGCAGGCCCAGCGCGGCAAGTTCCAGCGCCTGCCCATCGGTCAGGCTCGAACCGTCCGCCCCGTCCTGGACGTTGTGGGTTTCCGTTCCACCGCCTGGCCTGGGCCGGACGGCAACGCGCTTATCGCCAAGCTTCCGCTCCAGCACCCGGTGTGCAGCCGTGTCCACTACGAAGTGGTCCGGATTGACCGCCCCGGAGACCACGGCTTCGCCAAGCCCGGGGGCGGCATCGATAACGGCTTCCCGCCGCCTGCCCGTCAGGGGGTTGGCGGTGAACATCACGCCGGCTGCCGCGGCGTCAACCATCCGCTGGATCACGACGGCGAGGGCTACTTCGTGGGGCGCGATGCCCAGTGCGGCACGGTAGGCCACTGCACGGTCAGTCCAAAGAGACGCCCAGCAGTTCCGCACGGCCACCAGGAGTGCCTCAGGTCCGATGATATTCAGGTAGGTGTCCTGCTGGCCGGCGAAGCTGGCGAACGGAAGATCTTCGGCCGTGGCGGAGGAGCGTACAGCCACCGGAGTTTCATGTCCCAGCGCGGAATAGGCCTGCTCTACGGCTGCGGCAATGTGCGGCGGCACCTGCAGGCCAATGATCGCTTCGCGCACAGTGCCGGCGAGCGCGGCAAGTTCGGCGGCCTGGTTGGTGGTTCCCTGCAGCGCCTTTTGAAGGTCACCGAGTTGGCGGAGGCCACCGTCACGGACAGTGACAGTGGCCTCCTTGTACGCCTCAGTGGTCAGGCAAAAGCCGTCCGGCACGGGCAGCCCTGCCGATATCAGTTCGCCAAGATTGGCCGCCTTGCCGCCCACCAGCGGAAGCATGCTGCCGTCGAGGTGGCTGAGGCGGACCACCAGGGCGTGGTCGCTTTCCCCACCGGGCCGGCGCGGTTCCTGCCCGGGATCTGCTGGATTGTAGGCAGCCATGGTGTGGCGCTGTCGAAGCGGCCGGGCCGGATCAGGCTGCGCCGAGGATGGGCCCGAAACGTGCCCTGTCGGCCAGCCGCGGGTCCTCACGGTCCGGAACCACCATCACCGGTCCCTTCGCATGGTGGAGGACGCCGTCCGAAGTGGACCCCAGCAGCATGCCCGTGAAGCCGCCGCGGCCGCGCGTGCCCACCACCACCAACTCCACGTGCCGGCTGGCGTCCACCAGCACATCCACGGGGGAACCGTCCAGCAGTTCGCATTCCGCGGCAAGGCCGGGGTAGTGGCTCCTCAGCCAGGCCATGCCGGCGTCCAGGGTCACCTGGATGTCTGCGAAGAGCGCCTTCCGGTCCATGGGGGCGGGTACCCAGGCCAGTGAACCGCTGTACTGGGGAACAGCGCACACCACGCGGAGCGACGCGCCCAGCCGCTCGGCCTGGTCCGCGGCTTCAAGGACCGCAACCCGGGCCTGCTCCGAGCCGTCAACGCCGACCACCACCACGTTGTCCACGCGCCGGTGCCCGGCTTTGGCCTGTTCGGCCCTGATCCGTTTGTCCTCGGTCGTTTCACCCAGGCGGTCAGAACACACCAGGGGCACCGTAACGGTGGGGCATTTTGCGTGGGCCGGCAGCGCGCTGCTGACTGAACCCAGGAGCCTGCCCACAAATCCGCCCCTGCCCCTGGTTCCGAAGACCAGAAGCTCCGCGGTTCGGGACATCTCCAGCAACACACCCGAGGCATCCCCGTTCTCCACAGAGGCGCTCACGTCGATGTCATACCTGGAAACCTTCTCCACCGCCTGCTTGACCACGGCTTCCGCGCCCTCGCGGATCACGGAATCATCCACAGTGGCGTATCCACCGTCCAGGCCGGAGGCGGCGAAGATGGGCACGGAATACGCGGTCACGATATGCAGGGGGCGGCGGCGGCGCTGCGCTTCGCGGGCTGCCCAGACCAGGGCGCACTGGCCATGTTCCGAGCCGTCCACGCCAACAACAATCCCGTCGGGAGCGGCAGGAGCACCACCATTGTCCCGCGCCGGGTCCGGATGCAACTCTTGTGCGCCCATGGGGCCGCCTCCTCGCGATACTGCCGTATGTTGCGGCTATTCTGCCAGAAACCGCACCCTTCCCCGTGCACCCGTTCAGCGGCAGCCGCTGCGAAGGAAGGGCCTGCTTCCAGTTCTCACTATTCTCCGTCCACCGTCCCTTAGCAAGCCTGTTCAGGGCCGGACAGGGGAGGTTATCCACAGGCTTCCGGCGCCAGGGGCCGCACGCTTTCGACGGGGCCGGTCCGCCCATTTCGGCAGCCAAACCCCGCCCTTTCGGGGGTGTGACGGAAAGCGTGTTCACCCGCAGGTGAATGTTTCCGGATTGGGCTATCCAGCACCGGAATTGTTCTGTAGTCTTCAGGACATTGTTGGTCCGGGACGCCAGCTGCACATGCAAGTGAGCGCTGCCCGGCCATGCACTGCGGCCGGACTTTGGGGGTAACGGGACGCGCGCGGGCGACGACGCCTGCACCTGCCGAATCTTCGAAGGAGGGAAACTGTAGTGTCAAGCATGCCTGGGAATGCCGGGACCGAGCAGACCACCACTGTGATCATTGGCACCGGGCTGTCCGGCCTGGCTGTGGCAGCCGAACTGTGCCGCCGCGGAGTTGACTCCATCGTGGTGGACGGGCTGGACCTCCTGGGTGCCGCGCAGCCGGCCAACACCGCCTCCCTGCAGCGCTGCGACGCGGCGGACCCCGTCACCCTTCGTGAACGGAACGAAATCCTGCGCCACCTTCGCAACTATGCAGCCAGCCACGACGTGGATGTCCGGAACACCACCAGGGCTGTCCAATTGACCATGGTGGAGGGCCTTCCGGGGGGCACAGCCGTTCCGCAGTGGGAGGTGCACACGCCCACCGGCGTCCTGATCGCTGACCACATCGTGCTGACGCGCTGCGCCCACAGCCAGCTGCGGCGGATGATCAACGACTTCGGCATCACTGTGGGCCGCAACGTCGTCGCTGCCATGCGTGCCATCGGCATCTACCTGGTGGGAGTGGGCGAACTGATCACCCCTTCACCCAAGGAGGTGCTGCGCCAGGCCAAAACGGTGGGCCACGCCATTTCCGCCAAGGTCAACCCGGACAGTGTTGGCGCCGCATTCACCGGCAGCCTGGCGATCCTGCCCTGTTAGCGCTCAGCGCTCGTCATCACTGCCTGCCGTGAGCCTGCGGCGGGCCAGGATGGCGAGGGTGGCAAGCAACCCCACCGCGGCAGCGGCGAAAATCACGATGCTCCATTGGAACGGCTCGCCCGAGCCTGTGGGCTCCGGCGCCGCTGTCTTTCCCGGCTGGGCGGTTCCGATGGCAGGAACAGTTGCCGCCGCCGTCGTTGTGGCTGCCGGAGCAGCCCCGCCGGCCGCCGCAGCGGCCGTGAAGCTGAAGGTCCCTTCGATGGGGTGCGAATCAGAGCTGACCACCCGCCACGCGACCGTGTACTGCCCGGCAGGAGCCCCGGCCTTGAGTTTCTGGCGGGCTTCGTTGTCCACAATTTCCACGGCCCCGTCGGCCCACTCCACGCCCGAGGCGTCCTTGACGGAGAAGGATGAGCCGATCCCGAGCGGGTTGTTACTGAAGGTCACAGACACCTGCTCCGGCACTACCGCCACCGAGGCACCCTGGGCGGGGCTGCTGGATTCGGCGGCGTCGTGCGCGGCGGCCGGACCGGCCAGGCCCAGGAAGGCGGCGGCGCAAACGAAGGACCCGAGCACAAAGCCCAGTAACTGGCGGCGGATGGAACCCATGCTTGGACTGCTCCCTTGGTGTTGGCTTCCTAACAGACTAGGCGAAATTGGCGGGCTCTCCGCCAAAGTCACCATAGGATTCAGGTATCCCCACAGACTTCCCCGGAGGACTAATGCTTAAGCAAGGCTCTGCCCTGGACCGGTATTTCATGATCACCGAGCGCGGTTCCAACCTCTCGCGCGAGATCCGCGGAGGCTTCGCCACGTTCTTCGCCATGAGCTACATCGTGGTGTTGAACCCCCTGATCCTCTCCGGCCCGGACTCAAGCGGCACCACTCTCGGATTTCCCGCCGTTGCCGCCGTCACCGCTTTTGTTGCCGGCATCCTCACCATCCTCATGGGAGCCTGGGCCAAGCACCCCTTCGCACTGGCCACCGGGCTGGGTGTCAACGCCTTTGTTGCAGTCACCGTTGCCACCAATCCTGGCCTGACGTGGCCGGACATGATGGGCCTGGTAGTGATGTCCGGCGTCACCATGCTGATCCTGGTCCTCACCGGGTTCCGCACCGCGGTGTTCAAAGCTGTTCCGGAGGGCCTGAAGACGGCGATCGTGGTGGGCATCGGTTTGTTCATTGCCCTGATCGGACTGGTCAACGCCGGCTTCGTCCGGCGCATCCCGGACGTGGCCGGGACCACGGTTCCGGTTGGCCTCGGCTTCGAGGGCAAGCTCCTTGGCTGGCCCACCGCCGTGTTCGTGTTTGGCCTGGTCCTGACCATCGCGCTGGTGGTCCGGAAGGTCAAGGGAGCAATCCTGATCGGCATCATCAGCTCCACCGTCATCGCGGTGGTCGTGGAGATGACGCTGCACATCGGCCCCAGCGTGCAGCCGGGCAAGCCCTTCAACCCCCAGGGCTGGTCCCTGGTGGCCCCCGCCTTCAGCGAATGGGCAGCCCCGGACCTGTCCCTGATCGGCAAGGCCAACCCATTCGGCGCCTTCCAGCACCTCGGCTTTGTGGCTGCCACCCTGCTGGCCTTTGTGATTCTGCTCAGCATCTTCTTCGACGCCATGGGCACCATGGTGGGCCTGGCCAATGAAGCCGGCACGGTGGACGAGCACGGCAACATTCCCGACGTCGACCGCGTCCTGCAGGTGGACGCCCTCGGCGCCATCGCCGGCGGCGGCGCGTCGGTGTCCTCCAACCAGATCTACGTCGAGGCGGGCGCCGGAATCGGTGAAGGCGCCCGGACGGGCATCGCCTCGATCGTCACGGGCCTTTTGTTCCTCGTGGCCATGTTCTTCACCCCGCTCATCAACCTGGTGCCCTTCGAAGCCGTGGCTCCGGCCCTGGTGGTGGTGGGCTTCATGATGGTCTCCCAGGTGGGCAAGATCGACTGGCAGGACTGGGGCATCGCCATCCCTGCCTTCCTCACCTTCTCGCTGATGCCGTTCACCTACTCGATCGCCAACGGCCTCGGTGCCGGCTTCATCGCCTACGTCCTGATCCGCACCGTCCAGGGCCGGGTCAAGGACATCCACCCCCTGATGTGGGCGGTGGCCGGGGCGTTCCTGCTGTTCTTCGCGATTGGTCCCATCGAGGCCGCCGTCGGAATGTAGCAACCGCCTACACAGGGGTGTTGGGGGCCAGCCCCTCATCTCCGGAGACCGCCCTGGCCCTGACAACGCGCAGCCTGTCCAGCCGGTTCATCAGCGGTGAGGTGGTGGCGCCATGGATCACGATTGAGAGCGCCACCACCAGGCCCACAAAAGCCCACAGCCACTCCGCCTGGTCTGCAAAGCGGCCCTTGCCCAGGGCATAGGAGAGGTAGTACAGGGAGCCGATTCCGCGGATTCCGAAGAACGAGAGGGCAATCCGTTCCCGCGGGCCGGTCTTGCCGCCCAGCAGCCCGAGCCAGCCCGCCAGGGGCCGCACCACCAGCAGGAATGCGAGCGCCACCAGCACCTCGGCCCAGCCGATTCCCGCCAGCAGCCCGCGGGCGATTGCGCCGCCCAACAGGACCAGGATCACCACGGTGAGGAGCCGTTCGAGCTGTTCCACATAGGAGTGCAGCACCCGGTGGTACCCATGTGTGCGTTCTGCGGCGCGGATGGTCACGGCGCAGACAAACACGGCAATGAACCCGTAGCCCTCCACCATCTCGGTGACGCCGTAGGCCAGGAAAGTGGCGGCGAGCGCCACGAAGCCCTCGGAGTGGTTGGACAGCCGCAGGCTGTCGGCGCGGGCGGAGAAGAAGAGCCTGGCCAGGACCTTGCCGGTCAGGAAGCCCACCAGCAGGCCGAGGGCAAGCCGCCACAGCACATCCACGCCGAACCATTCCGCGAACCAGTCAGATGGAGCTGAGCCGGCGATGCTGATGGCGATGGCAAGGTAGACGAAGGGGAAGGCCAGTCCGTCGTTGAGGCCGGCTTCGGAGGTGAGGCCAAAACGGACCTCGTCCTCCTTGTTGGTGCCGCCGTCTTCGTCCGCGGGCTCGCCCACCTGCACCTCGGAGGCAAGGACGGGGTCCGTGGGCGCCAGGCTGGACGCCACCAGCAGGGCGGCGCCGAGGCCCAGCCCCAGCAACCACATCCCCAGCAGGGTCAGTCCGATGATGCACAACGGCATGGCGATCCCCAGCAGGCGCCAGGTAGTTGACCACTGCCGCCGCCCCACGGGCCGGTCCAGCGCCAGCCCGGCGCCCATCAGCGAAATGATCACGCAAATTTCCGAGAGGTGAAGGACAAAGTCGCCGTGCGCTACGGGGTCCGGGTCCGGAAGGGTGGGAATCAGGGCAAACGCGCCCATGCCCGCCCCGAGGAAAACCATCGGCATGGAGAAGGGCATGTCGCGCAGCAGTTTGGGGAGCACAGCGGCGGTGAACACGGCAAGTCCGGCAGCGGCAAACAGGATGTTGGGGGCTTCAAACACGGTGATGTTCTCCGGCCTGGGTCGATGGCGCCCTCGTGGCGCGGCAAGATGGCATGGTCCCGGAAGGGATTGCTCCACCTTAGCCTCTCCGGTTTCCGCCGGCAGCTTCTTGAATTCCAGACACCATCACGGCCCCGTTGCTGGTTTTCGTCCCCGGCATGCGGTGAGCTTGAACCATGCCTTCCTCAACCCCTGCCGTCGACGTCCCGCCCCAGCCCTGGACCGGCAGGTTTGATGGCGACGGTGCAGGGCACCTCCGCTGGTGGCAGGCGGTAAAAGCGTACGACGCCGGACCGTCGGCCGGCCCCGGAACAAAGCCTGCAGCGCTGCTCGGCTTTTGCAGCGACGAGGGGGTGCGCCGGAACAAGGGCCGCGTTGGTGCAGCCAACGCTCCCGCTGCCCTTCGCGCCGCCCTGGGCCCGTTGGCTTACCACCTGGAGCGACCCGTGGCGGACGCCGGTGATGTGGTGGTCTCCGGCTCGGAATTGGAGGCAGGACAGGACCGCGCCGGCCGCGCCGTGAGGGACATGCTCGACGCCGGGCAGCTCACCGTGGTGCTGGGCGGCGGCCACGAAACCGCCTATGCGAGCTATTCGGGTGTTGCCGCATCCGCCGCCGTCCAGGGCGGCCTGAGGCTGGGCGTGCTGAACCTGGACGCCCACTTCGACCTGCGTGACGAGCCCGTCCCCAGTTCCGGCACACCCTTCCTTCAGATGGCCCGCGCGGAAGCAGCCGCCGGGCGGGACTTCCGTTACGCCGTCGTCGGAATCTCCGAACCCAACAACACCCGCACCCTCTTCGAGACGGCACGGAAACTGGGCGTGCGGTACCTGCTGGATGAGGACTGCGGAGCGGACCGGGTGCAGGAATTCGTGGCAGGGTTCCTCGCGGACATCGACGTCCTCTACCTGACCATCGACCTTGACGTGCTGCCCGCAGCGGTGGCACCCGGTGTCAGTGCCCCCGCCGCTTTCGGGGTGCCGCTTCCGGTGATCAGTGCTGTGTGCCGCCAGGTGGCGCGGTCACGGAAGCTGCTGCATCTTGACGTCGCGGAGCTGAACCCGGAATTCGATATCGACGGCCGGACCGCGAAAGTTGCCGCGCGGCTGATCGACACCCTGCTGCGCTGACCGGCGGCTACTGGCCTTTGAGGACGTAGCGCCGCTCCGGGCGCCCCACCCCGTACTTGAGCCGGACGTCCAGCGTTCCTTCGTCATACAGGTATTCGAGGTAGCGGCGGGCACTGACCCGGGACGTCCCCACCTGCTCGGCCACCTCGGCCGCGGACAGGTCACCTGCCGCCGCGTTCAGGGCGGCCTCCACCAGCTTCAGCGTCTCGATGCTGCAGCCCTTGGGCAGCGGCCGCTCCGTCCGGTCAAGGCCAAACACCCGGTTGACGTCCGACTGCTCGGCCACATCCTTGGCGGAGTCCAGGCCCTGGTAGGCGCTGCGGTAATGCTCCAGCCGTTCCTGCAGGTCCGACTGGGAGAACGGCTTGATCAGGTAGTGCACAATCCCGCCCCGCAGCGCCTTGCGTACTGTTTCGACCTCACGGGCGGCACTGATGACCAGCACGTCCAGTTCCGGGGCAACATCGCGCAGCTGATGCATAAGGTCCAGGCCGTTGATGTCCGGAAGGTGGATGTCCAGCAGCACAAGGTCCGGCTGCAGCCGGCCGGTTTCCACCACGGCCTGGGCGCCGGTATGCGCCACGCCCACCACCGCGAACCCGGGTGTCCGCTGGATGAAGCCTGCGTGCACCTTGGCCACCATAAAGTCGTCGTCAACGATCAGCACCTTGATCATGGCTTTGTTGCACCTCCCTTGGGCTGGGTTGTACCTCTGATGAACCGGGCGGTGAACACCGCTCCATTGTGGTTGGCCACAGTGAGATCACCCCCGGACCTCCGGCAAACCACGCGGGACAGGGCCAGGCCGAAGCCGCGCCCGTCCGCGGGCCCGGCATCTTTGGTGGTAAACCCCTGGCGGAAAATCTCCTCCACCGCCTGGTCCGGGACACCCGGACCGTTATCCCGCACAGTGACGGTCACGTGGCCGGCTGCGGTGAAGGGGTCCCGGCCCTCCTCCACCAGCACCCGGACAGCGGCGTCCGGACGTCCTGTCACGGCGTCGAACGCATTGTCCACGAGGTTCCCCACCACCGTGGTGAGGTCGCGCGACAACTCGTCGCTGACCGGACGCAGGGCAGATTCGGGATCCAGCTGCAGGGCCACCCCACGCTCGGTGGCGAGGCTGGATTTGGCAATGAGCAGAGCGGCGAGGGCGGGATCGTGGATGCGGCTGGTGACTTCATCGTTGAGCCGGGTCCGGTCCACTGTGGCGCCATTAACGAACTGCACCACCGAATCATATTCACCGATCTGGATCAGGCCCGAGATCACGTGGAGCTGGTTGGCGAACTCGTGGGCCTGCGCGCGGAGCGTATCCGTGGCGGTGCGGGTTGCGCCCAGCTCACGCTCAAGCGAGGACATCTCGGTGCGGTCGCGCAACGTGGTCACCGAGCCTATTTCGCGGCCGCGGGACCGGATGGGAACGCGGTTCAGGACCACCAGCCGCTCCCCCACGAGCACCAGCTGGTCGGGGTCCGGCTGGTTGCGCGTGAGGACCGTCTTCAAAGCCGAATCCACGGGGAGCGATGAAACCTTCTTGCCCACGCAGTCTGCCGGCAGGCCCAGCAGTTCGCGGGCGCTGTCGTTGGCCACAGTGATCCGTTCGTTCGGATCGAGCGCCACCACGCCTTCCTTGAGCCCGTGCAGCATGGCTTCCCGGTTTTCCACCAAACCGGTAATCTCACTCGGTTCCATACCCAGGGTCTGGCGTTTGACGCGCCGGGACAGCAGCAGCGAACCGGCCACCCCCAGGACGCTGGCAACGCCGAGGTAGGTGAGAAGGTTGGGAACGGCATCCCCCAGCCGCTCCAGCGTGGTGGGGTAGTTCCGGCTGATGGAGGCGATGCCGATCATCTGTCCGGCATCATTCAGCACCGGGACGTGCGCGGACAGGACCGCTGCATTGCTTTCGGCCACCACACCGGTCCAGGCGCGGCCCTCCATGACCCGGCTCGGCCCAATGTCCAGCTTCTCGCCCAGCAAACTGGGGTCCGAGGAGGCAACCACGGTTCGGTCCTGTTTCGCCAACGCCACCTGGGACGATCCGGACAGCGTCCGCACGGCCTCAGCCACGGCAGGGAGTGCCGCTCCGTTGCGGGGCTCGGCCGTTGGAAGCAGTTCACGGACCGCCGGGTTGTTGCCCAGGGCTTCGGCGGCAGAGAGCGCGCGCCGGCCCTCCACCCGTTCAAACGTTGCGGCGGACTGGGCCAGGGAGATGGCCACCACCGCCACCAGGACCGCCAACACGATCAGCAACTGCAGCACGAGGTATTGCCCCGCGAGGGACATCCCTCTTCGTCGAGTCACTGTGGTTGGTCCTTTGGATGGTACAGCGGGTATCTCCGGCCAGGTTCCCGCGTTGTCGGCCCCTGCGGAGGTACGGGAACTATACCGCAGGCAGCGCCAGTGGCAGGGTTTGCGGCCTTTTCAAGCCCAGACGCGGCAGCCGCGGTTCGTTCCGTGAAACGTGAACGCAATGAACTTAACTTTCTCTGCGTACATAAGAGTGACCGGCGTCACCGCGGAACCTAGCATCGAATCACCAAGTCAGTCTTGCTGATCATTTTTCATGAGAAGAGGAACACCATGCGCCAGATCCGCGCATTGCGTATTGCCGCCGTCGCCGCCGGCATCGCCCTGATGGCCACCGGCTGCGGTGCCACCGGAAAGAGCTCCACCGGTACGGAAAGCTCCGGCGCTGCCGCCGGACCCATCACCGGCCTGCAGATCATGGTCCCGAATACCCCGGGCGGCGGCTATGACACCACCGCCCGGGCAGCAGCGAAGGTTCTCGACGACGAGAAGATCTCCACCAACACCGAAGTCTTCAACCTCGCCGGCGCCGGCGGCACCGTGGGCCTGGCCCGCGTGGTGAACGAAAAGGGCAACGGGGATCTGGCCATGCTGATGGGCCTGGGCGTGGTGGGCGCGAGCTACACCAACAAGTCCGAATCGAAGCTCACCGAAACCACGCCGCTGGCCCGTCTCATCGAGGAACCCGGCGCCATCATGGTCAGCAAGGATTCCCCGTACAAGACCATTGACGAGCTCGTGAAGGCCTGGAAGGCCGACCCCGGTTCCATCTCCGTCGGCGGCGGCTCCTCCCCCGGCGGCCCCGACCACCTCCTGCCCATGCAGCTGGCCGGTGCCGTAGGCATCGACGCCACCAAGGTCAACTACGTGGCCTACGACGGCGGCGGTGACCTGCTTCCCGCGATCCTCGGCAACAAGCTCGGTTTTGCCGCCTCCGGCCCCGGCGAGCTCCTGCAACAGATCAAGTCCGGCGAAGTACGCGTCCTGGCCACGAGTGGCGAAAAGCGGATCGAGGGAGTGGACGCACCCACGCTGAAGGAATCCAACATCGACCTGGTGTTCACCAACTGGCGCGGCATGGTGGCCCCTCCGGGCATCAGCGATGCGGACAAGACCAAGCTGATCGGCGCCCTGGAGAAGATGCACGGTACCGCGGGCTGGAAGGAAACGTTGAAGACGCGCGGCTGGACCGATGCCTTCATCACCGGCGATGAGTTCAAGTCCTTCCTCTCCGACCAGGACAAGCGGGTGGCGGACGTGCTCACCAAGCTTGGGTTGGCGTGAGCTCCCTGACAACAGGCCTCAAAGGACGCGCCGAGCTGGGAGTTGCACTCCTGCTCGGCGCGGCCGGCGTCGTGGTTTTCGTGGACGCCAACCGCCTGGTAACCCCGTACTCCCAATCCGATCCCGTCGGCCCCAAAACCGTTCCCTACATCGTGGCCGGCCTGCTGGTGGTCTGCGCCGTCCTGCTTGCCATCAACGTCTTCCGCGGCGGCCAGGGCGAAGCTGAAGGCGGCGAAGATGTGGACCTCACCCACCCCGCCGACTGGAAGACCGTCCTGCCCCTGGCCGGCGCATTCATCCTGAACATCCTGCTCATCGACTGGGCCGGATGGGTCATCTCCGGCACCGTCCTTTTCTGGGGCTGCGTGCTGGCCCTCGGCAGCCGCCACTACATCCGCGACGGGCTCATCTCCATTGCCATGTCGCTGCTGACCTTCTACGGCTTCTACCTCGGCCTCGGCATCGCACTGCCCGCCGGACTCCTGGAAGGAATCCTCTAAATGGACGTCTGGTCCTCACTGATGGACGGCTTCGCCACCGCCCTGACCCCCATGAATCTCCTGTACGCCGTGATCGGCGTGCTCCTGGGCACCGCCGTCGGCGTCCTTCCGGGCCTCGGCCCGGCCATGACCGTGGCCCTGCTGCTTCCGGTCACCTACGCCCTGGAACCCACCAGCGCCTTCATCATGTTCGCCGGCATCTACTACGGCGGCATGTACGGCGGATCCACCACCTCCATCCTGCTGAACACACCAGGTGAATCGTCCTCGGTGGTGACGGCGATCGAGGGCAACAAAATGGCCAAGGCCGGCCGGGCGGCCCAGGCGCTTGCGACGGCGGCCATCGGCTCGTTCGTTGCCGGCACCATCGGCACCGCCCTCCTTGCCGTCTGCGCACCGATCGTGGTCCAGTTCGCCGTCAGCCTCGGAGCCCCCAGCTACTTCGCCATCATGGTCCTGGCCCTGCTGGCCGTCACCGCCGTCCTGGGCTCGTCCCGGCTCCGCGGCTTCGCCTCGCTGGCACTCGGCCTCGCCATCGGCCTGGTGGGCATCGACTCCGTCACCGGCCAGCGCCGCCTGACGTTCGGCCAGCCGCTGCTCGCGGACGGGCTGGACATCGTTGTAGTGGCAGTGGCCATCTTCGCCGTGGGCGAAGCCCTCTGGGTTGCAGCCCACCTGCGCCGCACGCCGCTGCATGCCATTCCGGTGGGGCAGCCCTGGATGGGCAAGTCCGACTGGAAGCGCTCCTGGAAGCCGTGGCTGCGCGGCACCGCCTTCGGCTTCCCCTTCGGCGCGCTGCCGGCCGGTGGCGCCGAGATCCCCACGTTCCTGTCCTATGTCACGGAGAAGCGCCTCAGCAAACACCCCGAAGAGTTCGGCAAGGGTGCCATTGAAGGTGTTGCCGGCCCCGAGGCTGCCAACAATGCTGCCGCCGCCGGCACCCTGACCCCCATGCTGGCGCTGGGCCTTCCCACCAACGCCACCGCCGCGGTGATGCTCGCCGCCTTTACGTCCTACGGCATCCAGCCGGGCCCGCAGCTCTTCAGCAGCCAGGGTCCCCTCGTGTGGGCCCTGATCGCGAGCCTGTTCATCGGGAACCTGCTGCTCCTGCTGATCAACCTGCCGCTGGCACCGATGTGGGCGAAACTCCTGCAGCTCCCCCGGCCGTACCTGTACGCGGGCATCCTCTTCTTCGCCACGCTGGGCGCCTACTCGGTGAACCTGCAGGCGTTCGATCTGGTGATCCTGCTGGTGCTCGGCGTCCTCGGGTTCATGATGCGGCGCTTCGGCCTGCCCGTGCTGCCGCTCATCCTGGGCGTGATCCTTGGCCCGCGCATTGAAGGCCAGCTCCGGAAGACGCTGCAGCTCAGCGCCGGTGACCCCGCCGGCCTCTTCAGCGAGCCGATCGCCGTCGTTGTCTACATCCTCGTGGGACTCATCCTGCTGTGGCCGCTGGTCTTCAAGCTGGTCAAGCGGAACGGTCCGGCGCGCAAGCCGCTGCTTCCTGCCAATTCCGGCGCTCCCGAACCGACGGACGTTGGCTGACCGGTCCCGGACACCCTCTCCGGACCATGCCCCGTACGCAACAAGACCTACAGAAAAGAGAACCAGCCATGACCATCGTGGTGGGATACGTCCCGACCCCCGAGGGTGAAGCAGCCCTGACGCAGGCCATTACCGAAGCCCGCAAGAACAACACACAGCTGCTGGTTATCAACTCCTCCAAGGGCGATGCCCTGGTGGACAACCGCTACGCCCAGGAGCCGGAGATCCAGAGCATTGAGGACCGGCTGGCCACCCAGGGCATCGACCACGTGATCAAGCAGCCGGTCCGTGGCCACGATGCCGCCGCCGAGGTCCTGGATGCCGCGGAGGAGAACAATGCCGAATTGATTGTGATCGGGCTGCGGCGCCGGACACCGGTGGGCAAGTTGATCATGGGCAGCGTGTCCCAGCGGATCCTGCTCGAAGCCGACTGCCCGGTCCTGGCAGTGAAGGCCTAGCTGGACTGAAGCTGTACCTGCGGCGCCGGCTTCGCGGGCGCCGCGCTTGCCGGACGTGCGCGGTAAAGTTCCTGGCGCTGGCGCCCCAGGCCCTCAACTTCAACCTCCACCACGTCGCCCGGCCGCAGGTATGGGAAGCGGCCGCTCAGTGCAACACCTTCTGGAGTCCCGGTGATGATCACATCACCGGGCTCCAGCCGCATGTACTGGCTGCAGTGGTGCACCAGGGTGGCAGCGTCGAAAATCAGCCCGGCAGTGGACAAGTCCTGCCGGGCTTCGCCGTTCACCCAGCTGCGCAGGCGCAGGTTGCCGCCGTCGATCTCCCCGGCTGGAACAAGCCATGGACCGAGCGGCGTGGAGCCGGGCAAGGACTTGCCCTTGGTCCATTGACCGGCCGCACCGGGAATCTGGTACTCACGCTCGGAGAAGTCGTCGGCGGTGACGTAGCCGGCGATGCAGTCCTGGGCCGCCTCCATGGACGGCAGGTAGCTGGCCTCCGCCCCGATCACGATGCCCAGCTCCACCTCCCAGTCGTATTTGTGGGAGTGCGGCGGAACCGGGGCGGGGTCATAGGGGCCGGTCACGGTATTCGTCGGCTTGAGGAACACCACGGGAATCTCCGGCGGCGCCGAACCGGACTCGGCCGCGTGCGCGGCGTAGTTCATGCCAATACCAACCACTGCTCCCGGGCGGACTACCGGAGCACCGATGCGGAGGCCTGCAGCGCCTTCAAGGACCGGCAACGTGCCGGCTTCGAGGGCTTCGCGTACCTTAGCCAGCCCTCCCCCGGCGAGGAAGGCGCCGTCAACGTCCCCGGTCAGGGGCAGCAGGCTGAAGTACTCTTCATCTCCGGCGGCGGACCGTGCCAGAACGGCGGGCTGTTCCTTGCCGATGTCCCCGAGGCGCATGATTTTCATACAGGATTTCCTTCTCTTCGCATCCGGCCTAATCCGGTTGATGATGGCGTACCACCATGGTGTCCGACGCAGGAGGACCTTCGCCACTGCGCCGATTGTGACTGGGCCGGCAGCGGCAAGACCACGCGTTGCGGCCCGGACGAACGGTGTTACATAGGGCAGTCATCGACGCCTGAATTTGTCCGGCGGACGCCTGGCCGGCGACCAAACAAGAGTCCCCGCACTGCATCAGGCAGCGCGGGGACTCGTGTTTGTCCTGGAAATGCGTCAGCCGCGGCGTACCTGCACGCCGTCGGACTTCAAAAAGAGCTGCTTCTCAGTCGGACCAGCCGGCACGAGCCACAGAACGTTTCCGCTCTGCGACACTTCTTCCACCTCCCCGGTGGCTACCACATGCGCCTGCTTGATGATTTCGACGCGTTCCCCGGCCCGGAGGCTCCTCCAGTCGGAAACAGCGGCGGAATGGGCATTGCGCCTCGATAGGACTGCCCCACGTGCTTTCATGTGAACTTCTACCCCTTTGTATATGTTCGTGCGCCACAGCTTCGTTGATGTGACTTTTGCTACACCTTAAGTTCTACTACACTCCCCGTCCGCCCGATGACCGTGTCGGCGGAAATTTCACCAGGCGGACGGATTGCGCTTCTATCCGAAGATTCTTCTCTCCTAGGCGAGGACGCCGACGGCGGATTCGGCCGCCCTGCGCACCTCACCTGCGGCGACGAGCTGGTCAGCCGTCTCCAATTCGGGCGAAAGGAACCGGTCGGTCCCCGGCCCGTCCACCTTTTCGCGCAGCGCCGCGACGACGGCGGCGCCCGCCGGCCCCGGAGTCAGTACGCCGCCCGAAAGCTGCGTGCGGATATCCAAGGCCCGGGCAGAGGTCACCAGCTCTATGGCCAGGACCCGGCGGAGGTTCTCCACTGCCTTGCGCAGCTTGCGTGCCGCGTGCCAGCCCATGGAAACGTGGTCTTCCTGCATGGCCGAACTCGGGATGGAATCCACGGATGCCGGGACTGCCAGCCGCTTGTTGTCGGACACCAGCCCTGCCTGGGTGTACTGGGCAATCATCAGTCCCGAATCCACTCCCGGGTCAGCAGCAAGGAAGGCGGGAAGGCCGTGGGAGCGGGCCGGATCCAGCATCCGGTCCGTCCGCCGCTCGGCAATCGAGCTCAGGTCGGCGACGGCGATGGCCAGGAAATCCAGGACATACGCCACGGGGGCACCATGGAAGTTGCCGTTCGAGCTCACCCGGCCGTCCGGCAGGACCACCGGGTTGTCGATGGCCGCAGCCAGTTCGCGCGATGCCACCAGTGCCGCGTGGTCCACGGTGTCGCGGACGGCGCCGGCCACCTGCGGGGCACAGCGTAGCGAATAGGCGTCCTGCACCCGCGAGTCCCCTACCTTGTGGGAGGCCACGATCGGCGAATCCGACAGCACGCGCAGCATGTTGTCCGCGCTGGCCGCCTGTCCCGGGTGTGGACGGAGGGCGGCATGGAGCTCGGGCAGGAACACCTGGTCCGTGCCCAGCAGCGCTTCGACGCTGAGTGCGGCGGTGATGTCCGCCGTCGTCAGCAGCTGGCGAAGGTCGGCGATGGCCATCAGGAGCATGCCCAGCATGCCCTCGGTGCCGTTCACCAGGGCCAGGCCTTCCTTTTCGGCGAGGGTGACGGGTTCGATGCCGTGTTCGCCGAGCAGCTCAGCAACGGTGCGCTGGCCGGCGGCGCCGTACGTCACGCCGTCGGGCCCTTCCGCCTCGCCTTCGCCCATCAGGACCAGGGCGCAGTGGGACAGCGGGGCGAGGTCGCCCGAGCAGCCGAGTGACCCGAACTCGCGGACCACGGGCGTGATGCCGGCATTGAGGACGTCCACCATGGTCTGCAGGACCACCGGGCGGACGCCGGTGCGGCCGGAGGCGAGGGTCTTTGCACGCAGGAACATGATGCCGCGCACCACTTCACGTTCCACGGCCGGGCCCATGCCGGCGGCGTGGCTGCGGATCAGGCTTTTCTGGAGCTGGGTGCGCAGTTCGTTGGGGATGTGGCGGTTGGCCAGGGCGCCGAAGCCGGTGGAGATGCCGTAGGCGGGGACGTCGCTGGAGGCGAGGTCATCGATGTGGGCGCGGACCTTGGCGACCGTTTCCAGGGCATCCGGGGAAATGGTGATCTTGGCGTTGTGGCGTGCGACGGCGACAACGTCCTCGGGCGTGACGCCGCTGGAGCCGAGGGTGACGGTGAGCGGTTCGTGGGTTGTGAGAGTCACTTGTGGTTCCTACTTCTCGTTCATCGGGATGCGGACGCCACGTTCTTTGGCGACGTCGAGGGCGCGGTCGTAGCCGGCGTCGGCGTGGCGGATGACGCCCATGCCGGGGTCATTGGTGAGGAGGCGTTCGAGCTTCTGCGCCGCAAGGTCGCTGCCGTCAGCGACGGAGACCTGGCCGGCGTGGATGGACCGGCCGATGCCCACGCCACCGCCGTGGTGCAGGGAGACCCACGTGGCACCGGAGGCGGTGTTAAGCAGGGCGTTGAGCATAGGCCAGTCGGCGATGGCATCCGAACCGTCCGCCATGGCCTCGGTTTCGCGGTACGGGGAGGCGACGGAGCCGGAGTCCAGGTGGTCGCGGCCGATGACGATGGGCGCCTTGACCTTGCCTTCCTTGACGAGCTGGTTGAACAGCAGGCCGGCCTTGGCGCGCTCGCCATAACCGAGCCAGCAGATGCGTGCCGGCAGGCCTTCGAACTCGACGCGTTCCTGGGCGGCGTCGATCCAGCGGTGCAGGTGCTTGTTCTCGGGGAACAGCTCCTTGATGGCCTCGTCGGTGATGCGGATGTCTTCCGGGTCACCGGACAGGGCCACCCAGCGGAACGGGCCCAGGCCCTCGCAGAACAGGGGCCGGATGTAGGCCGGAACGAAGCCAGGGAACTCGAACGCCCGGGTGTAGCCGCCCTTGCGTGCTTCGTCGCGGATGGAGTTGCCGTAGTCGAAGACCTCGGCGCCGGCGTCCTGGAATTCCACCATGGCCTGGACGTGGCGTGCCATCGAGGCCTGGGCCTTCTTGGTGAAGCCCTCGGGATCGGCCTCGGCCTCGCGGTGCCACTCGGCCACCGTGATGCCCTCGGGCAGGTAGGACAGCGGATCGTGGGCGGAGGTCTGGTCGGTGACGATGTCCACCGTGAGCTCCCCAGCCTTGTGGCGGCGCAGGATTTCCGGAAAGACCTCGGCGGCGTTGCCGACATAGCCCACGGACCAGCCGCGGCGCTCTTCCTTGGCTTTGAGGACCTTGGCGATGGCGGCGTCGAGGTCGGTTTCCACTTCATCGAGGTAGCGCTTGCCCGCGCGGCGGCGCAGGCGGGTCTCGTCGACGTCGACAATCAGGCAGGCGCCCTCGTTCAGGGTGACGGCCAGCGGCTGGGCACCGCCCATGCCGCCGCAGCCGCCGGTGAGCGTGAGGGTGCCGGCGAGGGTGCCGTTTTCGTCGCCGGTCAGCTTGCGGGCGATCGCGGCGAAGGTTTCGAAGGTGCCCTGCAGGATGCCCTGGGTGCCGATGTAGATCCAGGACCCGGCGGTCATCTGGCCGTACATCATCAGGCCTTCGGCCTCGAGCCGGCGGAATTCGGGCCAGTTGGCCCAGTCGCCCACGAGGTTGGAGTTGGCCAGCAGCACACGCGGGGCCCACTCGTTGGTGCGGAAGACACCTACGGGCTTGCCGGACTGGACCAGGAGGGTCTCGTCCTTCTCCATGGTTTCCAGGGTGCGGGTGATGGCGTCGAATGCGGCCCAGGACCGGACGGCCCGGCCGGTGCCGCCATAAACCACCAGATCGTCCGGGCGCTCGGCCACCTCCGGGTCAAGGTTGTTCATCAGCATCCGCAGCGGGGCTTCGGTCTGCCAGGACTTGGCGGTGAGCTCAGTGCCGCGGGCAGCTTTGACCGGGCGGGCACCGGTGGTGAAATCGGCGGGTGCCATGATGGCTCCTTTTCGTTGGTGTCTGTGATGTGAAAGAAGTTCTGTATCAACTAAAGCCCTTGGCGGGAGGGCTTTACAGGGGTTTTGGAAGGGTGCTGTCCGGCATTCCAGACGCTCCCACCCCTCCCGTTGCGCCATCACTTTTGGTTGCCAAAAGCCCTGGTTGGGGACAACAAGCGATGGCACAAATGCGGGGGCGGCTACTTGACGGGGCGGCCGTGGAGCCGGAGTGAGAGTTCGTCGGCAACTTTTTGCACCCGGCCGGCCAGGACCGGCCATTCCTCCACCGGCAACTTGTCCTCGAGGAACGTCACGGCGACTGCCGCCGTCGGCCATCCCAGGTGATCCGTTACGGCGGCCGCGATGGAGCCGAAACCTGGAGTTACCTCTCCGTGTTCCGTGGCGTAGCCGCGCTGCCGGACCTGGTCCAGGTGGGAGGACAGCGCCGAGTACTTCATGATGGCGCCCTCCACCTCGTGCCGGGCCGAGAAGGCGGCGGCATTCGGGTACAGGGCGCGTACTTGGGACTTGGGCAGCGCGGCAAGGATCGCGCGGCCGCTGGCGGTGAGGTGGCTGGGGAGCCGGACGCCGACGTCTGTCACCAGGGACGGCCGGTTCTTGGCCCGTTCCTCGACAATGTAGAGGACGTCGCGTCCATGCAGGACCGCCAGGTGGGCGCTCTCGCCGAGCGCATCCACCAGGCTGGCGAGCAGCGGCCGGCCCAGCCGGGACAGCGGTTCCTGGCGGGAGTAGGCGGAACTGAGCTCAAAAGCACTGATTCCGAGCCCGTACCGCTGCTCTTCGTGCAGATGGAGCACGAAGCCATTGGCCTCCATCACACCGAGCAGGTGGTAGACGCTGGACCTGGGCAGGCCCAGGGTTGAGGCAATTTGCGACGCCGCCATCGGGCCGCGCCGGGAGGCCAACAGTTTGAGGATGCGGAGCGTGTTCTCGGCAGCGGGGACCTTCGACGCCAGTTTGGAGGCCGCTTTTGAGGCCGCTTTTGATTCGTTGCCGGCCTCCGGCCTCGCTTCGGTGGCTAACACCGGAACCTCCTTTTTTGTTGGCGGTACATCCCGGGGCTATCCGGGATCCCGTACTTAAGCTTGCGCCCTCCTCCGGCTTGCAAGCCTCATGAAAACACGCCTGCTGTCTGCGATACGAGACAGGCGTGAGCATGCTGCCCCGCTTCTGCGCCGGCCAAGGCTGGCTCGCGGTTCGGTAGAGTCCCGCTATGGACGAAAAAGAGACGCTTCACCGTTATCTTCGGGCCAGGCGGGACGACCTGCTCGGCAAACTGGACGGCCTCAGCGAGTACGACGTCCGCCGGCCGCTTACACCTACCGGAACCAACCTGCTGGGCCTGGTCAAACATGTGGCCAGCGTGGAGGTGGACTATTTCGGGGTGGTGTTTGGGCGCCCCAGCGGGCGGCACCTTCCCTGGCTGGACGACGGCGCAGTCCCGGACGCGGACATGTGGGCGACCGCGGCCGAGTCCCGCGAGGACATCGTCGAGCTGCACCACTTCGCCGCCGCACATAGCGACGCGACCATCGAGGCATTGCCCGCTGACGCCCCTGGCGTGGTCCCGTGGTGGCCGGAAGAGCGGCGCAACGTCACCCTGCACCAGATACTGGTCCATATGGTTGCCGAACGCTCCCATCACCTGGGCCACGCAGACATCCTGCGCGAACTCATCGACGGCAGTGCCGGGCAGCGCCCCGGCGATCCGAACCTCACCAGGCGAAGCCCTGAAGAATGGGCTGCCCACCGTGCCGCCATAGAATCTGCGGCGAGGCAGGCATGAGCACCAGCGACGTTCCTGCGCAGGTTGGGGATCTGCCACCGCTTGGCCGGCCCGCCAACAGCGCCCTGCTCCAGGCCGGCATCACTTCCCTGGCCGCGGTGGCCTCACTGGGCCGGCGGGAACTGCTGGCCATGCACGGCATCGGCCCGAAGGCCGTCCGGATCCTCGAGGCAGCCGCCGCCGAACGGGGGCTCACCTTCGCGGCCTGACGTGGCGGTAGTCCTGGATGATGAGGGGGCCGGGATCATCCTGCCTTCGCGCCTATGTGGATAAGCTGACCTGCTCAGACACTGACGACAACCTTGCCGCGCGCCCGCCCCTCGCGGAGGTACTGGATGGCGGCCGGCGCTTCGGCAAGGGGAAAGACCTTATCCACCACAGGTTTGACGCTTCCGGCCTCAATCATCGACGCAAGGGCCTCGAGATCCAGGTCCGTTTCCTTGGCGACAAGCCCCTTGAGCTTCCGGCCGGAAAACAAGCCGACCAGTGGCGCAACCAGGGACCGCTGAAACCCGCCGGTCAGTTTTCCGCCACCTTCGCCGCCGATGATCACCAGCGTGCCCTTGGGTACGAGCAGCCGGCGCAGGAGTGACAGCGGCCGGTTGCCGGCCGTGTCCAGGATGACGTCGTACAGCGTGCCGGCGCCCGCAATATTGGTCGTCCTGTAGTCAATGACGGCATCCGCCCCAAGGGAACGGACCAGGTCAACCTTGCCGGTGCTGCATACCCCTGTCACCTCCGCTCCGAAGGCTTTGGCCAGCTGGACCGCGAAGGACCCCACTCCCCCGCCCGCGCCAAGGATCAGCACCTTCTTGCCGACAGTGACCTGGCCGGCGTCGCGGACAGCCTGCAGGGCAGTGACGCCTGAGATCGGCGAAGCCGCGGCTTCTTCGAAAGAGAGGCTCGCAGGTTTTCGGGCCAGCTTGTCCTCCTTGGCACAGACGTACTCGGCAAAGGACCCGTCGCAGGTGCCAAACACCTCGTCCCCTGCAGCAAAACGTGTCGTTCCGGGCCCTACCGCCTCCACCACGCCGGCCACTTCCCGGCCCCGGACCGGAACCTTCGGATTCTTCAGCCCATAGCCAAAGAGCCGGACCAGATACGGCAGCCCGGTCATCAGGTGCCAGACGCCCTGGTCGACGCCGCCCGCCCGCACCCGGATCAACACCTGGCCGTTGCCGGGCCCGGGCTTGGCGATGTCCCGCAGTTCGAGCACGTCCGCCGATCCATAAACGTCCTGAACGATTGCTTTCATCATCGAACTCCTTCGGGCTGGTGGTACGGGGGCACAACAACCTCATCCGTCCGGTTACCGGCGGCCCCTCAAGGTAAGGAAAAGCCGGAGTCGAGTCAAGGGCACCCCTCAGAACCGAAAACGCAGCGGTCCACCGTCCAATCTGAAATGAAAGACACCAAGCCCCCGTGAGGCTCATCACGTCGCCCGCGGAAGTGGTCTGCTGGTTACCGGCCCACCTCCCAAAGACGAGAAGGTATTTGTATGCAACAAGCACCAAGCCCAACCCGGAACGAAAGTCCGGCCGCACAACAAACCGCAACAGCCGCCGTCGGAAGCGTCCTGAACCGCGGGCTGAACGTGCGCCATATCCGGTTCATGGCCCTGGGTTCGGCGATCGGCACGGGCCTCTTCTACGGGTCGGCCTCCGCAATCCAAAAGGCCGGCCCCGCCGTCCTGCTGGCCTACATCATCGGCGGCGCAGCCGTGTTCATGGTGATGCGCGCCCTCGGCGAAATGGCCGTCCGGCACCCGGTTTCCGGCTCATTCGGCCAGTACGCCAGCCGCTACCTGGGCCCGCTGGCGGGCTTTGTGACCGGCTGGACCTATGTCTTCGAAATGGCCATCGTGGCCATCGCGGACGTCACGGCCTTCAGCATCTACATGGGCTTCTGGTTTCCACAAGTGGAGCGCTGGATCTGGATCCTTGCCATCATCTTCTTCCTGGCCGCCCTGAACCTGCTCAGCGTCAAGGTCTTCGGCGAACTGGAGTTCTGGTTCTCGCTCATCAAGGTGGCGGCCATCATCGCCATGATCGCCGGCGGCGCAGCCATCATCGTGTTCGGCTTCCAGGCCGAGGCATCCACTGTCGCTCCCGGCCTGGGCAACCTCGTGGAGCACGGCGGGTTCTTCCCGTTCGGCTTCGAAGGGCTCCTCGCCTCCTTCGCCGTGGTGATGTTCGCCTTCGGCGGGATCGAGACCCTCGGCATCACGGCCGGCGAGGCGGCCGACCCGAAAAAGGTCATCCCCAAGGCGGTCAACACCGTCCCCGTGCGCGTCCTGCTGTTCTACGTCCTCACCCTGGGCGTGCTCATGAGCCTCTTTCCGTGGAACGAGATCGGCAGCAACGGCAGCCCCTTCGTCCAGATCTTCAGCGGCCTGGGCATCCCCGCGGCCCCGCACATCCTGAACGCCGTGGTGATCACGGCCGCGCTCTCCGCCATTAACAGCGACATCTTTGGCGCCGGCCGCATCCTCTTCGGCCTCTCCCGCCAAGGCCACGCCCCGGCCGCCTTCGGCAAGGTGTCCCGGCACGGGGTGCCTTGGATGACGGTGGTGATGATGGCCGCGATCCTCCTGGTGGGTGTGGTCCTGAACGCCGTCATCCCCGAGGACGTCTTTATCCTCATCGCATCCATCGCGACGTTCGCCACCGTCTGGGTCTGGGTGATGATCCTTGCTTCCCATGTGGCCATGAAGCGGGAAATCGCGCGAAGCGGCCTGCCGGCGTCGGAATTCCCTTCGCCGTGGTGGCCTGCCGCGTCGATCCTCACCATTGCCTTTATGGCGCTGGTGATCGCCGTCCTCGGCGCCTTCGAGGACACCCGGATCGCCTTGTATGTTGGCGGAGCCTGGCTGGTGCTCCTCATCCTCGCGTACCGTTTGTGGATCAAAGGTGACGGACGACGGCGGGCCGAGCTAGTGGACGAAACGTCACCGCTGCCTGTGGTTGCTCCAGCCGAAGTCGCCGCCGACCGCAGCCGCGGCTGAGCACACAGGACCAGGCAGCGCCAGGCGATGCCTGGCGCACCCTGCCGGGGCTAAACTCAGGCATGGTTCCACTGTCCAACCTGCTTGCCTTTGCCCTTGCCGCCGTAATCCTTATCGCCGTGCCGGGGCCCAGCGTCCTGTTCGTGATCGGCCGTTCCCTTGCCCTCGGCTGGAAGAGCGGCGTCCTCACCGTGCTGGGCAATGCCACCGGGCAGCTGGTGCAAGTGGCAGCGGTGGCGTTGGGCGTGGGAATTGTGGTGGCGCAGTCGGTGATCCTGTTCAGTGTGGTGAAACTGGCTGGTGCCGCCTACCTGGTCTACCTGGGCATTAAAGCTATCCGGCACAGGCGGGAGCACCCCTCCGCCGAGAGCCGGCCCATGGACCCGCGGCCGCTACGCCTGGTGGCCGACGGCCTGGCCGTAGGCGCCAGCAACCCCAAATCCGTGGTGTTCTTCGTAGCTGTCCTGCCGCAGTTTGTGGATTACTCGTCCGGGGCCATCGCATTCCAACTGGCGCTGCTCGGGGTGCTGTTTGTACTGATAGCACTGGTGTCAGACAGCCTCTGGGCCATTGCCGCAGGATCGGCCCGGCACTGGTTTGCCCGCTCGCCCCGCCGGATTTCCGCCATGGAGGCAACCGGCGGGGCGCTGATGATTGGCCTTGGCGGCACCCTCGCGCTGACAGGGACCAAGTCCTGATTTCCTGATTGCCCGGCCCGGAAGGCCGGGCAATCAGAAAATGGCAATCAGCGAAGCTGCAACCTAGGCAGTCGCAGCGGCGGCCCGCACAGCTTCGCCCAGGGACGTCGTCGGGCGGCCGATCAGCGTGCGCAGGTCCCCGGTGCTGACCAGGAGGTCGCCCCGGGCAATCCCGAGATCGGAATCGGCGAGGATATCCGCGAATGCCTCCGGCACGCCGAAACCGGCCAGCATTCCGGCATATTCCTGGGCCGGGAGGTCCTGGTAGGCGACATGCTTTCCTGCGGCAGCGGTGATCTCGGCGGCCAGCTCAGCCATGGTGAACGGCTCGTCGCCACCGAGTTCGTAGATCTTGCCTGCCTGGTCATCGGCAACCAGAACGGCGGCAGCCGCGTGGGCATAGTCCGCGCGCGACGCTGCACTGACGCGGCCTTCGCCTGCACTTCCGGCGATGGCACCCTGGGCAAGCGTGCCGGGCAGCTGCTCGGTGTAGTTCTCCAGGTACCAGCCGTTACGCAGGAGGACAAAAGGAACACCGGATTCCCGCAGGATGGCTTCCGTGGCCTGGTGCTCGCCGGCCAGCTTCATTGACGTGGTGTCCGCGTTGGCGATGCTGGTGTAGGCAAGCAGTTCAACACCTTCGGCCTTTGCGGCTTCAATCACAGTGCGGTGTTGCTCCACCCGCTGGCCCACCTCGCTGCCGGAAATGAGGAGGACCTTGGAGGCACCCTTCAGGGCCTGGGCCACGGAGGCGGGATTAGCGTAATCCATGCCCTTTACCTGGACACCGCGCTCCGCGAAGTCTGCGAGCTTTTCAAGGGAGCGCCCGGTGGCCACGATCTCCTGCGCGGGAACATTGCGCTCCAGCAGTGCCTCGACTACGTGGCGGCCCAGTTTGCCGGTTGCGCCGGTGACGACGATGCTCATGAAATTTCCTTCCGTTGGGGTTGTTCATGGAGCACAACCACGACACCTTCCCGATACTTCCCGAAAGAGAGTACGCACTTTCAGGTAAGGTACTGGTATGGAAGTAAGTACCTCCGCTACTGCCCTTTCCGCACCCCTTCCCGTGGCGCTTGCCGACGGCGTGTTCCCGGCCGGGTGCCCCAGCCGGACGGTCCTGGACCATATCACCAGCAAATGGGGCGTACTGATCCTGCTGGCGTTGTCCGAGGGTGAGCAGCGGTGGAGTGAGCTGCGGCGGCGGGCCGAGGGCATCAGCGAGAAGATGCTGGCGCAGACCCTCAAGACGCTCGAGCGTGACGGCCTGGTCAGCCGGAAAGCGCAGCCCGTCATTCCGCCGCGGGTGGATTACAGCCTGACCGAGCGCGGCTACGAACTGAGCGCACTGCTGGTTCCGCTGGTGGCGTGGGCATTCGAGAACGCGGAAGAAATAGTCAACGGCCCGCGCTGACCGGGCACGATCCGCTGGTGCCCGGCGGGAGAACCCAAGCAAGTAGTCCCGCCTGGAAAAAGCGGGTACATGTTACTGGTGTGACTGGTGTGAATAGCGCATAGCTTTAGCGTAAGGTGCCAACCGGAATGGGAGGGCCGCCCTCTGCTGGGAGCGTTCCGGTTACCTGCACCGCCAGTGGGTGGCTTCGCTGCCGCCCGCGAGGAGTTGGTACGTATGGTGAAAACTTATGTCCCCGACCCGGCCGGCATGGGCCAGCCCATCAGCCTTGCTACTGCCGCGGTAAAAGCGTGGGACCGGGCAAGGACCGCCCTCACCCCGCGGTCCCCGTTCAAGATCGGCGATGCAGTGGTGGGGGATGATCCCTTTAGCGGCCGGCGCGAGGGAATCGTGGTGCTCCGGCAACGCAACTCCGTGGGCGTGAAAACCGCCCACGGAGTGGTGTTCTACGATCACCGCCAAGTGCGGCAGCTGGACTGAGCTGCCGCTGAGGTATTGCCGAGGTGTGGCTGCCGGCGGGTGTTGCCCGCCGGCGGATGCTACCGGGCCGACCAGCCGCCGTCCATCGTGTAACTGGCGCCGGTAACCATGCCGGCGTGGCCGGAAGCAAGCCAGGCCACCAGGGACGCAACCTCCTCGGGCTCCACCAGGCGCTTGATGGCAGACTCGGTGAGCATCACTTTGGCCAGCACCTCGGATTCGGGGATGCCGTGTACCTGGGCCTGGTCCGCAATCTGCTTCTCCACCAGCGCCGTCCGGACGTAGCCGGGGTTGATGCAGTTGGACGTGACTCCGTGCTCGCCGCCTTCGAGCGCCGTCACCTTGCTCAACCCTTCCAGGCCGTGCTTGGCGGCAACGTATGCGCTCTTGAAAGGAGAGGCCCGGATCCCGTGCACCGAGGACAGGTTGATGATCCGCCCGAAGCCGTTGCTGTACATGTGCGGCAGGGCCGCCCGAATCAGCAGGAACGGAGCCTCCAGCATCAGGGCGATGATCCGGCGGAACTGCACGGGATCAAACTCCTCAATGGGGCTGATGCGCTGGATCCCGGCGTTGTTCACCAGGATGTCGCAGTCCAGGCTCAGGGTGGCGAGCGAGTCCACGTCCAGCAGGTCAACAGTCCAGGAGGTGCCGCCCACCTCGTCGGCGAGCGCGGCGGCTCCGGCGGCATCGACGTCGGCCACCACCACTTTCGCCCCGCGTGCGGCAAGCTCGCGGACGCACGCGGCGCCGATTCCGCTGGCTCCCCCGGTGACCAGGGCCTTGCGGCCATTCAACGTGTTGTTATCCATTGCAGTTCCCTTGCGATTGTCCATCGGAAGTCTCCAGCTGCCCAGGCAGCTTAGCGGGTCCTGGCGGGGAGCAGGCCTTCGCGGGCGGCGTCGGCCTTGTCCACTTCCTCCAGGGCGATGCCCTTGGTTTCCCGCAGGCTCAGCACTGCCACCGCGGTGATGGCGCAGGCCACCACCAGGTAGATGGCGGTGGGCACCCAGGACCCGGTGTCCTTCAGCCACTGGGTGGCAAGCAGCGGTGCGAGCGAGCCGGCGAAGATGGAGGTCACCTGGGAGCCGAGCGAGACGCCGGAGTAGCGCATGCGGGTGGGGAACAGTTCGGCCATGATGGCCGGCTGGCCGGCGTACATGAAGGCGTGGAGGCAGAGCCCGATGGTCACGGCCGCCACGATCACAACGGGGCTGCGGGTATCAAACATGGGGAAGGCGAAGAACGGCCAGGCCGCGCCGGACACCGCGCCGAACAGGTACACGGGCTTGCGTCCGAATTTGTCCGCCAGGCGCCCCACCTGCGGTATCACCAGGAAGTGGATGACGTGGGCGATCAGGAGGGCCAGCAGGAGCGAGGAGGTGTCGTACTTGTGGACGGTCTTGAGGTAGACGATCGCGAAGCTGACCACCAGGTAGTACATGATGTTTTCGGCGAAGCGCAGGCCCATGGCCTGGAAGATGCCCTTGGGGTACTTGCGGACCACTTCGGACACGCCGTAGCTGACGGCCTGTTCCTTCTCCACCAGCGCCTTGGCCTCCAGGAAGATGGGGGCTTCGGTGACGTGGGTGCGGATGTAGTAGCCAACGAACACGATCACGGCGGACAGCCAGAACGCCACGCGCCAGCCCCAGCCAAGGAACGCCTCGCTGCTGAGGGTTGTGGACATGATGAACAGCACCAGGGTGGCCAGCAGGTTGCCCACCGGCACGGCGGCCTGCGGCCAGCTGGACCAGAAGGCGCGTGACTTGTTGGGGCTGTGCTCGGCCACCAGCAGCACCGCTCCGCCCCATTCGCCGCCGAGGGCAAAGCCCTGGATGAAGCGCAGTGCCACGAGCAGGGCCGGTGCGAGGTAGCCGATATCGGCGAAGCCGGGCAGGCAGCCCATCAGGAACGTTGCCACACCCACAATCACAATGGTGAGCTGCAGCGTGGGCTTGCGGCCCAGTTTGTCGCCAATCTGGCCGAACACAATCCCACCCAGGGGCCGCGCCACGAAGCCGACGGCGTAGGTAAGGAAGGCCTGGATAATGCCGTCCAGTTCGTTCCCGGTGGCCGGGAAGAAGTACTTGCCGAACACCAGGGTGGCGGCGGTGGCGTAGAGGAAGAACTCGTACCACTCCACTACCGTGCCCACCATTGAGGCGGCCACGATTTTCTTTAGTCCGGATCCTTTGGATGCAGGTCCGGCAGTATTGTCCGCCGGGCGTTGTTCAACGCTCATGGGGTTTCTCCTAAGTGTCTTCGGTGACACGTGCTGTGATCTCCAGCACCTGAATGGCTCCCCTGAGTATTGCTGCACAAACAAACAGCTTCAATAGCCAAACCGGCACCAAGTATGTGCAGAATTGCAGATATGAAAGCCAACCCTGATGATTTGCTGGTCCTTTTGGCGGTGTCCCGCTCCGCGAAATTTACGACGGCGGCGCAGGCCCTGGGCCTCAACCACACCACCGTCTCACGCAGGATAGCCGCGTTGGAGAAGGCGCTCGGCGGCCGCGTCCTTGCACGGGCCACCGGCGGCTGGGAGCTGACGGACCTCGGCGCCCAGGCGGTCCAGGTGGCCGAACAGGTGGAAGCGGTGGTGGGCACGCTGGGAGCAGAAGGCGAGGCACCCGACCCGATTACCGGCGTCGTGCGTATGACCGCCACGGACGGGTTCAGCGCCTACATTGCCGCCCCGGCTGTAGCCCGGCTCCGGCGTGGCCACCCTGGCCTCAGCGTGGAGGTGGTGACCATGACCCGGCGGGCGCTGCAGCAGCGCTCAGGCCTGGACATCGAAGTGGTGGTGGGCGAACCCCAGGTGCACCGGGCCGAGGCGGTGCGGCTGGGCGACTACATGCTGGGAATGTACGCCTCCCGGGCCTACCTGGCCGAACACGGAACCCCGGCCACCGTGGCCGAACTCAACGAGCACCCGCTGGTCTACTTTGTGGACTCCATGCTGCAAGTGGACGACCTGGATGCGCCCCGCCGGCTGGTGCCCGCCATGCGCGACGGCCTGACCTCCACCAACGTTTTTGTTCACGTGGAAGCAACCCGCGCCGGTGCCGGGATTGGTTTCCTGCCCTGCTTTATGGGCGATCTTCACGGGGACCTGGTGCGCCTGCTGCCCGCCGAAATCGCCGAACTATTGCCGTACTGGATGGTGCTGCGGCCGGACTCACTGCGCCGCCCGGCCGTGGCCGCCGTAGTCCAGGCGCTCCGCGAGCAGATGGCGGAGCACCGGGACTGGCTGCTGGGCAAGGGCAACTCCGCTGGTTGAGGCTGCAGAAACCTGGATTTCGACAAGCTCAATCACCGGTTGACGGCTCAATCACCGGCAACCGGGTCGTGGCGGACTGGGGAGCCCGCCGCGAACGCCCGGACCTGGTCGTCGTCCCAGAGGTGGGCCGGGACGGCTCCGCCCAGGAGCCGGCGGTGCAGCTTGGGGTCGTCGCCAAAGGGGACGTCGCTGCCGGCCATCACCATGTTTCCGTAGCGGCGGCCCTTGAGCATGGCGGGGTCCGCGATGATCACCGTGTATTTGAAGGCGGCCGCGATGGTGGCGGCGTCCTCGCGGGCGTTCTTGAGGTCCGGCGCATCGCCGGAGTTCACCACGTAGAGTCCGCCCGGCGCCAGCACGCGTTTGGCATGGTCGGTGAACTCGGCCGTGGTCAGCGCCCGTGGGGTGAAGGCGCCGGCAAAAACGTCCCGGATGATGAAGTCCCGGGTTTCGGCGGTCAGGGTTTCGGTGACCTCGCGGGCCTCCCCCACCCGCAGGCGCAGCAGCGGTGCCTTGGGGAGGTCGAACCAGTTGCGCACGTACTCCGCGAGCTTGCCGTCCAGCTCCACCACTACCTGCCGCGCGTCCGGGTACACGGCATGGAAGTAGCGGGCCAGGGAGCAGGCCCCGCCGCCCAGGTGCAGGCCGCGCAGCTTCTGCTGCGTGCCGGAAACGCCCGACGGCGGCCAGCGCGACTCGATCAGCGCGGACATCCAGCGCATGTACTCGAAGTCCAGGAACAGCGGGTCCGCCAGGTCGATGTGGGAGCTCATGACGCCGTTGATCTTCAGGAGCCAGCCGGTGGAGTTGTCCTGGTCCGCGATCAGCTCGCAGTCCCCGGTGTCGATGTAATACACACCTTCAACAGGTCCGCTCTGGCGGGAACCCGCGGGCACGTCAACCACCCCGGCTACCGCACGCATGCCGTTCCGGCCCCCTGACCTTCCGCGTTTAGCCATTACCCGTGCCGCGCTTCAGTCATGGTTCAACCTTAGTTGCCGCTCGATACAGCTGGCACCTTAGTTGCCGGGCACGGCCCCCTCGCCCTCCCGGATCCGTTTCACCACGGCAGTGGTGGACCGCTCAGCCACGTAGTCAAGGATGGCCACCCTGCCGCCGTATTCCTCCACGGCGGGCGTCTCGGCCAGCATTTCCGGACTGTAGTCCCCGCCCTTCGCGTACACCTCGGGCCGGAGCTGCCGGATGAGCGGTGCCGCCGTGGGGGTGTCAAACACTGTCACGTAGTCCACGCAGCTCAAGGCCGCCACCACCGCCGCACGGTCCGCCATGGAGTTGATGGGGCGGCCGGCACCCTTGAGTTTCCGTACGGAATCGTCGCTGTTCAGCGCCACCACCAGGACGTCGCCAAGCTGCTTGGCCTGGTTGAGGTAACGGGTGTGGCCGCTGTGCAGCACGTCGAAGCAGCCGTTAGTGAGCACAATCCTCTGGCCCTGCGACCGGTGCAGCTCCAGCTGCCGTTCCAGTTCGTCGGCACCAAGGGCAGTGTCAGCAAACGCCTTCAGGTACCGGCTGAGCTGGCCCGTACTGCAGACGGAGGTTCCCGGCTGGTGCACCACCACGTCCGCGGCCGACTGGGCAAGGTCCAGGCTGGCCGTCAGCGGCAACCCGGCCGCGCGCGCAAGCGTCAGCGCCGCAACGAACGTATCCCCGGCACCGGACGCCTGCTTCTCGGCGGCCGGCCGCGCCCACGTACGGTGCGTGACGCCGTCGGGCCTCAACAGCACGGTGCCGTCCCGGTCCAGGGTGACCACCACGGCGGCCGCACCGGTGGCTGCCAGCAACTCCTCCGAGTGCGCGCTGACAGCTTCGACCCGGTCCTGGCCGTCCGGAAGCCGCAGGTCCAGCATCCGGGCGGCTTCCTGCGCGTTGGGCGTCACCAGGTCCGGGCGCAGTGGTGCCCATGGGCGGGGATCATGGGAGTCGACCACCAGCAGCGGGCGTTCCCCCAGTGGAACGGGCGTCTCCCCCAGCGCATCGATCAAACCTTTGTGGACGGGCCCGGCAAGCACACCCTTGCCGTAGTCGCACACCAGCACCGCGTCCTGGCGTTCGACGGCGGCACGCACCGAAGCTGCCAGCGTCTCCAGCGCCTCGGCCGGCACCGCCTTGGCGGAGTCGTCGAGGCGGAGCATCACCTGGCCGCCGCTGCTGATCCGGATCTTGGTGGTGGTCACCATGTCCGGATGGCTGTGGAGGTGGGTCACGTCGATGCCGGCCGCGACGAGCTGGCTGCGCAGGTCCTCGCCGGCATCATCGGTTCCGACGATGCCTGCCACCGAAACCCTGGCTCCGAGGGCAGCCAGGTTCATGGCCGTATTTGCTGCCCCGCCGGGGACGGACTCCCGGACCTGGAGGTCCACCACCGGGGCGGGGGCCTCACGGCACAGCCGCTCGATGCTGCCGCTCCACCAGCCATCCAGCATCAGGTCGCCGATCACCAGGACGGCCGGCTGCTCCGCTGCCAGCCGGCCGGGCAGCCACTCGGACAGCGCCCGCTGCGTGGACAAGTCCGCCACGGCAGGGTCCACCGGCAGGTTCTCGGGGTGCAGGCTCATGACTTGTCCTGTTCATCGGCTGAGGATTCGGAGCCCGGGCTATCAGGAGCAGCGCCCGAATTGTCCTTTGTTGATTCCGGCGGCGCCGCTATGTGCACCACTTTCACCCGGCTGAATTCGTCCAGCAGCTCCGGGCCGTAGCCGAAGCCGGCACCGCTTTCGCCGCGAGGCTGGGCCGCACCGCCCGGGGCGCCGCCGAACACTTCGTTGATCTTTACCGTGCCTACCGGGAGCGCGGCCACTGCCTGCTGGATGTGGGCGATGTTGCCGCTCAGGACTGTGGCGGCGAGGCCGTACTTGCCGCTGCACGCGAGCCGCAGCCCGTCGTCGAACGATTCCACCACCTGCACCGGGGCAACAGGCCCGAAGGTTTCCTCAGTCATGATCTGCATATTGTCGGTGCAGTCCAGCAGGACGGTGGCCGGGTAGAAGGAGCCCGGTCCGTCGGGAAGGGTGCCGCCCTCCACCGCCCGTGCGCCCTGCCGCATCGCGTCGGCCACCTGGGCGTGGACCTCGTCCCGCATTCGCAGATCCACCAGCGGGGCTACGCTCCCGTTGTTGTTGCGCAGGGCCGCTTCCGTTTCCAGGGCAGCGCAGAACTCCGCTGCGATCTCCTGATGCACGTAGATCCGCTCCACAGCCACGCAGATCTGCCCGCTGTTACTGAAGGCGCCGATTGCGGCCTGCCCGGCTGCCCACACGGGGTCCACGTCGCGGTCCACCAGCAGCGGATCGTTGCCGCCGTTCTCCCGGATCACATGGGCGCCGGTCAGCACGCCGGCCCTGGCGATCCGCGCACCGGCCGCGCTGGAGCCGACATGCGCGATGACGTCCACCCCGGACTGCGTCAGGAGTGCCCCGACGTCCGCACCGCCGGACACCGTCTGGAACACGCCGGGCGGAAAGGCCGGAGCCAGGACTTCGCCCAGCGCCTCGCCCAGCCGCGGGCAGCGCTCGCTCGGCTTGTGCACAGCGGTGTTGCCGGTCACCAGTGCAGCCCCGATCAGGCCGCACGCCACCGCCACCGGATCATTCCACGGTGTCAGGAGGGCAGCCACGCCGCGCGGCTCGGCCACCGTATAGTCGGCAGCGAGCCGGTTGCCGAGCAGGCTGTGGCCACGGTGGACGGGTCCCAGTTCCGCGTGCTGCTCCAGGGTGGAAACCCCTGCGCCGATGCCGGCGAGCGCCTCCTCCACCGGCCGGCCCGTTTCGCTGAAGTTGAGTTCGGCCAGTTCCTGCGCGGCTGCTTCAAGTGCTTTCGCCGCCTTCCGGAGGGCGGCGCCGCGTTCCCCCGGAGCAGTGGAGGCCCACTCAGCTGAAGCCCTCCGTGCCACTTCCACGGCATGGGTCACTGCGGCCGGTTCCGCTTCCGGCACGGTCCACAGGACGTCACCGGTCCTGGGGTTCAGGATGGTGATGCCGTTGCTGTCAGTTGCTTCCGGTTGTGCAGTTTTGTCCTGCACAGTGGAGTCCTGAGCGGTGGCGTCCTGTGCGGTGGAATCTTGTGCAGTGGTGTCTGTGGCGATGCTGGGCATGATGTTCCTCCCGTCGGTTCCGGCGTGGGTCGTCTTGGCGTTTAGGGCCAGGAGCCCTCTTCTTCATGGCAGATCAGCATTTCGCGGACCTCGCAGCCAGCGGGCTGGGACAACGCAAAGAGGATCGCCTGCGCCACGTTGTTGGGATCGTTGAGCCGTGAATCGTCCTGCGGCTTGTACTGCTCGGTCCGGTCGTCGAAGAAGCGCGTCTTCATGCCGCCGGGAATCATGGTGGTCACGCCGATCTCACCGCCGGTCTCCGCTGCGAGCGCGTGGCTGAAGCCCACCACGCCGAACTTGGACGCGCAATAGGCGGTGGCATCGGCCACGGCACGCTTGCCCAGCGTGGAGGCGACAGTCACCACCCGGCCGTGGGAGGACTTGAGGTAGGGCAGGGCCGCCCGCACCACGGAGACGGTACCCATCAGGTTGACCCCGATCACTTTTTCCCATTCCGTGGCCTCAACGTCGGCCAGCTTGCCGCACCGGTCGATGCCGGCGGCCGTCACCACGGCTTCGAGCCCGCCCAGTGTTTCGGCGGCTTCCTTGACGGCGGCCTCCACTGCCAGGCGGTCCGCGACGTCCACTTCGAATGCCTTGACGGCGGACACGTTGCTGATGTCGCGGTCCAGCACCACGGGGGTGCCGCCTGCCTTCAGGACAGCGTCGACGACGGCGGCTCCCAGTCCGGAGGCGCCTCCGGTCACAAGTACACGTCCGGGTGATTTCACATCGGCAGTCATGGTGTTCCTTTCGATTGGGAATTCAAACTCTTTGGTGCAATCAGCTGACTTTTAGCGGTCAGCTCACTTTGGCGAGGGCATCGGCCAGGCCGGTGGTGGACCGTGCAGGGTGGTACGGGACCGTCAGGCAGCGTCCGCCCCAGCTCTCCACCAAGGGGGCCTCGGGCAGGCTGGCGCCCTTGTAGTCGCCGCCTTTGACCCAGATGTCCGGGCGGAGGCGTTCCAGGGCGGCCTCCGGAGTGTCTTCGTCGAAGACCATCACGGCGTCCACGCATTCCATCGCGAGGAGCAGCTCGGCGCGGTCGTGCTGGCCGATGATGGGCCGCTCCGGCCCCTTCAGCCGCCGCACGGAATCGTCCGAGTTCAGGCACACGATCAGGCAGTCCCCGAGTTCGCGGGCAGCTGCCAGGGACCGGACATGCCCGGCATGCAGCAGGTCGAAGCACCCGCCGGTGGCCACCACCTTGCCGCCGCTTTCCCGCACGGCGCGGGCCAGCAGCAGCGGGTCGCTGATGCGGGGCCGGACTTCCACGGGCTCCCCGGCATCCGGAAGGGCGGATACCCCGCCGTTGGCCAGGAAGTCGGCAGCATCATGGACTGCGAGCACCGCGGCTTCGTCGAGCCCGCGGCCGGCCAGGAGGTGCACGGCAAGGCTGGCGGCAAGCCGGTCGCCGGCCCCGCAGGGATCACCGGCTTCCACCCTCGGGGCGGGAACGGGTTCCGGGCTGCGGCCGGGCCGGCACAGGACAGCACCGTGCTCTCCCTTGGTCACGAGGACCGCCTGGCTGCCCCATTCCTCCAACAGGACAGTGCCTGCCTCCGCGGCAGGATCGCTACCGGGATCCGGTGCAGCAGACAGCCGGACAGCTGCCGGCTCCTGCGGTGTTTCCTGCCGGTCTTCCTTCCGGCCGCGCGACTGCACGGCCTTCTGGGCTTCAGCCAGGTTTGGCGTGACGACGGCGACGCCGGGCACCGGGTCCGGCCCGGCCGGGTGCGGGTCCCAAACGATGGGAACCTCATCCGCCAACCGGGCCAGGAGCTCCCTTATTTGAGGGTTCGCCGCAAGGCCACGGCCGTAATCGGCCACGATGATCACACCGGCCTTCTCCACCGCACGGAGCATGGCCGCGCTGACCTCCGGGACGGGAGTCTTTCCACACCCCTGGTCAAAACGGACCACTGGGTGCGATCCTGCCCGGACGCGGGTTTTGACCGGCGAGGCATAACCGCTGGGACCGGACACGAGCCGCACTCCGGCGAGCTGCCCTTGAAGCTGCCTGCCGGCGTCGTCATCGCCCAAAACCGTCACCAGCGTGACAGGCCAGTTGTCCTGCGCAAGCATCCGGGCCACCAGGCCTGCTCCCCCGGCGCGGCGCTTGACGCCGGACACGTCCACCACGGGCACGGGTGCATCGGGGCTTAGCCGCGTGGCTTCACCGGACAGGTCCACGTCCAGCATCACATCGCCCACCACCACGATCCTCATGCCACACCACCGCGCTTCTGCAGCCCCTGGTTTTGCACACCAAGGTTTGTCAAAGCCAGCGGATCAGCGGACCCGCGCCGGCCCACCTCGAGGTCAAAGGCGCGGCAGATGGCATGCAGGGCGATCAGATGCCCCTCCTGGGCGTTGGCGTTGAGCGCGTCAATCATGACCGCCTCGTCACAGGCCTCAGACAACGGATTGGGACCGGTGCCCGTAAGCGCCCAGGTGGTGATGTTCAGGCGCGACGCTGCTTCGGCGGCCCGCAGCAGGTTGGGACTCTTGCCGCTGGTTGACAGCAGCATCAGCACGTCGCCGGACCTGCCGTGGGCCCGCACCTGGCGGGCGAAAACGTCGTCGTACCCGTAATCGTTGGCGATGGCGGTCATGGCCGAGGACTCCGCGTGGAGCGAGATGGCAGAGAAGGGCACCCGCTCGCCGTCGAACCTTCCCACCAGCTCCGCCGTGAGGTGCTGGGCCTCGGCAGCCGATCCGCCGTTTCCGGCGGCGAGAAGCCGCTGGCCGCGGAGCAGGCGCTGGGCGAGCTCCACTCCCCAAGCGGCCAGGCGGCCGGATTGGCTCCGCAGCGAATCGAGGGCCGGCACCACGTTGTCCAGGTGCGCGCGCACCGCCTCCGCGCTGTCCGGATCCACAAAAGTGGCACCGGGCAGCACCGCGGGCCGCGGGGCCGGCCGTGCCAGGACCGGCAGGTCGGCTTCACGAAGGGACCATTCCGCAGTCACAGTGCCGCTCCTTCCATCGGGACGACGCCGGGGGCAGCCCCGGCCACCGCCAGCTGATAGGCCTTTTCGGTTTCGGCTGCCACCCGGTCCCAGGAGTACCTGGCCCGTGCGCGCCGCTTTCCTGCATCCCCAAGCTCCGTCCGCAGGGCGGGGTTCTCCAGCAACAGCGCCAGCGCTGACGCGATGGCCTCCGGGTCCCGCGGCGGCACGTGCAGCCCGGTCCCGTGGTCAACCACTGTGTCCCTGAGTCCGCCCACAGCAGCAGCAACTACAGGGACGCCGCAGGCCATGGCCTCGAGCGGGACGATGCCGAAAGGCTCGTACCAGGGCGCGCACACCACTGCATCGGCACTGCGGAAGATGCCGGGCATCTCGCCGCGGGACACCTGGCCCTGCAGGTTCACGTGGTCCGCAACGCCGAGTTCCCCGGCAAGTTCCAGCAGCCGGCGGACTTCGGGATCGGCGTGCAGCACTCCTGATTCTGCGCCGCCGCCCACAATCAGGAGTTCGACGTCGTCAAAACCCGCGTCCTTGAGGTACGGCAGCGCACGGATCACCAGGTCCACGCCCTTGCGCGGCACCAGTCGGCCCACGGAGAGGATGCGGTGCTTGCGCTGCCTGGCGGCCGCCGGGCCGTCTGTGGAAAAGAAGCCCAGGTCCACCCCGCAGGGGGCAATCGAAATCTTTGCAGTGTTGATGCCCATGGCTTTGAGTTCAAAAACTTCGTCGGAGCAGGTGGCAACGATCCGGTCCACGGACCGTCCAACTCCGGGTTCGAGCCAGCGGCGTTCGGCCGGGCTGGTGTCCTCCGCGCCCTGGTGCCGCCGCTTGACCGTGCCCAGGGCGTGGAAGGTCTGGATGACGGGAACCCGGTAACCCTGCTCCGGCCGGCGGGCGGCGTCCAGGGCTGCCAGGCCGGACATCCAGAAGTGGCCGTGCACCACATCAGGAGGACGCTGGCTCCAATCCCGCGCCACGCCGTCGGCAAGCTCGCCCATGTAGGGCAGCAGCTCATCCTTGGGGACGTGCCGGGCAGGTCCGGCGTCCACGTGGACCACTTCGAACCGGCGCCCCACACGGACCCTTTCCGGAAGCTCCGTTGCGTCCCGGCGGGTGTAGACAGTGACGTGGTGGCCGCGCTTGGCAAGTGCTTCGGACAACGCGGCAACGTGCACGTTCTGCCCGCCGGCGTCCACCCCGCCCAGCGCCGCCAGCGGACTGGCGTGCTCGGAAATCATCGAGATCTTCATGGGGTCTTCCTCTCTCGCGCCGGGACAAGGATCTTCTCGTCCAGGCCGTCGTTGCTGGCGGTAAGCGGGTGCAGGGTCCCCCCGCTCAGGTCCGCGAGGAGCTCATCCCAGCGGTCCTGGAACCTGCCCAGGCTGTAGCGTTCCAGTGCCGCCTCACGGGCGGCGACGCCCCGCCGTCGGGCTTCATCCGGATTGGCAACGAGCCGCTGCGCGCAGCGGAGCAGCTCGTCGATATCGGCGGAGACGATGCCAGCCTCCGGCGGCACGGCCCGCGACGCTTCGGTGGTGGCCAGCGCAACCACCGGCATGCCCAGGTGCATGGCTTCCAGCAGGGACAATCCCAGGGAGGTCCAGCGCATGGGGTGTACATAGACACGGCAGCGGGCCAGCTCCCGGTGCAGCTCGCGGGTCTGGAGGTCGCCGCGGGCCGTCAGCCGGGAGGCGTCAATCCCGGCGGCAGCGGCCAGGCCATCGGTCTTCATGCCGAACACCTGGAGCGGGGCAACGGAAGCGAATGCGGGCAGGAGGTCCGTGCCGGTGACCCTGCCGCGGCGGATGGGTTCATTCACCACCACGCCCAGCTCCGGCAGCTCACCGGTGTAGAGCTGCCCCGGGTCTGGAATCCCGTGTTCGATGACCAGGCTGCGCGCTGATCCGTTATCCCACGCCAGCTTGTTGAAGTGCGTGACGTGCACCAGGGGGATGGCGTCCTGGTCCGCAAGCGGATGCCGGGTAAACGGAAAATCGCCCTTGGGGGTGTTGTGCTCCACGTACACGGCCGGCAGGTCGACTCCAGGCCTGCGGCCGAGCAGCCGTGCAACTTCTGCGATTTCCTCAGGGCGCTGCAGGACGACGGCGTCAACGGCGTCCGCGTCCAGTGCGGCAGGATCCACCTCCCGCACCGACGCCGGCCAGTCCCTGCCGGCACGGCCCAGTCCCCAGGCACCACCCCCCGGCAGGACAGGAAGCAGGTACTCGTGACGGCCACGCACAAACGCGTCCGTCCATGAACCGTGGACATGCCAGAGCAGGATTCTCATCTGTTGCGGGCCTTTCTACGGGTACTGACGTGGGTACTGAAGGAGCTCACCCCGCCGATCAGGCGCTCCACGGCCGCCACCACTTCCTCCGGCGAAACCGAGTCAAGGCACGGGTGGCCCGGCACGGGGCAGACCCGGGCGCGGGACATCCGGCAGGCGGCGTTCTGGTCCCCGAGCAGCTCCAGCGGGACTCCATACGGCGCCCACCGGATGGCCGGTACCACCGGCGAAAAGAGGCAGGCCACCGGAGTGCCAACGGCTGCGGCGAGGTGTGCCGGCCCGGTGTTGCCGGTGACCACGGCGTCGGCCCCGGACATCACCCCGGCCAGGGTGTGGAGGTCCGTGCGGCCGCCAAGGTCGAGGGCGGACGGTCCGGCGACTGTCGCCGTCAGCGAGGTTTCTCCAGGGCCGCCGGTCACCACCACCCGGTGCCCGGCGCCCTGCAGGAGTTCGACGGCGGCAGCATGGTGCAGCGGCGGCCACGCCCTGGCAGGGACGGCGGCTCCGGGATGCACCACGACGTAGGGTTCGTCACCCACGAGGTCCCGGACGCCGGGTACCGATGCAAGGCGGAGCTTGCCGTCGTCTCCGGCAGGCAGCCGGAACCCGCCCGCTTCGGCGATGCCCAGCGCGCGCTCGGCCTCGGGCTGGTCTTCGGGAAAGTCCTCGCCGGGCTTGAGCCGTACATCCAGCAGGGAGCCGGCGTAATCGGTGGACGCCCCGGTGATCCGTTCCACGCCTGCCAGCCGGAGCAGCAGTGCCAGCGGCAGGGGTGACTGGTGGAAGGAGGTGAGGATGACGGCCTCGTTAATCCGGGAGTTACGGACATACTCGATGAGCCTGTCTGCGTGCGGGCCGGTCATCCGGGGAGCGGGATTCATGATCCACGGGCTGTCCCAGCTGTAGACCTCGGCCACGCCCGGCAGCATTGCCGCCGCCGCCTCGCCCTGCCGTCCGCACAGCATCACCACCTGGTTCGGGCGGCTGCCGTCCCGGAACCGGCCGTTGGCGACTGCCCGCACGGCGGGCCCGGCCAGCAGGACATCACCCATGCTGTCCAGGCGTGCCACCAGGACGCTGCCCATCAGGGCTGCCCCACGAGCAGTGAGACGGCTTCGGCCAGGTTCCGGGCCACCAGCTGGGCCTCGGCCACCTCCTCGAGCCGGGTCACGGGGGTGGGAACGAGTACGCCCGTTGCTCCGGCGGCTTCGGCGGCGCGCACGTCGGCACCGATATCGCCAATGAGCGCCGCCTCCGATTCCTGGATGCCAAGCTTGCGGCAGGCACTGTGCACCATTCCCGGTGCGGGCTTGCGGCAGGAGCAGAGGTCCTGCTCCGCATGGGGGCAGATTTCCCACACATCAAAGGGCCCCAGCAGCTCCTCCACCCTGGCATTGACGCCGGCCACATCGGCGGCGGTAATCAGGCCGCGAGCGATTCCCGACTGGTTACTGACGACCCCGATCGCGACCCCATCGGCCCGCAGGGCGTCCAGGACGGCCTTCGCGCCCGGCATCGGCGTGACCCGGCCGGGATCCCCGTTGTAGGGCACATCAACTACCAGGGTCCCGTCCCGGTCGAACAGGACAGCACGGAACTTCGAGGTTACGGAGCTTCCCATACACACTCCGTTCCCCACTGCTGCTGCTCCTAAACAGGGGCTGCTGCTTTTCTCGCCTTTGAGCAGGCAAGATAGGACTCCGCCGGGCTCCCCCGGTGCCGGGGCCGCCTTCGGCACGCCTTGGGAACTAACAGCTTCCAGCCCCGAATGCTGCCCTGGAGGTAGTCCGGCGGGATGGAACTTTGCCGGAAACTGAGCCAGGAGCTGCGGAGCCCGTCGTTCCCTCCGAGGACCGGAAGGATCCGGCAGAGCCAGCGGAGCGACTCGGTTCCGTCCGGACGCCGGCCACGTGCCCGCTATTTAACAGGCGGCGCTGGAGCTCCACGAGCACCCGGGCCAGCCGGCGGGAAACCTGCATCTGCGACATCCCCAGCCGCTTCCCCAACTGGACCTGGGTTTCCTCACAGAAATAGCGGCGGTACAGCAGTTCCCGGTCCGCGGCATCCAGGTCCTGCATCGCCTCGCGAAGGCAGGCCAAGTCTTCAAGCCGTTCCAATGGCGTTTCCGGGCAGGCGAGCAAGTCGCCGATGGACGGGGCGTCGCTGTGCGGGTTGGCTGCGTCCAGTGAGTCCGGGTGCATGCTGCTCAACGCCGAGATGGCTTCCCGGACTTCGGTGGCGTCAGCCCCCAGCTCCGCTGCCAGCTCCTCCACACTGGGATTCCTGCCCAGCGCCTGGACCAGCTCCGGTTCCACGCGGAACATCCTGGTGCGGAGGTCCTGGATGTGCCTCGGAGGCCGGACCACCCACGTACGGTCACGCAGGTATCTCTTCAACTCCCCCGCGATAGTGGGTGCCGCATAGGCGGGGAAGCTTTCCCCCTTGGACTGGTCGAAGCCGCGGGCGGCCTTTACCAGTCCAAGGTAGGCCACCTGGTTCAGGTCGGCGCGTTCCCGGCCCCGGGCTTCAAAACGGGCGGCCAAGGCCTCGGCAAGGTCCAGATAGCTCAGGACCAGGTCATTTTCGAAGGTCTCCCGCAGCCGCCCCTGATTGTTGGCGGGCCGGATTTCCCTTGGTGGTTCCAGGCACGGCTCCTGGACGGGCGTATTATCCACGGCAAGCGCGGCGAAAGATTCGGGCATTGTCGTTGGTTCCCTCGGTCTGGTTCCGAAAGCCTGCGGCAAGACTTAGCAGTAGGAAATCATAAGGCTGCTTATAAAACAATCCTTCGCAGCATTAGGCTCGGCATGTAAGACGAAACTGCCCACTTCTGCCAAGGAGCCTTGCCATGCGCATCGCCATCACCGGAGCCAGCGGAAATGCAGGAACCGCGCTGCTGCGCACCCTGCACGGGAAACTCGCCAGCAGGCCGGGAAGCCTGGAGCTGACAGGCATCAGCAGGCGCCTGCCGGACACATCCCGCGCCCCGTACGCTGCGGTTGCCTGGCACACGCTCGATATTGGCCTGGAAAGCGACCGCGCCCGGCTGGAATCCGCGCTGACGGGCATTGATTGCGTGGTGCATCTGGCGTGGCAAATCCAGCCGAACAGGGACCTGGACCAGCTGTACCGGACCAATGTCACCGGAACGGCAAACGTCCTGGAAGCCGCGCGGAAGGGCGGAGTCAAGCAGGTGGTCTGCGCGTCCTCGGTGGGCGCGTACAGCAAGGCGCCAAAGGACCGCCGGTCCGATGAATCGTGGCCCGCGACCGGCATGGCGGGTTCGCACTACAGCCGGCACAAGGCTGCCCAGGAAGAGCTCCTCGACAGGTTTGCGGCAGCGGAGCCGGGCATCGCCGTGGCCAGGCTCAGGCCGGCACTGATTTTCCAGCGTGGCGCAGGGAGCGAGATCGGGAGGTATTTCCTGGGGCCGATCATCCCCCGGCTCCTGCCGGGGAGGCCCTGGATTCCCCTACTGCCCGCCCCGGACGACCTGATTTTCCAGGCCGTCCACGCAGACGACGTCGCCGAGGCCTACTGGCGGGTTATCGACCAGCGGGCATCCGGAGCTTTCAACATCGCAGCGGAGCCAGTGCTCACGCCGGAGGAACTTGCCCGGATCGTCCAGGCGCGGAGAATTCTTCCCATTCCCATGGGACTGCTCCATAAACTCGTGGGCCTCGCCTGGCGGCTCCACCTCGTGCCTACGGACTCCGGATGGGTTGAGATGGCGGCAGGCGCGCCCGTTATGGACACAAGCCGTGCCCGCCGGATCCTGGGGTGGGAAGCGAAAAAATCGTCAATAGAGGCCGTGCTGGACATACTGGAGGGCATCGGGACGGGGGAAGGAGTGGCTCCCTCCCCCGTCCTGACGCCTCGTCAAGGCATCTCACCCCGTCAAGGCACCTGACCCAATCAAGGCGTCCCACCGAGTCGAGGCGTCCCACCCAGGAGCCAGGCAGCGTCCCGCACCCGGATGGGATTCCGCCCCGTTTGCGGCCTAAATGCCTGAACGCGGATTTTCGCGGTCTACATGCGAGCCGCCCTGGCCCGGACCGGCATCACCTTGCCGGCGGTCATCGCGTGCCCCATTCCCGGCTCCCGCTTCACGGGCAGTATCAGCGGCGTCGCGGGCCGCGTGAGTGCGGTTGCCGGCACCGCGGTTGGCGCCATCACGGTCCCGGTCTCCCTTGACATCGGGGTCAATCTCATCCGCTTTCCGGGTCCTTTCGCCCACGTCGTCACGGAGCGTCCTGGCCTCGGTGGCCTGCTGGTCCGCCTGTTGGCGCAAGCGTGCGGCTTCGACCTGCGCCTGTTCTGCATCCGCCCTGGCACGTGTTGCCTTGGCCTCGCGCTCACGGGCATCCAGTTCCCTGTCCTGGGCCTCGCGTCGGATTTCCGCAGCCTTCTCGCGGTGCGCGTCGTCCCGCTTTTGCTGGATCGCCTTCCGGCGTCGTCCTGTTGCGAGCAGCAGCAGCACAATCAGCACCACCACAACTATGGCAATTACTACCCAAACCCACGGAGCTATGTCCAAAATACCCACCACTTCCACCTAGATGTGACCGGGCCGGCGGAGGCCATTCCGGTTGATTTTTTTGGAACCGTTTATAACTCGCTTAGCAAGCGTACTTACCTTTTATTAGTAATCATGCTTATTATTTTAGGGCCAGTATCGCTGGTTCTTGATCAACAACCGGCCTTCTTGGAAAGAGAGAGCGAAGATGACAGAGAACCAATGGCCCGAGGATCCCGCTTACACGGCTCCGCCGGCCTCCACAGGAATCCCGGGCGAGCGAAGCGCCACCACTTTCCCGCCCGCCGCCACGCCCCAATATGGCGAGGTACCCTCGGGTGACACCGCTGGGACGTCCCGCAAGGAAGCGGCAAAAGAAGAAGCAGCAGATGTAGCCCGTACGGCGAAGGGCTCAGCACAAAATGTCGCCCACACTGCCAAAGATGAAGCTGCCAACGTCGCCGCCGAGGTGAAGTACAGCGCACAGGACCTGCTGTCACAGGCAAAGTCCGGACTGACCAGCCAGGCCGGGACGCAGCAGCAGAAGGCGGCAGAAGGTATCCGCACCATCTCCAGCCAGTTGCACAGCATGGCAAGCGCTCCCGATCAGCAGGGCATGGCCAGTGATTTGATCCGGCAGGCTGCCCAGCGCAGTGAATCGGTGGCGTCCTGGCTTGAAAACAGGCAGCCGGGCGACCTGCTCGGCGAAGTCCAGAAATTCGCCCGCAACCGCCCCGGCACCTTCCTCCTGCTGGCAGCAGGCGCCGGCGTCCTGGCAGGCCGGCTCACCCGCAGCCTCACCGCCGGCGCCACCGGAAGCCAGAGCGGCACCAGCAGCAGGGGACTTTCGGGCCAGTACTCCAGCCCCTACGGCGACCAGTACGGCAGCACTTACAGCGACCAGTACAGCGAGGGCTACGTCCCCACCGGCGGAACAGTACCGCCTCCCCCGGTCCAGCAGCCGGGCCCGGCCACCACGACTGCAGGCTACGACGACGTCGCTGCCGGCACCATGTATCCAACAGCTGCGTCCACCGCCAGCCCCCTGGGCAGCCCTGACCTGGTGGAAGAAGAACCCTGGTCCGGCAACCGGACGGCCGAGGACCCGTTGGGCGACCGTACCCTTGCCGATGACCCCATGGCCGGAGACCCCCTGACCCGGGACCGCTCCAGGGACGGCCAGTCTGGTGGACTGTGATGAGTAGCCAGATTCCGGAGATGCCGCCGAGTGAGGCGCATCAGAAAGCGGATAACGCGTCGTTGGGTGAGTTGCTCGGTGAAGTGACCAGGGAC
>FOEZ01000013.1 GCA_900110595.1 Arthrobacter sp. OV608 | reverse complement strand
TTCCGGTACGAGCGGTCCCTGGATGTGATCACGCAGGGCCGGAACCTGGGTATGGTGACCAAGTCCAACCTGATCCTGGGCATGGGCGAAACCCGTGAAGAGATCTCCGAAGCGCTGCGGGACCTGCATGAGGCCGGGTGCGACCTGATCACCATCACCCAGTACCTGCGCCCGTCCGAGCGGCACCTGCCGGTGGACCGGTGGGTCAAGCCCCAGGAGTTCGTGGACCTCCAGGACGAGGCCACCGAGATCGGCTTCCTCGGCGTCATGAGTGGCCCGCTGGTGCGCTCCTCCTACCGCGCCGGCCGGCTCTGGGCCACCGCCATGCGCAAGAAAGGCCGGGACATCCCCGCCGAACTGGCCCACATCGCCGAGGGCATCCAGGACTCCGGAACCACCCGCCAGGAAGCCAGCTCACTGCTCGCCGCTTCCTAAACCACAACGCGGGGTCACATCCGGCCCAAAAAACCGCCAACATCGGGCCGGGAGTGACCCCGCGTTGCAGTCCGGAACGGATGACCCATACCTGATGCATAGACAGGACCAATGAAGTTCCCCATCAGAATCGAAATCATCCCTGCCCAGGGAATCGTGGAGCAGGTCCAGGCCCTGGTGCCCAGGACCACCACGCTCAGCGTCACGTGCCTGCCGCACCACGGCATCGAACGGACCATGCGCACCGCGGTGGAGCTCAGCGACGCCGGCTACACCGTGGTGCCGCACCTCGCCGCCCGGAGCATCAGCAGCCGGGCCGAGCTCACCGAAATTGTCCGCGGCTGCGATGCAGCGGGCATCCGCGAAGTCTTCGTAATTGGGGGAGACCGGAAACAGCCGGCCGGCGTCTATGACTCGGCTCTTCCGGTCCTCGAAGACATCGCGCAGTACACCGGCGGGACCATGCGGGCCGGTGTGGCGGGCTACCCCGAGGGCCACCCTGCCGTGAGCCCGGTGGACCTGCTGGACGGGCTGCTGGCCAAGCAGCATTTGGCCTCGCACGTGGTTACCCAGATGTGCTTCTCTCCGGAGAAAATCCACGACTATGCAGCTCTCCTGCGCCGTGAAGGCGTTCACCTTCCCGTCTGGGCCGGTGTGGCGGGGGCCGTCCCGCGGACCAGGCTGGTGGCACTCGCCGGGCAGATCGGCGTCGGAAGTTCCCTGAAGTTCCTCAGCCGCAAGGGCCCGCTGGCCCGCAAACTCCTCAGCGGCGACCGCTACTCGCCGGACAGCCTGATCGACGGCCTGGAAAGCCAGCCGGGCAGCATCGCCGGCATCCACCTCTACAGCTTCAACAGCCTTGACCCGGTCCCAGCCGGACCGGAGCAGACATCCACTACCGCAGCACTTCAACCAACGATGATTCGAGGAGCAGCACGTGAGCACTAAACCCGTAACAACCCACCAGGAACCGCACTTGGAGCGGCAGCTTACCAACCGGCACATCCAGCTGATCGCCATTGGCGGCGCCATCGGCACGGGCCTGTTCATGGGCTCGGGCAAAACCATCTCCGCAGCAGGTCCGTCCGTCATTTTCGTCTACATGATCATCGGCTTCATGTTGTTCTTCGTGATGCGGGCCATGGGCGAACTGCTGCTGAGCAACCTGAACTACAAATCCTTCAGCGACTTCGCCGCCGACCTGCTGGGCCCCTGGGCGGGCTTCTTCACCGGCTGGACCTACTGGTTCTGCTGGGTAATCACCGGAATCGCGGATGTGATCGCCATCGCCGGCTACTCCAAGGAACTCTGGCCGGGGCTGCCGCTCTGGATCCCGGGCCTGGCCACCGTGGCCATCCTGCTGTTCCTGAACCTGGTGACGGTGAAGGCGTTCGGCGAGACCGAGTTCTGGTTCGCGCTGATCAAGATCATCGCCATCGCGGCGCTGATCATCGTGGGCATGTTCATGATCTTCACGGGCTTCCAGTCCGACGCCGGCCCTGCCACCTTCACGAACTTGTGGAGCCACGGCGGGTTCTTCCCGAACGAGTTCATGGGTTTTGTGGCCGGCTTCCAGATTGCGGTGTTCGCGTTTGTGGGCATTGAACTGGTGGGCACCACCGCCGCGGAGGCGAAGGATCCGGAGAAGAACCTGCCCAAGGCCATCAACTCCATCCCCATCCGCGTGCTCCTGTTCTACGTGGGCGCCCTGATCATCCTGATGTCCGTCACCCCGTGGACCCAGTTCCAGGCCGGCCACAGCCCGTTCATCGCCATGTTCTCCCTGGCCGGCCTCGGCGCCGCCGCCACCGTGGTGAACCTGGTGGTCCTCAGCTCGGCGATGTCCTCGGCCAACTCCGGGATCTACTCCACCTCCCGCATGGTCTACGGCCTGGCACAGGAAGGCGACGCGCCGTCAGTGTTCCGCCACCTGTCCACCCGAAAAGTGCCGCAGAATGCCCTGTTCCTCTCCTGCGTGCTGCTGCTCTCCGGCGTAGTGCTGATGTACGCGGGCCAGGACATCGGCAAGGCCTTCGAAATGGTGACTACCGTGTCCGCCGTCTGCTTCGTGTTTGTCTGGTCCATCATCCTGGCCAGCTACCTCGCGTTCCGCCGCCGCCGCGCCCACCTGCACGAGGCGTCCAAGTACCGCATGCCCGGCGGGATTCCTATGGTGTGGATAGTGTTCGCGTTCTTTGCCTTTGTCCTCTGGGCCCTCACCACCCAGCCGGATACCCTGCTGGCGTTGCTGGTCACGCCGGTCTGGTTCCTGGTGCTCGGCGCCGCGTGGCTGGTGCTGCGCCGCCGGCCCGCACACCTGGCCCGTTACGAGACGTTCAAGTCCGAGCTTGCCCAGGACCTGGACACCGAGGCGTCCACCATCGGCCGCGACTTCGGAGCTGTGGAAGACGGGGCCAAGAAATGAGCACGGCGCTCGAAACGCCAGCCCCCGCGGCGGCGGCGGCAGCTGGGGAACCTGCTGCCGCCGTCGAACATATCCTGACCGTTGACTGTGCCGAATCGCCGGGCATTGTGCACGCGGTGTCGGCGTTCCTGCTGGAGCACGGCTGCGACATCGTCGACATCAAGCAGTACGGGGACAAGGCGCAGGGGCACTTCTTCATGCGGGTGCACTTCGCCTCGGACTCGTCCGAACGCAGCCCGGAGGAACCTCTCACCACCGAGGACCTGCGCCGGCAGTTCGGGCCTGTGGCGGAGAAGTGGCAGATGAACTGGAAGCTGGAGCCGCAGGGCCGGAAACGCCGTGTGCTGGTGATGGTGTCCAAGATGGGGCACTGCCTCAACGACCTCCTGTTCCGGGCGCGCACGGGTGACATCCCGGTGGAGATCGTCGCGGTCGTCTCGAACCACCGCGACCAGGAAGGCCTGGTGCAGTGGCACGGCATTCCGTTCTTCCACGTGCCGGTCACGGCTGCCACAAAGCCCCAGGCTGAGGCGCGGCTCCTGGAACTGGTGGATGAGCTCGACGTGGAACTGGTGGTCCTGGCCCGCTACATGCAGGTGCTCAGCGATGAGCTCTCGGCCAGGTTGGCGGGCAAGACCATCAACATCCACCACTCGTTCCTGCCCAGCTTCAAGGGCGCCAAGCCCTACCACCAGGCGTACGAGCGGGGCGTGAAGACTGTGGGTGCCACCGCGCACTACGTCAATGCGGAACTGGATGAGGGCCCGATCATCGCGCAGCAGGTCATCGAGGTGGACCACACTTACACGGCGGACGACCTGGTGGCGGTGGGCCGGGACGCCGAGTGTGCTGCCCTCCGGAATGCCGTCCGCTGGCATTGCGAGGGGCGGATCCTGCTGCTGGGCAACCGCACGGTCATCCTCCGGTAGGCGCAATGAACCTTACTGGATTGCACAGTTGGCGGCGCGTTTCCTGGAATGCCCTGCCGGTGGGGCAGTGGGTGCGCCTCTCACGGGACGGCGTGCCCCTGGGCTGCGGCGTGGTGGACGGCACCACACCGGACGGCTCCATCATCTGGGTGGTGATGGACGGCTGGGCCGAGCGCCGGATGTTCCATCGGCAGGACTTCGTCAAAGTGGAGATCGCAGGGTAGGCCCCGGACAACCGAAGCGGACGACGGCGGGAGGTTCCGCCGTCGTCCGCTTTTGCCTTTTTCGCCGTTCCCATCATTGACCGCCCGCCGCGGAGCCGCAACGATGAAGTATGACTGACGCAGCTGATACCGGTGCCCCTTTTGACGACGACAACATGGAGGAGGTTGACGCCGTGGAAACCGCCGAAAGCATTGCCGAAGAGGTCAAGGACGAGATCCGGCTGGGGCATGTGCAGGACGACGTAAGCCACGTGCTGGAGGAACGCTTCGATGAGGCGGGAATCAACCTGCGCCCCGAAGCGGTGGACGACCTCGCCGAGGAAATTGAGCGGGACGCCTCGACCTAACGCGGCATGCGCGGTCCGGGATTGGCCTAAGCTTCCCCTATGGGACTAATCATCACACTGCTTATCATCTGGCTTGTTCTGTCGATCCTGGGCTTCGTGATCAAGGGCCTGCTGTGGCTGGCGTTCATCGGCCTGATCCTGTTTGTGGCCACCGCTGTCTGGGGCTGGCTGAAGCGCAGAACCAGCGTCTGACGCGCTCCAGCCCAAAGACCGTGCGGGCCGGAAACGGCAGGCAACAACCTGGATTAGTGCGCTGGCCGTGTTGGGCGCATGGTTCCTTCCGCCTTCGGGCGCGGAGCAATACCAGTGGTCCAGGTGGCCCGCACCCTTACTTCCGGCGAGCCGACGATTAAGCAAGCGGACGACGGCGGGAGGTCCCGCCGTCGTCCGCTTTGCTGTGGACCGGGCTGTCGGGAGTCTTGGTCGGGAGTCAGTGCCAGAGGCCAAGGGCGAATTCCGCAATCACCGTGGAGAGCAGGAACGACGCCGTGACGGCCACCAGGCCCACGGGGATGATTTTCCAGCCGATGTTTTTCAGCAGCGGGATGTCCTTGCCCAGCGACAGGCCCGCCAGGGTCAGCATCACGGTGGCGATGGAGAGGAAGTCGACGGTTTTGACCGCGGCATTCAACGGTTCCGCCGCGAAGAACCACGGGCTGGAGATGTAGGCGCCAATGGTGGTGATAAAAATGATGGCCGAGATCTTCCGGGTGGCCTTCGCCAGCGCGATGCTGACCAGGACCAAAACCAGCATGACCGCGTAGCCGGCCACGATGGTGAGGCTGAAGCCCTTCGCCGCCACCGACGCCGTCGCGATGCCCAGGACCGTGAGGACCGAGAGGGACAGCCATAGCGGCAGTTTCATGGCTGCGGCGGACTCGGCCACGCGCTCACGGAACCGCCGGTTTTCCTCCGCCTGGGCGATCTCGCGGTCCATGTCCGCTGCGGTACGTGCTGCCGCTGCACCGGCGGAAGCCCCGGCAGCGCCGGCCGGTGCGCCAGCCGTCACGGCTGCTTCTTCGCGTGCGGTCTGCTTGCGGGTGAGGAGCCGGTAGAACCGGTCGGCCAGCGGCAGGGCGATGTAAATGCCGACGTAAACGCCCAGGACCGTGGTGATCAGGTTGGACACGGCCGCCATGCCCAGGATGGCTTCCTGGTCCGCGGGGTAGCCGGCCACGATGCTCGCCGCCGACGCCGCCATCATGGAGCCGGACCCCACGCCGGCGCCCATGGCCAGGGCCAGCGGATCGAAGATCTTCCAGTTGGCCACGAGCGAGGTGAGGAGCGTGATGTAGACGGCGCCGAACAGCGTGCCGAACACGTACATGGCCAGAACGCCGCGGTACTGGTCCGAATCAGGGCCGTACTTCTCGGACACCATCGCGAAGGAGGGCTCGCGGTCCAGCGAGAACGTGGCGCCCACCGTTGCCGCGCCCATCCTCAGCAGCACAGCCAGGGGGAGCGCCAGCACGATGGTGCCGAGCAGGTGGCCCACCTCCTGGAGGAGCAGCGCGGGTCCGGCCTTGAGCAGGGTGGGCAGGCTGGGTCCGATGTTGAACGCCAGCCGGGCCACCAGGAGCAATACGGCCACGCCCACCAGGGCTGCCGCCACCCGCTGCAGGTCGATGCCCAGGGGCTTGAACTTCTGGATCGAGACCAGCAGGCCCAGGATGAGGCCCCACACCATGGGGAAGATGATGATGGAGCCGATTCCCACATCGATTTTCACCTGCCCAATGAACTGGACCGCCACGGCGATCACCAGGGCCAGGGCGGCGATCGGGATGGTCAGCTTGGCCCCGGCCTTATCAGACCGGGCTGTTTTGGTGGTGCTCATGATGTGCCTTCCTGCGTGAAAGTACGACGGCGGTACGCGGCTTTGATGAAGCGGTCCCGTTCGGTGGGGGTTGAGGCGGCGGCTGCGGCGGTCCAGGCCAGCGCGACCGCTGCCTCGAACATCACGCCGTACGCCCCGGGAGTGTCCGCAAGTGCGGCAAACGCGTGCGAGTGGATGGGCACGTCCGCACCCGGGATGCTCAGCCACGGGTGCAGGGAGGGGATGACCTGGGAGATGTTGCCCATGTCGGTGGAGCCTCCGCTGAGGCCGGACGACCGCGAGGTGTCCTTGCCGAAGGCCTCCATCGCGTCGGTCCAGTGCGCTGCGAGGGCGTCATCCTGGAGCAGCGGTTCGTACAGCGGTTCCGCTTCCTCGACGACCAGCGTTGTTCCGGTGGCCAGCGCGGCGCCTTCGAAGCAGTTCCGGACCTGCTGGTGCAGGGCCTCGTATTCCGGCAGGGTGAAGGCCCGGCATTCGAACTGAACCACCGCCTTTTCCGGAATGATGTTGGTGACGTGCCCGGCCTCGGCCACGAAGCAGGCGATCCGGTGGTCGCTGGGGATCTGCTGGCGCAGCAGTCCGATGGCCACCTGGCTCAGCACCGCGGCATCGGCCGCGTTGACGCCCTGGTGCGGGGCTGCCGCGGCGTGGGCCGCCTTACCGGTGAACGTCGCCTTGTAGCGGCCCACCGCTTGGGCGCTGGTGCCGGTGGGATTGTAGGTGAGCCCGTCCTGGACAGGGTGGACCATCAAAGCCAGCCCGACGCCGTCGAACGCTCCACGTTCCAGCATCAGCGCCTTGCCGCCGCCATGCTCCTCGGCCGGGGTGCCGATGGCCTTCAGCGTGATGCCAAGATCGTCCACCATGGGGAGAAGGGCGAGGGCGGCGGCCACCGAGGCGCCGGCGATCAGGTTATGCCCGCACGCGTGGCCGATGTCCGGAAGCGCGTCGTACTCAACGCACAGCGCCACCGTCAGTTCGCCGCTTCCCGCGCTCGCCGAGAAGGCGGTGGGCAGGCCCGAGGTGCCGCGCTCCACCTCGAAGCCGGCTTCCTCCAGCAGGGTGGCAATGGCCCCGGCGGAGCGGACCTCCTCGAAGGAGATCTCCTTGAACGCGTGGATTTCCTGCGCCAATGCCTGGACGCGGGGTTTCCAGTGGTCGACGCCGTCTGCCAGGGTGCCGCGAAGGGCCGCCGGGGCGGGGAATGGGTTGGTCAGTTCCATGGGCATCTTCCTTTGGGTGCAGCGTTTAGGGCGGGTTAGTAGGACAGGGACGGGAAGGGCGACCCGGCCGCGCGGGTGGGCACCCAGATGGCCTTGGTCTGCGTGTATTCGTCCAGCACGCCGGGGCCGGAGGAGCGGCCGTGGCCGGAATCGCCAAAGCCGCCGAACGGAACCGCCACGTGGATGGTCTTGTACGAGTTGATCCAGAACGTGCCGGCCTTCACTTCGCGGGCCACGTGGTGGGCGCGGGACACGTCGGAGGTCCAGACGGCACCGGCCAGGCCGAAGTTCGTGTTGTTGGCCCGGGCGATGGCTTCGGCTTCGGTGTCGAAGGCGTCGGCGCCCACTACGGGACCAAAGACCTCCGTGGTTTCGAGGCGGTTGGCCGGGGTGACGCCATCCAACAGAGTGGGCATCACCCAGTGCCCGCCGGCCAGGGCTGACCCGGCCAGGGACTCCGGCAAAGCGGCTTCTGTGACCCGGCGGCCGCCGTCGTTCATTCCTGCCTCGATGAGCGTGGTGACGGTGGCGAACTGCTGGGCGGTGATGATGGGGCCCACCTCGGTGTCCGCGCTGAGCGGGTCGCCCACCCGGAGCCGTGCGGCCTTGGCAGCCACCAGCTCCACGAACTCTGCGTGGACGCGGCGCTCCACCAGCAGGCGCGATCCGGCCACACAGGACTGGCCCGCGCCGGAGAATATGGCCGAGATGGCGCCGTCCGCGGCACGGTCCAGGTCCGCGTCCGCGAAGACGACGTTGGCGCTTTTCCCGCCGAGCTCCAGCAGGGCGGGAATCCCGGCCTGGGCTGCAGCCACGGCGACGCGGCGGCCGGTGGGGACGGAGCCGATGAAGCTCACCTTGCCCACGCGCCGGTCCGTGGTGAGGGCCGCGCCCACAGTCTGGCCCAGCCCGGCCGCCACGTTGAAGACGCCTGCCGGCAGCCCGGCTTCGTGCGCCAGTTGGGCGAGCCGGACCGATGAGGCCGGGGTGAACTCGCTGGGCTTGATGATCACCACGTTACCGGCCGCGAGCGGGGCCGCGGAGTTCCAGCCGGCCGTAAACAAGGGAGCATTCCAGGGCGTGATGGCCACGACGACGCCCCACGGGACGCGCTCGGTGTAGGTGTGCCAGTTGCCGGGAACGGGAATGGTCTGGCCGGTCAGCTTGTCCGCCCAGCCGGCGTAGTAGCCGAACATTTCAGCAACTTTGGCGGCTTCGGCGCGTGTGTCGCGGATGGGCTTGCCGGTGGTGGCGGATTCGAGGATGGCGAGCTCCTCCCCGTGCTGTTCCACCGCCCGGCTGACGTTGCGGAGGATGGCGGCCCGTTCGAAGCCGTTCAGTGCGCCCCAGACTTTGGCACCCGCCGTCGAGCTTTCCAGGATGGCGTTGGCACCCTCGGCGCCGGGGTCCGCGTAGGTGGCGAACGGTTCGCCGGTGGCAGCCGCGGTGAGGGTAATGGACTCGCCGCTGCCGGTGGTTATCTTGCCGTCGACGAAGGCGCCCAGACCGGCGGGAAAGGCTGAATCCAGGACATTCTTAGCGGTGGCTGCCGAGGAGGAGGTTGGTGCTGTTGTGACGCTCAATGTGGTGTTCCTTTGGGCTGCGGGTTGGGTGTTAGGTGCCTGCGGTGGTGCCTGAAGGGGTGCCGAGTGCCGCGCCAGGTGCCGTGTCAGGTTTCAGGCTTGGTGCGTTGCTTGGTGCTCCGGCGGGAGTGATGGCCGGGGCCACGGTCCGGGCGATTTCGGTGAAGTCAGCCTTCGGTCCGAGCGCGGCCAGGGCATCCTGCCACTGACTGGCCACGGCGGCCAAGAGTGCGGGCTTTTCGCCGATCCGGGCGGCCACATCCACGGCGAGGGCGGCATCCCGGGCCATCAGGCCCAGGGAGAAACCGGAGTCGTGCGTGCCGCTGAGCACCCAGTTGGGGTACATGTTGGCAGAGACCTTGCTGCCCCCGGACGCATTGCTGATGCTGGCCGCGGCGGTGGCGGGGTCGATGCCGTAGGCCTTGGCGACGCCCAGTGCTTCACCCACCGAGACGAGGTTGGCGGCCGCAAGCACGTTGTTGAGGAGCTTGACCACATTGCCGCTGCCGGGGCCGCCGATGTGGCTGTACTTCCCGCCCGTCAATGCCTGGAGGACGGGCCCGGCGGCAGCGAGGGCCTCGTCCGTGGCGCCGACGAAGGCGCTCAGCGAACCGGTGGCTGCGCCGTCGCGGCCACCGGAGACGGGTGCGTCCACGAAGGCCGCTCCCTGGGTTTGGGCAAGCTCGGCCATGGTTTTGCTGGTGCCCGGTTCGGAGGTGGTGGTGTCGATAATCGCCACGGTGCCCGGCTCTTTGAGGAGTTGGGGCACGGTGCTTTCCACGATGCTGGCGGCGGGGAGGGAGAGCACGGCGTAGGGTGTCCCGGCGGCATCCGCGAGGTTGGCAATAGTTTTGATGCCGGTTTGTTCCGCGGCGGTACGTGCCTCGCCAGAGGGGTCGAAGCCGGTGACGTCCCAGCCGGCTTTGTGGAGGGTGGCGGCCATTGCGCCGCCCATGGCACCGAGCCCGATGACGGCTATCCGGCGATCGATCTGGTCATTCATCAATACTCCTGCGAAGTTAAGGCGGGTCAGTCGAGGTAGATGTCGAGGTCTTTCCACAGCTGCTGCGTGCGGCGGATGGCGGCCCGGCTGCGCTCGGGATGGGCCGCCTCCATCCCGGCGAGCAACCCGTAGACCAGCGAGTTCGCGGCGGTGACCGACTGGAAGAAGGAGATGCCCTCGGATGCCACCACCAGCAGGTGGTCGGCGGCGGCTGCGAGGCGGCCGCGGCGCATGTCGCTGATGGCGATGACCGTGGCACCGGCAGCCTTGGCGGCTTCGGCGGCCACGATGACCTGCCGGACCGAACGCCACATGTTGATCACCACCAGCACGTCGCCGGCGCCAAGGGTGTTGGTGCTCGAAGCCAGGTGGACGCCGCCGCGGTTTTCCAGCGAGATGGGATACCCCATCGTGGAGCCGAGGTGGGCCATCACGCTTGCGGGGCCGGCGAAGGAGCCGATCCCGACGACGGTGATGGACTTCGCCGCGGCCATCGCCGCAATGGCGGCCTCGGCTTCGTCTGCTGTATTCGATTCGAGGGTCAGCCGGAGGTTTTCAACGTCGTGGTTCAGTGCGTCGTGCAAGGGGCTGCGGTGTTCGCCGTGCTCGGTGAGGGTGTCCTCCGTGGAAATCATCACGAGGTAGCGCGAACGGAGTTCCCGCTGCAGGTCCGGCCAGCCACGGTAGCCAAGGTGCTGCGCGGCGCGGACCACGGTGGAGTTGTTGACATCGGCCCGCTGAGCGATCTCCGCGATGTCCGCGTAGGAGGAGAGCTGCGGATTCCGTGTGATGACCTCCACTACCCGGCTTTGTGCCTTGGTGAGCGGAACATCCGGGATCGCGTCGCCGAGCCATGCCTGGGAGCTGTCCCCGGCACCGTTGCTGCCGTTGGCAACAGGTGCGGAGGCTTCCGCTTCTGCGGTGTTGGTGTTCAAGGAAGACCTGTTCTGTAACGCAGATCACTCTGCAAGGGCGATTGCATTAAATGTACTCTGCAATTTTGATTGCTTCCAGTGGTTTGCGTTTCGCGGAGACAAATCCTCATTGTGGTGGCCCGATTCCCGCGGGACCATAGTGGTATGGATGCTGAATCTCCCAATGCCCGGGAGCTGAGCCTTCCCCAGGCGTTCCTCCTTCTGGCAACCAACGATGCCGACGGCGGGGCAGAAATCACCCAGCCCCTTCTGCAGGCCGGCGTGGCCGGGGCAATCCTGGCGGAGCTGGATCTGCTCGGTGCCATCGAACTGCAGGGCAAGCACGTCAGGGTTACTGGCGCCCCCGTGCCCGCCGAGGTTCAGCACCACCTGGAGCTCATCCGCCATAAATCCAGGCCGCACACGCCCCATCGCTGGGTTTCAATCCTGGAAAGCCGTGCCGAGGTGCATCGGATTTACGAGGAGCTGGCTGCGCAGGGCGTGGTGAGGCACGTTGGCGAAAAGCGCCTGGGCCTGTTCAGGATCACGCGGTATCCGGAGCAGGACCATGCGCCCAAGGCGGCGCTCCTCAAGGACATTGAGGCCGGGCTGGGAAGCGGAACAGCCGATGCGCGCACCACGGCCTTGATCGGTCTGCTGCATGTGACGGGGCTGCTGGAGAAGCTCTTTGCCGATGCTGATCACCACCGGGCCAGGGACATAGCCAACAGCCACTGGCCCTCCCACGCAGTTGCCGAGGAAATCCGGATGATCGCGCTGGCGGAGGCGGAGGCGGCCACCTAGCACTCCTTGCGGCAGCGCGCTCCCTGGAACGGGCGTTAAACGCAAGCGGACGACGGCGGGAAGTTCCGCCGTCGTCCGCTTTGCTTTTGTTTTTATGTAGGGTGAGCCGTCAGTCGTCGTACGTGTTGGCGATGTAGACGTCACAGGGGGCGTTGTGGGCCACGCTGTTGGCCACGCTGCCCAGGAGCCGGCCGATGCCGCGCATCCTGCGGTTGCCCACCACGATGACCTTCGCGTCCAGGCGGATTGCTTCCTTGATCAGGACATCAGCCGGCTTGCCGCGGGCGGCCGAGTGCGTGATCTCAACGCGCTGCCCCGACCTGCCCAGCTCGTTCGCTACAAGTCCGGCGCTGTCCGCGTTGGAGATCCGCACCTGGTCGGACCCGACCCCGAACGTTTCGGCGCTCTCGGTCTCGAACGCGGTGACGATGTGCAGCGACGCTCCCAGCGAGGCCGCCAGGTCCCGCGCAGCCTCAGCGGCCTTCCTTGCAGACTGGCTGCTGTCAACACCTACAACTACTACTCCACTCATGCTTTGCTCCTTTATTGGTATCCGTCACTTGGCGTTCAGGAGCCAGTCTAGAGAACTTGGACTTGTTGCCCCAGGTCATTTTGCGGATGGCGTCACTTTGGAGTCCGCTGAGCGCGGCGAGTTCGAACTCGTCCATCACTCCAAGCCTGCGGGCGGAAGCCAGGAGGATCAGCCGCCGGGCCTCCAGTGCGGCCCGCGATTCCTCGAGTTCGGCGAGCTCGGACTTCAGGCTTGTGATGACGGCGAGCTGTTGTTCGGCGGGCTGGCCGGAGGGCAGCAGGTCGTCGTATGTCAGTCCGATGGTGCGGATGTTCCAGCGGGAGAGGCCGGCAGCGTCGGCGAGGCGGGTGACCTTCAGGCCGTCCCGGAGCGCCTGCGCAACGTGCTGGTTCAGCCGGGCGGACACGGGGCGGCTGCTGCTCGCGTTGAAGGCAAGCCGCTGCCGGTTCGCCTTTAGCAGCGTCCGGATCTTCTCCGCGTCTACGGTCGGCTTCTCAGGCCTGGGCATTCCGCGGTAGCGGTAGTAGCCGGCGTCGCCATGGTGCGTAACGGCCAAGGTCACTCCTCGGTTGGAATATTGCCGGATGGGCCACGTACCCGGATGGGTCACCTTCGAGGCTAGGCAGTGTCGGATGCTGGCGGAAATACCAATTGTGAGTGGACCCATAACGGGAAAGTGTGGGCTTGCCAGCCATAAGGGACGCTTATCCGTCCACGCAGTATTGGTCTTATCCATACCCGCCGGATTTCCCTAGTGTCGAAGAAACGAGTACCGCTCGCTCCTGACTCCCTAGGAAAAGACCATGCCTGAATTTGTCCCTGCATCGCGGGTGTCCCGCATCAAGTCTTCCGCCAGCGTGGCCGCCGCCGCCCGTGTGCGTGAACTGAAGGCGGAAGGGCGCCGCATCCTCGATCTCACAGTTGGCGAGCCGGACTTCGATACCCCGGCGCATATCAAGGCAGCAGCGGTTGAGGCCATTAGCCGCGGCGAAACCAAATACACGTCCGTCACCGGCACCCCTGCCCTGCAGAAGGCCATCCTCCAGACCCTGGCGCAGCGGACCGGCCTTGAGTACACCCCTGCCGAGATCACCATCGGCGGCGGTGCCAAGCAGGTCATCTTCACCGCATTCATGGCAACGCTCGACGCCGGCGACGAAGTGATTGTCCCCGCCCCCTACTGGGTTTCCTATCCGGACATGGTGCTGGCCAACGACGGCACCCCGGTGGTGGTTCCGTGCGGCGAGGACGTTGGCTTCAAGCTCACGCCCGACGCGCTGACCGGTGCCCTGACCGACCGCACGAAGTGGGTCATCCTCAACGCACCGTCCAACCCCACCGGCGCCGTCTACTCCCCGGCCGAACTGCGGGCGCTCGCCGATGTCCTGGCCGGCTTCCCGCACGTTTCCGTTCTCACCGATGAAATCTACGACCAGATCTACTTTGGCGAGGGTAAGCTGACCAGCCTGGTGGAGGTGGCCCCCGAACTGAAGGACCGCGTCCTCGCCGTCAATGGCGTATCCAAGTCTTACGCCATGACCGGCTGGCGGTTGGGATACGCGGCCGGACCGGCTCCGGTGATTGCCGCCATCAACAAACTGCAGTCCCAGATCTCGTCCTGCCCTTCCTCTGTTAGCCAGGCCGCCGCCGTCGCGGCCCTCACCGGAGATCAGGGATTCGTTCGGGACAGCCTGGAGGTGTACCGCAAGCGGCGGGATACGGCAGTCGCTGGCCTGAACGCCGTCGACGGTTTGTCATGTACGACGCCGGAAGGCGCCTTCTACGCCTACGCCAACTGTGCGGGGGTTATTGGCAGGACGACGCCGGATGGCGAAGTCATCAGCGACGACCAGGACTTCACGCTCTACCTGCTGGAGGCCGCCTCCGTGGCGGTCATCCAGGGATCGGCCTATGGCCTGGGCCCGTACTTCCGCATCTCCTACGCCACCAGCCTGGATGTCATCGAGGAGTCCATCGCTGCCATTGACAAGGCCGTCCAGGCCCTCAACTGACCCAACCCACCGAAGGAACTAACGCCGTGATTCACGTTAAAACCACCATCGACCGCCCCAGCGCCGACGCCGTAAGCCGGCTCGCGAAGTTCTCGTCGGCCACCATTCATGAGGCACAGGGGCGCAAGGGCGCGCTGAGCTCCCGCATCAAGCCCATCGACAGGTCCATGTCCTTCTGCGGCCCGGCCACCACCGTCCGCTGTGCGCCGCGGGACAACCTCATGCTGCAGGTGGCCATTCACTACGCCCAACCCGGTGACGTGATCCTGGCCGCCGCGGGGGAGTACGAGGAAGCCGGGACTTTCGGCGACGTCCTCGGCAACGCCATGAAAGCCAAGGGCCTGGCCGGCCTGGTGACGGACTCCGGCGTCCGCGACACCCAGGACCTCATTGAGCTGGGGCTGCCCGTCTTCTCCGGCAGCGTGTCCATCAAGGGCACCGTCAAAGAGACCATCGGCCCCATCAACCACCCGGTAGTGTTCGGCGACGAGATCATCTACCCCGGCGACGTCCTGCGCGGCGACGCCGACGGTGTTGTGGTGGTCCGCAAGGACGAGATCGAGGAAGTTATCCGTCTTTCGCAGGAACGCGACGACGCCGAGCGCGAGCTCATCAGCCTGTACAAGGCTGGCGGCACCACCATCGACCTGTGCAACCTCACGGATGTATTGAAGGAGAAGGGACTGCTGGTCGAGCAGGCCTAGGAGCCTGAGAATGCCGGCACTGAAGCAGCAGTGCAGCCGCCGCGGATCTGGTCCTGCGGCGGCTTCGCTGCGTCCCGGTGGTTGAGCTTGTCGAAACGCCAAAGCCCGGTGGTTGGTTCTGCGGCCGGGCACGACTCATCCGGTGGTTGAGCCTGCCACTGAGCATGACTGAGCCGGTGGTTGAGCTTGCCGAAACCCGAAACCCAGCAACGAGTCAGTCGGGTGGGGAGCAGAACCCGCTGGTTTAGCCTGGCCCACGGCCGCCGGCTCCCCGTCCGGGCGTGACCAAGTCGGTGGTTGAGCTTGTCGAAACCCGAAACCCAGCAACGAGTCAGGCGGGTGGGGCGTGCAGGAACCACTCGAGTGCTTCTTCGCCTGGGGAGAGCCCAAGGTAGACAAAGTCCGGCGGATCCCCAGCCGCGGACTGTAGTTGGGCAGGCCAGTGTGGTGGTTCCCAGTCGTGGTGCTCGGCTTTGTAGTGGCGGCCGGTGGGTGAGGTCCAGCCCGGTGGCCCGGTTTGGGTGGCCGGGATGGGCGTCCAGCCGGTGACGTGTTTCAGGCGGTGATGTTTCGGGCAGAGCTGGGCCAGGTTACTGATCCCGGTGGTGCCGCCATGCTCCCAGGCTTGAAGGTGGTCTGCCTCGTTGTCCAGCGATGGGTTGTTGCAGCCGGGGAAAGTACATCTTCCGTCCCGAAGCTGCAGGGCTTTTTTCATGGCCTTGGTGAGCCGGTAGCTTGTACGGCCGATCTCCATGGGCGCCCCGTCCCGCGGATCCACCAGCACCCGATAGAACGAACCGGCACCTTCAGCAACTAGCCGCCGGGCCATGGAAGGCGGGATCGGGCCGTAGCCGTCCAGCATGGCGGGCTCATCGGTCAGGCCCTCGAGGGAGAATACCGGCACGGTGACCAGCACCTGCGCCTGGATCCGCGACGACGGGCCAGCCGCCGTACCGGAGTCGTCACCGCCTGCACCGGCAGACCCGGCGTTGTTGCCGCTGCCAAGGATCGCATCGGTGAACTTGTCGGCCTTCAACTGGGTGAGGGTGCGGGACTCGTCGGGTCCTTGCATCCCGCGGGCGAGGGCGGTGAGCCGGTTCCAGCCCGCCATCGCCTGGTCCGCGGGCAGGCAGGCTGACAACCACGCCATCCCGTCCCGATCCGGCCGGTATTCCACCCGCCGGTCCGCCACACCCTTGGCATGGCGTTTCTCGATGGATTCGGGGTGGTGGCGTTCCCGCCAGTTCCTGGCCTTGGCACGGAACCGGTACGCCGGCAACTCCCCGACCGGGGCAGCCGTGGCCGGCCGGGGCACGTCCGGGTCCAGGAAGTGGGCCTCGAGTGCGGCGGCGCCGGCGGGGTCAAGGCCGGCGGTTTCCTCCACCATGACCAGGGCGTGCGGCCAGGTGATCGTCCCGGACTGCAACGCCGAGAATGCCAGCGGCAACTCCTTGGACACGGCGTGGGACGCGGCCAGGAACGCGCCGGCTGCCCGGGGACCGAGGGCCAGGAGGGCGCCGATTTCCGCGGCGACAGCCATTTCCAGTGCCTGTACCGGGGCGCCCGGCCCCGCGATGGCGTGGGCAGTGTCCGCGTACGTCACCGCAGCCCGGGCTTTCAAACCCGCGATCCGGGCCTCCACGGTGCGCGCCCCGGCCAGGATGTCCAGGCACCCATCAGCCAAACCGGCCAGCGGATCAGCATCCGAGAACGGCTCCGCACCACACCCATCCGCCTCGGCATTGAGCACGGCAAGGGCGGCCTTGATGTCCTCAAACGCCTTCACCACCGCCGCTTTCCCCATGCATCAATCATCACAAGGGGGTCTGACATTCCTCGAGGGAGGGGCCGGGGATGGGATGACCCGGACGGGCGCCATTGTCCAGATTGGGAGCAAGCGCCGGAGTGGGCAGGAAACCGAGACAGGAAGGGGAGGTCCCGATACGAAAAGGCAGGCTTGGTTAGGGAAGGGGCAGGCCTGGGGAAACGCCGGCCAGGCGGAAGACGCGGGGCCGAATATGGAATTGGCAGCTTTCCGCGGAAGAGCCTTCTAACGTGCCGGAAGCGGGTACTCCGGCGGCCCGAACATGGCGTCCTCCAGCAGCCACACCGTGGACCCGCCCGTGCCTGCCGGCATGAGGCTGCCCTCGAAGACGAAAACAGGGTCCATCGAGCGGTCCTCAGGACGCCAGAATCCATTCGCCGGGCAGTGGAATCCAGTTTTGGCCATCAGGCCCAGACCCTTACCGCTAATCCTCCGCAACGTATCTATCTTTTTCACGGCGTGCTCCAATTAATTCTTCAAGGATTGAATCGGCCATAAATTCCGGCCTTGAATTAATTTTAGGATCCACGGTTAAGCAGCGCTAAGACCAAAGACGCGTGACCCAATAAGCGCGTGCTATGGAAACTAGCGGGCGTACTTATTGTTGAGCATTTCCTGAAGCATTTCCTTGAGGACCAGCAGGACTGCGGACGCCGCTTCCGAGAGGGGATCGTGGTCCGGGGTGCACAGGGCGATTTTGCACTGGAGTGCCGGGTCTACGATCCGCAGGACGTTGAAGTCCTCCTCGTGGAACAGGGCATCCGCTGCGGACTTGGGCATGATGGTGGCACCCAGGTCAGCGCGCAGCAACCGGGCAAGTGACGGAACGGATTCCACCTCGCCCACCAGCCGCAGCTCAAGCCCCTTGCTGGTGAGCCCCGCCTGGACAGCCTGGCGAAGAGTGTGGATCTGTTCGGGCAGGAAGAGTCCGTGGCGGGACACTTCCTCCAGGGAGATCTCGCCGTCCGCGTGCTTGACGTCCTCCCGGTTGGCATTGACCACAAAGTGGAGGTCCTCCACGATCATGGTGGTGAACAGTACGCCGCGGATGGGACCGGGCTCGTAGATGAGGGCCATGTCCAGCCGGCCATTCTTGATGGCCTCGCTGAGGACGCCTCCATAGATCTCTGTAACGTGCAGGACGATGTCCGGGTACCTGCGCGCCACTTCGCTGATGATCCGGGGAGTCAGGCTCGAGGCCATGCTGTACGGCGCGATGGCGATAGACACGCGGCCGGAAGGGGCTGCCCCGGACTTGGCAACGTCCTGCCGGGCCTGGTCAACGAGGCGCAGGATGGACTGCGCATGCCGGTACAACGTGTGCCCTGCAGCAGTGGGCACCACACCTTGCTTGCTGCGGATCAGCAGCCGCTGCTTGAGGTCCGTCTCCAGTGCGGAAACCTGCTGGCTCAGTGCCGGCTGGGCTACATGCAGCGCCGCGGCCGCCTTGGTGATGCTTCCCGAATCCACGATCTGGACAAAGTACGCAAGCTTTCGCGTATCCATGGCCGCCCTCTCCCTGTTCAGATCGTCACCGTGCAGATCGTCCCTGTCGGGAACGTCGCCGTCCGGAACATCCTTGTCCTGAACGCTAATTCACTAATCAGTCATTCTACCCCCGGCCAATCATGCAATTTCCTGATGGCGTCAGATGCTTTTTGCATAAGTAAATTGTTAACTGCTCCGAGCCATTCCTTTTAACATTCCGGAAATGTACGGCACCTACCTTGAAGGCGATCGATAACCGGAATTGGCGGGCAACAGGCCTTTAGTGGAGGAGATGACATATGGACTCTCTATGCCACAGTCCGGCGGTCATAACCCCCGCCTATCCCGTGACATGGATTACGTCTTTGTGTGATCAAAGTCCCGGTGTCAGACTTTTTTCTACAAGCCCGGCAACCCGGGCAACCGGACCAGAGCCCCACAGGCTGGTCCCCACCACTTCCGCTTCAGGCAACAGGCGCTGTGCCGCTGTACAGCGCTGCGCCAAAACACCCAAGGAGGGCTCAGATGGGACCCACAGTTGATCTCGTGGCAGATCTCGGAGAAGGCTTCGGCGCCTACTCCATGGGCGACGACGCGGCCCTGCTCGAAGTGGTGTCCAGCGCCAATATCGCCTGCGGCTTCCACGCCGGAGATCCGGACATCATGAACGCCACTGTGGCCGAATGCGTGCGCCGCGGCGTCAGCATCGGTGCCCACCCCAGCTTCCCGGACCTCCGTGGATTCGGCCGCCGCGCCATGGACCTCACAGCGGACGAAGTCCGCAACGACATCCTGTACCAGTTCGGAGCCCTCAGCGCCTTCGCCGCCTACCATGGCGCCGGCGTCGTCCATCTTGCACCGCACGGCCGCCTCGGCAACCTCGTGGCGACGCGCCCCGACTATGCAGAAGCCGTGGCTGACGCGGCCGCCCGCATCAACCCGGATCTCATCGTCCTCGCCCAGGACGGCGAACTCGCTGATGCCGCCGCGGCCCGCCAACTCCCTGTGGGCATTGTGGGCATCGCAGACCGGGCCTACGAAGCGGACGGCACCCTGGTGCCGCGCAGCCGTCCCGGCGCCGTCATCCACGATCCTTCGGCCATTGTCGAGCGCACCATCCGGATGGTCTGCGAAGGCGTCATCGAAACCGTCGCCGGAACAGACCTCCCGATCGTTGCCGACACCATCCTGCTGCACGGGGACACCCCAGGCGCCGTCCAGCTGGCCCGCCAGGTCCGCGCTGAACTGGAACGCGCCGGCGTCACCATTGCACCGCTCGCCCAGGTCCTCGCCGCCAAAGTGAAAGCCGCCTGACATGCCCGCCACCCCAACTCCAGCACAGCCTCCGGTGGAGGTGTTCGAATCCGGTGACGCCGCCCTCCGCGTCGTCACGTCCTCCCCGGACCGGGAGGCAAACTGGGCGACGGTCCATGCCCTCGCCGGCTGGCTGGACGCTGCCGGTATCGACGGCGTCCACGGGGCAGTGCCCACCTACGACTCACTTCTCGTGGAATTCGATCCCGGCGTCACCTCAGCGCGCCAGGTCCGGGCTTTCGTCCTTCTGGGCCTGCGCCAGCTCGAATTCACCGGCGCCCCCGCCCGGGAACCCCGCGAATTCCTTGTTCCCGTGGTGTATGGCGGCGAATATGGCCCGGACCTGGAGCGCGTTGCCGAACAACAGCAGCTCTCCGTCGAGGACATCATCGCCCTTCACACCACCAAGTCCTACGTGATCCGCTGCCTGGGCGCCCCCGCCGGCTCGCCCATGATGGACGGCCCCGATTTCCCCTTCCCTGTGCCCCGCCTCAAGGACCCCAGGCTGTCCGTGCCCGCAGGGGCAGTATCGGTGGCCGGCCGGCAGGCAGTGATTGCACCGGCCGCGGCGCCAGGCGGCTGGTGCGTCATCGGCCAGACCCCCCTGACCGTCCTAGATGTCGCCGCCGAACCACTGGTTCCCTACGTCCCCGGCGACACCCTGCGCTTCCAACAGATCCAGCCCGAAGAGTTCGCGAAGTACGCCGGCAGGAAACTGGAGGCGACACAATGAGCCTGGTCATCCAGCAGCCCGGCAACTCAGTGGTAACTGACCTGGGACGCTTCCGCGGACCCCGGTTCGGGCTGCCCGTGAACGGCGCGCTGGACCAGTTCTCGGCCCGCGCCGCCAACATCCTTGCCGGCAATCCGGACAACGCCCCGCTGCTGGAAGTTACCGCACTGGACTTCCGCATGCGGGCCACCACGGACCTCCTCATCGCCGTCACCGGCGCACCCCTGCACCTCACGGTGGGCGGGCGCGAGTGCCAGCAGTGGGAGCCGGTGTCCGTAAGGGCGGGGGAGACGGTGGCGCTCCGAAGGATCGACGGCGGCCTGCGCGCCTACATCGCCGTCCACGGCTCAGTGGAGGCGCCGGTTCTGCTGGGCAGCTGCGCGCCGGACACCGTCGTCGGCTTCGGCCTGCGGCTCATCGAAGGCAGGGAACTGAAGACTTTCCGCAACGTTCCGCCCATCCGCCAGCCATACTTCGACCTTCCCCTCTTCCGCCTGGGCCTCACCCGGCCGCAATTCACCAGCACGGCCGTGGTGGAGGTGACGGACGGACCCGATGTGGAGGAGTTCGGCGGCACCGCGGACCTGCTCTACAACACCGAGTACACCGTCAGCGCCTGGAGCAACCACATCGGCCTGCGGCTGGGCGGGGCCCTTCCCGAACGCCAGTCCACGGCCGAGGTGCTGTCCCGCGGCGTCCCGGTGGGCGCCATCGAGGTGCCCTCCCGGGACGAGCTCCTGGTGCTGCACCGCGGCCGCGGGGTCACCGCCGGCTACCCCGTCCTGGCAGTGGTCACCAGCCGCTCGCTGGACGTCCTTGCCCAGGCCCGCCCCGGCCACAAAATCACCTTCCGAAGAACCTCCGTCCCGGAAGCAACAGCCAAATACCGCGCAGCGCTCCGGGAACTGGAAACACTCCGCTCCACCGTCAGTACCGTCTTCGCCCTCCTGGGCATCGGCGACCAGCCAGGCAACCCACCAAGCAACCAGCCAAGCAACCACTACAGCAACCAACCAGAATGGCCCCGGCTCGCGCCGGCCGCAGGAAGCTAAACACCCTCGCCCCAGCGTCAAACCCTTGTTACCATCCCCTTAAGTAAGGAAAGCCATGTCCACTTCTACGCATGCGGCCCAGCCGCACCAAGAGCGGCTCAGCAGCAAGCAGACCCGCAAGGTCGTCACGGCCGGCTGCGTCGGCATCTTTGTGGAACTTTATGACAACGGCATCTTCGCCTTCATGGCGGGGACCCTTGCCCTTGTTTTCCTGGCTCCCGGCAACCCGGACAACGCCCTGTTGTTCGTTTTCGCCGGCTACGCCGTCTCCTTCTTCGTGCGCCCCCTTGGCGCCGTGGTCTGCGGCTACCTGGGCGACCGGATAGGGCGGCAAAAGCTACTGGTCTTCGTCATCCTGCTGATCAGCGTGGCCACGGCCGGGATCGGCCTGCTGCCCAACTACGCGGCCATCGGCATCGCGGCGCCCATCCTGCTGGTGCTGCTCCGGCTGCTGCAGGGCTTCTCCGTGGGCGGCGAAGCTGCCGGCGCCATGACCTTCCTCGCCGAGCACGCTCCGGAAGGCAAGCGCGGCATCATCACCTCCTACGCCCAGATCGCCTCCTTCGCCGCACTGCTGACTGGCACCCTGGTTGCCTTCTCCATGTCCCCGTGGCTCACCCAGGCAGCGATCGACGGCGGCGGGTTCGGTGCGTTCGCATGGCGCATTCCGTTCCTGGTGGCCATCCCCATGGGCATCATCGGCTGGTACATCCGCAAGGCCATCGCGGACACCCCCAACTTCCAGAAGCTCAAGGAAGAAGGCGGGCTGTCCAAGAACCCGCTCAAGGAAGCCTTCGCCTCCGCAGAGCACCGCCGCGCCATGCTCCTGGCCCTGTTCATCCCGCTGATGAACGGCTCCGGCTACTACGTCCTGTTCTCCTACATGCCCACATTCCTCAAGGGCAAGCAGCTCAACTTCACCATCGGCGAGGCACTGCTGGTCACCGCCTGCAGCCTGGTGGTCATCTGCATCGCCATCCCGTTTATGGGCGCACTCTCGGACAGGGTAGGCCGCAAGAAAGTCATCGCCGGTTCCGCCATCGCCATGGCCGTCCTGGGCATCCCCTCCTACGCCCTGATCGCCACCGGCGAGATGGCCCTGGCCATCCTGGGTGCCTGCATCATGGCAGTGGTCTTCGCCGGCCACACGGCAGTGATCCACATCCTGATCGTGGAACTCTTCCCTACCCGCGTCCGCTACTCCGCCTACGGCCTGGGCTACAACATCTCCTCGGCACTCTTCGGCGGCACCGCCCCGCTGCTGATGACCTGGCTGATCTCGTCCACCGGCAACATCTACATGCCTGCCTTCTACGCCGTGATTACCGCACTGGGCACGCTCGCCGCCGTCAGCACGGTGAAGGACCGGGCGCACCTGCCGCTCCGCGACGCCTGACCTTTCCCGCGACAACTACCACCGCAGCCCCGAGCTGCCCACAGGAGATATCCGTGACTTTTTCTGACTACTCAACCGCCCTGGTGACCGGTGCCTCCACCGGCATGGGTGCCGCCATCGCCGAACGCCTGGCCAAGCGCGGACTCACCGTCCACGCCGTAGCCCGGAACGAGGACCGCCTGAAGGAACTCGCGGACAAAACCGGCGCAGTGCCCCACGTGGTGGACCTGACGGACACCGCGGCCCTGACTGCCGCCGTCGGAAGCCTTGAAGTGGACATCCTGGTGAACTGCGCCGGCGTCTCCCGGCCAGGCAACATCCTGGACTCCAGCGAGGGCGACATCGACGAACTCATCGACGTGAACCTCCGCGGCCTGCTGCAGCTGACCCGGCTGGTGCTGCCGGGCATGGTGGAACGCGACCGCGGGCACGTCATCAACGTCAGCTCCATCGCCGGCGTGTACAACTTCTACGGCCACACGGTTTACCACGCCACCAAGGCCGCGGTGCACCAGATCTCCCGCCAGCTCCGCAACGACACCGTGGGCAAGCGCATCCGCGTCACCGAAATCTGCCCCGGCCGGGTGGAGACGGAGATCTTCGGCCGCAACATGGGCGGAACGCCGGAGGCCATGGAAGAGGCGTGGAAGACCTACTACGAGGGCTACGAGTCGCTGACCACCGATGACATCGTCAACGCCATGGATTACGCCATCGAAACACCCCGGCACGTAAATGTTGGCATGCTTGAACTGATGCCCACGTTCCAGGTGCCCGGCGGCCTCACGTTCGACCGGCGCTAGCCACCGCCACGCCAACCAGTTCCACCGATTGATAGGTTCCCGATGCAAAAAGTCCGCACCGTCAGCTTCCCCGACCAGCAGCTCCTCGACGATCTCTCACCCCTGCCCGCCGGGCTGCGGGGAGTGGTCTGGGACCTGAACGAGGATCCCGACGGCGGGACGCTGGCTGGGATCGACGGCGTCATCCTGCCGTACATCAACGCCGGCGCAGTGCTGGTGTCCCTGGCCAAGGTGCAGGACCTGAAGTTCGTCCAGACGCAGTCCACCGGATACGACGGCGTGATTGAGGCTGCCGGCCCGGCGGCCGGCGTCGCGAATGCCTCCGGAGTCCACGCGGCGGCGACGGCGGAGCTCGCCATCGGCCTGATCCTCGCCAAGCTGCGGGGCATCGACCAGGCCGTCCGGGACCAGCAATATGGCCTGTGGCGGCCGGAGCGGCGGCAGTCGCTTGCGGACCGCAAGGTGCTGCTGGTGGGCGTGGGCGGGATCGGGCACGAGATTGCGCGCCGGCTGGAGCCTTTCGAAGTCTCCATTACCCGGGTGGGCAGCTCGGCCCGGACGGATGAGCATGGCCAGGTTCACGCGTCCTCCGAACTGGCCGCGCTCGCCGCCTCGCACGACATCCTGGTTTCGGTGCTGCCCCTGAACGAGCACACCCACCAGCTGATCGGCGAAGAGGTCCTGGCTGCCCTGCCGGACGGTGCCCTGGTGGTGAACGTGGGCCGCGGTTCCGTGGTGGACACCGCCGCGCTGACCAAGGAAGTCCTGTCCGGCCGCCTGCAGTGCGCCATTGACGTGGTTGATCCTGAGCCGTTGCCGCAGGACCACCCGCTGTGGTCCACCACCAACGCCCTGATTACACCGCACGTGGGCGGCAACGCCTCGGCGTTCCAGCCGCGGATCCTGAAGCTCCTCCGGAAGCAGCTCGAGGCGCTGGCAGCCGGCCAGACTCCGGCCAACCTCGTCCAGGCAGGTCCGTTCGCATGAGTTCACTTTTTGATTTGACCGGCCGGGTTGCGCTGGTCACCGGGTCCAGCCGCGGGATCGGCAGCGCCCTGGCGAGGGCGTTGGCCGACGCCGGTGCAACAGTGGTGCTGAACGGCGTCAATGAGGAGCGGCTCCAGGATGCCGCGGCGGCCATGGCGGCGGACTTCGCCCCCGGCCGGGTGCACAGTGTGGCCTTCGACGTCACGAGCGACGCCGAGGCCGCGCGCGGTGTTGCCTGGGTGGAAGAGCATGTGGGGCCGCTGGAGATCCTGGTAAACAACGCCGGGATCCAGCACCGGGTGCCGATGCTGGACCTGGATGTGAAGGATTGGGAACGGGTGATTTCCACGGACCTGACCAGCGCGTTCCTGGTGGGCCGGGAGGCTGCCCGCTTCATGATCGGGCGCGGGCACGGCAAGATCATCAACATCTGCTCGGTCCAGACGGACCTCGCCCGGCCCACCATCGCACCGTACATTGCGGCGAAGGGCGGGCTGCGGAACCTGACCCGTGCCATGACCGCTGAGTGGGCGGCGTCCGGCCTGCAGATCAACGGCATCGCACCGGGCTACATCCACACCGAGATGACGCAGAACCTGGTGGACGACGAGCAGTTCAACTCCTGGATCCTGGGCCGCACCCCGGCCAACCGGTGGGGGACCGTGCAGGACCTCGCAGGGCCCGCGGTATGGCTTGCCTCCAGCGGTTCTGACTTCGTCAACGGCCAGACCATCTTCATCGACGGCGGAATGACGGTGGTGGTCTGATGTCCCTGGATACAGCACTGCCCATTACCGGCCCGGCTGTGGTGGCCCACGCCGCGAACGATCTCCGGATCGATGAACTGACCCTCGCCGCTCCGGCCCCGGACGAGGCTGTGATCGAGGTGCACTACGGCGGCATCTGCGGCTCCGACCTGCATTACTGGCTGCACGGCGCGGCCGGCGAATCCATCCTGAAGGCACCCCTGGTGCTGGGCCACGAGATTTCCGGGACGGTGGTCCGTGCCGCTGCTGACGGAACTGGCCCAGCCGCGGGCACTCCAGTGGCAGTCCACCCCGCCACGCCCGGCCCTGGTGCGGCGCGCTACCCGGAAGACCGGCCCAACCTTTCGCCTGGCTGCACGTACCTGGGCAGCGCCGCGAGGTTCCCGCACAAGGACGGCGCGTTCAGCCGCTACGTGAACCTTCCGACCCGGATGCTGCGGACCCTGCCGGACAACATCAATCTCCGCACCGCCGCCCTGATCGAACCGGCCTCGGTGGCCTGGCATGCAGTGGCGAGGGCCGGAGACGTGGCCGGAAAATCCGCGCTCGTGATCGGAAGCGGCCCTATCGGCGCCCTTGCCGTCGCGGTCCTGAAACGGGCCGGCGCAAGCCCCATCACTGCGGTCGACATGCACGCCAAGCCGCTGGAGATCGCCCAAGCCGTGGGAGCGGACCACGTGATCACCGCCGGTGAAACCGAGGCGATCGCCGCCGTGGAGGCCGACGTCGTGATTGAATCCTCCGGCAACCACCACGGCCTGGCGTCCGCCATCCAGGGCGCCACCCGCGGCGGCACCGTGGTGATGGTGGGGCTGCTGCCCACGGGGCCGCAGCCGGTGCTGATCTCGCTGGCGATCACGCGGGAGCTCGAGCTGAAGGGTTCGTTCCGGTTCAACGACGAGATCGACGACGTCATTGCCGCCCTCGCTGACGGCTCGCTGCACATTGAGCCCGTCATCACGCACGAATACCCGGTGGAGGACGCGCTGGAAGCCTTCGGCGTGGCCCGGAACTCTGCGGAATCCGGGAAAGTGCTGCTCAGCTTCGGTGCAAAGGCTTAGCACCAGCCTCCGGGCAGCGCACATAACAGCAGCGCACATAACAGAAGCGGACGACGGAGGGAGGTCCCGCCGTCGTCCGCTTCTGTTGTTCAGCGCTCACCTCAGGAAGGTCACGCGGACTCCCGGACCACCAGTTCCGTGGGGATGGTGATGGCCGCGGGACGCTTGCCGGCGATGACGTCCAGGAGCAGGCGGACCATTTCCTCGCTGATCCGCTCGAACGGCTGGCGCACGGTGGTCAGCGCCGGTGTGGCAGCCGAGGACGCGCTGATGTCATCGAAGCCCACGACGGCGACGTCCTCGGGGGTGCGCCGCCCGGCCTCATGCAGAACCTCCATGGCGCCAAGGGCCATGAGGTCGTTGGCGGCGAAGACGGCGTCGATGCCGGGTGCACGGTTGAGGAGTTCCCGCATGCCCTTGGCGCCGCTTTCCTTGCTGTAGTCGCCGTGGACGATCAGGGCTTCATCAAGGTCCGCGCCCTGGTGGTCGCGGTAGGCCTCAAGCCGGCGGATCCCGCCGGAGGTGTCCTGCGGCCCGCTGATGGTGGCGATCCGCTGCCGGCCGGCGTCCTGGAGGTAGCGCAGGACGTCCCGGGCACCTTCGTAGTCGTCGGCCGCAACGTAGCCCATCTTCTTTTCGAACCCGAGGGGGATTCCGCAGGAGATGGCGGGAATGCCCGCGGAAATGATGTTCGAGATGATCCCCTTCCGGGTGGCATGGGACGAGACCAGCAGTACGCCGTCCACATGGCCCGAGGTGAGGAATTCCGTGGCCCGGCGCTGTTCGTCATCGGTGCCCGCCAGGATCAGGACCAATGGGATGTCGTGGACTGCCAGCGCATCGGCGGCCCCGCGCAGAAGGACGGCGAAGTTGGGGTCTTCGAACAGGCGGTCATGCGTTTCGGTCAGCAGGAATGCCACGGAGTTGGCACGGTTGGTGGCCAGGTTCCGGGCATGCGGGTTGACCCGGTAGCCAGTCTTTTTGATGGCGGCGTTGACGGCCTCCAGGGCGGACGGGCTGACCCAGTGTCCGCCGTTCAGCACGCGGGAAACCGTGCCGCGTGAGACTCCGGCTTCTTTGGCCACGTCGTCGATCTTTGGCCTCGGCCGGGAGGTGGGTTGAGTCATGGTTGACAGCCTATCGAGGACTAGGCCTTGACAGCGCCGGCGGCGAGGTCGACCCGCCAGTAGCGCTGCAGGAGGAGGAACATAATGACCAGCGGGACAATCGACAGCAGGGCGCCGGCCAGGACCAGGGTGTAGAGGGCAGGTGCGGAGGCGCCCTGGTTCAGCAGCCCGTTCAGGCCCACCGTGATGGGGAACAGGTGGTCGTCGCCCAGCATGATGTACGGCAGCATGAAGTTGTTCCAGATGGCCACGAACTGGAAGAGGAAGATGGTCACCAGGCCGGGCAGCATCATGGGTGCGGCAATCCGGTTGAAGATGTACATCTCCTTGGCGCCCTCGGTGCGGGCCGCCTCGATAACATCCCCGGGCACGGAAGCGGCAGCGTAAATCCGGGCGAGGTAGATGCCGTAGGGGCTGATGATCTGCGGCAGGAGCACCGACCAGTAGGTGTTGGTCAGGCCGGCCTGGGCGAGCATCAGGTACTGGGGGATGGCCAGGATGACGCCGGGGACCAGCACGCCCATCAGCAGGACCTTGAAGATCCCTGTCTTGCCCGGGAATTCGAACTTTGCCAGGACGTAGCCGGACAGCGCCGAGACCCAGGTGGAGAGGACGGCACCCACACCGGCATAGAGCGCAGTGTTGGCCATCCAGCGCCAGAACAGGCCGTCGCGGTATTCGGTCAGGGCCACGATGTTGTCCCACAGGTGGGTGCTGGGGGCCAGCGTGAAGGTGGAGAACAGCTCAGTGCCGTCCTTGCTGGCGGCTGCCACCACCCAAATCACGGGAAACAGGCAGTAGAGCGCGCCCAGGATCAGGATTCCCGTGGACAGGTAGCTCGGTTTCTCCTGGACTGAATCAACACGCATGGAGCTGCGCTGTGACTTTCCGTTGGCGGTCCGGCGCGGGGCGAGGGTGGTCACGGTCAGTTCTCCTGTCCGAAGGCCCGCTTCTGCACAACGCGCAGGAACAGGAAGGAAATGATGAAGGTGGCGGCGGCGATCACGATGCTGGTGGCGGCTGCGGAGAACACGTCGTTCCGCGTGAACGCGTCGCGGTAGACCAGCATGAGAGGGGACCAGCTGGTGGACAGGCTGTTGGCCAGGGGGCGCAGCGTGGTGGGCTCGGCAAAGACCTGGAGCGTGGCGATCATCGAGAACAATGCCGTCATCACCAGCGACGGGGCGATGATCGGGATCTTGATCCGCAGGGCCGTCTGGATTTCAGAGCAGCCGTCCAGCTTGGCTGCCTCGTAGATCTCGCTGGGAACGGCCTTCAACGACGTATACATCACGATCATGTTGAAGCCCACGCCGCCCCAGAGGGCGATGTTGCAGATGGCGAATGTCACGAGGTTCGGGTCCAGCAGAGAGGGGAGTGCGACGCCGAACTGCCGGGCCAGGAAGTGGAAGGGGCTCACCCCGGGCAAGTACAGGAAGCCCCACAGCAGCGAGCTGATAACGGCGGGGACGGCGTAGGGAAGGAAGATGGCGGTGCGGGAGAAGCTGCCTGCCCTGGTCCGCCGGGAGTCCAGCAGGAGCGCGAACAGCAGTGCGAAGCCGAGCATCAGCGGAATCAGTATCAGGCCGTAGAGCAGCACCCGGAGCACGCTGCCCAGGAACTCGGGGTCAGTCAGGGCGCTGACGTAGTTCTCGAGGCCCGCGAACACCTGGCTTTGGGAGCCTTTGCCGAGCCCCAGGCCGCTGACCTTCTTTTTCTGGAAGCTCAGCACCAGCGTGTAGACGATCGGTGCGGCCATAAAGACCAGGAAAAGGATGATGCCGGGGGCGAGCATCGCGTAGGGGATGAGCACCCGGGATTTGAAATTCTTCGCCCGCCTGGTGGTCCCGGCGGCGGTATCTGCCGCCGGACCGGGCTTGGTCACAGTCATTGCCACGGGTGCACTTCCTTGTGTGGATTGGAGCTTGTGTGGATTCTTGAAGATGGTGCCGGTTCCGGGAGGGGCCAAGGGATGCCCCTCCCGGAACCGGAGTCTGTTACATACTTGCAGGGCTTATTTGACGGTGAAGCCGGTCTGCAACAGGTCCTCAACGGTGACCTGCTGCATGGACTTGACGGCATCGAGGAAGGCGCTTTTCTGCTTGGACTGTGCAGCCTTGGCGAACTGGTCGTTGTAGGCGTTGTAGGCCACATTGACGTTGGGCCCGTAGGTGAAGGAGCTCACGCTCTGCGCGGCGTCGCCCACTACATCGTAGAAATCGGGCTGGTTGGAGAAGAACGCGGGCGCCTCGGTCAGCGCGGACTTGGCACCCTCGGTGTCGGCCGGGTAGATGCCGGTCTCGGTGACCAGGGCCTTGACGGCTTCCGGATCAGTGTTCAGCCAGGTGGCAAACTTTGCTGCGGCGTCAAGGTTCTTGGACTGTGACGTCACGGCGGTGGAGGAACCGCCCCAGTTTCCGGTGGAGGGCTTTGCGGCATCCCACTGCGGCATGGGGGCCACCTTCCACTGGCCGGCAGTTGAACCCGCGTTGCCGGAGAGCACGCCCGGACCCCACGCTGCGCTGAGCCAGCCGACCTGCTTGCCGGTGTTCAGGGCCGTGTTCCACTCGGGGGTGTACATCGGCTTGTTGTCGATGATGCCCTCTTCCACAAGCCCGCCCCAGTACCCGGCGACCTTCTGGGTGGCTTCCTTGTCGATGCTGACGCTCCAGGCGTCCCCGTCAATACCCCACCATGAGGCTCGGGCCTGCTGGGTCATGCCCGTAAACCAGCCGGCATCGTTGGAGGAGAACGTGCCCAGGTAAGCTTCGGGATCCGCGGCGTGGACGGCCTTGGCGGCCTGCGCGTATTGATCCCAGGTAGTGGGGACGGAGAGGCCGAGCTTTTCGAAGACGTCGGCACGGTAGTAGAAGACCATGGGGCCGGTGTCCTGCGGAACCGAGTACAGTGCGTCGCCGCCCAGCGTTACATCGTTCCACACGCCTTCGGGGAAGTGGCTTTTGGTTTCGTTGGCTTCGGTGCCGGACAGGTCGGCCAGGGCATCTGCCGCAACCAGCGTGGGAATCTTCTGGTATTCGGCCTGGATCAGGTCAGGGGCGCCGCTGCCGGCCTTGACGGCGGTGAGCAGCTTGGTGACTGCGGGGTCGCCGCCGTCCTGCTTGTTCACGGTGACGTGGATGTTGGGATTCTTTTCATTCCAGACCTCCACCACCTTGTCCAGGTTGGGGGCCCAGGCCCAGTAGGTCAGTTCCACCTTTTGGTTGGGATCATTTGCTGCTGATCCGTTGTCCGAACCGGAATTCCCGGAACATCCTGCGGTAAGCATTGCGGCCGCTGCGAGCATGGCCACGGCGCCTGCACGAAATGACTTGCGCATTTCGTCCTCCTTGTCGAAAAGCTGAACGGGTTTCGCTGAATTATCACCCTCATCCGAACCTAGGCCGCATGACTGTGAGCGGTTCCAGTAATCCACATCTGTGTGAGCCATGTCAATAGGAGCACTGTTCTGGTCTTCGGGCTTTACGCTGTGATAAAACTGGGACCGCACACAGTCCTAAGGAGAATCCCCATGACAGACGTCCTTCACCGCACGGCGCCGCATGCCGCGGCGGCACCCGAGCGCCTACCTGCGCCCTGGGTCCGGCGCCCCGCCGGCCTTTGCTACGGCGGGGACTATAACCCGGAGCAGTGGCCGCGCGAGGTCTGGGTGGAGGACATCGCGCTGATGAAGGAGGCAGGGATCAACCTGGTCAGCATCGGCATCTTCTCCTGGGTGCTGCTGGAACCGCGCGAAGGCGAGTATGACTTCGAATGGCTGGACCATCTGATGGATCTCCTCCATGGTGCAAGGATCAGCGTGGACCTCGGCACACCCACGGCAGCTCCGCCCGCATGGTTCTGGAAGAAGTACCCGCAGGCCCGCCCCGTCACCCGAGAGGGGGTCACCCTCGGCAACGGATCCCGCGGAATGGCCAGCCCCAGCTCGCCCGAGTACCGCCGCGCCGCCGCCAACATCACGGAGCAGCTGGCCCGCAGGTACGCCGCGCATCCGGCGCTGGTCCTGTGGCACGTCCACAACGAGTACGGGGCACCGGTCAGCGACTCCTACGACGAGTACTCCGTGGCTGCCTTCCGCGAATGGCTCCAGGCCCGCTACGGCACACTGGACGAACTGAACCGTGCCTGGGGCACGCTGTTCTGGGGACAGAAGTACGGCGAATGGGACGAGATCGACGCGCCCCGGCTCTCCGCCAGCGTGAGCAACCAGGCCCAGCGCCTGGACTTCCACCGCTTCACCTCAGACGCCTTGCTTGATTGCTTCATCAATGAGCGGGACGTCATCCGCCGGTACACTCCGGAGATCCCCGTCACCACCAACTTCATGGCCACCAACTGCCTGGCTGCTGACTACTGGAAGTGGAGCAAGGAAGTGGACATCGTCGCCAATGACCACTACCTGGTGGCCCAGCGGACGGACAATCACATCCTGCTGGCCATGGACGCCGACCTCACCCGCTCGCTGGCGGGAAACCGGCCCTGGATGCTGATGGAACACTCCACCGGCGCCGTGAACTGGCAGGGCCGCAACATCGCCAAACGCCCCGGCGAGCTGGCGCGCAACAGCCTCTCCCACCTGGCCCGCGGCGCCGATGCGGTGATGTTCTTCCAGTTCCGGGCCTCCAGGTTCGGTGCCGAGAAGTTCCATTCCGCCATGCTTCCGCACGCCGGTACCGGTACCCGGATCTGGCGCGAGGTGCTGGACCTGGGCGATGACCTGAAGAAGCTCGCCGCCGCCAAGGGATCCACTGTGGAGTCCCGGGTGGCCATCCTTTGGGACGTGGAATCCTTCTGGGCCCAGGACCTGGAATGGCGGCCCAGCAGCGACCTCAACCACCGCGAACGCATTGAGGCGTATTACACCACCCTCTGGCAGGCAGGCATCAGCGTCGACTTCGCCCACCCCGAAGCCGACCTCTCCGGATATGGCCTGGTCCTGGCCCCGGCCCTCTACCTCGTGGGAGATAAGGCTGCGGCCAACCTCACCGACTACGTCGACGGCGGCGGCAACCTGCTGGTTTCCTACTTCTCCGGCATTGTGGACGCCAACGATACGGTCCCGGCAGGTGCGTCACCTGGAGCCCTCCGAGAGGTGCTCGGCCTGGAAATCCACGAATTCCTGCCGCTCCGAGAGAACCAGAGCGTCACGCTGGGCAGCGGTGCCGCCGGGACCGTGTGGACCGAGGAGATCCATACCGGCACCGCCACGGTCGTGAGCCACTACGTTGACGGCCCGGCAGCTTCACGGCCGGCCGTCACCCGCAACACCTTCGGCAGCGGGACTGCCTGGTACGTTTCCACCAAGCTCGACGGCGGCGACCTCGCCGCCGTGGTGCGTGACGCCGTCGAAAGTTCAGGGATTGAAACGGTGCCCCGGCCGCCGGCCGGACTCGAGGTCGCGACCCGCAGCGCCGGGGCGGACACCTTCACCTTCCTGATCAACCATGCGGAGACCGACGCCGAGTACCCGGCCACCGGCCGCGACCTCCTCAGCGGCGAAACCGTCACCGGCACCGCAGTGGTCCCCGCAGGAACCGTCTGCGTCATCCACACCGCCGGCGAAGAGGTTTAGGACATGCCCACCGCAACCGCTGACCACATCGAGATCCGGGTCGAGAGCGCCTGCCAGATCGAGGAACGGCTGAACTCGGCCGTGAAGGATCTGCAAGCCATAGCAGTCCGCACCGGGACCCACGGCATCCTGGTGACCCGCCTGGAGCCCGACCGTTTCCGGGTCTCCCTGAGCGATCAGGTGCCGTTCGGAGTGACCCGGGAAGCCACTTTCTAGGCCAATCTTTTTTGCGCCGCGCGAAAAAGCCCAGCTACCAGGCCTTCCGGTAGCTGGGCTTTCCCCTTGGGTCAGACAGTCTCGGATGCCTTTGCCGGAACCGGAGCGGCTGGCTCCTTAGGCGCCGCTGCCTCAGTGGCTGCCGGGGGAACCGGCTTCTTCTTGAAGCGGCTGGTGATGCTGGTGCCGCCGCCGGTGCGGTTCTTGTTGAAGATGTCGAAGCCTACGGCGAGCAGGAGGACCAGGCCCTTGATGAGCTGCTGGTAGTCGGTCCCGAGGCCCAGGATGGACATGCCGTTGTTCAGCACGCCCATGATGAGGCCACCGATCATCGCGCCGGCCACCGTGCCGATGCCGCCCTGGACGGCAGCGCCGCCGATGAACGCAGCGGCGATGGAGTCCAGCTCGAAGCCGGTGCCGCCGGCCGGCTGGGCCGAATTGAGCCGGGCCGTGAAGACCAGGCCTGCCAAGGCTGCCAGGACGCCCATGTTGACGAAGAGCCGGAAGGTGACGGCTTTGGTCTTGACGCCGGACAGCTCAGCGGCGTGGAGGTTCCCGCCGATGGCGTACGTGTGGCGGCCGAAGACGCTGTTGTTCATCAGGGCCGTGTAGGCGATGACCAGGACGGCCAGCACGATCAGGACGATCGGCGTGCCGCGATAGCTGGCCAGGAGGAACGTGATGATCAGCATGAGGAGGGCGATAAAGGTGGTCTTGGTGGCAAACCAGGCCATCGGTTCGTTCTCCAGATCGAACTTCCTCCGGATCCGGCGTTCTTTGAGTGCCTGCACGAGCAGGGCGACCGTGGCACCCACGCCAAGGATGACGGTCAGCCACTCCAGCACTGAATTGCCGCCGGAGATGTCCGGAAGGAAGCCGCCGCCCAGGGCCCGAAGCTCGGCGGGGAACGGGGTGATCTGCTGGTTCTTCAAGGTGATCAGGGTGAGGCCGCGGAAGATCAGCATGCCTGCCAGCGTGACGATGAACGCAGGGATGCCCACGTAGGCGATCCAGTAACCTTGCCAGGCCCCCACCAGTGCTCCCACCAGGAGGCATGCGGGGATGGCGATCCACCAGGCCCAGCCCCAATGGACGATCATTACGCCGGCAACGGCCCCGATGAATCCGGCGATCGAACCGACCGAGAGATCGATATGGCCGGCGATGATCACCATCACCATGCCAATGGCGAGGATGAGGATGTAGCTGTTCTGGACCACCAGGTTGGTGACGTTCTGGGGTTCCAGGAGGATGCCGTTGGTCAAAACCTGGAACAGCAGGACGATCAGGATCAGGGCAACGAAGATGCCAACCTGCCGGAGGCGGCTTGTGAGGAAGCCGAGTGATTCTCGTAGGGCGGACATGTCCTATTCCTTCTCTTTGGTCATGTAGTGCATGAGGGTTTCCTGGGATGCTTCGGCGATGGGAACTTCGCCCGTGATGTGGCCGGCCGAGAGGGTGTAGATCCGGTCGCAGATGCCGAGGAGTTCGGGCAGTTCGGAGGAAATGACGATCACCGCTTTACCCTCGGCCGCCAGCTTGGCAATGATGGTGTAGATCTCGAATTTCGCCCCGACGTCGATGCCCCGGGTGGGTTCGTCGAGGATCAGGACGTCCGGGTCCGAGAACATCCACTTGCTCAGCACCACTTTTTGCTGGTTTCCGCCGGACAGCTTTCCGGTGATGGCGGCCACGGACGGCGCCTTGATGTTCATGCTCTTCCGGTAGCCGTTGGCGACAATGGTTTCCTGGTTCTTGTCCACCCAGCCGCCCTTGACCAGCTTCCGCAGGGCCGCCATGGAGATGTTCCGCTTGATGTCCTCAATGAGGTTCAGGCCGTAGTGCTTCCGGTCTTCGGTGGCGTAGGCAATGCCGTTCGAGATCGCGTGGGACACGGTGGAGGTGTTGATTTCCTTGCCGTACTTGTACACCTTCCCGGACATCGCGGTTCCGTAGGTGCGCCCGAACACGCTCATGGCCAGCTCGGTCCTGCCTGCGCCCATCAGGCCTGCGAGGCCGACCACTTCACCCTTGCGGACGGACAGGCTCGCGTTGTGCACCACCATCCGGGAGTGGTCCTGGGGATGCCTGACGGACCAGTCCTCGATCCGGAGGACTTCCTCGCCGATCTGCGGGTTCCTGTCCGGGTAGAGGCTTTCCAGGTCCCGGCCCACCATCCCGCGGATAATCCGTTCCTGGGTGATCTGGCCTTCATCCAGGCGCAGGGTTTCGATGGTTTTGCCGTCGCGGATGATGGTGACGGCGTCCGCTACCTTGCGGATTTCGTTGAGCTTGTGGCTGATGATGATGCTGGTGATTCCCTGCCCCTTCAGGTGGAGGATCAGGTCCAGCAGGTGTCCCGAGTCCTCGTCGTTAAGCGCGGCAGTAGGCTCGTCCAGGATAAGGAGCTTGACTTCCTTCGAGAGGGCCTTGGCGATTTCCACCAGCTGCTGCTTGCCCACGCTGATGTGCTGGACCGGAGTCACGGGGTTTTCGTCCAGGCCCACCCGGGCCAGCAGTTTCGCCGCTTCCAGGTTTGTTTTCCGCCAGTCCACCCAGCCGTTTTTGGCCTGCTCGTTCCCGAGGTAGATGTTCTCGGCGATCGACAGGTAGGGGCTCAGGGCGAGTTCCTGGTGGATTATGACGATGCCGCGTTTCTCGCTGTCATTGATGCCGGAGAAGTTGCAGGGCTCGTTTTCGAAGAGGACCTCACCGTCGAAGGAGTTGTGCGGGTAAACGCCGGAGAGCACTTTCATGAGGGTGGACTTTCCCGCCCCGTTCTCGCCGCAGATGGCGTGCACCTCGCCACGGTTGACGTCCAGGGTGACGTCCTGGAGGGCTTTCACGCCCGGAAAGGTCTTAGTGATTCCCCGCATTTGGAGAATGGGTGTGTTCATCGTCAATTCCCACTGACTGGTTGAAAAACTTGGCCGGCCTGCGGCTGCAGGGGCCCTAAAGGAAGGGGTTGCGGCCAGGCCGGGGTGGCCTGGCCGCAACCCCCGAAGATGGTTACTTGACGTCGGCGTCTTTGTAATAGCCCGAGTCGATGAGTTCCTTCTTGTAGTTGTCCGCCGTGATGATCACGGACTTCAGCAGGAACGCCGGTACTACCTTGACCTTGTTGTTGTAGGTCTTGCTGTCGTTGACCTCCGGCTCCTGGCCCTTCAGGACGGCGTCAACCATTTTCACGGCCTGGGAACCCAGCTGGCGGGTGTCCTTGAAGATGGTGGAGTACTGCTCACCGGCGATGATGGACTTCACCGAACCCTTTTCAGCGTCCTGGCCGGTGACCACCGGCAGGTCGCCCTTGCCGTAGCCGCCCGTGCTGGTCAGCGCCGAAATGATGCCGATGGAGAGCCCGTCATAGGGGGAGAGCACGCCGTCGAGCTTGGTGCCGGAGCTGTAGGCGGCGGTCAGGATGTCCTCCATGCGCTTCTGCGCAACGGGTGCCTGCCAGCGCAGGATGGCTGCCTGCTCGAATTTGGTCTGGCCGCTGGGCACTTTGAGGGTGCCGGCATCCATGTACGGCTTCAGGGTGTCCATGGCGCCGGTCCAGAAGAAGTTGGCGTTGTTGTCATCGGGGCTGCCGGCGAAAAGCTCAACGTTGAAGGGGCCCTTGCCGTCCACCTTCTTGCCGCTGGCATCCACCAGGCCAAGCCCGGTCAGCAGCGACGTAGCCTGCTGCACGCCCACGGTGTAATTGTCGAACGTGGTGTAGTAGTCAACGTTGGGGGTGCCGTTGATCAGGCGGTCGTAAGCAATGACCTTGACGTTCTGTTCCTTCGCCTTGGCAAGGACATCGGTCAGGGTGGTGCCGTCGATGGCGGCGATGATCAGCGCCTTGGCTCCCTTGGTGAGCATGTTTTCGATCTGCGACACCTGGGTGGGAATGTCGTCGTTGGCGAACTGCAGGTCAGTCTTGTAGCCCAGTTCCTTCAAGGACTTTTCCACGTTCCCGCCATCGGCGATCCAGCGTTCGGAAGTTTGCGTGGGCATCGAGATGCCCACCAGGGAATCGCTGGGGTTAGCCGAGGCCCCGGCCCCGGCTTCAGCTGCTCCGCCCCGGGAGCCGCAACCTGTGGCACCCACAGTGACTGCGAGAGCGACTGCAACGGCGCCCAGGAGTTTCCTAATTCTCACAACTTTCTCCTTCCGCGGAGTTTGTCCGCGAAGTGGTGCTGAGCCGGTAAGCATCTGCGCTTGCCGGCAGGTAAAGCAATAAGGGGTGGGGCTTTAAAAGCCGGACCCGCGGTTCTGGACTCGGAAGGGGCGGTCTGCCCGGGCGATGCCGGTGGCACTTGCCATGCAGTCCGCTTTCAGGATGTGTTAGCGCTAACAGAAACGGTACGTCAGGGCTTATTGTGAGTCAAGTCACTGCGGCCGCGCCTGCCCGGCAGGACAGGCGCGGCCCGCTCGTGGGATCAGCGTTTGGTATCAGGATCCGGAGCAAATTGCTGCAGCGCCGGGAGGGCCCGGCCTGCAAAATCAAACATGGCCTGATTCTCCCACGCGTTGCCGCTGGCGGGGTCGGCCGGATCCCAGCCGTTGCCCGGGACGGCAGTCCATGCAGGTTCCCAGGACACCACGCCGAGTCCGCGGCCGCCCGGGGCGGACGCCACGACGTCCTGGACGGCCCGGAAGTTAGCTGCCTGCCCCTCCGGAGTTGCCGGATAGCCCGGTACAAGCTGGTCCTGGCTGCGGATGACGTTCTCCCACGGATCAACCGGATTGTCCCGGAGGGTAAACGGGTAGGAGTTCTCGACGATCACCACGTTACGGTCGTAGCGGGCGGAAAGTTCGGTGATGGTGTGCTGCAGGTCCGCCATGGAGCCGTGCCAGTAGCCGTAGTAGGACAAGCCGATCGTGTCGAACTGGACGCCCCGCTTGGTGACCTCGTCATACCACCACGTCAGGCCGCCGATGCCGTTGTTGATGTTGGTCAGGTGCAGGATGACGTCGGTCTGGGCACTGACGTCCTTGGCGGCGCGGGAGCCGGCAGCGAGGAACAGGGCCAGGTTGTCCCACTGGGCGCCCTTCACGTCGTCCGCGGGGTTGACGTCCCAGGTCTGGCCGAGGGGCCAGAGCATGCCGGGGTTGATTTCATTTCCCACCTGCACCGAGTCCGCAGTGGCGCCGGCGTTCTTCAGTGCAGTCAGCACCTCCGAGGTGTGCGCGTAGACGGCATCCGCCACTGCCTGCGGGCTGAGGCCCACCCAGGCGGCGGGCATTCCCTGGGCGCCCGGGTCTGTCCACCGGTCGCTGTAGTGGAAGTCCACCAGGATTTTCATCCCGGCCGCCTTCGCCCGCTTGGCCGTGGCCACCACTTCATCCGTGGTGTTGTAGCCGTCAGCGGGGTTCACCCACACCTTCAGCCGCACCAGGTTGGCGCCGGCGTCGGCGAATGCTTCGACGGCATCCACCTGCCGGCCGTTCGCATCAAAGTAGACCGCGCCCATGTCCTCATTTTTGGCAAGGTTGGAAAGGTCGGCGCCACGGACCGCCCGCTGGACGGACCCCGGGGTGAGGGTGACATCGTCCACCTCGGCCCAGTCGCCGGCTTTGCCGCGGGTTTCGATAATGATCTCGCAGGCACCCTTGGTCACGTAGGCGTCGGCCGAGATCTGCAGCCAGGCGCCGTCCTGCGCGGTGGACGGAAGGACGGTCTCGCCGTCCACTCCGCAGTTCTTCAAGCCGATCCGGGAAGCGCCGAGCGTCCCCTCAGCCTTGACCCGTGCTGACACCGTCCACCAGCCCTCGGCCAGGCTGCCGGTCTTCTGGCGAAGCGTCGACGTGCCGTCCGCGCCGAGGCGCTGCGTCAGTAGCTGGTTGCCGGCCTCCGCCGCCGTGGTGGTCGCGGCAGGATCGCCGGTCACCTTCCATCCACTGAGTCCTTGGGAAAAGTCTCCGTTGACGACGGCGCCACCCGGCTGGGAGGGGCCTTCGGCTATCGCCGGGCTGATGCCAGCAGGCAATGCAGCGACGGCCAGCAGCGAAGCGGCCACCACCGCTGAGGGAAGTTTTCGCTTCTGAGGGTGCTGGATCTTTGAGTGGTGCTTTTTCATGTCGTCCTCCCTGACGGTATGAATCGAAAGCAGGCTGGCCGTCATGTTTGCCAACGGGCCCAACCTGTGTGCGCTCCCAGTTCTAGCACACTGAAATTTGTGGCGATAGAGGCAGGGTGAGGATTGGGCTGGGGACTCAGGCGCAGAACACTGTTATCGCTCCCAGCTTCGCTTGCGATTTCTTTGGCTGAGAAGGGCCGGCAGGTTGGTGTCCGTCAGGTCGCGGCTAATCGCATCCGCAGCGACTCAAGGAGTAACTCAAGGCCGGTCTCGAAGGCCTTGTCGCTGCGTTCCCGGCCGTGACCAGATTCTTTGACCAGCCGGGACAGGGTGGCGGCGGATTCGGTGGGCGCCCACACCTCGTCAGGTGCGGCGAGGTCCAGGCCTGCGCCGAGCGAAAAGGAGTCGATGACGGAGATGATGGTCAGCACGTCCCCGTCAGGAAAGCCGGCGGTAACGAGCGCCGAGGCCATGCGTTCGTAGGCGCTGATCACGCCGGGATCGGTGATGGTCTTGCCAGCAATGAGCGGCACCACGAACGGATGGGCCGCGTACATTTCCCGCTGCCCGCGAACAATCAGCGAGAGCACCCTGTCCCACCCGGCATCCTCGGGCACCTCCGGGATCGACTGGGCGCCGAGCCGCGCCCGCATGAGTTCAATGATCTCGTCCCGCCCCGAAATGTGGTTGTACAGGGACGATGCCGTGACGCCCAGGCGGCGGGCGAGGGCATTAACGCCGAAACCGGCCCCTTCATCCACCAGTTCGATGGCGGCATCCGCGATGCGGTCCACCGAGAGGATCGGCGTCCTGGGCCGTGGCATGAAACTCCCTTCGTCAAAAGCCAGTCTAGGGACTCTTCCCTTTGACGCAGGTCACATGCATAATAAAACGAACGCCATTCGTTTTAGCGGGAACTGCCGGACCGGCAGCAGGCACTCCGGATGCAAGGAAGCATCCGGCGCAGTCCTAAAAACCCGCGCATCCCCCTGTTCAAAGGACTACCAATGACCCAGCCAGAACCCCAGCGGCTTCCGCTGACCACCAAACGCGCGGTCTCAACCTTCGGCATCGGCGTGGTGGGCTTCATGAGCGCCAACCTGGTCCCGTTCATGATCCTCGCCATCCAGGATTCCCTGAAGGTCGGAGCCACCGAGGCGGGAACGCTCATGACCGCCTGCCTCCTGGCCACCGCCCTCGCCTGCCTCGCGGTGACCCGCTTTACCGAAGGCCGCGGGCGCTACCTGGTGGCCCGGGCGGGACTGCTACTGACTACTGCCGGCTTCGGACTCGCCGCCCTTGACCTGGCACCCGCCGCGGTGATCACCGGGATCATTGCCGGCGGCATCGGAGCCGGCGGCGCCGTCGCCTCCGGCGGGGCCGCTCTGGCAGCATTGCGCAACCCTAACCGCGCCTCCGGCATCAGCGGACTGGCAAACCGGGCCATCGTCACCGTGGTGCTGGCCATCATTCCGGCCGTGGGCATTCGCATGGGAAGCGCCTTCGGCTTCGTGGCCGGGCTCGCCCTCGCGCTGCTTTTCACTGCCGGGTGGCTGCCCATGGCCGCGGAACCGGCGGCCCACCAGGGTGCACCACAGCCAGCACAGGAGAGTACGACGACGGCACTCGCTACCGGAGGCGCCGTCAGCACCAGGACCATCACTGTTGCCGGCTTCGCATTGCTGACAATCTTCGCCCTTTGGGCAATCGGCGAGGACTCCCTGTGGGCTATGTCCGGAGCCATCGGCGTGGCCCAGGCCGGTATGACGGAGGAACAGCTGGGTCTGGTGCTCAGCGCATCCACCGGCGGCGGCCTGCTCGCCGCCATCGCTCTGATTTTCCTCGGAACCAGGCTGGGCCGGGCACTCCCGCTGGGCATCCTGCTGGTGCTCGGCGCCGCCCTGAAGCTGACCGCCTGCCTCACTACAGACTCCACCACCTACCTCGTCACCATGATCGCCTGGAACACCGTGTACGCGGTCGCCTTTATGTACTTCATCGCCACCGCCGCGGCCCTGGACGCCAGCGGCCGCTGGTCCGGGCCTGTGCTGGGCGTGTACCTGGTGGGATCCAGCTTCGCGCCGATGTTCGGAGCCTGGATCGGGGAGGCGTTCGGCTTCCCGGCGCTGGGCTGGGTCCTGGCCGGCTTCAGCCTGGTGCTCCTGGTTCCCGCAGTCCTGATTGCCCGGCTGTCCACCCGGGTGGAGGCAGTGAACGCCGCCAAAACCTCCAACTCGCCCGATATCGCCACCATTCGAACTGCAGGAGTATAAAAGCCATGACCGAGCTGTACCGCAACGCCCGCGTCTTCACCGCCGACGAATCGGCCCCCTGGGCGGAAGCGTTCGTTGTCGACGCCGGCACGCTCACCCATGTGGGCACCAATGCCTCTGCCCGCGAGGCGGCCGGCGATACTGCAGAGGTCATCGACCTTGGCGGCCGGCTGGTGCTGCCGGGGTTCATCGACGCCCACACGCACGTGATGATGCTCGGCGAGGCGCTCGGGAAGGTGGCGTTGACGGATGCCAGGTCCCTGTCCGACATCCAGGGACGCCTGAGCGCCGCCCGCGCCGCGGACCCCGGGGCTCCGCGGGTCCTGGGCAGGGGCTGGCTGTTCGATTCCCTGCCCGGAGTCCCCACCGCGGCCATGATCGATGAAGCGGTGTCTGATGTACCCGTGTACCTCGATGCCAACGACTACCACTCCTGCTGGGTGAACCGCGCCGCCTTGAAGGAGCTCGGCATCACCCGCGACACCCCGGACCCCCTGGGCGGCCGCATCGGACGCGACAGCCAGGGCGAGCCGGACGGGATGCTGTATGAAACTGCCGCCCAGCAGTTTGTGTGGCCGTTCCTGGCGAAGGTGACGTCCGACGCTGACCGGGACGCCGCCGTCGAACGTTCCATCGAGGCCTATCTTGCCGCCGGGGTGACCGGTGCGGTGGACATGGCACTGGGCGAACTGGATCTGGCCGCTTTCCAGCGGGCGGCGGAACGGCGCGGTGGGAGGCTGCCGCTGCGCATTGTGGCGCACTGGTTCATCCACAACACCGGCGACGAGGCGGAAAACCTGGCGCAGGTGGAACGCGCCGTGCTCCTGGCGCGGGAAGTCAACACCGAATGGCTGCGGGTGGCAGGGATCAAGCTGGCGCTCGATGGCGTGATCGATGCCTGCACCGCTGCCATGAACCAGCCCTACGCCGACGGCTCCCAGGCAGGACCCATCTGGGCTCCGGAGCAGCTCACCCCGGTAGTGGCAGCAGCAGATGCGGCAGGACTCCAGGTGGCCCTGCACGCCATCGGTGACCACGCCAGCGATATAGCTTTGGATGCGCTGGAAAATGCTGCAGAGGTCAATGGCTCCCGCCGCCGGCGGCACCGCATCGAGCACCTCGAATACACCTCGCCGGAAACGCCAGCGCGGATGGCCCGGCTCGGCGTGACCGCGTCCATGCAGCCCGTCCACGCCGACCCCGCCATCTACGGCAACTGGGTGGCGATGCTGGGCGATGACCGGCCGGACCGCAGCTTCGCCTGGCCGGAATATGTGGCGGCCGGAGCCCTCCTGGCGTTCTCCACCGACGCTCCCACCGCACCCTACGATGCATTGCAGAACATGTTTGTGGCGGCCACCCGGAAATCGGCGCTGGATCCGTCGTATCCACCAAACAACCCGCATTTCGCCCGGCCCCTGGCGGAGGCGATCGGGCATGCCACGCGCGACGCCGCTGCCTCGGTGATGGAGGAGGACCGCAGGGGCCGGCTGTCGGCCGGACTCGCTGCCGACTTCGCTGTACTGGACGCAGATCCCTTCGTCCACGGAGAACAGTCGCTGCTGAACGCGCGCATACTCCGCACTGTGGTGGACGGCCGGACGGAGTACGTCGCCTGACGCAGCGCTGGGACGGAGGCGGACGACGGCGGGAGGTCCCGCCGTCGTCCTTGCTTGAGGCAGTCCGGTACCCTGTTGAAATGGTGCGAGGAATGGCCGAGTACGGCGCGGAAGGCATCCTGCTCGCCGGCGCGGGCCGGGCCCTCCTCCTGCAGCTTGCCGATCCGGCCGTTGGCCGCGGCGTTGACGAGCACAGCACCTTCGTGGGCCGCCCGGTCAACAGGCTCAAGGGCACCCTTACCTACGTCTACGCCATTGTGTACGGCACGGACGAGCAGGTGACCGAGGTCCGCCGCCGGGTGAACCGGGCCCACGTTCCGGTCCGCAAGGACGACACCGAAAAGTCCCCGGGCTACAACGCCTTCGATCCCGAGCTGCAGCTCTGGGTGGTGGCCACGCTTTACGACACAGCGATCACCATCATCGAGAAGATCTACGGCCCGCTCGACGACGAATCGGCCGATGCCATGTACCAGGACTATGCGCGGATCGGCACAGCCCTGCAGCTACCGGCCGGGATGTGGCCCGCGGACCGGGCGGCGTTCAGCCGCTACTGGGACGAACGTATCTCCACCCTGCGGGCGGAGGGCGGCGGGGTGCGCGTGGGCCGCGGGCTGCTGTTCCCGAAGCATACGGCGCTCTGGTACCGCGCCATTATGCCGTCCGCGAGGTTCCTCACCGCCGGCCTCCTCCCGGATCAGCTCCGCCAGGACTTCGGCCTGCCGTGGAGCGGCCGCCGGGAACGCCGCTTCAACCGCACCATGCGGGTCCTGGCCGTTACCTACCCCAGGCTCCCGCAGCGTATCCGGCACTGGTTCAAGGACTACTGCCTGAACAGCCTGGACGCCGACATCCGCGCCAACAGCCAGACCGGCAAGCGTCAGGGAGTTCGTGCGTAGTTCCACTCCGCTGGAGGAGCGCCTCGATGAACGGGCCCGCCGCTTCCTCGCCAGCGCCCCGGCCAGCCGCGTGCGCCCCAAGCTCACCGAATTCGTGGTCTTTGGCCTCAAGCAGGGCTGGGCCTGTATTTTCGGGGCGGCCCTCCTGGCGGTGCTGATGGCAGCACGGCTCTGGTACCCGGACGGTGCCGCGCTCGCCAGGAACGACTTCCTGACGCTGGCCGCCGTCGCCATCCAGGTCCTGATGGTCGTGTTCAAACTGGAAACGCTCCGGGAACTGCGGGTCATCATCCTGTTCCACCTGGTGGGTACGGTGATGGAACTGTTCAAGACCGACGTCGGCTCCTGGTCCTATGAGGCGGAGGGCGTCCTGCGGATCGGTGCGGTCCCGCTCTTCAGCGGGTTTATGTATGCAGCCGTGGGCTCGTACATGGTCCGCGTCTACCGGCTCTTCGATCTTCGCTTCGCCCATTACCCGCGGCGGTGGATCACGGCCATCGTGGCCGCCGCCATCTACGCGAACTTCTTCAGCCACCACTACATCTGGGATCTGCGCTGGGTGCTGCTTGCCGCCGTCGTCATCATTTTTGGCCGCTGCGTGATGCATTTCCGCGTGTTCCGGAAGCACCACAGGATGCCGCTGGTCATCGCGTTCCTGCTGGTGGCCCTGTTCATCTGGATCGCCGAGAACATCGCCACCTGGTCCGGGGCTTGGCTGTACCCCAGCCAGGTGGACGGCTGGCATCCGGTGCCGCTGGACAAGCTGGTGTCCTGGTTCCTGCTGATGATCATCTCCGTGGTGCTGGTGGCCTGGGTCTACAAGCCCCAACCGCCGGACAGTGGAGAAGGGCAGGAGGAATCCGCCGAACCGCAAGGTAAGCTTGCTTACTAATTCCTTATCTGCCGTACGGGAGGGCCCAGGAAATGGTTGCAGGCAAGAATCCGGCGGAGACCGGCGTCAGCGGTGAAGTCCAGCAGGACCGTTTTGTTGGCGGGCAGGACCTCACCAGGTGGGATACCAGGCCGGGCCGGCTCCTGGCCTCGGTGGTCAAGCGGATCAGCAGCCTTCTTGGTTCCCACGCCGCGCTGGTGCTCACCCTGGCCGTCGGGGCGGCGCTGGCTGTCACGTTGGCGTCAGTATTCGCCCAGGTGTACGAGTCTGTAGTCGAAGCGGACGGCGTGGCGGGGCTGGACCACCCGGTTCTCGATGGTGCCAAAACCCTTCGTTCCCCAACCCTGGATCTCCTGGTCACCGCATATACGGACGTGGGCGGCACCATCGGAATGCCTGTGCTGGCACTGGCGGTCATGGTCCTGCTGGCATGGCGGCGAAGGTCCTTGACGCCCGTCATCCTGATGCTCGTTGCCGGGCTCGGGTCGCTGCTGATGACCATCGCCGGCAAGGAACTGGTGGGCAGGACCCGGCCGGACCTGGCGGACGCCGTGCCGCCTTACGAATACTCGGCGTCATTTCCCAGCGGCCACTCGCTGAATTCGGTGGTCATCGCAGGAATTGTGGCGTACCTGATCATCCTGCGCCTCAAGTCTGCCCGGGCCCGCGCCCTCACCGCGGTGGCCGCGGCAGTGTTCGCCGCGACCATGGGGCTAAGCCGGGTGTACCTCGGGCACCACTGGCTCACGGACGTGCTGGGGGCCTGGGCGCTGGGCGCCGCCTGGCTGTCGCTGGTCATCACCGCCCACCGGCTCTACCTCACCACGCGCGTGCACCCGGCCTGATCAGGAACGGGCCGGGAACCATATACTCGAGGGGCCAGTCCGGACTTTGTTGATGGGGGATCAATGGGCGAGCAATCCAACCAGCCTGTGCAGCAGGCCACTGAGCTTCCGCCGGTTTTTGTGGAAGTACCGGACCGCTCCGGGTTGCCGGATGCCGGCACCTCCACGGCCCTGAACGCCGGCCTCACCGCCGCTGAGGTACTTACCGCCACCGAACCGGCCCCCGTCCAGTACGCCACAAAGGCCCAAAGGCGGCGCCGGGACATTCTTGGTGTCAGCTGGATCCTGGCCTGCCTGGCCATCGGTGGACTGTATTGGGAGCTGGAGCATGCGTGGGAAGGTCCCAATCCGGGCAGCGCCGGCTGGGTGGTGTGGGTGCTTCTGGTCCTTATCCCGTTCGCGGTGTTGTTCAACTATTACCCTCACTGGCAGGAGCATCAGCACAAGAAACGGCACAAGGCGTGGCTTTCACGTTTCATCGGGTTGTGGCCGTTGCGGGAGAGGCTCGTTGAGGTGGAGCGGATCCGCGACCTGCGGCAGCGGGTGGTTGTAGGGGACCTTGCTGCCACGATGGCTGCGGACCGGGAGGTGCTCCTGCGGCAGGGGGCGGGTGGAACCGCCGCCGCCGGGCTGTTGGAGGCGCTGACGGCAGTGGGGGCTTACGCCCGCGCCACCACCGATGATCCCGCCCTGGAAGCGGCGGCCCGCCAGGCTGTTGCCCGGCTCAGCGAACTGGCCGGACGACGGCGGGAGATTCCCGAGCCGTCCGGCCCACCGACGTCCCTGCCGCCGGCAATCCAGCCGGCGCCGGTTCAGCGGCTGCGGCGCCGCAGCAACGGGTCAGTCAACGACGGCGGCCGGTAGCCGGCGTCGGCCTGGTTCAGCGTGGTGCCCGGCGGAACGATCTCGTCGATCCGGTCCAGCACGTCCTTTGACAGGCTCACCTTGTCCGCGCCGAGCACGCCTTCGAGGTGCTCAAGCGTGCGGGGCCCGATGATCGCGGACGTCACGGCCGGGTGCTCCAGCACGAAGCCCAACGCGAGATGGATCAGGGACAGGCCCGCCTGCTCGGCGAGTTCGGTCAGCTCCAGTACAGCCTGGGTCTTGCGGGCATTTTCCGACGACGACGGGTCATGCCGCTCCGGCTGCCGCGCGGCCCGGCTGGAGGTGGCATGCGCGCCGTTGGGCCTGATCCTGCCGGACAGCCACCCGCCGGCCAGCGGACTCCACGGCAGCACGCCGAGCCGGTGCTTCCGGGCCAGCGGCAGCACTTCGCGTTCAATGCCTCGGGCCAGGATGGAGTACGGCGGCTGCTCCGTGACCGGGCGCTCGCGGTGGCGTTCCCGGGCAACGTACTGGGCCTCCACAATCTGCCCCGGCTCGAATGTGGACGTGCCGATGTACCGGATCTTGCCCTGCCGCACCAGGTCCGTGAGCGCCCCGAGGGTCTCGTCGATGTCCGTGTCCGGTTCCGGCCGGTGCACCTGGTAGAGGTCGATCCAGTCGGTCTGCAGCCGGCGCAGGCTGTCCTCCACCTCACGGATGATCCACCGGCGTGAGTTTCCCGCCTGGTTCACGTCCTCGCCGAGGCGGCCGTGGACCTTGGTGGCCAGCACCACCTCGTCCCGGCGGCCCTTGAGCGCCTTGCCCACGATCACCTCGGACTCGCCCTTGGAGTAGACGTCCGCGGTGTCCACCAGGTTGATCCCGGAATCCAGGGCGCGGTGGATGATGCGGATGGAATCCTCGTGGTCCGGGTTGCCAATGGCCCCGAACATCATGGTGCCCAGGGTCAGCGGGCTGACCTTGAGGCCGGTGGACCCCAGGTTGCGGTAGTCGGTCATGCGGATGCTCCCAGTAGTTGCTTGCTGTGTTGGTTCTGGCTGTAATCGCCTTGGCTGTATTGGCTTCGCGGCCGGTCCAAACCGAAGTGCTCGCGCAGGGTCCGGCCGGCGTACTCGGTGCGGAAGATTCCGCGGGACTGCAGGATGGGCACCACTTCGTCGGCGAAGGCTTCGAAGCCGCCGGGCAGCCAGGGCGGCATGATATTGAACCCGTCCGCTGCACCGTCCTCGAACCAGCGTTGGATCTCGTCTGCCACCTGCGCCGGGGTTCCGGCGAAGACATAGTGCCCGCGCGCCCCGGCGAAGCGGTGCAGCACCTGCCGCACGGTCAGGTTCCCGCGGCGGATGATGTCAAGGACCAGCTGGCTGCGGCTGCCGGCCTTGCCGGCCGAGGCCAGCAGTTCCGGCGGGAAGGACTCGTCCAGTTTCACCCCGTCCAGGTCAACGCCCAGAAGCTTCCGCAGGATCCCCAGCCCATACTCCGGCTGGGTGAGCTCGTCGAATTCCTGCTTGAGCGCCCGCGCCTCGGCCTCGGTGGAGCCCAGGTAGGGGCTGATGCCGGGCAGGACCAGGAGCTGTTCCGGGTTCCGGCCGGTCGCCGCTGCCTGCGCCTTGATGTCGGCGTAGAACCCCTGCGCACTCTGCAGGGTCTGGTGGGCTGTAAAAACTGCCTCGGCGTTCCGGGCAGCGAAGGCCTTGCCGTCAGCCGAGGAGCCGGCCTGCACAAACACCGGCCTGCCCTGCGGGGACCGCGGGGTGTTCAATGCGCCCTCCACCCGGAAGTATTCGCCCTCATGCTGGATCGGATGGATCCGGGACGTGTCGGCGAAAACCCCGCTGTCGGCGTCGGCCACCACGGCCCCGTCCTCCCAGCTGTCCCACAGCTTGCCCGCCACCCGGACAAACTCATCTGCGCGGGCGTAGCGCTCGGCGTGCGGCGGGTGCTCATCCAGCCCGAAGTTCCGGGCCGCCCGCTCCGCGCCGGTGGTCACGATGTTCCACCCCGCGCGGCCGTTGCTGATGTGGTCCAGCGACGCGAACAGCCGGGCCGCGTTGTACGGCTCCAGGTAGGTGGTGCTGGCGGTGCCGATCAGGCCGATCCGTTCGGTGGCGACGGCGATCGCGGACAGCCAGGTGAACGGCTCGATCCGGAATCTGGTGGCATACTGCACGTTGTTCTCCAGCGCGGGACCGTCGGCGTAGAACACTGCATCCAGTTTTGCGGCCTCCGCGCGCTGGGCCAGCTCCTGGTAGAAGCGGATGTCCAGCAGCCGGTCCGTCTGGGATTTAGGGTGCCGCCACGCGGCCTCGTGGTGGCCGCCCGGGTAGATGAACAGGTTGAGCTTGAGCTGCCGGCCCATCAGAACGCCGCACCGATCGACGCGAGCGCCGGTGCAACATCACCGGCGAAGCGGTTGCCCGGTCGCTCCAGGCCATAGTGCTCGCGCAGCGTGGTGCCCGTGTAGTCGGTCCGGAACAGGCCACGCTCCTGGAGGATCGGCACCACCTGGTCCACAAACGTCTCCAGCCCGGAAGGCAGCACGGGCGGCATGATGTTGAAGCCGTCGGCTGCGCCGCCGTCGAACCATTCCTGGATGGCGTCCGCCACCTGGACCGGCGTTCCGGTGAACGTACGGTGCCCGCGCCCGCCGCCCAGGCGGCCGATCAGCTGGCGGACCGTGAGCTGTTCGCGGCGGGCAAGCTGGACGATCAGCGTGTAGCGGCTCTTGGCGCCCTCGATCTCGTCCTCGCTGGGCAGGTCCTCCGGCAGTTGGCGGTCCAGGGGCAGGTCCTCCGGAGCCACGCGCAGGGTCTTTGCCAGCTGGATCCGTGCGTACTCGGGCTTGATCAGCCGGTCCAGTTCCCGTTCCAGCTCCAGCGCTTCCTCCTCGGTGGCACCTATGACAGGAACGATGCCGGGGAGGATCTTGATGGTCTCAGGGTCGCGGCCGGCCGCAGCGGTACGGGCCTTAAGGTCGCGGTAGAACTCCTTGGCATCGGCGAGGGTCTGGTGGGCAGTGAAGACGGCGTCGGCGTACCGGGCCGCGAGGTCCTTGCCGTCCTCGGACGATCCGGCCTGGACGATCAGCGGGTGGCCCTGGGGCGAGCGGGGCACGTTAAGGGGGCCGCGGACCTTGAAGTGCTTGCCCTCGTGGTCGATGGTCCGGATCTTGTCCGCGTCACCCCATACGCCCTCGGCCTTGTCCGCGAGGACGGCATCGTCCTGCCAGCTGTCCCACAGCTTCTGCGCCACCTCGATAAACTCGGCGGCACGATCGTACCGGACTGCATGGGCGGGCTGGTCGTCCACCCCGAAGTTACGGGCGGCATCCGGGCCGGCTGTGGTCACCACATTCCAGCCGGCCCGGCCGCCGCTGACCCAGTCCACGGACGCGAAGCGGCGGGCCAGGTTGAACGGTTCGTTGTAGGTGGTGGAGGCGGTGGCGATCAGGCCGATGCGTTCCGTGGCGCCGGCGATGGCGGTCAGCAGCACGGTGGGCTCGAGCTTGCCGGCCGGGCGGCGGCCCACCTCGCCGAACAGGACCGGAGAGTCGGCGAAGAAGATGGAGTCCAGCTTGCCGCGTTCGGCCGTGCGGGCCAGCTGCTTGTAGTGCTCAACGTTGGTGCTGGACTGCGGGTCGCTTTCGGGCAGCCGCCACGATGCCTCGTGGTGGCCGGTGCTCATGAGGAAAGCGTTGAGGTGGAGCTTGCGGTTCTGCGGCTGGTTTCCGGAAGTCATGGGATTGGTCCTTTGGGTTCGGTTCAGTGGGAGACGGCGGCAACGCCGAGGTCGGTGAGCAGTTCGCGGCGCAGGTTTTCGTGTCCGGCAGCGTCGGCCGCGGTACCGACCTCCGGCGAAACCGTTCGGATGGTGGCAACGCGGCCCCCGTCCAGCACCACGATGCGGTCGGCGAGGGCGATGGCCTCGTCCACGTCGTGGGTGACCAGCAGGACGGCGGGCCGGTGGGCGGCCACCAGGTCACGGAGCAGTCCGTGCATTTTGATCCGGGTGAGGGCATCGAGGGCGCCGAAGGGCTCGTCGGCCAGCAGCAGCTGGGGTTCACGGACCAGCGACCGGGCCAGTGCCACGCGCTGCTGTTCACCGCCGGACAGCTCGTGGGGCCAGGACTTCTCGCGGCCGGCGAGCCCCACTTCCGCGAGGGCCTTGCGTGCCCGGGCCTCGGCGTCGTGCTCCTGAAGGCCCAGGGTGACGTTGCCCAGCACGGTGTCCCACGGCAGGAGCCGGGAGTCCTGGAACACCACGGAGACCCGCTCCGGGACGCTGATGACGCCGCTGCCGCGCACATCGTGGTCCAGCCCGGCCAGTGCCCGCAGCAGGGTGCTTTTGCCGCAGCCGCTGGGGCCCAGGAGGGCCACGAATTCGCCCGGTGCGATGTCCAGGTCCACGCCGTTCAGGACGCCTTTGGGCCCGAAGCTGCGGATCAGGTCCCGGACGGAAACTGCGGTGACGTCGCCGGAAGCGGGCTTGCCATCAGGGTTGACGACGGCGGGACGTGCGGCGGCGGTCAGCCCGCCAGGGTGCGTTGCCACGAGAGGGCCTTTCGTTCGATGAGGCGGACGGCGCCGTCGGAGACCAGGCCGAGAATGCCGTAGACGGCCAGTCCGAGGACGATGATGTTGGTTTGGCCATAGGTGCGGGCGAGCTCCATCATGTAGCCGATGCCGCTGGTGGCGTTGATCTGCTCCACCACCACCAGGGACACCCAGGCACCGGTGACGGCGAACCGCAGGCCCAGGAAGAACCCGGGCAGGGCGCCGGGGAGGACCACCTTGCGGATGAAGGCCGCACGGCTGAGGCCTACGGTTTGGGCGAGCTCCACGTAGCGCAGGTCGATGCCGCGCAGTCCGGCATGGGTCTGCAGGTAGATGGGGACAAAAACGCCCAGGGTGATGGTGAGGACCTTCATGGTCTCGTCGATGCCGAACCACAGGATGAGGAGCGGGATCAGGGCGAGGCCGGGGATGGCCCGCTTGATCTGCACCGGCCCGTCGATGAGCGCCTCGCCCACGCGGCTCAGTCCTGACAGCAGGGCGAGCAGGGCGCCGACCACGATGCCGAAGAAGAGCCCCAGCCCTGCCCGCTGTGCCGAGATGGCGAGGTTTTCCTGGAGCCTCCCGTCGGCGAGGAGCTCACCCGCGGTGGCCACCACGGTCCAGGGTTCGGAGAGGATCCGTGGGTCCAGCAGGCCGGTGGCGGAGGAGATGGTCCAGAGTGCCAGCAGTGCGCCGGGGCCCAGCAGCCAGGCAAGCCGCCTGCGACGTCCCGGTCCCAGCCGCCTGCCGGCAGGCCGGATGTCCTCGCGTGTGGCGAGCGTCGGATCCAGGTGGGGTTCGACGGCGGGACGGTCCAGCACGGGGGCGGCGCTCATGCTGCACCGCCCTTTGCTGCTTCAGCGAAGGCGGTGCCGGCAATGGCCTCATACCGGGTGTCGTACAGGTCCGCCGCTTTTAGGTGCGGCTTCTTCTGTTCCTTCGACAGCAGGTCGATGGTCTGCTGGTGCCGCTCGATCCCCTCAGCCCAGGAGGTGGGAACATCCCGCTTGCCGGCCGCGTCGATCAGGTACTGGCCGTCTTCGCGGGACAGGCCCTGGTCCTTGACGTAGTAGCCCTCGAGCCATTCCTCGGGGTGGTCCTCGATCCAGCGCTGGGCCTTGCCCCACACCTTGACGTAGGCAGCCAGTGCGGCGGCCTTGGCCGGGTCCGCCAGCACTTTGGCGGGGGAGTAAAGGTGCCCCGGATCATCCCGCAGACCGTGCCGGAGGGTGGTGCCGCCGTCGGCCTTGTACTTGGCCAGGTAGCGCTTGATCTGTACCCCGCCCAGCGGCGCGGCATCCACCTGCTTGCTGGACAGTGCCGTGGAGTAGGTGTCACCGGTGCTTGGCAGCTCGATGAGTTTGACGTCATCCTGCGCGAGGCCTGCCTTTTGAAGGATCCGCAGTACCAGAGCACCCTGGGCCTGGCCCGGGCTGTAGGCGATCTTCTTGCCGCTCAGCTCCGCCAGGGAGGTGATGCCGGCTCCCGGGGCGATGCCCAGCTCGTAGATCGGGTGGTTCACGGCGTCCTGGCGGTAGGCGCTGGCGATGATACGGACATCGAGGCCGGTCCAGGTAGCGTGGATGGGCGGGATATCCGCCACGGAACCGACGTCAAGGGCATTGGCCCGGAAAGCCTCTGTTGTCTGGGGCCCGCCGGAGATGTTGGCGAACTCCACGGTGAAGCCCCCGAGCTCCTTGTTCAGGCCCGAGAGTTCCAGGGCTACTTTGACGGTGGGGTCTCCCACTTTGATGGTGGTTCCGGCGGGAACGGTGGTGGCCAGCGGCGCCAGGGACGCCTGGCTGGTGGAGTTGCCGGCCGTGGCGGTACCCGCGCAGGCGGTCAGGAGCCCGAGCGCTGGCAGTGCCAGGAAGGCGCCGAGGGCACGGCGGCGGGTGAAGCTGGAGGCCCCGGATGAGGCGGACGGGGGCGAAGAGGAGGCGGCGAAGGTCATGGTTGGCCTTTCGGAGGATTGGCGTGGGAAAAGTGGCATGCGAAGTCGGAAGGAAGGCACGGCCGAGCTGGCCCTCGAAGAGAGCCCGGAGCGGTATGGGGAAAAACGGAGGTGCTGCGCGCTGTCAGGTGCCGGCAGTCAGGAGCGGGGGACCCGCCACTGTTGGGCACCGCGCATGCGGCACATTCGGTGCGTGGGGCAACAGGCGGAACCGAAGGGGCTGCCTTGGCGGCGGATGGTGGTTTCCGGCATCGGGTCCTCCGGTTCGTTCTGCTTGTTCTGTTTGATGCTGCATGGCCGAGGCCGTGGAAACACCTAAGCACGGCAGTCAGGGCCTTGGCCAGCATCATGCAAAAGACGCGAAACGGAAGGAAACGGCGCTACTTACAGCGCCATCAGAAGGACAAACCGGGCAACGCTGCGCCATGATCCGCAACGGTGGTTAACGTGACTGGAAACCCGGAACACCGGGTTGGTTGGAGCTAGCCCGCGCTGGCCTGGGCCAGTTCGGTGATCTTCTCGGTTGCCGCCCAGGAAGCGAGGAGCTTGAGGCTTTCCTCGGAGGGGCTGCCAGGAGTTGCGGGGTAGACCGTGAGTGAATGCCCGGGGTCCTCTTCAAGTCCCAGGACCTGGTAGTTCAGTTCGAGCAGCCCCACCACAGGATGCTGGAAAAACTTGGTCCCGGCATAGTGCCGGCGGACATTGTGGGCAGCCCAGCGGGTGCGGAAATCGTCGCTGCGCATGGACAGTTCGCCCACGAGTTCGGCGATGCCCTTGTCATGCGGGTTCCGTCCGGCCTCACGGCGGAGGATGGCCACGTTGGTGTTCGCTGCCCGTTCCCAGTCCGTGTAGAAGTTGTGGGCCCGGGGGTCCAGGAAGATAAAGCGTGAATGGTTGGCCGGGCGTGCCGGGCCGCGGTACAGGTCCGAATACAGCGCGTACCCCAGCGTATTGGCGGCCACGATGTCCATCCGGTTGTTTCCGATGAAGGCCGGCGCTCCCGTAATGGTGTCGAGGAGGTACTGGAGTTCGGGCCGGACACGCGTTGGCGCGGCGCTCGCCGCACGCTTGCGGCCCGTCATGTTGGCCGTCCTGGCCAGGTCGTAAAGGTGGTCATGTTCGGCCCGGTCCAGTTCCAGGGCCCGTGCGATCGCATCGAGGACACTGTCCGAGACACCCGTGAGGTTCCCGCGTTCCAGTCGGGTGTAGTAGTCCACGCTGACCCCGGCGAGCCGGGCCACCTCTTCCCGCCGGAGGCCGGGCACGCGGCGACGTCCGCCGTAGGGTTCGATCCCTGCCTGCTCCGGCGTGATGCGCCCGCGGCGGGTGGAGAGGAACTGGCGTACCTCGGCTCGGTTATCCATAAGGACACGTTACGACGAATGGCCAATCCGTAAGGAGGGTCTGCCAAAACCCGTTTCAGCAGGGCCCTCGCTAGGACTTCCGGGGGCCGGTTTGATGGAAGCATCCCCTTTCGTCATTAACCAGATGGAGTGCTCAACGAATGCTGCCAACCGCAACGCGGGCGCCGTCCGCCGGCGCCGTTCCCGGGACGCTGGTGGCCACTGTCATCTTCCTGACGGCGGTGGCACCCCTGGCCACGGACATGTACGTCCCGGCCTTCCCGCGCGTATCCGCGGACTTCGGCACCACGGCCTCGGCGGTGCAGCTGACCCTCACCACGTTCTTCGCCGGTATGGGCCTCGGCCAGCTGGTGGGCGGCCCGTTCAGTGACCAGCGGGGACGTCGGCTCCCCCTGGTGGCGGGCACCGTCCTGATGGCGGTGGCATCGGTGGCCTGTGCCCTCGCCCCGAACATCGCACTCCTGATGATCGCCCGCTTCCTGCAGGGCTTTGGCGGCGGCTGGGCCATGGTGATCGGCCGGGCCGTCATCGTGGACCTCGCCCATGGGTCCCAGCTGGTCCGGGTGCTGAACATTGTGATGGGCATAGGCGGCGTGGCACCCATCATCAGCCCGCTGCTCGGAGCCGTGATCCTGCAGCTGACCGGATGGCGGATGACCTTCTGGACGCTTGCCGCCCTGGGCATCCTGATGACACTCTGTGCCCTGTTCGTCGTCCCGGAATCGCTTCCGCCGGAGAAACGCCACTCCGGCGGGCTGGCTGAATTCGGCCGCGCGGCGAAGGAGGTGCTCTCGAACCGCAGCTTTGTTGGCTACGTGGTGGTGGCGTCGTCGGCCTTTATCGCCCTGTTTGCATACGTGGCAACGTCCGCGTTCATCCTGCAGAATATGAACGGCCTGTCTCCGGTGATGTACTCCATCGTGTTCGCCGCGAACGCCGGCGGAATGACCATCGCGGCGCTGCTGTCAGCCAGGATGGCCGGGCGCGTCTCCACCCGGAAGGTCATTCTGGCGGGGCAGCTCATCGCGCTGGCCGCCGGGGTGGCCATGCTGGCCGGAGCACTGTGGTGGGCCACCCCGCTGCTCGTGGCCATGGGCAGCTTCTTCGCCCTTATGGTGGCGCAGGGCCTGATCAACACGAATGGCGGCGCCCTCGCTTCCGCGGAGGTGCCCCGGCACCCCGGCACCAGTTCCGCGGTCCTGGGACTCGTTCAGTGGACCACCGCAGGCATCGTGGCGCCGATCGCTGGCCTGGGCGGCGAGAACACGGCCGTGCCCATGGCCCTGCTCATGATCGCTGGCGCACTCCTGTCCCTGTTCGGGCTCCTTGTCCTGGCCCGGCCCCACATTCACAGTCATAGGAAAGGAACCAATGAATATCGAACCAGCCCGTGAAACCATCAAGAACCCGCCGGAGCAGTTCGCCGGCGACGTGTGGGTGGACCTGATTGCCGCACCGCACGGTCCTGAGCAGCGTGCAGTGGTTGCCAAAGTGCGTTTCGCGCCAGGTGCCCGCACTGCCTGGCACTCGCATGAACGCGGCCAGTACCTGCATGTCACCGCCGGCGTGGCCCGCTTTGGCAGCCGGGACGGCACGATCATTGAGGTACACCCGGGGCAGACGCTCTACACCCCGCCCGGGGAGGAGCACTGGCACGCCTCGGCCAATGGAACCTTCATGGAGCACATCGCCATCCTGGAGAACGCTGATGACCCCGCCAAAACAACCATCTGGGCCGAGCACATCACGGATGACCAGTACGAAGGCCGTTAAGGGTAGGACTGCCAGACCCAGTATCAACAGGGCCACCCCTGGCGGCCTGATATGCCGGTTTGCCGGTCTTCGACCCCGCTAGCATTTTAGAGAACCCCCAAGAACAACAGGAGAGCCATGACTACCGTCAAAGCTTATGCATCCCCGTCCGCCACAGATGACCTCACCGCCACCACCATCGAACGCCGCGAGGTGGGCCCGAACGATGTCCTGATCGAGATCAAGTTCGCCGGCATTTGCCACTCGGACATCCACACGGTCCGCGGCGACTGGGGCCCGCAGCAGTACCCGCTGGTCCCCGGCCACGAGATCGCCGGCGTCGTCACCCAGGTGGGTTCCGCCGTCACCAAGCACGCCGTCGGCGACCGGGTGGGCGTTGGCTGCATGGTCAACTCCTGCAAGGAGTGCGCCAACTGCCTAAAGGGCGAGGAGCAGTACTGCCTCAAGGGCATGGTGGGCACCTACGGCGCGGTTGACCGCGACGGCACCATCACCCAGGGCGGTTACTCCAGCCATGTTGTGGTGACCGAAGACTTCGTGGTGCGCATCCCTGAGGGACTGGACCTGGACGTCGCCGCCCCGCTGCTGTGCGCCGGCATCACCACCTACTCACCCTTGCGGCACTGGGGCGCCGGCCCCGGCAAGAAGGTGGCCGTCGTCGGCCTCGGCGGGCTCGGCCACATGGCCGTCAAGCTCGCCCACGCCATGGGTGCTGACGTGACGGTCCTGTCGCAGTCGCTGAAGAAGCAGGAAGACGGGCTGCGCCTTGGCGCAGACCACTACTACGCCACGAGCGACGAGAACACCTTCAAGGAACTCGCCGGCACCTTTGACCTGATCATCAACACCGTCAGCGCCTCGATCGACATCAGCTCCTACCTGCAGCTGCTGGCCCTCGAAGGCGCGCTGGTGAACGTCGGCGCCCCCGCGGAGCCGCTCCCGGTGAACGCGTTCGCGCTGATCGGCGGCCGCCGGTCCTTCGCCGGATCCATGATCGGCGGCATCCGCGAAACCCAGGAGATGCTGGACTTCTGCGCCGAGCATGGCATCGGCGCCGAGATCGAGGTCATCCCGGCAGAGAAGATCAACGACGCGTACGAGCGCGTCCTCGCTTCGGACGTCCGCTACCGCTTCGTGATCGACACCGCCACCCTCTAGTACCAACCAGCGTTCGACGGCGGCCGGCTCCCAAGGGGCGGGCCGCCGTCGGGCTTTAATCGCCCAGGGCCTGCTCTATGCCATCCCCTCAGTTATTGCTGCGGGTTCGGGGGCGTATCGGGCCGCTGCCCCGAGAGGTTTTCCACTGCCTCCTCTATAGGCACGGCCAGGCGGTCGACCTCCTCCATGTAGAGCCTGCCCGCCGTGATCTTGCCGTTCCTGAGCTCAAAGAGTGTCACTCCACGCACCTTGAAGTCCTGGCCATCACTGCGCGTTCCGGACCAGGACCATTCGCTCCAGGTCGTGTCACCGTCATCAACCGAGCGGATCAGTTCGGCGTGGAAATCGGGAATGCCGGCAAACATCGCCTGCCAGTTGGCGTGCATTTGAGCGCGCCCAACGAAGGCAGCGCCGGGGTGGGCCGGTTGTTCGCTGCGGTAGTCCTCGTGAATAAGCGCTGCCGCCCCTTCCAGGTCGTGGGCATTCAGGGCGGCGGCCAACGTGTCTATGACTTCACTCAAGATTTCCTCCCATGCCAGGAGCCGCCGTCGTCTTCAATCTCCGCCAGCACGTCGGCGGCGTCCCGGTTGCCTGCGGCCGCCAGGCGCCGGAGTTCATCGAGGTCGCCCTGTTCTCCGGCGGTTTCCACCAACTGGTCCATGGCGTCCCTGCTGCCGGACTCGGCCAGCCGCCTCAGTTCGTCCAGGTCCCCGCGCTCCGCGGCGCGTTCAACCAGTTCATCCACGGCGTCCGAATCACCGCGCTCGGCACGCTGCCGCAAGGCCTCAAGTTCAGGGTCGGGTGTCTGCACGGTTCAACTATGGGCGCCTCACTGGTGCGCGTCCAGAGCACATCAGTAAAGGAAGATGTCGATCCATTCCCGGTTGTGGGCGTGGATCAGCACCAGGAACAGCACGAAATCGAACAGCAGGTGCACGCTGACGATGTAGGACAGCGACCTGGTGATGGTGAACAGCCGCGCCTGCAGCAGCGCAAACGGGAAGATAAAGAACGGCGCCCAGGCGTGGAATCCCAGCTCCCAGAGGAAGGACGTGAAGAGCACGGCCTGGAGCAGGTTGGCCTGCCAGTCCGGGAGGTGCCGGCGCAGGAGCGTGAACGCGGTGCAGATAAAGAACAGCTCATCCCAGATGCCCAGCACGTTGGTCCCCAGGAAAAGCCTGGCAATGCCCTCCGGGTCACTGACCGCGGGCCAGTTGTTGTAGACGCCGGTGCGGATCATATAAACCGGCATCAGCGCGTACCCGATCACCAGGACCGCGGGCAAATACCACTTCTCGGCGCGGGTCCACGGCTGGCCGGTGCGGACAGGGAACCGGATGGCGTGCTCCCTGGTGATGAACCGCGAAACGGCGTACGGAATACCGACGGCCAGAATCATCGCCGTGCCCATCACCGCCATATGTCCTGTGCTGATGTCCGTGGTGATGGGCACCAGGCTCATCGCAATCAGCCCCACGGCAATCAGTGCCAGGTCGGTGACCAACCGGCGGTTGATCATTGCGGCCAGTACAAGCGCGGCGGCCAGGAGCAGGAAGCCGGACAGGCGGTCCTCGCGGACAAACAGCAGAAAGCCCGACGCCGATACCAGCGCTGCCGGGATCACGGTCAGTGAGGCGCGGTTCAGCCCAGTGGGCTGCGCGTTGCGCAGGCGGGCTTGCGTGGGCGGTTGCGTCATGATCTCTCCCTTGCCACTGGCGTTCTGACGTGATGCCACACTTTTCCTTGCCGTCCGCGTAGATTCAGTAGGAGCCGCGCGAAAATAAACCCGCACAATTAAAACCGTATCCCGCCGTCCGCTGCCCCACGAGTCCCTGGATAAACCGGTCAGCACCCGGACGCCGGGAAGCCTGTTGCCCGAACGCCCGAACGCCCGAAGCAAAGGAAGCCCGCCGTGACCATTGACGCGAACCACCATCCCGCAAGCGAACAGCTGATCATCATCGGTTCCGGCCCCGCCGGCTACACCGCCGCCATTTACGCCGCCCGTGCCGGCCTTGCGCCTCTGGTGCTGGCCGGTTCTGTCACCGCGGGCGGCGCGCTGATGAACACCACGGAGGTAGAGAACTTCCCCGGTTTCCCGGGCGGCATCCAAGGCCCGGAGCTGATGGACGGGTTGCAGGAGCAGGCTGAGAAGTTCGGCGCCAAGGTGGTGTTCGACGACGTCACGGAGGTTTCGCTGAAGGGTCACGTTAAGTCGGTGGTCACCGGTGGCGGCGAAACCCACCGGGCTCCGGCCGTTATCCTCGCAACCGGCTCGGCGTACAAGGAGCTCGGCCTGCCGGAGGAAAAGAAGTTCAGCGGCCACGGGGTTTCCTGGTGTGCCACCTGCGACGGGTTCTTCTTCCGCGAACAGGACATCATCGTGGTGGGCGGCGGTGACTCGGCAATGGAGGAAGCGATGTTCCTGACCCGGTTCGGAAAGTCCGTCACCGTCGTGGTCCGCAAGAACGAACTGCGGGCCTCCCGCATTATGGCGCAGCGGGCCAAGGACAACCCCAAGATCACCTTCGCCTGGAACTCCGCAGTATCGGCGATCCATGGCGACGGGAAAGTCTCCGGAGTGACCCTGAGGGACACGCGTTCGGGGGAGACACGGCATCAGGCCGCTACGGGGATTTTCGTCGCCATCGGGCACGTGCCGCGCACGGAACTGCTGACCGGGCAGGTGGACCTGGACGAGGACGGCTACATCAAGGTGGATTCACCCACCACTGTCACCAACATTTCCGGCGTTTTCGCGTGCGGGGACGCCGTGGACCACCGCTACCGGCAGGCCATTACCGCTGCCGGCACAGGCTGCGCCGCCGCCCTCGACGCAGAACGCTACCTCGCCGCCCTGAACGACGCCGACAGCATCGCCACAGCCCTGGTCGAAGAACCCACCCACAGCTAACGGACTTTTCCGGGAGGGCAGTTAACTGAAGAGGACGACGGCGGTTACTTCCCGCCGTCGTCCGCTGCAGTCTTGTTTACGTGAGTTAGGCGGAGGCCAGTGCGCGGTCCTCGCCACGGACACTCAACGTGAACGTGTTGGGCCCGCTGCAGGTGACGGCGATGCGGCAGGTGGTGGTGTTGTGGCGGGCCGAGAGGTCACTCACTGCGGCGTCAAGCGTGTGGTGGAGGGCTGACCGGTCCCAGATCTTGAGGGTCACGGAGTTATTGGCATCGAACGTCATTATTCAACTTCCATTTCATGCGGTGGGCAGCCCGGAATCTTCTTTGCCCGGACCGTGTCCTCGTCGGTGAGGACTGACTGCAAGTGGGAAAGCGCATTCCCTTACTTCCATGGTGCAGGTTGCTTTTGGGATCCGCAACCGGTGCAGGGGCGATGTGACCAATCACACCAAGCCGCGCGAGCGTGAGCCCGCTGGCCAACCCTGCTTTTCCATAGTGCCCAGAGCAGGTGAAGCGTCTCAACCGAAACGGCAATTATTGCAAGTGATTCTCATCACGGCAGCAAGGGGGCGGCTGACGGTGGCCTATTCGTCGAAGTAGGTGTCGATCTGATTCTCGCCCGAAATGGAGGCGATCACGGTTGCTGCCACGTCCCGCAGCTTGATATTGCGGGTGCTGGAGGCCTTGGTGAGGATTTTGAAGGCTGTGTCCCGGCTGCACCTGTTTTCGGCCATGATGGCGCCGATGGCCATGTCAATCACCGTGCGCGACTGCATGGCGACTGCCATGTCGTTCCGGGCTTCGCTGAGTTGAGCGATGCGTAGAACCAGGCGCAGCGAAGTCGCCGCCTGGCTGGCGAACGCCTCGGCAGTGGAAATGTCCTCGTCCGTGAATCCGTTGCTGCAGCCGGAATACAGGTTCATCACGGCTTCTGCCTCACCGGCCAGGTCCAGTGGCACGGCGAGGATGGATGAGACACCATTCTCCTGGGCGGCCTTCGTGTAGTGTGCCCACCGCCGCTCGGCGGCCAGGTCGGGAACCAGGAGCGTGGTTCTGTTCCTGAGGGCGGTGAGGCAGGGGCCGTCCTTGTACCCGTTTTGCAACTCGTCCAGGGCGCGGGCTGCCGCATCGTTGCTGGCTACAGCTTCGGGCCTCTTGCGCCGCATAACGGTGACGCCGCAATGGATCCGGTTACCCGGGGAGGACAGCCGGGCGGCGGCAATCAGCGCCAGATCGGTAAGGAAGCCGGCCACATCCTTGCTGTCCAGGACCAGTTCCTTCAGCCGCGTCTCCACATCCGGGGCGGGAACCGGGTCCGCCTGCGGCACGATGCTGAAGTTTCCGGCACCGGACTCCTGGTTTGTCATAGTGTTTCGCCTTCTATCAGCTCCGTCATGGCCATGGCGATCAAGGCAACCTGACCCGACGGGATATCAAGTGCCTCGTGAAGGTAGGCATCCAGTGACATCTCATCGATCCCACCGCCCAGGCCGTAGTAATACGTCCACAATTTGGCCAGCGGAAGGTCTGTCTTCCGGAAACGCTCCGCTGTGCCCCGCCGTACTTCGGCGGCAAAATCCGATCCTTCGGGACCATCGGCTCCGTAGGGATACATTCCTACCTCTCGTCTTGCTCCGCTCCGGGAAGTCCGGCTCCGCGGACAATGTCAGTGGCAATGTCGTGCATTCGGCGGTTGCTTGACTTGGCCGCCAGTTGGAGGATCTGCAGGGCGTCTTCACGGCCGCCATGCTGCTGGAGCATGATCAGGGAGACGGCCGCGTCCACCACTGCCCGCGACTTCAGGGCGGCGCGAAGGTGCTCGGGATGGATGTCCGTTCCGTGCAGCCGCAGTGCGATCCTCAGCACGCGGGACATGGCAGCCGCGTGCTGCTCGAGAAGCCCCACCGTCTCCGCGGTGAAGGCGCCCACCGTGCCTGCATAGCAGTTCAATCCGGCATGCGAGAAGGCGTCAGTGGGGATGGGGACGGCCAGCACGGAGCGCACGCCCTCCTGGAGGGCTGCCTCCAGGTAGTCGCTCCAGCGTTCGTCGTTTTCCAGGTCCGCAATCAACACCAGGCGCTGCTGCCGGGCGGCAGTGAGGCATGGTCCGTCGCCGAACGAGTACTGCGTTTCATCCAAGCGGCGGCCCTCTTCGGTGCTGCTGGCAACCGTTGCCGCTCCTCCGTCGCGTTCCACGGTGATGGTACAGGTGACCGTGCCATCGGACCCCAGCAGCGAGGCGGAGATCGTGGCCAGGCCAAGGAGGAACTCGGGGAACCCGGGACTTTCCAGGAGCAAATCCTGCATCCGGTCCAACGTGGTAAGTCTGCTGTCCTGGGCCATGGGCCCTCGATCCATAGGTGTGCCCTGGGCAGTTGCCCCTGGCTGGCGGCCTCCGCTCTCTGCGCGGCGGACCCGATCATTCAACCTCTGGATCTGATGGGTATCCCGAAATCTCCTACTACCGACACTACGCCGGTACCGGACCTATTGATATGCCCGGTCCTTGACCTACTCGTCCGGTTCCGCCTGGCGGCCGGTGCCATCTTCCCGGATCTCCGATGTGGTGGGGGCAGGGCCCGGACCGCCGTCGAAATCGTCAGTGTACGGCGCATGAGGCCGGGGGAGATCGTCGATCAGCTCATTGGCCGCCAGCGCCAGCAGGTCGCGTTGCACGGGCGGCAGCGACAGCAGCCCCTGCAGGTAGGCCTCCACCTCGTATTCGCCGGCGTCTCCGGACATGCCAAAATACTTCAGCCACAGCTCGGATATGGAGATGCCGGCGGCCCTCATGGCCGAACGGAGCCTGCGCCGTTGTTCCGGTTCATTAGGATCGAAACCCATGTGGACGGCCTACGATCCGGATGCCGGCGTCCCGGCCAGGACTCGTGCGCTGACGTCCTGCAATGCTGTGTTTTCGTCGCGGGCATGCCTGATGAGCCACTGCAGGGCTGCTTCGTGGGTCAGGCCCATACGTTCCATCAGCACGCCGCAGGCACGGTTCACCAGGTCGCGGGTGTACAGGGAGGCCTGGAGGCCCTCGGTCATCTTGTGGGGTGCCTCGCTGGCCTGGATGTGCGAGAGCAGCGTGGCGGCCGGCGCTGCAAAAAGTTGCAGCAGGGTGGTGCTGGACTCGTCATATGTATTGGGCAGCGCGGCATACAACTTCAGGGCGCCGATGGTCTCCTTGCCTGCGATGAGGGGAGCGCTGACAACCGAACGCACGGGCAGCCCCGCCACGGCCCTGCGCCAATCCGGCCAGCGGGTTTCCACCCGGATGTCCTGGAGCAGCACCGGCTTTTCCGTTGCCCAGGCGGTCAGGCACGGACCCTCCCCGCGCTCGTACTGCGTGGCGTCGGCCTCGGCCACAATCCGGTCGGTGTACCCGCTGCTGGTGCGGCGTCCGCGGGCATCCATGAGCGACACACCTGCTCCAATGGTGCCCGGTACCGATTCTTTGGCCGCCTGGGCCAAAAGCCGGACGGCCGAATTCACCTTCTCCTCAGTGAGCAGCAGCCCTTGGATGCGAGCGATCACAGTGCTGAGCTCGTCGAGGGGAAGTTGCTGCGCCATAATTCCAGCATAGGGCCAAGGCCTTCCCGCCGTCCCTTGGGCTCGCCTGCGGGTATGTGCATTACGACGGCGGGAGGGCACCCGGGGTGCGCCCGTTCAGGCGAGGTCCTGCAGGTACGGCGCCCGGGGCAGCGGCGGCAGCTCGTCGATGAGTTCATTTGCTGCGTGCGCCAGCAGGTCGCGCTGGCCCGCCGGCAGGGAGAACAGCGACTGGATGTAGGCGTCAACTTCGTATTCACCCACGGTCCCTCCGATGCTGAAGTAGCGGAGCCACAGATCTCCATGCCTGACGCCGGAGCGCTGCAGGGCTTTGCGCAGGAGCCGGCTCTGCTCCTGTTCAAGGCCCATCGAGGAGTCGGGGCGGCTTAATTCATGGTCCGTCATCAGAGGTTCTCTTGGTTCCGGCGAGGATCCCGGTGCTGATGCTAAAGAGTGACTGCCTGCTGGACTTGGAGAGCTCCACGAGTTGCTGAAGGGCTGTGGCCTGGTCAAGGCCGTGCAGGTGCATCAGGAAGCCCTGGGCGCGGTTGATTGTGTCCCGGCTGTCCAGGGCAGAAGCGAGGACTTCGGTGAATCGCTGCGGAGCCTCGGAGCTCTGGATATTGTCCAGGAGAGTGGCTGCAGGCACGGCAAGCTTTTCCAGGGGCCTCGCGCTGGCGGCGTCATAGACGCCCGGCTGGGTTGAATAGATTTTCAGAGCCCCCAGGCATCGTGTGCCTGCCATCAACGGCGAGCTGATGACGGAGCGGATGGAGAGTTCCCGGACCGCCTGCGACCACAAGGGCCAGCGGTCGTCAGTAGCGACGTCGTGAATCACCACACTGCGTTCGGTGGCCCACGCCGTAATGCACGGACCCTCGCCGAGCTCATACTGTGCGGCGTCCGCTTCAAGGACGACCGGGTCAGTGGCTCCCGTGCTGGTCCGCTTGCCGTGTTCGTCCATGAGTGATGCGCCCGCCCCCGAACTTGCCGGGAAAGCGTCGCGGATGCCCTCGGCAAGCCGTTGGACGGCCCGGTCTACTTTCTCCTCGGTCAGGAGGAGGCCCCTGATGCGCGCAAGCGCGAGGGTGAGTTCATCCAAGGGGAGTTGTTGTGGCATGGGAGCGGACCTTCTGCGAAGGACATTGCTGTCTTCGTGGGGTGCCCCCTGCTGGGCCGGGAGCGGAAAGTAATTTTCCCTCCAAGACAAGAATAGACCCTGACGACGCAGTCGCGCGGGGTTCCGGCGCTACGGCTTTCCGGAAGCCCGTCAAATCGATGTAGGCTGGTGGCAGCGTTTGGAAGTGGGCGTCTAAAGGCCGCGTTGGAAACTGCCGCGGTTGAATCCCGACTTCATGGATCTGGAATGGACGCCCTGCCCGATACAGCCTCTCTGCCGGCCACCGCAATTCAGGACGGCATCGTTTCCCGCCTCCAGGACCTCGTCCTGCAGGCCGGCGACGCCCAGGACTTTTTCAAGGAACTCGCCGTTTTCTCGGCTTCTCTCCTCGCCCCGCCAGGAGGAGAGGTACATTGCAACGTGACGGTGGTGCGCCGGAAGCGGCCCGTCTCTGTCGCCTCCAGTACGCCCACAGCACGCATGATGGACGACCTGCAGTACGCCTACGGCGACGGCCCCTGCCTTACGGCCATGCGGACAGGCAAGACCGTGTACGTTGCCGATGTTTCAATGGAGCATCGCTGGCCGCAGTATGCGCAGGCAGTCGCAGCCCAGGGCATCGGTTCAATACTGGGCGTGCCCCTGCAGCTTGAGGGCGATTCCTCAGCCGCTTTGAACATCTACTCCTCGGCAGTGCATGGATTCTCCCCGGAGGACATTGCACGTGCGGAGCTGTTCGGCGAGCAGTCCGCCAAGACGCTGCGGCTCGAACTGCGCCTCGCCCAGTTGCGGGATGCCAAGGAGGATCTGGAGGCCGCGATGAAATCGCGGACCGCCATCGATATTGCTGTCGGCGTGATAATGGCACAAAGCCGCTGCAGCCAGGAATCAGCGATGGCCATCCTGCGGAAGGCGTCCAACAGCCGCAACGTCAAGCTGCGGGACGTGGCAGCAGGCATCATCGAATCAGTTTCGCCCGATTCCGCCCTGCGTACGCATTTCGACGAGTGATCTGAGCGGCTGTCGACGAACGAGCCCTGGCGTTAACCGGTGGCAGGGGATCATGACAGGACCTTACTGAGGGAGCGAGGACGATGCAGTCTTCCAAAACAGCAAAACTGCAAGGAGCCTTCTACATCATCAACGGCTTGTGGCCGCTCGTCCATATGCGCAGCTTCGAGGCCGTGAGCGGACCAAAGGCAGACAAATGGCTGGTGCGCACGGTATCGGGCCTCCTTATCGCCATCGGCCTGGAGCAAGTGCGTGCTACCCCCGGCAGGGAAAGCGCCGCCGTTGCAAGGCGACTCGGCATCGGTGCTGCCTTAACGCTTGCTGCAATTGACTTGTATTACTCCTTGAGTGGGCGCATCAGCAGGGCTTACCTGCTTGATGCCGCCGTCGAAATTATCTGGATCCGGGCTTGGCTGGGCAAGGACTTGCCTGCCGGCATCGCAAAAGTCCCATTGGACAGAAGCGCGGAGAGTGCGTAAATTTTTGAGTGGTAGGCGTCACGTTCGTGGTGACCTGCCCCTCCGGGCCAGGTGCAGGGCCTTCAGGAGTGACCGCTGTAGCACGACGGCGGATTGATGCACACCAGCGAAAGAGAGCCATCATGGCTGCCTCGCATTTCTCACAGTTCCTTGCTGAAGCCACCGTTCCGGAATTCGATACTGACTGCCCCATGTCTGCCGATTGCCTGTATGGGCTCTACGTCAGTTGGTGCCTGCTCAAGGGTTTGGAAGCCAAGCCGGACGTCACCTTCCGGGCAGCCATGCACCGGGAAGGCATCGACCTCCACGACACCAGGCTCCGGATGGTGGGCCCTGCGGCGGCCGATTACATCCTGTCCAGCTACCCGGCCGCGGCCTGACGATGTCCATCAATCCGGAGGGTCCCAAGAACCGCATTGACGGCGTCCTGGCCTTTGGCGGGCAGTTTGTCCACTGTGGCCAGCCCATGCAGAAGACGGGCTCCGAGTTGCGCAGGCTCATTGCGCCGGCCTTCACTGACAAGCCATTCGAGGACGCCTTGGACGTCTACCTGACAACGCAGGTACTGCACTGCCAGTGCGGTTTCCAGATGGAGGTGCCCGAATAGGCGTCCTGCAGGAGGCGGAACGGCTGCAGTGCGGGGTGGCAACCGTTCCGCCTGGTTCATACACAGCAACACCGCCCATGTTTTAGGGGCGGGACATAGGATAGGCGCATGTCGAATTCACCGGACAACGAATCGATCGCACAGCTGCAAGGCATCCTGGTGGGAGCCGAAGACGGGGTGGAGTTCCTGTCGGGGCTTTCAGGGCTGGCGGCAGCGGCGGTTTCCGAAGCAGCAGGCGATGCCATCGAATGCGCAGTCACCGTCAAGCTGAGGCGCAGGCCCACTACCGTTGCAGGCAGCAGTGACCGTGCCGTTGGGCTCGACCATATTGAGCAGGCCGTCGGCGATGGCCCCTGCATGAGGGCCCTGAGGGAAATGTCACCGGTGATTATCGACGACGTCGCCTCGGACTCCCGCTGGCCCGAGCTCACCAGAAGGTTTGCGGAGGCGGGCATCTACAGTTCACTGGGCGTGCCTTTGGAAATCAGCAGCGAAGCCAGCGCTGCACTGAACTTTTTCGCAACCAGGCCGGGCGTCTTCACTCCGAATGTTTACGACAAGGCCGTGGGCTTTGGCGCCGCTGCGCACAGCACCCTGCATCTGTCCGTCCGGATCAAAACTGCCGAAAACCGGGCGGAAGATCTTGAGGCGGCCATGGAACACAGGACGGCCATCAACTTGGCCTGCGGGGTCATCATGGCCCAGAACCGGTGTTCACAATCAGAAGCAATGGAAATCCTGACCAAGGTCTCCAGCAACCGCAACCGCAAGTTGCGGGACGTGGCTACAGAACTGGTTGAGCAGCTGCAGGGCACCAGCGTCCAGACTCACTTCGACGCTTAGCTCCCTCTCAGGCGCCGGCGGAGAAACCAAGGCGCGGCACGCCGTCGGCCGCCCTCCCGGCGATGGCGTCCGAGCAGGCGCGAAACAAAAATCGTTGACAGGTGCTGTGTCCGCGACTTATCGTACAACCAAATGGTTGTAGATCAGCTCCGCGAAACCGAACTTGACCGCCTCTTCCAGGCGTTCGCCGACTCCACCCGCCGCGACATTGTTCGCCGGGTGACTGCCGGCGAATACTCGGTCTCCGGCCTCGCGGGCCTTTACGCCATGAGCTTCGCCGCCGTCCAGAAGCACGTGGCGGTGTTGGAGCGCGCCTCCCTGGTCACCAAGGAGAGGCGCGGAAGGGAGCAGATCGTGCGGGGAAACCACCAAGGGCTGCAGAAGGCCCGCCGGCTGCTCGATGACTATGAGGCGATCTGGCGGCAGCGCGTAAGCCGGATCGCCGACATTCTGGCTGAAGGATAGGGAAAGGGTTCTGCAATGTCGGTTATCAGTTCCACCAAGAATCTTGAGGCGCTCAGCTTCATTCTGGTCGCCGAGTTCGACGCCGGAGTCGAACGCGTCTGGCAGCTCTGGGAAGACCCGCGCCAGCTGGAGCGCTGGTGGGGCCCGCCCACCTGGCCAGCCACCTTTGAGCAGTTTGATTTCGAATCCGGCGGCAAAGCCGTGTACTACATGACCGGGCCGGAAGGTGAAAAGGCCGGTGGCTGGTGGCGGTTCACAGCCATCGAGGCTCCCCGCAAGCTGGAGTTTGACGACGGTTTCGCGGACGAAAACGGCGCTCCGGTGGAGTCCATGGGCACCACGCACGCCACGGTCACGCTCGAGGATGCGGGCGGACGGACCAGGATGACCATCGTTTCCACCTTCGAATCGGAGGAGCAGATGGAACAGATGGTCCAGATGGGCATGGAGGAAGGCATGCGGGAAGCCGTCGGCCAGATCGACGCCCTCCTCGCCGAACACGCGAACGCGTGACCGGCTGAGCCTCCCGGCACCCAATGAAAGCGTACGACGGCGGGACCTCCCGCCGTCGTACGCTTTCCGTTGTTTGCCGTAGGCGCCTTGCATTGAAGCGGGCGGAAACCTTCTGAATACTGGAAGGAAGCATCATTTCGACGTGAGGCGGTGGCAGCAATGAGCGGCGGTGCGGGGGATTTCCGGAAGCGCCTGGAGCGCGCCGCTGAAGTCCGGTCCTACCGTGGAGCCGGCATCAGCGCCGAGGAGGAAGCCGCGCTTGACGCCCTTGATGCGCAGGAGCGGGAGAAGCGCAAGAAGGTCAGCGACGCCGCCCGGGCTGAGTACCTGGTCCGGGACGCGATGGCGCAGGGCAAGTTCGACAACCTCAAGTATGCGGGCAAGCCGATCCCGGGGCTGGGGGAGCGGTACGACCCCGACTGGTGGGTCAAGGGCCTTATCCAGCGGGAAAACATCAGTGGCCTGGGCCCGGCTGCCATCCTGCTCCGGACCGAGGACGCGGAGCTGGACGCCAAGCTCGACGCGCAGTACACCGAGCAGCAGGTGCGGGATATCCTGGCGGACTTCAACCGCCGCGTCATCGACGCCCGGCGTCAACTCCAGGGCGGCCCACCCGTGGTCACCAGGACCCGGGATGTGGAGGAGGAGGTTTCCCGGTGGCGGGAGCGCCGTACCGCCCGGATTACTGATGCTCCGCTGCCGGAGCCGGAACCTGCGCGTTCGTGGTGGCAGCGGCTCTGGAAGGGCTCGGCCGGCTAGGGCGGCGTGGTCCGGGCTGCCCTGGCCTCGAAGAGCTCGCAGAGTGCGTTGTAGTACCTGTTGGTCTGGCCCAGGTGGGTCATCCCGATACGCTGGCAGACTCTCTGCGATGCCGCGTTGGCAGGGGCCGTCACTGCCACCACCCTGTCCAGTCCCCCTCCCAGGGCGTAGGTGAGGACTGCGGCAGCAGCTTCCGTCGCGTAACCGTGACCCCAGCAGTCGGGGTGGAAGTGCCAGCCGATCTCGGTATCGCCGGAGGGCTGAAGCGGCAGTGTTTCGCCCGACGCCGGGATGGACTTCAGGAGCAGGGTTCCGGCCAGGGGTGGGGTGCTTTTGGATTGAAGTGGCTCTTTCAGCTGGGCGGCCTTTTTTAGCTGAACTGCCTCTTTCAATTGAACTGCCCAGGCGCCGTGGAGCGAATGGTCCATGGTCCGCCACACGCGGATCCGCTCCTCGGCCTCGGCGAATTCCCGCATCACCTGCGGATGGTTGCCGATGAAGCGCTGCACCTCCCACCGGGAGTAGAGGTCCAGCACGAACCCGGCGTCCTCCGGCTCCCACGGGCGCAGGATCAGCCGCTTGGTTTCCAGGCTTTTCACCCCGCCCATCCTGCCACTTTGCCGGGCTCTTGCGGAGGGGTTGGGTTATCCACATAGGGCTGGTGGTTCCGTGCCGTTGGCCGGGGCTGCTGGAAGACTTTGTTTATGGAAGCGATCACGACGGCGGGGCAGCGGGAGGCGGTTGGCCGCCCTGGGCCTGTGGTTGCGGATGTCCTGCGGACTTTGTCTTTGGTCCGTCCCGCTGCTGACAGGCAAAGAATGATTGACCAGATGCGGGAGCTGGAGGACGTGAAGTCCGCGGCTGCGGCCAAGCAGGCGAGGATCGCTGTGGCCTTCGACCTGGCTGCCCGGCGGGAACAGACTGCCGCGGGTGTCCCTGCGGATGAGGTCGGTGTTGGGGTGGGCGCGGAAGTCGCCTTGGCGCGTCGGGAGTCACCTTCCCGTGGCGCCCGGTTGCTGGGTTTGGGGAAAGCCCTGGTCGAGATGCCCCACACGTTCGCGGCGCTGGAGTCCGGGCAGTTGAACGAGTGGCGGGCCACCCTGGTGGTGAAGGAAACAGCCTGCCTGTCGGTTGAGGACCGGGCCGCGGTAGACGAGGAACTCGCAGTGGACACCGGGTCCTTTGCCGGGTATGGGGACCGGGCCGTCGTCGCCGCAGTCCGGGCTGCGGCGTACCGGCGGGACCCGCAATCGGTCGCCAGACGGGCCAGCCATGCTGTGAATGAGCGGACCGTGACTCTGCGTCCGGCGCCGGACACGATGACCCGCCTGACCGCCCTTCTCCCGGTCGCCCAAGGCGTGGCCGCGTACGCGGCACTGGCCCGCCTTGCTGACACCCTGAAATCTTCCGGTGATGAGCGTTCAAAGGGCAACATCATGGCTGACCAACTCGTGGAATCCGTGACCGGCACCCCCGGCGGGATCAGCGGTGTCGAGATCCAGCTCGTCATGACCGACCGCACCCTCTTCCAAGGCGACAGCGAACCGGCCCGCCTGGCCGGCTACGGCATCATTCCCGGCGAATTGGCCCGAAAGGCCATCCGTGGCGAGCTTCTGGCAGACGCGGAGCCCACCGGTGGTGAAGCGACTGGCCAAGCAGCGGGCCTGGGACCAGATGGTTCTCTAAACGCGGAACCGGAAAGCTCCGCACTCAAGGTGTGGCTCCGCCGGCTCTACACCACGCCCACCAGCGGTGAGCTGGTCGCGATGGACTCCAAAGCCCGGCTCTTCCCGCCAGGACTCCGCCGGTTCATCCAGGTACGGGACGACACCTGCCGCACCCCCTACTGCGACGCGCCCATCCGCCACCTGGACCACATCATCCCCTGGCACAATGACGGGCCAACCACCAGCACCAACGGCCAAGGCCTCTGCGAAACCTGCAACCACACCAAAGAAACACCAGGCTGGGCCGCAAAGACAATCACCCGGCCAGGTCAAAGGCATTCAGTCGAAACAAGGACACCCACAGGCCACACCTACCGCTCGACCGCGCCGCTGCTCCCCGGTAGCGCCTTGGCGATGGCAGTGAAGGCTTCCGTTCCAGTGAAGCCCATTGTTCGGGAGGAGCCCCTCCCGTCGGTGAAACCCCTCGTTCAGGTGAAGCCCCCCGGGTCGGCGAAGCCCTCTGCCCAGTTACTTGAACGAGGCATGAACAGGCACTCCACTCCTGAAAAGCGGGTCGCAGCCCACAGCCCCTGATCGACGGGCTTCGCCTTGCCTGTTCTTTGCCGGATTCCCTTGCCTGCGGGCGGTCGTCAGCGGCCCGGAGTGGGCGGCGGAGGATTTGATCCGATCATGGCCGGAGGAGGCGGCGGGAATGGTGCGGCCGGGTAGAGCGGAGCCACGTTCACCATGTAGTTGGCCCATTGCGGCCCTGCGATCATGAAACCGTCAAGCCGGGGGTAGAAGGTCCCGTTGATGGTGACGTTCTGGCCGGACCGTTTCTGTCCTTCCAGTGCGTCCCCGAAGAAGGAAGCGGTTGCGAGCCCCGAGGTGTAACCCACCACCCAGGTGGACCCATTGTTGTTCGACGTTCCCGTCTTGGCAGCCGTAGGAACCTTGTCGTGCACCTTGGGGTTGATCCAGACGCCCGAACCCTTCTTCAGCACGTCCTGCAGGACGTTGTTGACGCCGCGTGCCACGTCCGGCTTTACCGCGTTCCGGCACTCCGTGGACTGGGCCGGCAACTTGCCGCCGTTGGCGTCGGTAATTTCCAGCAGGGCGATGGGGTTGCAGTACCGGCCGTCGTTGGCAAAGGTGGCAAAGGCATTAGCCATATGCAGGGGAGCAACTCCGGTGGCGCCCAGCAGGTTGCCAAGCTGATGCATGTTGATGGGCGAGCCGTCCAGGCCGCTGTGGAGTCCCACTGCGTCCACCATCTTCTGGATCCCGCAGAAGTCCAGTTGCGTAGCCGAGGCAAAAGTAGCCGTGTTGATGGAGTTGTACAGGCCGTAGTTCACGGGCATCTTCCGGTAGAAGCCTTCTTCCGCATTTTGCAGGTCATCGGCGGCGCCGAGTTCAGGATTGTTCTGCGCAGTACTGTAGGCACCGAGCACCTTTCCGCAGGAGGACCGCCACGGGAATCCCAGGGGATAGACCCGGCGGGAGGCGTCCACCTCGGCAGTGATGGTCTTGCCCTCGTTCAACCATTCAGCGAACGTAAACGGCTTCATGGTGGACCCGGTCTGGAACCCTCCGGCGCCGTTCAGGTCGTTGCCTTGGGGGTCCTTTGCGTCCACATTGAAATTCAACTGGGTGTCGAACTTGCCCGGTTCGGGCAGGAAAACCGTGTTTTGTGCCATCGCCAGGATCTTGCCGGTCCCGGGCTGGATGGTTACCAGAGCTGCGCCCCAGCGGTCGGGGTTGGGTCCCGCTGTTCCATCCACCTGCGCCTGGGCGGCGGCCTGCAGCCTGCTGTCCAGGGTAGTGGTGATGGTCAAGCCGCCCCGGTAGAGCTTCCGCTCACGCTCAGTCTGGTTGGGCCCGAACGCCGGGTTGTTCAGGATCAGGTGCGAGATGTAATCGCAGAAATACGGTGCCATGGACGCATTGGCACAACCCTGCCGCTGCGGACTGACCTTGAGCTCGATGGGTGCGGCAACAGCGTCATCATGCTCTTGCTGATTGATTTTCCCCAGCCGGAGCATTTCCCCGAGCACTTGGTTCCGGCGGGTCAGCGAGTTCTCGGGGTTGATGGTTGGGTTGTAGAACGTGGGGCTGTTCACGAGCCCGGCCAGGAGCGCAGACTGTGGAAGGTTCAGGTCCTTTGCCGTAGTGCTGAAGAAGTACCGGGCCGCAGCTTCCACGCCGTAGGCGTCGCTGTTGAAAAACACGATGTTCAGGTAGCCCTCAAGGATCTGGTCCTTGGTGTACTTCTTCTCCAGCGCTATGGCCAGTTTCATCTCCCGCAGTTTGTCGCCGATGTCCTTCTGGCCGCTGAGGATCACCTCGTCGGGCCTGTCCTGGGACAGCCGCGCTTCATTGACCACGTTCGTGACGTACTGCTGCGTGATGGTGGACGCGCCCTGTTGGTCCCCCTTGGTCAGATTGGCCACCACCGCACGAAGGACCCCTTGCGGGTCAATGCCGGCGTGGTCATAGAAGCGGCTGTCTTCGATGGCAATGACGGCGTTCTTGATGTAGGGCGACATCTGGTCCAGCGGGATTCGGACGCGGTTCTCCGCATAAAAGGTTGCTATCGGCTGGCCATCGGACGTGAGGACCCTCGTTGATTGCGACGGCGGCTGGACCGTGAGTTCCTCGGGCAGGCTGTCGAAAAACCCGATCGAGGTGCTCACTCCGAAGCCGGCTGCTGCCACTGCAGGTACCACCAGGCTGGCCGCCAGCACGCCGCACATAATGCTCGCCGCGAAAAATCCCAGGATCCTTCCCAGGGTAGAACCGCTGCGACGCCTGCGCTTCTTTTTCTTCGCCATTTTCCAGCCCTCGAGCTTGAAGAGTGCCACAAGACTACGTCGCCTCCAGCGGGCAATCCAGAGGATCACAGGTCATGATTTGGTGAATTCTTCTATTGACTCGGCGATAGTTAGCGACATATCGTTAACTATCGCCGAAGGATCGGCGACGACCAAGAAGACAATGTGGAATGAAAGGAAGATGCCACCATGAAAGGCACTTCAGAAGAGAATTTTCCCGGCCAGCAGCACGTCAGGGGCAGGTTTGAACGCGGGCGTGGAAGGCGCGGACCGCACGGGCACAGGGGCGGAGGTTTCGGCCCCGGCTTCGGTCCGGGATTCGGCCCCGGCTTTGGCGGTGCCCCCGGACCAGGTTTTGGCCCCGGCTTCGGGCCCGGTTTCGGCCGCGGCCCGCGCAGGGCGAGCAGGGGCGATGTCCGCTCAGCCATCCTCTCGCTCCTGGCCGAAGCGCCCTCGAATGGTTACGGGCTGATCAAGGCCATTGCCGAAAAGACGGACGGTGCCTGGCGGCCAAGTCCCGGATCCATCTACCCCACTTTGCAGCAACTGGTGGATGAGGAGCTCATCACGCCCCTCAGTGAAGGCCGAGGCACTGAGTTCTCACTCACGGATGCTGGAAGGGCCTGGGTGGAGGAACACGCTGAGGAGCTGGAGAACGCGTGGAACGCCGGACCTGAGAGTCCCGATCGGGACTTCCACCAGAGCATCGGGAAGCTGATGGCCGCTATCCACCAGTTCCGCAGCGGCGTCACCCAGGAACAGCGGACGGCTGCGATCGAGAAGTTGGACGAGACCCGGCGCGCGCTCTACAAGATCCTGGCTGACTAGCAGGCCGAAGAGATGAGCAGGGCTCAGGCGAAGGAATCTTCCTTGGCCGGCCGCGGTGGCAGGTTTTCGCCGGCTACAGAAGAAGATTCATTCGGAGAGTGCGTTGCGGCCGCGGCGTGTGGAAGGCCGTGGTTCAGCGGACGGAAGCCGCCGCCGATTTCCCCGAAGGCATAGGCGCTCTCAGCGTGCTCGGCCAGGTCCACTCCTGCAGTCTCTGCCTCGCGGCTTACCCTGAACCCGATGGTCTTGTTGATGGCGCCGCCAATCACCAAGGTGCCGATGCCTGAGAGCAGCAGCGTGATGACCACTGCCACGGTCTGCGCAATGAGCTGCTGGACGCCGCCGCCGTAGAAGAGCCCGCCGCCCTTGCCGTCCACCGGCAGGGCGATGAAGCCAAGTGCCAGGGTGCCGATGAGGCCGGCGCCCAGGTGGACGCCCACCACGTCGAGGGAATCATCCAGGCCAAACCGGTACTTGAGATCTACGAAGACAGCGCAGGCGGCTCCGGCCACGAGGCCCAGGCCGATAGCGGCCACCGGGCTGATGTTGGCGCAGGAAGGGGTGATGGCAACCAGGCCGGCCACCACACCGGACGCCGCACCCAGCGAGGTGGGGTGCCCGTGGCGGATCTTTTCGGTCACCAGCCAGCTGAGCATGGCCGCAGCGGGCGTCACCAGGGTGTTGATCCAGATCAGGCCGGCCTGTTCCGCTGAAGTTGCGGCGCCGCCGTTGAAGCCGAACCAGCCGAACCAGAGGATGGCGGCTCCGAGCATGATGAAGGGGATGTTGTGCGGGCGGTGGTTGGGGTCTTTCGCAAAGCCGTGGCGCTGCCCAACGATCACCGCAAGGACTAGGGCTGCCGTGCCCGAGCTGATTTCCACCACTGCGCCGCCGGCAAAGTCGATGACCTGGCCAAAAACAGCGGTGACGGCACCGCCGGCGCTCATCAGGCCGCCGCCCCAGATCATATAGGCGAGGGGGCAGTACACCGCCGTGATCCAGATGGGTACAAACAGGGCCCAGGCGCCGAACTTGGCACGGTCGGCAATGGCGCCGCTGATCAGAGCCACGGTGATGATCGCGAAGGTGGCACTGTACCCGGCCTTGATCAGGTCCGGGGAGCCCATCAGGTTCTGGAGCCCGAAGTTGGCGAAGGGATTGCCAAAGATGCCGAGCACGCCGTCGCCTGTGGTCATGGAGTAGCCCCACAGAACCCAAATCACGCCGACGATCCCGGCTGAAATGAAGCTCATCATGATCATGTTCAGGGCCGCCTTGGCCCGCGTCATGCCACCGTAAAAGAGGCCAAGCCCGGGCGTCATCAGCAGTACCATCGCGGCCGAAATCATCAGCCAGACATGTTGGGCAGAAATCTCCACCTGAAGGTCCCTTCGCGTTAGCGCCTCGAAACGGGGCGCTCTTGCAGGCCCTCGCGTTTCCCCCGCAGTCCATCTTTCGTGTTTCGTGTTTCAGGAAATGCGCTTGAAAGTTGCGCGCGCGTTACAGAAATGGCTCCGGTGTGAAGTCCCCGTGTCGGGAATGTTTCGGCAATGTAAACAGGGTCCATCAGCCAACGCATGCGATGGAACCTTACCGGCCGGAACTCCATGCGGGCCGCGGTGGGCCGGGGGCGGAAGGTGAGATACCGCCGTCGTACGTAAAATTCGGCAAGATTACGCGGCCATGAACGGAACTTCACCGCTCCAAGGCGGCAATTTCCATCCTTAAGCACGACGACGGCGTGCCGCAGGGCGATCTGCGGCGCGCCGTCGTGATCCAGACTCAGCCGTGGAGGCTTAGCCGGACAGGTGGGCTAAAAGATCAGAACTGGCGGGCGTTGGCCAGCACCGGAAGTTTAGTGCGGACGTCGTCCACAATCGAGGGGTCGATGTCGACGACGGCGAGCTCCGGCTTCCCGCCCAGCGCAGCCACCGCCGAGCCCAGGGGAGTGATGACGGCACTGTGGCCAATGCCGGTCGGAGCTGCGCCCGCCGGGCCGGCTCCAATGGTTTCGGGGTCACCCTGGCCGCAGGCCACCACGAACGTGGTGCTGTCCAGCGCACGTGCCCGCACCAGAAGGTCCCATTGTTCGGCCTTGCCTTCGCCCGCTCCCCAGGAGGCGCAGACGATGTTCACCTGTGCCCCCGCACGCGCATTGGCCGTGAACAAGGCAGGGAACCGGACGTCGTAACAGGTGGCCAGGCCGAACACCGTGCCGCCGACTTCAAAAGTCACCGGCTCCGTTCCCGCGTCCACGGTCTTCGACTCGGTGAAGCCGAACGCGTCGAAGAGGTGCACTTTGTCGTAGGAGGTGTCCAGGCCGGGGCCGGTGACCAGCAGGGTGTTGCGGACGCGGCCGTCCTTACCGGGAGTGAACATTCCCGCGACAATGGCAATACCCAGTTCGTTGGCCAGAGCCCGCACCTTCTCGGCCCAGGGCCCATCCAGCGGTTCCGCGACGTCCCGCAAGGAATGGCCAAATGCCCGCATGGCAGCCTCGGGGAACACCACCAGCTCCGCGCCGGCGGCCTTGGCCTGCGTGGCGTTCTCGCGGATCAGCTCCAGGTTGGCCTCAAGGTCGGCACTGCTGATGATCTGCGCGACTGCTAGACGCATGGATGGCTCCGTTCTTGAGGTGGCATGGCTGCACCTCTGGCGAAACGATACCGCCAGAGGTGCATTGGAACAGATCCGGCCTTTACTGCTTGTAGCCCTCGACTTCGCTGACGGGCCGCGCTTCGGCATCGTTGGGGTTTTCCCCGGACTCGGCCTTGGCCCGGCGCTGGCGGAGGAGGTCCCAGCACTGGTCCAGCCTTTCCTCAACCTGCCTGAGCCTCGCCTGGTCCGGTGCATGGCCGTCGCCGGATCCCTCGCGGAGGGTGTGTTCCTCCTCCACCAGGGCCTGGATGCGGGCCAAAAGATCCTCGTCGTTCATGTCTACCCCTTCCGCAGGAACGTTTCCCCCAGCGTACGCCTGTACCATCAAATCCATGCCCACTGTGCTTGATATGGCAGGTCCGATCCTGGAAATGCTCACCTGGTTGTGCCTGCCCGTCGGGCTGGGTCTTCTCTTCTACACGGGCTTCCTGCGCCGCTTCGTGCACCCCTGGGATGTGGCCGAAGCCGTGGTCTATTCGGACAACACCGGCGTGGGCTTCCGCTGGTTCGACCGCAAATACCAGGTGCACCACGCGCCGATGTCGCCGCACGACATCAGGGACATGGCGGTGGGGGACACGCTCCCCATCTACTACCACCCCAAACGGCCCACTCAGTGGCAGACCACGGAGCCGGAAGAGGCCGGCAAAACAGCCTCAGTGCTGGGCCGCTGCCTGACTGCGATCGGTGCCGTGGCGCTGCTTGCAGGTTTCGTCCTGCCCATGTTTTAGGGTTCCCTGCCTCTATCCGGCGAGGACTACGGCGATGCCCAGGCCGCCCAGGGCAAACCCGGCAAAAGCGGTCCACAGCACTGCGGTGATGTCGGCGTCGAGCTTTTCCCTTGAAAGGCCGCGGGACCTTGTGCTGTACCGGCGGCGCTGCGTGACGTAGATGGCCAGCGCCGCCGCTGCCGAGACGGCGAACAGCAGAAGGATGGGCAGGCCGTGCCGGGGGAGCCAGCGCAGGAAGATGGCGCTGACCGTCACCAGTGCCAGTACTGTCCTGCCCCACGCCAGTGTGGTCCGCTCCGGTTGCAGGCCGGGGTCGCCGTGGCTGCCGGCAGAGTGGGACGAGTCCACAGGTTCAGCGCCAGAGGATAAAGATGAGGACGACGGCGGCTGCCACCGCCCCGGCCCCGGCCAGCAGCGGCACAATGAGCGGCAAGGGCAGGGGGGCCTTGTTGCGCATGCTGCGCTCCACCCGCAGCCACCGTACGGCAGAGCCTGCGCTCAGCAGCATCCCCAGCAGGAGCAGCACCACCGCCAGCCCTTTCCGGACGGGCTCCAGGAAAAGGTCGGACGTAAAAGCCTCGATGGCGATGCCGCCGGCCAGCAGCGCCAATGACGTCCGGATCCACGCCAGGAACGTCCGCTCGTTGGCAAGGGTGAACCGCGGGTCCGGTTCCTCACCGCCGGGCAGGAGCCGCTCAGCGATTTTCCCGCGCGACGGCGGGGTCCCGGCGTTGGCGGGCTGGTCGCTGTTGGTCACGGTGCCAGTCTAGCCACCGACCTGCAGGCTACGCGGTGCGCAGCTGCACCGCCTTCGACGCCAGGTGCTCGCCGATGGGCAGTGCCGCGGTGGCCGCGGGTGAGGGTGCATTCAGGACGTGGATCATCCGGGGCGTCTCGGCCAGGAGGAAGTCGTGGATGAGGGTGCCGTCTCGGCGGACCGCCTGCGCCCGGATTCCTGCTTCGTACGGCAGCAGGTCGGCCTTGGTGAGGCCGGGCGCATATTTCCGGCATTCCTGCAGGTAGCTGCCCTTGAACAAGGAGTTCCGGACCTCCCGGACCGCCGTAGCGGCATTGGCGCGGGCCACGTGCCAGAGGCCGGGAAACGTCAGGTACCGGCCCACGTCCCTGAAGTTCACGGAAAATTTGGGGTATCCCTCCCGGGACAGACCCAGCACCGCGTTGGGCCCCACGGTGATGGTGCCGGCCACTGTGGGCGTGAGGTGCACGCCGAGGAAGGGCAGGGCGGGATCCGGGACCGGATAGATCAGGTGCCGGACGTAGGTGGATTTATCTGCCGGAAGCTCAAAGTACTCGCCCCGGAAGGGGATGATCTGAACGTCGATGTCCATGCCCGCCAGCTCCGCGAGCCGATCCGACTGCAGCCCGGCGCACACCACGAGCTTGCCGCAGCTGTAGAGGTTTGCCCGGGTGGCCACCTCAACCTTGTCCGCATGCTCGGTGATGGCGGTGACCCTGGCGCCGGTGATGACCTGTCCGCCCGCGGCGGTGATGAGTCCGGCCAGCTTCCGGGCCACCTCTGTGTAGTCAACAATCCCCGTGCTGGGTATGAACAATGCCGCGAGCCCGGACACGTTCGGCTCCCTTCGGCGCAGCTCCGCCTGGTCCACGCGCTCGCAGTCCAGGCCGTGGATGCCGGCCCGCTCTTCCAGCTGGCCCAGCCGTGCCTCTTCCAGCGCAGTGGTGGCGACGAGCAGCTTGCCCGGCTCCTGGAAGGGGATGCGGTGCTGCCGGCAGAACTCCTTTGTCTGTTGCGCGCCGGCTTTGCTGAAGCGGGCTTTGAGGCTGTCCGGGGCGTAGTAGATGCCGGAGTGGATGACCCCGCTGTTGTGGCCGGTCTGGTGTGCGGCGAGCGTGTCCGCGGCCTCCAGCAGGATCAGCGACGCTCCGGGCTCCTTGATCAGCAGTTGGTAGGCCGTTGCCAGCCCCACAATTCCGCCGCCAATAATGCAGTAGTCCGCATGATCCACAGGTCAGCCCGTCTGCCAAAGTCCACCGGCCGCCAAGGGACCGCTTGTCCCTGCGATTCTGCAGCACCACGGGCACACCGGCCAGCGTAAGGAGTACTCGATTAACGCCGTGCTCCCCATAAGAACCTGGGCTGGAAGGCGGCCCAGGCCGCCGACACCCTCCTGATCCGTTAGCCGCCGGCCGCGCCACCGCCGTCCACCCCTTGAGAAAGCAGCCTGCCCACCCGGATCCCGGGTATGCTAAGCATGCTTACTGAAGTTGGGGAACCTTCTGCACACCGCAGCCGTTACGCTTATAGTGCGGCTTTGGGGGCTTAGCGCCCTCATTACAGCGTGACTGCGGAACGGTCATATGACGGAAAGAGAGAAATATGGCCCGCGCCGTTTTAGGCTTTATCCCATGATCCGGCTACGTCAGCTGGCCCAGGCGGCCTCCGTGCTTACCACCCCTTTGGCGCCGGAGGACATCCTCGCGCTGTTCAACCCGGTCTACTCTGCGCGGCAGCTTCGCGGCGTTGTTACCCGGGTGGTCCAGGAGACCGCGCAGTCAGCCACCATCTTCTTCCGGCCCGGCCGCGGCTGGCACTCGCACCTTGCAGGCCAATGGGCGCGCATCGGCGTCGAGCTCGACGGCGTCCGCCACTGGCGGTCCTACTCGCTCAGCGCCCCCGCAGGCAAGGACCCCGCCATCACTGTCACCGACGTAGGTGCTGTCTCCGGCACGCTGGTCCGCACCACGCGGCCGGGAGACGTCCTCTTCCTGGCCCCGCCGCAGGGCGACTTCGTGCTCCCTGAGCACCCCCGGCCCCTGCTGATGGTCACGGCCGGCAGCGGCATCACCCCGGTGATGTCCATGATCCGTACGCTCGTTCCGCGGCGTCCGGATGCCGACGTCGTCCTGGTCCACTCGGCGCGCACCCCCGGCGACAGCCTCTTCCGCGAGGAACTCGCCGAGCTCGCCGACCAGTTTCCCAACTTCCGCCTGGCCCACTGGTACACCGGCGAACAGGGCCGCATGGACCTGAGCAACACGGACCAGCTGGACGAGATCTGCCCCGACTGGAAGGAACGGGCGGCGTATGCCTGCGGTCCGGACAGCTTCCTGGACGACGCCGAAGCCCTGTGGAACCGGGCAGCGCTGACCACGGCGGCGCCCGGCTCGGACGTGGCAGTGGCCGGCAGCGCCGGCAACCTGATGATCGAACGCTTCAACACCACTTTCGCCGGGGGTGTGGGGTACGACGGCGGCCTGGTCACCTTCGAAGCCTCGGACCGGGAAGTGCAGGCCGACGGCGACACCCCCATCCTGGACATCGGCGAGGACGCCGGGGTGCTGATGCCCAGCGGCTGCCGCATGGGTATCTGCCACAGCTGCCTCACCCCACTCCTGTCCGGGCAGGTGCGCGACCTCCGCACCGGGGAAGTCCACGGCGAACCCGGCCAACTGATCCAAACGTGTGTCTCGGCAGCCGCCGGACCCGTCAACCTCGAAATCTGAGGAGCACCACGGTATGTCTGTAATTTCACCCAGCAAGGCCACATCCACCGGCGGCTCCGCCGGGAACTCACGCACGCGCCCGGGAAAGCTTGCCGAATCCGGCAGCCCCACGGTGCGCCCGCCCGCGGCTGCCCACCTCAGTGACGAGCAGGTGGCCGAACTCGGGCGCGAACTTGATGCGATCCGTGACGAAATCCTCGCCAAGCGTGGCGCGGAAGACGCCGCCTACATCCGCCGCGTGATCAAAATCCAGCGCGGCCTGGAAATTTCCGGCCGGGCCGCCCTGCTGGTCAGCAAGAACAAGGCCGCGTGGGTCACCGGAACCACCTTGCTGAGCCTGGCCAAGATTCTCGAAAACATGGAGATCGGGCACAACGTCCTGCACGGCCAGTGGGACTGGATGCGGGACCCGGACATCCACTCCACCACCTGGGAGTGGGACTTTGTCACACCGTCGCGCTCCTGGCAGCACACCCACAATGACCTCCACCACCGCTGGACCAACGTGGTGGGCAAGGACAACGACGTCGGATACAACCTCCTGCGCATGGACGAGAACCAGCCGTGGAAGCCGATGAACCTCGGCAACCCGCTGTACAACGCCATTCTCGCTCCTCTGTTCGAGTGGGGCATCGCCATCTACGACCTTGAACTCACGGAGTTCAAGGAAGGCACTAAGTCCAAAGAAGCGTTGCTGAAGGACCTCAAGGCCCTCGGCAAGAAGGTTGTCACCCAGTTCACCAAGGACTACGCCGCAACCCCGGCAGTGGCCATGCTGACAGGCTCCGGCAAGCAGGCGCTCTACGGAACCTTGACCGCCAACGCGGTGCGGAACGTCTGGGCCCACGCTGTCATCTTCTGCGGCCACTTCCCCGAAGGCACTGACACCTTCACGGAGGAAATGGCAGAAGGCGAAACCCGCGGCGACTGGTACATCCGCCAGATGATCGGCTCCGCCAACATCTCCGGGTCGAAATTCATGCACATCATGACAGGCAACCTGTCGCACCAGATCGAACACCACCTGTTCCCGGACCTGCCCTCCAACCGGTACGCAGAGGTGGCGCCCAAGGTCCGTGAAATCTGCCAGCGCTACGGCCTGAAGTACACCACCGGACCGCTGCTGAAGCAGGTCGGATCCACATGGGGCAAAATCTTCAAACTGGCCCTCCCGGGCAAGGCTGCGCGGGCTTAGCCCTCACCTGAAGCACTGACTGCACCTCCGGATCCGGTAAACCCGGGACCGGAGGTGCAGTCTTTTCTGTCCCGGATCAGACGCTCTCTCACTTAACGCCCCTTTTCCACGAACGCTCTCTCACTTTCCGCAGTCCACCGCGCATAATTGATCCCACCAGCCGCCGCGGCCTTTGGAGGAATCATGCGGATTCTCGGAGCACTCATCGTCATCTGGCTGATCATCGGCGGCGTTGCTGCCTGGCAGCGCGGCTACTTCGGGGCAGCACCGGGGAACTGCGCCCAGGCCGGCACCATTGCCATCACCATTGTGGCGGGCCCGCTGAACTACATGGGTGCCAACCCTCAAATTTCATGTGAGTTGCCGCAACCTTCCAAGTAGCGCGCACGGCGGACAACCTTGGAGCAGGAGCTGTGCCCCTAGAGTGGGAACTGCGGGGGCAAGCGAGCTTTGCCGCCCGCTCCGATCCCACAGTCTCGAAAGGACCGCCGCGATGGCTTTCATCACCGTTGGAACCGAAAACAGCACTGACACCGAGCTTTACTACGAGGACCACGGCTCGGGCCAGCCCGTTGTGCTGATCCACGGCTACCCCCTTGACGGCGCCTCCTGGGAGAAGCAGGCCACCGCCCTGCTGGAGGCCGGCTACCGCGTGATCACCTATGACCGCCGGGGCTTCGGCAAGTCAAGCAAGACCACTGAGGGATACGACTACGACACCTTCGCCGCGGACCTCAACACCCTACTGACTTCTCTGGACCTGAACGACGCCGTGCTGGTGGGCTTCTCCATGGGCACCGGCGAAGTGGCCCGCTACATCGGCAATTACGGATCCGCCCGGGTAGCGAAGGCAGCCTTCCTGGGTTCCCTGGAACCATTCCTGCTGAAGACCGATGACAACCCCGACGGTGTTCCCCAGGAAGTCTTTGACGGACTCAAGGAAGCTGTCTCGGCAGACCGCTACGCCTTCTTCACCGAGTTCTTCAAGAACTTCTACAACAGCGACACGTTCCTTGGTACGCCCCGCCTCAGCCAGGAGGCCGTCAACGCCAGCTGGAACACCGCCTCCAATGCCGGGGCCACTGCATCCGTCGCAGCCCAGGCTACCTGGATCACGGACTTCCGCGGGGACATCCCGAAAATCGACGTCCCGGCACTGATCCTCCACGGCACCGCGGACAACATCCTTCCCATCGATTCCACCGGACGGCTGTTCGCCAAGGCCCTGCCGGCCGCCGAGTACGTGGAGATCGAGGGCGCTCCGCACGGGCTGCTCCTGACCCACGCTGCGGAGGTCAATGAAGCACTGCTGCGCTTCCTCTCCAAGTAGCACCGCTTAGCGCCGGAACTTCCGGGGACGGCGGGAGCCGCCGTCACCGGAAGTGAGCGCGCCTTGGGGGAAGGGCGACGTTAAGTGATGGAGCGTTGGGTGAAAGGCGACGTTAAGTGAGCGAGCGTTGGGGTTTACCAGCGCGGGCCGCCGCCGCCTCCGCCAGGCCCTGGGCCGCGGTGTATTCGCCCGCGTTGACTGTGCCCTGCTCTGCGGCGCGTTCCACTGAGCCTTCCCCGAGCCCTGCACTGGTGCAGGAGCCACAGCCGTCGATGTTGTGGACAGTGGTGCGACGCCGGCGCTGTAGCGGGGGCTGCGGCCGTCCACCACCACGAAGACCAGGGCCTTTACGGAGTTTGTTCTGCTGAGGAGTCATGCCTCATTTCCAGGCAGGCAAACTAGCAGAGGGATTTGCCCGGTATGTGTGGAACCTGTGAAGCGGGAGCGGCCGGCACAGGGGCAGGACAAAGCTGTACGGCCAGGTCCTTCAGTTCTTTCGGGTGGAAGGGCTTGGTGAGGTACGCGGCGGCGCCTGATGCCATGCCGGCCAGGACGTCGTCGTTCTCAGACCTGGCCGTGAGGAACAGCAGGGGAGCCTTGCTCAGGGCGCGCACGGCACGGGCCACCACGTGCCCGTCCATGTCCGGCAGGCCCAAATCCAGGGTGACCAGCGAGACGGCGGGGTCAGCTGCAGCGGCGATGCCCTCGGCACCGGTGGCCACGGCCCTGACCTCGAATCCGGCGCGTTTCAGGACGACAGTAATCAGTCCGCGGATATCGTCGTTATCTTCAACGACCAGGCAGACGCGATTATTTTCCATTGGAGCCCCCCGGCAAAAGTTGGCATCAGTCTACCGCCGCAGGCCGGCGGCCTGCTGTAAGGCAGGTGGGTGGCAGGTAACAAATGCGGAATGCGGCTGCTATCCGTCGTAGTGCGTGCGGGCGGGTCCCTGGCCAAGGGAGTTGACCACTGAGGCAGCCACATCATGCAGCTTGGAATTGCGGGTGCTGGAGGCTGTCTTCAGGATCTCGAAGGCGTCGTGCTGGCTGCACCTGTTCTGGGCCATGATGATGCCCACTGCCATGTCGATGACGGTCCGGGATTCCAGCGTGGCCCGCAGGTTGGCGGCGGTCTCGCTGTAGTGCGCAAAGCGCACCGCGAGCCGCAGCGCGAGGGACGTCTGGCTGACGAAGTCCTCGGCAAACTCAAGAACCTGGGCCTCGAAACGGTTGGGGCGGCTCGAATACAGCAGCAGCGCCGCTTTCGTCCCGCCCTCCAGTTGGAACGGCACGGCAAGGACGGAGCGGACGCCCTGGTCCAGCAGGGCTGCCGAGTACTCGGGCCAGCGGCCGTCCTCCCGGACGTCCGGCACCGAGACGGTTGCCTGGGTGGTGGACGCTTCCATGCTGGGCGTCTGGTTGAACTCGTACTCGAGCCTGGCCACGGCCTCGGCGGCCGGACTGCTGCTGGCTACTGTGGCAGCTTTCCGTTCGCGCAGCAGGGTGATCGCGCACAGCATCTCGTCGCCGGGCTCGGAAAGCTTACGGGCGGACACCTGCGCCAGTTCGTTAAGGAAGTCCTCAACGTCAGAGCTGTTGAGGACGAGTTCATGCAGGTGCTCGGTTATGGAGTTATCGGTTTTTGCAGTTGACTCGCTGGCCACGGTTTCTTGGTGCCATTCGCTCAGGTCAAAACGAGCCGGCGACATGCACCTTCCACCTCAAGGGCGGCCGGCGGCTGAAGTCGCTGGATTCGACGAACTTTTCCAACGGCCTGCTGCTAAACCGATATCCAGAAGTATATACAGCTCCGGCCTGTGGCAACGCCGCTTTTGGGGCTGGCGCGGCACGTTGCGCACTGCTTCGAAAACTGAGTACTCCGCCCCCAAACCAAGAAGCCGGTTCCGGCAATGCTGTGAAAAGACCAGTACAACTACGCGTTGTTTGCGCTCCCGGCGCCGGGAAATATGGGCGTCATCGATCAGCCGGAAGCAAGTTCCCGTAGTGGTTCCCGATGGCTGTGCGTCTCAGAAACAGTCGTTATCCCCCAGCCAAAGGAGTCTCCACCATGCGCAAAATGACGAAGAAAAACAAGGTCCTGGCAGCAGCCGGAGCACTGGCCCTGGTGGCAGGCGGCGGCGGAGCTGCCTACGCCTACTGGACCACCACCGGTTCCGGCAGCGGCGGTGCCGCCAACTCGACAGGCGGCGGCACCGTCACCCTGCACGCGAACTTCGACGCGGGCCTCACCCCCGGCGACAGCCGCAGCGTTGGCTACACGGCGGACAATTCAGACCTGAACACCAGCACCAAGGTGGGCGCCCTGACCGCCACCGTGGCCACAGACATCACCGGCTGCCTGCCCGAGTGGTTCAGCGTCACCGCCAACACCAGCAACACCACTGTCCCGAAGAACTCAACGGGTACCTCCGTGGGCAGCGGCACCCTGACGTTCAATGACAGCGCAACTGTGGATCAGAGCGCCTGCAAGGGTGCCACTGTGACCATCAACGTCAGCAGCCTCTAAGAGCTTCGCCGGCGGGGAGGGGCAGCACCTCCCCGCCGGCGAATTCCACGTCCTCCCATTCCAGTCAGCCAGAAGGGCTTTTTCGTGCAGAACACATCCGGGTACTTCCGCACAGCAGTGAAGGTGCTGCTGGTGGGGCTGTTGGTGATGTTCGTTTCGGCGGGCTCCATCTTCGCCGCCAGCCAGGGAGGGAACCAGGGCAACAAGTCGGGCGTCACCATCCAGGTGAATCCCGCCACCAGGACAGTAGATCAGGGCGGCACCGCCAGCTATGCTGCCTCGCTCACGTCCGCCAACGGGTTCAGCGGAAACGTCACACCCACCGTGTCCGGCCTTCCAGCCAATACGACGGCGGCTTTCGCACCTTCTTCCGTAACCCTCACCTCCGGGAAAAGCGCCACAGTCACCCTGACGGTGGTGACGCAGGCAACCACCCCGGACGGCAAGGCCGACCTGACCATCGCCACCGCAGCCGGCACCAGCCAGGCCAGCGGCGTCGTAGTCCAATTGGTTGTCCAAGCCTCCAAAAAAACGTTCACCATCTCAGGGAACCTGGGCGTCCCGCTGTCTCCCGGAACCACGGTCCCGCTGAATCTTTCCATCACGAACCCCAACAACAAGAGCCTGGCACTGTCCAGTCTGTCCGTCTCGGTGGCAAGTGTGACTAGGACCCAGGCAGCGGTCGCCGCGGGGCTTTCCTGCACCCCTGCGGACTATGCAGTGACCAACTACAGCGGCCAGTACCCGCTTACCGTTGCCGTGGGGACCTCAACGCTTCAGTCACTCAAGCTGTCGCCGGATCTATGGCCAAGGATCGGCATGCTGGACACCAATGTGAACCAGGACGGCTGCAAGGGCGCCACGCTCCAGCTCGCCTATTCCGGAACAGGGGAGGGGAACTGACATGACGTCCACACTGAAGAAAACGTCCCGGCGGCTGGCTGCCAAGTCAGCGGCAGCAGCCGTCGCTCTTTGCCTCGCGACCGGAGCAGGCGCGGCCTACGCCTACTGGACAGCCGTGGGAGCGGGCTCAGGAGCCGCCGTCAACGGCACCATGCGGATGGTCGCCGTCGAAGCCCTCGTGGCCGGGGACGGCACGCAAAACAGTCTCGTCCCGGGCGGCACCGCCGATGTTGCCGTCCGGGCGTTCAACCCCAACAGCTTCCCGGTCAACGTGCACGCCATCCGGGGCAACGGGGCCGCGACTGCAGACGCCAACCACCCCGGCTGCACCACCACCGGGGTGACCTTCATGGACCCGGCCGCCCCGCTTGCGGTCACCATCCCGGCGAACACATCCGTGCTCATTACTTTGCCCGCGGCGGCCGCGATGTCGCTTGCATCATCCTCCGGCTGCCAAGGTGCAACCTTCAGCCTTCCCGTCACCTTGGAGGCCCGGAAATGATCCGCCCCAACCAGGCCCCACAGCCGATTGAGCCCGGGCACCGCAACCAGCACCGCCGCCGCAAGCTCACCCGCATCGCGGGGGTGCTGGCGGCCGCCGTCGTCATTTCATGGGGTGGTCCGGCAGCCAACGCTTTCTGGCAGACCCTGGGCAGCAACGCCGGAGCGGCCAGGGCCGACGCCATCCCCGCGGTGGCGGCTCCGTCCGCAGTGGTGTCCGGAGGTGCTGCATCCATCAGCTGGAAGCAGGGCACGACGGCGGAAGGCCGTCCGGTTGGCGGCTACACCGTGGCGCGGTACTCGTCCGCGAGCGGCGGCACCAAGGTTTCCGGCACGGGCGGCTGCGCCGGAACTATCACCGTCCTGACGTGCAGCGAAACCTCACTGCCGGCCGGCACCTGGTACTACACCGTCACGCCGGTACTCGGCGCGTGGGCGGGAATTGAATCTGCCCGAAGCGTGGGAGTGACCGCCGCGGACACGACGCCGCCCGTTGCTCCAACCATCACGGCGCCGGCGCTGGTCAGCAGCGCTCCTGCAGCAACAAACAGCGCCAACGTGGGCAGCGTGCCTGTAACGCTTTCGGCTGAACAAGGCTCATCCGTGAGGATTACCGCTACCGAGACCGCACCGGCCGGCGGCAGCGCGCAGAGCGTCTTCCAAGTGCTGACGGCGACTGGATCAAATCAGACGGTGACCTTCAACCTCTCGGCGCTCAGGGACGGAACCATCACCTACTCGGCGGTGGCCACTGACGCCGCGGGCAATGCCAGTGCTCCCGGGACGGCCACTTCAGCCAAGGATGCGACGGCGCCGGCTGTCTCGGCCGTATCGCTTGGCAACGGGGGAAGCCAGTTCATCGCTGACGCTGGAGACAAGGTTGTGGTGACGTTCTCGGAGCCCCTGCTTCCTTCCAGTATTTGCAGCGGCTGGACGGACCCTTCCGGTATCAAATCCGCAAATGGTACGCTCACCATCGCCGGCGGGAACTCCTTGAAGTTCACCAGCACCGACCCAGGATGCCCTTCAATCAGGTTCGGGACGGTGACGCTCAACGGGAACTACTCAGCGGGCGGCGACCTTAGCTTCAGTTCGTCACTGGTATGGAACCCCGGCACGCTCCAACTCACCGTCAACCTCGTGAACCTGGCTAGTGGCACGCCGACAACAAAACAAGGAAACGTGCTGCCAACCTACATTCCGGCTTCCGGGCTGACTGACGGCGCCGGAAACCTCCTTCCCGCCGGACCCGTCCCGGGGACCAACTCGAGGTTCTAGATAGAACTGAAACCCACTGCCAGCCTCCGGATCGCCTCCCGGAGGCTGGCATTGTGTTGCCCGTTATGGGCAGAATAGGGCAGCGCCGGGGCTGCCGGCGGCGGACCCGGAAACCAGCGGTAGCTGCGCCGCGGAGGGACAACGAACATGACCAGACTGCTCATCATCGGTCCGCCCGGCTCCGGCAAGGGAACCCAGGCTGAAAAGCTGGCGCGCCACTTCGGGATCCCCGCCGTCTCCACGGGTGAAATCTTCCGCAGCAATGTCAGCAGGCAAACGGAACTGGGCAACGAAGCCGCCAAGTATCTCGACGGCGGGGATTTTGTGCCCGACCACCTGACCAACGCCCTGGTCAAGGACCGCCTCCGGGACGCTGATGTCCGGGCGGGCTTCCTGCTGGACGGGTACCCGCGCACCGCCCCCCAGGTGGTGGAGCTGGACAACTTCCTGGCCTCCCAGGGCGGCTTCCTCGACGCCGTCATCGAACTCCGCGCCCCGGACTCGGAACTGGAACAGCGGATGCTGGAGCGTGCCCGGAAGGAAGGCCGCCGGGACGATACGGTGGACGTGTTCCGGCGCAGGCTTGATCTGTATCACCGGGAGACCCACGAAGTGGTGTCCGTCTATGCGGGCCGGGGACTCCTGGTGTCGGTCAACGGCAGCGGCGACCCGGGTGAGATCACTGCACAGGCGATTGACGCCGTCGAACGCTTCATCAACGGAAAGGAAAAACGCGCATGAGAGTGGCAGTAACCGGGGGAAGCGGAAAGCTTGGACGGCACGTGGTCCGGCGGCTGGTGGATGACGGACACCAGGTGCTGAACCTGGACCGGGCTGGTGAGCGGAGCCCCGGGCTGGTGGTGGTGGACCTGCGCAACTACGGGCAGGTCCTGGATGTCCTGCTGGGAGTGGATGACCGGCATAACGGGTTTGATGCTGTGGTGCACCTCGGAGCCATACCGGCGCCGGGCATCATCCCTGACGCGGCCACCTTCGAGAACAACATGCTTTCCACCTATAACGTGTTCCAGGCGGCCCGCCGGGCTGCGATCAAGAAGGTTGTCTACGCTTCCAGCGAGACGGTGCTGGGACTGCCGTTCGACGTCGACCCGCCCTACATCCCCGTGGACGAGGAGTACCCGGCGCGGCCGGAGAGCACCTACTCCCTGGTGAAGCACCTCGAGGAGCAGATGGCGGTGGAGCTGACCCGCTGGGACCCGGAGCTGAGCATCTCCGGGCTGCGTTTCTCCAACGTAATGGACCCCGGCGACTATGCGAAATTCCCGAGCTTCGACGCCGACGCAACGCTGCGGAAGTGGAATCTCTGGGGCTATATCGACGGCCGTGACGGGGCGCAGGCCGTAGTCCGCGCGCTGGAGAACGGCCGGCCCGGCTTCGAGGCATACATCATTGCCAATGCGGATACGGTCATGAGCCGGTCAAGTGCCAGCCTCGCTGCCGAGGTATTCCCCGCCGTCAAAGTCACCAAGGAGTTGGGCGAGCACGAGACCATGCTGTCCATCGACAAGGCCCGGCGACTGCTTGGCTTCGAGCCCGAACACTCCTGGCGGAACCACGTGGCGGATACCGCAGGAGGCGCGCCAGACTAGGGAATTGCGGTCCCGCGCAGGAATCGCCAAGTGTTGGCACAGGATCCCGCAAGGACCCGGATCCTGGCCGTTGTTGGGTCCTAATCTTTTGGTAAGGGCGGATGGATGGTCTGCCCGCGCAGCCCGCAACGCCAAAACAAGGACCCCAAAATTCGTACTCCCGCCTTTGTTCTGCCCGCCACAGCAGTGTTGGTTTTCGCCGCCGCACTTTCCGCCACTGCCGTGCCTGCCTCGGCAGCCCCACCTGCCGATACCGGAGCTGGCCGCTACATCGTCCAGTACGCAGCCGGCGCCGACGTGGCAGCAGAGGCGGCCGGACTACGGGGACAGGGCCTCGCCGTCGGCCGTACGTTTTCACACGCGGTCCGCGCTGCAGTGGTCACCGCCAATCCTGCCCAGGCGGCCGCACTGGCACGTTCGGGCCGCGTTGTTGCGGTGGAGCCGGATGCCCGCGTCAGCGTCTCCGCCACAGAGCAGCCGGCACCGTGGGGCCTGGACCGCATCGACCAGAAGTCCTTGCCCCTGTCCGGGTCTTACTCCTGGACTTCCTCCGGCGCCGGGGTGAGCGCCTACGTCGTGGATACGGGCGTCCTGGCCTCGCACGCCGATTTTGGTGGCAGGGTGGCCGCAGGCTGGTCAGCTGTCGCCGACGGACTGGGCTCGGGTGACTGCAACGGCCACGGCACGCATGTGGCCGGCTCAGTAGCGGGTTCCACCTATGGCGTGGCAAAGAGCGCCACCGTGGTGCCTGTGCGCGTGCTCGACTGCAATGGGTCCGGCTACAACTCCGACGTGGTGGCCGGGCTCGACTGGGTTGCCGCCAACCACGCCGCCGGAACACCGGCCGTGGTCAACCTGAGCCTGGGCGGAGGCGTGAGCACCACCGTGGACGCCGCCATCCAGGCAGTGATCAACGACGGCGTCACTGCAGTGGTTGCCGCCGGCAACTCTGCCGTGGACGCCTGCAACAGTTCCCCCGCCCGCGTTCCGGCCGCCGTCACAGTAGCGGCCAGCGATTCTGCGGACCGGCAGGCGTCCTTCTCCAACTTCGGGCCGTGCGTGGACCTCTACGCGCCCGGGGTCGGCATCACCTCCACCTACTACACCTCTGCCACTGCCACCGCATCCATGTCCGGGACCTCAATGGCCTCGCCACACGTGGCTGGGGCGGCGGCGCTGCTGTTGTCCCAGAACCCGGCCCTCACTCCGGCCCAGGTGGCTGCTGCGCTCACGTCCAACGCCACCGCCGGGGTGGTTACCGGCACCACCAGCGGCACGCCCAACCGCCTGCTGTTCGCCGGTGCCGTTGCTGCTGCCCCGGCTCCTGCACCGGCTCCTGCTCCGGCTCCTGCCCCTGCTCCCGCGCCTGCCCCTGCGCCTGCCCCTGCACCTGCTCCTGCACCGGCGCCCGCGCCTGCTCCGACCGTCACGGCGATGACGCCGGGGGTTGATGCCACCGCAATAGCGGCCGGTTCCAACGTCACGGCCACCTTCAGCGCCGCGGTCCAGGGCGTGACCAGCGGGACTTTTGTCCTCAAGAACTCCGCCGGCAGCACCATCCCCGCCACCGTCACCTACAACGCCACCACCCGTACAGCCACCCTTGACCCGGCTGCCAACCTGGCCGCGGACACCCGCTTCACCGCAACACTGGTGGGCGGAACCTCGGCCATCCGCGGCACTACAGGCACGCCGCTCGCCTCCGCCAGCTGGAGCTTCCTGACCGGGCCGGCACCCGTGGTCACCAGCACAACGCCCGGCAGCAACGCACTGCTGGTGCGGCGGACCAACAACATCAGCGTCATGTTCAACGAGGCTGTCCAGGCCGTCAACGGAACCACCTTCACAGTGAAGAACGCCGCCACCGGAGCCGTGGTGCCAGCCTCCGTGTACCGGAACGGGACCACCAACCAGTGGATCCTGGACCCCCAGCAGCCGCTGGCCGCCAAGACCAAATACACCGTGACGGTGACCGGCGGCAGCGCTGCGGTGAGGGACCTGGCCGGCAACCCCTTCGGCGGCCGGAGCTGGCAGTTCACCACCGGTTCCTTCTAGGTTTCGGCCTGGACCGTCTTGAGCAGGAACTCAGCGCGCCCGTGCACGGCCCCGTTGATCTGCAGCTCCAGCGCATGCAATCCCGGATGGTGCACCCTGGTTGTCATCTGCCGGAAGGCGTGGCGCTTGGACAGGCTCCGGCGCTCGCCCGGTGCGAGGGTCAGGGTTGAGATCTTGAAAACCTTGGCGGACTGGCTGCCATTGGCCTTTTGGTAGTGCACCAGGTAATCCACGGCGAGCTTCACCTCTTCGGTGCCGGAATTGGAAATCTCAAAAGCGAACGTCAGCTCACCCGGTACGGTGAGGGTTTCCTGGTCCAGGCGCGGGCCGTTCACGGCCACGGCCGCAGGGGTGAAGCCCAGCAGTGCCAGGGCCCCGGGATGCCCTTTCTTGATCAGCGTGCGGAGCCCATGGCGGACCACCCACGCCGTGTTTTTGTCCGCAGCTCCGAGCCAGCGCCCGGCGGTGGCAACAACAGCGTCCGGGGCGTGCCGGGCAAGGTCGTTGAGGTGGTTTGCCACCGAGCGCCGCACGTACTCAGAGGAGTCCCGGTACAGCGCATCCAGGATGGGGAGGGTGGCTTCCGGGCGCTGGACGAGTGCGGGCACGCGCACCGCCCAGGGCAGGTAGGGCCGGGTGCCCTCGCTTGCCAGCCGGCGCACATGCTCGTCCGGGTTTGCTGTCCACTCCTGGATTGCTGCCAGGGCGCGGTCCGGGTTCCGGGCAAGGAGCCGACGGATGGCGAATTCACCGGTGAGCCGCGGCGTGAGTTCGGCCAGCAGCGCCAGGCAGTCGTCAAAGTCCTCCAATACACCTGAATCCAGGGCGAGGCTGACTGCCGCTTCGGACACCGGCCACAGGACCCAGCCGGTAAATTCGGGAAACTGAAGCGCCGTCCGGAAGCTGCGGGCCGCCGTCGTAAACCCGTCACCGCCGCTGGCCTCGCTGATGTCGGCCACCAGTGCCCGGGCCACTAGATCCGTGCGGGCACGTAAATTGAGCTCACCCAGCTCCGCGCCGGTGGCTGCGGTCCGCTCCCATGGGACTCCTGGCGAGGTCTCCTTGAGGATGCCGACGAGGGTGGCTATGGCCGGCGGGTCAATCAGTTCGTTCATCACGCCCATGCAGTCAGGCTACCGCCGGGCCAGGACAATAAGGGCCCCTCCGAACGCCAGCGGGAAACCGCGCTGCTCATTTCCGCCGCACCAACGCCGCGGAACAGGGATAATCTTCACCCTAGGCAAACTTCACTACCGAGGGACGGACGTGCCGGTGGGACAGCAGGAATCAGCAGGCTCCGGAACCAGCCGGAAGAATACCGGCAAATGGCGGGCCTTCCATGACAAGTTTGTGGTGGAGGAGCGCTACGTTGACCCGGTGGACCGGCGCAGCCTGTACCGGGCAGCCGTCATCCTGGCGGCGGTGGGACTGGCGCTTTTCCTTGCCACCCTGGTCAGCGTGGTCCAGGCAGATGGACTATCCGCCGCCGACGTGCCCGTCCGGGACTGGCTGCTGGGGCTGAGGTCCCAGACCCTGACGGTGGTGATGATCTTCCTCGCCGTGCTGTTCGGCCCGATTGCCCTCCCCATCATCGTGCTGGTGGTGGTGGTCGTGTGGGGCTTCGCCGCGAAGCACGCCTGGCGCCCCGTGGTGCTGGCGTCTGCAATGCTCAGCGGGGTCATCATTTCGCAGATCATCCTCCAGATAGTGCGCCGGTCGCGCCCGCCCGTGGATCAGATGCTCTTCGGGATAGACCACACCTTCTCGTTTCCCTCCGGACACGTCCTGGGGGCGTGCGACTTCCTGCTGGTGGGCACGTTCTTGATCTATTCACGGCGGAAGAACAGGAAGGCTGCGGTTTTTGGGTTCATCGGAGCGGGAGTCGGGATTGTGCTGGCCTCGGTCAGCCGGCTGTACCTGGGATACCACTGGCTCAGCGACGCCCTGGCCTCGGTCTCGCTGTCACTGCTGATCCTCGGGGGAGTCATCGCCCTGGATACATGGCGGACGGCAAGGGTTCCCGGTGAGCGGATCACGGGCGAACTGTCCAAGGCTGAAACCCAGCGGGACTAAACCGTCACGCGGGCGGCCGCGACCGGGCACGCTTCAAGGCACGGTGGAGCTTGAGGTTGGCTTCCTCCAGTTCCAGCACTTTGGCAACTCCGGCGAGGTTCAGGCCCTGGTCAAGGAGCTCGCCGATCCTGAGCAGCACGGCAATGTCCGCGTCGCTGTACTGCCGCGTGCCGCCCGAGGTGCGGGACGGCGTCAGCAGGCCCCGGGTCTCGTAGAGGCGGATATTCTGCTGGCCGGTGCCCGCCAGTTTCGCCGCCACCGAAATGGCATACAGTGCGCGCCCCTTCGCGTTCACGGGGGCCCGGCCTGTTTCCTGCTCTGCCATTGGCTTTCTCCAGAATTTTTGGCGGTGATCTTGCTTCAGTTTCTCACGGGTGCTATAAAAAATCTATATCCACCACCATAGATCATGAAGCGGTGGATATGGCAGGAACCAACATCTAACAAGCTGAAGGAGTGGGAAATGATGTTGATGCGCACGGACCCGTTCCGTGAGCTGGACCGGCTCACGCAGCAGGTCTTTGGAACCGCCGCCCGCCCGGCTGCCATGCCCATGGATGCCTGGCAGGAGGATGGCGAGTTTGTTGTGGCCTTTGATCTTCCGGGCGTCAAGCTCGATTCGCTGGACCTGAACGTTGAGCGCAACGTCCTCACGGTGCGCGCCGAACGCAAGGATCCCACCCAGCCCAACGTGGAGCTGGTTGCTTCCGAGCGTCCCCGCGGCGTTTTCAGCCGCCAGCTGATCCTGGGCGACACCTTGAACACGGACAACATCAAGGCCAGCTATGACCAAGGTGTCCTGACGCTGCGGATCCCCGTGGCGGAACAGGCCAAGCCCCGCAAGATCGAAATCCAGACCCAGCAGGGCGAGATGCACCAGATCGGAAGCTAGGACGGACCCGTGGCGCAGGGCAGCCGTGGCGGTTGCCCTGCGCCGCCCCCGTATCCGGACGCATCTGGAACCGGAAGACCCACATGAGCGACATCCCGGACTACTACGCAACGCTGCGCGTCCCGCGTGACGCCACCCAGCAGCAGATTTCCCGTGCCTACCGGGCCCTCATGCGCAGCCACCATCCCGACCTCGATGCGGGCAGGGCCACCATGGGCAGCCAACAGAGCGTCCCGGTAACGGCTCCGCCGCTGCCGGAGGGGGAGCTGCTGCGGATCATGCAGGCCTTCGCCGTCCTGCGCGATCCGGTCCGGCGGGCGGACTACGACCGCGGGGTGAAGGCGGCACCTGCAGCCCGGGCAACGCCGGCGTCGGGAACCGCGCGGGATATTCCGGTCCGCAAAGTCCAGCCCCGGAGCCGCCCTTCGGGGAACACCATCAGGATCAGCCCGGTGCGCTGGGAGAGCGGCCCCTGGGCCTAGCTGCAGAAACCACGCGGCGCATCGGCTACCTTCAGCCGCCGACGGACCCACCGGGGCGGCTCTACGTTAGGGAGGCAAACTGTATGAGCGATTGGCGCCGTTACGACTCACACCTCATGCCGGCGTTCCACGAGCGCTTCGAACAGCGCTGGGGCAAAGGCACCGCCCCGTTCCTGGACCCCGAAGCTCATGAGGAGCCCTTGCCCCGTGCACAGTGGATCAACCCGGCAACCGGCGCTGCCCTGGCCGTGGTGCCGGTCTGGACAAACGACGAAAAGCAGCAGCGTTCCTTCGGCGTCTTTTATCTGCCGCCGGCCGGGGACATCTGGGTCCTGCGGCCGGGCTACACGGGGTACCTTGAACCGGCCGACGGCGAAACAGAGCACCTCGTGACGCTCCGCAACGATGCCTTCCGCAAGGCGGTGGCGCATGCGAAGGATTTCCTGTTCGGAGATCAGTAGTCAGGCGCTCCCCGGGGCACCACTGCCCAGCAGGCTCCGGGTGAGGGTCTCGGCGTCGTCCATCAGTTCTTCCGCGGCCGCTGCCAGGTGCACATCCGACACCGGTGCATCTTCCAGGGCTGCAGCCACCACGGCGCGGCGCACCAGTTCGCGGGCGAAGGACGCGGTAGTTCCGGCAGTACGGGCGGCGGCGGTTGCCACCGCCTCCTCACTGAAATTGGCCTGCCGGCCATAGAGCCGAAGGAGCGCAATCCGCTCATTAAGCGCGGGCAGCGGGATCTCCACAGCCAGGTCCACCCGGCCGGGGCGCTGTGCCAGCGCGCGCTCGAGCATGTCCGGCCGGTTCGTGGTGAGCACAAACGCGACGTCGGCGTCGTTGTCCAGGCCGTCCATGGCATCAAGAACCTCAAAGAGCAGCGGCTGCGGCCCGTGGCCGAAACTCCGGTCCTCGGCGATGAGGTCGCAATCCTCCAACACCACGATCGAGGGCTGCAAAGCCCTGGCCATCCGGGCCGCTTCCGAAATCCTGGCCAGCGAACCCCCGCTGAGGAGAATGGCCGTAGCGTCCACGCTCTGTCCCAGCAGATAGCGGACGGTGTGTGTTTTGCCGGTTCCCGGCGGCCCGTACAGCAGGACACCCCGCTTGAGATGCTGGCCATGGCGCTTCAGAGACTCACGGTGGGCGGCAATGCCCACAGCGTGGTCCGCCACCTTCTGCAGCAACCCCGGCGGGAGGATCACCTCCTGCCCCTCAAGCCGTGGCCGGGAATGGAAGGTCACTCCGCCGCTGCTCGGCCCGAACTCACCCATGGTCAGGGAAACCACCTGGCCCTTCAACACGCTCTGGCTGTCCATCCGCCGCCGGTACTCGGCCAGGAACGCCGTCCCGGTGCCAATGTTTTCGGCCACCACCTCAAGCGAAGCCGACTGCCGTCCCGAGCGCGGATCCGCCGCACGCTGCAGCACACCCAGCCGGCCGCCGTCGTACGTCAACAGTCTCAGCCCGAAGCCCACCGCCTGCCGCTGCGCCTCCGGGCCCACCGCAAGGTTCACGTAGTCCGGCTGGGCGAGGGGAAACTGCGGGAACACCTGCGACTGCTGGACCATGTCGCTCAGCGACTGGTGGTGCCGCTGACCGCCCCCACCGATCCCCACCAGGCGGCTTCCCGGGTCGAGGGCAGCGAGGTCCGCCATCACGATGTCCGCATCAACGAACCGATGAGGCGGAATTTCTTCCTCCACCACGGCAAGGTTTTCGGCCGCCACGCCCAGGTGCCCGGTCAAGGCTTCCAGCAGCTGCGTTCCGGGCTGGCGGCGGTGGCTGCCCGCCTGGGCCAACTGCACCAGAAGCGCAAAATCGTCGATGAACTTCCCCAGTTTTTCATCCATTCCCAGACCCTAGCAGGACGCCCACCAGGAGCCCGGGAATCGTGCGAGGATATGGTCCTGACCTCGCGCGGGTCCAACGATTGGCGCGGGTACCGTCCTGTCCGTAGTAAAGGGTTTGATTCGATGCACATATCCGCCAAGGACCTCGCCGCACTCATCCCCGCGGGGTTCACGCTTGGAGTGGCCACCGCAGCCTTCCAGATCGAAGGTGCGCTGGACGAGGACGGCCGCGGACCCGCCGGCTGGGATGTATTTGCGGCAAAGCCCGGCGCCATCGTGGAGGACCACAGCCCGAAGGTGGCCTGCGACCATTACCACCGCATGCCGGACGACGTGGCGCTCATGAAGCAGCTGGGCGTGGACTCGTACAGGTTCTCGTTCGCGTGGCCGCGCATCCAGCCCACCGGCCGCGGACCCGCGAACAAGGCTGGCCTGGCCTTTTACGACCGGCTCCTGGACGAACTCCTGGCCAACGGAATCTCGCCCATGGCCACCATCTACCACTGGGACACACCGCTGGCGCTGGACGAGGACGGCGGGTGGATGAACCGGGACACCGCCTACCGGCTGGGGGAGTACGCCGGCATCCTGGCTGAGGCTTTCGGTGACCGGGTGGCCCGCTGGGTCACCATCAACGAACCCGCCACGGTGAGCACCAACGGCTACACCCTTGGCCTCCATTCGCCGGGCAAGGAGCTCCTCCTGGGCGCCTTCCCCACGGTCCACCACCAGCTGCTGGGGCACGGCCTGGCCGTGCAGGCCCTGCGCGCCGCGAAGGTGCCGGGCGAAATCGGCATGACCAACGTCTACTCGCCCATGGTCCCGAATTCGATCAACCCGCTGGACTACGTCAGCGCGGGCCTGATGGACCTGGCGCAGAACCGGCTCTACGCTGACCCGGTACTGACGGGGAAATATCCCGACCTTATCCGGGCCGCCAAGTTCTTCAGCTCGTTCGAGCATCCGGAGGAGGACATGGAGCTCATCTCGCAGCCGCTGGATTTCTACGGGCTCAACTACTACATGCCCACCAAGGTTGCTGTTGGGCCGGGCGGCGGGGCGGTGCCGGCGAGCATGGCGGAGGCCATGGGCAGCGACCTCAGCGCAACGGGCAGCGGCGGCACCCCCTTCCACGTGGAAACCTGGCCGGAAGCGGACATCACGTCCTACGGCTGGCCGGTTAAACCGGAATACATGCGGGTTGCCCTGAAGGAGATGGCCGACCGGTACCCCAACCTGCCGCCTGTCATCCTCACCGAGGGCGGGGCCAGCTTCGAGGACATCATCGTCCGGGACAAGTCCACCAACACCCGGTTCATCCCCGACGAGCGCCGCCTCAAGTACCTCTCGGACCACCTCGAGGCTGCGCTGCGGGCCACGGCTCCCGGCGGTGAGGCTGAGTCCATCGACCTGCGCGGCTACTACGTCTGGTCCCTGCTGGACAACTTCGAATGGTCCGCCGGCTACAACCAGCCGTTCGGGCTGCTCCATGTGGACTACGAGACCCTGGAGCGGACGCCCAAGGCCTCCTACTTCTGGTACCAGGAGCTCATTGAGGAGCGGGACGTGGCTGCCGCTGCGGACATGGCCATCGCAGCGGCCGCGGCACCCGAGGGGTTGGAGGCGGAGGTCCTGGATGCGGAATCGCCCGACGACGGCGTGACCCCGTTGGGTGCCAGCGCTTAGGCCGCCGGGGCGCGGGGCAGCCGCTGCCGGGGTGCAGGGTAGCCGCTGCCGCGTTCGGGCTGCGGCTTTAGGGCACCGGGCTAGAGGACGCCCAGCATGCCCAGCTGCTTGGCGATGCCCGCGCCGTCAGGGGAGTAGATCCACGGTACCTTGGACGTGGTGTGGTCGCCGTCCTCCGAGTGGCCGCCGGCGAAGACTGACTCGCTCACAGACAGCTGGCGGATGGCGATAGCGGCAACCTTGTCCGGGTTCTCCGCCGCGAAGCCGGAGTAGATGGCTTCATCGTGCTGGCCGTTGTCACCGATCAGCAGCCACTGCATGTCCGGGAACTCCTTGCTAAGCCGCTCCAGGTTACGGTGCTTGTGGTCCTGGCCGCTGCGGAACCAGCGGTCCTGGGTCAGGCCCCAGTCCGTCAGCAGCAGCGCTCCGGACGGGTACATGTTGCGGTTCAGGAACCGGGCCAGGGTGGGCGCGGCGTTCCAGGGGCCCGTGGACAGGTAGATGACCGGGGCATCGGGGTGTTCGATGGTGAGCCTGTCCAGCAGCACCGCCATGCCCGGCGTGGCCATGCGTGCGCGCTCGCTCAGCACAAAGGTGTTCCATAACGCCAGGAACGGCCGGGGAAGGGCGGTGACCATCACGGTGTCATCAATGTCCGAGACGATGCCGAATTTCACGTCGGGCGCGATTACCCGGACCTTTGCCTCAACAGGGTCCGTTCCTTCCGCCCGCAGGACAGCGGTGTGCCAGCCCGGAGACAGCTGGACGTCCACCTCCGTATCGATCAGGCCGCCACGGTCAGCCCGGACATGGGTGACGACGTCGCCGATGGTGATTTCGACGTCGGTGAACTGCAGCGGTACACCGGTGAAGGCGCGCCAGCCCCGCACATTCTGGTTGCCGTTCTGGGCTTCCTGCTCGGCCTTGCTGCCAGGCAGCGGCTTCTGGGTCATCAGCACCCGCCCCAGTACCCTGACTTGGGTGGTTGAGCCGTAGCCCTGGTAGGCGATGATCTGCGGAACGAACTTCCAGCGCTTGGCCAGCTGGATCCGGACGTCATTGAAGGCGTCCGATAGCCGGTGCGCCAGCCGGAACACCTGGTTCCCGGAGAGCGCGTCCAAAGCCGCGGCAGGTGTTGTGCTGTGTGCAGAATTCTTCGGAGCCGAGTCCATGGCTCCACTCTGCCACAGGGTGCCGCGGGCCAAGGAGAAGCCAGGCCTCCGCTGACGCTTCGTGACGTTACCCTTCGCCAAGGATCCCGCGCAGGGTGTCCGCGTTCCGCACCGCGTTCCCGCCGCCGTCGTTATTGAAATAGGCGTAGACGTCCAGGCCGTTGCCTGCCCATTCCCGGATGCGGTCCGCCCACCACTGCAGGTCCGCATCCGAGTAGGAGCCTGCGTAAAGGTGCTGGTGGTCCGGTCCATGGAGCCGCACATAGGCGAAAGGGGCAGTGGTTCGAAGGATGCAGGGAAGGTTGGCACCGCTCATGATGCAGTAGGCGGCCTGGTGCCGCTCCAGCAGGGCGAACACCTCGGAACATTCCCAGCTCGGGTGCCGGAACTCCACGGTGACCCTGATCCAGTCCGGCACCGCGGCGAGGAAGTAGTCCAGCCGCGCATCGTCCCGTTCCATGCCAGGCGGCAGCTGGACCAGAAGGACTGCGCGTTTATCCCCCAACTCGTGCCAGCACCGGGTGATGCGCTCCAGCCACACCTCCGGTTCGTGCAGCTTCCTGGCGTGGGTCAGGCCACGGGGAGCCTTGACTGACATGCTGAACCCGGCGGGCAGCCGCTGGTTCCAGCCGGCAAAGGTGGTGTCGCGGGGCCAGCGGTAGAAGCTGGCGTTGAGTTCAACGGTGTGGAACCGGGCCACATAATGCTGCAACCGGTCCTTCGCGGGCAGCTTGGGCGGATAGAGGACGTTTTCCCAGTGGTCGTAACTCCATCCGGAGGTTCCGATGTGGATTGCCATGTTTGCCTCCGGTCACCGCTGCTGCCGTCTTTCGAGGCTACACGGTCCACTCCGGCGCTCGCTGTGGCAGGGTATGGTCATGGCGCGAATTGAAGATTATGCGGTTGTCGGTGACCTCCATACCGGGGCACTGGTGAACACTGAAGGCTCCATCGACTGGCTCTGCCTTCCCCGGTTCGATTCCCCTGCCTGCTTCAACGCGCTGCTGGACACACCCGAGGCGGGGCGGTGGCTTTTGGCGCCGGAAAGTGGCGGGCCCTGCACGCGCCGCGGCTACCGGGACGGCAGCCTGATCCTGGAGACGGAATGGGACACCGCTGACGGGACGGTGCGGGTCATCGACTTTATGCCGCCGCGTGACTCGGTGGCTGACATCGTCCGGATCGTCGAAGGCGTCACCGGAAGCGTGAAGATGCATGGGGAGTTGACCCTCCGCTTCGATTACGGCCACATCATCCCCTGGGTGCGCAAGGACGACTATGGCCTGCACGCCATTGCCGGGCCGGACGCCGTCTATTTTGTAACGCCTGCTCCGTTGCGCGGGGAAAACATGCACAGCGTCAGCGACTTCACGGTCAATGCCGGCGAACGGGTTCCGTTTGTCCTCACCTGGGCCCCTAGCCACGTGGGGCGGCCGCACACTGTGGACGCCGAGGAAGTACTGGGCACCACCTACGCCTTCTGGCGGGGCTGGGCCTCCCAATGCACCGTGGAGGGCAAGTACAAGGAAGCCGTTATCCGCTCGCTGGTGACGCTGAAGGCCCTGACCTATGCTCCCACCGGCGGGATCGTGGCGGCGGTGACCACCTCGCTGCCCGAACAACCCGGCGGCCCCCGCAACTGGGACTACCGCTACTGCTGGCTCCGCGACGCCACCATGACGCTCCAGGCGCTGCTGGCAGCCGGCTATACCGCCGAGGCGGCCGCCTGGCGGGACTGGCTGCTCCGGGCCGTCGCCGGCGACCCGTCAGATCTCCAGATCATGTACGGAATCCACGGTGAACGCCGGCTGCCGGAGATGGAGCTGCCCTGGCTGAAGGGTTACGAAAACTCCTCCCCGGTCCGGATCGGCAACGGCGCCGCCGAGCAGTTGCAGCTGGACGTGTGGGGCGAAGTGCTGGACTGCCTGGCGCTCACCCGCAACTCGCTGTTGACCCATACCGATGAGGCCTGGGACGTGCAGGTAGCGCTGATGGAGCACCTGGAGACCATCTGGGACCAGCCGGATAACGGGCTCTGGGAAATGCGCGGCCCCCGCCGGCACTTCACGCACTCCAAAGTGATGGCCTGGGTGGCGGCGGACCGGATGGTCAAGGGCGTCCGCGACTCAGGGCTTCCCGGGCCGGTGGAACGCTGGGAAAAACTGCGGGACACCATCCGCCGGGACATTATGGCCAACGGCTTTGACGCCAAACGCAACACCTTTGTGCAGTCCTACGGGCGGCCGGAACTGGACGCCAGCCTGCTCCTGATTCCCCGGGTGGGTTTCCTGCCGCCCGATGATCCGCGCGTGATCGGAACCATCGAGGCCATCCAGCGGGAACTGACCGAGGACGGGTTCGTGCTGCGTTACCGGCCCGCCGAGAGCGACGACGGCCTGCCGGGCGATGAGGGCGTCTTCCTGGCGTGTTCGTTCTGGCTGGTGGAAGCGCTGTTGGGCGCGGGCCGCCAAGAGGAATCCCGGAAATTGTTCGAACGGCTGCTGGAATTGCGCAACGACGTGGGGCTGTTGAGCGAGGAATGGGGAGTCAGGCTCGGCCGGCAGCTCGGGAATACTCCACAGGCGTTCAGCCACTTCGCGCTTGTGACTAGCGCTTTGGAGCTGCATCAGGATACCGTTCGGCGAAGTGACACTCCCATACCCCCGGAAACGGCGGAAACGCGCTGAGGCGGCGCGTTCGGGACGTCCGGCTTCTCCTTCGCTAATTAGATAAGTATACTTACTAACACTTCATGGAGTGCTCCCAAAGAGCACAGCACCATGACTGATGGAGGAGTGATTGCAATGGCCGGGTATTTTGAGCTCGTGGACGCGCCCGACGGCGGCTATAGGGTCCGGATGATGGATGGCACCGGGAATCTGATGGCCATCTCGGTCACCTTTCCTACCAAGCGGGCAGCGGTTGCCGGGGTGGCGATGGCGCGTGAAATCGCCGGCACGGGCCTGATCAGGGATAAGAGCCACGACGGCGCCGGCACGGTCATCAGGGAGCGCGTGCGTCCGGTGACCAGCCCCAAGGAGGAGGCTGCCCGGGCCAGGAAAACCGCGGGGGCCAAGCGGGCTGCGGTCAGCTGATGGTGGCGCTTGAACCCGAATCCCCTGACGGCGGACGCCGACGGGGGATTCTCTTTGACGTTGACGGCACGCTGATCGATTCCTCCTACATCCACACCATTTCCTGGTGGGGTGCCTTTCGACAGTACGGCTACGACATCCCGATGGCTTCGATCCACCATTTTGTGGGCATGGGCGGCGACCGGTTGGTGGACAGCCTCCTGCCGGATGACCGGGACAGGTCCCTTGACTCTGAGGTCATGGCCAGCCATGCCGCACTCTACGCCTCCCACTGGCCGGCATTGCGCAGGTTCGACGGCGCCAGGGAACTGCTGGCGCAATGCCATGCGGCCGGACTCGCCGTCGCGCTCGCATCCTCTGCACGCAACCAGGACCTCCAGGTCATGAAGTCGATCCTGGACGCGGACGCGTACATCGATGGCGCCACCAGCGCCAACGACGCCGAGGAAAGCAAGCCTGCTCCGGATATCCTCGTCGCCGCGCTGGAAGCAATCGGCGTGGAGGCGGCCGACGCCGTGTTTGTCGGGGATGCGGTCTGGGACATGGAGGCCGCCGGCGCGCTGGGGATTCCCGCCATCGGAGTCACCTGCGGCGGGGTCAGTGCAACTGAGCTCCGGGACGCGGGCGCGGTGGAGGTCTATGAAGGGCCGCGCGACCTGCTGGAGAACCTGAAAACAAGCGCTGCAGGCCGCCTGTTAACCTGATGCGGCGCTAAAGCGTCTGCCCGCCGGCGACCGAGTCCTCGTCACCCGCATTGGCCGGTTTGACCCAGGAAACTGCTACCCGCACGGAGCCGTCGTCGCTCCGATCTATGTCGGTGACCACATCGGTGATGCCGGCGCCCATCTCCACGATCCGCTGCTGGTAACTGGCTACCAGCGCTTCAAGGCTTTCCTCCGTCCATTCGCCGGGGCGCATGCGCGTGGAAATTTCGACCGGTTCCGGCTGGTAGAGCGACATCATGTTCCTCTTTCACTGGCATCTGGCGTGGGCTGGTCCTTCCTACGCTAGGAGCCGCAGGCTGGGACGACAAGACTTTCATCAGCCTGCTTACTTTTTTGCGCGTGAGCCGATAACGTCGAGGAAAGGGCGTCCCGCCCGGATCCGAGAGAAAGGGAGACTGTGAAAGCACTGACGTGGCAGGGAAAACGTTCGGTAAGTGTGGAAGAAGTGCCTGATCCGGTCATCCAGGACCCTACCGACGCCATCATCCGGATCACCTCGACGGCGATCTGCGGCTCCGACCTCCACCTGTACGAGGTCCTCGGCCCGTACATGCACAAAGGTGACGTGATCGGCCACGAACCGATGGGCATCGTGGAGGAGGTGGGCAGCGCCGTCACCAACCTTCGCAAAGGCGACCGGGTGGTGGTCCCCTTCAACATTTCCTGCGGCCGCTGCTACATGTGTGCCCAGGGCCTGCAGTCCCAGTGCGAGACCACCCAGGTCAAGGACAAGGGCTCAGGGGCGGCCCTCTTTGGCTATTCGGAGCTGTACGGTTCCGTCCCCGGCGGGCAGGCCGAGTACCTCCGCGTGCCGCACGCAGATTACGGCCCCATCAAGGTGGGCACGGAATTGCCGGACGAACGGTACCTGTTCCTCTCGGACATCCTTCCCACCGCCTGGCAGGCCGTGGAGTACGCAGACACTCCGGCCGGCGGCACGTTGGCCGTGTTCGGGCTGGGCCCCGTGGGCCAGTTCTCGGGACGCATCGGGGTCCAGCGCGGGCTGCGGGTCATCGGCATCGACCCCGTCCCTGAGCGGCGTGAGATGGCGGCGCGGCACGGCGTCGAAACGCTCGACTACACCAAGGATGTGGCGGACCAGCTGCGGGAGATGACCGCGGGGCGTGGCCCGGACGCGGTGGTTGACGCCGTCGGCATGGAAGCGCACGGCTCCCCGGTGGCAGGGTTCGCGCACCAGGCGCTGGGCCTGCTGCCGGACAAACTGGCGCAAAAGGCGATGGAGACAGCCGGCGTGGACAGGCTCGCCGCGCTGCACACGTCCATCCAGGCTGTGCGCAGGGGCGGAACAGTGTCGCTGAGCGGTGTCTACGGCGGGCAGGCCAGCCCGATGCCGATGCTCACCATGTTCGACAAGCAGATCCAGCTCCGGATGGGGCAGTGCAACGTGCGCCGCTGGACAGATGACATCCTTCCCTTGGTGGAGGACGACGCCGATCCGCTGGGTGTGATGGACCTGGTCACCCACCGCTCCGGCCTGGAGGGGGCGCCGGCGCTGTACGAGAAGTTCCAGAAGAAGGAGGACGGCTGCATCAAGGTGGTCCTGAACCCCTAGTTTTCGCTGCACAGGCTGTTCAGGGCTTCCTGCGCCACGTCCTGCATCTCGTAGATCAGCGGATTCAGGTCGAGGGTTGGCGGCGCGGGCGGGTAGGCGACTGACATCGCCAGTTGCGTGCTTCCGTCCTCGCTGGTCATGGCGATCATGCCATAGCCGTCGGTGTCCCCGGGAAGGCCATAGTAGAAACGGTTGTTGCAGGTGTTGTTCCACCGCCGCAGGGCAAAGCCGTAATACGTCGAGGAGCCGCCCTTCATGGCCGTCACCCTGTCCGGCGGGAGCAGGGTGCCCTGCAGCAGCGAGGCGTAGAACTGGTTGACGTCCTCCACCGTGGAGACGGCGCCGCCGGAGGGCAGCTCGGCCTGCCAGGCGGGATGTGCCACGTCCACCTGCTTGCCCTCCACGGTGATGTAACCGTGGACCATGGTGGGCGGGGGCACGCCGCCAAGGCTGGTTGCCGTCAGGCCCAGCGGCTGCGCAACATCTGCGGCCAGGACGCGGCTCAAGCTTTGCCCCCGCAGCCGTTGGACCAGCAGCCCAAGGGCGGCGTAATTGGACCGCGAGTAGTTGAATATTCGCGCTAGCCTCGGTTCCCAGGGAATGGTGGCGGCCAGGGCCAGCTGCTGTTCAAGGCTGAGCGGCCGGTTCATCGTTTCCGCCCACCCGCCGGAGGCCAGGAGGGGGACTGAGAAGTCGGGCAGCCCGGACTCATGGGTCAAGAGCTGCCGGACCGTGACCCGGCCGGGCGGATGGAGGACGCTGCCGAACTCCGGGAGGTAGTCGCTGACCTGGTTGTCCAGGTCGAGTTTGCCCTCCTCAGCCAGCTTGAGGACCGATACAGCAAGCATGGATTCGGTAATGCCGCCGATGCGGACTGGATCAGAGACTGCTGCAGGCTCACGTGTTGCCAGGTCCCGTACGCCGGAGGCGTGCGTCCAGCTGGTGTCCTTGGACCGGACGGCGACCAAAACCGCGGGCGCGCCTTCCTCCAGCATCCGGGAGCTGAAGGATTCCAAAAGGGCGAAGGCTGCCGGCTTGTCCGGGTTTGGCGGAGGCGGTTCCCCGGTGCAGCCGGCTGACGGTGCAGCCAGCAGAACCGTGCACAGGACAGCGGCGACCCGCTTCAACGCGCGGCCCGGGGTTGTGCCCATGTTGCCCATTTTCCCCCAACTAAGTAGCGCCAAGTGCCGTTTTGAGGCTCCAAAACGACACTTGGCGCTACCTGGATGGGAACAGGGGTTTAGGTGAGGCGGACCTGGCGGTTCATGTCCTTGTACAGCAGGTAGCGGAACTCGCCCGGGCCGCCGGCGTAGCAGGCCTGCGGGCAGAAGGCGCGCAGCCACATGAAGTCGCCGGCCTCCACTTCCACCCAGTCGTTGTTCAGCAGGTACATGGCCTTGCCCTCCAGGACATACAGGCCGTGCTCCATCACGTGGGTTTCCGGGAACGGGATGACGCCGCCGGGCTGGAACGTCACGATGTTCACCTGCATGTCGTGGGCCAGGTCGCTGGAGTCCGTGAAGCGGGTGGTTTTCCAGGCGCCGTCGGTGTCCGGCATCGCCGTGGGTTCCACGTCCTTTTCGTTGGTGACGAAGGACTTGGCTTCGAAACCCTCAAGGCGTTCGTAGGCCTTGCGGATCCAGTGGAAGGACACGACGTCGTCTGAAACGTTTTCCAGGCCCCAGTCCGAACCTGCCGCCAGGTAGGCGTAGCCGCCTTCCTCCAGCTGGTGGAGTTCGCCGTCGAGGGTGAGGTTGACCTTTCCGCGGGTCACAAAGATGACGCCTTCAACCCCGGCCTCGAACTCAGCTTTGGGGGCGCCGCCGCCCGGTCCGATCTCAACGATGAGCTGCGAGAAAGTGGTGGCGAAGCCTGAGATGGGGCGGGCGATGATCCAGGATCGGGTGTTCGAAAAGCCCGGCAGGTTGGACGTGACGATGTCCGTCATCACGCCCTTCGGGATCACCGTGTACGCCTCGGTGACGATGGCCCGCTCGGTGGTCAGGTGGGTCTGCGGCGGCAGCCCGCCAGTGGGGGAGTAGTACTTGCCCATAAGGGATCCTTACCTAGGAGTTGGAAGTGGTGGCGAGCCGCGGGTGGGCCAGTCCGGTCAGTTGTGGAATCCCGACGCCGGCCAGCGCCTGGACTTCCTCGGCACCGACGGCGCCGCACTGGACGCCGCGCAGGACGAATGCGGCCAGGGCGCGGGCCGTGGCGGGCTCGTCCATCACGCCGCCTTCGGTCTGCTCCACGTAGTTCCGCAGGCGGGCTGCGGCTGCCGGAAGGCCCTGGCGGTAAAAGGCGTAGGTGGCGGAGAAGCGGCTGGGCAGCTGGGCCGCGTGCAGGTCCCAGCCCTGGTAGTAGCCGCGTTCCAGCGACCGCCGGACCAGGCGGCCGTGCAGCTGCCAGGCGTTCTCCACGTTGTCGCCCACGGGGATGATGTTGGTGGAGCCGTCCGAGAGCCGGATGCCCGTTCCGGCCACGGCCAGCTGCATGACTTCCTTGGCGAAGTCCGCCACCGGGTGCTCCATGGACTGGTATTCAGCCGAGACCTGCAGCGACGCGGAGTAGTCGTACGTGCCGTAGTGGAGGCCGCTGATCCGGCCCGGGACGGCGTGCGGCAGCTGGGCCACCGGCGAGGTTCCTTCCGGCCCCAGGATCAGCTGCGGGGTTTCCACCTGCACCTCGAAGCGGAGCCTGCCGGCCGGGAGCGAGTGCACCTCCTCAAGCCGGGAAACGGCGTAGTCCATGGCCTTGACCTGGGCCACGGTGGTCACCTTGGGCAGCGTCAGGACCAGGCCCTCCGGCAGCTCGCCCGCCGCGGCCAGGCCCGAAACGAACAGGTCCAGCGTCCGCAGCCCGCGGGACCGCGTGGCCGCCTCAAAGCACTTGAACCGGATCCCAATGAACGGGGGAGCGGACCCCGCTGCGACCGCGGCGGCCACAGCGGACGCCGCGGCAACCGCGGCGGCGTCCTCGGCGTCGTCGCCCCTGTCCCCGAAGCCGTCCTCAAAATCGAGCCGCAGGTCCTCGATGGGTTCGCTGGCCAGCTTCGCTTCGACGCGCGGGGCAACAGCCTCCGCCAGCGCGGCGTCCTGGCCGAGCAGCGCACCGAGCTTTTCCAGCCCGCCGTGGGCGTTGGCCGCGGCCAGTGCCTCGGCGCCCCAATCGGCAGCGAACGACGGCGTGAACCGGTCCGCGGGCACGTACACCGTGTGGACGGGCTGGCGTGAGCCGTCGTCGCCCGGGTAGTTCTGCTCCAGCAGGCGGTCGGTGGCGGCCAGTTGCCCGTCGATGGCCGCCAGGTCCCCGGCGGACAGTGACGGTTTGGGTGATGCTGCCATGGCTCAGCCCACCAGTTCGTAGGCCGGGGTGGTGAGGAAGTCGGTGTAGTCCTCGGACAGGCAGATGTCCGCGATCAGTTCGCTGGCCGGCTGGTAGTAGCGGCGGAAAGCCTCGTCGCCGAACTCGGTGCGGAGCCGCTCGGTTTCCTCGCCCAGGATCCGCTCCACCAGTTCGCGGGTGACCGTGTTGCCGGTGTCCGCGAGGACCGACTTGTTACGGATCTGCTGCCAGACCTGGGAGCGGGAGATTTCCGCAGTTGCGGCGTCCTCCATGAGGTTGTGGATGGCCACGGCACCGTTCCCGGACAACCAGACCGCCGTGTAGGCGATGGCCACGTACAGGTTCAGCCGCAGCCCGGCCTCGGTGACCTGGCCCTCGGCGGAGGTGACGTCCAGCAGCTGCTCCGCGGTCACGTTGACCTCGGGGCGCTGCTTGTCCAGCTGGTTCGGCTTGTCGCCGAGCACCGAGTCAAACACTTCACGGCAGGTGGGGACCAGGTCCGGGTGGGCCACCCAGGAGCCGTCGAAGCCGTCGTTCGCCTCGCGGGTCTTGTCCGCCCTGACCTTCGCGAAGGCCGCCTCGGTCACTTCGGGGTGGCGGCGGTTGGGGATCACGGCCGCCATGCCGCCCATGGCAAAGGCGCCCCGCTTGTGGCAGGTCTTGACCAGCAGTTCGGTGTAGGCGCGCATGAACGGGGCGGTCATGGCAACCGAGGCACGGTCCGGGAGAACGAACTCCTCACCGGCGTCGCGGAAGTACTTGATGATGCTGAACAGGTAGTCCCACCGGCCGGCGTTCAGGCCGGAGGCGTGGTCCCGCAGTTCGTACAGGATCTCATCCATCTCGAACGCGGCCGGGATGGTCTCGATCAGCACGGTGGCGCGGATGGTGCCCTGGCCCAGTCCCAGGTAATCCTGCGCAAACACAAACACGTCGTTCCACAGCCGCGCCTCAAGGTGGCTTTCCATTTTGGGCAGGTAGTAGTACGGTCCCTGACCGTTGAGCACCAGCTGCTTGGCGACGTGGAAGAAGTGCAGGCCGAAGTCCACCAGTGCGCCAACGGCGGGTTCTCCGTTGAGCAGCAGGTGCTTTTCCTGCATGTGCCAGCCTCGGGGGCGGGCCACCACGACGGCGAGCGGCGCGTCGGTGCGGAGCCTGTACTCCTTGCCTTCCGCCGAGGTGTAGCTGAGGGTGCCCTGGGCGGCGTCCCGGAGGTTCAGGATGGCGTCGATGACGTTGCCCCAGGTGGGGGTGCTGGCATCCTCCAGGTCCGCGAGCCACACTTTGGCGCCGGAGTTCAGTGCGTTGATGGCCATCTTTGCCGGTGAGGCGGGCCCGGTCATCTCCACCCGGCGGTCCTGCAAAGCCGCCGGTGCCGGCGCGACTTTCCAGTCGCCGTCGCGCACGTCCTGCGTCTCCGGCAGGAAATCCAGCTTGCCGGTCTCAGCCACGCGCTGCCGCTTGACGGCACGCGCTGCCAGGAGCTCGTTGCGGGTGCCGGCGAAGCGGGTGTGGAGCTCCTCGATGAAGGCCAGGGCCTTGGGGGTGAGGATTTCCTCCGCGCGCACGATGGGCCGGGGGTCTGTGACAGTGATGGCCATTTCTGGTCCTTTCCTTGTACTGAAGTCAGGCGGTGAATCAGGCGCTGGCCAGGGCGGCTTCGAGTTCCTTTGCTGCAGCCGCGGTTGCCACGTTGGCAGCGTGGGCGGCGGCTGCCACGGCTGAGGCAACATCGGCAGCCACGTGGGGATCGAAGACGCTGGGGATAATGTAGCTGGCATTGAGCTCGTCGTCAGCCACCCGGTTGGCGATCGCTTCCGCGGCGGCCACCAGCATCTCCGGGGTGATGTCCGAGGCTCCGGCGTCGAGCAGGCCCCGGAAGAAGCCCGGGAAAGCCAGCACGTTGTTGATCTGGTTGGGGAAGTCGCTGCGGCCGGTTGCCACCACGGCAGCGTGCCGGGAGGCGATAACCGGATCGATTTCCGGCGTCGGGTTGGCCATGGCGAACACAATGGCGTTCTCTGCCATCGAGGCCACCTGCTCCTCGCCGATCACGTGCGGGGCGCTGACGCCGATGAACACATCCGCGCCGGCGAGGGCCTCGTGCAGCGTGCCGGCGAAGCCTTCCTCATTGGTGTTCGCCGCGATCCAGCTGCGGTGCTCGTCACCGTAGGTCTCGCCGGAGTGGATGGCGCCGGAGCGGCCGGCGGCGACGATGTGCTGCGCTCCCTGGGCCTTGAGGAGCTGGATGATGGCGGAGCCGGCTGCGCCGACGCCGGACACCACAATCTTCACCTCGTCCAGCTTCTTGCCCACCACGCGCAGGGCGTTGACCAGGGCTGCCAGGGTGACGATGGCGGTGCCGTGCTGGTCGTCGTGGAACACCGGGATATCCAGTTCCTCGCGGAGCCGGTTCTCGATCTCGAAGCAGCGCGGGGCGGCGATGTCCTCGAGGTTGATGCCGCCGTAGACGGGGGCCATGGCCTTGGCGATCATGATGATCTCCTCGGTGTCCTGGGTGTCCAGGCAGACCGGCCAGGCGTCGACGTTGGCGAACTGCTTGAACAGCGCCGCCTTGCCTTCCATCACCGGAAGGGCTGCGGCCGGGCCGATGTTGCCCAGGCCCAGGACGGCCGAACCGTCGGTGAGGACGGCGATGGTGTTGCGCTTGACGGTCAGGTTGCGGGCTGCCGCGGGGTCCTCGGCGATGGCCAGGCAGACGCGGGCGACGCCGGGAGTGTACGCGCGGGAAAGATCGTCGCGGTTGCGCAGGGCTACCTTGGGGACAACTTCCAGCTTGCCGCCCAGGTGCATGAGGAAGGTGCGGTCCGAGACGTACTGGACCGTGACGCCGTCGAGCGCGTTGAGGGCGTCCTTGACGCGGGCGGCGTGTTCGTCGTCGGTGGTGTTGCAGGTGACGTCCACAACGAGGGTCTCGTGGTGGGATTCGCTGACGTCCAGTGCGGTGATGGCTGCGCCCGCCGCTCCCACGGCTGCGGCAAGCTCGCTGGTGGCGCTGAAGCTCGACGGTGCTTCCACGCGCAGGGTGATCGAATTTCCGGGGCTGGGGTTCGCCATTGAATGTCCTCCTGTTGGGCCTTCTGTTCGGCCGTGTCCGGTCGGTGTTCTCGAAACCAATGTTTTCGTATTATGGATATTATTATCTACAACATGGAAATACAAGCCCTCCGTGTATGACTGGTGCGAGTGCATCGCGCCGCGTACAGAGGTGCTGTATGTTGGGTGTTCTAAGCAACTCTTTTCACGATGCGGATAAGAGTTGTCAGATTCCGAGCCGTAGGAGACAACGGAATGGCAGAAAAAGCCTCGGGCGGTGTGCAGTCGGTAGAGCGGGTCTTCGAACTGCTGGAGCTCATCACGGATGCCGGCGGCGACGTGACGCTCAGCGAACTGTCCTCGTCCACCGACCTTCCGCTGCCCACCATCCACCGCCTGCTGCGGACACTGGTGTCCCTGGGCTACATCCGCCAGCTGCCCAACCGGCGCTACGCACTGGGCCCTCGGCTCATCCGGCTGGGTGAAGGCGCCAACAAGCAGCTGGGCGCCGTGGCGCGTCCGCAGCTGAAAACGCTGGTGGACCGGCTGGGGGAGACCTCGAACATGGCCGTGCTGGATTCGGACATGGTGATCTACGTGGCACAGGTACCCTCGCTGCACTCCATGCGCATGTTCACCGAGGTGGGCCGCCGCGCCCATACCCACGCCACCGGCGTCGGCAAGGCGATCCTCGCACAGCTCGATGACGAGACGGTCCGCGGCATCGTGACCCGCGCCGGGATGCCGACGCCAACTGCCAAGAGCATTGGCGACGTCGAGGAACTCCTGGCCGACCTGAAGCTCATCCGTGAGCGGGGCTACTCCATTGACGAGGAGGAGCAGGAACTCGGCGTGCGCTGCTTCGCCATGGCGGTGCCCAACGCCCCCACCCCCACGGCCATCTCGGTCTCCGGTCCCGTCTCCCGGGTGGACGAGCACTTCGCTGACAAAGCCGTGCCCGTCCTCCGCGAGGCCGCCGAGGCCATCTCGCTGGAACTGAACCGCACCTGACGCACCTCCCACGCTGACGCCAGTGGCGGCCCGCTCCTTCCGGACGCGGGCCGCCACTGTTGTGTGAACCGTGTTGCTAGTGCTCTGCCGCTTTCTCGGACGACTCGACGCGGACTTCCTTGCCGTCGCAGTCGATGAGCTTGCCGCCTTCGAAGCGGTCGCCGTCGGCCAGGCACTTCAGGTCCTCTTCCCGGACAACGCGCCCTGTTCCGGCCACAAAGACGGACTGGTTCTCCGAGTTGCCCGCCTTGAGGTGGTTGAAGAGCAGGTTCAGCAGGATGGCCATCACCGCGGCGGAGCTGATGCCGGAGTGGAAGATGGTGCCGAACCAGGACGGGAACTTGTCGTAGAAGGCCGGCGCGGCGATGGGGATCATGCCGAACCCGATGGACGCCGCCACGATGATCAGGTTCATGTTGTTCTTGTACTCCACCTTGGACAGGGTCCGGATGCCGCTGGCGGCCACCGTGCCGAAGAGTACGACGCCGGCACCTCCGAGTACAGGAGTCGGAACCGCTGCGACCACCCGGCCAAGGACCGGAAGGAGGCCGAGGATCACCAGGATCAGGCCGCCGGCGCTGACCACGAAGCGGCTCTTGACGCCGGTGATGGCCACCAGGCCCACGTTCTGGGCGAACGCGCTCTGGGTGAAGGAGTTGAACAGCGGGGAGATGGCGGAGGAGAGCATGTCCGCCCGGAGCCCATCGCCGATCCGCTTGGAGTCCACTTTGGTGCCGACGATCTCGCCCACGGCAATGATGTCCGCGGAGGTCTCGGTCAAGGTGACCAGGATGACGATCAGCATGGAAATGATGGCGGCAATCTCGAACACCGGCGGGCCGAAGGCGAACGGGGTGGGGAACGCGACGATCTCGCCCTGGCCCACTTTGGAGAAGTCGGCCATGCCGAAGGCGAATGCGATCAGGGTGCCCAGGACCATGGCCAGCAGGATGGAGAGCCGTGAAATCGCGGCGCTGCCCACCTTGCTGAGCAGGAGGACGATGGCCATGGTGGCCGCGGCCAGCCCGATGTTGGCCATGCTGCCGTAGTTCTCAGCCTTGCTGTTGCCGCCCATGGCCCAATTGGCGGCCACCGGCATCAGGGTCAGCCCGATGGTGGTGATGACCGTGCCGGTGACCACGGGCGGGAAGAACCGGATGATCTTCGAAAAGAGCGGAGTGATCAGCAGGCCGATCAGTGATGCCGCGATGACGGACCCGAAGACTGCCTGGATTCCGCCGCCGCCGTGCACGATGGCCACCATGGTGGAGACGCCTGCGAAGGAGACGCCCTGGACCAGCGGCAGCTGCGAGCCGAAGAACGGGATGCCGATGGTTTGCAGGATGGTGGCCAGGCCGCCGACAAAGAGGCAGGCCGCGATCAGCAGGCCGATGTCCTGCGAGGACATTCCGGCGGCGGCGCCAATGATCAGGGGCGGGGCGATGATGCCGCCGTACATGGTGAGGACGTGCTGGAAGCCGTAGGCGAAGGTGCTGGCGATAGGGAGCCTTTGGTCCTCCGGCCTTGCTGAACGGGCGCCTTTTCCGGCAGCAGCAGCGGCCGGTTTCTTTCGGATGTTCATGGCAGACTTTCTTGGTTCATGGCAGACGACATTGTCTGGCTAACGGTGTCTGGCTAACGGTGTCTGGCTAACGGTGGTGAAAGACGTGGGGTGGGGCCGGTGGTTTCGACGGGCCCAACCACCGGTGGTTGAGCCCGTCGAGGTTTCGACAAGCTCAACCACCGATGTGGTGCGGTCTAGCAGAAGCCGGCGATGCCGGACCAGGCGATGTCCGCGGGGGTGGCATCGTCGCGCTGGACGGTGGCTTCGATCAGGCCGTAGGGGCGGTCGGCGGCGAAGAAGACCTCGTTGGGGTTGTCGAGGCCGAACGGCGAGAGGTCCACGAGGAAGTGGTGCTTGTTGGGCATCGAGAACTTGATCTCGTCGATCTCGCTGTGGGCTTCCAGCACCTTGGTGCCCATGTCGAACAGGGTCTGCTGGAGGGCGTGGGAGTACTTCTCCGTGAAGCCTTCCAACAGGAGTCCCTTGACGTCGTCGTAGCTCTTGTTGAAGTCCAGGGTGCTGAAGTCGGTGCCGGTCTTGAAACGCCAGCGGGCCGAGACATCGGTGGCCAGGATGCGGTCCGTGGTCTCGGGCAGGGTGGTGTACTTGTCCTTGGGGTAGCCCACGAAGCCGGACTGGGTGGACTTCAGGACAGTCAGGTCCTTGAGTCCGGAGATCAGGTGGGTGGTGGCGCCGTCGCGGACCAGGACTGCGGTGCGGACTTCCTGGCCGTTGCGCACGAAGGAGTGGTCGTGCTCGGTGCCGTGGGCCTGGATCCGGTCCCAGCTGTAAGACTCGGCTTCCCAGCGGCCGCCGGTGACCCAGTCGAAGCTGGAGGTGAAGTGCTCGCCAAGGCGAAGCAGGAACGCCTCGGGCGAGCCGACGCCCTCACGGGCGAAGGCGTAAATGGTGTTCTTCTGGGTGTCAGTGGCCACCACGTGGGCGTTGTCGCCCTCGAGGTGTGCGGCCGCGAAATCGCCCCGCAGCTGCGAGGTGACGTTAAGGTCTTCGATTTCGTGGCGGTCGGTGTCGCGGGTGATCTTGACAACCCGGACCTCGGCCTTGCCGTACTGGTTCTCGCCGAGGATGATCTTGCTGCTCATGGTCTTTTCCCAACTTCCGGTAAGTGGAACCTAGGTTCCATCACTGAAATTAAGCGCGCGTTTCAAGCGCGTTTCCGGTGGAGCCGACCCAACAAAAAAGAGCCGGCATCCATTGATGCCAGCTCATTACGACCCTGCCTGCTGCTCCCAGGTTACGTGACCTGTGCCACGAATTGACACCCAGCGTACCTCCGGAAGCCGGTGGTGTACATCACAAATCGAAAATTCAGTTTGTGACCGGGCCAGGAGCAGACCATTGACGAACCAGCGGAGACGGCCATAAGCTATTCCACATAGCAAAAGTTCTTTTCCATCTCGTGGAACGCAGCCTCATACCTCGAAGGAGGATCAGATGTACCAGCAGGACAGCACGCCGGATTCACCGGCACCCACGGCGGCAGCTTCAGTCCAGGAGTTCTACCTCCCCCTCGGCGGCGGGACGGATCCGGACTTCTACCTTCCTGCGGACCGGGAGCACGTTCCCGGCCGCTTCTCGCGCTGGGTCCAGGCACTCCCGGGATTCAGTCGGCGCTCGTAGCCAGGCACAGGCCCGGGCCGGCGACGCGCACCTGCACTGGCGACGCCAAACTTCGCTTTCGCTGCGCAAAAGGACTGGCGGGACCCATACCCGGGTCTCGCCAGTCCTTTTCTGCGTCGATCCTGAATCTGCGCGTCGCGGCAGGTCCAGGGCGGTCCGGCTAGCCGTTGACCAGCCGGCGCGCGGCCGCTGAGTGCTCGGCGATCAGGCCGGCCACGTCGAGCCCCGGGATCTGCCCGTCCAGCACGCGCCACTGTCCGCCCACCATCACACGGTCCGCCCGGTCCGCGGCGCACAGCAGCAGCGCGGCCACCGGATCGTGGCTGCCGGAGAAGCGCAGATCATCCAGCCGGAAGAGCGCCAGGTCCGCCTGCATCCCGGGAGCCAGCTGGCCCAGGCCGGACCGGCCCAGGACCGCCGCCGAACCGCGGGTTGCCCAGCCCAGCGCACGCTCCACCGGAACGTCCGCACCGTACCGCAGCCGCTGGAGGTAGAGGGCCTGCCGCGCTTCCAGGATCATGTTGGAGGCATCGTTCGACGCCGAGCCATCCACTCCCAGCCCCACGGGGACGCCGGCGTCCTCCAGTTCCAGGACCCGTGCGGTTCCCGATGCCAGCCGCATGTTCGAGGTGGGGCAGTGCGCCACGGCGGTGCCCGCGGCTCCCAGCCTGGCGATCTCCGCGTCGCTGAAATGGATGCCGTGCCCCAGCCAGGTGCGGTCCGTCAGCCAGCCCACGCTGTCCAGGTAGTCCACCGTCCGCAGCCCGAACATCTCCCGGCAGAAGTCCTCCTCATCCAGGGTTTCGGCCAGGTGGGTGTGCAGCCGCACGTCCAACCGTTCGGCGAGCGCCGCGCTTTCGGCCATGATCTCCTTGGTGACCGAGAAGGGTGAGCAGGGAGCCAGGGCAATCTGGATCACGGCATCGTCGCCCCGTTCGTGGTACTGGTGCACCAGCCGTTCGCTGTCGGCCAGCACCACCTCGGCTGCCTGCACCGTCGACTGTGGCGGCAGGCCGCCGTCGTCCGTTCCCAGGGTCATGGACCCGCGGGTGAGGGTGGCCCGCATGCCGAGCCGGCGCACGGCCTCCACCTGGATGTCAATCGCGTCCTCGAGGCCGGCCGGGAAGAGGTAGTGGTGGTCCGCTGCCGTGGTGCAGCCGGACAGCAGGAGTTCCGCCAGCGCCACCGTGGTGGCGAGTTCAAGGTCCCGCGGGGTAAGCCTCGCCCAGACCGGATAGAGGTTCTGCAGCCAGGGGAACAGCGGCGCATTGGCCACTGGACCCCAGGCCCGTGTCAGGGTCTGGTAGAAGTGGTGGTGCGTGTTGATCAGGCCCGGCAGCAGCACGTGGTTGCGGGCATCAAAAGTCTCGTCGCACGGCGCGGACGGCTGCTGCCCTGCGGCGAGGACTTCGGTAATGACACCGCCGCTGACCACCAGCCCGCCGGACGCGTCGAGGTGGTTTGCGGTAAAAGCTGCCTGCGGGTGTTTGATCCACAAGCGGGAAGCGGATGGCGCCATGGCTGTCCTTCTCTGAGCGTTGTTGGTGTCATTCCAGCTCAGTGGGGCCCTGTCTGCTGATCCAGGTGGCCGCGCCCTCCGTGTTCAGTGCGCGGAAGCGGCGCGGCTGGCACCTAGGCTAGAAGGCGCAGGGCCCGGCGTCAACGCCACGGATTGTGACCGCAGCGGGGTGAAACCTGCGAAACATGGATTTCACATTGCGAAATTAAAATTCCAGAAAACTATGGCGCAGCCCACAGTCCGGTGCTAATCTCGATCTTGCCAAAGGCGGGCACCCGGTCACCGGGAAGCTATCTACCAGGCGCAACTTAACCTTCACAGCACATGCTGAAGCCTGGTAACCGTTCGCACCTGGTTCTACTGGTCCTGCAAGCGGCAACGGGCTTCCCGGCAAAAGGAAGTCGCATCATGAGTACCACCGTCACGGCCGAACAGTTTCTGGCCAGATCCATCAGGTTGGCAACGGCCAACGTCCTGAACAGCGGGGGCCCCTTCGGAGCCATGATCGTTACGGCTGACGGCCGCGCGTTCGACGGCGTCAACCGCGTCACCGCGGACAACGATCCCACCGCGCATGCCGAAGTCACCGCAATCCGCACCGCCTGCCGCGAGCTTGGCACCTTCGACCTCAGCGGGGCCGTCCTCTACACCAGCTGCGAGCCGTGCCCCATGTGCCTCGCGTCCGCGCTTTGGGCACGGGTGGAAAAGGTGGTCTTCGCCGCCGACCGGCATGACGCAGCCTCCGTTGGCTTCGATGACGCCGTTTTCTACGAATACTTCGACAACCAGGACAGGGACTCCCTGATGCCGGTCTCGAAGCTGGTGCTGGATGATCCGGTGGCCCCCGCGCCGCTGGAACCGTTCAACACCTGGAACACACTCGACACCAGGATCGACTACTAGGCCCGGCGGCTGAAATGACCATCCTGGACAACTCACACGAGGAGCATTCGGCTCCAAGCATCCGCACGCAAAAGCGCGCGAACACCACTCCCCAACCTCCGGCGTCGGACTCGTTCCTGGACCGGTTCTTCCAGATCACCCAGCGCGGTTCCACGCTGGCCCGCGAGTTCCGCGGCGGCCTGGTCACCTTCTTCACCATGGCGTACATCGTCATCCTCAACCCCCTGATCCTGGGCGGTTTCAGCGCGGACAACGCCCCCACCGATGTTGCCGGGGGATGGCTCTCCGCTGCGCAGGTGGGCGCCGTCACCGGACTCACCGCCGGCCTGATGACCATCCTCTTCGGGCTCATCGCCAACCTGCCCTTCGGCCTCGCCGCCGGACTCGGCATCAACTCCTTCCTGGCCGTCTCCGTGATCCAGGAGGTCACGTGGGCGGAAGCCATGGGCCTGGTGGTGATCAACGGCATCCTGATTGTCCTGTTCGGCATCACCGGTGCCCGCACCGCCATCTTCCGGGCCGTGCCCAAGGAGCTGAAGGCCGCCATCACGGTGGGCATCGGCCTGTTCATCGCCTTCATCGGGTTCGTGGACTCGGGCTTCGTCAAGGCGACGGCGGGCGGCCCGCCGGTCCAGCTGGGCAACGGCGGATCCATCACCTCCATCCCCACCCTGGTGTTCATCGTGGGCCTGCTGGCCATGGGCATCCTGGTGGCCCGCAAGGTCCAGGGCGGCCTGCTGATCGGCATCGTGGCCACCACCTTCCTGGCCGCCGTCGTCGAAGCCATCCTGCACCTCGGCCCGGCGAGCGCCACGAATCCCGGCGGCTGGCACCTGAATACCCCGGTCCTGTCCGGGCAGCTGGTGTCCGCACCGGACCTGGGCCTGGTGGGACAGTTCGACCTGTTTGGAGCCTTCGGCAGGATCGGCGGCCTCGCGGCCACCATGCTGGTGTTCACCCTGGTATTCACCAACTTCTTCGACGCCATGGGCACCATGACCGGCCTGGCCAAGAGCGCCGGCGTGGCGCACAAGGACGGCACGTTCCCCCGGTTGAAGTCCGCCTTCATCGTGGAAGGCTTCGGGGCGATCGCGGGCGGCGCAACCTCCGGCTCCTCCAACACCGTCTACATTGACTCCGCCGCCGGCATCGGCGAAGGAGCCCGCACGGGGCTGGCCTCCGTGGTGACCGGTGTGCTGTTCCTCGGGTCCATGTTCCTCACCCCGCTCACCAGCGTTGTCCCGCTTGAGGTGGCCGCTGCGGCACTTGTGGTGGTGGGCGCGATGATGATGGCGCAGATCCGCGAGATCAAGTTCAGCAAGTTCACCGTGGCCCTGCCGGCCTTCCTCACCATCGTCACGATGCCGCTGAGCTACTCGATCGCCAACGGCATCGGCGTGGGCTTCATCAGCTGGGCCATCATCGGCGCCGCATCCGGCAAGGCAAAGAAGGTCCATCCGCTGATGTGGGTGGTCAGCGCCGGGTTCCTGGTGTATTTCGCCCGCGGTCCGATCAACCTGCTGCTCGGCGCCTAACAGCCATTCCGACTACCGGGGCCGGGCCAATGCTTGGCCCGGCCCCCATTAGGAACGACAATATGGACACCACCGCAGCGCGGAAGAAGGAGTGCCGCCATGCTTGACCTGATCCCTTCACTGAGTGGCTGGGCCTCGGCCCTTGGCCGCCAGCGGTTTGCGGTGGCCACCATCGTGCGGGCCAGCGGCTCGGTTCCCCGGCCCGTGGGGACCTCCATGCTGGTTTCCGGCAGTGGCGCCATCCTGGGCAGCCTCTCCGGCGGCTGTGTGGAAGGAGCCGTTGTGGCGGCGGCTTTGGAATCAATGGACGACGGCGTCACGCGCCTTGAGACCTTCGGCTTCAGTGCCGAGGATGCCTTCGCCGCCGGGCTCACCTGCGGGGGAGAGCTGGACGTGCACATCGAGCCGGCCAACCGGGGTAACCACTGCGCGCTGGGCGAAGCGGTCCGGCAGCTGGCAGCTTTCGGGCCGGACGAGCCGGTAGCGCTGGTGCGGAACCTGGACCTGCAATCCGATGGTGGCGGCAGCAACGCCGTCGTTATTCCGGCTCCCGGCTCCGCCAGCGTGACGGGGCATCCAGCACTCGCTGCGCTGCTGGATACGTTGCCGGGCACGGATGGAGGCGCAGGAAGGGCCCGGGCTGCCAGGCTCGAGTCCTTCCTGGGCGCCGGCGGCACTGGCGTCCTGGACCTGGCCGGCGCAGGCCTGTGCACCGGCGGGGCCGCCGTGCTGGTGGAGTCCCGGCTGGCACCGCCGCGCCTGCTGGTGTTCGGCGCCAACGACTTCAGTGCCGCACTGCTGCCAGCCGCCAAACCCCTGGGCTACCACGTGACGCTGGTGGACGCCCGTCCCGCCTTCGCCGCCCAGGCCCGGTTCGGAACAGCGGATGAAGTGGTCACGGCATGGCCGCATCAATACCTTGCAGCGGAGGCTGCCGCTGGACGCGTGGACAGCAGGACAGTCATCTGCGTCCTCACCCACGACCCCAAGTTCGATATTCCCCTGCTCCACGCCGCGCTGGGGCTGGACGTCGCCTTCATCGGGGCCCTTGGCTCGCGGCGCAGCCACGCACAACGGGTGGACGCGCTCCTGGACAGGGGCGTGCGCCCTGAGCGGATCGCCCAGCTCCACTCGCCACTGGGTTTGGACATCGGGGCCGTCACTCCCGCCGAAGTAGCTGTCTCCGTCCTGGCCGAGCTCATCGCCGCCAGGACCACAGCAGCATCCCACCAGCCGTTGAGGGAAACCTCCGGCCCCATCCACCAGCCGGCCGCACAGCCAGCTGACAGCCCGGCCCACGCGCCGGCGCCCAACAACGTTAAACAGCAGGAGATCGCATGGACATGAACACCATCGAGTCGGTGGTCCCCACCACCGACCCCGGGCAATGGCGCGACGGCGACGCCTGGCTGGCCGGCGGCACCGTCCTTTTCTCCTACGGCAGCTTCGCGTTCGGGCCGCAGCCCTTGAAGCGCCTCCTCGACCTGGGATCCGCGGGCTGGACCCCGGTGACCGTCACGGACGCCGGCATCGAACTCGCCGCCACCTGCACCGTCGCCGAGTTGTACAAACTTCCCGGGTTGCCCGCGGCCGTGGACCGCAGCTGGCCCGGCCTGGACCTGGTCCGCCCTTGCTGCGACTCCTTCGTGGCCTCCTTTAAGGTGTGGAACATGTCCACCGTGGGCGGCAACCTGTGCACGTCCCTGCCCGCCGGCCCCATCATTTCGCTCTGTGCCGGACTGGACGGCACCGCCACCATCCTTGGGCCCGGCGGCTCCACCCGAAGCGTGCCCGTCACCGAGTTCGTTACCGGCGACGCGACGAACTGCCTGGCACCCGGCGAGCTCCTGCGCAGTATCCACCTGCCGGCGTCGGCCCTTGCCTCCCGGGTGGCGTTCCGCCGCCTCTCACTGAGCAACCTCGGCAGGTCGGGGGTGCTGTTGATAGGACGGCTCGACGGCGGCACATCCTTTGTCCTCATCGTCACCGCCGCCACTAAACGGCCCGTACAGCTGCGCTTCGACGCGCTGCCGGACACGGACGCGCTGGCGCGGGCCCTCGACGAGGCCGTTCCCACAGACCTTTACCACAACGACATCCACGGGCTTCCGGCCTGGCGCCGGGACATGACCTACCGCCTGGCCGAAGAGATCCGTGCCGAGCTCGCTGCCCCCGAAGGGGCACCCGGGCTCCGCAGCTCCGGCGACTTCTGGCCGCCGTCGGGCCGTGGACTCCACGCACAGACATTGAACGCACGGCAGGAAGGGGCCTGAGCATGGCCATCGAGATCAACGGCATTCCGGCCGGGACGGAACCGCGCCCCGGCCAGTGCCTGCGCACCTTCCTGCGGGAACAGGGCAACCTGGGGGTAAAGAAAGGCTGCGACGGCGGAGACTGCGGCGCCTGCACCGTGCACGTGGACGGCACTCCCGTGCACAGCTGCATCTACCCGGCCGTCCGGGCGGAAGGGCATGCCGTCACCACCATCGAGGGCCTGGCGTCAACTGCCGGCGCGGACCTGCACCCCGTGCAGCAGCAGTTCATGGAGCGGCAGGGGTTCCAGTGCGGGTTCTGCACGGCCGGCATGGTGATGACGGCCGCCACCTTCGACGACGACCAGAAGGAGAACCTGCCCCGGAACCTCAAAGGCAATCTCTGCCGCTGCACCGGATACCGGGCCATCTCCGATGCGGTCTGCGGCCACGCCGGCCACCCGGCTCCCCAGGGACCGGGCTCCGGAATCGCGGGGGAGGGGCAGCCGGATCCTGTGCCGGGGCAGCTGGGCGACGACGTCCCCGCACCGGCGAGCCGGGCGGTGGTCACCGGGACCGCCCGCTACACGCTGGACGTTCCGGCGGACCAGCTGCAGGGCCTGCTTCACCTCAAGCTTCTGCGCTCGCCGCACGCGCATGCCCGGGTGCTGTCCATCAATACTGACGCCGCGATGAAGGTCCCGGGTGTGGTGGCCGTCTTCACCCACCAGGACGTACCGGAACAGCTGTTTTCCACCGCGCAGCACGAACTGTTCACGGATGACCCGGACGATACCCGCGTGCTGGATGACGTGGTGCGGTTCCGAGGCCAGCGGGTTGCTGCGGTGGTAGCTGAAACTGTGGCTGCTGCAGAAGCAGGTGTGCGGGCACTGGCAGTTGACTACAAGGAACTGCCTGCAGTCTTTACGCCGCAGGACGCACTGGTCCCCGGCGCGCCGCTGGTGCACGGCGACAAAGACGGAACCTCGGCCCGCATTTCCCGGCCCGACCGCAACGTGGTGGCGGAACTGCACTCCGAACTGGGCAGCGTGGCCGAGGGCTTCGCCCAGGCCGACTTCATCCACGAACGCACGTACCAAACCCAGCGCGTCCAGCACGTTGCCCTGGAAACCCATGCGGCCATTGCGTCGGTGGACAGCGAAGGGCGGCTGCAGGTCCGTACCTCCAGCCAGGTTCCGTTCCTGGTCCGCAGGACGCTGTGCCGGGTCTTCGGGCTGCCGGAGGAGCAGGTGCACGTGGTGGCCGGCCGGGTGGGCGGCGGCTTCGGCGGCAAACAGGAAGTCCTGACCGAGGACATCGTGGCGCTGGCCGCATTGAAGCTCGGGCGGCCCGTCCAGCTCGAGCTGACCAGGACCGAACAGTTCACGGCCACCACCACGCGGCATCCTTTCACCATCAAGCTCCGCGCGGGCACCAGCAATGACGGCCGGCTCACAGCTTTGGAACTGGACGTCCTGACGAACACCGGCGCCTACGGCAACCACGGGCCGGGCGTGATGTTCCACGGCTGCGGCGAATCCCTGAGCGTCTACAAGTGCGCCAACAAAAAGGTGGACGCCCACGCGATGTACACCAACACGGTCCCGGCCGGGGCATTCCGCGGCTATGGGCTGAGCCAGATGATCTTCGCCATCGAGTCCGCCATGGACGAGCTTGCGGCCGGCATCGGGATGGATCCGTTCGAGTTCCGCCGCCGGAACATGGTGCGCGAAGGCGACCTGATGTTGTCCACCCAGCCGGAGCCCGAGGAGGACGTCCACTACGGCAGCTACGGCCTGGACCAATGCCTGAGCCTAGTCCGCGACGCCCTGGCCCGTGGCCGGGAGCGTTACCGCGCCGCCGGCCTGGACGAGCTGGGACCCGAATGGCTGACCGGCGAGGGCACCGCGCTCTCCATGATCGACACCGTTCCGCCGCGCGGGCACTTCGCCCATTCCCGGCTCCGGCTCCTGCCGGACGGAACGTACCAGGCCGACGTCGGGACCGCCGAGTTCGGCAACGGCACCACCACGGTCCACGCCCAGCTGGCGGCCACAGCGCTGTCCACGGAAGCCGCCAAAGTGGTGGTCCGGCAGTCGGATACGGACCTCATTGAGCACGACACCGGTGCCTTCGGCTCGGCCGGGACCGTGGTGGCAGGAAAGGCAACACTGGCCGCGGCGGAGGAACTCGCCGTCCGGATCCGGGCTTTTGCCGCGGGCATCCGGCAGACCCAGGCCTCCGCCTGCGTCCTCGACGGCGACTCCGTGGTTATTGACGGAACTCCCGTGGCACTGACGGAACTGGCGAAGGCGGCTGCGGAAGCCGGCGTCGAACTCGCAGCAGAAGGGCGGTGGGGCGGGACCCCACGCTCCGTCGCGTTCAACGTGCACGGCTTCCGGGTCGCGGTGAACCGCGGCACGGGGGAGCTGAAAATCCTGCAGAGCGTGCAGGCGGCGGACGCCGGCGTGGTGGTGAATCCGCGCCAGTGCCGCGGCCAGATCGAGGGCGGGATTGCCCAGGCCATCGGCGCTGCGCTGTATGAGGAGGTGGTGATTGACGACGCCGGCCGGGTGACCACCGACATCCTGCGGCAGTACCACATCCCCACCTTCGCCGACGTGCCCCGCAGCGAGGTGTACTTCGCGGACACCAACGACACGATGGGCCCGCTGGGTGCCAAGTCCATGAGCGAAAGCCCGTTCAATCCCGTGGCTCCGGCGCTCGCGAACGCCATCCGCAACGCCACCGGCGTGCGCTTCGCGTCGCTGCCCATCGCGCGCGACAAGATCTACCTGGGGCTTAAGGAAGCGGGGCTGGTGCCTAACCTGCAGCGCTCGGGCCTGTCCTGACCAACGCGGGGTCACATAATGCCGTCTGAAGCGCGTTCAGGGGGCCAAATCTGACCCCGCGTTGCATCGTTGCATATAGTCAAGGGATGGAACAGCGGATTTTAGGCAAGACCGGACGGAACGTGTCCATTGTGGGGCTGGGCACCTGGCAGCTTGGCGCGGACTGGGGCAACGTTGACCCGGCCCAGGCGCAGGCCATCCTGGCCGCCTCCGTGGAAGCAGGCGTGAACTTCTTCGACACCGCAGACGTCTATGGCGACGGCAAGAGCGAGCAGGCCATCGGTAAGTTCCTCGCGGACAACCCGGGGCTGGACATTACTGTCGCCACCAAGATGGGCCGCCGGGTGGACCAGAAGCCGGAACACTACACGCTGGCCAACTTCCGCCAGTGGGTGGACCGCTCCCGGAAGAACCTGGGCACGGACACCCTGGACCTGGTGCAGCTGCACTGCCCGCCCACTCCCGTGTACAGCAACGCCGAGGTGTACGACGCCCTGGACACCCTGGTGTCCGAGGGCGCCATCCGGAACTACGGCGTCAGCGTGGAGCGCACGGACGAGGCCCTGGAAGCCATCCGGCACAAGGGCACCGCCTCGGTCCAGATCATCCTGAACGCGTTCCGGCTCAAGCCCCTGGACGAGGTCCTTCCGGCCGCAAAGGCTGCAAACGTGGGCATCATCGCAAGGGTGCCGCTTGCGTCCGGGCTGCTCTCCGGCAAGTACACGAAGGAGACCACCTTCGCCGAGAACGACCACCGGAACTACAACCGCAACGGCGACTCCTTCGACGTCGGCGAGACGTTCTCCGGTGTGGACTACGAACTGGGCCTGAAGGCCGTGGCTGAGTTCGAACAGATTGTTCCGGAAGGCGCCAGCACTGCCCAGGCAGCCATCGCCTGGATTGCCGCGCAGGACGGCGTCACCACGGTGATCCCCGGCGCGCGCAACGGTGAGCAGGCCGCGGCGAATGCTGCCGCGGCATCCGTGAGTGTCAGCGAGGATTTCGACGGCGGCGTCCGCTGGATCTACGACCACTACTTCCGCGAGGCCATCCACCCGCGCTGGTAATTGTGACTGCCTCCGTCAGTGACTTTGTGGAGCGGCTCGCCGCCGTGCCCACGGTCCCGGGGCGCAACAACTTCTTTGACCACAGCGTCCCGGAAAATGCACTGCGGCGACGCAACCTGGAGCTGTACCTCAAGGAACTGCTGGACCGTTCACCGAAAGTGCTGCTGCTGGGTGAGGCGCCGGGATTCAGAGGCATGCGGATCACCGGAGTGCCCTTCACCAACCGCACCATGTTCCAGGGGCCGGCCAACAGCTTTGGCCTGTTCGGTCCGGGGAAGGGCTACGTGCTGCCGCCGGAGGCAGCGGACGTTGCTGCAGAGCCCACCGCAACCGTGATGTGGGACGTGCTGGCCGAACTGCAGTTCCTGCCCCTGCTGTGGAGCGCGTGCCCCTGGCATACCCATATTCCGGGGAAGCCCCGGTCCAACCGCACTCCCACTGCCGCCGATGCAAGGCTTGGAACGCCGTTCTGGCAGTCACTTGCCAAGCTGTTCGGCATCGATTCTGTGGTGGCCGTGGGCAACGTGGCACACCACAGCCTGCTTTTCAGCGGTGTGGATGCACCCAAAGTGCGGCACCCCTCGCATGGCGGACGAGCCGGTTTCAAGCGGGGCCTGGAGGAGCTGCTCAGCGCCGGAGTGATTGGCCGCTAGCCGAGGAGGTAGAGCTGCTCCGGGGTATCAACGTCCAGGCCGTTCGAAAGGTCGCTGCAGTCCACCTCGTCCACCAGTTCCGGATGGGCCCGCAGGAAGCCGCGTGCCCCGGCGTCGCCCGTCACTGTGGCGGCCACGGCTTCCCTGAGCGCGGCGTCGATGATCAGGGGGTGCCCGCGGCGTGTGGTGCCATTGCCGCCGTCGTACGAAGCTGCCGTGAGCCGGCCCGGACGGTGCGCTGCCAAGAGCCTGCCCACTGTTCCGGGCGTCAGGCCCGGCTGGTCCACGAGCGCCACCATCAGGTGGTCCCGGGGATCGGCGTCGGCGTTGCCCAGCAACAGTGAGCTGCCCATTCCGGATTGCCACTCGTGGTTAACCACCGTCCGGTACCGGTCCAGTTCGGCAATGGTGGCGACGTCCGGGGCACCGGCGCCAAGGACCACCACCACTTCCCGGCAGCCGCCGTCGAGCAGCGCCCCGGCCACCGATTCCACGAGCGGCCGGCCGCGGTAGGGGAGCAGGGCTTTCGGGCCCCGGCCAAGCCTGGTCCCGGCCCCGGCCGCGAGCACAACCCCCGTGGCCCTGATCTCCTCCGCGTTGCCCATAGCTGCACCCTAACTCGTGGGTGTCCGTGTCCTTCCTAGGCGTCGCCGCCGCCCCCGCCGGTGGTGCCGGCGTTGACGTCCAGGAGTTTGTACCGGTCCATCGCGTATTGCGGCGCGCCCTCCTCAATTTCGCCCCTCGCCGCGAGCATCTGCAGCGCTTTGACCACGACGGAGTGGGTGTCGTTCTTGAAGAAGCGGCGGGCTGCGGCGCGGGTGTCGGAGAAGCCGAAGCCGTCGGCGCCGAGGGTGGCGAATTCGTTGGGCACGAACTGGCGGATCTGGTCCGGGACGGCCTTCATGTAATCGCTGACGGCGACGACGGGGCCGGTGGCGCCTTCGAGCTGTTTGGTGACGAACGGGACGCGGGCTGGCTGGCCGGGGTTGAGGAAGGCTTCCTCTTCGGCGGCGAGCCCGTCGCGGCGCAGTTCGTTCCAGGAGGTCACTGACCAGACGTCGGCGGAGACGCCCCAGTCATCGGCCAGGAGCTGCTGTGCCTCCAGGGCCCACGGCACCGACACACCCGAGGCCAGGATCTGCGCCTTGGGTCCTTCAACGTCCGACGCCGACACCCGGTAAATGCCCTTCAGCACCCCTTCGACGTCGAGGTTCTCCGGCTCGGCGGGCTGGGTGATGGGCTCGTTGTACACGGTGAGGTAGTACATCACGTTTTTGTCACCCGATTCCGGCCCGTACATGCGTTCGAGGCCGTCGCGGATGATGTGGCCCATTTCGTAGCCGTAGGCGGGGTCGTAGGTGACGACTGCGGGGTTGGTGGAGGCCAGGAGGGGCGAGTGGCCGTCGGCGTGCTGGAGGCCTTCGCCGGTGAGGGTGGTCCGTCCTGCGGTGGCGCCGATGATGAAGCCGCGGGTCATCTGGTCTGCTGCTGCCCAGAAGGCGTCGCCGGTGCGCTGGAAGCCGAACATGGAGTAGAACACGTAGACCGGGACCAGGGGAACGCCGTGGGTGGCGTAGGCGGTTCCGGCGGCGGTGAACGCTGCCACGGCCCCGGCTTCGTTGATGCCGGGGTGGATCAGCTGGCCCTGGGCGGATTCTTTGTAGGCCAGGACCAGGTCCCGGTCCACGGACAGGTAGTTCTGGCCGCCGGGGTTGTAGATTTTCGCCGTCGGGAAGAAGGCATCCATACCGAAGGTCCGGGATTCGTCCGGGACGATGGGCACGATCCGGTGGCCGAACTTCTTGTCCCTGATGAGATCCTTCAGCAACCGCACGAAGGCCATGGTGGTGGCGGCCTGCTGCTTGCCTGTGCCGCGCTTGGCCACGTCAAAGGTCTTGGCCTCGGGCAGCTCAACGCGCTGGTGGTCCGGCCGCCGTTCCGGCACGGCACCGCCCAGGGCACGGCGGCGCTCATGGAGGTAGGCAATCTCCGGCGCATCATGGCCTGGATGGAAATAGGGCGGGCTGTACGGATCCTCCTCAAGACGGGCATCGGATATTGGAATGCGGAGATAATCCCGGAATTCCTTGAGGTCGTCGAGGGTGAGTTTTTTCATTTGGTGGGTGGCGTTGCGGCCTTCGAAGTGGGGTCCGAGTCCGTAGCCCTTGACGGTTTTGGCCA
>FOEZ01000031.1 GCA_900110595.1 Arthrobacter sp. OV608 | reverse complement strand
GGACCGCCTCCACGGCGCCCCCGAAGCCCTCGCCGCCCTCAAAAAGTTCGACTTCCCGCCGTCGAACACCTCCTTCGACGCCGCCTTCAAGCAGTAAGGATGGGTGATTCATAGGCCCTTCTGAGCACGAAGTCGTCGCCATCTCGCCAGTGCTGTCTTCAAGCCCCCCGCTTGAAGACAGCACTGGCATTTGCCGTGTAATTACCCAAGCCGCGCGTCAAAGCGCCGCCGGTACTCCGTGGGCGTTGTGGAAAAGGAGGCGGCGAAGTTTTGACGCAGGGTGACCGCGTTGCCAAAGCCGCAGTCGGTGGCGACCTGGTCAATCGACAGGTCTGTTGTCTCCAGCAGCCGCCGGGCTGCGTCGAGGCGGCGGGCGCGGATCCAGGCCGCCGGCGTGGTCCCGGTAGCTGCCCGGAAGGCGCGGACAAAGGTGCGGCGGCTCAGGTGCGCCTGGGCCGCCAACCGGTCAATGGTCAGCGGTTCGCCCAGGCGGCCCAGCGCCCATTCGAGCAAGTGCGAGATCGGGTCATCTGTGGAGCGCTCCGGCACGGGGTGCTCGATGTATTGCGCCTGTCCGCCCTCCCGGTGCGGGGCGATGACCAGGCTGCGTGCCACGTGGTTCGCGGCTTCCGCTCCCAGCTTGGCGCGCACGAGGTGCAGGCAGGCGTCCAACGCGGAGGCAGTGCCGGCGGAAGTCAGGACGTCGCCGTGGTCGATGTAAAGGACAGATTGGTCCAGCGCGACATTGGGGTGCCGCGTAGCAAGGGAGTCGAATGCCTGCCAGTGCGTAACGGCCCGGCGGCCCGCGAGCAGGCCGGCGTCGGCTACGGGGATCGCACCCAGGCACAACCCCAAAATCGGGGCCCCGCGCCCGTGTGCCCCTTGGAGCACCTGCCGCAGCGAATCACTGGGGACGCGCCCGTCGTCGAACCATGAAGGCACCACCACCACGTCCGCTTCTTCCGCGGCCTCCGGCCCTCTTACCTCGCCCAGCCGGTAGCCCTCAGCGGTGGTGATTCCGCCTGCCTGCTCAGAAAAAAGGACAGTCTTCCACCCGGCAAGGCCCTGGCGGGCCACCTCGTCAAAAACCATCTGTGGAACGGCCAGGTGGAACATTGTCGCCCCATCGAAGGCGTATACCGCGATCTTCAAAAGTGCCCTTTCCCTATCCTTGGCCCAAATCCATCGTACATTTGCCTTCGTGCCACTGTCGGCGGGCATGGGTAGCGGGAAGACTGGAAACCTCGCCAAAAGGCAGTGAAGAGAAACCCAGGGAGAAACAAGAACATGACCAGCCCCCGCCGCGCCCTCATCCTCATCGACGTGCAGCAGCAGTACTTCAGCGGCCCCCTCGAGATCCAGTACCCGCCGCACCAGGAGTCCCTGCCCACCATTGCAAAGGCCATCGACGCCGCCACCGCCGCGGGCATTCCCGTTGCCGTCATCCAGCACTCGGCAGGCGAAGGCGCGCCAGTCTTTGCGCCCGGCACGCCCGGCTTCGAGCTGCACCCAGAGATTGAACGCCGCAAAACCACCGAATGGAAGTCACTGGTCAAGCAGTACGGCTCCGTCTACGCCGGCACGGACCTCGCTGACTGGCTGCGGCAGCACGACGTCGACACGGTCACCTTGGCCGGCTACATGACCAACAACTGCGTGCTCGCCTCCGCCGTGGAGGCAGAGTTCCTCGGCTTCAGCACCGAGGTCCTCTCAGACGCCACCGGCGCCATCAACCTGGCGAATGAGGCAGGCTCCGCCGACGCGAAGAATGTGCACACCACACTCCTTACGCTGCTGAACTCGAACTGGGCAGCCGTGGCCGATACCGCTACCTGGACCAACGCTCTGCACACCCGGCAGACCCTCTCACGGAGCGATCTTGGCAGCTCAGCCATCGCCGGCTCGGAACTCGTCCCCCAGGCCTAAACGGCGGCCCCGGGCCTCCCAGCCTGCTTGCGGCGCGAGGCCCGGGAACATCCCCAGCAACCGCGCCGTTGCAAACACGGGGACCAAGCCTCACCGGATTTCAAGGAATGTTTACATGAAGTGGATTCTTCTCGCCGGCGCGATCCTGAGTGAGGTGACGGCGTCGCTCTCCTTGAAAGCGGCCCTGGACAACCCCGTGTTCTTCGTCGTTGTGGTTGCGGGCTACGCCGCATCCTTTGGCTTCCTCGCAGCAGTCCTCCGGAAGGGCCTTGGCCTGGGGGTTGCCTACGGCATCTGGGCCGCGCTGGGAGTGACACTCACGGTGCTGCTGGCCGCCCTTTTCTTTGGCGAGGCGCTGACCCCGATGATGATGATCGGCGTCGCGATGGTCATTAGCGGAGTGCTGTGCGTTGAACTGGGATCTCATAAGGAGCCGGCACAAGAACCGGAACAAGAAATGGTGAGCTCATGATGTGGCTGCTGCTGGCAGGGGCCATCCTCACCGAGGTGACCGCCACCCTCTTCCTGCGCGTCGCTTCCACCGGCAAGCGGCGCTGGTACCTGCCGGTCGCCGTCGGGTACGTCCTGGCGTTCACGCTCCTCACCCTGACCCTAAACCAGGGCATGAGCCTCGGAGTGGCCTACGGCATCTGGGCAGCAGCCGGCGTCGCACTGACTGCCCTGGCCAGCCGTATCTTCTTCAAAGAGACGATTACCCCTGTGATGATGCTCGGGCTGGGCCTGATTATTGGCGGCGTCCTGCTCATCGAACTCGGGGCGGCCCACTAAGGCCATGATTGAGTCCTGACGACGGCGGTGGGCACCAACGCAACGACGCCGCTGCCCGCACAGGCGGGCAACGGCGTCGTACGTTTGCTCTCAGGCTTTTTGCGCCTCAAGGTCCTCAAGGGACTTGCCCCTGGTATCCGAGGACAGGAAGGTGGCCACGGCCGCGGCCACGGAGATACCGAAGGTGATCATGCCGATGACCATCGGAACGTTGGTGGAGCCCGGAGGTGCCACTGCGGTGAAGATGCTCGGGAAGAAAGAGGCGATCATCAGGCCGACGTTCTGGGATACGGCAAAGCCGGTGACCCGGATCCGCATGGGGAACTGTTCCTGGAAGAAGGTGGCGAACGTGGCGTTCCACATCTGGAAGAAGATGCCCTGCACGATCAGGACGCAGGCAAAGACGAGGAACAGGCTCCTCTGGTCGATGGCCCACAGGTAGCCCCAGGTCAGGAGGCCGCCGCCCAGGCCGCCGGCAATCATCAGCGTTTTACGGCCGATTTTGTCGGACAGGGCGCCGAAGACGGGGATGGTGATGACGGCAGCGATGTTGGCCACGAGCGTTACCCAGAGGAACTCGCTGCTGGAGAATCCAATGCCGTAGCCCTTCTGTGTGGCGTACGAGACGCCGAAGATCAGCGTGGCCATGCCCACCACGTTGGTGAAGGTCATGATGATGCAGCGGATCAGGACGCGCGGATGGGTCCGCATCAGGTCAACCAGCGGGAAGCGGCGCTTTGCCTGGCCCGCTTCGGACTGCGCGAGGTAGGCCGGCGGTTCCTGGACCCGGCGGCGGATGATGTATCCGGCCAGGATCACGAAGGCGCTGAGCAGGAATGGGATGCGCCAGCCCCACGTCTCGAACTGGTCCTTGGGCAGCAGCGCGGACAGGGGAAGCAGCACAGCGGTGGCCAGGATGGAGCCCACCTGGGTTCCCTGCAGGCTGAAGCTCGCGAAGAAGCCGCGCCGGGCGTCCGGGGAATGCTCAACGATCATTGCGCTGGCTCCGCCCAATTCGCCAGCGACGGCGAAGCCCTGGATGAGGCGGAGGATCACCAGCAGGGCGGGCGCGAGGAGGCCCACCTGGCCATAGGTAGGCAGGAGTCCCACGGCGAAGGTGGCGAACCCCATGAGCAGCATCGCGAAAACGAGGACGTTTTTGCGGCCGTGCTTGTCACCGATGGCGCCCAGGACGATCGCGCCCATCGGACGGGAAACATATCCGACGGCGTACGTCGCCAGCGAGGCGATGATCGCCACGGTGGGGTTTCCCGAGGGGAAGAAGATGGCCGGGAAGACCAGCGTCGCAGCGAGCGAGTAGAGGGCAAAGTCGTAGTACTCGAGGGCGCCGCCGATCCAGCCGCTCATCGCGGCCTTCTTCGGATCCCTGCCTTGATGGCCGGCGTCGAGCTTTTGTGGGGTGTCCGCGGCGGGAATGGTGGTCATGCGCTGGTTTCCTTCGGCGTCTTTGGCAAAGAACCGGAAGTCTTTCCGGCTGGGGCTTTTTCTCGTGACGGCTGGCGGGCTGGCACGGGACAGGCAGTTTTCTTATCTGTCAGGGCTTCTTGAATCGTTTCATAAATTCTATCGAGTGATGGGCGACACGTCAAAGCCCCCTTCTGCGGCCCGTGCCGCCGCCACGTCAAGGGCACTACCGCGGTTCCCGCAAGGAGAAAATCCGCGGGTTCTCGAATGGCTTAAGGGGCTCTCCCCCGGGCCCCCTCTCATGGTCAAATGGGAAGGTTGAACCGGCTGCCCGAGTCCGCTCCACGGCCTCGGCCATAGGGAAGGAAGCACATGACCGATCCACAGGACCATCCTCCGGTCCCCACCCCTGGAAGCGCGCAAGGCCTGGACAGCAAGGCCGAGGGCGGGTGCCCGGTGGACCACGGCAGCGTCACCTCGCACGGCAGCGAGAGTGAGAACCCGGCCATTGACTCCCCCGAGCCCAAGGGGCACCGGCCGCGGACGGTCGCGGACTGGTGGCCCAACCAGCTGGACCTCTCCGTGCTGCACTCCAACCACCCGGCGGGCAACCCGCTGGGCCCCTCGTACAACTACCGCGAGGAGTTCCAAAAGCTCGACGTCGAGGCCCTCAAGCAGGACATCACCGAGGTCCTCACCACGTCCCAGGACTGGTGGCCCGCAGACTTCGGCCACTACGGCGGCCTGATGATCCGGCTCAGTTGGCACGCAGCAGGCACCTACCGTGTCCACGACGGCCGCGGTGGTGCAGGCGACGGCAGCCAGCGCTTTGCCCCATTGAACAGCTGGCCGGACAACGCCAACCTGGACAAGGCACGGCGGCTGCTGTGGCCGGTCAAGCAGAAGTACGGCCAGAAGCTTTCCTGGGCCGATCTTCTGGTCCTCGCGGGCAACGTGGCCCTGGAGTCCATGGGCTTTAAGACCTTTGGTTTCGCCTTCGGCCGTGAGGACGTCTGGGAGCCCGAAGAGATTTTCTGGGGGCCTGAGGACACCTGGCTCGGCGACGAGCGCTACATCGGCGAAGGCCAGATGTCCGAGGACGTGGGCTCCACCGAGATGGGCCTGATCTACGTCAACCCCGAGGGGCCCATGGGCAACCCGGATCCCAAACTGGCGGCAGCGTTCATCCGCGAGACGTTCAAGCGCATGGCGATGAACGACGAGGAAACCTTCGCGCTGATCGCCGGTGGCCACACCTTTGGCAAGACCCACGGCGCCGGTGATGCCGATGCCCACGTTGGCCCCGAACCGGAAGGCGCCGACCTCGAAGCACAGGGGCTGGGCTGGCTCAGTACCTACGGCAGCGGCAAGGGCGGCGACACCATCACCTCCGGCCTCGAAGTCACCTGGACGGACCGGCCCACCCAGTGGAGCAGCCGCTTCCTGGAGATCCTGTTCGAGTACGAGTGGGAGCTCGTCAAGAGCCCCGCCGGCGCCCACCAGTGGGTCGCCAAGGATGCCCCGGAGATCATCCCGGACGCTCACGATCCGGAGAAAAAGCACCGGCCCACCATGCTGACCACTGACCTGTCGCTGCGCTTCGACCCGGTCTACGAGGAAATCGGGCGGCGCTTCCTGAAGAACCCGGACGAGTTCCAGCTCGCCTTTGCCAAGGCCTGGTACAAGCTGCTGCACCGCGATATGGGACCTGTTGGCCCGCACATGCTCGGACCCTGGGTTCCTGAAGCCCAGCTGTGGCAGGATCCCATCCCCACCGTGAACCACGAGTTGATCGGCGAGCAGGACATCGCCTCGCTCAAGGCAAAGCTCCTGGACTCGGGCCTGTCCGTCTCCCAATTGGCCACCACAGCCTGGGCCGCCGCCTCTACCTACCGCAAGACCGACAAGCGCGGCGGGGCCAACGGTGCACGGATCCGGCTGGAGCCCCAAAGCGGGTGGGAGGTGAACGAGCCCGAGCAGCTTTCGACGGCGTTGCAGGCCATCGAGAGAGTGCAGGAGGAGTTCAACTCGTCCCAAGCCAACGGACAGGTGTCGCTCGCGGACTTGATCGTCCTCGGCGGCTGTGCCGCGGTGGAGAAAGCCGCGAGCGACGCCGGGTTCCCCGTCACTGTGCCGTTCCGTCCAGGTCGCACCGATGCAGCCCAGGACCAGACCGACGTCGAGTCCTTCCAGTACCTGAAGCCGCGAGCGGACGGATTCCGCAACTACGTGAGGCCCGGCGAGAAGCTCCAGCCGGAGACGCTCCTGCTGGACAAGGCGTACCTGCTGGACCTCTCGGCTCCGGAAATGACGGCGCTCATCGGCGGCATGCGCGCCCTCGGCACCAACGTGGGAGGCTCCAAGCACGGCGTCCTCACCGACAGGCCGCAGGTCCTGACGAACGACTTCTTCGTCAACCTCCTGTCACCGGGCACCAAGTGGAAGGCATCCGAGTCGGAGGAGAACGTCTACGAGATCACCGATGTTGCCACCGGCGAACTGAAGTGGACGGCAACCCCCGTGGACCTGGTCTTCGGTTCCAACTCCCAGCTCCGGGCACTGTCCGAGGTCTACGCCAGCGACGACGCCGGGGAGAAGTTCGTCAACGACTTCGTGGCGGCCTGGGTAAAGGTCATGGAGCTGGACCGCTTCGACCTGAAGTGAGTCCGATGTAGTACAGACGCGTCTGGGCCGGCTGCATTGTGCAGCCGGCCCGGACGCAGTTCTGCTCCGGCACCTTCACCGCATACTCGCGCGGTTAGCGCAACCGGATTAGCCTGACGTTTATGAGGCAGTCTGCCGCTCGCGCAAGGGACTGGATCGGCACCATCCTGTTCCTGTTCCTTGCGCCGGGCATCGTGGCGGGCGTCATCCCGTGGCTCATTTCCGGCTGGCGGCCGCATGACTGGGGAGGCGCAGCCTGGGTGGTGCCGGTTGCCTGGATCGCAATAATCCTCGGAGTGGCTTTCCTCCTGCATGCCTTCGCGCTGTTTGCCCTGCACCGAGGGACGCCCGCGCCGGTCGCTCCAACTGAGACACTTGTGGTCACCGGCGCCTACCGGCATGTGCGAAACCCGATGTATCTCGCGGTGCTCGCCATCATCCTCGGCCAGGCGCTGCTGTTCGGCAGCTGGTGGCTGGTGCTCTACGCAGCGATTGCCCTCACTGCAGTGGTCACGTTTGTGCTGGGCTACGAGGAGCCCACCCTCACTGAGACCTACGGCGAGCAGTACCTTGACTACAAGCGCAACGTCCCGGGATGGTGGCCGCGGCTCACGCCGTGGCGGAGGTGACAGCAGCCAAACAGTCCGCCTGCGCCGCCTGCACCCATCGTCCTGGTCAGGACGCTTTTGGTGAGGTTTCCAGGACCAACGAAGCGAGTTCCTTGGCCAACCGGACCGCGTCCGTGTGCGCGTCGAGCTGCGAATTTGCCACCGCGCCGTCGTAGAGCAGGCCGAGGCGGGCCGAAACGCCGGCAGCATCGGCAAAACCGGCTTCCTTGGACAGCGCCAGGAGCATGTTGCTGAGCCAGTCACGGAAAGTACGCAGGGCTTTGGCCTCAACACTGCCCGGCAGCGCTTCAGCATTCGCATTGGCAAACGCGCAGCCTTTGTAGCCGGGCTCGCTGACGGCCTCCTGCAGAGCGTCAAACATGGCGAGCAGTTTATCGACCGGATCTTCCAGGCCTTGCTGGTACCGTGCGATCCGGTCACGCCGGCGCTGGTCACGGCTGGCGAGATAGGCGGCCACGAGCTCGTCCTTGCCGGAGAAGTTGTAGAAGAGCGAACCCTTCGCAACCCCGGCCTCTTCGATAACCCGGTCGATCCCGACAGTGTGGACACCCTCGGCGTAGAACAATTTGTCCGCCGCTTCTAGGAGTCGTTGACGGGCAGGGACTCGGGTGGAAGTCATAAAAAGAGTTTATCAGACAGATCTGTCTAAATTGGCTTGACTTGCTTGTACCGATCTGTCTAAATGGTTCTTGTTAGACCATTCTGTCTAAGGAGACTCATCTTGCCCCGTCTGCTCTCACCCCGTTTATCCTTCGCGGGACTGGCCGCAGTTTTTGCTGCGTTCTTTTTCGCCGCTGGTGCCCCAACACCGCTCCTCTCACTCCGTCAGCAGGAATGGGGATTCTCTGCGGGAACCCTGACCATCGCCTTCTCGATTTATGCGTTAGGGCTGCTGGCCTCCCTCCTGGTGGGCGGTTCACTCTCGGACCACATCGGCCGCCGGCCGGTGATGCTCGCCGCCCTGTACGGAGAACTGGCTTCCATGCTGGTGTTCCTGTTTGCCCCAAGCATCACCTGGCTGATCCTGGCCCGCGCCCTTCAGGGCCTGGCCACCGGGCTGGCCACCAGCGCCTTCAACGCGGCCATCGTTGAGCAAGCACCCGCCCACCTGAAGAAATTCGCCGGCGCCCTGGCGGGAGCCTCGGTGGCTGGAGGCCTGGGCATCGGTGCGCTGCTGGCTGGAGTTGCGGTCCAGTTCAGCCCGGACGCCAACACACTCATTTTCGCGGCCCTCAGCGGAGTCATGGTGCTAGCCATTGCTTTTGTTGGCCGCACCGGTGAAACAACTGCAAAACGGCCGGGCGCACTCCGGTCACTCACCCCGCGCCTTGAACTCCCCGCCGGTATCCGGGGCGAGTTCTATGCCGGTATTCCGGTGCACATCGCCGGCTGGATGTTCCCGGCGCTCTTCCTGGGGCTTTCCCCCGCGGTGCTCCGGCTCCACTTCGCCGTGGAGGGGGGTCTGGCAGCTGGGTTCACCTCATTCCTCGGCCCGTTCGCGGCGGCGGTTTCAAGTTTCATGTTTGCCCGGCACCCTGCACGGCGCAGCACCCTCCTGGGCGTGATCCTCATCCTCGCCGGCATAGTCCTGGTCCTTCTCGGAATCAACGAAACCTGGCTGCCCGCCGTCTGGGTTGGTGCGGCGCTGGGCGGTATCGGCTTTGGTGGTTCGTTCGGCGGCCAGCTTCGGCTGATCGCCCCGCACATCCAGCCGCACCAGCGCGCCGGCGTCTTCTCCGGTATCTACGCCGCCGCGTACCTTGCCTTCAGCGTCCCGTTGATCATCGCCGGCCAGCTCGTGCCCCTCCTCGGACTGGTTCCCACCCTGCAGTCCTACGCCGCAGTCATCATGGCTTTCGCAGCCCTGGGCATCGTCATCCAGGCCGCACGGATGCGGCAGGACAGGGTGCCCAAACCAGTCCCCGCCGGTTCTGCAGCCTGACCTGAAGTTCCTGCTGTCGTTGACACCGCCAACCCTGCGAATTTAGGCTCCTGCCATCGTGGGCCAAAGGAGAAGGAGCCGAGCTGTGAACCAGGACAACGGGCGGTTGCGGGACTGGCTTGGCCGCCTTGGCTTCGGGGGCACCGGGGTGGGCAACCTGTACCGCGCCATCTCCGATGAGCAGGCGACTGAAACTTTGGAGGCGGCGTGGGATTCCGGGATCCGCTACTTCGATACAGCACCGCATTACGGGCTGGGCCTGTCCGAGCGGCGAATGGGCGAGGCCCTGGCGGAGAAACCACGGGGGGAATTCGTCCTCTCCACCAAGGTGGGCAGGGTCCTGGTGCCGTCGCCTGCAACCGAAGATGCACGGGATCCGGAGGGCTTCGATGTGCCCGCTGTTCTGAGGCGCGAGTGGGATCCTTCGGAGGCCGGGGTGAGGCGCAGCATCGAAGACTCGCTGGAACGGCTGTGCCTGGACTACATCGACATCGCCCACCTGCATGATCCCGACGTGTACAGCATGGAAGACGCCGTGAAGTCGGCGCTGCCTGCCCTGGAGAAAGTCCGGGCCGAGGGTCTCGTCCGCGCCATCGGCGTCGGCACCAACACTGCCGGCGCTGCCCTCCAGTGCGTCGAAGCGGCAGACCTGGACTTCCTGATGCTGGCCGGCAGGTTCACCATGCTGGAGCAGCCCGGCTCGGACGGCCGTCCAGGCGGGGGCCTGCTGGACCGTTGCCTGGAGCTGGGCACCGGGGTGGTGAGTGTCGGCGTCTACAACTCCGGGATCCTCGCCAAGCCCGAATTGCCTTCCGATGCGCACTACAACTACTCCCAGGCCAGCGAAGAGATCCTGGAACGCGCCAGGCAACTGGCTCGAGTCTGCAACGACCACGGCGTGGAACTTCCCACCGCGGCCATCCAGTTCCCCTTCCGCCACCCCGCCGTCGTCAACGTCACCGTGGGAGCCAGCAAGCCGGAACAGATCAGCCAGAGCGCCGAGCGCATGGCCGCAGAGGTTCCCGAGGAGTTGTGGCAGGACCTGCAGAAGCGCGGCCTGATCCCGGCCTGACCAGCACCGACAGAAGCTGGCCGCACGCCTGAACAAGAAAATTCTTGTTGAATCCCTCCAAAATGGCGCCCTGTGGAGAGAACTAGCGTCTGCTGTGAGGCATTTCCACGGCAAGCGCAAAGGACCCATCCATGACGATTCAGGCGAACGTGCCCACCAGCCCGACCTCCGCGAACGCCGGCAACGGGCACCAAAGCAAGGGGCACCAAGGCAAGGGCTACCAAATCCTGCAGACGGCCCGCCGGCAGGTTCTGGAGGACGGCATCGGCCTGACCCAGGCCCAGCTCGAAGAGATCCTCCGCCTCCCGGATGAAGCACTTCCGGCCGCGCTCGAGCTGGCGCACCAGGTCCGGCTCCGGCACTGCGGCGAGGACGTGGAGGTGGAAGGAATCATCTCCATCAAGACCGGCGGCTGCCCAGAGGACTGCCATTTCTGCAGCCAGTCCGGCCTGTTCGACTCGCCCGTCCGCGGCGTCTGGCTGGATATCCCGGAACTGGTCAAAGCCGCCAAGGAAACCGCCGCCACCGGAGCTACCGAGTTCTGCATCGTCGCCGCGGTCCGCGGCCCGGACATCAAGCTGATGAACCAGATCAAGTTCGCCATCGACCGTATTAATGAAGAAGTGGACATCAACATCGCCTGCTCACTGGGCATGCTCACGCAGCGCCAGGTGGACCAGCTGGCGGGTTGGGGCGTCCACCGCTACAACCACAACCTCGAAACAGCGCGCAGCTACTTCCCCAAAGTCGTGACCACCCACACCTACGAGGAACGGCTGGAAACCTGCGCCATGGTCAAGGACGCCGGCATGGAACTGTGCTGCGGCGCCCTGATCGGCATGGGCGAAAGCCTGGAGCAGCGGGCCGAACTGGCCGCCCAGCTCGCCGCCCTGGAACCGCACGAAGTCCCGCTCAACTTCCTCAACCCCCGCCCCGGGACCCCGCTGGAAAACCAGGGCATCATGGACGGCAAGGATGCCCTCCGCGCCATCGCCGCCTTCCGCCTGGCCATGCCCCGCACCGTGCTCCGGTACGCCGGGGGCCGTGAACTCACTTTGGGTGACCTCGGCACGCGCGACGGCCTGCTCGGTGGAATCAACGCCGTCATCGTCGGCAACTACCTCACCACACTGGGCCGTCCCGCCACCGCAGACTTGGACCTGCTCGTGGACCTCAACATGCCCATCAAGGAACTCCAGAAGACCCTATGAAAGAGGTTTCGACAAGGTCAACCACCGGGAACACAGCTGGCTCAACCACCGGGAGTACAGCCACAACCACCGGAAACTTTTGCGGGCACTGCGGCGAGGCGTCCGACGGCGGCGACGGCCCGCCGTCGGACGTTCACCAACGCTGCGGCGAGCGTCTGGCGATGGAGCCGCCCCGCTACTGCGGCTTGTGCCGGCGGCGCATGAAAGTCCAGGTGACACCGCTGGGCTGGACGGCCGAATGCTCCCGGCACGGAATGTTTGCCTCCTAGGGAGCAGCCCGAAACGTAGGATCTTGTGATGGCCCAACTTGTCGCTCCCAACATAAAACTCCACTCGTCCTGGCTCGAAGCAGCCGCAGAGTTCGCTGGCACCCGGCAGGACGGGTCGGGCACGGACGGCTGGGACCCGGATCAACTCAAGGATGCCGGTGGATTCCGCCGCTTCGTGGACGCCCTTGTCAGCGATGCATTGCCCGAAAGCCCCAGGAAGCCCGGCATGGTGCCCTGCACCTATCTGTGGATCGTGGACGGCGGCACGTTCCTCGGCTCCCTGGCCATCAGGCATGAACTGACCGAGTACCTCCGCAACGAGGGCGGGCACATCGGCTACAGCGTCAGGCCATCAGCCAGGCGGCGAGGCCACGCCGCACAGGCTTTGGCTGACGCCATCCCCCTGGCCGGCGGGCTGGGAATCCCCCGGGTGCTGCTGACCTGCGATGAGGACAACGCCGGCTCCCGGGCCACCATCGAGAAGAACGGTGGAACCTACGAGGACAGCCGCAACGGCAAACGCCGCTACTGGATCGGAACCGGGTCCTAAAAACGCACTCCTTGTCTAATACCGGCCCGCGCTTCTAAAATTAGAGAACCTACTTTTAGAAGGAGTTCACGATGCAGTGGCGGGGTCCGTTAATGTGGATCCGGCATTCGGCGCTGACGCGCCCAGGCCGGGTGAGCTGACATGGACTGGCAGGGCTGGGCGCTGTTCGGGCTGGTGGCAACCTCCGTGCTGACCGCCGTCATGATTGCCGCCCAGATGGCCGGGCTCACCCGCCTCGACCTGCCCCTGGTCCTCGGGACGCTGATCACCCCAGACCCGGACAAAGCACGGGTGGCAGGCTTCTTCATCCACCTCGCCGCGGGGCAGGCATTTGCCCTGGGCTACGCCGCCGTCTTCGCGCTCCTGCACCAGGCAACCTGGTGGCTCGGGGCCCTGCTGGGACTCCTCCACGTCGGCGTTGCGCTGACGGTCATCCTGCCCCTGCTGCCCGGGATCCATCCAAGGATGGCCTCCACCAGGGCAGGACTCACCACCACCGCCGCACTGGAACCACCGGGCCTGCTGGCCCTGAACTACGGCATCCAGACGCCGGCCGTTGCCGTGGTGGCCCACGTGATCTACGGCGCCGTGCTGGGGCTCCTCCTGGGGGCACGATGAGCCTGGACCACCTGGACCCCGCCCCGCTGCCATGCGAGCGGCCCGCCGAAGCCGCGGCCCAGGCAAGGCCCACACCCATCGCGGACTACGGGCTCCTCGGCGACACGCGGACAGCCGCGCTTGTCTCCGTTGACGGATCGGTGGACTGGCTTTGTGCTCCCGCGTTCGACGGCGAGCCCCTCTTTGGTGCCTTGCTGGGCGGACCGGAGGCGGGCAGCTTCCTCGTGGGGCCTGCCCGGCCCGCGGCAGTGGTCTCGCGCAGCTACCGCCACAACACGGCAACGCTGGAGACCGTGTGGGCCGTGGGCAACGGAAGGCTGACCCTCACTGAAGCCATGATCGCGGAAGTGGCGGGCCAGTTGTTGCCCACCACCATCATGGTCCGGCGCCTGGCCGTGGAAGGATCTCCCGTCCGGGCCTCTGTGCTTTTTGACCCGCGGCTTGGCGAACAGCACCGACAACCGCGCGTCCGCCAGGGGCGGGACGTCGTCTGCGAGTGGGGTCCGCTGGCGGTTTCACTGGCCGCGAGCCCCCGCCTCGATGTTGTGCCGGGACGGCTGCTGACGTTCGACGTCACACCGCAAGAGCCGCTGACACTTGTCCTTTCCTTGGCTTACGGCGAGCCGCTGATCCACGTAGACCCAGCCACTGCCTGGGACCTCGTCGGCCGGGATGAAGCATGCTGGCGGACCTGGGCGGAGGAGATCGACACGGCCATCCCGTTCCATACCGCGGTGGTGCGCAGCCTGCTCACGCTCCGCCTGCTGACCTACTCCCCCGCCGGGGCTCCGGTGGCGGCTCCCACCACCTCGCTGCCCGAGGACCCCGGCGGTATCCGCAACTGGGACTACAGGTACGCCTGGCCCCGTGACGCAAGCATCGGCGTCGGCGCCTTCCTGCGGGCCGGCAAAACGCGCGAGGCCGAGGACTTCCTCGGCTGGCTCCTGCACGCGAGCCGGTTGCAGCGGCCCCATCTGCCTGCGCTCCTGACGTTGACCGGAGGTCGTGTTCCGAAAGAGCGGAACCTGTCCCGCTGGCCGGGCTACGCCCAAAGCAGTCCGGTGAGGACTGGAAACCTGGCGGCCACCCAGCACCAGCTCGACGGTTACGGCTGGGTGCTGGACGCCGCCTGGGCCTTTGTGGAGCGGGGACGCAGGCTGAACTCGGAGACCTGGCGCGCGATGCGCGGCTTCGCGGATCTGGTTGCCGCCACCTGGGAAGCGCCCGACGCCGGAATCTGGGAAGTCCGCGGCGACGCCGCCCAGCACGTCCACTCCAAAGTCATGGCCTGGCTTGCGCTGGACCGTGCCCTCCGCATCGCGGCGACGCACCATGTGGGCAAGCGGCGGCGGCTCCGCTGGGAAACCACACGCAGCCGCATTGCCGCACAGGTACGGGCGCGGGGCTACGACCCCGCCAGGAACTCTTACATGCGCACGTATGGTTCTGACGACCTGGACGCTGCCCTGCTGGTGCTGCCGCTCACGGGCCTGGAAGAACCCGTTTCGCCCCGCCTGGCGGGAACAGTCGAGGCCATTCGCACGGAACTGTCCGCCGGATTCCCGCTGCTCTACCGCTATCCGCCCGGACAGGACGGCCTTCCCGGAACGGAAGGGGCATTCCTGCCCTGCTCGTTCTGGCTGGTCCAGGCACTGGCGAACACCGGTCAGCACAAAGACGCCGTTGCCCTGTTCGAGGCCCTGCTGGAGAAGGCCTCGCCGCTGGGGCTTTTCAGCGAGGAGATGGATCCGGCGTCGGGCAGCTTCCTGGGCAATTTTCCGCAGGCGCTCACCCACTCCGCCCTGGTCCAGGCCGCGCTGGCCCTCCGCGATACTGTGCGCCATCCCCAGCCGCCAACCGATTACGAAACACAGAGAGAAAAGGAGCAATGATGGAAAACCTCACAGCCCACCAGCGGTCCAAGCACCCTAAAAGCCCCTTGGCCGGACCCTATGGACACCCGCTCCACCCCACACTGGTGACCATCCCCATCGGCGCCTGGACAGCGAGCCTCGTGTTCGACGTCGTGGCGCTGTTCGGCAGCGACGACAAGCCCTTCCTCATCGGGGCGCAGTGGCTGGTGGGGATCGGCATCCTCGGCGCACTGGCCGCCGCCGTCTTTGGCCTCATGGATTTTGCGACCCTTGCCGGCGGAACACCCGCACACCGGACAGCCCTCATCCACATGTCCCTCAACCTCACCGCCGTGGCACTGTTTGCGGTGAGCTTCTTCCTTCGGCTGGGGTCCGCCAAGGAGGACTTCGCGCTCGTTCCGTTCATCCTGAGTGTGGTGGGCTATCTGGTCGTCGGCGCCTCGGGCTACCTTGGCGGGAAGCTCGCCTACCACTACGGCGTCAGGGTCGCCGACGAAAAGACGCAGGGCGAAGGGTTCGTGTAGACGCGCGCCGACGCTGCCGGCCGGAAAATGACGAAAGCCCCCGCGCGAGTTGAACTCCAGCGCGGGGGCTTTCTTTGCTTCCGTGTTGGGGGAAATAACGTGGAAACAGAGAGAAATCTACCGGCTGGTAACCATGTCAGCCGGTGATTTTGGCCTGGCTGCGCGATTCTTGATGGAACCTTGAGCCAAGCTGCTGCCGGGCCCACACCTGCGGGAGCGCGATCAGACGGGCAGCGCCAGCAGACGAACAGTTCAGTCGGACTCGGGCCTATCGGTTGCGTCCGGGTCCTCTTCGGGCTCGAAGGTGTTCGGCTCTCCATCAGCACCGATTCCCACGCCGTCCGCACCGCCAGGGATGCCGCCGTCGTTGTCCCCCTGGGAACCCTCGGTGCCGCCCTGCGGCTCGTCCTCAGGAAGGGAGTCGGGTGAGTTGATAGTCATTGTTCCTCCTTCAATGGCCGGGCCTCCACGCTAACAGCCCTGAGGCAGAAAGGCTCCGGCACGAGACAAGAAATTGTGTGCGCCACTAGCCCCCGACGTTCGGTACATGGCAATTGCCGACGGCGGGACGCAGCACAGTGTCGCGTCCCGCCGTCGCGCTTCATCCTCCGAGGTGGTGCACGGTGAAGGCGGTCAGGAACCCCACCGACGCCGTCAGCCCGGTGAGGTTGTGGTGCTGCTCGAAGGCCTCCGGGATCATGGTGTCCGCGAGCATCGCCAGGATTCCTCCTGCGGCCACTGCGGTAATGAGCGCAACAACTTCGCCGGGTGCGTCCTCCAGTGCTGCATAGCCAATCAGCGAGGACACGCCGCAGAGCAGCGCGATCCCGCCCCACATACCGAAGACATATCCAGCACTCCTGCCGGCCTTCTTCATGCCGGCGGTCCCGGAAAGCCCCTCGGGAACGTTGGAGATGAACACCGCTGCCATCATGGCCGGGCTCACCACGCCACCAGCCAGCATGCCCACGCCGAGCACCACGGATTCCGGGACACCGTCCAGCAATGCGCCCACGGCTATGGCCGTGCCGCTGCCGGGATCCTCGGATTCGGAGGGCTGCTGGTCCCCGGAGCGCTTGCGGTGTTTCGCGCCGGCCCGGGCAAGCAGCATGTTGGCGCCCACGTACACCACGGCCCCTGCCAGGAACCCCACCACGGTGGGCCACAGTCCGCCGCCCTGCACAGCCTCGTCCACCAGTTCGAAGGCCAGGGCAGAGATCAGTACGCCGGCGCCGAAGGACATGATGGAGGACACCAGCTTGGGCGGCAGGTTCCACCGCCAGGACAACGCGGCTCCCAGGACCAGGGCAGCACCGGCAGCAGTTCCCCACAGCAGCGCCTGAATCCATACCGGCACGTGTTCCCGCTTCCCGGCCCACTCGCGGAGCCTGTCTCACACAGCCGCCAACACAGGAGCCGGCAAGCCTCAAAAAGCCCAGCGTAGTACAGGCCGGAAACCGGGACCGGAAGGCGGGCCGGGAGGTGCACCTGGCAGTGCGTTCCTGCAGCGCCTGCCACCCGCCGTCGTACGGAGGACGCCACCACCTTGCGCAACATTGCCGGCGCTTCATTGACACACCCCGCGACTGATGCCATGCTCGTTACATGGACCTGTTGGACAGCTGGACAGCTAGACAAGAACCGGTGGTACGCGTTGGTGCGGCCGAGGCGGTTTTTGCTTCCCTCCGCGGTGCCATCGAAGCAGGCAAGATTCCGGTAGGCACCCGCTTGGACTCCGAAGCCTCGCTGGCCAAACAGTACGGTGTCAGCCGCACCATGGTCCGCGAAGCACTACGTTCCTGCACCGCCCTCGGACTGACTGCCACCCACACCGGCAAAGGCACCTTCGTCATCGCTGACAAAGTGGCGCAGGACCTCAAACTCGGAAAGTACTCCGCAAGTGCCCTTGTGGAGGCACGCCCCCATGTGGAGGTTCCCGCCGCCGGGCTTGCCGCCCAGCGGCGCACCAGTGAGGACCTGGAAGCGCTGCGGGAAATACTGCGCGAAATGTCTGACGCGAAAGACCTGCAGCAGTGGGTCCAGCTGAATACTGAATTCCATGTGACCATCGCCCGCTCCAGCGGAAACGGCGTCTTCGAGTCCTTCCTCTCGGATATTTGTGAGGCCATGGCCAACCAGTCCAACACCCTCAACCTTGTGGCCGACCGGCGCAAGGAATCGGGTGAAGAGCATGCACGCATCTTCGAGGCCATCGAACGCGGTTCGGCCGAGGACGCATCGCAGGCCATGACCATGCATCTGCACGGGGTGGAGTGTGCCCTGGGCACCGTCATCCCGGGCGGCGGGAAATCCGGGGCGGGCCTTACCGGCTAACTGCGCCCCGCCAACTCTCCCATCCCAACCAAAACCACCAGCTACTTCGCGTGCCGCCATCCGGTGTGGCTTCCGCGCGCCTTCACTCCGTACTACATCCATGCCTCCGGCCAGCCCCGGCGGCACCCCCAGACTTAGAGGACACCTTGACCACTCCGCACTCCCCCGCCAGCACCATCCCGGACCTCGCACCCGCACCTGTCCGGTCTGAGCATGATTTGCTGGGGGACCGGGATGTTCCGGCCGGGGCGTACTGGGGTGTGCACACGCTCCGGGCCGTGGAGAACTTTCCCA
>FOEZ01000020.1 GCA_900110595.1 Arthrobacter sp. OV608 | reverse complement strand
AGGTTGAATGCTAGACACCCTCATCCCAGCAGGGCCACGGGCCCCTTTGTCTTCAACGACACGAACTCATTCCCCATCAACCGCGAAGAGCCACTTTGAGACTCCGGCCGCGTCGAGTGTGAAAATCTGCGGCGCCGGAGATGGCGTGGTGCCAGCACGTTGCTGTCATCAGCGCGGGACACCTCTTGCCGGTTCCGTTAGAAGCCAAAGGGAACCTATTTTGGATTCTGCCCACCTATTTAAGCTGGTCTCGTGGGTATGGCTCGGTTCAAAGATAATGGCTCGCCGTGCCAATTTGCAGCAACCGAGCTCGCCATCCCCCTTAGTCAGATCTCGGACAACCTGTGCCCGCCACCCTAATGCGGCTAACAGCCGTCTTGGCCTATATAGTTCCAACCCCGCATTCATCCTGTTGAGCCGCAACCCTTCAATGACCGCAGTTCTCGGACTCACGCCGACTGGACTCCGCGATCCTCTTCGCAGGCCCAAGAAGCTTTCCTGGACAACCACATCGAGGCGCTCAACGATATCGGGGGCCGGAAGCGGCAGGAGAAGGATCGGTGGGAGTGGAAAGCACTTTCTAGGCCGCTGCTGCCGGATTAGTCCATATCACTTCGCCCCTCCTGGGACGCAGACCGTTAAGTTTGGGGCTTGCGCCTCCCATTGCCCTGCTAATGCAGGGCCTCACTGTCGGCCGATGTGGGCATAAGTCCCCGGTTTGGTTCGCCGGTAAACCGCGGCGAGAGCAATGCCGAGCACGAACAGGCCGACAATCAGCGTCATCAGGAGGCCTGCAAGGACATGGGATCCTCCGACCAAGAGGGGAAAGTTCACCCCGGCCAGGATTAGTCCGATACCCAGGCCAACAAGCGACAAGGTCGGGAGGACGATCCTGCTCCACACCGAGTGCTGCCGGCCACGACGACGCAGATAGACCGGGACTGAGACTCCTGTCACGAAGATCACACCAAGGATCACGAAACTGGTGATTCCGAGCAGAGCCGTATAGAAGTCAATGGCCCCTATTCCCGTGAGGATCACCACGAGGCTCACAGCCAAGCCTGCAGCACTAACGGCCATGGACGAGACGTGGGGCGAGCCGTGGCGAGGGTGCACTCTGCTCAGTTTTCGCGGGAGGATTCCGTCCGCACTCAAATTAAATGAGTATCTGGCCGAGATGTTGTGCGCCGCTAGAACAACCGCAAAAGTGCTCGTATTGACCAGGACGGTCGCGGCGTCCGCTAGGACTTTCCCGCCGAAGGCTTGAAGGCTCTGCGTCATCGAACCGGTTGGGTCAGCGGCGGCTGCTTCGACGACCTTGTCAAGACCGATCGAATTAAGGAACAACAGTGCGGAAAGGCCGTAAACAACCGTCCCTAGGGCGATCACGGCATAGGTGACGCGGGGAATCGTTCGGCTGGGATCACGAACCTCCTCACGAAACAGGACGGTTACCTCGAAGCCTGCAAACATCCCGAGAGCGAAGAGCAAGCCCAGCGGGAAGGATCCGTCGAACCAGTGCACCGGGCTTAGCGGTGCTACGGAGATGCCCTCATGACTCGCTCCCCCATTGACGAAGACCAGGACGTCGTAAGAGACAACGACGACGACCTCCAAAAACAGGAAAAGCGTCAGAACCTTTGCTGACAATTCGACCTTGAAATAGCCGAGGATTGAGCTGGCCGCCCAGAAGATGCCAGCCCAGACGTACCAAGGCAGGTCTGGCCCGTTGAGAGTGCCATGTACCAGTTCTCCCATGACTACACCTCCGAACACGACGCTTCCGGCATAGGCGCAGAAGTAACCCAAAAGGGCCACGAGACCGGAGCCGAGGCCGATTTCCCGGCCAAGTCCGGCGGTGATCATCGAATAGAAGCCGCCTGGCTTCGGCATAATTTTCGACATACGCGTGAAGCCGACGGCGAATGCCCCCAGGATGGCCCCTGCAATGAGGAACGACACTGGCGTGCCCAGGCCTGCGCCGCTGCTCACCATGATGGGGATGGCCCCGACGACAACCACCAAGGGGGCGTTGTACGCCACTACGCTGAAGAACAGCGACAGGAACCCCATATTGCCCCTGAGGTGTGGCTGGCTCTGTGGCGGCGCCTTAGTATCCACTGAACTCATCACGTCCATTTTTCGATCAATTCCTTCTTACGTCCATTTTCGATCAATACCTTCAAAGAAGAGAATTGTTGCCCCTGATGCAGGGGTCCTGTCTTCAAAAGGGTTCGACATGTGCGACCTCTCCTAGGAGTGCATGGGCTCGGTCACTAGGGCATGCTCGCTTAGTCGCGACCTACATCTGATTATGATGTTTGTCGCTTCGTCATCTGCTCGTAACTAGTTGTTTTACCAACGAGCTTTCGAGACTTTGGCCTCCTCCCAATCGCCAACACACGGGCCCCGACATCAAGCCCGCTGCAGAACGGATTTACGGGGTGGCATACCGTTGGCGACGAGGTTCTCGCAGTTGCTGCCAGTTCCCCTGGATCGCACAGCCTGAGGCGATGATATTGCCGCAAGTGCCGACGGCCTGGATAGACGAGGCCGGGCCTTCTCACGCATCTGTGCTCGTCGGCCACAATTGTCGGATCCCCAACCTCAAGTAGCCCCAGATCCGCTTTTCGACGATGCTGCGCTCTACGTCCCCAGCACTCGCCTGGGCACTGGAATAGCCCCAAGTCCTACGGCGGCGATTAGTTAGACCACCACTACCCGAACCATTTGGCTTGAGGAAAGGTCAATTCATTCACTGACCGTGAACGTGCGGGATTAAAGCACTGGAGACGCCAGGATCACGAGCCTCTCGTAGAAGCCAATCGATCTACCACGGACGAATAGGTACGGGAAAATGGAAGTCACCTTAAGGTACGTACCCAAACGGAACCAGCGTGGCGCGAAAGCCCAACCTGACGTGGCCGGCAGCCGCCGTCGTCAGAGTGCTTGGTGTTGGTTTCTCAGTGCTTATCACGGCAGAGCGCCAAGTCATTCGCGACCTCGAGACAAGACCTCGACCACCTTGAAAAGAAGAGAGGGTGTTTCACCATGACCCATGCGCAGGCAACTGCAACCAAGCTCGAACTGGTGGATCTCGACCACTGGGGGATTTCGTCTGGGGCAAACTTATTGGAAGAAAGTAGGATCCCCAGCAAGGACATTGCCACTGTCGAGTTATCAGAAAACGACACGGTGTCCGAGTACCGCCTGACATCCGAATCGCTGCCGCAGGAGGGCGTTCCTGCCGGGAAGTACTACCACTTCAGGTGGACCAGTCACACCGTATACCCCGGCGTGACGAGCAGTGTCTACCTGTATCTGCCCCACGGGGCCGAAGAGGCCGAATCGGTCAACCTGATGATCTGCCTGGACGGCCTGGAGTACACCGGAGAGAAGGTTCGCGCCACCACAGTGCTGGACAACCTGGTGCACTTGGGTGAGATCCCCATGACCGTCGGCCTGTTCCACAACCCTGGGGAGACGGGACCGGGTTACCCGATCTACGGTGGGAGCACGAACCGCGGTGTCGAGTACGACACTGTCAGTGAGGACTTCGCCCGCTACCTGGTGGAGGAGCTGTTTCCCGTCATCCGGACCAAAGTCCGGTTGACCGATGACCCGAAGGGCCGCGTAATCTGCGGCTTCAGTTCCGGTGGCGCCGGGGCGTTTACCGCTGCCTTCCATCGCCCGGACGAGTTCGCAAACGTGATCGCGCACTGCGGCAGCTTCATCAACATCCTGGGCGCGAACAACCTCCCCAGCATGGTCCGGCACACCCCGCGCAAGCCAATCCGCGTCTGGCACCAATCCGGCAAGCGCGACCTCGATATCATTTACGGCAACATTCCCATCGCCAACCACGACCTCGACGCGGCCCTGAAGTACCGCCGCTACGATTCGATGTTCGTATTCGGCCCCGGCGGACACACCCTCGGGCACGCCGGCGCAGTCTTCCCCGAAACACTCCGATGGATCTTCCGCGACCAGGTTCAAGCCAAATGAAATCGCGCTTAGTCGATGCTTCCCTTCAAATAACGCCTCTTCACAGGCTGAGGGCACCGCAGCACAATCTTGGTTTGGAACCCAGGAGTTACAGGGCCTCGCGCTGGCTGCCAGATTTACTCGATTAGGGCCGCGGACCTAATGACCCGCCCAGCACCTCTCGTGTCCACGACTTGTCGCCCGCGTCACAAGTGTCACTGACACTTGTGACGCGGGCGACACCTAGCAAAAAAGTCTGGACACTGAAACAACACCAAATCATGGCTCGCCGATTGGTTAAACCACCACTACCTGAACCATTCAAACTTGAGGCAAAATCAATGCACGCTGCTGAATTGAAGGTGTGGGTTATGTCACCACATAATTTACGTCCGTCGAATACTTACGAACCTAAGGAGATCACCTGAGGGTACGTACCCAAACGGAACCAGCGTGGCGCGAAAGCCCAACCTGACGTGGCCGGCAGCCGCCGTCGTCAGAGTGCTTGGTGTTGGTTTCTCAGTGCTTATCACGGCAGAGCGCCAAGTCATTCGCGACCTCGAGACAAGACCTCGACCACCTTGAAAAGAAGAAAGGGTGTTTCACCATGACCCATGCGCAGGCAACTGCAACCAAGCTCGAACTGGTGGATCTCGACCACTGGGGAATTTCGTCTGGGGCAAACTTATTGGAAGAAAGTAGGATCCCCAGCAAGGACATTGCCACTGTCGAGTTATCAGAAAACGACACGGTGTCCGAGTACCGCCTGACATCCGAATCGCTGCCGCAGGAGGGCGTTCCTGCCGGGAAGTACTACCACTTCAGGTGGACCAGTCACACCGTATACCCCGGCGTGACGAGCAGTGTCTACCTGTATCTGCCCCACGGGGCCGAAGAGGCCGAATCGGTCAACCTGATGATCTGCCTGGACGGCCTGGAGTACACCGGAGAGAAGGTTCGCGCCACCACAGTGCTGGACAACCTGGTGCACTTGGGTGAGATCCCCATGACCGTCGGCCTGTTCCACAACCCTGGGGAGACGGGACCGGGTTACCCGATCTACGGTGGGAGCACGAACCGCGGTGTCGAGTACGACACTGTCAGTGAGGACTTCGCCCGCTACCTGGTGGAGGAGCTGTTTCCCGTCATCCGGACCAAAGTCCGGTTGACCGATGACCCGAAGGGCCGCGTAATCTGCGGCTTCAGTTCCGGTGGCGCCGGGGCCTTTACCGCTGCCTTCCATCGCCCGGACGAGTTCGCAAACGTGATCGCGCACTGCGGCAGCTTCATCAACATCCTGGGCGCGAACAACCTCCCCAGCATGGTCCGGCGCACCCCGCGCAAGCCAATCCGCGTCTGGCACCAATCCGGCAAGCGCGACGTCGATATCATTTACGGCAACATTCCCATCGCCAACCACGACCTCGACGCGGCCCTGAAGTACCGCCGCTACGATTCGATGTTCGTATTCGGCACCGGCGGACACACCCTCGGGCACGCCGGCGCAGTCTTCCCCGAAACACTCCGATGGATCTTCCGCGACCAGGTTCAAGCCAAATGACCCAGAACACGAAAGCAGAGGGCATGAACGCCACGAACGAGGTTATTGACGCGTCAGCTTCTGTGCAGGTGGCACTTGATGTCCCTGCGCGGATGCGGGACGGCGTCGTGCTGCGGGCTGATGTCTACCGCCCTGCCGGGGACGGGCCTTGGCCTACCTTGGTGGTGCGCACGCCTTATAACAAGGCCGGGGCTGCGGACAACGTTTGGAATGGTTTCTCTCCGACAGAAGTGGCCCGAAAAGGGTTCATCATGGTCATCCAGGATGTCCGCGGCCGCTACGCTTCAGACGGTGACTGGGAGCCGCTGCAGCACGAGGGCCCTGACGGCTTTGACACCATTGCTTGGGCCGCCCAACTTGCCGGCTCCAACGGGCGGGTCGGCATGGTCGGTGGTAGCTACTGCGGGAACACGCAATGGCAGGCCGCGCTTCAGCAGCCGCCTGCGTTGAAGGCGATCACGCCCCTGATGACGTGGACGGAGCCGCGTGAGGCCCTGGTAGCCCGCGGCGGTGCGACGCAGTTCACGGTGATCACATCGTGGTCGCTGGCTGCCGGGTTCGACTGGTTGTCACGTCAGGGCCTGACGGAGGATGAGTTGGCTGCCCGCGTTTCGGCCCTTATTGAAGACTTCGACGGTCTCGAGAAGGACGGCTACTGGGGATTGCCGGTCGCCGAACTGCCCGTGCTGCGACGGCACGGCACGCCGGTGTTCGTAGAGCCGGGCGCAGCAACTGACGTGGAGGCCACCGAGCACATGCGGGTGGCCGGGAGCCACTCCCGTGTCCAGATCCCCAGCCTGCACACTGGAGGCTGGTACGACACCTGCCTGCAGGGAACCATCGACAACTTCGCAGCAATGCGCAACCTCGGCCGGGAATCGCGGCTGATCATCGGACCATGGACCCACGAGGACTTCGGCAACCGGATCGGCGCCCAGGACTTCGGAATCATGTCCAGCCGGGACGCGGGAGCCCACCCAAACGGCAAGTGGAGCGATGAAGTGCTGGCGTTTCTGCGCGGCCACCTCACCGATGATGCACCTGTTAGCGCCTCGGCTCCGGTACGGATATTCGTGATGGGACGCAATGAATGGCGCGACGAGGAAACCTGGCCCCTGCAACGCTCCCGCACCGAGCGCTGGCACATGCATGCCGATGGTGACCTTAGCCCGAAGGCACTGCCCATCGAAGCAGGGCCGAGTGAGATCGACTATGATCCCGCCGACCCCGTCCCCACGTACGGTGGGCCAATGGCCCTCACACCAGGACGGGGCCCTCATGACCAAGCACCGGTCGAGTCACGACCGGACGTGCTCGTCTTCACCTCCGAGGTCCTCCATGAGGACCTTGAGGTAACAGGGCCAATCCGGGTACGGCTGCACGTCCAGAGCTCGGCGCCATCGACGGACTGGGTCGCCCGTCTGTGCGACGTGGACCCCGACGGGCGGTCTCTGAACCTGACCGACGGCATCCTCCGCATAGAAAGCGGTGCAGACGAGGCCCAGGAGATCGAGATCGACCTGTGGTCAACAAGCAACGTGTTCCTCGCCGGACACAGAATCAGGGTGCAGATCACTAACAGCTGCTTCCCCCGGTGGGACCGGAACCTCAACACCGGCGACCAGGCCGGGACGGAGTTCCTCCCCGCACATCAGCGGCTCTACCACGACACCAGCCGCCCGTCATACATCGAACTCCCCATCGTCCGAACGGAAGAGTAACAAACTCCCCGTACCTAAATATGTTCAGTGGGCACTGCAGACCAGGCGGCGCAGTGCCCACTGACCCGGTTCGTACGCCGCAGGCTTACATACCTCCGATGCCATCGATAATCGCCCTGCCCCACCGTAAAGTTGGAGACTCTGTTTCGCTTGCAGCTGATTGAGACGGTTGCTGAACGCCGTGTCCGGAGTTTCTCCCAGCGCTCCAGATACGGGGAACCAGACCCCGATCTACCGGCAGACTGCTGACAAGAGACTGGAAGTGACGCAATAAAGTTGCGTCGAGGGCCTCAAGGGAAGTTTCTCAGTCCAAAGGACGTCCTTATGCTCCGCTTGACGCGATTCTTCCCTCTGGTGCCTCGGAGCTAGCAGCGTGCAGGGTTTCTTGACCACTGGACCTATGCGGCGGGTCGCTGATCGGTACAATCCTTCCGTGCCCACCGCGGCCTGCTGAGCCAAATCCGATAAGCATCCTAATCGTTTCCTGCTCCGCTGCGTTCTACGTCGGTATCGCTGCCCCTCCAGGACCGCCCGAAGCGGGTAGGGAAGAAATCCGGGGAGGATTCTCGACGGCGGAGAGACCCGGAGCCTGCCGCGTGGCTAAGCATTCCTCCACCTGCTAAGGATAATCAATCCGCTACGTCTGTCCGAGGGTGCTGTGCCATGCGGCTAAAAGACCGCCATCCCCAGCGGCTTCGACGCGGCTGGAGTCCCTAACGACAGGATTCGCCCACACGGTGAACGGGGACCCGAAATCTCTCCAGCTCGGCAACTTAATCTCCACGAATAAAAACTTGGTTCTTCGGGTTCTTCGTAGAGGCTGGCGGATTATGGTCGCCTAGGGTCCGTGGGCTTTGTCTCGTGATGACGCCGCAATGGGGGACGTAGCCTGCTAAGTTGAGTGCGGCCCAGCACCCTGGACCACATTCCAACTGGCCGCCCGATCAATTCACACACAACACGCACTCCAAGTTTACGCCGTCTGAGGACTTCACCGAGGTCCTGTACGTTTGTCGGTGACGGTCGAAAAGTGAGCCATTGTGACGGTTGAAAAGTGAGCCACCCGTTCCAAACGATTGGGTGGGTGATTACAGTGAAGGATTGGGCGCTTATTCGGCGGTTGCATCTGGCCGAGGCTGAGTCGATGAGGTCAATAGCGGCGCGGTTGGGGATCTCCAGGAACACGGTTGCGAAGGCGGTCAGCTCCGAGGGTCCGCCAACTTACGTTCGGGCGGCGCAGGACTCCGGGATTAAGGCTGTGGAACCGGCTATTCGTGCGCTGCTGCTGGAGAAACCGCGGATGCCGGCGACGGTGTTGGCTGAACGGGTGGGCTAGCGTGGGTCTGCGGCCTGGTTCCGGGAGAATGTTGCCCGGATCCGGCCCGAGTATGCCCCGGCTGATCCAGCTGACCGGATCACGTATGAGCCCGGTGATCAGGCGCAGTGCGATCTGTGGTTCCCCGAGGTGCGGATACCCGTCGGTGCCGGCAAAGCCAAGGTATTGCCAGTCCTGGTGATGGTGTCCTCGCATTCACGGTTCATCATGGCCCGGATGATCCCGTCGAGGATGACCGGGGACCTGCTGGCCGGAATGTGGGAGCTGCTCGGATCCCTGGGTGCGGTTCCACGCAGGCTGATCTGGGACAACGAGACCGGCATCGGCCGGCGGAACAGCTACGCCGCCGGAGTCGCAGCGTTCGCCGGGGTGTTGGCCACCCGGATCGTGCCGGTCAAGCCCTACGATCCGGAGAGCAAGGGCGTGGTCGAGCGGGCCAACCAGTTCCTGGAGACTTCCTTCCTGCCGGGCAGGGTCTTCGCCTCCCCGGAGGACTTCAACACCCAGCTCGGGCAGTGGCTGCCGAAGGCCAACGCCCGGCTGGTCCGGCGGACCGGCGCCCGCCCGACGGACCTGCTCGCTGCGGACAAAGCGGCGATGCTGGCACTGCCACCGGTTCCACCGGCCACCGGCTTCACCTCAAGGGTTCGACTCCCGCGGGACTACTACGTCCGGATGGGATCCAACGACTACTCGGTCCACCCGCAGGCCATCGGCAGGTTCGTCGACGTCACCGCCAACCTCGAATCCGTCACGATCAGCCTGGACGGCAGATCCGTCGGGGCCCATCCCCGGTCCTGGGGCAGCGGCCTGACGATCACCGACCCCGAGCACGTCGAGGCGGCAAGGGCACTGCGGAAGGCCTTCCAAACCCCTCACCCGGTGGGCGAGACAACGGGGCTGCGGGACTTGGCGGACTACGACCTGGCGTTCGGTGTCGTGCTTGATGACGGGCAGGTCGCCGAACATGCCGGGCGCTAAGGAAACCATTGGTCAGATCGAGTACTACTCCCGGGCGATGAAAGCACCGCGGATCCGTGAAGCAGCAATCCGGCTCGCTGACCAGGAAAGGGAAGGTGGCTGGACTCACGAGGAGTACCTCGCCGCTGTCCTGTCCCGGGAAGTCGCGGCCAGGGAAGCCTCCGGCGCCGAGATCAGGGCCCGGGCTGCTGGGTTCCCGGCCCGGAAATCACTCGAGGATTTCAATTTCGATCATCAGCCCGGCCTCAAACGTGACACCATCGCGCACTTGGCCACCGGCGCGTTCCTCACCGAAGAGTCCAACATCGTCCTGCTCGGACCGCCCGGCACCGGCAAAACCCACATCGCCACAGGCCTGGGCCTACGAGCCACCCAGCTCGGCCACCGGGTCCTGTTCGCCACCGCCATCGACTGGGTCGCCCGGCTCCAAGCAGCCCACCAGAACGGCAGGCTGCCCCAGGAACTGGTCAGGCTGCGCCGCTACGGACTGATCATCGTGGACGAAGTCGGCTACATCCCCTTCGAACAGGACGCCGCCAACCTGTTCTTCCAACTGGTCTCATCCCGCTACGAGCACGCCTCACTGATCCTGACCTCGAACCTGCCCTTCGCCCGCTGGGGAGACGTCTTCGGCGATCAGGTCGTGGCCTCGGCCATGATCGACCGCATCGTCCACCACGCCGAAGTCATCACCCTCAAAGGCTCCAGCTACCGCCTCAAACACACCCAAGTCGACTCGCTACCCTCGACAAGACCCGAAAATACGGCAGAATAACCAGCGTCAAAGTGGCTCACTTTTCAGCCCGCAAAACGGCTCACTTTTCGACCATCGCTGACAACGTTAAGGTCTCCTGTATTAGCCTGCGGGAGGATGAGCAGGTGGAATTCATAATCTCACGCTGCGTTGAAGGGCCAACCTAACACCTCGCATTCGAAACCGGGATCCTAGACACTTAGTGCCGCGCTACGCGGTGAACAGCGCCCTGGTGGCAAGGGAGGCCGAGAAGCGAAATCGTCGCTAGTTCCTGGTCGCGTTCACGTATGTCGCTCGATTTTCCGCTGTAGTTCGGGAACCAGCGCCCCCGACACTGTTGCGGTAACGATACGGACGCTTTCATATCCGCTCATGACGAGGACATCTTCGACGCAGTTCCGCCCAGCCTTGTGTGGGCATCAAACCAGGTGGACCGGGCGATATCCCAGCCACTCAGCTTGAAGTTGATTGAGCGCGTCAACGCTTCTGAGCCAACGGCGCCGGCCGCTCAACCGGCAGGGATCCTTCAGTGCTACGGGAGTACAACGACCAATCCAGCCAGGTAACTGCAGTCCACAAAGGGGATGCGGACAGCGCCGCATCCCCTCATGAGGACAATTCGCCCTGTTCCCCCGACCTTAGACCAATGCCGCCAGGCTCATTAGGCATGCTGGCAGCGAAAGAAAATTAGGCTACGAGGATTGAGACCACCGCTGCAGCAGAATCTCCGCCAACCTGCCCGCCAGAATTCTGCGCTACGGCGACTTTTGCCGACTCCCGTTGCCGTGCACCCGCTTCCCCGCGCAACTGATGGACAAGTTCGAATATTTGAGCGGTTCCGGTAGCACCAATCGGGTGGCCCCTGCTGAGCAAACCACCGCTCGGATTGACAGAAATCCTTCCGCCAAGGTCCGTCGCACCACTGCGCAACAGTTCCGCAGCACCCCCCGGCGCACAGAACTGCATGACTTCGTAATTGATTAGCTCGCCAGGGGCCGATGCGTCGTGAACCTCTGCCACATGGACGTCCTCGGGACCAATCGAAGCTGCCTCGTAAGCCACCTTCGCAGCCCGAGACGAAGCGTTCGGCTTCGTCGGATCTGCTGAGCCCGAAACAAGCGCCGAACTGGCTACCCAAACAGGCCTGAACCTTGAGAGCTTGGACGCCACACGAGCCGAACACAGGATCACCGCTGCTGCTCCATCGCCGATTGCAGAGCACATAGGAAGCGTCAACGGTTCACTGATCATCCGGCTTGCCAGCACTTCCTCGACCGTCGTCTCTTTACGAAACTGCGCGAAGGGGTTGAGCGACGCAGCGTGACGGCTCTTGACGGTTATTCGAGCAAAATCGGCTGGCGTCGTTCCCGTGGCGTCCATGTACCTGCGAGTACGTTCTGCGTAAATGTCCATAAAAATGGAGCCGCTGCCGGAGCCAACGTGCGAGGGCAGTTCTTCTTCCTTGTCTACCGCACCTCCGAACGCTGCGATTGAGACGGTCTTGTCTGGATGACTCAGCTTCTCCGCTCCCACTGCCAGCACAACATCTGCCTGGCCACTGGCCACTGTCTGCCACGCCAGATGGAACGCTGTGCTGCCCGTAGCGCAAGCGTTTTCCACATTGATTATGGGCTTGCCCATGAGGCCCGTGTTCCTGAGCGCGGCTTGGCCTCGAATCATCTCCTGCCCGGTTATGACTCCAGACGCCGAGTTGCCGAAGTAGACGCGGTCTACTTTGTCCGCATCGATTCCGGCATCCTCCAGCGCTATTCTCACAGCTTCCTCGGAGAGACTCTTCACCGATCGATCAAGAAACTTCCCAAAAGAAGTCATTCCAATTCCAGCGATCGCTACGCGGTCGGTCATAGTTACTCCAATTCACTCTCTCAACAAAAACGAAAAGGCTCCGCTCCAGTGCGGGTCGTTTGCTCAAGTAGCCTTCAGCTAGTCTAACACTTACTGGTCGACAATCAAGCTTTTAGTTCGACTAGCGAATCAGGCGACTCTTGCCGGACTCGGTCGTCAGTTTCCCACCGCGGCGAAACGCACCTGTCCTCACCAGTGCGAGGACGCAAACACCCGGGTGACCAGGCGAACTCGGGCACGGAGCCTCTCCCGTTCGGCAATGGAAGGATGCGTTACGCTCAGGCTTCTTGGGCGACGGGCTCGACCGCGACGCCGACAAGTGCCTGCTCGATCTGCGGCACACTCCAGCGGCTACCGTTCTCGAATGTCTCTACGACCCGCCATCCTTCGTAGACTCCGATCAGATCACCCACCACACGGAACATATGGCCGGAGAGGGCGCAGCGCTCGGCCGCCAGGAACGCGACCAGCGGTGAGATATTTCCGGGGTGCCAGCTGTCAAACTCCGTCTCGGATTCCGGCTCCGCAACCCGTTCACTTAGCCCCGGCGTAGACAGAGTCAAGTGGGTCCGCGCAGCCGGCGCAATACAGTTGACCCGTACGCCATACCTCTTGAGCTCCTTTGAAGCGACCTGCGTCATGGCAGCGATCCCTGCCTTCGCTGCGGCGTAGTTCGTCTGGCCTGCCCCAGGCTGTAGACCCGCGGCCGAGGAGGTATTGATAATCGCCCGGTCTGCGGCCAGCCCCAATTTTGATTGGTTACGCCAATACGCAGCCGCGTGCCTGCTGACAGCGAAAGTACCCTTTAGATTGACGTCCACCACCGAGTCAAACTCCTCCTCGGTCATGTTGATCAACGTCCGATCCCTCATGATGCCCGCGTTGTTTACCACCACATGGAGGTCGCCGAATTCGCGGATGGCGGTTTCGACCAGCCGCTGCGCGCCATGCCAGTCACTGACGCTGTCAGTATTAGCCACGGCCTGGCCGCCCGCGGATATGATTTCGGCAACCACGTCATGCGCCGGACCATTGTCCGGGCTCGCTCCCCCAACGTCATTGACAACCACACGCGCACCCTCGGCCGCAAGCAGCAGGGCATGCTCGCGGCCGAGACCGCGTCCGGCGCCAGTCACAATCGCCACTCTTCCATCCAGAACACCCATAAGCCTGCTCCCATTCATTCGATCGTTCTTTAATACTGATGCTCGAGCAAGATTGTCCCGAGCCACTCTGCGATCACTGAAATTCCGACGCAATTGTGTTGTCGCTCAACTAAACATGCAGGAACTCAGACAGCAAAACCTCACATAAGTTGATTGTGAGAAATACAAGATGACCGCAGCGCAACGCCAATACTGCTACTCGAACATTGTCATCACTGTTGGATTACCAATTACGATGGGTTTGGGCCGGTGTAATTTACCTGGTCGGCAGGAACGTGCCGCCACGTGTTTCCTTGTGCAACCTCCTCCAAGTAGTGGGCTGCAAGGCCGACAGACCGCGGTGCGACCAGGAATATTCGCGTCGTCTCCCAGGTGAACCCGAGATCAAGAATGAGAGCTGCAATCGCGCCATCGACGTTCGCTGGAATCTTGCGCCCAACCGCTTGACTCAGCTCGTGTTCCAGGTGGGCCAGCAACGCCGAGTGATGGGAGAAGACCCCTTCTTCCTTGGCGATACCCATCAGAATAGGAAAGCGCGGATCCGCACCGTGTTGCGGATGACCAAACCCCTCAAGAGGGGCGCGCCTTGCCCTGCTGTCAGCCACAATCTCCTTGGCGGCTCGCTGCAGCGATTCGTCGGTGACCTCGCCATCTTCGGCTATTCGATGAACAACCGATTGCAACTTCAATGCCAGTTGTTGTCCGGCGCCACCCTGGATGTCCCCGAAGGTGGTTACTCCTGCTGCAATCCCTACTTGAATGGGAACCCCGTATGATGCCAGCATTCTGGTGATCGTACTCGACGGCGATATTCCGTGTTCCATCACCGAGACGAGTAGAGCATCAAGAACGCGAGCCTGACCAGGTGTTGAACGGTTCCCGGTAAGAACCAGGTACATCATCTCAGAATATGAAGTATTCCCGATCAATTGACTCAGGCGGTGTCCCCGAATAATTACATCGTCCTTCTCGACTTCCCCGATGTCAGTTTCCCAAGCATTGGTATCACGTGTGGTCACTTGATGTCCTCAGTTCTAGTTTTACGTGTAATTCAATAGCTTGCGCATCGAATGCTCCGAGCCTGCACGCTGGTTTCTTATATTGCGCCCCACCGCCAACGCAGCGAGGTAACAGATCCGCGATGCGAGCCTCGTGAGTACCATGGCAGCCCTCTAGACCGCCCTTGCAACCTAGATTGCCGGCCCTCGGAGCCGGCGAGCTAGTCGCAACCCGGTGGACCAATTGCCTCGTTTGCCAGTGTCCTGACTGGCTTGAGAGCGGTACTATGCAAGCAGGATATCACTTACTGATCAACAATCAAGTGTCTGACGAGCGGGCGGACCATAATAGGTTCGACTGCCAAGTTTTGCGGCAGAGACCAACCGGACACTCGACGGCCCATAGATTGCTAAACGGATTCAGGCAAAGCGAAGACTGCGATATGTTCGTGGAATGGCTCCTTCAACTCCGGGCATGCACAAGTCCTCCCCGCCCGCCGATCCCAGCACCCCAGCTTCCCGCGGCGCTGTGGCGCCCGTGTCGGGGCGCGTCGAGCGGCTCATGCGAACCCGGCTGCGTGGCGCCGTTGACGGCACGGTACCCGAATGCACCGGTTCCATGGTCACTGGAGTTTGGTGCCTGGACCATGAGGGGCGCCCAACGGGGTTGACGGCCGCCTCCCTGTTGGACCAAACTCTCGCAACTTCTATCCGCGCCGCCAACCCGGACCTTACTTGGATGGTCACGACGGAGCTGCAACTGAACTTCCTGGCCCCGCTACCTGCTGACGGCACAGTACTGGAGGCTTGGACCAGAAGCGGCTTCCTAGATCCGAGGGGAGGCGTATCCTTTGGCAGTCTCCGTGGGCCGGACGGTAGGGAGCACGTACATGCCGTTGGCTGGTTTCAAACAGTCGGACCCACCCCCGCCGGGGCACTTGACCATTTCAACCGTATGGGCGCGCTGCCCTTGGGGCCCGAATCCGACGTCACGTTGGACAGGTTGCTTGGCATGCGTAGTCCGGCCTCGAGCCCTGAGGGCGGGAAGCCAGCGAATACCGAAGGTTTCCTTAGGGGGCCGGACTTCCCTGCGGTCGATGAGTTCATGAATCGCAATGGGACCGTTCACGGAGGGGCTATGACCATGATGGCGGGACTCGCTGCCCATGCGGCCACTCCGGCTCCTGATCATTTCGATCTCCAGTCCCTGCGGATGGTGTTTCTGCGCCCGTCCACTGGACCGATTGCTACACGCGCACGAATCCGACATACAGGCCGCTCCCTGTGCAGCGTGGACGTGGAACTGTTCAGCATGCGTACAACTCCACGGAACCCGGCACCACGTGGCTCAGAAACTGCTCCGCGAGAGAACCTTGACAAGGCCTTCGAAACCAAGCCAGTCGCACAAGCCCACGCACTCTTCCGTCCGGCCCGCTGACCGACCTAGAGTGACCAGTCGAACAGTGCCGGTGACTCTGGACGTCAGCGGCCGGGCGCCTTCCGAACGGGAGTCCCAACCGGAAATGGCCTTTGAGCGGCCTGTTATTCGGTTTGTTTCCTGCAGGTCACGCAGGGATCAGCGGTGATTCCTGCCCATGCTTCACCCCATCGGGCTGGAGCTCGTTGAACTATTTGGTGACCTTGCCCATACGGTTTGCGATGGGTGTGGTGAACAACGGTTTGGTCAGGAACCAGGCTGCGGCGATGACCAACAGCGAGATCAGAAACACGACAAGGCCCCACCAGTCCACCACGTCCCGGGAACCGTACATGTGGTTTAGGTTCTGTAAGGCTCCGGTGAAGAACACCAGGAACACATGCACCACCGCAAACGCAACGAAGTAGAGCATCACCGGAAAGTGCAATGCCCGCGCCCATTCCACCGGATATATCGTCGTGAGGCGCCGAGCGCGTTCGGGCCACCAAGTCGACATCCGGGCGCCCGTCAGAACCGCCAACGGGGCGGCGATGAACACCGTGAGGAAGTAGGCCATCACCTGCAGTGCGTTGTAGTGCACCCAGCCGTTTTCGGCCGGCCAGTCCAACGAGGCATATTGGACTGCCGCTGAGAGCATGTTTGGGAAGATGTCCCAACTCGTCGGTACAATCCGCGTCCAGTGCCCGCTGACAAATAGCAGAGCGACGAAGATTATCCCGTTCACCACCCAGAGCACATCCAGAGCCTGGTGCAGCCATTGGGACAGGGATACCTTTTTCGGGCTGTTGCCCCTTGGGGAGAAGAACGAGTCCTTCTTCGCCGTCCAGTAGCCAGGAGGCTTACGCTCCGTACGCACCTGGAGACCGGTGCGGATGATCAGCACGATGAAGAACATGTTGAGAAAGTGTTGCCAGCCCAGCCATGCCGGGATTCCGACGGGAGCGCCATCCGGCTGCCACGCGTGACCGCTGTAAGACATGACGAACTGCTGCACACCTTCAAGGGTGCGCAGCCAGCGGGCGCTGAACACCACCACTGAAGCCAGAATCATCAATACGGAGATAACGACGGCGGGCTTCCGCCATCCCAGGCCAGCCACGTTCCCCTTACTGACGGGGCCGCCCCAGGCGGCTCCCTTTGTGTCGAGGAGACGCGTCGAAGAGGTCGCTTTGGCCGCCGAGGGGGACAAACTCGACTGGGCGGCACCAGAACCGCCCCCTACCTCAGAATCAGTCGGTGGGCGTGCGACCTCCTCCCCACCGGCCGTATGGGGAGGAGCGCCCATACGGCGTTTCCGTGCAGGAGTAGGATCGGCAGCGGACTTCGATTGGTCGTATTCCTGTGCAGCCCGCTCCGCTGGCAAGTCCATTCCCTGAAGTTGCTTTTTGTCGATCAACGCCGTGCCGTCATCACTGGTCTCCGGCGACGTCATGGCCCCCTCTGCAACCAGCGAATCACCCTGCTGTTGTTGCTGCAAATGCGTCTCCAAGCGCTCCGCAGGCACAGGCTCTGTGTCCCCTCGTCCAGGGGCTAGCGGCGTATATCCCGCCATGCGGCGCCGTTTCGATGCCGGGTTGGGGTTTGGCTCGCTAGTCATAGATCTCGGTCCTTTATCTGTATATCAACTTCGGGTTCATACGGTGGGAAGGCCTCCGTCGGCACTACTGAGCATGGTCCTGGGTGGGTAGCGGACTGCCGGCATTGGTCAGCTGCGTCGCTTGTTGATCTCTTCGATCAGCTGTGGGACCACTGTGAACACGTCCCCGACGATGCCGTAATCGGCGACGTCGAAGATCGGTGCATCCTCGTCCTTGTTGATAGCAACGATCGTTTTAGAAGTCTGCATCCCTGCCCGGTGCTGGATCGCCCCGGAGATTCCCAGTGCCACATAGAGTTCCGGAGTCACCGTCACGCCGGTCTGACCCACCTGGTGGGACTGAGGCACGTACCCGGCATCAACGGCAGCACGCGAGGCACCCACCGCGGCGCCCAACACGTCGGCAAGTTCCTCCACCACGCTAAACGCCTCCTTCGAACCAACGCCGCGTCCGCCAGAGACGACAATCTTCGCCCCTCGCAACACGGGTCTGCCTGCTTTCGCCGCAGCCTCGGTAACCTCATCGATCCTGGCCCCGCTCGCCGTCGGTGTTGCAATGTGCGCGGTCGTAACCTCAGGGGATGCAACGGCCTCGGCCCCGCCCTCAATGGAACCCGGACGCACCGTGACCACCATCAGGCCCCCTTCCACCGTCGACTCCGTCGTAAAGTCGCCGCCGAACACTGAATGGGAAGCAATGATCTCCTGGCTCTCCTCGTCAAAGCGAACCGCGACCGCATCAGCGGCTACGGAACCGCCAGACACGATTGCGAGCCTGCCCGCCACAGCGTTTGAATCGTTCGTCGCCGGCATCAGCACCAGGCCGGCCCGGTAAGTCTTTACCGCGTCTGCCATGGCACCGACCTGCGCGGACCCCAACTCGGTGGGGGCGCTCTCCGATTCGGCCAGGTACACGTTGGCCGCACCCAAGGCCCCCAAGTCAGCGGCTAAGCCCCCCGACCGGCCTGGGGCGGTAACCGCCACCGCTACGGGCTTGCCGAGCTCGGCAGCCAGCCTAAGCAGGCCAGCTGCAGTGGACTTCGGCGACCCCTCTCGGGTCGTCTCAATCAGGACCAAAACGTTTCCCGTGTATGCCATGGTGTCTTCCTTCAGCTGTATAACTTCAGTATCAAGAGGGATTTGCCCGTGTTCAGATGAGGCGGTTCGCCGCAAGAAACTCAGCCAGCTGCGTTGCCGCGGTACCGTCGTCAACAACCTTCGGTCCGGCCTGCTTGGCAGGGCGGGCCGAAGCCGAGACCATCACCGATGCAACTTCCGGAGTGGCCGCGATCCCCAGATCAACGAGCGACCAGCTGGCCAACGGCTTCTTCTTCGCCGCCATAATCCCCTTGAAATTTGGAAACCGAGCATCAGCGGACTTCTCAGTGACCGATACTACTGCTGGCAAAGGCGATGACAATCGCAAAGCGCCGCCGTCCACCTGGGCCCAACCCGACACGGCATCCGGCCCGATGAGGAGCTCATCCAACCCCGGAACTACCGGCCACCCCAGGATCTCGGCCACCATTGCTGGGACCATTCCTCCTCGCCCGTCCGTGGCCGCATTGCCGGCAACGACCAGATCGACGCCTCCAAGCTTTCCGATGGCGGCAGCCAGCACCCGCGCTGTCTGCACCATATCGGAACCTGCCAAGGACTCATCCGAGACCAAAACTGCGGAATCCGCGCCCATCGACAACAGCTTCCGGAGGGTCTTCCCTGCGTCCTCCGGCCCCATCGCGACCACGACGACTTCGGTATCTTTGCGCAAATCCTTCAGCTGAAGGGCGTTCTCAAGAGCCCGTTCATTAATCTCGTCCGGCACCGGCTCAGACGCACCGCGGTCCAGCATTCCGGATCGCAAGTCGATCTTACGATCAGACCACGTGTCCGGAACCTGCTTGGCCAACACAACAACTTTCATGGAGAACCCTCCTCGGGGGGCCAACGCTTCCGCTTTTCATGTTCCAATTTACGGGGAATCAGCGAAGAATACTAGTTGCTCGACAACTATTTTGTTGTCGCCCCTCGACTAAACGTACGGCTGGCCGAAAGAGCGATCTTTTGCCCGTTCAGAAAGCACGGCAGTGCCCACGGGTCAACGACTAAGGAATGCCGGAATGAGGAGTTGAGCCTCGTCGGTGGCCATGCGCCCACCGATGGTCGCAGCCTCGCGTGTGCCTGCCTCCTCGCGCGAAAGACCGGGGCCCTGGCGCAGGAGCCTTCGGACATCGCCGAGCGCACCGGGCGCACCCGCCACCCAAGCTGCGGCCACCTCCTGAGCGCGGGCCATTGGGTCGACGGCGACTTCTGTAACAAGTCCCTGATCTAGCGCTTGACTGGTGTTCAATGGCCGTCCGGACAGGGCAAAGGCCAGTGCGCGGTGTAGCCCCATGGCCCGGGGCAAGCTGGCAGAGGTGCCACAGTCGGGAGTCAGGCCAATGGCGGGGTAGGCAAAAACAAAGCTCGTACCGTCCGCTGCGATGATGACGTCGGCGGCCAGCATGATGCCAAGCCCACCACCGGCAACGGCCCCGTGCACGGCCGCCACCACAGGCTTCTGCAGTGATTCCAGAGCCTGCACAGCCCCATCAATTGTGGTTGCCAGCTCAGTCAGGAATGGACCTTTGTCTAAGGACTCCGCGAACGCGGAAATGTCTCCACCAGCACAGAACCGCTTGCCGTTTCCGGTCAGCAGGACCGCCTTGACCGCGTCGTCCTCCGCCACGCGGCTGACCGCCTCTTCGAGGGCCACGGCCAACGGCATATTTATCGTGTTGGCTGCCTCAGGGCGGTTGAGCTGCAGGTGCCCGATGCCGCCGGCAATAGTTAAAGTTACTGGCTTCGGCATCAGATCCTCCGGAAGAGTGCTGCTAGTGCCTGTCCGCCGCCGATGCACATGGTGACGATTCCCAGTTCCAGGTCCCGGCGTGCCATGTCCTTGGCAAGACGTAGCGTCAGGATCGCCCCGGTGGCACCGACTGGATGGCCTAGGGCAATAGCTCCGCCGTAGGGATTGACCTGGGCCGGGTCGAGGTCGGCATCCCGGATGACAGCGACGGCCTGTGAGGCGAAGGCCTCGTTCAGTTCAATCGAACCGATATCCTTAGGGGTGGTGCCGGTCTTATTGAACAAGGACCTCAGCGCCAGCGTAGGTGCGTAGCCCATGAGTTCGGGTTCCATGGCAGCCGTGGCAACGGCCTCAAGACTGACCAAGCCCTTCAGGCCACGCTCCGCGGCCGCAGACTCGCGAGCCAGGACGACAGCGGCGGCGCCGTCGTTTATGCCCGATGCATTGCCGGCCGTGACGGTCCCCCCAGTGGCAAAGGCCGGACGCAGTCGCGCCAAGGTCTCCATGCTTGTCTCAGGCTTGGGGTGCTCATCCTTCTCAGCTGTGAAAGGCTTGCGACCTGCGACATTGACTGGCGTAATTTCCTCAGCGAACGCCTCCTGGGCTTCGGGCGCAGCGGCGCGGCGTTGAGATTCGACAGCGAACTCATCCTGTTCCATGCGCGAAACATTGTATTTTCTGGCTACATTCTCGGCGGTAACACCCATGTGGATGCCGTGCAGGGGGTCGGTGAGCATCATGAGAGTACCGTCGCTAAGCGATCGGTCGCCAAGACGGTAGCCCTGGCGCGCGCCAAAGTCGTAGTACGGCATCCGCGTCATGGATTCGTTGCCGCCAGCCAAGCTGAAGTCAAGCTGGTTCCACTGCATTTCCATGGCTGCCGACCAGATGGCCTGCAGGCCCGAGCCACAGAGCCGGTTGACGTTGAAGGCCGGAACCCGTGTCGGCAATCCTGCCGTCACGGCGACCCGCCGGGCATTGTACGCATCGGCCCCCACTTGACCGATGCAACCCATGACGACTTCGGCGATGTCGTCACCGGTGACACCGGACCGCTCCAAGGCTGCTTTGCTGGCCGTCGCCCCCAGCACGTGGCCAGGGACATCCTTGAAAATGCCGCCGAAACTGCCGGTGGGGGTGCGCGCACCGTCCAGGACGATGATTCTCTCCACGATTTTGTTCTCCGTTGCTCTTTAGATAAATGCTGGTGTGACTATGAAGGCAAACGTGAGGGGCACCTTGTCACGAGGGAAGGCCCCTCTCCCAAGAGAGGTCAGGGGTCAAGATGCGGAGTTCAGACCCACTGCGTGAAACTGTCCACTGTTTCCCGCGGGGTAACAAGGGTGTTCACCGGCGCTGACTCGTCGGCGTAGCCAAGGGACATCCCGCAAACCAGCGTTTCGTCGGCGCCAGCGCCGATGATCGGCATAATTGTCTTCGCATAGTAATTCCATGCCGCTTGAGGGCAAGTATGCAGTCCCCGCGCTCTGGCCATGAGCATGATGTTCTGCAAGAACATCCCGTAATCGATGAGTGATCCTCGCCCCATGACCCTATCGACCGTAAAGATCAACCCCACCGGGGCGTCGAAGAAGCGGTAGTTACGCTGGAGCTGTGCGTGCATCTTGTCCTTCTCTCCCCTGCCGATGCCGAGAAGGCCATACAAACTCCAGCCGTTCTGACGCCGCCGGTCGATATACGGTGAGACCCATTCCGCCGGGTAGTAGTCGACCTTCTCGCGGTGCTTTTCCGCCAGTCCTGGATCAGAGTAGACGGCGTCGTCCACCGCGCATACCTGGTTCACGAGGTTGTCCCGTGCATGGCCCTGCAGCACGTACACCTTCCAAGGTTGCGTATTCGTGCCGGATGCGGCTTGACTGGCGACGCGGAGTATTTCCTGGATGTCGCTTCGGGCAACGGCCTTGTCCGGAAGGAATGCCCGGCACGAAAAGCGGCTCTCGATGGCGGCTTCAACACTGGCTGGGTCCCGCACTTCGGCCGTGACGCGTGATGATATCAACGCAATTCTCCTAGCACCGTATAGATTTTCAGTAACTCATCCTGATCGCCTTTATCGGCGTTCAGGTGAAGCTGGAGAAACTGGCCGGCACCTCTCCGAAACCGGCCCGTCTGCCACTTCAGTTGTAGTCTTTTTCCAATATTCGTCATATCGGGGGTTTGCGGAGCTTAGACGGTGCCTGCTTTTCGCAGTCCCGCGATCTGGTCGGCAGAGAGTCCCAATTCGCCCAAAACCTCGTCCGTGTCGAAGCCCAGCCCAGGTGCTGGCCGCATCATAGGCGCCGGGGTCCCACTGAACCTGGGCTGCGGTGCCGGCATTTTCAGCGGACCGACCCTTGGATTCTCCACAGTGGCAATAGTGCCCCTCGCCAGGTACTGGGGGTCGGCAACGATATCCTCGATAGAGTAAATGAGGGAGTAGGCTAGGCCCTTATCATCGAGGATTCGGCACAGTTCCGGAACCGGCAAAGACTTGATCCACACACCAACGAGTCGATTTATCTCCTCGATATTGGCGATGCGATCCGCATGCGTGGCGAATCGCTCATCACCGACCAGTTCCGGTATTGCTTCGCACAGGCGGCGGAACATACGGTCCGAGGATACCGTCAGGACAATATGGCGCCCATCGATCGTTTCGAAGTGGTCCCCCGGCGCTGCCGCGAAATGCAGGTTCCCCGTGCGCTCCCGTGTCTGGCCGAACTTCTCGTACGCGGTCACCATGACATCAGTAAATCGGAAGACCGTTTCATACAGCGAAAGGTCGATCTGCTGACCCTTGCCGCCACTGACGTCCCTGTTGTAGAGAGCCACCATGGTCCCGAAGGCTGCAAGGACCGCCGTCTGATAGTCAGCAATGGCAACGCCGACCTTCACCGGAGCCCGGTCAGGGTATCCCGTGGCGTTCAACACCCCGCCCAGCGCCAGGCCCATCCGGTCATAACCTGCTCGGGGCGCGTAGGGGCCGGTTTGTCCATACCCGGAGACGCTGAGCATCACCAGCCCAGGGTTCACCTGCTCTAAATCCTTCCAGGCAAGGTTCCAGCGTTCCAAAGTTCCGGGACGAAAATTCTCCACCAAGACATCGGCGCTCTTCACTAACTCCTTCAGGATCCTTTGCCCCTCAGGCTGACGTAAATCGAGTGTGATCGATTTCTTGTTGCGCCCTTCGACGTTCCACCACAAGCTCTCACCCTCGCCCAAGGTAGGGCCGATATGACGCAAAGTGTCGCCCTTGCCCGGTTGCTCGACCTTGATCACCTCAGCGCCGAAATCGGCCATCAGGGTTGCAGCGACCGGCCCGGCGACCATGGTGCCCACATCAATTACTCGTATGCCTGACAATGGTCCTTTGTCGATTTTTTCCATAGATCTAATTCCTCAAATCATCATTACGCATGTGATGGGGCACGGCCCGGGACGTATCACCGACTATTTGCCCTGGAAGCGCGGTGGGCGTTTTTCCCGGAAGGCAGCCAGCCCCTCGACACGGTCGGCAGAGTGGCTATATAGGTTTACCAACGCACGTTCGTAACGCAGTCCGATGTGTGCGGGCTGATCCAATGAGTCATTCAGGGCCTGCTTCATTTTTGCCAACCCCACGGGGCTCTTAGCGGCGAGCTTGCTGGCCAGAGCCGACACCGCGTCGTTGAGGCCGTCGTCCGGGACCACTTGGCTCACCAGGCCCATCGCCAGCCACTCGCGGGCCGCGGGCATATCGCCCGTGAACATCAAGTACTTGGCATTGTTAAGACCGATCTTCCGGGGCAAACGCACTGTTGCGCCCGCCCCTGGGAACATCGCGTAATTCGAATGAGCGTCCCCGAGGACCGCCGACTCCGCCGCGATAACAACATCGCAGGCCAACACCAATTCCAAACCACCAGCGATAGCAATACCGTTAATCGCCGCGATCACAGGTTTCGTGCACGCCTCGATCAAATTTGTGAGTTCACCTATTTTCTTTACAAATCGGGCACCACTTTCGGGACTGCGCTTTGCACTGTCCTTCAGATCCGCGCCCGCACAGAAAGCCCTACCCGTACCAGTGAGGACAATGGCCCGCACCTCTGGATCTTCCTCGGCGTCCACTATGATCCGGGTCAGATCATCCACCAGGGACGCGGTGAGCGCATTCAATGCCTGCGGCCGGTTAAGGGTGAGCCACAGAACGTGCCCGCTCTGCTGCAGTTGAAGTTCGTCCGTCTCCGTTGACAGCTCTATTGACATTCGTTTTGCCCTTCTAATCTAACTACGATGAATGTGCCCCGGCATTCCATTGACGCCGTCATGCGTAGCTGTTGTCTATCTGACATCGAGTGGGTTGACGGCGGAACCTACTTCGCATGGGACAGCGAAAGAAGCGCGGCGGCTGAATAGGCCCGGCCCCGTCGCAAGGCCACCTCTCACCGCAGTCCCAACCCCTTCGCGACGATGCCACGCAGCACCTCTTTGGTTCCGCCGCGGATCGTGGAGGAAGGCGCATTCAAGACCACATGAGCCAGGGCAGCCCGATACGCGTCGGAGGCGTTGGGATCGGGCTCGGCTTGCAACGCGAGCCGCAAGATTTCGGGAATCTCCTGCTCGAAGCAGGTGCCCAGGTCTTTTACCAGCGCGGCGTGCAGTGCGGCATCCTGACCATCGGCGATCATAGTAGCCACACTGCGCGACATCCGCCGCAGCGTGGTGAGGTGGGCCACCAAGCGCCCGAGGGCTCTAGCTCCCACAGCCGACGGTTGACTCTTCAATACACGAACGAATTCTTCCAAGACACTGAGATGCGACAGGAAACGCTCCGGCCCGCTGCGTTCAAACGCCAACTCACTCGTCACCTGTTTCCATCCATCACCTTCGACGCCGATGAGCGCCTCGTCGGGGAGAAACGCATCCTGCAGGTGCACTTCATTGAACTCCTGCCCTCCAGCGATGTTTTCGATCTGCCTGCACACGATTCCGGGAGTCTTCATGTCGACCAGGAATTGGCTCAGGCCCGCGTGGCGCTCCTGGCTTGCCGGCGAGGTGCGGCAAAGCAGGATCATATAGTGGCTGCGGTGAGCATTCGTGGTCCAGATCTTCGCCCCGTTTACGAGCCAGCCTCCGTCCACCTTCGTGGCGCGGGTGCGTACAGAAGCCAAATCCGACCCGGAGTCCGGCTCGCTCATTCCGATACAGAAGTAGGACTTGCCGGCGGCGATGTGTGGCAGGATTTCTTCGCGCTGGCTTTCACTGCCGAACCGGAGCAGCAGTTGGCCGCTCTGCCGGTCGGCTACAGAGTGTGCTGTGATCGGAGCCCGGGCGGCGAGCAGTTCCTCCATAACCACATAGCGTTCCACGAGGCCGTAGCCGCCACCGCCATAGCGCTGGGGAAAGCCCATCCCGATCCATCCGCGCGCTCCAAGCGCTTCACTGAATTCAGGATCGTAGCCACCAAAAACGCTGGCTGCCTGTGGGTCTCCCCGCCAATCAAAATCGTCGAGGAACTCGCGTACTTCCGCTCGCAGACGCTCGCCGACCTCCGACTGCCGCGGTCGCGGAAAGGACAGGTTGCTCATCGCGTCGCTCCTATGTCGAGGCTGCTCCTCGTCGGCGCAAGGGTGCGCCAGAGGGTCTTCTCCGATTCATTGCACAGAATGCTTTCCCCAAGTACGTCAGCCCAGACCGCTTCGCTGCCGTATTCGTCGCGCCAGGACCAGAGCCGTTTCGTGAAGCGGTGCAGTTCATGCTCCTCAGTGAAGCCGATCGCGCCGAAGACCTGGTGTGAGATGGCAGCGGCTTCGCCGGCGGCTTCCCCCGTACGGATCTTCGCACTGGCCACTGCAACGCTGCGCATGAGTGACTCCTCCACCCCAAGGATCCAGTCATCAATCGCCTCGCTGCCGGCTTCGGTCGCTGCGCGCGCGGCTGCTGCCTGCGTGGCGAGTACGGCAATGTTCTGCTGAACCGCCTGAAACTTGCCAATCGGCCGGCCGAATTGGACCCGCATATTCGCGTAATCCACGGTTAGCTCCAAGGCGCGTTCGATGGCACCCGCCATCAGTGCACTACGCATGACTGCAGAGATTGCCAGCAGCGAATTGGACTCAAACGGCACAGGCACCACGGCAAGCGGGGCGACGCTTTCGAGCGTCATGTCATCCCGAGGCTCCCCTGCCAAGTTCTGCCCGGCTTTAATCGAGACGCCGGATGAATCGCGGGCAACTACGATCAGCTGGGCAGCCGGGCCCTCACTCATGAAGGCGACGTGCGTGCAGGAGCTGCCCCAAGGCACGCGCACGAGAGCGCCGTCGACGTGCCACTCATTGCCAGAGCGGCTGAGCCGAACCGGTTCCAAAGGCGGAGAAAAGGCGATTGTCGGCAGCTTTGCGCCTTCAACGCCTGCAATGTCCAGGAGCCAATGCCCAATCATGGCCTCGGCCATCGGCACGGGAGCGGCATGCTTTCCAGCGATCCCCAAAAGCTCGCAGGCAATTGCCCAGCTTACGCCGACACCGCCCTTACTCTCAGGCACCAAGGCCTTATCAATTCCTACGCTTTGCAAAACCTCCCAAAGGTCAGGGGGCCCCTCAGCGAAAATGCTCGTCGCCGTTTCATGGAGCATCTCTCGAGTTTCATCATCCATCGTTTGCTCCTTCCTTCTTTTCTCGATCGCTGGGTGCCGCGAACGTGTGTTCGACCAATTGCACTACCTGATCCCTGATTCCACGTATGTCTGCTGCAGATCCTTGTATGAGACGCTGGGATGCAAGGCCACGAAGAGCGCCCACCACGAACTCCGCCCCGATTGCTGGATCGATATCTCCACGCACCTCACCCTGGGCAATTCCTATGCGCAGGTTGTCCTCCAGCCACGCAAACATCTCACGGTTGTATACGGCTACAACTTCGGCCGTCTCCGAGTTCTCAAGCAGGGACTCCGCCAGCAGCAGCAGGAGCGTGCGGGTGTTCGTCCACTTAGGATCGCTTCGGCCCAGGTAGACGCGGACATAGCCGAGTACCGCTTGCAAACCAGCGGGCGGCGTGGGCGCAGACTGCATCTCCTGGGCGAAAGACCGATTGATGTGCAGGGTCAGGGCCCGTAACAGTGCGCCCTTGCTGCCGAAGTGGTGAGCGGCCTGTCCCCGGCTGTAACCCGCCGTCTGGCCGACTTCTGCCAGGGTCATTCCCACCCAGCCTTTGCGCGAAAGTAGGGTGCGCGCGGCGGCAAGAAGCCGGGTCTCGGCTTCCTCCCGCCGCTCTTGCTGCGTGCGACGCCTCGGCGCCGACGCCTGCTCTTCCCTGCCTGCTGGGCGGTTACTCCCCCGGGCGGCTGCTGGTCGCTGCAGCTCGGTCTTGTTAGGGACGGCCCCATTGTGTGAGAGCCATCCGGTCGCTTCTTCGACTACTTGCCCTTTATCCACGTCTAACTCCTCTGAACGCCCTTGTAGCCTAACAACTTACTGGTCAGCAATCAAGAACTTGTTTGTCGGTTATCAATTAAACGTAAATTTAGCACCTCAGCGGCAGTATCTAGGCGCCTCAGCCCAACGGCTAGATTGGCTCTGCGTTAGGGCCTACCGTTTTATTCAAGTGAAAGGGCTTGTCGTTGACTCTCTCGGAGGCGCCTGTTCGGTCCAGGTAAGGGGTAATGCCGCCCAGGTGCAGCGGCCAGCCGGCACCGGCCATCATGCACAGGTCCACGTCCTCCGCGGAAGCGACCACTCCCTCTTCAAGCAAAAGCCCGATTTCTTCTGCCAAGGCGTCCTGAACTCGTTCGAGCAATTGTTCCGAGGCGGCCGGGCAGTGAGCGAATTCCAGGAGGCCAATGGTGGACTGCGGGATATACCGGCTGCCATCGTGTTCAGCGGTCCAGAGCGTGGTGATGCCGTGGTCGATGAGTCTTTGAAGATTGGTAGATACGGGGAACCGGTCGCCGAAGGCGTTATGGAGAGATTCGACGACATGCTGTGCGACTGGAAGACCGATCATGGCCAACAGCCTGAACGGGGTCATTGGCAGGCCCATGGGCTTGAGTGCTTCGTCTGCGATCTCGGCAGGGGTCCCCTCGTCAAAGGCCTTCAGAACCTCCGCCACCGAACGCAGCAGCACGCGGTTGACAACGAAGGCCGGCGCATCAAGGACGAGTACCGCAGTCTTCTTCAGCGCCCTGCCGAGGACAAACGCTGTGGCCAGAACTTCGTCGCTGGTCTTGGAGGTCCGCACGATCTCCAGCAACGGCATAGCGGCCACCGGATTGAAAAAGTGAAATCCGATGACCCGTTCCGGGTGCAGGAGGTCTGCCGCCATCTCCGTCACCAGCAGCGAGGAGGTGTTGGTGGCTAGAATGCAATTTTCGGTAACAACGGACTCAACTTCTGAGAGGACCTGCTTCTTGACGGAGAGTTCTTCGAAGACCGCCTCGATAACGAAGTCAGCGTCGGTAAAGGCGGCCGTGGACACCGAGCCGCTAATAAGGGCCTTAAGGCGATCGGCGTCATCCAGGGAGATGCGTTTCCGGGTGTACAGTTTGTCCACCTGTGCGTGGACGTGACTAACACCCTGATCCACGCGGCCTTGGTCGATGTCCGTCATAACAACGGGCACCTGCAGCTGCCGGGCAAACAGCAGGGCCAACTGCCCGGCCATCAGGCCCGCGCCGACAACTCCGACCTTGTTGATCGGGCGGGCCAGCGCCGGATCAGGCGCGCCCGACGGATTCTTGGCTCTCCGCTGTAGAAGTTCAAGAAAGGCGTACACGGAATCCTTGAACTGCGGTGTCAGGATCAGTTCGCCGAGTGCGTTGACTTCCAAATCCGCAGATTGTGCTTGGTCGAGGCTCCTGCCCAGTTCGAGCAGATCCAGCAGACGAGCAGGGGCAGGTGCGGCATTGGAGGTCTTGGACTCAACGATGGCCCGACCAGCAGCCACGGCCGCCTCCCACTCTTCCTTGGAAGAGCCGGCAATCGAAGCCCGCCGCTGGTCAAGTTCTTCCCGGTGTGCAGCATCGGTCATAATCCGGTCCGCCCAGGCCAGGGACCGGCTCAGGAAATCGGGACTGTCGAATATAGCGTCTGCAATACCAAGCTCGTGCGCTGACTTGCCGTCAAGAACCTTGTTGTTAGCCAGCGGGTTCTCGATCATCACCTTCACGGCATTGGCGGGCCCGATGAGGCGCGGAAGTCGGTACACTCCGCCCCAGCCGGGCACCAGGCCGAGGTAGGCCTCAGGCAGGGAGATCCCCTTCGCGTCCGATGAAATTGTACGGTAGCGCGCTGCCAACGCGACTTCCAGCCCGCCGCCTATGGCCGCGCCATTGATGAAGGCGAAAGTTGGAACTGTTATTGCCGCGAGTGCGCCAAACACCTGATGTCCTTGACGTGCAGCAGCTCGGGCCGACTCCAGGTCCTCCACGCATTTCAGAGACTTTAGGTCTGCGCCGGCCACAAAAAAGCGATTCTGGCCGGTGATACCAACGCCAGCCACACGTCCTGAGTCGACTCGCTTCGCGACTTCCGCAAGCATCTCGTGGAGCGCCTGCAGCGATTCAGGGCTAAAGGTGGCGGGCTTACCGTCACCACCGGTCACAGTGATCAGTGCGAAGTTGCCCGCTCCAGGCAGTCGGACTTCTGTCAATTGCACATAGTGCGAGAGCCCGCCGAGGGGCTTGGCATCCGGATCTCCGGATTGAGCTTCCGTGCGAGTCGGGTTTGTCATATGTCATTCCTTAGTCGAGGGAGTCAGTAGTGGCGGTCCGACGGCGTCAGATCGGCTCTACAGAAGGGCATCGCGAGGTCACGGGGATACCTGGTGGGCGACTTGTGCGGCGGGGCGTGCCCGGGAGGACGACCGCCTACCTTGCGTTACCCTCTCGCCACCGTGGGCATATAATACTTGCCAGGCAACTATGATATTAGTGCAGTTTGTTGCACGAGATTTGGACCCGCGCATGCCCAAGGCCCGAGGCGGACCTCTCTCAGCTGAGCATCGGGTACCAGGATTCAGTCGCGGCTCGCCTCGGACGCCAGCTTTCTGAGAACGGGAATGACTGCCTCGAGCACCCTGCGGTCTTCCGGCGTCAAGCGCTCGCTGACTGTCCGATCCAGCCAGCCGTACCCAACAAACACCTCCTGAGAAAGTTTTTCGCCACCCTCCCGCGTAAGTTCGATCCAGACCCGGCGACGGTCCACGTCATCGGGTACGCGCGTCACAAGCTGCAGCCGTTCCAATTCCCGCGATATACAACCGACTTGATCAACCTGCTTGCTCTTTCATGCGAAGATACCAAAAGAGCCTCTCTGGCAGGGCGCGTATCGACTTCTCGCCCAGAAAGAAAGCGATCGCAACGCTGTCCTCGTGCGGCAACCGAGCTTGAGGATTCCGGACACGACTGGTCGGGCGTCCAGCCGTGTCCAGAATCCCGCGAGGCGGTCAAGCGACTGCCGTGATCAGGCCTGAGCGTCGCGGATGGCTCGATTCACGGCGGAAATGACAGCCTTGAGAGCCGCCGTGCTTGTGTTGGCGTCGATGCCGACGCCCCACAGCACGCGCTCCCCCACTGCACACTCGACGTAGGCTGAAGCCATCGCGCTACCGCCCTCTGAGAGGGCGTGCTCGCTGTAGTCCAGCACCCTGAGGTCCACACCATCCTGCTGGAGGATGCTCAGCAGGGCAGCGATTGGGCCGTTGCCGGTGCCGGTGCGCTGAACCTGCACGCCGTCCACGGTGAGTGAGGCGTGAAGCGTCATGCCGCCGTCGGCATCTGTTTCTGTCTTGACCCCGCCCAAGGAGTAGCGGCCCCACTGCCCGTCAGCCTCGCGGGAGGGCAGATATTCGTCCTGGAAGATCTGCCAAAGCTGAGCGCCGCTGACTTCCCCGCCCACCGTGTCAGTGCGTCGCTGGATGACGCCCGAGAACTCGATCTGGGCACGTCGCGGCAGATCCAGGCTGTGTTCGGTCTTAAGCAGGTAGGCCACTCCGCCCTTGCCGGACTGGGAATTGACCCTGATGACTGCTTCATAGGTGCGGCCCAGGTCCTTGGGGTCGATGGGCAGATACGGCACCTGCCAAGTGAAGTCGGAAACGTGTTTACCGGCAGCGGCCGCGTCCCGTTCGAGTGCTTCGAAGCCCTTCTTGATGGCGTCTTGGTGTGATCCGGAGAACGCTGTGAAGACGAGATCGCCACCGTAGGGCGAACGCTCCGGGACGGGCAGCTGGTTGCAGTACTCCACCGTGCGGCGGACCTCGTCGATATTGGAGAAGTCAATCATGGGATCGATGCCCTGGACGAAAAGGTTCAGGCCCAGGGTGACAAGGTCCACGTTTCCGGTCCGCTCGCCGTTGCCGAAGAGACAGCCTTCGATCCGCTCTGCGCCAGCCATGTACCCCAGTTCCGCGGCAGCGACGCCCGTTCCGCGGTCGTTGTGTGGGTGCATGGACAGGATGATGCCCTCCCGGGGGTGCAGATGACGGCTCATCCACTCGATCGAATCGGCGTAAACGTTGGGAGTAGCCATTTCCACGGTTGCGGGCAGGTTAATGATGACCTGCCGATCAGCGGAAGCTTCAAAAACATCGGCCACGGCATTGCACACCCGCACTGCATACTCCAGTTCCGTGCCCGTGAAGGATTCCGGGGAGTACTCATAGATGATATGCGTGTCAACGAGCGTTTCTTCGTACTTTTTGCAGAGCCGGGCGCCTTGGAGGGCGATATCCAAAATTCCGTCCTCGTCTTGGTTAAACACCACGCGGCGCTGCAATACCGAGGTGGCGTTGTAAAGATGGACGATCGCCTGCTTGGCGCCCACCAAGGATTCGTAGGTCCGCTCAATCAGGTGTTCGCGGGCCTGAGTCAGGACCTGGATGGTCACATCGTCCGGGATATGGTTGCCCTCGATAAGCTGCCGGACGAAATCGAAATCGGTCTGGGAGGCGGACGGGAACCCGAGCTCGATCTCCTTGTAGCCCATGCGGACCAGCAGGTCGAACATCTTCATCTTGCGCGCCGGGCTCATGGGATCGATCAGAGACTGGTTGCCGTCGCGCAGGTCCACCGCGCACCATCGGGGCGCCTTCGCGATAATTTTGTCCGGCCAGGTGCGGTCTGGCAGTTCCACCTTGATCTGGTCCTGGAACGGCGTGTAGCGATGGGCGGGCATTCCTGAGGGCTTTTGTGCGTTTTGCATTACGTGGGGCCTTTTCTTGAGATCTTCATTGAAGGGTGGCCGGGTAACACGAACTCCGCGACGAGGATGGCCTTGCGCTAGATTGCGCCTGAGGCCTCGCCGCGGCAGCTAAGGGGAGGGATCTCCGTGCGCACGGTCTGAAGGTAGTACGAGTGCTCGGACGAAAGGGCACTGCTGCTGTTGAGCCGGACACCAAGGGCATGCAGGTCATGGACGACCATGTCGAGCATCGCACTTCTGTCAGTTGACCTGTCGCGGGACCGGTCCCGAGGTCGTCCGCGTCGCGAAGCTGACTTCTTAGGGTCGGCAAGTTCAGATTGCGGGGTCCAGGATGGGCGGTGTGTCGTCAGCTCCACCAAAGGGTCGAAAAAGAGCGGCAAGCCCGGTGCGTGGTGTTCGACTGCGGCCGGAAAGCTTGTCGCAGGCTCTAAGTTCTTCACTGCATTTCACTTCCTGGCGTGCGTTGGTCAAGCAGTTCCGCTAAATGCAGGCTCCTGCGGTCCGGGTCCAGCTGCTTGACCTGCATGGCGCAGCTGAAACCGTCCGCCAGGACGGGTGTCTCGTCACTCGTGTTTTTCAGTGCAGGGGCGAGCGCCTGTTGGGCCACCTTCATGGAGATGTCGAAGTGGTTGGCTTCGAAGCCGAAGTTCCCGGCGACTCCGCAGCAGCCGGTCGCTTCGTTGACGTTTGCGACGCCGAGGGCGGCCAATGCTTTGCGTTGGATGGCGGCCCCGAAGGTTGAGTATTCGTGGCAGTGGGTTTGCACGGTGACGTCCGTCGGTACGGCAGGTGGTGTCCAGCCGCCGTCGACCCATTCCTTCACGGCCTCGGCGAAGCTGCGGATCCTGTAAGAGACGCGTTCGGCCGCGTCGGTGCCGAGAAGTTCGGGTGCGTCCTTTTTCAATGCTGCGGCGCAGCTCGGTTCAATCACCACGATGGGGGTATCGGTCCCGTCGTCGAGCTTCGCTACCGCTTTGCCCATGAGTTTCTTGGCGGTGCCCAGCTGGCCGGTGGAGATCCAGGTCAGGCCGCAGCAGGCATCGGATTCGCAGCCGACCGTCCGTCCGGTGCTTTCCATGACCCGGGCGGCAGCGCCGGCCACTTCGGGCCTGAAGCCCTTGGTGAACGAGTCGACGAACAGGACAGCATCTGCCGGGGACGATGGATTGGCGTAGGGCGCCAGCTCTTTGCGGAGCATCGCGCGGGAGGCAAACTTCGGCATTTTCCGGTGCGTCGTCAGCCCGCCTGCTGCGGCCACAACCTTGCCCAGCGGGCTGGCCAGGACCAGGTTCACCAGCGGGCTGATCAGAATGGTCAGTTTCAGCCAGCGCGGCAACCAGCCGAGCGAGAAGTGCGACATGGGGCGGAGCTTGCCCTCGTAGTAGTGGGAAAAGAACTCCGACTTGTACGTGGCCATGTCCACCCCGGCGGGGCAATCGTTGGAGCAGGCTTTGCAGGCGAGGCAGAGGTCCAGCGTTTCCCGAACGTCCTCGGATTTCCAGCCTTCGTCGATGCTTTTGGCACCGCGAACCATGTCCTGCAGGGCACGGGAACGGCCGCGCGTTGAATCCTTTTCGTCCCCGGTGGCCCGGTAGCTCGGGCACATGACGCCTCCGGCATCGGACCGGCACCTGCCAACGCCAATGCAGGCCTGGACGGCGTGAACCCACGGGTCAGCCCCGGCCGCCGCGGCTTCGACCGGACGGAGTTCAAAGTGGGTTCGCCACTCTCGCTGGGGAATACCTTCGTGCGCCAAGTTGGCATCGATGGGGTCCGCATCTGTCATGGATCCTGGGTTCAGGATGCTGGCAGGGTCCCAAAGTCCACGATAGGTTTCAAACGCTCTAATCATTTTTGGGGAATACATGACCGGCAGAAACTCTGACCGGGCCCGTCCGTCGCCATGCTCACCAGAGAGTGAGCCGCCGTGCCGCACTACGAGGTCAGCTGCGGTCTGGGTGAACTTGCGGAAGACGGCGCGGCCCTCCTCGCTACGCAGGTCATAAGTGATGCGGATGTGCATGCAGCCTGCACCAAAGTGCCCGTACATAATTCCGGTCAACCCGAACTCAGTTAAAAGGTCACGGAATTCGGACAGGTATGCCGCCAGGTTCTGCGGGGCAACAGCTGAGTCTTCCCAACCTGCCTGTGATTCCCCGCCGCTTGCCGGCCGGGAGGAAAGTCCCGCCCCGTCTTCCCGGACCCGCCAGAGGGTGGCGCGCTGCACGAGGTCTGGAACCGCGCGCCCGTCCACCATCCGCCCGTTTGCCGCCAGCCGTTCGAGGAGCCGTTCCGCTTCCCCCTCTACCTGCTCAGGGTTGTCCCCGTCCAAGTCCACATAGAGGAAGGCCTTGCCTTCGGGCAGGCCGAGGACTGAATCGGGTCCGCGGCGCAGCTTCATCGTATCCACGATGGCCTCGTCGATGCCCTCGACGGCGGCGGGGGAAAATTCCAAGATGGTTTCGATATCCCTGGCTGCGTCAACGACGTCGGCGTACCCGAGGCACACGAGGAGCGCGCTGGGTGCTTTGGGGACGAGTTTCATGCGGGCTCGGACGACGATCGCGCAGGTACCCTCGGTGCCCACGAGGGCTCGGGCCACGTTGAAACCATTTTCGGGCAGGAGGTTCGCCAAATGGTACCCGGAGACCTGCCGTTGGATGCGGCCGAGCTCAACCCTGAAACTTGCCAGGTTGTCCTGGGCGAGTTGTTTGAGGTCCTCCCCCAGCTCGAAGGCGCGGGAGACCGAGAACGTGTCAGCCGGGTCAGTTGCGCGCAGTCCGGTCGCCGCGGCGGTCAACTGTGCACCATCGGACGTGACAACGTCGATCTCCAGTACATGGTCAGAGGTGCGGCCGTAGCGCACGGAGTGATTACCGCAAGCGTCATTCCCGAGAGAGCCGCCGATGGTCGCGCGGTTCTTTGACGAAGGATCCGGGGCGAACGTGAGTCTCCCGCCCGTGACCCTCTCGGTTTCAAGGGTGAGGTGGGAGAGGACGACGCCGGGGCCGACGTCGGCGGTTTTGCTCGCCTCATCGACGCTGATGATGCGGTTCATGTAACGGGAGAAGTCCAAAACAATGCCGGGTCCGATGGCGTTGCCGGCCATGGATGTCCCGCCGCCCCGGCTCACCAGCGGTGTACCGGTTTCCCGACATGCGGCTACTGCAGCGACAACGTCCTGGCTGCTTCGTGGGAAGACTACGGCAACAGGCGGAACCCTGTAATTGGACGCGTCATAGGAATATGCGGCAATGCGGTGGCCCGTTACTTCAGCAATCAAGCCCGCCGCTTCCAGCCGGGCAAGGACCGGTGCATGGCCCGGGGTGGAGAGGACATCTTGGGTCATAGCGTTATCGGCTCCAGTTTCGGTCCCGACAAAGACAGGCACGCACGTCGAGATATGCAGTATTGACAAAAATCTTAAGGTGACAAACCTGTCCAGTTGGAGAAGACCATCTCCCGGAAAGAGCACGTCTGCCCGCAGCAACCTTGGCGTGGTCTGGCGAGTATCCGGTCATCGGGGCATGTGGATCACCAACGTCGACCATGCCTACTCCTTTGTACAAATGACAGTTTCATCCGTTCTGCGGCCCATGCGCCACGCTATGACGACTCCTCCAGCGACGCCACTGGAATTGCACCAATCCCCTCACACAAACTCTGGTGAAAGTCTTGGTAGTGGGTTGGCCCATGCGGCATGAGCGCATCACCGGATTAGCAGCGTGATGGCCGAGCGAAGCTCTATCAAGGCCGCTTCCCGGTATCCCCCGCGATCTGTTGTCGCTGGCGATGGAACCCCTCTATTTCATCAAGGCGCAGGCACACCGGCTCAATTGGCCGTTTCACCGAAAGCACTTGCTCGATGGTATCCAATTCCGCGAATTCGTCGAGAATGGCCAGCGTTGGGGGCAGGAGCTTAAGTCTTCCGGCGGCTTCGTCTATCTGGAGCTTTCGGACCGGCATCCATTGCGACAACGTTGCCTCCGTGGTGACATGCTTAGGCTCAAGTTCAGGTCCAATGGCAGTGACAAAGAAGAAGGTATCGAAACGTTTGGGAAAGCCTTCAGGTGTGATCCAGTTTGCCCATGGGATAAGAGCTTCGGGTTGCAAGACAACTCCGCATTCTTCTGCCACTTCACGCACGGCGGCAGATAAGAGGCAAGCGGTAGTGTAACGCGCCGTCGCTACTTTGGCCCCAACGCTGGTCCGGCTCCAGGCCAGTGCCTGAGCGTCCAATAGCTTTCGGCTGAGCGCCGAAGGCAAGGAGTCAACAGCGTCGACCCTGCCTCCTGGAAATGCGACCACGCCAGCAGCGAAGTCCATGGTTAGGGCCCTGCATTGGACAAACACTTCAACTCCATGCGGAGAATCCCGCATCAGAACCACGCTTACCGCAGGCCGCGGAGCCGGTGGTTTTGTTGAGTTCACTTCCTCAGCAGCAGTACCGCTCATCGATTCCTCCGTCTTCATGGCGTGTACGCTGCTGATCGATACAGCAGCACAACCCAGAATCCTTCTTGGCAGACTTCACCTCGCTGATTGAGTATCTGAAGTCTGGTTTTCACAATGCCCCGGTCCGGCTTGGTCGTGGAAGGTCGGAGCTCTACTACTTCTTCCCGTACGGCAATGGTGTCGCCAATGCGTACAGGTGCAATGAGGTTCCAGTCATGAATGCCCAGAAATGCTATGGCCGAACGATCCTTCCAGCCCATTCCCATTTCCAGGCCAAAAGCGATCGCAAGTGTTCCTGGACCGTGGAAAACCCGTTCTCCAAACTGAGTACCACGGGCATACTCCTGGTTCGTGTGCAGGGGGTGCATGTCCCCCGACCATGTCGCGAAGGTGACCAGGTCCGTCTCTGTAATCGTTCGCCCGTGAGACGACCACGAATCTCCGGTTTGGAGATCCTCAAAGAATCGGGTTGCTGAAGGGATCAGACGATGTTCGGCTCCTGCATTCATCTTCAACTCCTGTTCGGTTACCGCCTAAGACCCCGAAGGCCCCAGCCCGCTTCGAGTCGGTCCGCGTCAAAATCCCGGCCAGTTATCCCCTTATAGGATGCTAAATCTCTCGGGACGATTCGGATTGGCTTCCCTCCGGAGAGTTCTTCAGATACGTGTGCGATAACCCCAGGGAGGGTTGAGAGCAGGGCAACACCTGTCCCTTCTTCGGGTGTAAAGCCAAGCCCCAGCAGTATCGCGGCCATAACACCGACGTCATTTATTGGAATGTCTGACTTGCCTGGGAGTTTCGTGAAGGCCCTGTGTACTGCCTCGTACACTTCAGCCGCTTGATCCCACAAACCTTCCTGAAGAGCAATCGACCGGAGCCGTTGGGCGCGAGGATCAACAACCTTAAAAACAGGGTGCCCCAGGCCTGGAATGCGTTCCTTTGCTTCCCGCATGAAATTTACCTTTGCCTCAGCGAAAGCTTCGAGTGTGAGGCCGGATCGCAGAAACTCGGCATGCGTAGCGAGGATGAAGCGGCCGCTGTCCTCAGTCGCCAGCGTGTGCTTCCCGACAGATAAACACGCAGCCGACATGCCGATAGCCATACTTGGATTGGCGGAGACGGCAAAGCGCGCGGCCACTGTCCCGGGCTTTTCAAGACCATAATCGAGGATTCCGCTGAGGACTGCGTCCAGCGCCCGTATCTCATGGTCCGAGGGGATCCGACCACGGATCACGAGAAATATGGCGGCCGTGAAGGGGATTTGCCCGATGAGGTCCTCAAGGTCATAGCCGCGAACATAAACATTCGTATCGGTGACTTGACTGACAGAGGATGACCAATAGGCCCCAGACCGGTCTGCAGTATCGTTTTGCAATGTTTCTCCCGAACCGTCATGTGTTCCACGGGGCCTGCCATGCTTGGAAAGTTGACGAGGCAACCTCCAAAGTATGTCGGCCAGTGATTGAACTCTAGGATCCAGCGAACCATCCCGGCATTGGAGATTTTCTAATGCCGTGGCGTCCAGGCGTAGAAATTACCGGAGCCAAATTACCGGAGTGCCTGCGCAGCTGCACCCGCGGACCACTCAGGGCATATGTTTGGGACCGGGTCCCCCAGCGGACGATCAGCTGGAGGACCCGGGGTACGGCTGGCATAACCGCTGCGCAGCCAGGTCTTTCACCCGGGCGCGTTGGTGCACCAAACCTCTGACTGATCTGTGTAGATCGAAAGATCAGTCAAGTAGTGAGATCTGTTGAGACCGGCCGCAACGTCCTGGGTCGGCCTCGGGCTGAAACGACGTCGGCCCCTCGCGTTGGATGCCTTCCCGAAAGAGTAGAGTCGTCCCTCGAACATTAGAACGAAGAGACCGGTTCCGCCGCCGGAATTGTTTCAAGGGCGCGTACTGAACCCTGGTCTAAGTACAAAAGCGGTTCGTTGGGGTCCATTCGCATCCATGGCTGCGAGTCTTAGAGTGGCGTGCACAGAAACCGAAGCTCCAAGCCCGGCTCCTGTAGCTTCCACGACAACGTCAGCAAAAAGCCGTGAAGATGACAGTTCTATTCGGACGATCCCAACCGTAATTTGTAAGGCATGGGAAGCAAAAGTGTGATTATCACCGGATCCGGATCTGGCATCGGCCGGGCTATTGCCCAGGCATTCGTCGAAGCAGGCTACGAAGTCTATGCGAGTGACGTTTCAGAGGAACGTCTAGCGGAGACTCGGCAAGAACTCGGCTCTCCGGACTCACTCCACACGAGGGTCGTAGATGTTAGCGACTACCACTCGGTGTCTGCGTTGGTGGACGAGGTTGTGGACAAGACGGGCAAGCTCGACGTTATGGTCAATAGCGCGGGAGTCTTCGACGGGTATGCGGACGTGCTCGAGACGACGCCCGAGTTGTGGGCCAAGATTATTGGAGTCAACCTGACCGGAACCTTCTTCGGCTGCCGCGCGGCAGCACAGGTTATGACGAAGCAGAACTCCGGCCGAATTATTACAATCGGCTCCGTCGCCGGCCAAAGGGGTGCAGCAGACGGTATCTCCTACGTCGCATCCAAGGCGGGCATAGAGGGTCTTAATCGACGTCTCGCCATCGACGTTGCCCCTCACGGGGTAACGGCCAACGTTGTCGCCCCAGGAGTCATCAAGACAAACCTTCGTGCCACTTCCGAGGAAATTCTAGGTGATCTCGTCTCAACGCAGCAGCGGGGCATCGGAGTGTCTCCCGAAATCATGGACTTCCTCATTCCAGCAAAACGATCGGGCGAACCCTCAGAGGTGGCGAGCGTAGTACTGTTCCTCGCGTCCGACGCTGCCGGTTATGTAAACGGTCAAACTATCCAGGTCGATGGAGGCTGGAACGCGACTTAGTTCTGCCGGCGACATGGCCTGCTAGCAACAAATACCCCACCAGGGCCCTGTTGGGGCCAACATGACTAACCGGAAGCCAAGATGAACTTGGGCTCCGAATGTGAAAGGTGTCTTTGTGATCAAGACAGCATTGACGGAGGCCCTCGGCCTCAAATACCCCGTCTGCTCTGCCGGCATGGCGCGTGTCGCTCAGGCCGGACTCGTCACCGCGGTCAGTAACGCGGGCGGCTTGGGATGCCTGGGCGGCGTCAGCTTCATGCCGGATGACCTTCGGGCCGAAATCAAGAAGATCGAAGCTGGAACCGACAAGCCCTACGCAATTAATCTCCTGCTGCCGGACTCACTCACCACCGAAGATGAAACACAATGGGCGCCAGTGCGCGAGCTGTGGAAATCACTTTCCGGAGCCGACCAAGAAAAGATGGCAGGTGTAGAAGCGCTTTTGACGCCGGGGGCCGTAGCAGACCAGGTGCAGATCGTCCTGGACGCGGCACCTTCCGCGGTTGTTTTGACGTTCGCTACACCGGATTGGTTCATCAAAGAGTGTAAGGATCGCGGAATCACGGTGTTCTCGCTTGTCGGCTCAGTGGGCAAGGCACAGGAAGCTAGTGCAGCGGGTGTTGACTTTATTGTCGCTCAGGGCAGTGAGGCTGGCGGGCACACAGGATACGCATCTACTATGACCCTGGTCCCTGCCGTTATTGATGTGGTGGAGCAGCCAGTCCTGGCCGCTGGCGGCATCGCGGACGGCCGCGGGCTGGCCGCCTCACTCGCTTTAGGTGCAGCAGGAGTCTGGGTGGGAACGCGCTTCATTGCCAGCCCCGAAGCTTACGGGCACGATAATTTCAAGAACCGAGTGGTGGGAGGATCCTTCAAGGACAGCACCATCACCTACTCATACAGCGGTAAGCGTATGCGTGCATTCGAGAACAAATGGACCTCGGAATGGGAGTCTTCGGATAAAAAACCCGCAGGCTTCCCCGGACAATACGCCGTCGCCGGGACGCGCGTCGAAACAGGATATCTGGACGGAGACATGGACTTCGGGATGATGCCGGTGGGCCAGACCATGCAGCTTGTTCACGAAATTCTGCCTGCTGGTGAGATCGTCGAGAATATGGCATCAGATGCAGAAAAAATTCTCCGCCGACTTGCGACTGGAAACTAGCAAAGCATCTCAATCGTCAAATCCAAGAGGCCCGTTGAGTCCGGCCAACCGGCTCAACGGGCCAGCTGGAAATTTTCCAACCATTAAATGAGAGTAGAGCGGATATGAATAAATCGTCGCCTGAGCTAGCGGACTGTGTCTCCGCGCTGGAATACATCGCCGGTCAATACCCTGAGAAAACAGCGATTGTCGACGGCGACACCTTCACCAGTTATAAGGATCTCCAGGCATCGATCGAGCATCGCTCAGCCGTGCTGCTTGCGGCAGGCCTCAAGCCGGGATACCGGGTTGCCCTCGTTGCAGAAAGCTCAGCCGATTATCTTTCCACAGCCCTCGCTGTATGGCGCAGCGGCGGCGTACTGGTTACTGTCTATCCTTCTTCCGGTCCAGAGGACTTGGAATATGCGATTGCCACGAGTGACCCGGCGCTGATAATCACCTCCGAAAGCGTTAATGCTGCGCATATCACTACTGCCGCACAAAATGCTCCCATCGTCGATATCGTTGACTTCCACGTAACCAGTGTTCGGCACGACGCCCTACCCAACCCTGAGGGCCTTCGCGAACCGCTGTCCATGATCTGCTTCTCGTCAGGCACCACCAGCCGACCCAAAGCGATCATGCTTTCAGCCACAGCCATCTATAACTGCGCGAACACCTACGGTGAAGTGTGGCACCTTTCCCCCGAAGACAATGCCATAATCTGTCTGCCGATGGCATGGCTCTATGGGCTTGCCAGCACATCCCTGGCCGTCCTGCTACGCGGCGGGACAGTTGTGGTAGTCCGGAGGGCTCGTCCGGACATGATAGCTCCGGCTATTGAGGCACATTCCGCCACATTCCTGGCCGGTGTGACGGCGACTTTCGGAAAATTGGCCCAGTACGCAGAACTTCGAGCCGGAGATCGTCCGGCTTTTCCATCACTTCGGCTGTGCATTTCAGGCGGAGAGCCCCGGAACGAAGCAGCATTCAGCCGCTGGGAAGCTCAGACTGGACTACCAGTCCTGGATGCGTATTGCGCCTCCGAATGCCTCCCGCTCGTGACTTACGATCCCGTCGCGAACCCAACTCCCCAACCCGGGTCAGCAGGCAAGCTTGTGCCCCGGTCAAAGCTAAAGGTTCTCGACGCCGACGGAGCGGAAGTTCCAGCCGGTCAGGTTGGGGAAGCCTACTCGACTGGACCGGGGCTGATGCTCGGCTACTGGCGTGACGAAGAACAAACGCGGACAGTCATCACTGATGACGGCTGGTACCGCACAAAAGATCTTGTTCGCGTGGATGAGGACGGTTTCGTCTACGTCGTTGGGCGGCTCTCAGACGTCATCATCCGCGGCGGAACGAACATCTCGCCGGCAGAAGTTGAGCGTGTACTTCAGCAGCATGCCTCTGTTGGCGACGTGGCAGTTGTTGGTCTTCCCGATGACGTGTACGGCCAGCGCGTGGTAGCCGCTGTCGTCCCCAGGGGCGTAGCGGCCCTTGACGAAGCCGAACTGAAAAAATTCGCCGCGGCCCGCCTGTCGTCCTACAAGGTCCCGAGCGAGTTCATCGCCGTCGACTCCCTTCCAGTGAATTCGACGACCGGCAAAGTCAACAGGCGGGACATTGCGACTCTGTTGACAGCTGAAAAAACCCAGCGCAGGGCATAACAGCCAGCTCCATACGCCGCCAATTCATGATTCGGCACCCTCATAAGTGGTGCATCAAGACGAAGTTAGGACATGACGAAATGAACCTCGACAAGACCGGTGTGGTCGTTGTAGGCGGTGGAATAGTGGGTGTATCAACCGCCTATTTTCTTGCTTCAAAAGGGCATGAAGTCGTGCTTCTCGAACAGCGGGAACTTGGTTACGGGGCTTCCGGGCGAAATCTCGGATTCCTTCATATGCAGAACCGTCACGGAGACTACGCCGTCGAACTGACCCGTGCGGGTAGAGCCCTGTACGACGACTTTGCAGACATCCTCGGGCCATCTTTCGAATATAGAAGCAACGGCGCCATGACATTCTTCTACACGGATGATCAGCGTCGGGTCTACAAGGAATTCGTTGAAGCCCGGATCGCCGACGGATTCAAAGCCGAACTTCTGGACGATCAGGCCGCTCACGAAGCCGCCCCGATATTGCCGCCTGATGTTATTGGGGCGACGTTCAGCCCGGAAGATGGCCAGATTCGTACGCCGAAGTTTGTCCGCGCCTTGGCGCAGGAATGCCGAAGGCTTGGCGTTCGAATTCATGAGAACACACCGGTCCTCGGACTCCTAAAGAACGGCTCGAAAGTAGTCGGAGTACGAACGGTGGGCGGAAGCGTTTCAGCGGACAAGGTCGTTTGGGCCGGTGGTGTCTGGTCTACGATGCTCGAATCGGAGGGCGTAACCGTACCCATCAAGCCACATAGGCTAGGTGCTGTCCTATTGGCTCCTGTAGAGGAAAAGCTCGATAAAATCCTCAACGGACCGCTTGCTGCAAAGCAATACGCCCACATCCGGAACCTCCCCAGTTACAGGGACGAGTACTTCACCTCCGCATCCGAGGACCAGTCAACGGGTCTCGAGCACATGGAATGTGTGGCCAAGACGGAGGACGGGAACCTATTTATCGGCTGCCCGATGGACTATCCCGACCAACTCGATGACAGGTTGCCTGCCGCCGGCCTGAAGCTGGCCATCGATTCGTTGCTTACAACTTTCCCTAATTACAGGTCTCTCGGTATTGAACGCGCCTGGGCTGGCCTCGTCCCCGCCACAGCTGACTCCCTCCCGATCGTTGACGAGGTGGAAGAACTACCCGGCCTGATTCTGGCCACCGGGCACGTCTACGGCAACTTGGCCGGCCCGATCACGGGAAAGCTGGTAGCCGAACTGATCTCAGGCGACCGCCTCAGCCACTCCCTTGAGGAACTTTCCCTCTATCGGCCGTCCCTGACCGCCAAGGTAGACGGCGTCATTCGCTATTAGCCCCAGCACCCAACCCGCCACAAGTGCACCAGAGACTTTACGGAAGTGAAACAAAAATTGACTACTCACCTTCTCGGCACGACCAATGAGTCAGCCGTACGCTATCTGGAAGAGCTGGATCTCGGACAGCAGTGGACCTCGGCAGGACGAACCGTCACAGAGTTCGACGTCGTAACCTTCGCCACATGGTCAGGAGACATGCACCCGCTGCACACCAACGAGGAGTATGCCAAGACGACAGAATTTGGCACCAGGCTCTTTCATGGCCCCGGCGCACTTTCAATCGCCTTTGGGCTGGAAATGGCCCTGGGATGGAAGAACGGCTCAGCAATCGCCTTTCTGGGGATAAACAACTGGAACCTCTGTGCCCCGATCCGTATTGGCGACACTATCAGTGTTCGTGAAGAAGTGATCGGCATTAAGCCGTCTGCCAGCAAGCCGGACCGCGGAATCGTAACTACCCGCGTTCAAATTCTTAACCAGGACGGTGTGATCTGCCAGGAAGGCGACTGGATTGTCCTCCTTTCCCGTCGCCCCGCCTAGGCTCAGTACACCACCCTCAAAATTCGTCAAGGCGGTTTCCGTTGCCTGAAAAAGAAAGTTGCTCGTAGTGTCACTTCATCTACCAGAGGGCAAACGCCTTGCCGTTTCTCTAAGCCCCGATTTTGACGCCCAGAGCGTATGGCTAGGCACTTTTCGCTCAACGTCTCAGTCTTTGATGTCCAGAGGAGAATTTGGTGCCCTGGTCGGTGCCCCTCGACTTCTCGATGTCTTTCGGCGTTACGGAATCACTACGACATGGTGTGTGCCTACACACACGATGCAAACTTTCCGTAGCTCAGTGGATGCAATTGTCGAGTCCGGCCATGAAATCGGCGCTCACGGCGTCTACCACGAATATGTTCCTGCACTCGATCGAGCCGAGGAAGAACGGCTGCTGGAACTGCAAATAGCCCAGCACGAAAAGCTCCTGGGTAAACGTCCGCGGGGATACCGCTCACCGGCACTGGATGTTACCGACAACACCCTCGATCTCCTTGCGAAATTCGAGTTTGACTGGGATTCTTCCCTAATGGGCCGAGACTTCGAGCCCTACCGGCCGCGAATGGTGGTCGGTGTCAGTGAGGAAGAGGGAAACACCTTCGGCCCGGAGAGCAGCGTGCTTGAGTTCCCCGTGTCCTGGTTCCTTGACGATTTCCCCGAACTTGAGTCTTTCAAGGGAAACGCGCTCATGCAGAGCAACGAGACTGTTTTGGCTCGTTGGATTGACAGTTTCAATTTCGCCTATGAGCGCTGTGCCGGTGGCGCGATGACGTGGACATTGCACCCGCAGACCATTGGACGAGCACACAACCTTGTCATGTTGGAAAAGTTCCTCGATCACGTCACTTCATTTGCAGATGTGTGGTTTCCCACCCTCTCCGAGCTCTTCAACTGCTGGCAGGACGACACTGCGACCGCGCAGGCGTCCTCCCCGACAGTTTCCGGACCCACCCGCAATGACCTCGATCCCCTTGATAGGAGGCTTCCGTGATCAGAATGCTTCTCATAGGTCCACCCGGAGCTGGCAAAGGTACGCAGGCCACATATATTGCAAAGAAGTACGGGATCGTCAGCATTTCCACCGGCGACATCTTTCGCGAAAACGTCAAGAATCAAACTCGGTTGGGCCAGATTGTTGAATCGTACCTGGATTCAGGGCAGTTCGTACCGGATTCGGTCACGAACGAGATGATCCGTGAGCGTTTGCGGCAGGACGACGCCCACAACGGATTCCTGTTGGATGGATACCCGCGCACCGTAAGCCAAGTGCATTTTCTCGATGAGGTGCTTGCAAATAGAGGCTATGAACTTGACCTCGTATTGCAGCTCACGGCTCAAATGGAAGAGCTGGTCCAGCGCCTGCTCCTGCGGGCCGAACGCGAAAACCGTTCAGACGACACAGCGGAAGTCATACGGAACAGGATGGCGCTATACTTCGAACAAACAACCCCTGTTACGTCCCGATATGGTGAGCGCGGCATCCTGACGAGGGTAGATGGGGTCGGCAGCATCTCGGACGTTTGCACCAGAGTTTCGACCGCCCTCGATCTCGCACTGGGATCGTCATCACGATTTACCACTGTTTCTGCCGACAACAGTTTGGAATGGGCGCTGCAGCTCTAATCCCTTCGCGCTTCACAGAACAGCCGTGATTCTGGGGCTCTCTGTCGGCATTTCAGACTGTTGTCTCAATCCGGAGAAGCTACGTTTCGGGACATCCGTTGTCCCGCTATTTTGCAAGCCTCCAGCCGGAACGGATCTACGCCTACGGACTCCATGCATGCTCGGAACAACGTCCGTCCGTGTGCCATGGAGCTTCGGCGGAAGCCGTCGACAGAGGAATGGAAGCCGCCATAACACCTTGGCCGCCCAATTCCGCCGCCGGTGCAACGGATACTTTTCGACCCACACGCACGATTTTATCTTCGCAATAGGCGCCATTTCCCCAAACCACTCGGCCTGACGCCGCGGAACGGAGTCCGGACAGGTTCTTGGGCCTCGAGACTATTTCCGTAGCCAACAGGATGGCACGCAGGGCACGTCCACCCGACCTCCGCCGTGGGGCAACTGTTGGGGCGGATGAAAATCCTCTCTGATTCCGAAAGAGCCGCCAGGAGGGCGTGTCCACGAATTTCACACGGCATTTACAACGCCAGCCGCTCACGTGTTTCTCCCGCTCACATGAAGTGCGTCACCTGCCGGGTGCACGAACGACGCCGGCTCTTTCGGCGGACGGCCTCGAGTAGGGCAGGACTTCGCTTGCTTCGACGTCTGATGGCCTACGGCTTCGGCCAGTGTCGCCCGACGATTTGGGCCTCGGCTGCTGAATCCGTCCAAGCTCAAGGGCTGTCAGTGCCAAGAAGACGGAAGAAACGGCACCAGGTTCCCTCAAATTGATGCCCAGGATTTCTTCAGCTTTGGCTATCCGGTAGCGCAAAGAGTTGTGGTGTATGTCCAGATAGTCGGCCGCGGCATTGATGTTTTGAGCATGTTCAAAGTAGGTCTGGAGCCCCTCAACTAGCAGTTCCCGTCCGTCCAGGGGCTTCAGGAACTCCTGAGCCCATTTGATCATCTTGTCGAAGCCCACGTCAGCGAAAAGCCTCGTTGCGTAGTTGAAGTCTTCGTAGGCCATAACTTTGGGACCCCGCGCATTGCGGCGAAGGGTCCGAACCGCCAGCTGCGCATCCTGGTAAGAGTCCAGAATGTCTCCTAAAGCGTGCACACTGCGACCGACTCCAATGAGCGCGTCCGGGAGTTTAGAGCCTTCCGCCACGATCGCACGCCGGAAGGCCTGAACACTGCACTGCGCCGCTATCGTTATTGTCTTGTCCTTGGCGGTCATGAGGTATGGGATGGACTGCGACTCCAGCGCTTTGCCCAAAATTTCCGACAGATCCTCAGTCGCTGGCAGCGATCGCGATGCAACTGCAGGACGAATTGGCCGAAAAACAATGGTCCGCAACTCATCCGCAAAAGACAGACCGAAAGCCGTGATCCGGGCAGCCAGTTCGGAATTCTGAGGCTCTCGGCGCAATGCCAGCGCTTCCTCAAGCACTGCGGTGCGTATGGCTCGTTCTTGCTGTCGGGCTGCCACGGCCATTCGCTGGCTGGCCTCCACCAGGGTTGCCGCCACGTGAGCTGCGGAGGTTGAATGGCTATCCGGAAAATTCGCCCGCCTGGCGGTGATGACGAGCCAACCGAAATGCGAGTCAGCCTCATTAGCAGCCGAAATTTTGGCTGCCACCCCCCGCCATCCGTCCACGTCCACCTTCTGGGAGTCGGCCGCGGTACGGCCGATCTCTTCGAACAGAAGCGACATAGGTGTGGGACCGGTCGCATGAACAGTCTTACCGAATCTGTCGATCAGGACTGCGGTGGCATTACATACGTGTGCCAAGCGGGAGAGAAGCGCCGGAATCGGTTCAGTTTCCGTCATCGCCTGACTCAGGGCCCTCTGCAAAGAAGCCAACCTACGGGAAACGGACTCCTCCGGCATCTGCATTGATCGGGAAAATGACATGACGACGTGGGCAACGTTCAGGGCTGGATCAACGGCGATGACAACGTGCTGCTCCCCGACGGCTTCGATCCCTTCAGAAAGAGATGACTCGGACGCCGTAACAAAGATTACTCGTCCAGGCCCGTGATGGGTGGCCGCAGCAAGGTCATTAAAGCATTCGGCACCTGGGCATATGACAACCACATCCGTGTCCGCTGGCAAGTCTTCCGGCTTCAACAAGACAACAGCGCCGTGAACTTGTCTGGACTGCTGGGAAGCGTCCCCCGCGACAAGCTTCACAGCAGGACCCAAGTCGGCGAGAACAGCTCCAAGTGGTATGGAGGTCGGATCATCTATCATGGGGAACTCTTTCGGGAAGAGACCGGGACGGGCGGCTGGCCTCGCCGACCGCTTTCGCCCAGACTAGACCACAAATATAGCCGTCCCCCTGTGAGAATTCTAACGCTCTTAGCGGAGCGTTGGACAAGAAACAATTACACCGGTGCTGGTGGGCTCCTAACGTCGCAGGTAGAGACTCGAACGCCATACTGCTGGCAAATGGCCTGCTTGCTTTATCCGGCTGTAGGTCGAGTTGCATGGGCTTGACCTCTGGAGAATCAAGCGTCAAGGACTTCTCGCCCTGCTATCGGATTCGTCTATCTGGAAGACTAGCGAAGAGGGCCACAGGAAGCCCCGAGGAAGAAGGTATCTTGCCATGAGCTCTGACACACTGGCGACAGGTGACATCGTCGTCATAGGAGCAGGAATTGTGGGGCTTTGCACCGCCTGGGAGCTGCGCAAGCGGGGATTCGACGTCGTCGTCGTGGAGCAGCGTTTTCCTACCTACGGTGCTTCCGGACGAAACCCGGGCTCCCTTTGGCTGCAGACGAGGCGCACAGGGGACGAACTGTCACTCGCCAAAGCCGGCAAGGAAAAGTACCAGGACTACCTAAGCGAACTTGGCGACGTGTTTGATTACCGCAATGCAGGCGGCCTTTTTTTCTTCGAAAGTGAAGCACAGGGCCGGGTTCTTGAAGACTATGCTGCCAACCGTCGGGCAGCTGGCCTGAATGCAACCCTGATCAGTCGGGAGGAGGCTCAGAAGCATTGCTCCATCCTTCCGGAGGGTGCTCTCGGAGCCGTCTTTTGCGCCGATGATGCCCAAATAGATGGTGTGCAGTTCGTCAACGCTCTGGCCAGCGCCTGTGTCCGGGCCGGGATCCGGACTTTTGAAAACACCTCTGTTCTTTCGACCCTGCGAAATGGCGAAACCGTAACAGGGGTACGCACTGTCCGGGGCGAGATTCATGCATCAGGCGTGGTGTGGGCAACGGGCGCTTGGTCAACCAACCTCCGGGCCGAGGGAATCGATGTTCCCATCGGCACCGCCAGAGTAGGTCAGATGCTGACTCAGCCCGTAGACACGCGCTTGAACGCCATAATGCATGGACCCAGGGGAGTTTACGGATGCGGGGCGCTTACTGACCTTCCAACTTATGACCCCGCGGTTTTTCCTCGCCCAAACAGCTCCATCGCTGGAGAGGGCCCTGGCGGGGCGTCTGGGTCCTCTTTCGTTGACTATGACGACTCGATCGCCCAAAACCGTGGAGGGTCAATATTCATTGGCAACAGTTTTGACGGACGGGGTTCCCTCAATCCCCACATAAGCATTAACGCTACAAACGCTATGGTTTCCACAACCCTGGACAGATACTCAACCCTGGCTGACTACGGCGTTACCGGTCTTTGGGCAGGCCTCGGATGCGAAACAAGTGACCACCTGCCCATCGTCGATCGCGCTGACGGCGCCTACATCAATGTCGGTCACGCCTGGGGCATCGCAAGCGGGCCCATCTGCGGCCAGGTAATGGCGGAGGTCATCGCCGGGGAGGCCAGCGTCTTTGCTGGTGCCTTGAAGATGAACCGGTCGGCCCTGAGAGCCTTGGGAGAGTAGCTTTCCAGTACTCGATGCCATGTCAAAAGCCTTAGCGGCTGGCCAGTGGTCCTGGCCTTTGGCCTGAGGACCAAATCATTGGCTACCCTGTCGGAATCCTTCTAGTGTTCAGCCCTTCGACGCTCCATTAGCGTCTATTGCATGGGTCGGTCCGGCACATGGATAGCCATATAACGCCATGTACCACCTGAAAGTTCCTTCTACGACCTGCCGACCAGCTCGTCCGCGACCGCGGGAAGAACATAAATGGAAGAATCGCCGATCAGAGACGGCCGACTTCTCAGACAGGAGATTCCTATGACCAAAGCGTCACTAAAGGTAGCCACCGTTCAGTTCGAGCTTCGGCCGGAGAGGACCCTCCGCCAATATCTGGATCATGTAGAGCGACTAGTAAAGCGCGCGGCGGAGCAACAGGCCGAACTCGTGCTTTTCCCCGAGCTCGCAAGTACGGGGCTTCTCGGAGCTGTCACCGATCATGAAGTCACTACTGCCACAATCACATCGGACTATTGGAAGTTCTTACCGGAGTTCACAAACGACGTCGTTGAGGGGACGGGCAGAATGGCCCGGGATTACAACATCGTGATTGCTGGTGGAAGTCACAACCGGGTCGCCGAAGACGGTTCGCTGCGCAATACCGCTTACATCGCGCACCCGGACGGTCGGTTCGAATCCCAGGACAAAATACACCTCACACCTCAGGAGCATGCTCTCGGCGCCCGCGGTGGCGATGAACTCCTAGTGACAAAGATTGGGCCGTTTACTGTCGGCCTCCTGATCTGCGCGGACATCCAGTTCCCTGAGCTCTCACGCTATCTTGTGCACAAAGGCGTCGACATGATTCTTTGCCCTTCGCTCACTTGGAACCGGCGGGGCGTCCACCGTGTACGTACCGGGTGTCAGGCGCGTGCTATTGAGAACCAACTGTACGTCGTGATGTCTCCGCTGTTCGGTACAAGCGGCATTCCGACCGATTCCCCGATGTTCGCTGTGGGCAGGGCCCTTATCGCCGGGCCCGTGGACAAGACGGTGGGAGTCAACGACGGGATCCTGGCCACCACAGCGTCAGCCGACGAAGAACTGCTGGTCGCCGACTTGGACCATGACCTGTTGGTTGCCTCACGGGCGAAACCCGAAGCACCCGGCCTGGCACTTCGTAGGCTGGATCTGTACGCCAAGCTCCAGGCAGAAATGGGAGCCTGATGCCCCTGTACCAGCATCGTGTGAGGAACCACGAGGTGGACTCTCAGGGGTTTCTCTTCAACAGCCGCTATCTCGAGGTCGCCGACGTAGCGATGACGGAGTTCTTCCGCAGCATTGGTTGGCCCTACCCGAAGCTGGTCGCTGAAGGGACGGATCCCTCGGTTGTCAGTGCAGTTCTTTCTTTCAAATCCCCCGCCTACTTCGACGACCTTTTAAACGTTGATGTCAAGTGCCGAACCGTCGGGACTTCCAGCTTCGCGATCGAGGTATCGATTGCTCGTGGTGGAACGGAGGTTGCGAACGTCGAACTCGTTTACGTCAACGTCGACGCAGCTCAGGCCCGTTCCCGACCCCTTCCGGAACCCGTCGCGCTGGCACTCCAAGGCGCATTGCAGGGCTGATCCAAACCTCTGCTCTGAGTGTCGGTACTTTTTCTCAATTGAGCACAGCCAGCTAGCCCGCCGCACAAGACGAGCTGGCCATCGAAGCACGAACTACACCCTTAGGAGCCCCACATGGCCATCACTTTGAACCACAAACCCGCTTTTGACCCAAGCAACGTGAACGACTTTGGTCCGGCAAAAATCGAACATAGAACGGCCGGCAGCGAGCTCACGCAGCTTGGAACATACATTATGACCTTCCAGGAGAACGGCTTCAGCGACCCCTGGACCGTTCAGTACGAGGAAACAATTTACGTCATCGAAGGCCAGGCTCGGCTGGTCATAATCGATGGTGAACACAAGGAAACCTTGACCGGTGACGCCGACGAATTGCTTGTGCTTCCCAAGGGAACCACTGTCCAGTACAGCGCAACCCCCGGCACCCGGCTTCTGCTTTCCATCAGCCCTGTCCACTGGCGCGATGCAGGCGCGTAGGCAGAATCCGGATTATGGAAGCCATATTCGCTGAGGGTCCCGGCACAACCAGCACAAGGGCCTCTTCCAGGACTGAGACATCAGAGTCAAGCATTCCTTGGGTTCTGGTGGAAGTAGGGCAAGATCTAGTCCTCAAAAATGGGAATCACCGTTTTGCTGGAACAGTAGACGCATTGACTAGTGACCGGAATATCATCTGGGTTATCTCACGGATTGGCGAGCGACGCCTCTTCCACACAGCTGACGGTTACGATGTGTTCCTTCAACAGCCCCTTCCACCATCGGATTACGCTCAGGAGGGCGACTGATGCAGCCTGGGAATCACAATCTGAAATGTTGAACGTATCCGATTTGTAAAGCGTCCTTTGCGTCTTCCAGATATCAGTATTGGGAATAAAGGTTCTCTAAGGCGCGCTGGGCAACGTGATCGGATGGTACGAGTTCGGTGTCTTTGCCTACCTCATCACTGTTATGGGTCTCGTCAAAGTTAGGAGTCTCATGGGCTCATTAACAGACAACTTATGCCGCTCTCCTACGAAGCACTAGTTGTACTGAGTCGAGACGTTGGTTACATCGCGAATAGGTGAAGACCTCTTAGATTGGTGGTTACCACACGCAGCCAACGACTAAGAGGTCCTCATGTTCCACCGTAATGCCCGCCTGACCCCAAACGATAGGCGGATCATCATCGAACGCGTTCTGGCCGGCCGCCCGATTGCCCTGTGGCCAAGGAAATGGGCATCTCGCGGACCTGCGCCCACCGCTGGCTTGCTCGGCTGGCCGGGTCTGGGCCGAGGACCCGGAGGGCGGACCACGCCGCGATTTGACCTTCGGAGAGCATCGTGGTTTCTGGACCTGGGTCATGGTCGAGGAGCTGCGGCACACGGGCATCCGCATCGAAGAGCTCGGTGAGCTCTCACACCACAGCCTGATCCAGTACCGGCTGCCCGACACAGAAGCACTGGTTCCCCTGCTGCAGATCGCCCCTTCCAAGACCGACGCCGAGCGAATCCTGGTCATCTCGCCCGAGCTCGCTGACGTGCTATCCCAGATCGTCTCCCGGATCCGCGCCGTTCAACCCTAGGTCCCGCGGGTCGTGTCATACGACAAAAACGAACGCGTCTACAACCAGTCCCTGCCCCTGTTGTTCCAATGGCGGCGTCTCGACAACCGGGAGTTTCAGAAACCGCGTTACGCACATACCTGGACCACGCGCTGCAGGAACTCGGCATCAAGGACGGCGGCGGCAGCCCGATGCGCTACACCTTCTACGACTTCCGCCGCATATTCATCACCGATGCGATCATGCACGGCATGCCACCGCACATCGCCCAGCTCGTCGCGGTACACGGCGACATCAACACCACCATGGGATACAAGGCCGTCTACCCCGAAGAAGTCATCAACGGCCACCGTGAATTCATCGCCCGACGCCGGGCTCTACGTCCCAACCAGGAATACCGCACCCCACCGATGCCGAATGGGCCGAGTCCATCGGCCACTTGGAACCGCAAGGTCTCCATCGGCGAGTGCGGCCGCTCCTACCACACGCCCTGCATCCAAGAGCACAGTTGCCTGCGCTGCCCGCTGCTGCGGCCCGATCCCACGGCCAGACCCCGTCTGGCACAGATCCGCGACAACCTCATTGAGCGCATCGCCGAAGCCGAGTCCCACCGCTGGCTCGGAGAAGCCGAAGGCCTCTAAGTCAGCCTCCCAGGGGCACGCGCCGAATTTGCCGAAATCGACCAAAATAACCGAGGGCCGAAACACGACCCAACTCGGCCTGCCCACCTTCACTCAAGCCGCCGGCCGTACCAACATCAGCCTACCCGGCTCCCGAAACGTACAGTAATATGGACGATTTCCCCGCAATTTCTTAGTTCGGAGAAGAGGTTTCCGAAGCTGCCTGGCTGGCGCAGCTCGGCGCGCACGGTCTGCTGCACGCCTGTCGAGTCCCTCCCGAGAACATCCGCCTGCTGCATGATCTGACCCGGACCCGTACCGCGATCAAAGATGAACGCTCCTGGGAGATCCAGCAGCTGGAGAAGATGCTGGAGCACTCCGGAATCGAACTCTCCTCGGTCGCGACCGGCATCATCGGTGTCTCTGGCAGGGCAATGCTTCAGGCCCTGATCGAAGGCCAGAACGACCTGGCAGTGCTGGCCGATCTGGCCAAGGCCCGCATGCGACGTAAGATCCCCGCGATGCCCACAGCAAGGACATCGGCCCCAGGCCCGGATCGATGAGCTCGGCAGCCCTTTAGCCCAGCCCGGGGACTGCTGCCGACAACCCCGGACATCAGCAACCGCACCGCCGAGGTCACCATAGCCGAAACCCGCGCCGATATGAGCGTTTCCCCACCGCCGGACACCTGGCCTCGTGGGCCGGCACCGCCCCCGGTGCCGACGAGTCCGACGGGCGGGTCGAGTCCACGAAGAGCCGGCCCGGAGAAGGGCCCTCGGCACGGCCGCTCTCACCATGGCCCGATCACAAACCACGTACCTCGCGGCCAAATACCGGCGCGTCAAGTCCCGGCGCGGGCCGATGAAAGCCCTCGTCGCCGTCGAGCACTCCGTGCTCATCGCCATCTGGCACATGCTCACCACCGACGAATGCTACGCCGATCCCGGACCGGACTACTGCACCAGACGCCAGCCACTGCGCAGCAAGGAAACAACTCGAAACACTCAGCTAGACGGTCATCCTCGGCCCCTCCAGCCAACCTGCTAAGACCACCAACCGGCGAACACGACTCCGCTCACCACAATTTTCGCGTCAGAGGGTCTGACGATAGGGGGATGATATGACGTGCCGAGGTGAACCGTCAGGGCGGCTACCCAGAGACCGGAACCACCGGCAACTCGATGTAGGAAGGATGACCGGCGTCGTGGAAGAGCGTCTCGCGAGCTGCCACGAAGTCGGCAACCCCCTGGTTCCCGGTGTTCAGATTGCGATTCCAGCGTGGGAAGCTGCTGTTCGTCACCTGGAGTCTGATTCGGTGACCAGCCAGGAACGCATTGCTGGTAGCCCAAAGATCGATCTCGACCTCTTGCGCTGTATCCGCACCGTCGACAATGCGGAAGATGCCATCGGTGAGGTTCAGAGAACGGCCATCCTGGTCGACGTCGCAGAGTCGCGCAATCCAGTCGGCCGACGGGGCGGAGCTTTGGACAGTGAGCCTCGCCCAGATCGGCCCGGTGACCTCGAGGTCCTCCTTGAGGACCTCAGACGTGAAGACCAGCACGTCCGGTCGCGATTCGACGATCGCCTGGTCGCGAGGGCCGCGGCCGGGACCAACCCCGATCGTGCCACCGATTGTGGGCACCTGATCCGCCGGGTCGTAGTCGGCCTCGCTCGGCGCCGCCTCTTCGGGCAATGCCGAGGTGCTGAGAACGCCGCCTGAGCGCAGATTCCATCGCTCGGTTCGGGCGCGTTCCAGGGGACACGCGGCCTCATCGCGCCAGACGTTCGTGCCCATCACGAAGATCCTCACGGGCGGCGAGGGATCAGGAGCAGTGTCATCGCTGCGCTGGCGACGCAGGAACGCCAGCACCTCGTCACTCCAGCTCCCGTACGGATGCGCTCCCGCATCCCGCGAGGCCATGATCCCGAAGTCTTGCACGCCTACCTGGCCGCCGAAGTCCCCGTGTGTCCACGTGTGTCCACGGACCGACGATCAGCCGTGACTCTTGTCCGAGATCGCGCATCGTCGTGTAGGCGTCGAGTGTGCCCTGGATGCAGCTGTCGAACCACTCTCCCGTGTTCAGACTCGGGATGGTGACCTGGTCGTGGCGGCCTGCGAAGCGCATGTGCTGCGTCGCCTCGACGTCGGTGGCCAGATCCAGATCGACCATGACCGGTATTCTGTGGCGATTCAAGACGGGCAACTCGGTTACCGGTAGCCCCCAGTAGCCGTCCGCTTCGAGGTTGTCGAGATCTTTGATGAGCGCAGCCGAGCGATTGGCCATCTCCTCCTGCGTCAGACCTTGACGTGACTACCAGTCGAACGCCGCAGCCATGGCCCATCCTACGATGACCGAAAACTGCGTAGCGCCACCCCGGGCGACGAGGGCCTCGCTCGGTTCAGCCCAGGTCATCAACGGCGTGATCGCCTTCAACGCAGGTGGCTGCTCGATCGCTGCCCGCCACTGTGTGTGGCCGCAGTAGCTGCCGCCGAGCATACCGACGCGACCGTTCGAGCCGCCAAGCTCCGCGGCCCACGCGATCGTGTCAGCGCCATCGTGACCCTCGTTGCGCAGCGGCTCCCATGCGCCGTCGGACGCATAGCGTCCCCGCACGTCTTGGATCACCATAATGAAGCCCCTGGCGGGCAACCTCGGTCGGCGGGAAACCGTTCCACAGGTTGTCAGCTGCGCCGGACTTGTTGTACGGCGTGCGGACGACCTGAGCCGGCCACGGCCCGTCTCCCGAAGGTCGGTACACATCCGCCCGAAGGTTAACACCGTCGCGCATCCGCGCGGGAACGTCGAACTCGACGATCACGGACGGCTGGGCGGTCACCGACGAGATCACGGCGACATTTTCTTCGTTCATGCTTGGCTTTCGATCGTGTGCGCTCCGGCCCTGGCTCCGTTTGGATGAGGGCTCGGCTCGAGCGGCTCGTCGAATGAACCGACGAGCTCGAGTGCGCGTGCTCGATCGCCTGTTTCGATTGCAACCGCCAGATCTCGGATTCGTCCGTACAGCACGCCGGACTGCCCACGGGAGATCAGGGCGCTGCACTTTCTCGCTCGCGCCTCTTGGACGAGAGTTAACATGGCTGCGGGGGTCATGGCCTCAGCGGTCCGGGGCGCCAGCTCGAGAACAGCCGCCCTGAGCGCGGTGACGCCGTCGACATCGGCGACTCCCGCAATGCCCCGGGAAAGCGGAAGCGCCAACGCTCGAGACTGAGGAACAGGTTGGGCGAACACCTCGGTCACAGCTTGATGTTCAAGTGTTCGGAGAACCTCGTCAGCCCGCTTGCTGCGGTCACCGGTCGCATCCGCAGCAAGCCGTGTCATTGCCCGACGGGTTGATCGGCGGTCTCGCTGCAACTCAGAATCGGCACTCAACGACGCCGAAATGAGTCGGCGGGTGTACGGCTGAGAAGGCTCGTCGGTCACTCCCGCGGCGTCGCCCTGCTCGATGAGTTTGCCGTGTTCGAGTACAGCGATGCGCGTGCTCATGTGTCGCACGACAGAAAGGTCGTGCGTGATGAACAGGTAGGCCACTCCGCGCTCGCGTTGTAGTTCCAGGAGCAGGTTGAGTATCTGAGCTTGCACCGACAGGTCGAGTGCGGAGACCGACTCGTCACAGACGACGAGCCTCGGCTCGGGGAGGAGCGCTCGCGCGATCGAAATGCGCTGTCGCTGTCCACCAGAGAATTGAGCGGGGAACTTCGACAGCGCCGAGCTATCGAGGCCCACACGATCCAGCATGGCGACGACCCGCGCCCGCTTCTCCCCCCGCGACATCGGCGGCGAATTCGCCAAAGTCTCGCCCATGCTCTGTTCGATTGTTCGATGCGGGTTGAACGAGGTGTACGGATCCTGGAAGACGGCCTGGATCTGGGTGCTCAGCTTGCGACGCGCCGCGCCGGTGAGACCAGCGATGTCACTACCGTCGAAGCGAATTGTCCCTCGCTCCGGCTTCACGAGCCCGAGCACCGTGTTTCCCAGAGTCGACTTGCCCGAACCGGATTCCCCGACCAGCCCGAGGGTTTCTCCCTCATTAAGGCTGACACTGACTCCCTCGAGAGCCACCTTGTCTTTCCGGCGACCTCGTCCGCGGTACATCACCGTCAGGTCTCGGACTTCTAGCAACGAGCTCATGTTCTCACCAATTCGTCCACGTCGGTACGGATACATCGCGCAGCTGAGCCTTCGTCGAGCGTCACCATCGGAATAGGCCCCGTGCGACAGGCGTCCTCCGCCAGCACACACCGGCTGGCGAACCGGCACCCGTGCGGCCAGGAACCCGGCACCGGCACGGTGCCAGCGATTACCGGCAGGAGTTGACGTGGAGCGATACCGACTGACGATGACTGCAACAGTGCCCGAGTGTAAGGGTGCGCAGGATGGGCGATGATCGATCGCACGTCCGCGCTCTCGACGACCTGCCCGGCGTACATCACAAGCGCGCGATCACAGGCCTCTGCCACGACTCCCCAGTCGTGGGTGACCAGGATGAGCGCCATCCCAGTCTGTTCGCGCAGGTCTCTGAGCAGGTCGAGAATCTCACACTGCACCGAGACATCGAGAGCAGTTGTGGGCTCATCGGCGATCAGGAGATCTGGTTCGCCGGCTAGCGCCCGCGCGATGGCGATGCGTTGCGCCATACCGCCCGATAGTTCGTGCGGATATTTCTTGGCCACCGCATCCGGCTCAGGCAGCCGCACACGGGCCATGAGCTCCCTGGCGATCTGGCGTGCCTTGCCTTTGCCGACACCCCGATGCAACCTGACCGCCTCTTCCAGCTGATGTCCGACCGTGAATGCGGGATTCAAGCTGGAGATCGGCTCCTGCGAGATGAACCCGATTCCCGTTCCCCGGTAGGCGTTCATCTCGCGCTCGCTTAGCGAGGTCAATTCCGCGCCTTTGAACGAGATCGAGGCGGCTGCCACGTGGGCGCCCATGGGAAGCACACGAAGCACTCCCGAGATGGTCATCGACTTTCCACAACCGGACTCGCCGACGATCGCGACTGCCTCTCCCGGCGCCACATGGAAGTTGACGTCGTCGACGATCGTGACTTCGCTCGAGCCCCGCGGCAATCTGACCGTCATGCCCTTCACGCTCAAGATCGATTCCTGCCCCAGGGGTGCTGCTCCTCCGCCTGCCGGAGACGCAGCCTGGGAGACCTTCACAGCGAGCGCGCGCCAGCTGAAAGCCTTCGACGAACCGCTCGACCGGCCCATATAGGCATCACGGATGCCGTTTCCTAGAAGCGTGAGGCTCAGAGTGACGACGGCGATGATGCCACCGGTTGGTACGAGCATCCATGCACTGATAGGCATCAGGTTCTGGGCGTCTGTCACCAGGTTTCCCCAGCTCGGTGCGGGAGGCGCAACGCCGAGTCCGAGGTAGCCGATGCCGGCTTCGGCGATGCACGCCACAGCGGCCACGATACTGATCTGCGTCAGCGCCGGCCCGGTCACGCCCGAAAGGATGTGGCGGCGCATGATCTGGAAACTCGTCAGTCCGGCCACCCGCGCGCTGGCGACGTAGAGCTCCTCACGAACGGCGATCGTGGCTGAATACACCACTCGGGCCAGTGTCGGAGCCATGATCACGCCCAGTGTGATCATGGCCGCGGCTTCGTTGTTCCCATAAATGCCGAGAATGACCAGCAGCATCACCAATCCCGGTACAGCGAGCAGCAAGTCGCACAGTCGCATGGCGACCGTTTCGACCCACCCACCGAGTGTACCCGCGGTCAGACCGAGGAACAGTCCGATAACGGCGCACACCACCACTGCCTGCACGATTCCCAACAGGGTGACCTGGCCACCGTGGAGCATCCTCGACAGGATGTCGCGGCCGAGCTGGTCAGTTCCGAGCAGGTGGCTCGCGCTTGGCCCTGCGGCCGTGTTCTGCAAATCCTGGTCGAGAGGCCCGTAAGGCGAGACCCACTCGGCGAACACGCAGGCCAAGACGATGACGAGCAGAACGAGGCTGCATGCGACGGCGATAGGTTGTCTGACGAGACGCGGGAGGAAACCGGCCCCGCGTTCGGCCGCCCGACGAGACTGTTCTTGAATTGCTGCACCTTCAATGACTGCGCTCATCGCGCCCTCGCCTTCGCGTTTAGGTATCCTGAAGCGATATCGGTCAAGAGGAATACCACCACGACCATAGCCGTGTAAAAGACCGCCAGACCCTGGATGACTTGCAGGTCGTGCTTGGTGGTGGCGCTCACCATCAGAGTGCCGAGACCGGGCATGCCGAAGATCTGCTCCATGAGGATAGTGCCGCCGATCAGGCTGACGAACACCAGGCTGACCATGGTCAGCACAGGCCCAGCGGCATTCTTCGCAACGTGCTTGAACACGATCCGCTTCCACGGATAGCCGTTCGCCCGGAGACTGCGGACGTAGTCACTGCGCATCGCGGACAACATCTCGGCCCGTGTCACGACCGCGACCAACGCGATTTCCGACACGCCGAGGACGACCACCGGGAGAATCAGCGATTGGATCCATCCCGATGGGGAATCGGCGAAGGGCACGTATCCGGAGACGGGCAACCAGGCGAGGTTCACACCGAATACGAGAACGGCGATCAATGCGAGCCAGAAGCTGGGGAGGCCTCGACCGAGGACGGCGAGCACCTCCGCCAACCGTCCGGTGATGCCGCCGCGAATGGCAGCGATCGCGCCGGACGTCACACCGAGGATGATGACGAGGAGCAAGGCCCCAACGGCCAGTGACATCGTCACCGGGATTCGAGATGCGATGGTATCGGCCACTGGCACACCAGAGACGACTGACAAACCCAAGTCGCCGGTGATCGCGTGGCGGAGCCAATCAACGTATTGCACGAGTACTGGCCGGTCGGCCCCGAGCTTCGCATTGAGCGCAGCCACAGACTCCGCGGAAGCGGTAGGGCCAAGGATGGCCTGCCCGACGCTCCCGCCCGCGAGCGAACTCAGCATGAAGACGATGAATGAGATCACTCCCATCAGCGGAACCGCCACAATCAATCGTCGTATGACGACACTTAGCATGATCTCTCCTTGAGTATCACGTCACGAGAGCTCTTCGACGCGAGTCGAGGCGCTCTCGGGTGAGTGGCGCCGCGGCCCCCGGTGACGGGAGCCGCAGCGACAGACCAACTACTTCTTCGCAGCCCAGGCCGAGATGGCAAATTGACCCATGGGATCGCGCTTTCCGACGTCGATGCCCTTGGAGTAGATAAATTGGGGAACCGACACGATCGGAATGTACCAAGCCTTGGCCGTCATCGTGTCGTTGAACTGCTTCGCATTCGCCTCGAAGGTATCTTTTGTGGAGGCGTTCAGTGCGTCGTACGCCTTATCGAGATCCGGATCGGTCGAAGCGAACGGATTCCATACGGCAGAGTAAGGCAGCTTGTACAGCCGGTACGCTTCGTTCGGGAGCGTGCCGTACAGCCCGTACGAAACAGCGCCGGCGGAGTACTTCTTAGCCGCGAAGTCCGTGAAGAAGGACGAGTTCGGGAGCGACTTCAGATCCAGCTTGATGCCTATCTTGGCGAGTTGCGCCGCTGCGGCGTTCACTGCGATGGTCGCGTCAGGGTCGTCGCTGTTCACTTCGAGAGTCATCGAGAAACCGTCGGGGTAACCGGCGTCGGCCAACAGCTTCTTAGCCTGGTCGACGTCGTAGGTGTACTTCGAGGGCAGGTTGTCGTCGTGGCCGGGGAAACCGGCGCCGGTGAACTGGTCCTGGGAAGCGATCGCGGTTCCGACTGCCTTGGCGATCGAGTCGCGATCCAAGGCCAGTGCCATGGCCCGCCGCACACGCACATCGCCGAGTTCGGGGGTGAGCTCGCCTGCCCTGTCCCACAGCATAATGGCGGTTGCTTGCACTCGTCCTACGGTGCTGTCGAAACCCTTGGACTTGGCCTGATCGGCCAGCTGGGCGCCACCCGTCATGTTCACTTGGATCTGTCCGGAGGCCAGCGCGTTCATCGCCGTGTTCTGGTCTGCGATCACACGCAAAATGATTTTCTTGTAGTTCTGGCGCGATTTGTCGTAGTACAGCGGGTTCGGCGTGTACGTGTAGTGGTCGCCGTTCTGGCTTTGCGCTGCGTCGTAGACATAGGGTCCCGCGCCGAACGTCGCGGTCTTCAGCTTGTCGGGGTTGGCGAGCCCAGCAGCGCTGATGATCATGCCGTTGTTGCAGTTACCGCTGTCCGACAGGATCGACTCCATACCGGCGAACGGTGCGGGCGACGTGATCGCGATGGAGTCCGTATCGACCGCGGCGATTTTCCACGGCTTGATGTAGCCGTCATTGAGCCCGGGCACCGACTTGTAGTAGTTCAGCGTGTTCAGCACCGAATCACGCGTGACGTCTGTTCCGTCGGCGAACTTGACCCCGCCGCGGATCTTCATCGTGAAGACCGTGTTGTCGCTCGAGTACTGCCATGACGCAGCAATGCCGGGCTCGTAGCCGCCGTCCTTCGTGATTCGAATTAGCGGTTCGTAGGCCAGCTGGAACATTGGGCTCGAACATTGCTGCGTGAGCTCAAAGCTCGTGGGCGAATCGATTGGGAGTGCGACGGTGAGTGTGTCGGACGCCGCCGAACCTGACGAGGAGCCGCCGCCGCTGCACGCGGTGAGGGCCACTCCAAGCGCCGCGGCGATCAAGCCCGCTGCGAGCCGTCTACCGCGGCGTACCTTTCCTATCGTCCGACCTTGCTTCAAAACCTGCATGGTACCTTCTCCTACTGTCATCCGTGGTCGCGCGCATCCACGCTCAACCACTCGGTTCAACCATCTCTTGACGGTCATCATTTAGTTCAGGGTTTGCGCTGTGTAACGTTCAAGACTCTTGACACTCCGGTGTGCAATATGGATCTTTCCGACGTCCACTACCGCGGGGATTTGGCGATCTTCGCGAAAGCATAGAATTCGGCTGACCTTCGTCGGGAAGGTGGCGCTATCCCTGACGGTGTGGGCCATAACTCATGATCATCTGGGACGCCCTCTACGAACATTGGAAAGTTTCCGAACAGAGCGTCGAGCCATAAGTGTCACCACGATGCTGAGTCGCACCAGCGACCCGGCATTCGGGTACCGGGCTATCGCCGACGAACTCCTTCAGAAGGGCATCGCAGCGGGCAGAACAGGGTCCAACGCTTATGCCGGGACCACGGCATCTGGTCGGTGTTCTCGAAGAAACGCGGCCTGAACTGCAGACCCGGGCCGCCGGCCCACGACGACCTGGTGGAACGGGACTTCACCGCAGCTGCTCCCAACGAGCTGTGGCAGTATCCTGTCCCGCTGCGCTTAAGGCAGAGGCCCCTTAGGTACCAGCCGGCGTCGACGAGTCGAACCGACGCAGTCCCTGGGACTTGAGCCACGCCGTCGTCCATTTGATGGGCCACCACTCCGAGGCCGTACGGCCCTCGAGTTTTCCCAGATGGACTGCGGGCGCCTCGTGGGTGCTTCCGCCGCAATGTCAGAACGTTCGATGGTGGTCAAAGGCCGTCCATCTGACGCGACAACCAAGACCAGGTGCACGTGATCATCAGCGAATAGGGAAGGAACATCGCCAACGGTCGAAGTCCGAGGGAGCGTCTTCGGGATATTCACCATCGCTGCCCCGACTGTGCCACTGATCGCTGACGGAGCACTCTCCTGCCGGTCCAAAACTTCTCCCTCCCCATATGGATCGAGTATGGGATCCCGCCCATACCGCGGGCATTGGAACCCCACCAAGCGAATAGGCCCAGCCTCGGCTCTTCTCCAGCCCTCCGTCGCCTTCCTGCGGCATCAGTAGACCCTCCGACCCCTCGGTGTCGGGCCCCCGACCAGCTCATCTGCAATGAGCTGGTCTCACCAACGCTCTTGAACGAAAGGGCACTTAATTCATCAGCCGGAGCAGGCCCTCCCAAGAACATAGCGTGTCTATGGAATCGTGCTTCTCGCTGCTGTAGGAGGGTGTCTTGGACCGGCATTAAAGTACCGCCAAGCCGAAGTTGTTACTGACGTTCCGCTGCGAGTATGACCAGAGCAGACTACCCAGCCCAGCCTCAACAGGTCAGCCGGAAAATGACCGACGGTCCTAGCCGGTAACGCGACGACGACTGGCGAATGCGTGGACAAGTAACGCCACGAATACCGCCATACAGATGAGCGCCCCGATCGCGAAGGTCGCTCGGATACCGTCCCCGGTCGCGTGGAGATCAGGTGCCATGTTCGCCGCGAGCACAGCACCGGAAACGGCGGTGCCGAAGGATGCGCCAACAGACCGTAAGACCTGGTTGAAGCTCACGGAGCTTCCCACTTCCGCCCTGGCCACGCTTCGGGCGATGAGGGCAGGCATTGCGGCGTAACTGGCCCCCATACCGACACCGAAAGTGACCATCCCCACCAGAATCTCCCAGAGTTCATCGTGTGCAAACCAGAGCAACATTCCAGCCCCGGTCATAATGCCGGCACCAATCGGCAGAAGCGTTGCTAGCTTTATTCGTCGTGAGAGCCAGCGGACCAGGCGGTTGGCCGCGAAGCTTCCCAAGGAGAGCGGCAGCATCACGAATCCAGCCCAGAAGACCGGGAGGGCTATGCCATACCCTGTGGACAGAGGAGCTTGTGCGACGAGACTTGAAATTGAGAGGCCAATATACAGTGCGGCGCCTAATCCGGTTCCAGTGGCATTAGCGAGCAAGACCTCACCGTGTCTGAATACTCGTAGGTTGATCAGAGGGTCCCGCAGCCGTAGCCCCGTCCTGACCCAAAGGAACAGAAAGAGAGCGGCCAAAGCAAAGCTGCTCATAGTCCACGGAGACGTCCACCCCCAGGTTGGTGCCTCGCTAACACTGATCAATAGTCCGCCCAGTCCTAGACTGAGTAAAGCGGCCCCACAGTAATCGAATGGTAACCGTGCGGCACGCGTGTCAGGTCCAGCCGGAACTGCAACGAAGACGACCACGATCGCGGAAACCACAAAAAGCACCGCAAACCAGAATGCGATCCGAAAATCCGTCAGGCCTGCGATTACCCCCGTCAAGGGGTAACCTAATCCCAGCCCGGTTGCGACTGTCACGGACAAGCTGGAGATAGAAACCTGCACTTTGTCGACAGGAGCATAGCGGCGGGCAAGGGAAATCGTGACCGGCACTATCCCGTAGGTCAATCCCTGAAGGGCCCGACCAACGAGGAATACCGTAAAGTTCGGTGCCAAGGCCGCCACCATGGAGCCAAAAAGGATAACGGTCAAAGAGACTAAAAGAAGCCGCTTCTTGTAGGGGCCATCACTCAGGCGCCCCATTATTGGTGTTGAAATCGCTCCAGACAACAGGTTGACGGTGAGCATCCACTGTGCGTTGCTGACTGAAACACTCATCTCACGAGAGATGGCAGGCACTAGCAACATGCCGAGCGAACTCACGATCGACGTCGAAAGCGCTGCATAAATCAGCGCCGGAACCAGGCGGGAGGGTGCAGCTGAGTCAGTCATCGAACAAATCCGATGCCAGTTTTCTCGGGGCAGATACTGCTGCCTCAAAACTCGCCCACTCTTGGAGCGTTGGTATCTCTATCCCGACGTCAGCCAGCCTATGGTGCCCTCTGGCCCACTTCTTGTGCATGAAAAGTCCCTGTCAAGTTGAAAATTGTTGTCCACCGTGCTCCCCCACGCCGACAGAACACTGGATTGGAACCGAAACGACAGGGACAAGTATGGAGACGGATTCGTCGAATACGAACGTTCTAACGATCAGGGCATAGTGAAAAGGCTGAAGAACTCCTATTTACAAAGCTAATTGGCCACCAGCGGCGGCTCGGATCCAAGCCCACCGTGCGCATAAGATAGATCGCTGCGGACGCCCCCAAGCCCGCGGGTCGGCCAAATGCTCGTGTTAGAGGCTGAGACCCTCCGCCGCAACATGCCGGTAGAAGTCGACGTGCTCAGCGGGGAGCGGATCCTTGTTGAGGATGACGTCGGCCGCTTTCTCGGCGATCATCATGACCGGCGCATAAAGGTTCGCATTCGGGATAGAAGGCATCACCGATGCATCAACAACTCGAAGGCCCTCAACGCCGTGTACTCGGAAGCTGTGGGGATCAACGACGGACTGGTCGTCGCTCCCCATCTTGCAGGTACCGCATGGGTGGTAGGTCGTCTCAGCATCCTGGGAGACCCAATCGAGGATCTCCTCGTCCGTCTGGACTTCAGGGCCGGGCGAGAGCTCGCCGCCGTTGAATGCTGCGAAGGCGGGCTGATTCATGAGGGCACGTGTAGTGCGAACACCGTCAATCCACTCCTTGCGATCACGTTCGGTGGACAGATAATTGAACGTCGCAACGGGTTGTTCAAATGGATCGCTGTTCCGCAGCTTGATGTGCCCCTTCGACTGTGGCTGTTGCGGACCGAGGTTGATCTGATATGCGTGAGGAGTCTCTGCGGGGGTGCCGTCGTTCCGCACGCCGAGCGTGAGCATGGTCATCATCAGGTTCGGCATCGGAGCGTCATGGATGGAGCGGACGAAGCCGCCGCCCTCGAAGTGATTCGACGCACCCGGCCCGCTCTTATTGAACAACCACTTGAGACCTGTAATCGGGTAGGTGTGCTTTTTGACGATGCTTTGGTTGGAGACAGGCTGCTTACACTCAAACATGATGAACGCTTCAAGGTGATCCTGCAGGTTCTCGCCGACGCCAGGCAGGTCGGCGACGACGTCGATGCCGTGCTCCCTTAGCTCAGCGGCGTTACCGACGCCCGAAAGCTGCAGCAGCTGTGGCGAGTTGTACGCGCCGCCGCTCAGAATGACTTCAGCGCCTCTCGCGATGGTCCGCTTCCGAAACCGGGTGGCAAACTCGACGCCGACTGCGCGAGTCCCTTCGAAGACCACCCGCGTTGCTCGCGCGCCTGTGATGACATCGAGGTTTTTGCGCTTCTTCGCCGGGGCAAAATAGGTGCGCGCAGCGTTGTAGCGTTCACCGTTCTCGATGTTTGAGTCGAACGAGGAGAAGCCCTCCTGCCGGTAGCCGTTCACATTGTTGACGAGTTCGTAGCCCGATTGCTTGGCCGCTTCAAAGAGGGCGTCGAACAACGGGTTTCGTGATCCGTTGTGATGATGCTGATTGACTGGAATAGGTCCCGATCGACCGCGGTACGCACCGGTTGGATCCGAGCCCTTGAACGTCTCTATCCGCTTAAAATACGGAAGTACGTGAGCGTAGTCCCATTCTTCGGTTCCGGTCTCTTGGGCCCAACGCTCGTAGACGAGTGGATTGGCGCGCTGATAAAACATCCCGTTAATCGAGCTGCTTCCACCCATGACCCTGCCGTGATAGTGGTCAATTCGACGACCCTTGAGGCCTGTCTCCGGCTCGGATTTGGTGCGCCAGTCATAAAAGGGGTGGCCCATGAGGAAGAGGAATGCTGCGGGCACTCGCACGGGGACATCAAGCGAGGAGTATCGGTGACCGGCTTCAAGGACCAATACCCGGTTTTCTGGATCTTCGCTCAAACGGTTCGCGAGGACGCAACCTGCGGAACCTCCCCCAACAATGATGTAGTCATAAGCGTCAAGCTTCATTGTTTTGTCCTCACGTGGTAGTTGGCGTTGTTCGAACGACGTCGCTCGAGTGTAATCCGTGCCTTGCCAACATCCTTCCCCAAGTGGCAGAGCGAGGGGCTAGGGAAGATTACGAAGTAACGGACGGCACCTTGTGAGCGATGACAGATGATGGATATCCGTGTTCCCAGATGGAGCAACCCAGAAAGCCCGTCAGTTGCCAGCACATCGTCGACAGTTGTGCCAGGGCTCACTTTTCTATGTTCGTTTCAGAAAATATACGAGGCGGCGCCCACCGCGGCACGCGATGATTGAGCTTGACAGTGACCCAACCTTGGACGACGACCACTGAGGAGCAACTCGACAATGACCCTGGAAAGCATGGACTTTATGGCCTTTGCGGAAACGTACCTCGCTGATGAGAACGGTGAAGACGCTTCGAAGGTATTCAACCCGGCGACCGGAGAAGTGATCGCCAGATTCCCCATAGCGTCTGATTCCGACGTCGATGCTGCCGTGCAGCGAGCCTCGGAGGCGTTCAAGACTTGGGGAAGCACCTCACCAGCTGAGCGCGCGGCCGTTCTGCTCAAGATCGCTGATGCGGTCGAGCAGGAGATCGACGAGTTCGCGCGGATCGAGAGCCTGAACGTGGGGCTTCCAATCGGAGATGTGCGCGACTTCGTGGTGCCGACTGTCGTGGACGTTCTTCGATTCTTCGCGGGTGCTGCCCGCATCTCGACGGCGCCCGCCGTCGACGAGTACGACAACGAGAGCACTTCATGGGTTCGGCGGGAGCCGCTCGGGGTCGTTGGACTCATCACGCCCTGGAACTATCCTCTACTGATGGGAGCCTGGAAGATCGCGCCGGCGCTCGCAGCCGGGAACACTATGCTGCTCAAGCCGGCGACTGTGACACCACTCAGTACCCTCAAGCTGGTAGAGATCGCCAACCGCTTCCTTCCTGAAGGCGTAATCAACCTCATCCTGGGTAGCGGATCGGCGGGCACCGCGATGGCCAAGCACCCCGGAATCCGAAAGATCGCCTTCACCGGCGCAACCTCGACGGGCAAGTTTGTGGCAGCAACGGCCGCGGAGACCGTCAAGAAGGTGGGCCTCGAGCTTGGCGGCAAGGCACCGGTGCTGGTGTTCGCGGATAGTCCAATTCGCAAGACGGCCAGGGATCTCGTGACTTTCGGGTATTCGGGCGCTGGCCAGGATTGCACGGCTGCTTGCCGCATCATCGTTGAAGAGTCTGTCTACGAGGAATTCGTCGAGGCGTACTGCAAGGAAGTCAGCGAGCTTGTCCTCGGCGACCCCTCCGATCCTGCCACGACACTGGGGCCGGTGATATCAGAAAAGCAACTGAAGTCCGTCCTCGGGTTCATCGAACGCGCACGCGAAGCCGGCAACACGATCAAGACGGGCGGGCGACAGGCAGATCGTCCAGGCTGGTTCATCGAGCCGACCGTGATTGTAGACGTCAAGCAGACGGATGAGATCGTTCAGAGCGAAGTGTTCGGCCCGGTCGTAAGCATCCAGTCTGCAAAAAGCGATGATGAAATGCTGCAGCTCGCTAACGACGTCAATTACGGCCTGTCGGCTAGCGTGTGGACGACCAATCTTGCGCGCACTCTGCGCTTCACGAAAGAACTGCGCTTCGGCACGGTATGGGTTAACCAGCACACGCCCAATGTGTCGGAGATGCCATTCGGCGGATACGGCGAGTCGGGTTACGGCCGCGAGCTATCACTGCACGGTCTGGACGAGTACTCCCAGCTTAAGCACGTAATGGTCAAGCCGGGGCTCGACCTTTAAGAAACGGGAGGACTCAGAGATGACAGAGGGATCAGTGACCACGATTACGAACATTCCCACAAAGATGGCTGCGGTCCAGCTCGTCGGCCATGGTGGGCTCGACCAGCTGGTGTACCGGACTGATGTTCCGACCCCTGTGGCGGGGCCGGGAGAGGTGCTGGTCAAGGTCGGTGCGTGTGCGCTCAACAATACCGAAATCAACACACGCACGGGATGGTACGACCGAGTCGTAGAGGAGTCCGTCTCAGAAGAGCTTGGGCGGTCGGGGCGCGACGACGGTGCCGGTGCGACGTGGAATAGCGCGAAAATGTCGTTTCCCCGCGTTCAGGGGGCTTCGGTGGCTGGAACGATCGTAGCGGTCGGGGATGGAGTGGATGAAAGCCGGATCGGTACCCGAATCGTCGTCGATCCGTCTGTTCGTGATCCGAAGCTTCCTCGCCGTGCACAGATTGTTGAATACCTGGGTGGTGACCGGGACGGAGGATTCGCGGAGTATGTGCATGTGCCATCTGTGAACGCCCATCACGTGAGCACAGACCTCAGCGACGCTGAGCTCGCAACTTTCCCCTGCTCTTACGACACTGCCGAGGAGATGCTGGCCCGGACCGAACTGGGCGATGGCGAGACAGTCGTCGTCACTGGCGCAGCCGGCGGGGTGGGCACGGCAACTATCCAGCTGGCGCAGGCACGTGGCGCCCGTGTTATCGCAATTGCGAGTGCTGGGAAAGAGGCACGGCTGCGGGAACTCGGCGTCGACGGATTTGTCTCTAGGCAGGAACCGGACTTAGTGGCTGCCGTTGCAGATGTCATCGGTGAACGTGGTGCCGACGTTGTTATCGATGTTGTCGGGGGCAGTATGTTCGAGAGTTTGCTCCTCATGCTTCGGCGCGGGGGGCGATACGCGACAGCGGGAGCCATCGGTGGACCGGTGAGCCGTATCGACCTCCGGGAGCTTATCTACAAAGATCTGGAGTTGCACGGGATCACGAACCCGACGCCCGAGACGTTCGCGCGTCTCGTCGGTCTCATAGAGGAGGGAAAAATCAAGCCTCTCGTGGAGGAAGTCTTTCCGCTCTCAAAGCTCCCTAACGCCCAGGAGACCATGCTGAAGAGAACCCATATCGGCAAGATTGTCGTCGTTCCCGACGGTTACATGACTTCCGGTTAAAGTACACAGAAGTGAAAACATTTGGAGGCGCTGGCCGGGGACTTGATGGTCCCGGCCAGCGTTTTCGCTTTTCTTGCCGGTATCGGGGCCGGCTGTTTACAAATTTGATGATGTCGAACGTCACGAGAACGAGCTGCGGCAGCGTCCACACCGGTCACTGCGCCAAGAACCTGGACCGCCGCTTGCACCCGGAAGCCAAGACCAAGCCACAGCCAGCGAAACGCGCGCCAACCGGATTACCTAGGTAGCAAAAGCCCGGAACCACTCCAAACGCTCGGGGCGAGGCCATCTTAAACGCAGTGCCGTGGGCATCGACCGGGAGGTCCGCACCGAACTAAGTGGGCTCTTCGCGGTTCGCGGGGGAACGGGTCCCTGAGATAAGTGTCATGCCGCCGTCAGGACGGCACTTCTCAAGAGAATAACCGCTTTGTAATTGGCAGGGTTGCGGTAGCC
>FOEZ01000022.1 GCA_900110595.1 Arthrobacter sp. OV608 | reverse complement strand
CCATGGCTAAACTTCTACAACAACCACCGGCCACACGGCAGCCTCGGAGGCAAACCACCCATCAGCAGGTGCAACCAACCTACTGGCTGAGTACACCTAGTCCTTCCGGCGGACTACCAGCCCGGTTCCCGGGACGGGACCGCCGCCGGGGCCGGACAGCGCCTCGAGCCCCTCGATGGTGAGCTCGTCCACGTCTGTAGCCGTGTCCACCAGGACGGTGTCCCCGTCGGCGATGTCGCCGGACAGGATGGCCTTGGCCAGCCGGTCGCCGATCTCCCGCTGGACCAGCCTGCGCAGCGGCCGGGCGCCGTAGGCGGAGTCGAAGCCGGACATTGCCAGCCAGGCACGGGCACCGTCGGTGACGTCCAGGGTGAGCCGGCGCTCGTGCAGCCGGCGGCCGAGCTCAGCCACCTGCAGTTCGACGATCCGGGCCAGTTCTTCCACGGACAGGGGATCGAACAGCACCACTTCATCCAGCCGGTTCAGGAACTCCGGCTTGAACGAGGCGTTGACGGTGGCCATGACCGCATTCCGCTTTGCCTCCGCATCCAGTGACGGGTCCACCAGGAACTGGCTGCCCAGGTTGGACGTCAGCACCAGGATGGCGTTGCGGAAGTCCACGGTGCGGCCCTGGCCGTCGGTGAGGCGGCCGTCGTCGAGCACCTGCAGGAGGATGTCGAAGACCTCGGGGTGGGCCTTCTCCACCTCGTCCAGCAGGATGACCGAGTAGGGCCGCCGTCGGACGGCTTCGGTAAGCTGACCGCCCTCCTCGTAGCCCACATATCCCGGAGGCGCACCGACCAGCCGGGCCACCGAGTGCTTCTCGCCGTACTCGGACATATCGATCCGCACCATGGCGCGTTCGTCGTCGAACAGGAAGTCCGCCAGGGCCTTTGCCAGCTCGGTTTTACCCACGCCGGTGGGGCCCAGGAACAGGAACGAGCCGGTAGGCCGGTTGGGGTCGCTGATGCCCGCACGGGCGCGCCGGACGGCGTCCGACACGGAGGTGACGGCCTTCTTCTGGCCGATCAGCCGCTTCCCCAGCTCCTCCTCCATGTGGAGCAGCTTCTGGCTTTCACCCTGCAGCATGCGGCCTGCGGGGATGCCGGTCCAGGCGGAGATGACCTCGGCGATATCGTCCGCGGTCACCTGTTCAGCCACCATCTGTGAGGATTTATCCGCGACGGCGGCCTCAGCCTCAGCGGCTGCGTTCAGTTCACGCTCCAGGGCAGGGATCTCGCCGTACTGGATGCGCGACGTCGTCTCCAGGTCACCTTCGCGGTAGGCCTTGTCGGCAGCGCTGCGGAGTTCGTCCAGCTTTGCCTTCAGGTCACCCACCCGGTTGAGGCCGGCCTTTTCGGCCTCCCAGCGGGCATTCAGGGCTGCGAGCTCCTCTTCCTTGTCCGCCTTGTCCGCACGGAGCGCCGCGAGGCGTTCCACGGAGGCGGCGTCCGTCTCCCCTTCCAGGGCCAGCTCCTCCATGGTGAGCCGGTCCACGGCGCGGCGGAGCTGGTCGATCTCCTCGGGGGCCGAGTCGATCTCCATCCGCAGCCGGGACGCGGCCTCATCCACCAGGTCGATGGCCTTGTCCGGCAGCTGGCGGCCGGAAATGTAGCGGTTGGACAGGGTTGCGGCGGCAACCAGGGCGGAGTCGGCGATGGCCACCTTGTGGTGCGCCTCGTAGCGCTCCTTCAGGCCACGCAGGATGCCGATGGTGTCCTCGACGCTGGGCTCCCCCACGTACACCTGCTGGAAACGGCGCTCCAGGGCCGGGTCCTTCTCGATGTTCTCGCGGTACTCGTCCAGGGTGGTGGCGCCGATGAGCCGCAGCTCGCCTCGGGCCAGCATGGGCTTGAGCATGTTGCCGGCATCCATGGAGGAATCCCCGGTTGCCCCGGCACCTACCACCGTGTGGATCTCGTCGATGAAGGTGACGATCTGGCCTTCGGAGTTCTTGATCTCCTCCAGGACAGCCTTGAGGCGCTCCTCGAACTCCCCGCGGTATTTGGCGCCGGCCACCATGGACGCCAGGTCCAGGGCGATCAGGGTTTTTCCGCGCAGGCTTTCCGGAACGTCACCGGCCACAATGCGCTGAGCAAGGCCCTCAACAACAGCGGTCTTGCCCACGCCGGGCTCGCCGATGATCACCGGGTTGTTCTTGGTGCGGCGGCTCAGCACCTGGACGATCCGGCGGATTTCCGTGTCCCGGCCGATGACTGGGTCCAGCTTTCCGGCACGCGCCATGGCGGTGAGGTCGGTGCCGAACTTCTCAAGCGACTGGAAGGTGTTCTCGGGGTCCTGGCTGGTGACCTTCCGGTCCCCGCGGACACCCGGCAGGGCGGCGAGCAGAGCCTCGTGGGAGGCACCGGCGTCGCGCAGCAAACGCCCTGCCGCATCATTTCCGGCCGAGAGGCCCAGGAGAAGGACCTCGGTGGAGACGAAGGTATCGCCCAGCCGGTCCGCTTCCTCCTTGGCATTCTGGATGGCCTGCAGGGCCGGCCGGGACAGCTGTGCCTGCTGGCTGGAACCGCCGGAGGTGGCCGGCAGGGCCTTGATGGCGCTGCTCGCCTGCACGCTGACGGCGTCCGGGTCTGCCCCGGTGGCACGCAGCAGCGCCACCGCCACGCCTTCGCGCTGGTCCATCAGCGCCTTGAGCAGATGGGCGGGTTCCACCTGTGGGTTGCCAATGGTGGAGGCGTTCATGGCCGCAGCCGAAAGAGCCTCCTGGCTCTTGGTAGTGAATTTGACGTCCAAAGAGAGCTCCTTTCGGGGGTAATCCGATCTTAGGGTTGAGTCTACTACGCTCAACTTTGGTTGGGGTGCTTTTTATTTCCTGTTTGCCCACAGCGAACCAGTGCCATCAGGGTGTGGGAAATTTCGTTTCCATCGCGTCCGATTCCTCCTAGGATCGGCTTGTGACCGGAGCGACTGGTGCTGCCGGCGCACTGCAGACGGGACACGCAATGAAGAAGTTTGTTGCTCTCTATATCGCACCCCAATCAGCCCAGGCACAGATGGCCGAAAGTACGCCGGAAGCGGCCCAAGAGGGGATGAAAGCCTGGATGAGTTGGGCTGAGCGGGCCGGCGACGGCATCGTGGACCTGGGAACACCGCTTGGGACCGGCAAGGAAATCAACGCAACCGGCTCGTCAGAAACCAATACGGGGGTGGGTGGCTACACCATCCTCCAGGCGGAGGATCTCGCCGGGGCCGAGGCGCTGTTGGACGGGCATCCGCACCTCATGATGCCGGGCGCGAGTATCCAGGTGTATGAAACGCTCGACCTCCCGGGAATGTAGGCCGCCGCAGACAGCACTTAGCCCGACCCACAAAGCAACCGGCGGGTGATTCCCCCCAGAAGCCGCCCACCGGTTGCTTTGTCCGCCCTTTGCCGAGTTTACCCGGCATTTGTGATGCCTGTCACCGCTGTGACTAAATTTGTAATGCTCCCGGCAGCAGCCCTAGGCCGAGTACACCGCCACCGATGTCGCTTTCACCACGAAGTGCACTTGCAGGCCGGGGATCAGGCCCAAGTCAGCGGAAGCAGCGGGAGTGATGTCCGCCGCGAGGCTCCCGGCCCTGACCCGGATGAAGTCGCCGTGCGGTTCGAGGTCGCTAATGGCAACCTCAAACGAATTGCGCGGGCTGCCGTGCGCGTCATCGAGGAACACGGAAACGGCCGACGGCGGGAATACAGCAACCGCTGCCCTCTCGCCTTCCGGCGCGGCAGGGTACCCGTTCCCGCCCCGGCCTTCCGGGCGCCGGTCATCGGCGTACCCGTCCTCCAAGAGCCCGGCAACCGTCCAGCCCTCGGCGGTCCTGATCCCGTCTCCGGCCAAGGTTCCGGCCAGCAGGTTCAGGCCTGCCAGCCCTGCCGCGAATGGACTGCGCGGCCGTTGGAGGACCTCGCGGGTGGGTCCTTCTTCCGAAATCCCGCCGTTCTCGAGGATGACAACCCGGTCCGCCAGCATCAGTGCGTCCAGGGCGTCGTGGGTAATGATGATGGCCTGCCTGCCTGCAAGGACACGCTTGAGCAGGCGGCGCAGAAGCGGTGCCGAGTGGATATCCAGCGCCGCCATGGGCTCATCGAGGAGAAGAAGCCCGGGGTCCGCGGCGAGCGCCCGGGCAACGGCAACGCGTTGTGCCTGTCCGCCGGACAGCTCCGCCGGACGCCTGGCCTGGAGATCCAGCGCTTCCACCTCGGCGAGCCAGTGCAGCGCCTCCGCCTTGGCCTGTTTCCTGGACACACCGGCGCTGCGCGGCCCGAAAGCCACGTTCTCCAGTGCGCTCAGATGTGGGAACAGCAGCGGTTCCTGGGCGAGCAGCGCAGTGCCCCGGTGGTGGGGCGGCGTCCACGTGCCCCGGCCGGCCGAGAGTTCGAACAGTGTGCGGCCGTTAAGCTCAGCCCGGCCGGTGTCTGGCTTCAGCAGGCCTGCGATGACGGACAGCAGCGTCGATTTGCCGGCCCCGTTCGGGCCCATCACGGCTACCGTTTCCGTGGGTCCCAGCCTCAGTGCCACGTCGAACCCCCTGCCGGCCACGGCTGCCTCAAGCGCGAATGTCACAGGACGTCCCTGTCCGCTGCGGCAGCCGGCGTCGTCCGTTGCTTCCAGAAGGCCATCCCCGCGCCTGCGGGCCGCCGGTAAGCAAGTGCCACGACGGCGACTGCCACGGCCACCAAGACGAGGGAGAGTGCGACGGCGGCCTCCGGGTCTGTTTCACGCTGCAGGTAGATTTCCAGCGGCAGGGTCCGGGTCACCCCCTGCAGGCTGCCTGCGAACGTGAGCGTGGCACCAAATTCCCCCAGGCTGCGGGCAAAGGACAGTACGGCGCCGGAGGCCAGCCCGGGCAGCACAAGGGGCAGCGTGACGCTCCGGAAGACGCGGCCGGGAGAGGCGCCCAGGGTTGCCGCCACCGCTTCATAACGCTCGCCGCCCGTCCGCAACGCACCCTCCAGGCTGACCACGAGGAACGGCAAGGCAACAAACGTCTGGGCCAGGACCACAGCGGTAGTGGAGAAGGCGATCTGCAGGCCCAGGACTTCCAGGGTCCGGCCGAGGAGGCCTTGACGGCCAAACGTGTAGAGGAGCGCAATGCCGCCCACCACCGGCGGCAGCACCAGCGGGAGCAGCACCAGCGCGCGCAGGAGCCCCTGCAGCCGGAACCTGCCGCGGGCCAGGACCAGGGCCAGCGGCACCCCCAGGACGATGCACAGAATCGTGCTTACCGCGGATGTCCGCAGACTCAGGCCCAGGGCGGAGACGGCCGATTCGGAGGTGACAAGGGGAAGGAAGTTGGCCCAATTCACCCTGGCCACCATGGCGAACAGCGGCAGGATCACCACCGTTGCGGCCAACACCGCCACCACGTAGGTCCAGCGGGGAACGCCGCGGTAGGCGTGGCTCACGTTGTGCCGCTCACTGCCGGCCGCCGCCGAAACCGGCATCTGCCAGCACCTGCTGGCCCTCCGGGCCGGTCACGAGGTCCAGGAAGGCCTGCACAGCCGCACCGTTCCGGCTGCCGGCCAGCGCGGCGATCGGGTAGCTGTTGACTGCAGCAGCCGCTTCGGGAAAGGCAACGCTTTCCACTTTTCCTGCTGCAGACTTGACGTCGGTGACATAGACCAGCCCTGCGTCCGCCTCCCCGGAGACCACCTTGCCGAGCACATCCGTCACGGAATTTTCCTCGCTGACCGGGCTCAGGTGCGTTCCTGTCTGCTGTTCGGCGGCGGTGGCGGCTGCGCCACAGGGGACCTGCGGAGCACACTGGACCAGCCGGGTTCCCGGTTTCGCCAGGTCGGCGAAGGAACGGATGCCTGCGGGGTTGCCTCGCGGGACGGCGATGGCCAGGGTGTTCGTGGCGAAGATACGGGGATCGCCGTCCACCAGCCCGGCCTGCTGCAGCTTGTCCATGTTCTTCGTGTCCGCCGAGGCGAAGACGTCTGCAGGCGCACCCTGGCTGATCTGGGTGGCCAGGTCTGCGGAACCGGCGAAGCTGAGCGTGACGCTGCTGCCGGGGTGCTCGGCTTCGTACGCCTTGGCCAGCTCGGTAAAACTGTTTTTGAGGGAAGCTGCGGCAAAAACTGTCAGGGCTTCCCCACCGCTGCTCCCGGCGGATGAACCCGCAGCGGACGCATCACCGGAAGGCGAACCAGCGCCCGTGGAGCAACCGGCGAGCGCCATCAAGACAATGGCCGCCAGCAGCCCGGTCAGTCCTTTCATAGTGCTCTCCCCTGCGGCGTTTCGATGATCACCGTGGTGGCCTTGACCACAGCGGTGGCCACCGACCCCAGTTCCAGCCCGAGGTCCCGGACTGCCTCGCTGCTCATCAGGGACACCACCCGGAAGGGCCCGCACTGGAGCTCCACCTGGGCCATGACCTTGTCCGCGGTTATGTCGGTCACCAGGCCCACGAACCGGTTCCGTGCCGAGCTGCCGGTCCGGTGCGGATCCTCGGGCAGCTGGGCAAGCTTCTGCGCATGCCGGGCGAGCTCCAGGCCGTCCACGGCAAGCCGGCCGCCCGGATCCTTCACCGGCGTCAGTGACCCGTTGTCCATCCAGCGGCGCACTGTATCGTCGCTGACGCCCAGGAACCGGGCGGCCTCCGAAACGCGGATGATTGTCATTTCATCAGTCTAGGGCGCATCTGCGGTTCTTCTCCCAGTTCCACTCCGTATTTCCGGACCCGCCTTCCACCTCGTGCCGCTTGCTGGAGGGACAGCACTAGACTTCCTCCATGGCCGTCTACATCGATCCGCCGCTCTGGCCTGCCCACGGAACGCACTTTTCGCACCTGGTATCGGACTCGTCGCTGGAGGAACTGCACGATTTCGCCGCCGCAGCGGGTATCCCGGAGCGGGCCTTCGACGGCGACCACTATGACGTGCCGGAACGCCGTTACGATGACCTGGTGGCAGCCGGAGCGGTTGCCGTCGAGGCCCGGGTCCTGGTCCGCAAGCTGATCGCCAGCGGCCTTCGCATCCCGGCCCGCCAGCGGAACAAGTCGCTCAAAGTGCCGCTGTTCAACCGGTGGGATGCCATCATGCCGGGCCACGACGCGCTCTTCCTGGACCTCCTGGACCGCTGGAGCGAACCCCACCGCAAGTACCACGGCTGCACGCACCTGCTTTCTGTGCTGGAAGCCCTCGATCTGCTGACGGATCCCGCCGACCCGCCGCGCACCGTGCTGCTCGGAGCCTGGTTCCATGATGCCGTTTACCGTGGTGTGGCCGGCCAGGATGAAGAGGAATCGGCCTGCCTCGCGGAGGAGCGGCTGGACGCTGCGGGCCTGCCGGAGGGTGAGGCCGCCGAGGTGGCACGGCTGGTGCGGCTGACGTCGGACCACCGCCCCGAGCCAGGGGACCACGACGGCGCCCTCCTCTGCGACGCGGATCTTTCCGTCCTCGGCGGGGAACCGGACGAGTATGCCCGCTACGTGGCGGACGTCCGCCAGGATTACGCGCACATCGGCGACGCCGACTTCGCGGCCGGACGCGCCGCCGTCGTCCGCCAGCTGCTGGAACTTGACCCCCTCTTCCACACACAGCGGGCGAAAGAGCTGTGGCTGGACACCGCGCACCGGAACCTGATGGGGGAGCTCGCGTGAACGCGCCCACCTCCAACCCCCGCCACACAGTCACCGCGAGTGCCGCCCACCGGCAGCTGGCCTATACAGTCCGGCTGGAATGGGGGCTCGACGGCGCCAGGACAGTCACGTCCGGGGCGGACCTTGCCGTGGTGGTAGACGTCCTGTCCTTCAGCACATGCGTCAGTGTGGCCCTGGACCGGGGCGCCGACATCTTCCCCTTTCCCTGGAAGGACACCCGGGCGGAGGACTTCGCCGCCCACCACGACGCGCAGCTGGCAGGGCCCCGCAACGGCGGCGGGCTTAGCCTGTCCCCCGCCAGCATCCGGTCTGCGGAATCCCTGGAGCGTGTGGTGCTGCCATCGCCGAACGGGTCCGCCCTCTGCCACGAACTGGCCGGTGAAGTCCCGCTGGTGGCCGCCGTGTGCCTGCGCAATGCAGGGGCAACGGCAGACTGGGTGGCAGCCCATCTGCCGCCCGACGCGGTGATCGCCGTGGTGGCTGCCGGGGAACGATGGCCGGACGGCACGCTCCGTCCCGCCGTGGAGGACCAGATCGGGGCGGGAGCATTTATCGCCGGCCTCGCCGCTGCGGGCAAGGGCGGTTACGAGGCTGAGGTTGGCCGGCACGGCTATTCGCCGGAAGCCCTCGCGTCAGCGGCGGTGTTCGAGGCCGCTGAGCCGCGGCTCCGGGAGATGCTGCTGGGATGCGCCAGCGGACTTGAATTGTCTGGCGCTGGCTACGCGGCCGACGTCGATATCGCCGCGGAGCTGGACGGTAGTGATGCGGTGGCCATTTTGGCGGGCGGGTTTTTCAGCCCCCGCTGAGGGTTCGCCCGGTTAGCCTGCCCGTCAAGGCACAACTGCGGGCTGAGGCGGGACCCTTTACGGCTCCTGTCCCCGGATGCAACACTGCTCCGATGACCCTGCGTATCCAAGCCATCAGCATTGATTCCACCGACCCGAAGGTGCCCGCGGATTTCTGGGAAAAAGCTCTCGGGTGGCGCCGCACCTATGAGGCGGACGACGAGATTGTGCTGGAACCACCGGCAGGCAGCCCTGAAGACGGCGTGTCCCCTGACCTGCTCTTCCTCAAAGTGCCCGAGCGGAAGGAACTCAAGAACAGGGTCCACCTGGACCTGCGGCCCAAAGATCGTGACGCGGAGGTGGCGCGGCTGGAAGCCCTTGGCGCCCGGCGGGTTTCCGTGGGCCAGGGGCCGGACGTCACCTGGGTGGTGATGGCGGATCCGGACGGGAACGAGTTCTGCATCCTGCGCGCACTGCGGCCCGATGAAGCCGCCGGCTGACCGCCAGGGCCCCGTCCTTTGAACCGGGAACAGTCCCTACCGGTACGTCGCCACAAACGGCGCGCTGGTGGGGACGATCTGCTTGCCCAGCGGCATCAATGACACCGGGATGAGCTTCAGGTTGGCGATGGCCAGCGGGATGCCGATGATGGTGACAGCCATGGCGAACGCGGTAACCACGTGGCCGATTGCGATCCAGATTCCGGCCACCAGCAGCCAGATGACGTTGCCCAGCAGTGAGAACACCCCGGTGCCGCCCGGCTTGTCCACCACCATCCGGCCGAAGGGCCACAGCGTGTACGCCGCAATCCTGAACGAGGCGATGCCCCACGGGATGGTGACGATCAGCAGGCAGCAGATCACACCGGCGGCGAAATAACCCAGCGCGAGCCAGAAACCGCCGAAAACCAGCCAGATGATGTTGAGAAGTGTCTTCATCCACCCATTGTGCCCCGGAGGGTCTGCCAAAAGGATGGGGGCCTGCCCTGACTGGCCCCTGAACTCCCGCTGGACGGGGTGGACTAAGCCTGACCGGGCGGACTAAGCCTTGACCGGAGCAGCACCCTTTGCAGCCTGGACAAACGCGCGGATCTTGGCCAGGTCCTTGACGCCGCGGGACGCTTCAACACCGGAGGACACGTCTACGCCCCAGGCATGGGCTGCTGTTGACGCGCTGCCCACGTTGACCGGGTCCAGTCCCCCGGCCAGAAGCCAGTGGCGGCCTTGGAGGACAGGCATCGCGGCCACGGAGGCATAGTCCCAGGCCTCACCCGAGCCGGGCACCGCGGCGTCGATCAGCAGCAGGTCCTCGCCCCAGTCCCCAAACTCCTCTGCAGCGGCACCCGTGGTGACTGCCCTGATCAGCTTCATCCCGGCGTCGTGCACCATGGCCACGTCCTGGCGGGACCGTGCGCCGTGCAGCTGGATCCATTCCAGCCCGGCGGCGCGGGCAATGGCGACGGCGTCTGCCACCGGTTCGTGGCGAAACACGCCGATGGGCGAAACGCCGGAGGGGACGTGCGCCAGCAACGAGTGCGCCTGTGACGGCGACACCACGCGCGGGCTCGCCGTCAGGACGAAACCGACGGCGTCAGCCCCGGCATCAACTGCTTCACGGACTGATTCAGGCGTGCTGAGACCACACACTTTGACGAACATTCCCGGCTCCTTCAGGCTGTTTTCGTGTTGTCCCCCCGGAGGAGAGTAGCAGGGAAGGGGCCAACCCGCGACGCCGGGATGTCCGGCCGGGAACTAGGCTGGGCCCATGGAGATTATCCGCTTTGCAAGCCTCAAGCCCGAGCCCTGGCGTAATGGTGGCGGCATCACGCGCCAACTGGCCAGCCACCCCGCGGACGGTTCGGCAAAGGACGGCGGCTGGGACTGGCGGGTCAGCATCGCGGATGTCAGCAAGGCCGGAGATTTCTCCTCTTTTCCGGGGATGGAGCGGGTGCTGACTGTTGTGGAGGGTGAGCTCCTGCTGCTGACCGTGGACGGTGCCGAACGCCCGCTGGAGAAGTACCGTCCCTTCCGCTTCCCGGGCGGGGCCGCCACGCAGGCGAAGCTCCCCACGGGGGATATCCGGGACCTCAACGTCATTACCCGCGCCGGACGTTTCAAGGGCTACACATCCATCATCGAACTCTCGAAGAAGCGTGCGAAGCCCCTTTTTGAAGGCTCGTTCGGGATCCTGCTGCAGGGCCAGGCCACCGTTGCCGTGGGGACGGAAGAACCAGAGCCCTTGGCGCGGTACGACGCCGTGGTGGGTTCCGACGTCGACACCCCGGACGTTCTGGGCCGCGGCTTCCTGGCCGTTGTCTCGATCGACCCCGTGGAGGACGAACCCGCCGCGGAGTAGGGCAGCCTCGCCTTCCAGTAGCAGAGCCTTTCCACACTGGTCACTGGCTCCGGCCGTCCCTAGACTCGGGCTATGACCACATCATCGTTCAATGCGCTCCTGTCCACCCAGATCGGCAACGAATTCACGGCATCGCAGCAGTACATTGCGGTGGCCACCTGGTTCGCCAACCAGGACCTCCCACAACTGGCCCGCTACTTCTTCCGGCAGTCGGTGGAGGAGCGGAACCACGCCATGATGATGGTGCAGTACATGCTGGACCGGGACATTGAGTTCACCATTCCCGGGGTTCCTGCCGTGCGCAACGACTTCGCGTCCGTCACCGAGCCCCTGGCCCTTGCGCTGCAGCAGGAAAAGGAAGTCACCAAAAACATTGAGGACCTGTTCCGGGCTGCCCGCGGTGAAAACGATGCCCTGGGCGAGCAGTTTATGCTCTGGTTCCTGAAGGAGCAGGTGGAGGAAGTGGCCTCCATGACCACGCTCCTGAACATCGCCGAGCGCGCGGACAACCTGTTCGATATCGAGAACTTCATCGCCCGCGAAACCGTGGGCGACGGCGGCCGCGACGCCGCTGCCCCCGTAGCTGCCGGCGGCACCCTCTAACGTCCTCCGGGCGCCGGGTGCCGCATGGTGGTGAGGTTGGGCACCATAGGTGGCCGCCCGGCGTCGGGCGTTGCTACGCTGGAAGCCAAGGCTCCGTGAGGGAGCCTCCGGACGACGGTTCAGTACCCGGCACGCGACAAGACTGGCCAAAGGATCTGTCATGTCGTGGTTAATTCTTCTTTTATCCGGCGCCCTTGAAGCCGTGTGGGCCGCAGCCCTGCACCGCACCTTCCAGGCTTCCGGCCGCCGCCGCATCGCGCCCGCAGCGCTGTTCCTGGTGTCCGTCGCGGCCAGCACCGGCGGCCTGGCCATCGCCATGCAGTCCATCCCCACCGGCACCGCCTACGCCGTCTGGGTGGGCGTGGGCGTGGTGCTGACCTCCGCGTACGCCATCGTCACAAAGGTGGAGCGTCCGACGGCGGCACGCCTCCTCCTGCTGTCCGGCATCGCCGTGTGCGTGGTCGGCCTGAAGGTGGTGGCGTGATGTTGAAGCGTTCAATCCCCTGGCTGGTACTCCTGGCATCGGCCGTCCTCGAAGCAGTGTGGGCCACAGCCCTTGGGCTGTCCGACGGCTTCAGCAGGCCACTCCCCACCCTGGTTTTCGCCGTGACGGCAGCCCTCAGCATGCTGGGCCTGGGCATGGCCATCCGCCACATCCCGCTGGGCACCGCGTATGCCGTGTGGGTGGGGATCGGGGCGGCTCTGACCGTGGGCTGGGCTATGGCCACCGGCGTGGAGCCCTTCAGCGTGGTGAAAGTTGTCTTTATCGCCGGGATCGTGGGCTGTGCGGCCGGGCTCAAGGCTTTGCCGTCAGGCACAGCGGCCCGGAGGCCTGAAGCGGCATCCCCTTCCCGCCGCTGAATCTCCCCACCTTGCTGAGTCTCCCCACCTTTCAGGGCGGCCGACGGCGTGTCCCGGCAAACCGCCGTCGGCCGCGCCTTCCCGGACGCGAAAGGTGGGGAGGTTCAGCGGCCCGATCGCCGGTGCGGTCTAGGCTCTTGCCATGGACTCACCCGAGATCACCCAGGCGATGGACGCCCTGCGCGCTAGGCTGACGCCCGGAACCCGGACCATCCTGGGCATCACCGGCGCCCCCGGATCAGGGAAGTCCACCTTCGCGGAATGGATCCAGCGGCAGTTTGGGCCCGGCCTGGCCGTAGTGGTGCCCATGGACGGTTTCCACCTGGGCAACGCCATCATCGACGGCACGCCGTTGCGGCAGCGCAAGGGTGCCATGGACACGTTCGACGCCGGCGGGTACCTTTCGCTGCTGCGCCGCCTGGTACGCCGGGACGAGTCAGTCGTTTACGCCCCGGAGTTCCGGCGCACCATCGACGAGCCCGTGGCTGCATCCATCGCCATCCCGGCCGACGTGCCCCTTGTCATCACCGAGGGAAACTACCTGCTGGCGGAGCAGGAGCCGTGGAAGGACATCCGGGCGCAGCTGGACGAGGTGTGGTTTGTGGAAACGCCTCCGGCCCTCCGGCTCAGCCGCCTGGTGGAACGGCACATGCGGTTCGGAATGGACCGGCTGGCATCGGAGGCCTGGGCCAACGGCCCGGACGAGGCCAATGCGGTACTGATCCAGGCGACCCGGGCGGCAGCGGACCGGATCATCCCCTGGAACTGACCGGTCCTGAAACCCGTAAAGAAAAGAACAGGAGAACCCATGGCAGCAACAGTCCGGCTCGGCGACGGCCTCGACGTCAGCGCGCTCGGTTTCGGCGGGATGGCCCTCACCCCGGTTTATGGGGAGGTGGACCCGGAAGACGCGCTCCGGACGCTGCATCACGCCGTCGACTCCGGTGTCAGCTTTATTGACACCGCGGATATCTATGGCGGAGGCAGCAACGAGGAACTGATCGCTCAATTACTGAAGGAGCGGCGGGACGAGGTCCAGCTGGCCACCAAGTTCGGCCTGGTGGGCTCGCCGGCGGACGGATACACGGACATCCGGGGCGACGCCGGGTACATCCGGCAGGCAGTTGACCGCAGTCTGCAACGGCTGGGCACTGACGTAATCGACCTTTACTACATGCACCGCCGTGACCTCCGCGTTCCGATTGTGGAAACCGTGGAGGCCATGGCGGAGCTTGTGCAGCAAGGCAAGGTCAAACACCTTGGCCTGTCCGAGGTGACGGCCCAGGAGCTTGAAGAAGCCTCAGCCGTCCACCCCATTGCGGCGGTCCAGAGCGAATGGTCCATCTGGAGCCGCGACGTGGAACGCAACGTTGTTCCTGCCGCGGCCGCCCTGGGAGTGGGTTTTGTGCCGTACTCGCCGCTGGGCCGGGGATTCCTCACCGGCACCATTGACGCATCGAAACTGGGCGAGAAGGACTTCCGACGCCGGATCCCCCGCTTCGCCCCGGATGCGGCCAGTGCCAACCAGGCCGTGGTGGACACTGTCCAGGCCGTGGCTGACGAGCTGGATGCAACACCTGCCCAGGTGGCCTTGGCCTGGCTGCTCGCCCAAGGCAGGCGGCTGGGCCTTCCCGTGGTCCCCATCCCCGGCACGCGCAAAACCCACCGGATCGATGAAAACCTGGGCGCCCTGTCCCTGGACCTGACCCCGGCGCAGCTGGACGCGCTGGCCGAAGCCTCGGACGCCGTCGTCGGCTCCCGCTCGGCAGATCCCAACTGGGTGTCCGAAGGCCGCGAGTAACCAGGGCCTCACGAAGCCGTCCCTAGACTGATGCCCATGGACTCACTGATTTATGACCTGCCTGCGCTGACCATCCGGCGGATTTCCGTCAGCGAGATGGACAACAACGTGTACTTGCTCACCGCCAAGGCCAGCGGCGCGCAGGTGCTGATCGACGCCGCCGATGACCTTCCGGCCATCCGGCAGCTGCTGCAGGACGGTGCCGGTGACACGTCAGCCGCGCCGAAGCTGGCGCTGATCGCCACCACCCACCAGCACTGGGACCACGTCCGGGCACTGAAGGAGCTGGTGGACGCAACCGGGGCGCGAACCGCTGCCGGGACGGACGACGCCGATGCGCTGCCCGTGGGAGTGGACGTGCGGCTCAGCCACGGCGACGTTGGGAATTTCGACGACTTCGACCTGACGGCTGTGCACCTGCGCGGCCACACGCCGGGTTCCATCGCTTTCGTGTACGAGGATCCCGAGGGTCCTGCGCACATCTTTTCCGGCGACTCGCTGTTTCCCGGCGGGGTGGGCAACACCCAGAAGGACCCGGCGCGGTTCACCCAACTTTTGGATGACGTCACCGAGCGGCTGTTTGGGGCCTACCCGGACTCGGCCATTGTGCACCCCGGCCACGGCAAGCCCACCACCCTTGGCGCGGAGCGCCCGCACCTGGAGGAGTGGCGCGCCCGCGGCTGGTGAACCAAACGGTGGTTGAGCCGGGCCCACACCGGCCGGGTTCCCTGGCCGAGCTTGCGAGGCTAGGGGGCCGGTGGGGAGCGAAACCGACAAGCTCAACCACCAAAGTGATAGCTAGCGGCCGCGGCGTTCGTTCGACGCCGGAGCCGAGGCGCGGCGCGGGCCGCTGCGGGCGGGACGGCCTGAGCCACCGCCGTTGCCGCCGTTGCCTGCACCGTAGGATCCGCCGGAGGTTCCACCGGTGTTGGAGGACCAGACGGCCTTGTTGCCGCCGGTTGCGCCTGCACCTGCACCGCGCTGGCCACCCGTACGGGCACCTGCGCCGGCTGCTGCTGCGCGCTGGCCGGTGGCCGGACGGCCGTTGCGCTGGCCGCCGGAGGAAGCCGGACGCCCTGAGGATGCGGGCCGGCCGGTACCGCCGCGGGGAGCGTCGCTGCGGGTAACGCGTGACTCTGCACGGCCGTCTGAACCGCGGCCGGCCGATGCACGGCCACCTGCCGCGGGGACGTCGTTGCGGTGTGTCGAAGCAGTGCCGCGGCCACGGGCGTTGCGGCGTGCCGCTGCTGCGGCAATGGCGCGGTCCTCGTTCTGCTCGGCAACCTTGTCGAACGCTGCACGGGCTTCCGTGCGGCCTTCGAAGGCTGCGGCCCGGCGCTCGGCGCGGGGAACATCGGTGCGGACGGACTCGGCAGAAACCTTGCCTCGTCCACCGCGGCCGCCGCGGCCACCGGCAACCGGGGAAGCCTGGCGGCGGGCGCGCTTGCGCTCGGCGTTGGCACCGGTGGAAGTGCCGCCGCCCTGCTTGGCGGCCTTGGCTGCCAGCAGCGCAGCGCGGGTCCGGGGATCAATCTTGTCCGCGATTTCACCCACGAGCTCGCCCACGATGGGCGACGTGGCGGTGACGCGCTCGAAGCTGACGTCCACGCCGGCAGCCTTCATCAGCTTCTTCACGTCGGTCTGCTGCTCGGGCAGGGTGATGGTCACCACGGTGCCGTCGGAACCTGCGCGGGCGGTACGGCCTGAGCGGTGCAGGTATGCCTTGTGCTCTGTGGGCGGGTCAACGTGGATGACCAGTTCGACGTCGTCCACGTGGACACCGCGGGCGGCGACGTCGGTAGCGACCAGGACGCGGACGTCGCCGGAGGAGAACTCGGCGAGGTTGCGGTCACGGGCGTTCTGCGAGAGGTTGCCGTGCAGGTCCACGGCGGGGATCCCGGCGTCGGTCAGGGTCTTGGCGAGCTTGCGGGCGTGGTGCTTGGTCCGCATAAAGAGGACGCGGCGGCCGGCGCCGGATGCGAGCTCCACGATCAGCTGCTTCTTGACGGTCTGGTCGTTGACCACCAGGACGTGGTGCTCCATGGTGGTTACCGCTGCCTGCGGGTCGTCCACGGAGTGGGTGAGCGGGTTGGACAGGTAGCGCTGGACGATCTTGTCCACGCCGTTGTCCAGGGTGGCGGAGAAGAGCAGCCGCTGGCCCTGGCTGGGGGTCATGTCCATGAGCTTCTTTACCACGGGCAGGAAGCCAAGGTCGGCCATGTGGTCGGCCTCGTCCAGGACGGTGATTTCCACGGCCTCGAGGGTGAGGATGCGCTGGCGGATCAGGTCCTCCAGACGGCCGGGGCAGGCAATAACAATGTCGACGCCGGCGCGCAGGGCCTTCTCCTGGCGTGCCTGGGAGATGCCGCCGTAGATCACGGTGGTGTTCAGGCCGGCGGCCTTGGCCAGCGGCTCGATGGTGGCGTTGATCTGGGTGGCCAGTTCGCGGGTGGGTGCCAGCACCAGGCCCATGGGACGGCCGGGCTTGCGGAAGTACGGGGCTTCGCGCTCGGCGAGGCGTGCCACCAGCGGGATGGCGAAGGCGATGGTCTTGCCGGAGCCGGTGCGGCCGCGGCCCAGGACGTCGCGTCCTGCCAGCGTGTCAGGGAGGGTCTTCACCTGGATGGGGAACGGGGTTTCGATTCCCTGGGCGGTGAGGGTGTCGGCAAGGGCCTTGGGCGTGCCGAGGGCAGCAAAAGTAGTCAAAGTCAAAGGTCTTTCAGGCGGTATCCGTGCGGATATCGGCCCCCGGCGCCGGTTGGCCCAGGGGGTTCGCCGAAGAAAAGTCAGGTGATCAACCAGCCTGCTGCCACTTATTCAAAGCGGCGGCCGGGACCAAATGGAACGCGTTCATCGACGCAGGATGTGCCTCTCACATGAAAAAAGCCCTGTCCCCTAAATGAAGGGGCACATGGGCATCACTGCACATCAAGTTCCACCAGTCTAGCATCCCGGGCCCGCTCCCCCTTCCCGCCCACCTCCGCCCCACCCAACTAAGTAGCGCTAAGTGTCGTTTTGGGCCTCCAAAACGGCACTTAGCGCTACTTACTTTGGGCGTTGCCAACAGCGCAGCCGCGGGGCAGGGTTGAGGCATGACGGAACACGCGGCCCACCAGCACGAACACCACGAACACCAGCCAACGAATGACGCCGGCGCCGGCCCTTTGGACGACGCCGGCCCCGGCCTCTCGGGGCACGCTGACCCCGAGGGCGGCCAGGGGATCAGGGACGCGGCGGCCCTGTGGGACGAGCGGTACCGCAGCAAGGCCCAGATCTGGAGCGGCAAGCCGAATCCCCAGCTGGTGCGCGAAGCCGGCGGCCTGCGGCCGGGCCACGCACTGGACCTTGGTTGCGGCGAAGGGGCCGACGCCATCTGGCTGGCCCAGCACGGGTGGACCGTCACCGCCGTCGACGTTTCCGCCGTCGCGCTGGAACGCGCGCACGGACACGAGAAGGCGGCACTGGCGCGGGAAAGCGTGCACGCTGCCGAGGGCGCCATCGCCAGCCGGATCCAATGGCAGCAGGCCGACCTTGAGGAGTGGCATCCTGAGGGCTCGTACGATCTCGTGACCTCGCAGTTCCTCCACTCGCAGGAGCTGGCCTGGCAGGGGCCGCTCCGTGCAGCGGCAGCGGCCGTCAAACCCGGGGGAACCCTGCTGGTAGTGGGCCACCACCCCGACCGGTTGCCGCCCTGGGGAGGGGCGCACACCCACCACAACATGTTCTACACCGCCGATGACCTGGTCCGGGAGCTGGAACTGGACAGCCCCGGGTGGCAGCTGGAAGTGCAGACCAGCCGGGAGCGGCCGGTGACCGGACCGGAAGGCCAGCAGGCCACCATCGCGGATGTTGTGGTCCGGGCCAGTAGGCTCCCCTGACTTTCAGGGGGATTTGGTGGTGACCCGCGGCGCCACCGAAACCGCGGCTGCGGCGAGCACGGCGCAGAGTGCGAAGACCCCGGCGAAGGATCCGGCCGTCGTCGTAAACGCCGCGAAAACGATGCCGGTGGCGGCCAGCGCCAGCGCGCCGCCCAATGAGTCCGAGATGGACATGGCCGAGCTGTTGAAGCCCTCGTTCTCCTTGTCCGACAGCGCCAGCGTCATCACACTCAGCCGCGGATAGAGCAGGCCCATGCCGCCGCCCGCGAGGACCCACCCGGCGATGACGACGGCGGGTGGCCAGTGCAGCGCGGCCGTTGCCAGCGCGAGGAGCACGGCCCCGAGCACCATGAATGAGCCGGTGCGGACGGCGGCACGGTGGGACAACCGGGTGCCGAGACGGCCCTGGACCGCCGAGGCGCCCGCCCAGGCAATCGCTCCGAAGGTGAGGGTGAGGCCCGCAAAAGTGGGCGAAAAGCGGTACTGCTCGATCAGCAGGTACGGCAGGTAAACTTCAGCGCCGAAGAACCCGGCTGCGGCGAGCCCGCGGACCAGGATCACGCTGGGCAGGCCGCGGCGGGCGGCGAGCGTTCCCCGCGGCACCAGCGGCCGCACGGCAATCAATGCAATGACGACGGCGGCCACCGCCACCAGTGCTGGCGCAGCGGTAAAGCCGGGGAGCCGGACTTCCCGCGAAAGATTGAGCCCCAGCACGGCGAGCGCGGCGAGGCTGGCCCAGGCGAGCCGGCCCAGGGCCCACGGGGTGGGCGGTTGCGCCGGGGCACCGCCTTGTTCCTGGCCCGGCGATGATTGGCCCGGCAGTGATTGGCCCGGCAGTGATCGGCCTGGCGCCATGTTCCGGAGCACCGGCACGATCATCGCGAGGGCCGGGATCACGAGCCCCACCACACCCAGGAACACCCAGTGCCAGCTGAAAACCTGCGCCACGACGCCGGCGGCAAACGGGCCCACCAGGGACGGGATCACCCAGGCTGCGGAGAACGCAGCGAAGATCTTGGGGTGCAGCAGTCCCGGGTAGATGCGGGCCACCAGCACATACAGGGCCACGGTCAGGGCTCCGCCGCCGAGCCCCTGCACCAGCCGGCCCGCCACCAGTTGCGGCATGGACATGGACGTGCCTGCGATCAGCAGTCCTACGACGAACAGTGCCACGGACGCATAAAGGGGAGCGGCGGGGCCGCGGCGGTCTGACCAGTTCCCTGCGGCCACCATGCCGATCACGCCCGTAGCCAGCGGGCCAGCGAAGGCCAGGGCGTAAAGGTCCCCACCGTGCAGTTCCCGGCTCACTACCGGCATGATGGTGGTCACCGCCAGCGACTCGAACGCAGCCAGGAACACCAGCGCGCAAGTGCCAATGGTCACCCACAGGTAAGGCCGCTGCAGGATGCCGGAACGGGTGTCTGCCGATGGAAGGGTTGTGTCGCGCACGCTGTTGGGCCGATCGGTTGTTTGTCTTTCGTGCCAGCTTATCGCCGGGCCTGGAAGAGCTACCCGGCGCTTGCTACCGCCGCCGGGACAATGACCCGCCCCGTGGCTGTCGAATCCTGGTTCAGCATCCAGCCCACCCGTTTGACGGTACTGAGCATCACCACACTCTCCACGAGGTCGATGTCCGGGATCCGCTGCTGCAGCGCAAGTTCGGCGTTCATCACATCGGCCAGCGACTGCAGCCACATGATGATCACAAAGTTGGTGCGGCCGGTGGTGGAGGCGCTGAGCCGGACGTTGCGGAGGCCGCGGAGCTCGGCCGCGGCGGCTTCATGCTGGCCTGGCGGCACGTTTGCGAACCACTGGCAGGTCACGGGGTAGCCGGAGAACTTCTGCGCCACTTCGCAGCGGAATGAGAGGAGCCTGCTGGCGAGGACCCGGTTCAGCTGGCGTTGGACTGTGGCGGGGTGGCGGCCCAGCGCCCGGGCGATGTCGGCCGCCGTCGCCCGCCCGTCCCTCGCAAGGAACGGAAGCAGTGCGAGGTGGCTTTCGGGCAGGGGCTCGACGACGGCGTCCGGAGGCGCCGAGCCTGCGGCCTCCGGGCCGGCCTTTGCCTGCAGCGCCGCGATCTGGGCGCGGTCCAGCACGTTCAGGCGCCAGGCGTAGCCGCCGGAGTGCAGCCTGGTGCACAGCGCGGTCTGGTACTTCAGCAGCCCGCCGATGTCCTGCAGCCGGGAGGCCACGGTGGTGGTGAACTCCTCCAGGGATTGGGTGAGGACTGTCAGCATCAGGTCGCGGTTGCTGGCGGCCTCCTCGATGGTGACAATCTCCGGGACGGCAGCCAGCGCCTCTGTGACCTCGGCACGGCGGTGCATGTCGCAGTCAACGTCTACCAGCGCCAGGCACATCTGTTTGGGGTCACCCATGAGGTGGGCTGTCACCCATGCGGCACCTGCCCCGCGGACTCGCTCCCACCTGGCTGCCAGGGTGGTGGCGTGAACGCCGAGGATTTCGCCCGCGTCCGCCCAGCTGATCCGCGGTGCGATCTCCAATGCGTTGATCAGGGCGAGGTCCTCCTCGCTTAATTCCATGGTCCCCATTCTTCCGCAGTTGTGCATAAAACGTGGAAGAGAAGCAGAAGAGGTGCATTTTTCGAGGACTTTCCACCAATGTGAACCACATCACCCCACACTTGACTCAGCCCATTCTTTGGAGGAGAAGTCAATGACCATCACAACCGCGGCCAGGGAACTCCAGCCCGAATTGATCCGGTTCCGCCACGCCATGCACCAGGAACCGGAAATCGGCCTTGACCTGCCCCGGACACAGGAAAAAGTCCTCCGGGCATTCGACGGACTGCCCTACGAAATCACCCTGGGCAAGGAGACGACGTCGGTCACGGCAGTATTGCGCGGCACCGGCCACACAGTACGAACTGAAGCAGCCGGCACACAGGCGGCACCGCCGTCGGTCCTCCTGCGTGCCGACATGGACGGCCTGCCCGTCCAGGAGAAGACCGGCGTGGACTACACCTCCCGCGTGGATGGCGCCATGCACGCCTGCGGCCATGACCTCCACACCGCCATGCTGACCGGCGCCGCCACCCTGCTGGCCGAAAACCGGCACCGCCTGGCCGGCGATGTGGTCCTGATGTTCCAGCCCGGCGAGGAAGGTTTCGACGGCGCCAGCTACATGATCCACGAAGGCGTCCTGGAGGCGCCCGGCCGCCGGGTGGACGCCGCCTACGGCATGCACGTCTTTTCCTCGCTCGAGCCGCACGGCACCTTCGCCACCAAACCCGGCGTGATGCTCAGCGCTTCCGACGGCCTGGTGGTCACGGTGCTCGGCGCCGGCGGCCACGGCTCAGCCCCGCACGCGGCCAAGGATCCCGTGACCGCGGCGGCCGAGATGGTCACCGCACTGCAGGTGATGATCACCCGCCAGTTCAACATGTTCGATCCCGTGGTGTTGTCCGTCGGCGTCCTCCACGCAGGCACCAAGCGGAACGTCATCCCGGAAACAGCGCGGATCGAAGCCACCATCCGGACGTTCTCCGAGGCCTCCCGCGAGAAGCTGATGGACTCTATTCCGCGGCTCCTGCAGGGCATCGCGTCCGCCCATGGCCTCAAGGTGGACGTCGACTATCAGCAGGAGTATCCCCTCACCATCACCGACGAGGATGAGACCCGTACTGCGGAGAACATCATCAGCGAAATGTTCGGCGATTCCCGGCTGTCCCGCTGGGCCACTCCCCTCAGCGGCTCGGAGGACTTCTCCAGGGTGCTGGCCGAAGTACCCGGCACCTTCATCGGCCTCAGTGCCGTCCCCCGCGGGGCGGACCACGCCACTTCCCCCTTCAACCACTCACCGTATGCAACGTTCGACGACGGCGTGCTGGCCGACGGCGCTGCGCTCTACGCGGAACTCGCCATGCAGCGTCTGGCCGCCCTTTCGTCCGCCCGCTCCAACTCCTGATCCACCTTCCAGGAAGAGAACTGAAATGACCACTATCGTCAACCCGCAGCGCGCGGCGCGTACGGCTATGCGGAAAACCATCGTTGGTACCGGTATCGGCAATGCCGTGGAGTGGTACGACTGGGCGATTTACGCAACCTTCACCCCCTTCATCGCCAGCCAGTTGTTCAGCAAGGCGGACCCGGCGTCAGCCGTCCTGTCCACCCTGGCGATCTTCGCCGTCGGCTTCGTGGCCCGGCCCTTCGGCGGTTTCCTGTTCGGCTGGATCGGTGACCGTGTAGGCCGCAAGACGTCCATGACCCTCGCGGTGGGGCTGGCATCGCTCGGCAGCCTGATGATCGGCATCGCGCCCACCTTCGCCAGCATCGGCGCCTGGGCGTCGCTGATGCTGCTGGCGGCCCGGCTGGTGCAGGGCCTGGCGCACGGCGGCGAGCTGCCGTCGTCGCAGACGTACCTGTCCGAGATGGCGCCGAAGGAAAAGCGCGGCTTCTGGGCCACCCTGATCTACACGTCAGGGACAGTGGGAATCCTGTTCGGCACGCTGCTGGGCGCGGTCCTGAACATGGCGTTGAGCACCGAGGCCATGAACGCCTGGGGCTGGCGCATCCCGTTCCTGATCGGCGCGGCACTGGGGCTCTACGCCCTGATCATGCGGTCCCGGTTGCACGAGACCGAGGCTTTCGAGTCCGAGTCCGGCCGGGAAAAGCGTGCCCCGATCTGGCCGCAGATTGTCCGCCACCGGAAGCAGGCCCTGCAGGTCATCGGCCTCACCGTCGGGCTTACGGTCATTTACTACATCTGGGGTGTTGTGGCGCCGAGCTACGCCACCACCGCCCTGAAGATCGACCGCGGCGAAGCCCTGTGGGCCGGCGTCGTGGGGAACATTGTGTTCATCGCGGCGCTGCCGGTGTGGGGCAAGCTCTCGGACAGGATCGGCCGCAAGAAGGTGCTGTGGTCCGGAGCCATCGGGTCGGCTGTGATGCACTTCCCGATGACCTGGCTGTTGAAGGACTCCGCCTGGCAGCTGGCTGTCAGCATGTCGGTGATGCTCATCTTCATCGCCGCGAGCGCCGCGATTGTCCCGGCCGTATATGCCGAACTCTTCCCCACCAGCATCCGCACCGTGGGCGTGGGCGTCCCCTACTCCATCTGTGTGGCACTGTTCGGCGGCACCGCCCCGTACCTGCAGCAGTGGCTGGGCACCACCTTGCACATGCCGGACCTGTTCAACGTGTACGCCGTGCTGCTGCTGGCGGTCAGCGCAACATTCGTGTTCACCATTCCCGAGACCAGGGGCAAGGACCTCACCCACTAGTCCCCATCTAAGTAGCAGTAAGTGTCGTTATGGGCGCCCATAACGGCACTTACTGCTACCCGGTTTCAATCTTCGACGAAGCGGTTCCGTCCGGCCCGGTAGCCGAACACGGCCGCGAGCAGCCCTACCGCCAGGAAGAGGATGCCGGCGGGGGTGAACGATCCCGTGGCCTGGTGCAGCTGGCCCACCATCAGGGTTCCCGTTGACCCCAGGCCGTAGCCAACGCCCTGCATCATCCCCGAAAGGTGCGCTGCGGTGTGGCCGTCACGGGTGCGGAGCATGATCATGGTCAGCGCCACGGCAGTGAGGCTGCCCTGGCCCAGTCCCAAAAGCCCTGCCCACATCCAGACCAGGTCAAGCGGACCGAAGATGCTCAGCGCGAAGCCGCCGCCGGTCATCAGCGCCACCACCGTGGCGATGGCACGCTGGTCCCGGAACCTCGCGGCAAGCGCCGGCGCAAAGAGCGAGCCGAGCATCTGCAGCACGATGCTCACCGACACGATCAGGCCAGCGGTGGCCCCATCCACGCCCCGCTCGCGCAGGATGGGCGCCAGCCAGGCGAACACGCTGAAGGACATCATGGCCTGCAGCACCATAAAGATGGTGACCTGCCACGCCACCGGCGAGCGCCACACGTTGACGCCGTCCTTCACCAGCTGGTGCCGCACGGCGCGTTGCCTGGCAGCAATGGGAAGGAACAGGAAAAGGACGACGGCGGCCGGCAGCGCCCAGAACCACAGCGCCTGTGTCCACTCCCCCGTCGCCGCGTAGACAGGGTAGGTGAAGCCGGCTCCGAGGGCGGCAGAGGCGCAGATGGCTGTGGTGTAGAGCCCGCCCATCAGGCCAAGCCGATGGGGAAAGTCGCGTTTGACGAGTCCAGGCAGGAGCACGTTGCACAGGGCGATGGCGGCGCCGCAGGCAGCGGTTCCGGCCAGCAAGGTGGGCAGGTGCAAGGGTCCCACCGGGCGGAGCAGAAGCCCTGCGGTCAGGACCGCCATGGCCCCGAGGAGGACGCGCTCGGCGCCGAAGCGCCGTGCCAGGACCGGGGCCAGCGGCGCAAACAGGCCCAGCAGTGTCACCGGGACGGTGGTCAGGACTACAACGGCCCAGCCGGGCAAGGCCGCTTGCGACGTGATTTCGGGCAGAACCGCGGAGAAACTGGAGAAGACAGTGCGCAGGTTCAGCCCGATCAGGACCAGGCACAGGCCCAGGTAAACAAGTGCCCGCCGGCCACCCACCCGGGTTGGTTCCGGTGCCGGCAGTTCATCGATCTCGGCGTCCACCAGATTGTCCCTGCGGGCCAGGTTGTCCGGCTGTTTTGCCAACTGGGGCTTCACCGCGCGCTCCCGGGGCCGCTGCTTCCTGGCCGCAGCATTCGTCGCTTCCGTCACCCGCCCATTCTTGCAGGAAACAGGGAGGCGAAGTTATCCACATAGGGCAGCTGGCACCTGCTGCGAAGCTCACCGCCTCCATAGGTTGGAACCCTCACGATCCGGTCGACCAAGGAGAGACATGGGTGTTCCGCCACCAGAAGAGACCCAGCCTAAAGATGACACAGCACAGTCCGAAGCATCCGCCGCTGTGGACTCCTGGAATGCCCGGCGTGTCCATTACGAGCGTCAGGCAACAGCGGGCGTGGTGTTGGGAGGCCTTGCCATTCTCAGCATGTTCGTCACTGCCCCACTGGCGATGTTTGCCATGCTCGGGACCTATCCGTCCGATGGCGGCCCCTCGCCCACGCCCTGGGTGACGCCTTTGGTGTTCTTCAGCTTGCCCCTCCTGTTTGCTTTGCCGTCCCTGGCGCTGGCAATTTCCGTCATCAGGAATTCCCCGGACGCTTCGCCCGCCAGGTCATCGGCAGCATTTGCTCTATGCATCTCCGGGCTGGTCTTTGCGTTGGCGTTGGGGCCTGCACTGGACCTACTGGGGAACATATGATCCTGCCCGCCGGCCGCCGGTATTCTGGAAGGGATGAGCGAATCCCCAGAAACCCCCCAGCCGCAGCATGTCCCGAGGCCGGTGACCCCCGGCACGCAGGCTTCCTATGGCACGTACGGCGGCCGTCCCGTCAGTTTCGTCCGCCGCGGAACCCGCCTTCAGGGACGCCGGCAGGCCGCCTGGGAACTGCATGCCGAGCGGTGGGCCGTGAACGTCCCCCGCCATGTAGCCAACACCTCGGTCCACCCGGACTACACGTTTGACGCCGAGTTGGAATTCGGCCGCAAGGCACCCCTCATCGTCGAGATCGGCTCCGGCCTGGGCGATGCCATTTGCCACGCCGCTGAGCAGAATCCTGACACCGACTTCCTCGCAGTGGAGGTCTACACCCCGGGACTCGCCAACACCCTGATCAAAATCAACAGCCGGGGCTTGAGCAACGTGCGGGTTGTTGAGGCCAATGCTCCGGAAGTGCTGGCCACCATGCTTCCGGAGGGCTCCGTCAGCGAGCTGTGGGTCTTTTTCCCGGACCCCTGGCATAAGTCCCGCCACCACAAACGGCGCCTCATCCAGCCCGAGTTCGCGGATCTCGCCGCGCGGGCGCTCAAAAAAGGCGGGCTCTGGCGGATCGCCACGGACTGGTCCAACTACGCCGTCCACGTCCGCGACGTCCTGGCGGACTCAAAGGACTTCGAAAACCTGCACACCGGCGAGCGGCGCGGACCCGAAAGCCCGCTGACCCAGGTGTGGCAGTCGGGCGTGGAATCAGTGGTGGGCGGAGCACCGGTCCGGGAAGGCCGTGCCCCGGTCAGTACCGAACACACCGGGCCCAACGAGGGTGTGGATGAGACGGGCGGCTGGGCGCCGCGTTTCGAGGGCCGGATCCGGACCAGCTTCGAGGCCAAGGCCCACGAAGCCGGGCGGCTGATTTTCGACCTCTGTTACCGCCGGCGGTAACTCCCGGCACCGTATACCTTGCGGGTGGCTCCAGCCCCGCCCCGGCGTGCACCACGCCGCCCTCCACTAGGATTGGACCCGGCATCGGTTCCCTTGCCGGGCAGCGCGGCGCCGCGCCTTCAAACGCCCCAAACCACATGCTTTGACACGCTATTCCACATAGTTCTTTCCGCTTGCTGGGCCGCAACCGCCTCCGCATGGCACGATGGCGGTGTGCGGGGCACGCACCGATCGCGCCCCGGCGCCGGTACAAAGGAACAGCCATCAAAAGAGAACTGAAGCAGGCCGCGGACGCGGCGGAGAACGTCACCAACTCCCGCACGCTGGAGCTGCTGGCCAGGGCTGGCTTTGCGGCCAGTGGCATCCTGCATCTGCTGGTGGGGGCCATCGCCATCCGGCTGGCCATGGGCGGCACGGGAAATGCCGATTTCAGCGGCGCCGTGGCCGAACTGGCCACCCAGCCCGCCGGGCCCTTCCTCTTATGGGCCAGCTTCGCCGCCTGCGCCGCCTTGGCGCTGTGGCAGGCCAGCGATGCCATTTTCGACTACAACCACCTGCCAACCAAGGAAAAGGCGGGGAAGAAGGCCAAGGCGGCGGCGCAGGCCCTGGTGTACGCGGGTCTCGCCCTGACGCTGATGTCCTTCGCACGCGGCACGGGCTCAGGTGGGGACAACCAGCAGAAAGCCGTCGACTTCACCGCCTCACTGATGAAGGCTCCGGGCGGGGTGGCACTGCTGGTCCTGCTCGGCGCCGGCATCGCCGTGACCGGGGTGGCCTACGGCATCCGCGGAGTCAAACAATCGTTCGAGAAGCAGCTGGTGATGCCGCCGTCCCCTGCGGCCAGGAAGGCCGTCACCGGACTGGGCGTGACCGGGTACGTGGCCAAGGGCACCGTGCTGCTGCTGACCGGGCTGCTTATTGCCATCGCCGCCATTGAGGCACATCCCGAGGAGTCCACGGGATTGGATGGCGCCCTGAGGGCGTTGCGCGACCAGCCCTTCGGGCTGTATGTCCTGGCGGCCGTGGGCGCGGGACTGATCTGCTACGGGGTGTACTCCATTGTCCGGGCGCGCCTGGCAAAGATGGTCCACTAACGGCGGCACCTGCGGACTGCGTGTCCAATACGGACGGGCTGCCAGCGTGAACGCATAGGGTTGGACCATGCCCCAGGTACGCGCCGAACGCTTCATCCGCATCGACCCGGACGTTGCTTTCGCCTTCTCCCAGACCACCGGCCGCTTCCGGCTGGGCTGGGATCCCTTCATTTCGGAACAACATTTCCTGGACGGCGCCGCCACCGCGGGCAAGGGCGTGCGGACCCGCACCCGCTCGCGCCTTGGCCTCACCATGGTCAGCGAGTACGTCTCCTACGCGCCGCCCCGGAACGTGGGCATGACCATGGTGTCCGGCCCCTGGTTCTTTGAAAACTTCGGCGGCGGCTGGAGGTTCACAGCGGACGACGGCGGCACCCGGGCAGTCTGGAAGTACACCTTTTCCTGCCGCCCTGCACTGCTGCGGTCCGGAATGGAACGGATCGGCGCCTGGCTGCTGGGGCGGGAAATCGAGAAACGGATTGAAGCATTCGCCCGCGCCTGCGAAAGTCCGGCCCTGGTGGCCGAGTTCGGGAGGCTGGAAGCAGGCGATGCGCCCGGGAAGCAGGAGTAGCTTCCGGCAGTGCTGGTTCCCGGCGCAGGCATAGCCGCATACGGATCAGGCCGCAGCGATCACACCAGCAATCAGGGCACGGTGATCACGGCAACCGTCTGCTGGGTTCCGTCCCGCAATTCCACGCTGGAGATGCTGCCCAGCTGGATGGGTGTTGCCCCCGTGACCTTGACCCGGCCGCTGGGGGTGGCGGTCCAGGCGCACGCGCGGTCCTCACCGCCGGCCCGGTCCCTGACCCAGAGCGACAGTGTGCCGTCGGAGGGAAGGCTGCTGCCGTTAACAGCCAACTCCGTCCCCCACGTTTTGCGGGCAAGGTCGATGCTGAACTGCAGCCCGCCGCCCGACTGGACAGAGTAGCTGGCGTCCGGCTGCGGTGCCCGGCCCAGGAGCGGACCCACGGCCAGTCCCACGGCGAGGCAGGCAGCGGCGACAGCGCCCGCGAGCGCCGCCCAACGCCGTCGTACTTTACGACGGCGGCGCGCCAGTTCGGAGAGGAGGGCCACCGGGGCCGCGGTTGAGGGCGCGGCAACCGCCGCTGACGGACCAGCGGTGAGCGCCACGGCGTCCGGCACCGGAACGGCGTCCAGCAACATGGGCACTGTCTCCAGCCGGGCCAGTTCATCCCGGCACTGCGGGCACTCCTGAAGGTGGTCTTCGAAACTCTTCAGGTCAACGGCATCCAACCCGCCCAGCAGGTAGGCGCCCAGCAGTTGGTGCAGCCCGGAAGCATTCACCACTCCACCCCCATTTCATCGAGGATGGTCCGCAGGGCCCGCACAGCGTAATAGGCGCGGGATTTCACCGTTCCGCTCGGGATGTTCAGCTGCAGGGCCGCCTCGTTCACGGTGAAGCGGCGGTAGTGCAGGGCCACCAGGACGTCACGGTGCTCGGTGCTGAGGCGGAGCAGCGCCTCCTCGATCAGTACCCGGTTCAACAGTTCGTCCACTCGCTCCACGGCTTCGGCGTGACCGCTGAGCCCGTCGTCCAGCGCCTCCGCGGGGCGGCGTTGGGCACGGCGGTAATTGTCGATCATGATATTCCTCGCGGTACGGAACAGGTAGCTGCGAAGGCTGCCGGTCACCTCGGGTGCGTGTTGCCATACCCGGAGCACGGTTTCCTGGACCACGTCTTCGGCAAGCTGTGGATCACGGGAGGCGCTGAGCACAAAGCGGCGGAGGGCCGGGCCGTGTTCACGGTAGATGGACTCCACCACGTCGTCATCAAGCGGCATTCGGCGGACCTCCTGTCCCAGCCTCCGGCACGGCTATTCCGCGCTTCCCGGCTGATACGACGCCGGCAGCCGGGATTTGGTTCAACCTGAACCATTCTTCACCCTGCGGCGTCGTACTGGTTAGCGTCCGGCGATCGGCGCCGGGCACCACCAAAGGAGCAACCATGAAACAGCGTGTGTTGGGGGCAGGCCTTGCAATCCTCGCCCTGTCGGCGGCCCTCACCGGGTGCGGCGGCGGCGGAACCACTCCTGCGGCCAGCAGTCCGGCTGTCACGGGAGGTGCACCTGCCGCCTCGGCAACCGCCCCCGCCGGCTCGGTATCGCCGTCCGCAACATCAACGGCGAGTGCAGGCGTTGACCTCAAGACGGCGTCCTCCAGCGCGGGCACTATCGTGGTGGACTCCAAAGGCATGAGCCTCTATTTCTTCACCAAGGACGTGAAGGATTCGGGCACCAGCGCCTGCACCGGCGGATGCCTGACGGCGTGGCCGCCGCTCACCACCTCCTCTGATAAGCTGAAGGTCGAAGGGGTCACCGGCACGGTTGGCACCATCCCCACGCCGGAAGGTAAGAAGCAGGTAACCCTGAACGGCCTCCCGCTGTACTACTTCGCGAAGGACACCAAACCCGGCGACGTGCTGGGCCAAGGCGTCAACGATGTCTGGTACCTTGCGGATCCGTCCGGCGAAATGATCAAGAAGATGGCTGCCTCGGGCTACTGACCGGAACACCTGGCCCTGTGGCCCGCGGTGGGCGCCCGGACGTCAGCGAAGCGGGACGGCCGGCAGCGTCCCCGGCAGGGGAACCTGCGAGGGGAGCGGCACCTCCGGTCGCTTGCCCAGGCCATCGGCGATCTGACCCGGCACTGCGCCGGGCAGGGTTTCTGAAGCGGGAACTTCCCCGGGCTGTCCCGGGGAAGTTCGCTGGCCACCTGGGGCGGTCGCAGCAGGACTGTCCGACGGCGGCTCAACCGCAGGGTGCCCTGCGGCTGGGTGGGGAGGGATGGACGCCGGATCCGCTGACGGGGTGGCGGCCGGGGCTGTGACTGCGGGGGCTGCGGGCACAGGTGCCGCGGGCTGCTCCGCCTGGTCATCGGCAGGAACTCCCGCTGAACCGGTGATGAAGGACGTGACCGCGTGGTTGAGCTGGGTGAAGGACTCACGGATGCCCTGGTCTGACGCAGCGGCTACCGCACCGCCGGCACCGAGTGATACCGCGACGGACAAGGTGGTGAGGACTGTGCGGCGCCTGGCCCTGCGGCGGGCTGCGAGTTCGTCACCAGGGGCGCCCGGTGCTGCCGCCACGGCGGGGGCCTGTGGTGTTTCCGCAACAGGGGCTCCGGCCATCAGTGCCAGCAGCTCTGCCGAAGGTTCCGGCGCGGCCGCGCCCAGGGCCTGGAGCTCCAGGAGGACGGGGCGGAGCTGGCTGTCGCCAGCCAGGTCTGCTTCCAGCAGCAGCTGGTCCACTGCCCCGCCGGCGCGGGATCCTGCGGTGTCACTCATGGTTTGCCTGGTTTCTTGAGAGCGTCTGTGCCTTGAGATTGGAAAGGGCCCGGCGTTGAAGCTGCTTGATGGCTCCCTCGCTTTTGCCCATGATTGCGGCCACCTGTTCGATGGACAGATCGGCCACCACGCGCAGGGCCAACACTTCCTGATGTTCGTCACTGAGCCCCGCCAGCAGTGCTTCGGCCCCGCCGTTCAGTTCCACAGCATGATCTTCCGCGCTGGGTGTGCTGCGGCTGTCCTCCTGCGGGTCGTAGGGAGTCAGCTGGGGCCTGCGTTCGAGCCGGCGGTAGTGGTCCACCATCCGGGCATGGGCGATGGAGAAGATCAATGACTTTGCGCCCTGAAGACCACCGCTGAGGCCGTTGATTTTTGGGAAGAAAGCCAGGAATACGTCCTGGGTGACCGCTTCGGGATCGTCCACGCCACGTGCTTTGAGATAGCCCAGTACCGGTCCGGCGAAGGACCTGTAGGCAACGCCGAAGAGCGCTGCCGGGTCGGTGCCGGCGGCGTCGTCGAATATATCGATATCTTCTTGGGCCAAAGTGTCAAGCACCAGCGGCTCCTCCATCCCGGGACAGGCAATCCCCGTCCCGGTTTACGCTGCGGTTCGCGGGCCCCGCCCGCACTGCCCCGACGGCCCCTGGCCGCTTCTGACGGACGGTATTCCGGTCTGCTCCAGTGGTGCGGGCGGTGATCGGAAAGATCGGCACTGCCGTACTGCGGGAAACGGAATCCGGGCCGTTTCCCGCAGTACACCCTAGCTAAGCGTGCCTAGCGGACCGAAACGGAGGGTGCGTCCACAACGTTGCGGGCGCCGGCGGGGACGGCGGGAACTGCCGGTACGGCGGGGACTGCACGCTCGCCGTCGACAGCCGGGACGGCGGGCACAGCCGGGACTGCCGGAACAGCAGGCAGCTCAGGACGGTCCACGTCTACAGCGGCGGAGCCGGCTGCCTCAGCGCCGGCCTCAGCGGCGGCATCGGCCTGGGCCACGACGTCGGAGCAGAAGCTGCCGATGTTTGCTTCGCCGTGCGCGGCAACCGCGAGTGAGGAGAAGCCCTCGGAGGAGGCGTCCAGGCCGCCGTTGGTGAAGGCCGTGCACAGGGCGAGCGATGCGGCACCGGCTGCGTCAACGGCAGTGCTGGCCGCAGCGGAGACGGAGGCCTGTGCGGCGACGTTGTCGTCAGAAACGGTGGCGTCTGCGGAGGCGTCTGCGTCTGCGTCGGCGGCGACGTTGGCTGCTGCGTTTGCGGCCGAATCTGCGGTGCCTTGGCCTTGACCGGCAGCTTCTGCTGCGAGCTTCGGGGCCGGTGCGCCGAAGACATCGTGCGCGGTCTGCTGAGCTTCGGTGGGGAGGACGCCGGTAACGGCAGCTGCCCCGGTTCCGCCGACGGCGATGGTGCCGGCTGCCAGTACTCCGGCGGCGACTTTGCTGGTGGCGAGAACGGTGAACAACGACATAAAACTCTCCAAAACCTAGGCAACATGTTCAGTTCGGGCCCGGCGGGCGGGCCCATCACCTCCTACATCGCCGGGGACGGCGGAAAGGTTACGGGCGCGAAGAATCTTTTTTTCGAGGCGGTCGGCGGCAGGGCCGGCGGCACCATTGGGAGGCGCGTCCGGCATTACGATCGAGGCATGCCTACAAACCCCCAACCGGCACTCGTACCGCAGAAGAAAGCCGGAACCTGGCAGCTGATGGTGGACAACAACAAGGCCCACCTGATGCGGAAGACCGGCCAGGACACCGCGTATTGGGCCGAGAAAGCCCGGGCCGCCGGCATCCAAAACGACGGCGAGCTGCGCCGCTGGATGCGCGACGAATTCGGGGTGACCGGGTACGCCCAATATGCGGTGTCCTGGGAAATGTTCGGTTACCCGGACTTTATGCTTCGTGATGCCGACGAACTGATCGACGGCCAGTATGCGAACCATCCGCAGCTGAGGCCCATCGCTGATGCGCTCCTGGCGTGGGCTGCCGCCACAGACGGCGTGGGAATCCAGATGCGGAAGGGCTACGTGTCCCTGCACAGCCGGCGGCGGAAGTTCGCCCAGGTCACCAGGACCACCAACAACGCCGTAGACGTGACGCTCCGGCTTGGGGCCGGGGAGCCCGGTGCTTCTACGCCCGACGCCCCCGCGGCGCACAGGATCGAGGCGGTCAAGACCCGGCCGGATGATCCGTTCACCCGCCGGGTGCGCCTCACCTCCGAGGACCAGGTGGACGACGAACTGCTGGAAATCCTGGCGGCTGCCCTGGCCCAGAACAGCTGACGCGGGTCCAACAGCAAACAGCTGGCGGGGCGCTCTGCCGGCGCCCCGCGTGCCCGCCTAGGCCTCGACCATCTCCGCGTCGGCCTCCTCGAACTCCACCGCCGCCACGATCTCCTGCGTTTCGGGGTTGACCATAAAGGCCTCGTCGTCCTCCTCCACCATGAGGAAGTCGCCATGGTCCGTTGAGAAGTGCCAGGCGAGGGTCTTTTCGCCGTCGTGCATGTAGTTGGGATCACCCATGGTGATCTTGATCAGCCCATACCCGGCGATGCTGCAGAGTTCGCGGATAATGATCTCGAAGTCCGGGGCATCCTCCAGCGCTTCAGCCTCGGCCTGCGCCTGGCGTTCCGGCAGGTCCGGGATCCGGGCGACGAGGCGTTCGATGTACGCGCCGATCTCCTCGTCGTCCAGCACCAGCAGTTCGGCCTGGCCGCGCAGCCAGGCCGCGTTCAGTGCCGTGATGTTCTCACTCTCCAGCAGCTCCTCGAACTCGCCGTCGAGCTCCTCAATCCGGAGGACGCCGTCGGGTGTTTCCGCGGTGTCGTCCAGGCCGCCGTCGAGGTAGTGCTCCTCGTCTTCCTCGGACAGGGCATCGAACGCCTCCACGGCGCGGTTGAAGAGGTCCAGGTGCGCGGTGGCGCCCATTCCCGCCATGCCTTCGCGGATCAGTGGGTCCGTTTCGGAGCGGTCGACGGCGGTGAACACGTACTGCGCGAAGCCACCCTCAAGCGCCTGCGTGAGGTAGAAGTCCACGTAGTAGCTGCGGACTGCAACGGGCGACATCTCTTCGGTACGAAGCAGGGCGGTGTGCATGGCGTCGACAATGCTGACGTTGGCTTCGACGACGTCCTCGTCGTTTGATGCGATGCTGCTGCTGGTCAGGACGACGGGCTGCTGGCTGGTGGTCATGGCAATCCTCACTGCTTTTGCGGGTGCTGCTTGAACGCTTTTCACGCTACGTGCGCCTGGTACCTGCAGGGTTGAGGAGGAAATGAACGTCCGGCGAAGTTTCCGGGGCTTTTGAATCCCGCCGGCGAACTAAGATGAATCAGATAACCAACCACCGGCCCGGCCCCGCCGCGGCCTGTTGAAAGTAGCGCGCGCCATTCCATCCCACCCGGACGAAAGCTCGGCACTGGCAATACAGACCCCCGCCATCAACGACCGTTCCCTGGCCGCCGGACTGGCCTACGCCATGGGCAGCCGTGTTTCGGGCATCTCTTTCGATCCCGCCACCGGGCTCATGCTGGGCAAGGTCCGCGGCGGTGCTGACCTGCCCTATTCCACTACCGCCAAACTGGTCCGCAAGGGCGGCGGCTGGAGCTGCACGGTTGGCGTGTGCAGCTGCCCGGTCCGGAAGGACTGCAAGCACGTGGCGGCGCTGCTCTTCGCGGCGGAGGACAACCCGGCCACCCGCGTCCAGCTGCTGTCCCCGGGCGGCGCACCCGCCACCCAACTCTCGCGGGAGCCCTCCGCGGCCGTGTCCGATTGGGAAAAGGCCCTCAGCCCCCTGATCTCCCAGCCCGGCGCCGCACCCTCCACCGGCGGTGTCCCGCTTGCCCTCCAGTTCGAGATTGAGGAGCCGGCACCGCACTTCTCCTACACAGGCCGTCGGGACCCCCTCCGCAGCGTCCGCCAGCTCAAGGCCCGCCCGGTCATCATGGGGGCCAAGGGCAAGTGGATCCGCGGCGACGTCTCCTGGAACACCCTGAGCTACCTGAACTTCCGCCGCGAATGCAACGTTTCGCATGTGGAGTGGATGCAGGAGTTCCTGGCCGCCCACTCCGCCTCGGCCAGCCGGATGCAGAACTCCTCCGGCCTGTGGCTGGGCATGAACACCTATTCCGGCAAGAACCTGTGGAGCCTGCTGGCAGACGCCGGGAAGATCGGCCTGGCCCTGGTTCACTCCAAGGGCAGCGAACCGGTGCGGCTCGCGGAGTCCCCTGCCGCCGTCGGCCTTAACCTGGGCCGTTACGGTGCTCCTGTTGAAAGCCCGCTGGATGACAACCCCGGGGCTGAACCCGCGGCGGGACAGCGTGTCCCGCCCCAGGAGCAGGCGTCCGACGGCGGCCTGGAGCTTGCGCCCACCATCACCGTGGAGGGGGAGGATATTGATCCGGCCGCCGTGGGAACCATCGGCCGGCCCGCGCACGGCATCTTCTTCACCTCCGGCGAAGCCTCCCTGCCAGGAGTCCCCGACCCCGACGGCATCATCACGCTGGCACCGCTTGAGGGCGGCCTGAGCGAAGAACTGCTGGCGTTTGTCACCGCCGGAAGCACCCTTCACATCCCCGCCAAGGACGAGACACGCTTCCTCACCGGCTTCTATCCCAAGCTCAAGCAAACCGCCCGGGTCACGGCCCGCGACGAGTCCGTGTCACTGCCCGCACTGGCCGTCCCCACGCTCTCGCTGCTCGCCAACTACGGTGCGGACCACAGGCTCCGGCTGCACTGGGAGTGGCACTACAAAACCGGAAAGCTCGTCACCGCCCAGCCGCTGTGGCGGCACCCGGGTGACCACGGCTACCGCGACGACACCGCCGAGGCCCGCATCCTGGAAGGCATCGGCCGGCCGTGGGAAGTGGTTCCCGCGCTGGGTGAATCCGCCACCGGCGGCTGGGGAACCCCCCGGCTCGCTGCTTCCGTGGAGCTGAAGGGCCTGGACACCCTGGCCTTCACCGAGGAGGTGCTCCCCCGGCTGCGCGAGGCTCCCGATGTGGACGTGGACACGGTGGGCGAGATCGCCGACTACCGCGAGGCCGAGGAAGCACCCGTGGTTTCCATTTCCACCAAAGCCACCGAGCAGCGCGACTGGTTCGACCTCGGCATCCAGATTTCCCTGGAGGGCCAACCGGTCTCCTTCGCCGCAGTGTTCTCGGCGCTCGCCGCGGGCCAGACCAAAATGCTGCTGCCCAGCGGAGCCTACTTCTCCCTGGACCTGCCCGAGCTGCACCAGCTGCGCGCCCTGATCGAGGAGGCCCGCTCGCTGCAGGACAACAAGGATGCGCCGCTGCAGATCAGCCGCTTCCAGGCCGGCCTGTGGGACGAGCTGGCCCAGCTGGGGATCGTGGACGAGCAGGCCGCCGCCTGGCGCTCCGCCGTGGGCGGCCTGCTGGAGGGCGGCGTGGACGGCCTGCCGCTGCCGGCCACCCTCAACGCGGAGCTGCGGCCGTACCAGCTGGAGGGCTTCAACTGGCTCAGCTTCCTGTACAAGCACAGCCTGGGCGGCATCCTGGCCGACGACATGGGCCTCGGCAAGACTGTGCAGGCACTCGCGCTGATGTGCGCGGCTAAGGAACTGGCCCTGCCGGCCGTGGCGGAGGGTTCCGGGGCCGGCAGCTCAGGTGCCAGCGCCGAGGGTGCCAGCGCGCAGGGTCCCAGTCCAACAGGTTCAGCGGCCGACGACGGCGCTCCCTTTTTGGTGGTTGCGCCCACCAGCGTGGTGGGCAACTGGGCCCTGGAAGCCGCGCGCTTCGCGCCCGGCCTGAAGGTCCACGCCATCAGCGAGACCTTCGCCAAGAGCAGCCAAGTCCCTGCGGAGGCGCTCGCCGGCGCGGACATCGTGATCACGTCCTACGCGCTGTTCCGGATCGATTACGAGGCCTACGCGTCCACACAGTGGGCGGGCCTGGTGCTGGACGAGGCCCAGTTCGTGAAGAACCATCAGTCCAAGGCCTACCAGTGTGCGCGGAAACTGCCGGCGGCCTTCAAGCTGGCCATCACGGGCACGCCGCTGGAGAACAACCTGATGGAGTTCTGGGCCCTCACCTCGATCGTGGCCCCCGGCCTGTTTTCCAGTCCCAAACGCTTCGCCGAGTATTACCAGAAGCCGGTGGAGAAGAACGGCGACAAGGGGCAGCTGGACAAGCTCCGCCGTCGGGTCCGTCCACTGATGTTGCGGCGCACCAAGGACCAGGTCATCAAGGACCTGCCGCCCAAGCAGGAGCAGATTCTCGAAGTGGTGCTGAACCCGCGCCACCAGAAGGTGTACCAGACGCACCTGCAGCGGGAACGGCAGAAGATCCTGGGGCTGATCGAGGACGTCAACAAGAACCGGTTCACCATCTTCCAGTCGTTGACCCTGCTGCGGCAGCTCAGCCTGGACGCCTCCCTCGTGGACCCTGCACTGACGTCGGTCCGTTCCAGCAAGCTGGACGTTTTGTTCGAGCAGCTCGAGGATCTCGTGGCGGAGGGCCACCGCGCCCTGATCTTCAGCCAGTTCACCGGCTTCCTGGGGAAGGTCCGCGAGCGGCTGGACGAGGAGAAGATCGAGTACTGCTACCTCGACGGCGGTACCCGCAACCGCGCCGACGTGGTCAGCGAGTTCAAGAACGGCAGCGCCCCGGTGTTCCTGATCTCCCTGAAGGCCGGCGGTTTCGGCCTCAACCTGACGGAAGCCGACTACGTGTTCCTGCTGGACCCGTGGTGGAACCCGGCCTCCGAGGCCCAGGCCGTGGACCGGACGCACCGGATCGGGCAGGCACGGAACGTGATGGTCTACCGGCTCGTGGCCAAGGACACCATCGAGGAAAAGGTGATGGCGCTAAAAGCCCGGAAGTCGCAGCTGTTCGCCGATGTAATGGAGGGCGACGCCCTGGCCGGCGGTGCCATCACTGCCGAGGACCTGGCAGGGCTGTTCCAGGAATAGGCGGGGAACCCTTCGCAGCTGCACCTATCGCGTAAGCTGGACGCACCAAAACTACAACGTTGGAGAAAACTGTGTCCCAGCAGCAGGCCGCCCAGCAGACTCTCGCACCGCCGGCCCCTCCCATCCTGCGCCCGGATGCGTTCAGCACCCCCTACCGCGATCCCGTCTGGGACGGCCCCACAGATCCCATCCTGATCCCGGACCACCGCACCGGCGAGTGGGTGCTGTTCTACACCCAGCGCCGGGCCACCGCACCAGGGTTGACCGGCGTCGAATGGGTGCACGGCACAGCCGTCGGCGCTGCGCGGTCCTCCGACGGCGGACTCAGCTGGACCTACCAGGGCACCGTAGACGGACTCGTCCCGCCCGACACTGAACTGCCCGCCACCCTCTGGGCCCCCGACGTCGTACGCATCGGCAGCCAGTGGATCATGTACCTGACCGTGCTCGGCGGAGTGCGGACCGACTGGACCGGGACCGCATCCATCGTCCAGTTCGCCAGCCAGGACCTCTCGACGTGGGAGTACCTGGGCGCCATCGACCTGGACTCGCCACGCGTTATCGACGCCGCCGTCGCCCTCTGCGGGGACGGCCGGTACCGGCTTTGGTACAAGGACGAAGCCCGTGGATCAAACACGTACAGCGCGGTGAGTGACACACCCGGGGACCCGTCGTCGTGGGTCCTTGAAGGACTCACCATCCCGGGCCGCCCGCATGAAGGGCCCAAGGTCTTCCAGCTCGGCGGAACGTTCTGGATGATCGTGGACGAGTGGCGCGGCCAGGGTATCTACCGCTCGGAGGACGGCGCGGGCGGCTGGGTCCGGCAGGACCACCTGGGCGGGCTCATCCTCACCGCGCCGGAATCGGTGGACGGGAGGCCCGTCGTCGGCCGCCACGCGGATGTGGTCCCGTTCCCGCCCGGGGCGGACGGCAGGGAACGCGCCGTGCTGGTCTACTTCACGCATCCGCACTGGAACGGCGAGGAGATCGACACCATGGCGCCGGACCCTCGAACCCGCCTCAGCCACGTCCGGGCAGCGGTATTGGAAGTCCGCGAGGGAAACCTGGTCTGCGGCGAGGGGTAAACAAACGGGCACAGCAAAGGGCCAAACCTTGGAACTATAAGCCAGCTGGTGCTGGCACAGGTCCAAGGCCTGGCCCTTTGCCTGACTCGTATTCCGGGCGCCCCCGCCCGGAATCCTTTACTGGCCGCTAGACCCGCTGGGGCGAACCGAGCTCCACCGGATCTTCATCCGTCAGGTACGCCAGCTCCGAGTGGGCGGCGAGGTCGATGCCGCGCATTTCGTCTTCGGGCTTGATGCGCAGGCCAATGGTCTTATCCAGGATCTTCGCCAGGATCCATGTGATGCCAAACGAGTAGACCAGGACGGAGACGGTGGCCAGCGCCTGGACTCCCAGCAGTTCGACGCCTCCGCCGTAGAACAGGCCGCTCACGGCGTTGGGTGCAGCGTCCGTGGCAAACAGGCCGATCAGCAGGGTTCCGAGGATGCCGCCCACGAGGTGGACACCCACCACGTCGAGTGAATCGTCGAAACCGAGGCGGAACTTCAGCTCAATGGCGAGCGAGCACACGGCCCCGGCGATCGCGCCGATGGCCACAGCGCCGAGCGGGCTGACAGCACCACAGGCGGGGGTGATCGCAACGAGCGCCGAGATCAGACCGGAAGCGGCGCCCATGCTGGTGGCGGCTCCATGGCGGACCCGCTCAACCAGTGCCCAGGCCAGGAGGCCGGCGGAAGCAGCAACAGCGGTGTTCAGGAAAACCACCGATGCGGACTGGCCGGCGGAAAGCGCAGAGCCGGCGTTGAAGCCGAACCAGCCCACCCACAGCAGGCCTGCGCCCACCAGCACCAGCGGGCGGCTGTGCGGTTTGGCGTGTTCCACCTTGGGCCAGCCGGAGCTCTTGCCCAGGACCAGCGCCAGGGCCAGTGCGGCAGCGCCGGCGTTCATGTGCACCGCGGTGCCGCCGGCGAAGTCGATGGCCTTGATGCCGCTGGCGATCCAGCCGCCAACGGTGCTGCCGTCAGCCGAGGAGAACGCGAATACCCAGTGCGCGATGGGGAAGTAGACGATCGTGGCCCAGATGCCCGCGAACAGCATCCAGGCGCCAAACTTCATCCGGCCGGCCGCGGCTCCGGCAACCAGTGCCGTGGTGACGCACGCGAAGAACAGCTGGAATGCGGCGAAGAGGATCACCGGGATGGACGCCCCATCATCGGCGGGAAGCAGCTGCGCCATGCCGGGGAACTCGGTAACGTCCCCGATGAGTCCCATGCCGCCCACGGAGTTTCCGAAAGCCATGGAGTAGCCGAACAGCGCCCAGAGGACGGCCACCAGGCTGGCGCCGCCAAAGCACATCATCATCATGTTGAGGATGCGGCGTGAGCCCACCATGCCCCCGTAAAACAGGGCCAGGGCGGGGATCATCATGCAGACCAGCGCGGAACTGGCCAAAATCCAAGCGACATTTCCCGAATCCATGGGAAACCCCTTTCGTGATGCGAAGAAGAGAGAACGGTAAGTTGCCGTCAGAGCCGATCCGTCAGGAGGGACGCGGGATGAATTCCACGTTCAGCGGAGGGCGGCCATTGCCGTCTGGTTCCAACTGTATGACTGGCATTTTTGGCTGGGTTTCCGATGTGTAAAATGATCGTTTCAGTCGTCCGCCTGCGAGTTTCAGCTGTCCCTCCAAGCGCACGCGAGGGCTGCCGGGACCTCTACGGCAGTGCACGACGGCGGCCCTAGCCAGTGGCGCGGGCCCCGCCCAGGAGCCCGGCCAGCGAGTCAGCCAGCGCCACGGCGCCTTCCTCGGCGTCCCAGTCCTCCACCAGTTCGTCCGGTGAGTGCGAGACGCCGGTGGGGTTCCGGACGAAGAGCATGGCGGTGGGGATGTGTGAAGCCAACACACCGGCGTCGTGCCCTGCTCCGGTGTCCAGGACCGGCGCGGCGGGAAGCAGTTTTTGCAGCCGGTCCCGCAGGCCAGCGTCGAAATGCACTGTGGGGCTCAGCGATTCCGTGGCCAGGCTTGCGGTGCAGCCCTCCTCCGCGGCGAAGATCCCGGCGTTGAGCCGGATGGCTTCCACCAGGGCTGCGGTGACGGAGTCGTCCGGGTGGCGGACGTCGATCCACAGGTCCACGCGGGACGCGATCACGTTCGTCCCGCCAGGTACCGGCTGGACCCTGCCTACAGTGGCCCGAGCGTCCCGGTACTTCCGGGCAGTGTCGCGGATGCCGACCATAATCTTGGCAGCGGCGATCATCGGATCCTTGCGGCCCGCCATCAGGGTGGTCCCCGCGTGGTTGCCCTGCCCGGAGATGCTCAGCTTCCAGCGGCCGTGGCCCAGGATTGACGAACCGATGGCCACGGGCTGGTTGAGGTCCACCAGTCCCCTGCCCTGCTCCACATGCAGCTCCACGAACAGGCCAAGCTGCTGGAGGGCCTTGTAGTCGGTGCCGATCAGCCGCGGATCCTGCCCGTTCGCGGCCGCGACGTCCGCATAGGTGTTGCCGTCCGGGTCCTTCAGACGGCGGGCCTTGTCCGGGTCCAGTTCACCGGTGAGGAGCCGGGAACCCAGGCAGGCCACGCCGAACCGTGATCCCTCTTCCTCCGGGAAAACGGCGATGGCCAGCGGCCGGCGGGGACGGAGCCCGCGGGCCTTCAGGATGTCGACGGCGACCAGCGCCGAGGCGACCCCCAATGGACCGTCGTACGCGCCTCCGCCCGGGACCGAATCGAGGTGGCTGCCCGTCACCACGGCGTCCCTCCTGGTGCCGGCGGAAGTGTCCCACCAGGCCCAGATGATGCCGTTGTGATCGGTATGGACGTTCAGTCCGCGCCGTTCGGCCTGCTCGATGAACCAGGCGCGCAGGTCCGTCTCGGCGGTGGAGAACACCGGCCGCGAGTAGCCGCCGCGTGAGGTATCCCTGCCGATGGCGGAGATATCCTGCAGCAGGCTGCTCACAGTGGATGCGCTGGTTCGGGCGGACGGCAGGGCCTCCGCCATGGGTACGATCTGTGGAAGGCTCACTGGTATCCGATCTAGGTGGTCACAGCTGTTGACGATGCCATCCGGAACCGGCCGGGAACTGTCCCGGCACCGGTGGCCAGGTCCGCGGCCCACTGGCCGATCAGCGGCGCGAACTTGGCGCCGTGCCCCGAACATGGCGAGAGGACAGTCAGGTTCTCCGCGCGGTCGATGACGAAGTCTTCGCGGGGGGTGTTGGTGAACAGGCAGGTGGTTTCGGCGTACGGTTCCGGGTCCAGGCCGGGAAGGTAGCGGCGGACGTAATCCACCACGCGGCGACGGTTGGCGGGATCCACTTCACCGGTCTGCTCCCGGGCGGACGGGATGCGTTTCCCGCCGTTGTACTCGGCCACTTTCTGCCCCGCGAAGCCTGCGTCCCGTCCGCCGGGAAGGCCGTAGGCCTGGATGTCGGCGGCCTTGTGGATGAACGTGGGCCAGCCCGCGGTACCACGGCCGGTGCTGCCTGAAGCCGCGCCGCCGTCGTGATCCCGGTATTTGAAGTGGAACGCCTGCTCCTGCCGCACGGTGAACTCCGGCAGTCCAGCCAGGAAACCCGTCGGAAGTGACAACTGCCCCAGCAGCCCGGGCAGCCAGCCGCCGGCGCTGATCACCACGTTGCCGGCGTCCACTGTTTCCCCTGTTGAGGAATGCAGCCGGTAACCCGCACCCGTCCGCTCCACGCTGTGCAGCTCCCAGCCGGTCAGCAGCCGGGCACCGTGCCCGACGGCGAGCCTCACCATCGCGTTCACCGCGGTTTCCGCGTCGATCACCCCCGCCCAGGGATGCCAGAGGACCTCGGTATCGAAGGCGATCTGCGGCCAGCGCTTGCGGGCGTCGGCGGCGGACAGGAGTTCATGCTCGATCCCTTCCCCAGCGAGCACCGAGGCCAGCAACCGGGGATTGCGCTCCGGGCCGTAGTCCACGGCGCCGAACGGAGTGATCAGGGTGGTTCCGGAGACCGCCGCCAGCCCGTCCCAAAGGGACTTCGATTCCAGCACCGCCCGGGTATAGAAGGGGTCCGGATAGGCATAGCGGAAGATCCGGGCGGAGCCGTGGGAGCTGCCATCGTGCGCTGCCGGGGTGCTGCGTTCCAGGAGGGTGACCTGGTGGCCGCGGGCGGCGAGCTGCCAGGCGGTGGCGGCGCCCGCCAGGCCGGCGCCTACCACCACAAAGTCGGAGGAGTCAGAAGCGGCTCCAGGCATCAAAAACTGCCCTGGCCGGGGATCCACGAGGTGCCTGCCAGCGGCACGCGCGCCATGGCGGAGGCCTCGATGGTCAGCGCCACCAGGTCTTCGGGTTCGAGGTTGTGCAGGTGAGACTTTCCGCAGGCCCGGGCGATGGTCTGGGCTTCCATGGTGAGGACGCGGAGGTAGTTGGCCAGCCGTTTGCCGGCAGCAACCGGGTCCAGCCGGGAGGACAGCTCCGGATCCTGGGTGGTGATGCCGGCGGGGTCGCGGCCGTCCTGGAAGTCGTCGTAGAAACCGGCGGCGGAGCCCAGGGCGGAGTACTCGGCGGCGTAGCGGGGATCGTTGTCGCCGAGCGCGATCAGCGCAGCCGTCCCGATGGCCACTGCGTCCGCGCCAAGGGCCATGGCCTTGGCCACGTCCGCCCCGGTCCGGATGCCGCCGGAGACGATGAGCTGGACCTTGCGGTGGACCCCGAGTTCCTGCAGGGCCTGGACAGCCTGCGGGATCGCGGCGAGGGTGGGGATGCCGACGTTCTCGATGAACACCTGCTGCGTGGCCGCGGTTCCGCCCTGCATGCCGTCCACCACCACAACGTCGGCGCCGGACTTCACGGCGAGCGCTGTGTCGTAGTACGGCCGGGAGGCGCCGATCTTGACGTAGATGGGCGTCTTCCAGTCGGTGATTTCGCGGAGCTCGCCGATCTTGATTTCCAGGTCGTCCGGGCCGGTCCAGTCCGGGTGCCGGCTCGCCGACCGCTGGTCGATGCCTACCGGCAGGGTGCGCATTCCGGCGACGCGTTCGGTGATTTTCTGGCCCAGGAGCATGCCGCCGCCGCCCGGTTTGGCGCCCTGGCCCAGCACGATCTCAATTGCATCGGCCTTGCGCAGGTCGTCCGGGTTCATGCCGTACCGGGAGGGCAGGTACTGGTACACGAGGTGCTTGGACTGGCCGCGCTCCTCAGGCGTCATGCCGCCGTCGCCCGTGGTGGTGGAGGTGCCCACCTCGCTGGCGCCGCGGCCCAGCGCTTCCTTAGCATTTGCGGACAGGGCGCCGAAGCTCATTCCGGCGATGGTCACCGGGGTCTGCAGGTGCAGCGGGCGGGTGGCGTGCCGGTCGCCAAGGACGACGTCGGGATCGCACTTTTCGCGGTAGCCCTCCAGCGGGTAGCGGGACATGGAGGCGCCGAGGAAGAGCAGGTCGTCAAAGTGCGGGACCTTGCGCTTGGCGCCCCAGCCGCGGATGTCGTAGACGCCGGTGGCGGCCGCGCGCTGGATGTCGGCGATGGTGGCGCGGTCGAAGGTGGCGGACTCGCGCAGACCCAGCTCGGCCAGGTCCTGGGGTGCAACGCCCTGAGCGGGGAGCGGTACGGAGGTGATGGTCATGGGGGCTCCTAGTACGACGTCGAGTTGTCGACGTGGAAGTGGTAAAGGTTCCGGGCTGAGCCGTAGCGCTTGAACTCGGCCGGGTTGTCGGTGCGGCCGGCGGCGGCGAGCAGTTCAGCGAGTTCGGCAAGGTGCTCTTCGCGCAGCGGCTTTTCGATGCAGTCGGCGCCGAGGGAGGCGACGGTGCCCTTGACGTACAGGCGCGCCTCGTAGATGGAGTCGCCCAGCGCATCGCCGGCGTCGCCGCAGACCACCAGCCGGCCTGCCTGCGCCATGAACGCGGACATGTGGCCGATGTTGCCGCCCACCACAATGTCCACGCCCTTCATGGAAATCCCGCAGCGGGCCCCGGCGTTCCCGTCGATGACCACCAGGCCGCCGTGGCCGGTAGCCGCTGCGGACTGGGAGGCGTCGCCCGTGACATGCACCCTGCCGGACATGATGTTCTCGGCGAGTCCGACGCCGGCATTGCCGTTGATGGTCACGTTGCCTTTTTGGTGCATCCCGGCTGCGTAGTAGCCGGCGTGGCCTTCGATGGCCACGTTGATGTCCGCGTCAATGCCGACTGCCAGGCTGTGCTTGCCGCCGGGGTTGGTGACGGTCCAGGACTGCCCGTCAACGGCATTGTGGATGGCCTGGTTGAGTTCGCGGACGGAGCTAACGCCCAGATCCACTGTGGTGTCCGTCAGCGCGTCGACGGTGGGGACTTCGGGGGCTGTCAGAGTGACCATGTGTAGACCTTTCCGGGTTCCGGTTCAAAGATGCGGGCGTTGTTGATGCCGGGCAGGCCGGCCAGGGCGCGGTATTCGGAGGCCATGGCCACGTAGTCATCCGTTTCGGCGATGATGGCCGGCTTGCAGGCGATGGGGTCGCGGACCACCGCCATGCTGTCCGCGGTGGTGACCACCAGGGTGTAGAAACCGTCCAGGACCTTGCCCAGGTTCACCAGGGCTTCCTCGAGGGTGTCCCCCTGCCTCAGCCGGGAGGCGACGTAGCGGGCACCCACTTCGGTGTCGTTCTCGGAATCGAACACCACGCCTTCACGCTTGAGTTCACGCCGCACGGTGGCGTGGTTGGAGAAGGAGCCGTTGTGGACCAGGCACAGGTCATCGGCCACCGAGAAGGGGTGCGACCCGCCAGCGGTGACGGCGGATTCGGTGGCCATCCGGGTGTGGGACAGGCCCTGGCTTCCGGCCATCGCTTCCAAACCGTGCTCAGCGGCGATCTCCATCGGGTGGCCAACGCTCTTCATCACGGCGACATGCTCGCCGCGCCCGATGATGGTCGCGCCGGGCAGGGTTTCGCTGACTGCTTTCACCAGCAGGTCGGTCCCGACGGCGGCACTCACCAGGGTGGTATCGCCCACCACCCGGGCGGCTGCTGCCGCACCTGCTGGAAGCACGCCAGCGAGGAGCGCTGCGACGCCTGCGGTGATGGCCGCCGTCGTCATCCCCTGGTCCTTGCCCAGCAGGCTAAGTGTGGAGGTACCGGGAGAAACCAGGCCGGGGGTGTTGTAGACGGCGAGGCCGGCGGAGTCCGGTCCGCGGTCCACGATCTGGCAGAGCATCGAGGACAGCAGGCTGCCCATCTGGGGATGCAGCGAGGGGTTGCGCAGCTGCAGCGCGGCAATTCCGCACATGGTGGTCCTTTACGTGTGGGTAGGGGGTCAGATAGAGGTCAAATAGGTGCGGATTTCCCAGTCGCTGACCTGGTTGTGCCAGCTCAGGAACTCCTCTTCCTTGGCGTCCGCGTAGTAGCTGCCGATGGCGGGGTCGCCGCTGAGACTGGCAAGGATCACGGGATCCTTCCGCAGCGCTTCCACGGCGTGGAGCAGGGTGGCCGGCAGGAGGTGCGCATTGGGTTTGGACTCCCCCGGCCCGGACGGCTGGCCCGGGTCCAGGGATTTCTCCACGCCGTCCAGCCCGGCGGCGATAGCCGTGGCGATGGCGAGGTACGGGTTGGCCGAGCCGTCACCGGAGCGCAGCTCGATCCGCTTGTTGTCCGGCACGCGGATCATGTGGGTGCGGTCGTTGCCGCCGAAGGATGCCTTGCGGGGCGACCAGGTGGCGCCGGAGGAGCTGGTGGTGGCACCGGACCTTTTGTAGGAGTTCACGGTGGGCGCGAGGAAGGCCTGCAGCGCGGGGGCGTGGTCCAGGATGCCGGCGATGAACGAATAGGCGAGGCCGGAAAGCCCAAGGCCGCGGCCGCCGTCGTCCGCTCCCTCGGCGGGGAACAGCGCCTCGGCACCCGACCACAGTGACAGGTGGAAGTGCAGGCCGGTGCCGGTCCGGTCAGTGAAGGGTTTGGGCATAAACGTGGCGGTCATGCCGCGCTGCCCCGCCAGGATGTTCAGGATGTAGCGGAGGGACACCACCCGGTCAGCGGTGGTGAGGGCGTCCGCGTAGTTGAAGTTCTGCTCGAACTGGCCGGCGGCGTCCTCGTGGTCGTTGGCGTAGTTGCCCCAGCCCAGGCTGTTCATGGCATCGGAGATGGAGGTGAGGTGGTCGTACATGCGGGTGACGCCGCGGGCGTCGTAGCAGGGGCGGGGTGAGTCGTCCTTGCTGTCCGCGGTACTCAGGGTCCCGTCGTCGTTCTTTGTCACCAGGAAGTACTCGACCTCGGCGCCCACCTTTGCCTGCATGCCCTTCTCCGCCAGGCGGGACAAAGTGTTTTTCAGGACCACGCGCGGGGCGTAGGGCCAGGGCTGTCCGTCAACGTGCGGATCGCAGTGGATGATGGCCAGGCCCTCCTTGATGAAGGGCACCGGGGTGAAGGACGCGAGGTCCGGGACAGCGATCAGGTCCGGGTCCTGCGGCTTCTGGCCCATCAGCCCGGCGGCGTACCCGGCGAAGCCCATGGCACCGTGTTCCAGTTCGTCGGCGGCTTCAACGGGGACCAGCTTGGCGCAGGGCTTGCCCGTCATGTCCACGAAGGTGGCCAGCAGGAAGCGGACGTCGTGGGCACGCGCAATGTCTGCGAGGGAAATCCGGCGGGAGCTCTCCGCCACAGGTGCTTCTGTTGGTACTTCAGGTGTCGCGAGACTAGTCATCGGAACTGTCCTGTTCGCTTGCTGTTGCTTCTTATGAAACCTTGTTGAACCACAGTAGTCAAAGGTCTGTTTCAAGCGAGCGCAGGATTTGTTAAATCTGGATGTCGCGGGGTCCGGCCGGAAGGACACATCCGCGCTTTAGGCAGGAGTATTCAGGCAGCAAAGGGCCGCAGAAAGGGGCGCATCCCGGCCGCCTAAGCTCTACCGCGCACGTGCGGCGTTCGGTCCCCGGCCGGTCCGGAGCTTTACAAGTGTTCCTATTTGGCGGCCACGGCCAGGAACCGGATGGGCAGTTCCTGGAGTTCGAGCGGGCCGTGGGGGCCTTCACCGTCGAGAAGCAGTGAGTCGCCAGGCTCCATGGTGTATTCGTACTGGCCGTGGCCGTACACCATGCGGCCGGCGAGCATGTAGATGAACTCGGTGCCGGGGTGCTGGAAGAGTGGGAAAACGTCCGAGGCGTCCGTCAGCGTCACCAGGGTGGGCTCCAGCGCATCCGTGCGGCCCTTTAAAGTACCCAGCACGCGGTATTCGTGCCCGTGCTGGGTGCCGCTGCGCACGGTGAGGCTGCCCTCGCCATTCTTGGTGAAGGTGGCATCCCGGTCTGTGTCCGCGCCGCGGAACAGCGCCGTCACTGGGATCCTAAGCCCGTCGGCGAGGCGCTGCAGGGTAGTCAGGGAACAGGACGTACTGGCGGTTTCGATCTTGGAGATCATCGCCTTGGACATCCCGGTGCGGGAGGCAAGCTCGGCGGAGGACAGGCCCTGGGAGGTGCGGTAGTGCCTCAGCTGGGCCGCAATCACCTGTTCGAGCTTTCCGGCAACCTCTTCCCGGGCATGTTCCGTCATAGCAGCCATCTTAGGTTGCCTGCTTCAGCCGCTGGTCGCTTGCAACAACCACCCCACGCGGTTCCAGATTGCATCATCCGCGTGCAGGTTTGTTCGAGCACGATCGATGCTGTTCGAGTGGCTTGTTGCGGCCGCCTCCCGCCCATAGTCTCGCTGTGCCGCAGCTTTCCCGCTCCCCTGGATCTCCGTAGCGGGCGCCGGCACCAGCAACGCTTCCTGAGACAGTGAGGTACAACAATGACGTTCTCCGCCCGACCACCACGAAGGCTGCGAAGGCCGGTGGCCGCCCTGGCAGCCGCGGTTACGGCAGCAGCCGGCCTGGCGGTGCTGCCGGCCGCGCCCGTGGCTGCAGCCGATGCCACCCCGGTGACCATCACCCCCAACCCGGCGAGCCGCGGCGAGGCCTTTGAAGGCTGGGGCACCAGCCTGGTCTGGTTTGCGAACGCGACGGCGGGCTACCCGCCGGAACTGCGGGAGGAGCTTTACCAGAAGGTGTTCGGTGAGGACGGGCTTAACCTCAACATTGCCCGCTATAACGTGGGCGGCGGCAACGCGTCCGACGTCGCCAACTACCTGAACGACGGCAGCGCGGTGGAGGGCTGGTGGAAGCCGGTCAGTGAACCCGGTGCCGGCGAAGCGCCATCGAACCTGTACAACCCGGACGGGTCGGTAGACCCGACACAGGCCAACAAGCTCGCGTTCCTCAACCAGTGGAACCCGGATGACCCTTCCTCCTACAACCCGGACGCAGACCGGAACCAGCGCTGGTGGGTGGAACGCCTCGCCGCCGACCAGCAGATCACCCATTGGGAAGCCTTCAGCAACTCCCCTCCGTGGTTCATGACCAAGAGCGGCTATGTGTCCGGCCAGGTCAACACCAACAAGGGCGAGAATCTGCTGCCCCAGGCGGAAGCCAAGTTCGCCGCCTACATGAAGCACGCCGTCGAACTCCTCGAAGACGGCAGCGGCATCACAGTGGACACCATCGATCCCTTCAACGAGCCCAACTCCGGCTACTGGGGCACGGACATCAACGCCGCCACCGGCAAGCCGCCCACCACCTACACGCAGAAACAGGAAGGCGCGCTGATCTACCCGGCGGCGCAGGACCGCGTCACCAAACTGCTCGCCGCCGAACTGGCCAAGGACGGCACCAGCACGGATGCCGTCATCTCTGCCATGGACGAGACCGATCCGAGCAAGTTCATGACCAACTGGAACGGCTACAGCCAGCAGGCCAAGGACGCCGTCTCCCAGTTGAACGTGCACACCTACGGCACCAACGACCGCCGCCGCGTCCGCGACCTGGCAAACTCCACGGACAAGCCGCTGTGGATGAGCGAAGTGGGCGGTTTCTGGACCGGCAACCCGTCGCTCGGCGACTCCACGAGCGGCTGGGACCGCTCCAACATCACCAACGGCCTGGGCATCGCCGGCCGCATGGTCAACGACCTGCGCGAACTCGAACCGGACGCCTGGGTGTTCTGGCAGCCGGTGGAGGACACCTACAAGCAGGAAAAGGCGGACAAGGGCTGGGGCTCCATCTACGTTGATTTCGACTGCAACTACGCGGGCCGTGAGGGCTTCTCGAACCGCCGGCTCAACGACGGCGCCAGTGCCGACGCCGCCAAGTGCAAGGTCCTGACCAACCAGAAGTACAACACCACCCGGAACTTCACGCACTACATCCGCCCCGGCGACTTCCTCATCCAGAATGACAACGCCAAAACCGCGAGCGCCCTGGACGCGGACGGCAACGGAGCCAGCCTGGTGCACTTCAATGACACTCCGACGGCGGAAAAGGTCACCATCGACCTCAGCCGGTTCGGCAGCATCGCTCCCGGTGCCACCGTCACACCGGTGGTCACCACCAAGTCCCCGCTGGACGACATCGAGCGGAACGCCCTCGTCAAAGGTGCCCCGGTCGCCGTCGATAGCGCGGCAAAGTCAGCCACGCTGGACGTTGCGGCCGCGTCCGTGGTGACGTTCGTCGTCGACGGCGTCAGCGGAGTGGCGGGCAACGCCGCCCCCGTGCAGGACGGCCACAGCTACCACCTCACCGGTGAAGCCAGCGGAAAGTACCTCACCGGCAATGCCGACGGGTCCGCCGCCATCCAGGATCCGGGCAGCACGACGGCAGAGGTCAGCCCGCAGCTATGGACGTTCACCGCAGCGGGCGGCAAGGAGTTCGCCAACGACCGACGCTGGGTGGTCACCAACAAGGACGGCCGCGTGCTGACCGGCAACGGTGGCGTGCTTAACGCCAGCCAAACGGGCAGCGCATCCCTGGCCACCATGTCCCTGGAACAGGCCAAAGCTGATCCTGCGGCGCAATGGATAGTCACCACCGAAAATGGCAAGCAGTGGTCGCTGGTGAACGCCGGAGCTGCCATTGCCCTGCAGGTCTCCGGAAACCAGACCGCTGCGGGAGCCTCCGTGTCGCTCGGCTCGTCCACCGGAACCACGGCAACGGCAACCGGCAACGCGCATCAGGCCTGGGGTTTCACGGACCTCGCTGACCTTAAACTGCTCGGCACCAATCTAGTGGAACTAAGTACTCCCATTGGCACAGCACCATCCTTGCCGGCCACCGTCACCCCGCTGTACGCCAAGGGTGAAGGGCGTCCGGTAGCGGTGCAGTGGGAGGCCGTGGATCCTGCCATCTGGAAGAAACGTGGCACCGTGACCATCACTGGGTCAGGCACCGATGTCTACGGCCAGTCCTTCACCGACGCCAAGGCCACCGTGACCGTCGGCAAGTACACGGCCACGGACCCCGTCTCGGTGACAGTCGGAGCGGGTGCCACGCTGGACGGTGTCAAGGCGGCCGCGCCCGCGACTGTCCCCGGCCAGGTGGGAGCGGCAGCGGCCCGGAACGATCTCGCTGTGATCTGGGACTGGAGCACCCTTGACCCGGCGGCGCTGCAAACGCCGGGGACCGCCACCATCCGTGGCAAGGCCGGCACCGGAGTGGCTGGCGACAAACCGCTCGATGCCCTGCTGACCGTGCTGGTGGTGGACCGCGTCCCGAGCAGCAACATCTGCAAGGACGATCCCGCCACCACGGTCACCGCCAGCTACACCGAGGGCTCGTACACCGCCAGGAACACGTGCGACGGTAACGCGTCAACCCGGTGGTCCAACTGGGTGAGCGGCGGCCGTAACGGCGACAGCCTGAGCTACGCCTTCAGCCGCGACTACACCGTGGACTCAGTGACGGTGACCTCCGCCGAGAAGGCAGCCCAGAGCCTGAAAATCCAGTACCAGGATGCTGCAGGGGCCTGGCAGGACACTTCGGCAGGAACCGTCACCGGGCTGAGCACCACCGCTCCGACCAAGGTGGCGTTCAACCCTGTCACCACCCGCGGCATCAGGGTTGTACTGGCGACTCCCGGTTCCTACACCAAGGTGGCTGAGGTGGCCATTGCCGGCACTCGGCTGGGCGAAGCAGGCCTCGCCGACCTCGGCCGTTTGCTGGCGGACCAGAAGTCCGTAGTGGGCTTCTCGTCCGGAACGGGCAGCTACACGGTCCTGACGACATCGGCCGCGGTACCGACCGTGGCTGCCTACCCGCTGGACACCAACACCAAAGTTGTGGTGTCCCAGGCAACGGTTCAACGGCCGACGGCGACAGTCACCGTGACTGCCCCGAACGGCACCGCCCGGGAGTACACAGTGGCTTTTGTGTCGGGCAAGGCAGCCTGTGCCGGCGGAGGCTGGACCACCAACGTGGAGCCGGGCTTCACCACTGAAGGGGAGTGCGTGAGCTTCTTCGCCTCGAAGTAGCCCGGGTCTCAGCCTTCCCCCGAACCACGGGAACGGCCGTTGGAGCCGCCAGGCAACTGGCACTTCAACGGCCGTTTTTCGTTGTACCGCCGGACTATGCTGGGGAAACCTGCCGCAGCACCGGACGGCACGGGCAATGGCAGCGGGGACCTACGTCACTGGCCGCGGAAGGATGAGGGAATGGCGCGAGCGACAGTCCAGGACGTCGCCAGAACGGCAGGCGTGTCTGTGGGCACGGTTTCCCGCGTCCTTAACGGCAGCCCGGCCGTCAGCGCAGCAAGCAAGGAAAAGGTCACCGGCGCCATCCGGGAGCTCAACTACCGCCCCCTCGCCTCCGCCCGCGACCTGCGCCGCGACCGGACCATGCGCATTCTGGCCCTCGCCAGGAACCTCAACTCCCCCGTGATCAGCGAGGCTTTCCGGGGCTTCGGTGACGCCGCGGCCCAGGCCGGTTATGTCAGCCTCATTGCCCCGACGTCCGGGGACCTTGAACGGGAACAGCAGCTGGTGGACATGCTCCGCAACGGCTCGGTGGATGGCGCCATCCTGTTTTCGCCAGCCATGCCCGATGCCGAGGTGGAGGCCTTGGCGCAGCAGTTGAGCGTGGTGCAGGTCTGCGAAATCGTTGATTCCGAGGCGGCCTTTGGTGTTTCCATCGACGACCGGCAGGCAGCCTTCGACATCACGCGGCACCTCATCGAAACCGGCGGCCGGCGCCTGGCGATGATCGGCAACAGGCTGGCCCGTTCCGGCCGGCTTCGCGAGGAAGGTTTCCATGCCGCGGCCGCCCAGGCAGGCGTGTCACCAAGGCATCTGTTGTTTGCTGAAGGCGAGTTCGACTTCCTTGCCGGGCGCCGCCTCGCCAAGGAGCTTCTGCAGCTGGACCCGCTGCCCGATGCCGTGTTCTGCGGCAGCGACACGGTGGCCGCCGGCTGCGTCCGGGAGATTGTCGACGCCGGGTTGCGGGTCCCCGAAGACATTGCCGTGGCAGGTTTTGACGACTCCATCCAGGCGGAGATGTGCGTCCCGGAACTGACCACCATCCGGCAGCCTGCGTATGAGATGGGCGCGGTGGCCTTTGAGGCGCTCTACGCGCGGATGACGGAACCGGGTGAACACCGCCGCGGCCGGACTTTCCTGCCGCATGAGCTCGTGGTCCGCGACTCGACAAAGGGCTAGCCCAAGGGGTTGACAGTGAGCGAGGGTGGCTGCAAGACTTTTTGGAATCGATTCCACGGCCGATGGTTAAGCGTAACGAAAATCACCGGCCGCACCCGCCAGCAAACCCTTAAGGAACCCTCTTTTGACCAACGAGCAACAGCCCTCAGCGCAGCCCGCCGTTCTCCCGGAAGCACCTCCGGCGCAGGAGCTGCGGGTGGGTGTTGTTGGCATCGGCTGGGCCGGCCAGCAGCACCTGAAGGCCTATGAAGCCCTGGACGGCGTGAGCATCGTTTCGCTGGCCGGGATGGAGCAGGAGCTCCGCGACTCACTGCAGGCCGAATACTCCATCCCCAACGCCTTCGCCGACTGGAAAGACATGCTGGACCACGGCGGCCTGGACGCCATCAGCGTTGCTGTACCAACCTTCCTGCACGCCCCCATCGCCGTCGCCGCCCTGGAACGCGGCATCCACGTGCTGAGCGAGAAGCCCATCGCGCGCAACGCCGCCGAAGGCCAGGCCATGGTGGACGCGGCACGCAAGGCCGGGCGCGTTTTGGATGTCGCCTTCAACCACCGCCGCCGCGGCGATATCCAGGCGCTCAAGGGCGTGATCGACGCCGGCGGCCTGGGCCGCCCCTACTACGCCAAGGCATCCTGGCTGCGCCGCTCCGGCATCCCCACGCTGGGCAGCTGGTTCACCAACCCCGAACTCGCCGGCGGCGGCCCGCTGGCGGACATCGGCGTCCACGCCCTGGACTACGCGCTGCACCTGCTCGGTGAGCCCAAGGTGATGGCCGTCTCGGCAGCCACCCACTCGGAGCTGGGCCCGCAGGGCCGCGGCGGCGGAAAAGAGTACTCGGCCCTCGCCTCCGCCCACGCCTTCGAGGTGGAAGACTTCGCGTCGGCCTTCCTGAGGCTTGAGGGCGGCGGAACCCTGCTGATCGAGGCAAGCTGGGCAACCTACCGCGAGACGGACGACCTCCTGGACTTCACCATTTACGGAACCGACGGCGGCGCCGAACTCAAGGTGCAGGGCGCGCCTTTCCCCGCAGTGGGCCAGCTCCGGGTGTTCACGGACAAGGACGGCGAATCCGCCGACTACGTCCCCCCGGTCCTGCCGGGCCGCGCCCACGATGCAGTGGTGGAAGACTTCATCACCGCCGTACGCGGGGGCGAGGCGGTGTGGGGCGAACACGACGGCTCCCTGGCTCTTTACCGGGCACAGATCATCGACGCGTGCTACCAGTCAGCGCTGGAGCAGAAGGAGGTTCGACTCTAATGAACGACAAACTGAGGATCCGGGTGTGGAACGAGGGCGTCCACGAGGCCATCAACGAGCCGTCCCACATCGGTGAGATCTACCCGGACGGCATCCACGGTGCCATCGCGGGCGGCCTCCGCTCCTACTACCCGGAGGCGGACATCACGACGGCGGTCCTCGCCACCGACGATGAGCACGGCCTGGACGAGGAGGTGCTCGCCGAGACGGACGTCCTGCTGTGGTGGGGACACATGGCCCATCACGAGGTGAGCGACGCCGTCGTCGAACGCGTCCACCGTCACGTGCTGGGCGGCATGGGGCTGATCGTGCTTCACTCGGGCCACTTCGCCAAGGTGTTCACCAAACTGCTGGGCACCAGCTGCTCACTGGCATGGCGGAACGACGGCGAGCGCGAGCTGGTATGGACGGTCAAGCCCTCGCACCCCATCGCCGAAGGCGTGGACAGTCCCATCGTGATCCCCGAGCAGGAGATGTACGGCGAGCTGTTCGACATCCCGGACCCCGACGACCTGATTTTCATCAGCTCCTTCGCGGGCGGCGAGGTGTTCCGCTCCGGCGTCACCTTCACCCGGGGCAAGGGGCGCATCTTCTACTTCAGCCCCGGCGACCAGGAGTACCCGGTGTACCACCACCCGCAGATCCAGCGGGTCCTGGCCAACGGCGTGAAGTGGGCCGCCCAGCCGGGCCTGCACCGCGCGGCGCCGGAAGTCACCAACCCGGCCCGGGAGTGGTTCGGCCAGGGCTAGGCTTACCTGTCCAAAAACTCCAGCGCCGCGGCCAGGGGGAGGGTGGCGCCGTCGGCGAATTCGAACCGGCCGCCGCCGTCCTGCTCCACCGGGACAAAGCGGATGGCATGGGAGTCCGCGCTTCCCTCGCCGGTGAGGACCACGACGGCGGCATAGTCGCCGTCGTTCCCCGTGCCCGAGGTGCCAATCCAGGGAATGGTCAGCTGCTCCCCCATGGGGTGCGGTTCGTCCCGGCGCCAGGTTCCGGCGTTGTCCAAGAACGAGCCGAAACCGGCCACGGGGTGGATGCCGCTGACCATCCCGGAACCCGCATCCACCGGCCAGCCGCCCATGCGGAGTGTGGCTGCCGGTGCCGACGCCGTGCCGCGCACGCGGACCAGCCGCAGCTCCACGGAGCCGCGCGTCGCCGAGACCACTGTCACCTCCGGTCCCGCGGTGGCGGTGCCCTTGGCGCCGCTGCCGTGGTCCGGACCGGCGTCGGGATCAACGGCAATCCAGTTCACCGTTCCGCGGGAAACACCCACCAGCACGCCGTCCAGGTCCTGCTGCCCCAGGTACTCAAAGCCCGTCCTGTGCGTGGGCTTGCCGTCGCCGTCTACCAGGACGACGGCGTTGTCCAGGGATTCCGGCTCGAGGTCCGGGAAAGTGGAGGTGGAGTAGCCGAGCCGGGCGTAGAGGGGCGAGTCAGCCACCGCCGCTCCCACGTTGGCGTGGTCCGTACCGTGGTTCCGGATCCGGACCACGCCGTCGGCTACCGTGCCGTTCACCTGCCAGCCGGGTGCCGCCAGCAAGCGGCGCGTGTCACTGACTTCCACCGGCAGCGGCTCCTCCACAGCTGTCCAGGCGGTATGGTTGGCGGGCAGGGCCAGGCCCAGCATGCCCTTGGCCGCCCAGTAGGGTGAGCCGGCGCCGGAATAGGACTGCTTCATTCCCGGAAACTCACCGTGGAAGCCGATGGAGAGCAGCCCGTCATCCGTGATGGAGGCGCGCTTGACGAAATAGTCCAGGATCCCGGAGGCGGCCCGCCGGCTGAGGCCCGCGCTCAGCCTGGTGTTGCCCAACAACTGGCCGGACCAGAACGGCGCCGCGGCGGCGAAGCGGTAGATAAGGCTGCGGCCCTGGATCAGCGGGGCGCCGTTGGCTCCCACCAGGTGCACGGCGTCATCCAGGAAATCCGCGAGCCGGCCGCCGTCGAGTTGTGCCCGTGCTTTGACCCGGGCATCCTCCGGCGCCATGAGCTGCAAAAGCTGCGGGTAGACCTGGAAGGCCCAGCCCACGTAGTGGTCGTAAGCGCGTTCCGGCCCGTCGGCGAACCAGCCGTGGTGGCGGTAGAGGGAGTCGTGGATGGCCAGGCCGGCGTCGATGTCCTCGTCGGAATACTTACCGCCGACGGAGGCCAGGAAGGTCTCCACCACAATCTGGAACCAGACCCAGTTGATGGGCGGGTACTCCTCGCCGATGACAGTCTCAAACCAGGCGACCAGCTGCTCCTGGACCCGTTGCGGAAGCTTGTCCCACAGGACCTCCCTGGTCAGCGCCAGGCCAACGGCCAGGGACGCTGCCTCCACTTTGGCCTGGCCGAGCTCCCCCGGCGTGGGCCAGCGGTCCGGGTTGGCGGGGTGGGTTCCGGCGTCCAGGCCCTGGGCGTACCAGTCCGCCAGCCAGCCAGTGCCTTCAGGATCCCCCTTGATACGGAAGGAGGCCAGCAGGAAGGTCCGGGCAAAGGCTTCCAGTGAGTCGCTTGCCGGGCCGTAGGCGCTGTTGGCTCCGGGCAGGTGGAGATTGGCATGGTCCTCCGTGGCGTAGCGCTGGGCCGAGCGCAGCAGGTAGTCGGCGTAGGCGCACCAGTGCTCCCGGGTCAGGCCGGTGTAGGGCGAGAGCCGGCGGTCCAAGGGCGGCAGGGCAAGGGAAACAGGAGGAGCTGTGGTTGGCATGGATTCCTCGGGTATCAGGGGCAGAGGGGGTTCGGTGTTCAGGCCGTCAGCCAGGCAAGGGCGCGGCGGAGCAGTTCCCGGTGTTCGGTGGATTCGTAGGAGGCGGCGTCATGGCCCAGGGCGTCGTAGAAGGTCCGGCCGGCTCGGGAGCCCGGCGCAGCAGGATCCCCACCCCGCTCGAAGGACCACATCACCGGGTGCTCCACGCCGTCATGGGTGTGGGTGGCATGGACCGTAATGCCCGGAGCGGTCCGCAGCCAGCTGTACCGCTCATCCGGGAGCTTGAAGTCGCCAATCCCGGCAACGAGCGGTCCGGAACCGGGCAGGATGTGGATGGCGGCCGGCCCATACTCCGGATGCATGGACTGGCCCCGCACCCACCGGCCGCCCAACCCGGCTTCCCATTCGGGCAGGTCCACAAAACTGGTGGAGCTGACATGGCTGGCCAGCAAAGGACGGGTTGAGCTGAGCCAGCGGGTCAGCCCTGCCGCGGCATCAGGGGTACCGGGGGACGGCTGCCCGTCGCGGGGAAGGCCTACGTTGACCGCCAGGAGGTCGGGCAGGGCGGTGTCATCGGCGGCGGCGAGGCCCTCCAGGGCGGCGTCCACGTCAGGGGGAATGTCGACGTCGTAACCCGCCTCCCGCAGCAGCCCGGCCAGAGCCGCGGAGGTCTCAGCAAACGGATGCCAGGGGTCGGCATAACGGCCGACGCCGCTGAGCAGCAGCGCTTTAGGCTGCGAGGAGACGCCGGGTGAGGCGGATTCCGGCACCTGCCCGGCCGTCACAGGGATTCCTGCAACACGTCGGCATTGGGCACCCGCGGCGCACCGATGGAGGATTCGCGCAGGATCAGCTCAGGGTTCAGCTCAATGCGGTGCACCGGCCGCATTCTTCCCTCGGCCAGGCGGGCAGCCATCAGCTGCACTGCCACCTTCCCCACATACTGTTTGGGCGGCCGCACCGCCGAGATGGCGGGCTCGGCGAGGTAGGCCACCTCGTCGTCGTACCCCACGATGGCCATGTCCCCCGGCACCGCCCGTCCCCGGTCCGCGCAGTGCTGCACAAAAGCCACCGCCTGGGTGTCCGAATGGACCAGCATGGCAGTGGTCCCGGTCTTTTCGCACAGCTCCAGGACGTGGTCGAAGTGCTTGGCGCGTTCGCCGTTCTCCTGTTTCGCCGAGTCCTCGTGCACGGATCCCTCCAGTGGAATCTTCAGGGCAGCAAGGGCCTGCCGCCAGCCGCGCACCACATGCGGGCTGGTGGGGCTGGAGGAGTCGGTAAGGCAGCCGATCCGCCGGTGCCCCTCCTGCCACAGGTGCCGGACCGCCATTCCCGCGCCGAACGCATGGTCCGTGGCCACCCACTCCAGCCGGTGGGCAGGGATTTCGGCCGGCGACCGGCGTTCCGCCAGCACCACGGGAATGGGCAGCGCGTTGAGCCAGCGCAGCAATTCCTGGCCCTGGTCACCGGTCATGTCCGGCGCCACGATCAGCCCGTCCACATTCTGGTTGTCCAGCAGCGCCTGCACCTGCCGGCGGTTGTCCGCGGCGTCGTAGGCGGAACCGCGCACCATGATCCGGAGGTTCTGCTCCTCCGCCTCGGCGCGCGCCCCACTGATGACCTGCGGCCAGTAGTAGTCCAGCGACGGCACCACCATGCCGATGGCATAGCTGTGCGGCTGCGGCCGGCCCGCAGCCGCTGAGCGGTCCAGCCGGCTGGGCAGTGTTGCCCCGCCATGGACGCGGGAGACCAGCCCTTCGTCCGCGAGGAGGTTGACGTCGCGCCGGATGGTCAGCTCGCTGACTCCCAGTTTCGCGGCGATGTCGCGGACCGTAATGGCACCGTGGGCCCGCAGTTCCTCCATCAGCCGCTCCCTGCGCTGGAGTGAAAAGAGCGCCTTGCCGGCTGCTTCGTGCGGTAGTTCAGGACTCATGGCGTGGCCTCCACGGTGAGGGTGAATGCGCCGGCGGCGCTGGACAGTTCGGCGATTGGATGGGCGGGCACAGCGACGGGCTGGCGGAAGCGCAGGCGCGTGAGCTTTGCACCCCAGATGTCCGCGAGGAGGGGATCGTCCAGCGGCCACTCATCAACGAGGACGACGGCGGCGGCCGGCTCCCAGCGCAGTTCGGCTCCGCGGGTGGTCCCGGCGGCGGCGGGAATGCCCGCTGGCAGGACGGTGGCTGCGCCATGCCCCACGGTGACGGTACCGGCGGCAAGGTAGGTGATGTCGACGTCGGACGTTCCGTTTACCGGCGGAACACCAAGCTCCCAGCGGTCCTCGACGATTGCTGTCCGGGCTTTCCGGTCCAGCGATGTGGTGCGGATCCACTGGTCCGGCCGCACCCCATAGGCCGCGCCGAGCGCCAGCTGCAACGTAGGGTCCGCGGGATCGGGAGCCTTCAGAACCTTGGCCGCAAACTCCGCGCCCGTGCCCTGCTCCAAGCCGAACGGTGCCGGAACGCTGTGCCAGGCACTTTGCATGGCCCGGATATCGTAGCGATCCGGGCCGAACGTCTTTGCCGTATACGTCGGCTGGCCGGCGTCAACCAGAAGCGGAATTCCGTCAACCGCAACCACCACTGAACCCACGTCGCGGTGGTTGTGGTGTTCGTCGTTGTGTCCGCCCTTGGCGGCAAGGAACAGGCCCTCTTCGGTGCCGCCTTGCTCGCGCGCCGCCATAATCTGTACCGACGGCAGGTAGGTGAAGGGAACGAGCGGCGACTGGGCGGGCGTGGGGGTATCGGCGGCGTTCAGGAGCGAATGAAGGACACGGCCCAGGCCTGCCGCCGCCTCCGGCCGGGCCGGAGCACAAGCCGCCGCATGCCGTGCGGCGTCCTGGTCACCCAGGCGCACTGCCCAGCGGTGCAGCATGTCCCACGGCAGCGCTTTAGCTGCGCGGGCGGGACCGTCAGCGACGTTCAGGAACCAGTCCCCGCCGATGTGCATCCGGTGCGGGAAGGCCACGAGCTCCCGGATTACCGGAAGGTCCGCATCAAGCGCACCGCCGGTGGCTTCCTCCAGCAAGGCAAGCCCTTCGAGCATCCGCCCTGCCCCGTTCCACCAGTAGGCGAAGCCCTCGTCGATGGCGCCGTCCGCCGGGAGGGAGGCGAGGAAGCGGTCCAGTCCCTCGATACACCGCGCCACTGTTCGAGCCTGTTCGTTTGGATCGTCGAGAAGGAAAATCGCGGCTGCCAGGAGGTTGGAGTGGATCCAGGGATTCCAGTTGTGGACGTTGCCGTCCAGCCCCAGCCAGTGCCAGTCGAGGCGGTCCAGGAAGGGGCGGATCACCCGTTCCGCGGTTTCCTCCCGGATGCGGCGCCGCAGGCCGGGAGCCCTGCTGTCCAGGCGGTCGCCCAGGACGTGGTCCACCCAGGCAAGCTGGGCGGCAACCTCCCCGGCACCCAGGTCCAGGTATGGCCGGGATCTGCGCGGCACCACCTCCCCGGAGCGGGAAAGGACGTCATCGTGCGCGGCCCAGCTCCAGGAACTTTGCTCGCACAGGAGGTACGCGCCGTCGATCACTCCGTCGAGCCAGTCCGGCTCGTCCCTATCGTTCACAGCCGGGTCCGCGTGCGTGTCCGGATACGCACCCGTGTCCGTGCCTGTGCCTGTGTCCGGGTCCGGGTCCGGGTTCGGGAACAAACACATCAGCACCGCCCGGGTGAGGCGCTGCTGGCGTGCCGCCACCAGGCCTTCGTAGGCGGTGCGGTTCCCGTCGCGGAAATAGCGGGCGTAATGCGAGACGAGGGGCTGCGGCCAGGGGGTGCCCCTCTCTTCGCCGGCATGCTGGCGCAGTGCCACGAGCAGCCCGGCGGGAACTCTCTCCCAGACCCTTTCCCCTGCCGGCCGCACACGCATGCGCCGGGGGGCATCACGAAGCAACTCTGTCAGTTCAAGCCCGGCGGACTTGTTGCCCCATGCGGACGCCAGCGGCATTTCACGGGTGGCCGTCGGCAGGGTGTTGGGCGTCATGGACTTCTTTCGAATGTTCGAGTGTGATCGTTTTAGAACGATCGGGAACAGCTTGAATGAACTGTCTTGTTTATGAGTATCTACTGATTGTTAGATGTGATGCAAGACATGATTCAGCCCCTACGGGTCAAGCCACAGAATGCGAAAGGAGGATCCCTGATGTCACGAAAGCCCAAGGCGCTGCTGGTCATGAACAGTGGAACCTTTGCCGATCAATTTGATTCAACCCGGCTGGAACGGCTGGGAAAAGTCGTTGACCTCGGCGCGGACCCCTGGACTGATTCGCTCGATGGTGCGGAGCTCACGGAGCGGCTTTCCGACGTCGAAATCCTCCTGACCAGCTGGGGCGTGCCCCGCCTGGACGCCGGCCGCCTGGAGCGGATGCCCAAGCTTCGGGCAGTGTTCCACTGCGCGGGAACCGTCCGCAGCTTCGTCAGCGAGGAACTGTGGGACCGCGGCATCCTGGTGACCAACGGTGCGGACGCCAACGCCATCCCGGTGGCCGAGTTCACGTTCGCGTCCATCGTCCTGGCCGGCAAGAAGGCGCACGTACTGTCCAATGACGCCCGCACCTTCCGCGAGGACTGGAGCTACACCACCCGGCGCGGCGAGCTCGGCAACATCGGCCGGGTGGTGGGCGTCATCGGGTTCTCCCGCATCGGACGCCGGGTGGTGCAGCTGGTACAGCAGCTGCAGGACGTGACCTGCCTGGTCAGCGATCCGCACGCCGATCCGAGGGCAGTGGCAGCGGCCGGCGGACACCTTGTTCCGCTGGCGGAGCTGCTGCCGGCCTCGGACATCGTCACGGTCCATGCCCCCGCCCTGCCGGAAACCCGGCACATGATCGGGGCACCGGAACTGCAGGCCATGAAGGACCACGCCACCCTGATCAACACCGCCCGGGGTTCACTCGTTGACACCGCGGCGTTGGAAGCAGAATGCGCCACCGGCCGCATCATGGCCCTGCTGGACGTCACCGAACCGGAGCCGTTGCCCGCGGATTCGAAGCTCTACGACCTTCCCAACGTCATCATCACCCCCCACATCGCCGGTTCACTGGGCACCGAAACCCGGAGGATGTCCGACGCCGCACTAGACGACCTGGAACGGTACCTCACCGGCCGGGACCTCCTCGCCCAGGTCCTCCACGAGGACCTCTCCCTCAGCGCCTGACCAAAGAACACCGCCGCCGCTACGGCAAAATTGAAACCCTACAAAGGAGATCGCAATGAAGCGCACAACCCTCGCCGCCATCGCCCTGGCAGTGACCGCCGGGCTTGGCCTGACCGGTTGCGCAGGTGCCGCAGGCCCAGCCGAACCCCAGGGCCAGGACGGCAAGACCCGCCTGACGGTGTCCGTCTGGAACTACGAAGGCACCCCGGAGTTCAAGGCACTCTTTGATGCCTATGAGGCCGCCAACCCGAAGGTGGACATCGAGCCGGTGGACATCCTCGCCGATGACTACCCGCAGAAAGTCACCACCATGCTGGCCGGCGGCGACACGACGGATGTCCTGACCATGAAGAACGTCATCGACTATTCCCGGTACGCGAACAACGGCCAGCTGCAGGAAATCAACAGCGTGGTGGACAAGGTGGGCAAGGACAACCTCGCCGGCAGCGACGCCTTCGACATCAACGGCAAGTACTTCGCCGCCCCATACCGCCAGGACTTCTGGCTGCTCTACTACAACAAGGACCTGTTCAAGGCCGCCGGAATCGACGATCCCAAGGACCTGACCTGGGAGAAGTACACGGAGCTCGCCAAGAAGCTCTCCACCGAGGCCGGCGGCAAGAAGGTCTACGGCACCTACCACCACATCTGGCGCTCCACGGTCCAGGCCATCGCAGCCGCACAAAACCACGCGGACCAGAACAGCGGCGACTACAGCTTCATGAAGGACCAGTACAACACCACCCTGGACCTGCAGAAGAGCGGCGCCACCCTGGACTTCGGCACGGCCAAGAGCCAGAAAACCAGCTACCGCACCATGTTTGAATCCGGCCAGGCGGCCATGATGCCCATGGGCACCTGGTACATCGCCGGTATCCTGCAGGCCAAGAAGGACGGCAAGACCAACGTCAACTGGGGCCTGGCTCCCCTGCCGCAGAAGGACTCCAACGGTGAGGTCTCCACGTTCGGCTCCCCCACGGCCTTCGCCGTGAACAAGAACGCCTCCCACTCTGACGAAGCCAAGAAGTTCATCGAATGGGCCGCCGGTGAAGAGGGCGCCAAGGCCATCTCCAAGATCGGCGTTGTCCCGGCCCTGCAGAACGATGCCATCACCGCCGAGTACTTCAAGCTCGACGGCATGCCCACGGACGAGCTGTCCAAGAAAGCCTTCACCCCGGACGAAACCGCCCTCGAAATGCCGGTCAGCGACAAGTCCGCCGCAACGGACAAGGTCCTGAACCAGGAGCACGACCTCATTATGGTGGGCGAGCGCTCCGTCACTGACGGCCTCGCCGAGATGGGCAAGCGCGTCAAGAGCGAAGTCCTCGGACAGTAACAGCCATCATGACAACAAAAACACTTCCTCCCGTTGCCCCGGCTGCCAGCCGGGGCAACCGGAAGCAGGCCCGGCGGAACACCCTGATTGGCTGGACCTTCATCCTGCCGAACTTCCTGGGCTTCCTGGCCTTTACACTCATTCCGGTTCTCGCAGCGTTCGCCCTCTCCTTTATGGAATGGACCTCGTTCACGGCACCGAAGTGGGTGGGGCTGGCCAACTTCCAGCGCATGCTGGCCAGCGACACCTTCTGGGTGGCGCTGCGCAACACAGTCGCCTACGCCCTGGGCCACGTCCCCCTCACCATGGCACTGGCACTGCTCCTGGCCATGCTGCTGAACCGCAAGCTCAAGGGCATCGGCTTCTTCCGGGTGGCCATCTTCTTCCCCTACATCACCTCGCTGGTGGCTGTCGCCGTCGTCTGGAACATGCTCTTCAGCCCGGACAGCGGCCCCATCAACCAGTTCCTGCACTCGATCGGTATCGCCGAAGCTCCCGGCTGGACGTCCAGCTCCGACTGGGCCATGCCCGCCGTCATCATCACCAGCGTCTGGCGGGACATGGGCTACTACATGGTCCTCTACCTGGCCGGCCTGCAGGCCATCCCCAATGAGCTCTACGAAGCGGCGGAAGTGGACGGCGCCAGCGCCTGGCAGCGCTTCTGGAACGTGACCATCCCGTCGCTGCGGCCCACCACCTTCTTCGTAGTGGTGATGCTGACAGTCTCAAGCTTCAAGGTCTTTGACCTCATCGTGGTCATGACCAACGGCGGCCCGGGCCGCTCCACCACGGTGCTGTCCCAGCTCATTTACCAGGAGGGCATCGGCGAAGGTAAGTTCGGCTACTCGTCGGCCATCTCGCTGGTGCTGTTCCTCATCGTCCTGACGGTCACCGTCCTGCAGTTCAAGATCCAACAGCGGAGGGAACGCTGATGACCAACATGGCCGAAGACCTCAAGGCCGAGGCACCCTTTGCCAAGGCGGGGCTGGCACCTGCGGAAGGCCGCCGTCGTACGCCTGGTACCGGCACGCGGGGTTCCGGGCAGCGCAAACGCTCCACTCGCGAACGGAAAGCCCGCACCACGGATACCGTGATCTACGCCGTGCTGGCCGTGCTGGTGGTGGCGCTGATGGTGCCGTTCATCTGGATGGTGTCCTCGTCACTGAAGGAGAACAACCAGGTCCTCACGGTTCCCATCCAGTGGATCCCGTCCGAGTTTGTGTGGAGCAACTACACGGACATCTGGACCCGGATTCCCATGATGGGATACCTGCAGAACTCTCTGTACCTGGCCGTCATCATCACGTGCCTGCAGGTGCTCACCGGGTCCCTGGCCGCCTACGGGTTCTCAAAAGTCCGCTTTCCGGGCCGCGACGTGCTGTTCCTGGCCTACATCGGCACCATCGCCGTGCCGTGGCAGGCCTACATGGTGCCGCAGTACATCATGATGCAGAACCTGGGCCTGACCAACAGCTTCAACGCCCTGATCCTGCTGCAGGCGTTCGGAGCGTTCGGGGTGTTCCTGATGCGCCAGTACTACATGACCATCCCGGACGAACTGTGTGAGGCGGCCCGCATCGACGGCCTGAGCGAGTACGGCATCTGGGCACGGGTGATCCTGCCGCTGTCCAAGCCGGCCCTGGCCAGCCTTGCACTGCTGACGTTCGTGAACACCTGGAACGACTACATGGGCCCGTTCATCTACCTCACGTCCAACCGCCTCTGGACCGTCCAGCTGGGGCTTCGCTCCTTTGTGGGCCAGTTCGACGCCGAGTACGCCATGATCATGACCGGCTCCGTGATCTCGGTGATCCCCATTCTGGTTATCTTCCTGCTGGGCCAGCGCTACTTCATCCAGGGCATCGCCACGAGCGGCATGAAAGGATGAGCTCCGTGGCACAGCACCAACCCCGGCGGCGCGGACTGGCGGGCCGGATTCCGAGCCCCGGGTTCGAAACGTTCGGCGGCATCTTCGGCTTCGTCTACACCTTCCTGGCCGGGAACGTGTTGATGGCGCTGGCCAACGCTCCGCTGGTGCTGTGCCTTGCCCTTGTGGCCGATCCCATCGCGGCGTGGCCGTTCTTCCTGGCCCTCTCGGTGACGGTTCCGCCGTCGCTCGCCGGCCTGTTTGCCGCCTTCCAGGCACTGAACGACGACGGCACTGCGGTGAAGCCGGTCGCCTCCTTCCTGCGGGGTTACCGGCGCGGCTTCCGGAAGGTCGCCCCGCTCGGGCTTGCCGCCGTCGCGGTGCTGCTGTTCCTCGGTGTGGACCTCGCGATAGTCCAGGCGCTGCCCGCCGGAGCGGTGCTGGTTCCCGTCATTGTGGTGGCGGCGGCCGTGGTGGTGAGTGTGGCGGTGCTGTCCGTCGCCGGGGCCGTGCTGCTCCCGGACGCCCGGCTCAGAAGCCTGGTGAAGGCGTCCCTCTACCTCTGCGTCCAGCGCTGGTACCTGAGCCTGGCCATGCTGGTACTGCTCGGCATTATCGCCTCGGCCGCGCTCCTCCAACCGGTCCTGGGCGTGGCCCTGGCGCCGGCGCCCCTGCTGTTTGTGGTCTGGAGCAACGCAGCGTACGCGTTCCATGCGGTCCTCGGTGGCCGTGACACAACCCCGGAGGAATCTCCTTGAACACCTTCGCCATTGGCGACCACGACTTCCTGCTGGACGGGGAGCCCTTCCGGATTGTCTCCGGCGCCATCCACTACTTCCGGGTCCACCCGGACCAGTGGGCGGACCGGATCCACAAGGCCCGGCTTATGGGGCTGAACACCATCGAGACCTACGTGCCGTGGAACGAACACTCCCCCGCACCAGGGGCTTTCCGTACTGACGGCGGCCTTGACCTTGGGCGTTTCCTTGATCTGGTGGCAGCCGAAGGAATGCAGGCCATCGTCCGGCCGGGCCCCTACATCTGCGCCGAGTGGGATAACGGAGGATTACCCGCATGGCTGTTCAGTGATCCCACAGTGGGTGTGCGCAGCAGCGAACCCGCTTACCTCGCCGCCGTCGACTCCTTCCTCGGCAGCCTGCTGCCCATCGTCGTCGAACGCCAAATCACCCGCGGCGGACCAGTCATCCTGTTCCAGATCGAGAACGAGTACGGCGCGTACGGCAACGACAAGGCGTACCTCCAGCATCTGATGGACGTTGCGAAACGTGCCGGCGTGGACGTCCCGCTCTTCACCTGCGACCAGCCCTTCGGCACCATGATCGAGGATGGCTCGCTGCCTGAGCTGCACAAGACCGGAACATTCGGTTCCCGCGCCGCCGAACGCCTGGCGTTCCTCCGCGAACGCCAGCCCACGGGGCCGCTGATGTGCGCGGAATTCTGGAACGGCTGGTTCGATAACTGGGGCACCCACCATCACACCACCGACGCCGCCGCTTCCGCAGCCGAGCTCGACGCCCTGCTGACTGCCGGAGCCTCCGTCAACATCTACATGTTCCACGGCGGCACCAACTTCGGCTTCACCAACGGCGCCAATGACAAGGGCATTTACGAGCCCACCATCACGTCCTACGACTACGACGCACCGTTGAGCGAAGATGGCTTCCCCACCGACAAATACTTTGCCTTCCGGGATGTCATCGCCCGGCATTTTGACGTACCGGCCGAGGTTCCTGCGCGACGCGCCGGGGCAGTGGAGTGCGCCGCGTCCGTTGTGTCTTCTGTGCCCCTGTTGAAGGCCATAGAGTCTTTCGGCAGTCCGTTGACGGTCCCCGGATCCCTGCCAGTCAGCGAGGCCACTGGACAGTACCGGGGGTTCCAGTTGTATGAACGGCAGGTGCCCGACGGCGGCGTCCTCAGCTTCGACGAAATCCGTGACCGGGCGCAGTTCTTCCTGGACGGATTCCCCGTGGGGATCCTGAGCCGTGAACTTGGCGAACGTTCGATCTTCCTTCCGAACGGCGGACTGCTGCAGATTGTCGTGGAGGACCAGGGCCGGGTCAATTACGGGCCGCGGATCGGCGAAGTAAAGGGTCTGATCGGGCCAGCGCTGTTGAACGGCGTGGAGGTCCTGGACTGGACGATCCGGCCGCTGGACCTGGGTTCGCTGGATGGTTTCCGTCGTGCCGCCAAGGAACTGCCGGACAATGGAGGAGTGGGCGGCCCCTCGCTGTCCTTCGGATCCTTCGACGCCGAGGGGCCTGGCGACCGGTACCTCCGGCTGGACGGCTGGACCAAGGGCAATGCCTTCATCAACGGTTTCAACCTGGGCCGTTACTGGAGCCGCGGACCACAGCGCACGCTCTACGTACCCGGCCCGCTGATCCGCGAAGGAATCAACGAGTTGGCCATTCTCGAACTGCAAGGCAGCTCGACCCGGGATGTACGGTTCGTCTCTGCTCCGGACCTGGGACCCAACGAGAAGTAGCGCGACTATGCGCCGGGACGCGCCATTGTGGTGCGGTTCTCCTGGCGCAGCCGTGCCATCAGGGTTGTGGCGAGCAGGGCCGTGGCCAGCTCCAGTCCGATGACCAGCAGCAGCTGGATGTTCCCGGTCGCCTGGACAGCGGACGACGCCGGCCTGCCGCCGTGGGCGTGCCCCGCACCTCCCGCGCCGAGCAGCAACGCCGCATGCAGGCCGACCATCAGCAGGGCCGAAAGAGTCACCTGATGCAGGGCGCCCACCCGGCTGTGCCGCCAGATGTGGACGGTGCAGGGTGCGCAGACTGCCGCCAGCGCCACCATCAGAATGCCGAGCCAGGCACCGTGGTGGCCGGCGACCGCCACCCACAGGTGCGCAACGCAGGACCCGGCGGTGACCACGGCGACCAGCCGGGGATGCACGAGGGGACCGCCGGCACGGACGCGTCCCGCCGCCGTCGTACGCTGCTCCGGACTGGGATCACCGCACAGTCCGGACGCCGCACCTGCCGAGAGGCTAGTGGCAGGAGCCACCGGAGGTTCCCTCGCTGTGGCAGGAGGAGGCCTGCTGGCTCGGGTTGGCCGGCACATCCAGCACAGGGCTGCGGTCGAAGAAGCCCTCGGGGCGGAGCTTGAAGCCCACAGTGTCCACGGGCATGATGGGCCAGTCCTCCACCCGCGGGAAATGGGTCAGGATGCCTGCGATGAACGAATAGGCGAGGCCGGAAAGCCCAAGGCCGCGAGCTGAAGGCGGACGCGGCGATCGGCCCTGAGACGCCTGGCGGGGCGCGGACTTCCACTGATCCCGTTGGTGCTTCTTCCCGCTCGTTGGTTGGTGGGGGCTTCGGGGTCAGATCAGGTCCGCAGCAGGACCACGGGGCGGTTTGGGGACTGCGGCGATCCGGCTGTTCGCTTCGAGCAACGCGCCGATGAGGGGTTTCTCCGGTGCGGCACCGTGCAGCAGCAGGTGGTGCCCACGGGCGCGGGTGATGATCTTGTCCGCGGTGGCGAAGAGCCGGCGCGCCAGCGTTTGATGTCCCAGCCCCGCGCCTGGTGGCCGGCGGGCACGGCGGCGAGCTGGAGCCAGGAGACAAGGTTCGCGGCCAGGACCGCGAGGTCCGGCCAGGCATGGTACGCGACGAAATCGAAGAACGGGGGCCTGCCCAGCCCGATGTTCTTCAGCGTCTTGATGCGGCTCTCACAGCGGCCGCGGGCACGATGCCAGGGCGTATGCGAGCGTGTCGAAGAGGGAACGGGCCGGTTGCTGGATGAGGTGCGTGCGGTAACCGGCGGTCGCGGCGTGATGCCGGGCGCAGGTTCTCGCACACGGCGAAGCCGCTGCTTCCCATGCCACGACGGTCGCCGTTTCGCGGGCGTTTAATTTAGACACACTGAGGGTGCTTCGCGCGCTCCCTCATGAAGTCTCACCCGCCGTTTGACATCGTATTCACAACTCTTGACATCGTATCCAAGTCCCCTTATCGTCTAGTGAGCGGGATCACCACGTTGAGGATCCCCTGTCAGAGTCGACAAAACCCGAAGGATGCCCCGAAATGTTCCAACGTATCTCCGCCCGATGCGCATCTTGCAGCTTTCCTGCCGCATCCGGCTCCGTGATTTCGCTGTCCGCGGCGACGAACCAGGTGGGATGAGTGGTGAGC
>FOEZ01000048.1 GCA_900110595.1 Arthrobacter sp. OV608 | reverse complement strand
AGCTGATCGGGCGGCCTCCCCAGACTGTCGGTGTCCACTGCTTTTCGTTCTGCGGTATCGCGTAGTACTCCGCGGCCGGTGTCTGCTTGACGTTGATCGTGACCCCAGCTTTGGCTGCCGACGCGGCGAAGAGGGTGACCATTTCGCTGGTACCCGGGCCGACGTTCGTCGTCGGCAACGTCAGGGTCAGGTTTTCGTAACCGGCGTCCTTGAGCAGTTCCCGCGCCCGTTCGGGGTCGTAGGTGCGTTGGGGCAGCTTGGCGAAGCTGGGATCGAACCAGCCGAACAGATCGTTTCCAATCGTCGCGTTGCCGCCGTAGGCGTTGCTCACCACCTGCTCACGATCAATCAGAAGGCGCATCGCCTCCCGAACCCGGGGGTCGTCAAAGGGCTTCATCTTGGTGTTCATACGGATACCCACCCATGTTCCTGACGGCTGATTGGAAACTGTGAGCCCGGCCCCTTCAAGCTGCGCGATCCCGCTGAACGGAACGCCGGAGATCACGTCAACCTGGCCGGACATGAGTGCGTTCACCCGCGTCGTTTCGTCATTGATGGAATCAATCTCGACGGCGGCCAGCTTCGGAGCACCATCCCAGTAGTTGTCGTTACGCACGAACGTTGACTGCTGGCCGGGCGTGAAGGACTCGAACTTGAACGGTCCGGTACCGACCGGGTGCTCGAAACTCGTCGTCCCGTCCTTGATGATCAGTGCATTAATGTCGACAAGTGACTCTGGGTACAGGAAGTTCGGCGCGGTGAGCGGGATCTCCAAGGTCAGATCATCGATCTTCTTCAGCTTTGCGCGATCCACGTTCGACCACAAATTAACGGCCCAGGTCACTTTCTCGACGTTGTAGTTCATCGTGTAAATGACGTCATCGACCGTGAGCGGCGTGCCGTCATGCCACGTCACGCCACCACGGAGCTTCAACGTCCAGACTGAACCGTCCCCGTTCGGAGTGAGCGACTCAGCCAGCACGTTCTCGACGATCTTGTCGCCGGTGCCCATCCGCACCAGCGGCTCGAAGATCTGGAAAGCCCGCGCGATACTCGCCTCGGCGTCCATCTTCGTAGGGTTCAGGGTTTCCGTGCTCCCAACGCCGAGCACCCCGACCCGGAGTATGCCATTACTATCCGCCGAGGTGGACGTGTCCGAGCTGGATGCTCCCGGGGTGCACCCTGTCAGGGCGCCACCTCCCGTAAGCACAAGGACGCCAACGGCGGCCGCAGCAGCCAAGCGACGTCGGCCAAAAGCAATCCTTGTCAATGCAGATGAACGGGTCATGATTATCCTTCAGTTTTGAGTGGAGCAAGCGTTTTCGGTGACGCTTCTACAAGGGAGATGTGGGAGATGACCATGTGTGGTCCGAACCCGTCCGGCCGTTATGGACGCCCCGCGAGGTGTGTCAGCACGGGTTGCGGTTTCGCTGTCTGGGCGACTCGGTAGTCCGGGCCGTATTGGCCGCGAGCTCCGAGATGTTCGCGGAGGGTGGTGCCTTCATAGTCCCGGTGGAACAGTCCGCGGTCCTGCAGGATCGGGATGACCTGGTCGACGAATGCGTCGATGCCATCGCGGTACACGTCGGCGCATACCCAGAACCCGTCGATGGCACCTGATTCGAACCATTCCTGCATGTGATCGGCAGCTTCGGTCGCCGTTCCCACCTTCGCGGGATGCTCACTGAAAACCCCCTGGGCGAGGATGTCGCGGACGCTCCACCCCTCGCTCGCGAGGGTGTGCGCTCGAATGCTGCGAGCCTGAATCCAGCCTGGCGCGTCGGGGTTAGGCGGGCGGAGCGCGCCGAACTCAGACGGCTGCAGGACCCGGTCCAGGTCAGTCATGCTCAGCGGCACCCCAAGCAGTTCGCCCAGTTGCGGCAACCACTGCGGTAGGCGTGAAGCTACGAGCGATGCACGCCGGTCAAGTGCCTCACGCTTCGTCGGGGCGATGGTGGGACTAAACCCGGCCACGTACTTCACCTCGTCGGGGTCCCGTCCCGCTTCGGCCGCGTACCGGCGGATCGTTTCCCGGTAGGCCCGTGCCTCCTCGATCGAGGACGCGAGGCCGACCGCGAGATCCGCGTACCGTCCGGCGAGTGCGAAGGAGTTATCTCCCAGACCGGACTGCACGATGACAGGCTGACCCTGTTCAGAGGGCGGGACATAGAGAGGCCCCCGTGAGTTCACGTACGTACCCTCAAAGCTGACGGGCGCGACCTCACCTGGCTTGGTGTATTCCCCGGTCTCCTGGTCGTGAACCCACGCCTCGCGACCCCAACTCCCCCACAACGACTGAACCAGCTCAATACTCTCCCGGGCCCGCCCATAGCGGTCCTCACCAGACAGCACCTCGGACCCGTAGTTCGCAGCGACATCAGGATAACCGGATGCCACCGCATTCCAGGCCGCGCGCCCATGGCTGATGTAATCGACGGTCTTCAGCTGCTGCGCCAGAGAATACGGGTGGTTGTACGTCGTCGATGCGCTTGCCACGAACCCGATACGCTCGGTCGCCCGCGCAAGAATGGCCATGTGAATCATGACATCAGGTGTCATATCAGGCCCATAATGCTCAAAGTCTTTTACTTCGTGATAGGGGCCGTTGGGGAAGAAGAGGAACTGGAGTTTGCCTCGCTCTGCCGCCTGGGCGTACCTGATCCGTGTGTCGTAGTCCAAGTACTCGACGGGGTCCACTCCTGGTGCACGCCACGAGTCAGGCTGGGTGCCGGACAAATTGCCCAACTCCATCCCAATAATCATTTGTTTTACTGTCATAAAAAGTCCTTTCTAATCCGTTTTAGAAGTGAAGGCTTCTCGGCGTCCCGCGGGCCGGACGAAGTCGGACGGGGAGCTCATTCACTCTCGCTGCCCCTCGGTCGCAAACGGTACCGGCAATCTGCACTGTGTCCTCCACTTAGCTTCGCTGTCAGCGGCCGTCGAGAATGGTTCAGGCCGTACAGCTAGCGGTGTCGGCGAGGGTCAGGGTTTTGGCTGTCTGGGTGACGCGGTAGTCCGGGCCGTACTGGCCGCGAGCTCCGAGGTGTTCGCGGAGGGTGGTGCCTTCGTAGTCGCGGTGGAACAGTCCGCGGTCCTGCAGGATCGGGATGACCTGGTCGACGAATGCGTCGATGCCATCGCGGTACACGTCGGCGCATACCCAGAACCCGTCGATGGCACCTGATTCGAACCATTCCTGCATGTGATCGGCAGCTTCGGTCGCCGTTCCCACCTTCCCGGGATGCTCATCGAAAACCCCCTGGGCGAGGATGTCACGGACGCTCCACCCCTCGCTCGCGAGGGTGTGCGCTCGAATGCTGCGAGCCTGAACCCAGCCTGGCGCGTCGGGGTTAGGGGCGCGGAGCGCGCCGAACTCAGACGGCTGCAGGACCCGGTCCAGGTCAGCCATGCTCAGCGGCACCCCAAGCAGTTCGCCCAGTTGCGGCAACCACTGCGGTAGGCGTGAAGCTACGAGCGATGCACGCCGGTCAAGTGCCTCACGCTTCGTCGGGGCGATGGTGGGACTAAACCCGGCCACGTACTTCACCTCGTCGGGGTCCCGTCCCGCTTCGGCCGCGTACCGGCGGATCGTGTCGCGGCAGGACCGCGCCTCCTCGATCGAGGACGCCAGGCCGACGGCGAGATCCGCGTACCGTCCCGCGAGTGCGAAGGAGTTATCCCCCACACCGGCATGGACGATGACAGGCTGACCCTGTTCAGAGGGCGGGACATAGAGAGGCCCCCGTGAGGTCACGTACTTGCCCTCGAAGCTGACTGGCGTAACCCCGCCGGGCCGGGTGTATTGCCCGGACTTCTGGTCGTGAACCCACGCCTCGCGACCCCAACTCCCCCACAACGACTGAACCAGCTCAATGCTCTCCCGGGCCCGCCCATAGCGGACCTCACCAGAGATCACCTCGGACCCAAAGTAGGCGGCGCTGTCGGGACGTCCGGACGGGACAACATTCCAGCCCACCCGCCCATGGCTGATGTAATCGACGGTCTTCAGCTGCTGGGCCAGGGTGTAGGGGTGGTTATACGTTGTTGACCCGCTGGCAACGAACCCGATACGTTCGGTCGCCCGCGCAAGAATGGCCATGTGGATCGCCAGGTCCGGCGAATGTTGGGGCGGGTTGCGTTCGATGTCGACATCATGGGGCCCACCCGGGAAAAAGAGGAACTGAAGCTTGCCACGCTCGGCCGCCTGCGCATACCTAATCCGCGTGTCGTAATTCAAGTACTCGACCGGATCCACCCCCGGCGAACGCCACGCATCAGGCTGGGTGCCAGACGTGTTACCCAACTCCATACCAATAATCATCTGTTTCGCAGTCAAGGGAGCCTTTCGAGAAGCGGTTAATGATGAAGAGAGCGCCATGCGTAGCATACGTATCTGGATACGTATTTCTCAATATCTCAATACCGTGACGTATTCCTGTTCTAGATGCCTGCCGGCGGCGACCAGGTGACCTGCACTCCACTGCTGGTCACGCTGACAGCAGTTTGGGCACGTAACCACTTTTCAATAGGAGCATGACGAACCGCGAGAAAAAAGCGATCTTTTCTTAACAGTATTGATTAGAAAAGTAGACGTATTTTTGCTTGCAATGCATCTTGAAGAGTGCCAAGCTCTGATTTTGACGCTGTCAGTCGACTTGAGCAGTCGCCCTCAAACCTTCTGGCGGCGCAGCGTCCCTCGAGCCGCTCCAGTCGGCCCAGTCGGCCCAGATGTCGATATAGAGCTCGACGTAACCCGCGACGCCGTGCGCAGCACGCGAGCCTTCGCCGACAGCGGGGCGCCGTCGTTCCGGGGCGAGAGCGTTGATCAGCTTTGTACCGGTTCCAGCTGCGTCTGCGACGAACGCCAACTCAACGGCTGAGGCGAGCCACAGGGCGGCCTCGAGTTCAGCCCGGGCCACGCCGCCCGGTTCTCGTCACCGGGGGCGGGGACGCCGGGGGCGTAGTCACCGTGGTGGTCATTTATTCACCGTGACGTCGGTGAAGTCATAATCGCCGAACGGCGAACGCATA
>FOEZ01000052.1 GCA_900110595.1 Arthrobacter sp. OV608 | reverse complement strand
AACGCCCGGTCCCATTCCGAACCCGGAAGCTAAGACCCACAGCGCCGATGGTACTGCACCCGGGAGGGTGTGGGAGAGTAGGTCACCGCCGGACAACCATTAGGTCGAGGCCCCAACCATCACGGTTGGGGCCTCCCACATTTAAACACACAAACCCCAACAGGCCCCCGAGGCCGGACGGCCTAAGCAGCCGCAGCCAGCCCGCGGCAGCACCGCCGTCGAACACCACCCGTCGAACACCACCCGCGCTCACTCATGGCCCCCAAACAGCCAACGCCGGCGCACTCACAGCCGCCGTCGAACCCCAGGCCTAAATGCTGGCCAACGGCCAGGGACGCCATGCGCCGGCCAGGTTGCGTAATGGGACTACTGCATCAAGGATTCGGCGGGAGAAAGTAGGGCGCGGTCCGTCTTTCCCACTTTCAGTACCGGATCCGTCGTGCGCTGTCAGCGCATATCCGCTACACCGCTGTCTGCCTACTGGGTAGCGTGCGCCATGTCCACCAGCAACGACTGTGAGCACCCGGCGCTCCATCCGGTGTGCTGTGGTCTCAGCCGGTTCATAACATGCATCGCATGCGCACACAGGGGAATGAAAGTCGTGCAGCCCTCCGGCGTGCACCGTGACATATGCGGTCAGCACAAACGTCAGCGGCTCAGCTCCGGGAAGCCGCCGGTGTCACCTTCACAACCTGCAGCGCGTCTGGGGCCTCGGTAGGAGCTCCGCGGGTGCGCCGGGCCCTTATGGAATTCCACGTCGTAGACAGCAGCCAGATGTTCAATCAGAGCAAGGGCCACGGAACGAAGGCCGGCGAACCGCTCCGGGCGGCTGTCCACACCGTAAGAATCCGGGTCGGGCCCACCATCGCCCCATTGCTCTCCGTAGGGGATAGGTCTCCCGTCCCCTGAGTCGTAAGTTGCCGCAGGCAGTGGCGGCCGAATGTAGCGGGGTTTTCCTGCCGCCGTGGAATCCGGGAGTGGATGCACCGGCGGTGACTCGTTCGGTTCTTCCTGCGCCCAGTCTGCCACCACAGCAATGAGGCCTCGCACCGCTGCCTCATCCGCGCTGCGCAGTCCATCCAGCAGGCGATCGACCTCACTGCTCACTCCTGCCCCCAATCGGAGAATTCATAGGCCATCCAGCGCGAACCCGGCCTCAGCCCGGCAATAGTGTTGCCGGCAAATATGGCCGCATCAGGCTTGAGCCTGGTGTCTCCTCGAGATCGGAACCAAAAGGCCCGCAGAAAACAAAAGAGCAGGCCAGAATCAGCAGCCAGTTCTTCGGCCCGCACTCCTTGCGCGGCGCAAAATCCGACGAACTGTCCATAGCTTTCCACGTGCCTGCCCTCATGGGCCGGGACCGATCCGCGCACTTAGAGCGCACTGCGGCGTGCCATCGGAACCGGGAGCGCGGTTGGCTCCCCATGGAACAATTCCTCTGCCGATCCCATGCCGCGATCCTGGTCCGAGAAGCAAGAGGAGTGTTCCTCACAGCCGCGAGCCGACCCCATGAGTACCCCCCAGGTAGCAGTGACCGAAGTGGCGCCAACGGACCAGTGTTTCATCAGGCCGTTGGAGCCGCTTTGTGCCGAGACTGTCCGATAGACGGTGTGGAGAGCAGACCGGCTTTCAATTTTGGTGTTTCTTCGAACCGGCCGGCGAAGGTAACCGGGACGCGTTTAGTGCCGGTTTCCCCTCATCACCCGGAGTGCCCGACCGCCGCCAGTTGGACCACGAGATCTTGGTAACCAGGTACAGGCATTCCAGGGCCGCGGTTCCGTTCGGAAAGTGCCCGAATGCCTTCACCGCCCTCGGTATCGTTGCGTTGATCGACTCGGGCGCGGTCGTCGTGGAGAGCACCTCGGATCTCCGCGTCGTACTCAAGGAACGGCACGAATCCAGCCCAGGAGGACTCGCAGAGCCGTACCATGGCCGGGTATCGCTGCCCCATTCGGCCGTGAACTCGGCGGACCGGTCCTTCGTCGCTTGCTCGGGCGGGGCCGTGTAAACGGGTTGAATGTATATTGACGACGCCGTCGTGGTGCTGGCGTCCGGCGTAGCGGAAGCTGTTGCGGATCCGGAGCACGATGTATTGCTGCAGGACAGTTCGCTCGCAGGTGGTGGTGATCGCCTCGGGCAGGTCCTTGAGCCCGTCGCAGACGGCGATCAACACATCTTCCACGCCCCGGTTCTTCAGCTCGGAAAATACCTGTAGCCAGAGGCCGGCATCCTCGCCACCGTCGCCGGCCGACATGCCCAGAATCTCCCGCTCCCCGTTGGTGGTGACCCTCATGGCGACGTAGAACGGGGTGTTGCGCACCTGCCCGTCACGGACCTTGGCTACGGCCGCGGCAATGAAGAACACCTGCTAGACCAGATCCGGAGGCGGGCAAACCAACCGGCCAGCTCCCCGGCGGCCTTCTCCGTGATGCGGCTGATGGTGTCTTTAGAGACTCTGGCCCCGTAGACCTCTTCGAAGTGCGCGGCGATTTCCCCCGTGGTCAGCCCCGGGCAGGGAGCTAGAGCACGGTCTGATTGGTGCCGTCCCGGCCGTTTCCGTCGGGGCACGATCCCGGCTCGAACGAGCCGTCGCCGGCCCTGGGGCGCCTCGATCCCGGCCGGGCCGATCTCGGTCAGCACGGGTTTATGTCCTGGTGTCGTTGTGCATCCTGGCTGCGATCCGTGTCTGGCCATGCTCGTGCCCGAAGCGCTCGGTCATCTCGGTTTCAGCGCGGACTTCCAACACAGGCTTCGTTCGCTGCTTCAGCAGCCCACCCGAGCCCACCAGGTTCAAACCCTGCTCCGTGGCTTGCGCGAGCAACCGCTCCGCGGGCTCCTTCTGAACGATGATCTCTCCCGTTCCGATGTTGCGTTGTTGCTTCTAGCATCCGCCTGCGGGAGCCGCCGTAGTGTGAGGCAGTGCATATTGGCTATTGGTGGGCGTTTTGGGGTCTTTGGGGCGTTGATGGGCCTGTAATTCCTTGGTTTTTGGGGGTTTTGGGTGGTGTGGGGTGGGGTTGGTGGTGGATTTGCGGGGTGGGGTGTGGGCGTGTATTGTTTTCTGAGTCGCCGCCGCTGATGCGGAAAGATTGCGGCCAATCCCCTGACAAACAGCCTGAAAATGGTTCGCCTGCTGGCGCGCCGGATATTGGGTAGGGGCGGTTGAGGGAAGTGCGGATCGCGGAAACGCTGATTTGCAAAGCTTCTTGAGATCGGGTAAGTTTGAAAAGTTGCTCCGGAGCGATCCATGACTGGAATATGTTGTGGTGGTGCCGGGTGTGTCTGTTGTTTGAGAACTCAATAGTGTGCCAAGTTTGTTGATACCAATTGTTTTATGAATTGGTTGAATTGACTGGATCGGTCCGCCCCTGTGGATGGGTCTGGTTTTTACAGCTGGTTTCAAATTTTTGCAGTCGGGTTTCCGCGTTTTCCCGTGGTGCCTGGTTGTGTTCGTTTTTGTTTTACTTCAACGG
>FOEZ01000050.1 GCA_900110595.1 Arthrobacter sp. OV608 | reverse complement strand
TCGACACGAACATCCACCGCTTCCGATGGCACGCTCAACATCTCTTCCGCCTTCGCTGACAAAACTCCACCTCGACTTAGCACACTCATGCGCAGTGCCCAAAACAACCCAGACAGCCACACCATCCAAAACTTATGAATACGATACCACGGCAGGCCTGAATAGGATACCGACCGCGTGGGCTCATAAAAAGTCTTTTCTTAGCTGCAGAAGTTGTCTCGGTGAGAACTCTCCCAGGAAAATCTCCGATTACGGTGGGCGCCGGTCTCGGTGCCACGGCTGGCCGTTATGCCCTTATCTGTATACCTGTGCAAAGCCGCGATGAAGAAGACGGCCCTCGCCTACAAGCAGCGGACCGGTCCGGCATATCCCGAATTGGACGAGCTGGTCGAGCTGACCGGTTGTCACCGCTATTACGCACGACGCGCTCCACGCCCCACCCCTGAAGGTGGTCAAACCCAGCCCGGCCCGACGCCGGTCGCAGGCTTTGTCAGATGGCTGGCTGAATGGTGCGGGTCGTCGCTGTCTGAAAGCGGTTCTCGATCCGTGGCAATCATCATCGGGATGCACTTCCCTGATTCGCAGCGCGACGCTGTGTTCGCAAAATGTGATTGCTGCTCACGCTCGGGACTTCCATGGCGCAGTTTGTGGGCTGACGGCCCCGTCAGCAACAATTGCCTCAGCAACGGCAGGGCTCTCAGCCAGTTTGCATTTATCAATCGGTCGTTGAAGCGATCGTCGCAGGTCAGCAGCTTGGCGATCCGGTGCTGTCGGAAACGCATCACGTCCCCGTGTATATCTTCACGGGAGCCGACGTCACGGGCTGCTTCATGTCATGTCGAGGGGACCTGGACCGCAGTGATTAGGATGACGTCGCGGCGCCGTCGGGCTGGTAGGCAACAGTGCGGCCACAGTCCCCGGCCACACTATCGGAAAAGCGCCGATGGTGTTGGGCTGGTCGACGATCACGAGCCCCCGCCCGTGCTGCTGCAGCCCGGTGAACAGCTCGCGCAGCCGCGCCTCATCCGGAGGCCATTCTGGCGACTGAACCGACCTGAACGCAGCCTGCATTTCCACCAGGCCCCGAGTTAACGCTTGCCCTTCGGCGAGCCAAAAGTTCCCATAGCCCGCTCCAGCCTGAGGTGGATTCGATTCCACAACCCTTGCATCCGATTTCATGATTGGCTTGACCGAAGCTGAAGGCCGCTGATAAAAAGAAGCCCACAGGCGAGAGGGGATAACAACTCCTCCTGGCAGCTTGTCCAATTTCGAAGGGGAAAGAATGACAGCTTCCACCCAGCTCACGATGAGCATCACCGATCAACTCTTCGCTATTGAGCAGATCAAGCAAGTCAAGAGCAAATATGCGTACAGCGCCGACCGAGGCAACTGGGAAGACTTCGCTTCGGTATTCGCTCCCGATGCTGTGTTCGATGAAAGCGACTTCCCGACCCCACTCCAACCGTTCAGCAAGGAGCCTGTTTCCAGCGAGATTCTTGACTATTTCAAGGAATCTGGTTCAAGAGTCGAGTGGCCCCTCGTCGGCCGCGACGCTATCTACGCCGAGCACGTCGGCGTCGCAGCCGACCACGTGATGGTCCACCATAATTTCGACCCCTACATCGTGCTGACCTCGGACACCACCGCTACGGCCAGGTTCCGGTTCGAGAGCCAGCACTGGTTCCCGGCCGGGCGGCCAGTGAAATACATGCACAATGTCGGCGCTTACCACGAGACCTACGTTCGATTGGAAGACGGCAACTGGTACATCCAGACCTTCAGGTTGGAGCGCCAGCGCGTCGAGGCCGTCTAGAGCTGACAGTTCGTCGTTATGCGGTCCGCACCTCAGCGGACGGCATCGGGCGCAGTCCCAACTTCGCATTGCAACGATTAGGAATGAAGTGACATGTCAAGAATTCTGACCGACGCCCAACTCGCGCTCCGCGATAAAGTACGGACTTTCGCGCGCGAAGTTGTCGGGCCGCGAAGGTTGGAGGCGACCGACGACCCTTCATTCCTCAAGGAGATGAACCGGCTCATGGGTGAGGCCGGCATCTTGCGCACGTTTGCACCGAAGTCGCTTGGCGGCGACGAGATGGGCGTGATGGCGATTGTCATCGTCATGGAGGAGCTCGCACGCGAATCGCCTGCAGTCGCCATGAGCGCCATGATGCAGATGAACATTCCCGTGAACATGGTCAAGACTCCACCTGTGGCAGACCGCTGGGCCCGGAGCGCACTAGCCGGCGAGACAACGGTGTCGTTCGCATCCACCGATCCCGTCGGGTATGCCAACTACACCGAGCACCCGGATATCGGGCGATGCGAAGGCGATGAGTTCGTGCTCAACGGTGTCCGCCATTTCGCGGGACAGGCAATCTTTGCCGACGTGATCGGCGTCTCCGGACTGGTCGACGGCGACATGCACCTGTTCTGGATACCCGCTGACCAGGCCGGCGTTCAGGTGAGCCCGATGCCGAAAATGGGCATCGGTGCCCCCTGGGGCCGCGTCGAGCTGACCGACGTACGGGTACCAGCGGAGTATGTCCGCGACATGAATGTCCTCGTGAAGGACCGCCAACTCGTCGACGTCAGCGGCACAAGCAAGGTTTCAACGCACCCCATCTCAGCCTTGGCACTCGGCCTCGCCGAAGGAGTTTGGGAGAAGACAGACGCCTACTTGCGTGAGCGCACGGTCCGCAACGAGCCACTTGCCTCAATGCAGGCGCTCCAGCACAAGCTCGTACGCATGAGACAGAACATCGAAGCGGGACGATCGATGCTCTACGACGCGACACAGCTCGTCGATGCCGGACAAGGCGATGCCGTCCTGGACCACCTCCTGAAGCCCTTCCTCACCGAAATGGCGTTCGACGTCGCGACAACCTGTATGACACTTCACGGGGGACGCGGCTACGAGCGCACAGCGGGCATCGAGATCTACCTGCGTGACGCAGCCGGCCTCCTGATCGGCGAATGTACCGCAGACATGCACTACTCAACGATCGCGAACCTCCTGAACATGCCAGGTGCACTGCCCGGGTCACCCTGAGCCCCACGTTGCTGGGATGACTGTGGCGCCCGCCCGACGGACCTGCTCGCTGCGGGGAAAATCGACCTGACCGCCGACCTCGAAACTGTCATTATCAGCCTGGACGGCAGATCCGTCGGTGCCCCACCCCCGGTCTGGGGCACCGGTCTGACCATAGACGCTCGGCCGGGGTGTCCCAGCCGAGCGTTTTGCGCGGTCGTGTATTGAGTTCTTGAGCGACGTGCTCAAGGGTTCTCGGGCCCGTAGGCGTTCAGGTTGGTGCCTTTGGGGAAGTATTGGCGTTGGTGTTCTCGTTGGATCCGCGTTGCCACGGGCTGGCGGGATCGCAGAAGTAGACGTCCATGGCGGTGGCGATGCTGAACGCCTGGGTTTGGCAATTTCGGCCCGTGGTTCCACGTCAGGGATCCGCGCAGGTGCGCTGGCAAGGTCCCCATGGTCTCGATCAGCCCGTCGCGGACCGATTCGGCGGTGTGGTCCACCGGCAGGTGCACCAGCATCACGTAGCGGGTTGTGCGTTCCACCAGCGTTGCAATGGCCGACTGGTTGTAGGCCCCGGTGATGAGGTCCCCCTCCTTACGGTGTTGTTGTGGGTGATTTCGGAGCTGTCGTAGTGTTTCGATCACCCTCGGGTGGCGGGTATGGCACAAGTCTCCCTGCCCCTTGGACGGCTCACTGGGAATAGCCGCCCGCTGCCCGCCGATGACTCGACCGCTGATTGAGAATTACGACATTGATCGTTGGGTAAGGACGTGCCGACGTAGTTATCGGCAGGGCCAACCGAAATTGGAGCTGATCGAAGGGAACTGAATATGATCGATTAGACAGGGGCGGTGATGTTCTCGAAACGGGTCGAGAACGACGAAAATGCACTGCTCGATCTCATAGCCACGGTCGCGGAGATCTCGGCCGGTCGTGAGGTCTATCCCCGGACGGGTTGTCCATCACGCTGCGGCAACCTACCGCAGAGATGGCAAGACTGACGGGAAAGACGCCAGGATCATTGCTGACCAGGCACGGATGCGCACTGATCTGCAGCCCGTCCGCGGTGCCGATCAGATCAGCGTGGACCTGCGGCTCCTGACCGGCCGCCGGACCGATCTGATTTGCGACGTGTCCGATCGATGAACAGGCTTCGTTCCAGCTTGCTGGAATACTTGCCTGCCCTGGAGCGCGCATTTGACTACTCAAAGAAGGCGCCCCTGCTCCTCCTGGGCGGCTACCAGACCCCTGAGGGCATTCGGCGGGTAGGACTGACCCGGCT
>FOEZ01000066.1 GCA_900110595.1 Arthrobacter sp. OV608 | reverse complement strand
TAGTAGGCGCGGGAGAGCGGGTCTTTGAGGGCCGCGAACGCTGAGAGGTAGAGGGTGCGTTTGAGGACTTTGTTGCCTTTTCGGGAGGCGCGGTCGGCCCGGACGGAGGTCCCGGACCGCCAGGTGACCGGAGTCAGGCCGGCGTAGGAGGCCAGGTGCCCGGCGGTCGGGAAGTCTTTGCCGGCGACTTCGGTGAGGATCCGTGCTGCGGTCCTGATGCCGACCGCCGGCAGAGACATCAGGACCTGGTGAAGAGGGTGGGCCTCCACGAGGGCTTCGACCTGGGCGTAGACGGTGAGTCGTGACTCGTGCAGCCCGGCGAGCATGGCCGCGAGCTGGGGCAGCACTATGGTGGCGGCGTTCGTGCCCACCACGGTTACCGTCTGCCTGCCCAAGGCCTCGATGATGTCATCGGCAAGGCGTTCACCCATCCGGGGCGCGAGCTTGGTCAGCCGGTTCGCAATTCGTCGCCGGCCGGCGTGGCGGAGCGCTTCGGGCGTGGGCCAGGTCCGCAGCAGATCCAGGACCGCCGGGTGGTCCAGCCGCGGGCCCAGGACACGTTCGAGCGCGGGATGGATCTGAGTCAGCAGCCCCCGGATCCGGTTCGAGGTCGCGGTGGCCTGCTTGGCCAGATCATCATCGAATCCGCAGAGCATGCTCAACTCGGCGAGCTGGACGTCGGAGAGCTGGACCGAGCGCAGGGTATGCGGCATGGTCCGCGCGGCATCAGCAATGATGAACGCATCGCGTGCATCCGTCTTCGATTCCCCGGGATGCAGGTCCGCGATCCGGCGCATCGCCAAACCCGGAAGGTACCCCACCACAGACCCGGCGGCCTGGGCCACGGCAACCGGAAGCGCCCCGATCGTCGCGGGCTGATCCACCACAACAAGGAGCCGGCCATGATGTTCAAGCTCGACCAGGATCTCCCGGATCCGCCCCTCGTCGTTGGGCAGCGCCCGGTCCAACAACTTCTTGCCCGCCCTGTCCAGGGCAACAGCATGATGCTCGCCCTTGCCAACATCAACACCAATGAACACTTCAACGTCGTCATGGTTTCCGAGCACCTGGCACCTCCAGTCGTAGTCACCTAACTCCCGTACTGGCCCACCACGGTGTCAGGGCCCGGCACCCACGTTACGCACGACGTTCCCACACTGTCCTGCCCCTATCAGCGGTCTCCCCGGCACCTACCAGCCCCAGGTGACAACACTCTCAGGATCATCATCAACAGAGCGT
>FOEZ01000054.1 GCA_900110595.1 Arthrobacter sp. OV608 | reverse complement strand
TACACCACACCTGGGTTGATTCGATGGAACCGTCACTCCACATGCTTTCAAAGCATGTGCAAACCCCTACAACCCCTGTGAACACTGACAACCAAAGCCATCGCGTACACACATTTTGGCCGCTAACCCCCCCTGCTTGCGCGTCCCCGGTCCTGGCCGGGCAGCCGACGCAGACCCATCCTCAGGCTGCGTCCGCCACGGCCTGACGCAGCCGCCATCCGCCGCCAAGGCCATCCCGCTCCAGCACCATGGTGGTCAGCGCCGAGTTGCTGTTTCCTCCAAGCCTCACCTGGACCTGGAGGACCTCCACATCAACACGGCCCAACCCCTTGGGCATGCGTCGGTTGACTTCCCACCAGTTGACGCGCTCGAACCAGCGCACCGGCTCGGCACCCAACGCCCATTCCCTGCCGTTGCTGATGACCGCCGTCGGCATTCCGTTAGTTCCCGTCCGCACCATCACATGTTCCATACCTGAAAGCTATGGCCGGCCGCTGACATTTTGGCCGCCAACCCACTTTCTCCGGGGCGGGCAGGCGGGAACGAAAAAACCCTGTTGTTTCCGCCGCGGGGCGCAAACAACAGGGTTTCCTGGTGGGTCCTACCGGGATCGAACCGATGACATCCACGGTGTAAACGTGGCGCTCTACCAGCTGAGCTAAAGACCCAAAACCGCTGAATCCAGCGCTTCAGCGCCGCAACCAACGAACACAGACTCTACCCGACGCATGCCTCCAAACGCGAATCGGCGCGCCAGTGACGCTGCCGGTTTCCTAGAGGGGCGGAAGCGCGGCTGCCAGCCAGGCCAGGGATTCACTGACGCCGGCCTCCAGTTTGATACTTGCCTTATCATCACCACGGGTGGGTCCACGGTTGATGATGACGACGGGCTTTCCGTCCTTGGCGGCATGCCGGACGAAGCGCAGCCCGCTCATCACCGTCAGTGAAGATCCTGCGGCTACCAGGGCCTCGGCCTCATCAACCATCCGGTACGACCGTTCAACCCGGTCCTTTGGCACATTCTCCCCGAAGTAGACAAAGTCAGGCTTGAGTGTCCCGCCGCAGGCAAAGCAAACAGCAACAACAAAACTGCTGATCAGGGCCTGGTCCTCGACGGTGGCATCAGCGTCCGGAGCCATCTCCACCAGGCCTGTTTCCGCTGCGCGGGACAGGAAGCCCGGGTTGAGCTCCTCCAGCACTCCGGCCAGGACGCGCCTTGAATATGTGCGGTGGCATGCCAGGCACACCACCTGGTCATACCTGCCATGCAGGTCCACCACGTTGACGCTGCCTGCGTCTTCATGCAGCCGGTCGACGTTCTGGGTAATGAGTCCAGTGAGGTAACCGCGCCGCTCGAGTTCGGCGGCAGCGTAATGGCCCTGGTTGGGATCGGCATGGCGCAGATGGGACCAGCCAATGTGGTTCCGGGCCCAGTAGCGCTGCCGGTTCGCCTCATCCTTGACGAACTCCTGGTACGTCATGGGTGAGCGCGGCGGCGAACCCGGCCCACGGTAGTCCGGGATTCCGGAGTCCGTGCTCAGCCCCGCCCCGGTGAGCAGGACAAACCGCTTGCCCGCAAGGACCTCACGGATCCTGAGCAGAACCTCCCGCTCCCCGTCAGAGGGAGTGGCTGCAGCCACGGGCGGCAAGCTGGCAAAGCCTGTCAGCCCTACGCCCGCCCGCTGCTGTGCCATGGGATCCTCAGGCCTGCCCCAGGCCTGCCAATGCGGCACGGTATTCCTGGAAGTCGCGGGCCTGGCCACGGGGATTCACTACCGAATACCGGATTATTCCGGCCTCATCGATGATGAAGGTACCGCGATGCGCCATGCCGCTGTCCGCGTCAAAGACGCCATAAGCCCGGGCCACCTCACCGTGCGGCCAGAAATCCGCCAGCAGGTCGAAGGCGTACCCTTCCTGGGCTGCATAAGCCCGCAGGGCGAACTTGCTGTCAACGGAGACGGCCAGGACCGTGGCGTTGGCTGCCTCGAACATGGCCAGGTTGTCCCGTATCTCGCACAGTTCCCCGGTGCAGATGCCCGAAAACGCGAACGGATAAAAGACCAAGACCACGTTCCCGCCCCGGAGGGATGACAGCCGGACCGGCTCGCCGTACTGGTTGGCGAGTTCGAAGTCAGGTGCTTGTCCGCCGAGGGCGGGCGCAGCTACAGGGGCAGCGCCAAGCGCTGCCGTCACTTGTTTTTCCTGCTGACCAGGCGGACGGCGCTCCAGTCCTTCGAGACGCCTGCCGAGGTTGTAACGTGCAGGCCGGCCGTCGGGGCAGCTTCCTGGATGTCCGCCGGCGAGACATACCCGTCCCGGCCGGACTTCGGGGTGAGGACCCAGACCACGCCGTTTTCACCCAGGGTGGTCAGCGAATCCATCAGGCTGTCCACAAGGTCCCCGTCGCCGTCGCGCCACCAGAAGATGACGGCATCCGCCACTTCGTGATCATCCTCGTCGAGCAACTCGGAACCCGTGAGGTCCTCAATATCGTCACGCAAGTCGAAATCGACGTCGTCGTCGTAACCGAACTCCTGAATCAGATCCCCGTTCTTGAAACCCAATTTTTCCGCCACATTTACCGAAGTGGCGGCGTCGGCCTCGCTCACGTGTTCCTCCAATGCCTCATACATGCAGTGCGCATAGTGATTTCCATTACTCCCAAGCCAACACCCTTTGTGCCTGCGCTTCAAGCTGCAGCCCCCTGAGCACGCCATATTCTGCGTCACACCGGGACAGGCAGCACGCGTCGCAGCGGCTTTTCGTCACACAACCAGTATGACGGCGAAATACAATAGAGCCGCCCAACCCGCGGCTACGCATCGCGTTGGGGTGAGAGTTAGAGTGGCAGGTGACAACTATGCCTGCGGGGCAACAACCCTGTAACTCCAATGCAGACGTAGGAATGCTAGGACCCTGCCCGGCACACATGACCGGGCTGTTGTAACCGATACGTCGCACACGGCGTATATACGCCGGGCGGTCACCCCGCCCGGCCTGAGTGCGCCTCTATGCGCGCAAAGAGAGGTTGGACGTGGCTGCAGGAGAAGATACCTCCCATATCCTCAGCGGGTTGACTAACCAGCTGCCTGATCGTGATCCGGAAGAGACCGCCGAGTGGGTTGAGT
>FOEZ01000071.1 GCA_900110595.1 Arthrobacter sp. OV608 | reverse complement strand
TTCATCTGCGACTCGTTGTTCTCAATCGCCCGGTGGTTCCGTGACGGAGGCCGCCTGGACCGCTCCGAGGTCGAGGACGCGTTCACCACATTCGCCCTCAACGTCGTGCGCCCCTCAGGCCCTCGTCAGACGCCGTAAGCGACAGCAAGCGAAGCCTGATTTCAAGGGCTATTAATGTCTGCCCGCTGGCGGCCAGTAGGACTGTCCGGTGAGGCGGGTTCTAGCGATCGTTGCAACACCCATGGAATCACCATCAACAATTAGTTCTTCCTTAGAGGAAGAATCTGCTTCAACTGAGAACTCCGTGCCTTGGCTGGGACTGCTGTGAAGGTTCCCAGCAGTCCCATAGCCGTGCGCAAAAGCAGGAATTCCTGGCCGCCGTGGCGCGCTTGGGAACTGTCGCCGCGGCGGCTAAGGAAATCGGTATCAACAGAAGTACCTGCCAGAAGTGGGCGAACACTGCCGGGATCAGGCGTCAACGCCAGTACGCCTATGCTGAGAAGGAACAGTTCGATGCCGCGTTTAATCGGACCGGCAGCATCGTGGCGGCAGCGAGGGAAGTGGGGCTGAATATCGCGACCGCGCACACCTGGGCCGGCAGGATCCATCCAGTCGCCAGGAAGCCACGGAACACCCGTCAGTGAAGACCGGTCCGGCGAAACGCTATTCACCGGCGGTGATCGAGGAGTTTCTCAGCGCTCCGCGAAATCGGTAGCGTCAGCGCGACAGCGAAGCAGCTGGGCCTGGACCGCTCCACTTGTTCGAACTGGCGGCGACCACACCGTATACCAGGAACCAATGCCAAAAATCTGCGCTCAGGTTCCTTCTCCGCGCTGTCGGTCGTAATAGGTTCTTGAGGCCGGGCTGTCCTTGAGGCTGGAGAGGGGGCGAGGTAACAGGTTCGCAGGAGCCTGCGGGTTGAAGCGACGTGGCCGGTGCAGGTTTCCACTGATTCGCCCGGAATCGCGCGGGACGGGGGCCAGGCCCGCGACGCTGGCGGGCCGGTCGACT
>FOEZ01000055.1 GCA_900110595.1 Arthrobacter sp. OV608 | reverse complement strand
GCGGTATGTTTTGCCGTGCTTTGCGAGTTCTGCTTCGAAGGCGGGGATCGTGTCAGTGCGGAAAAGCTCAAGGTCGGTAACGTAGTCGAACAGGTTCAGGCAGATCCCATCGATCTTGTTCGTCGCTGCCCAGTTCGCCAACTGTGTTCCGGCATCCTCGGCGCTGGCGATGATCGCGTCGCCGAGGAGGAACTCATACACGTCTTCGCGGGTTCTCATGCGCTGCTCGGCGTCCTCGGCAGACGCGGCGCCGCTGGACACGAGCATGTTTCGCAGCGTCCCACGGTCGGCCTGGTCGATGATCTGCTTTGCGCGCTCCTGGGCCTCGGCCGTCGTCTTACCGACGATCACGGCCTTCGCGCCGATGAAGCCGCAGTCACTGCCGACCTCCGCACGGATCTGGCGGAACTTCTCGGCATTATCCCCATAGCTGAAGATATAGTTTGCACGCTCGGCCGAGAACCGCATCCCGGTGTAGGACTGGCCTGCATTCACGATCAAGGGTGAGACCTGCATCGGTCGCGGACGACCGGAGGCCTTATTGATCTTGAAGTACTCGCCATCCAGTGTTGCCTCGCCGTCACGCCACAGCGCCTCGACAACGTCCAACCATTCCCGGGTGTAGGCGTAACGGTGCTTGCGGTCCAGCAGCTCCACCCCCATCGAGGCGAACTCCTGCACACCCCACCCACTGACCACGTTCACACCCCAACGGCCGCGTCCGATATGGTCCAGCCCCACACCGAACTTGGCAGCCACCACCGGATTGAGCAGGTTGGTGTGCATCGTGGTAAGAAGCGTGATCTTCGTTGTTGCCGCCAACAGTGCGGCCGACAAGGTGATCGCGTCCAGGCTCGCTCCCCGCCACACGATCTCGTCACCAGGCAGCCCCGCCCAACGCGACGGAGGCAACGCGAAGCTCATGCCCATCTCCTCCGCCGCCAACACCGTCGCCAGATTCTGCTGGAACGTCCACTCCGTCGCATTCGGCGCCAACGTGGGCCACTCGCTAAAGGACTGATTCGGCAGGAAAATCCCCAGCATCACCGAACCCTCATCGGCCGGTAACGCCCGCTCGAAACAATGTTCAAGATCGGAGCGGGTGGCCGGATCTGCACTGTCAGGGTAATACCGCATTAGATGCCTCTCTGTGGTTGAACGGAAGCGCCGACGCTCTCACGCGAATCAGACGACACGTTCAAGATCATGTCCTCGCGGAACCTCTCCTCGCGGCGCCACACATCGATTTGTTTGCGGAAGCCGAGCGTGCCGCCCGGGTATCCCGCCGCGATCGCCGGAACAATATTGCCGGTCACATTGCCCTCATTGTTGTAATAGCTAGGCGTGCACTCCTGCACGGATTTCGCGATAGGCGCACCACTCAGACGCAACTCCGCCATGTGGGCATCCCACGCCAGCTCCGCCTCGCGCTTGACTTCCATCGACGTAACGCCCGAATCCACCAACGTCGTAATCAGCTCCACCACATGGCTGGCCTGAATCGTCATCCGGAACGGGATGTTGAACGTCGGAGCTGACTGGCGGCTGTTACCGACCATGAACATGTTCGGGAAGCCGTGGGTATACAGACCATGGAGCGAGTAGTACTCGTTACGACCCAATTTCTCATCCAGCGTGATCCCGCCCCGCCCGATCACGTTGTACCGACCCGACTGCGACGGCGAGGTGGCGAACGATTCGAACCCGGTCGCGTAGACGATGCAATCCACCTCATACGCGACACCATCAAAATGAATGGCATTCTCAGAGATACGGTCAGGCCCGCGGCCATCAGTATCGACCAGGGTCACGTTGGGCTGGTTGAACGCCTGCAGATACTCATCACTGAAACAAGGCCGCTTACAGAACCGCCCGTAATACGGCATAAGACCAGCAGCGGTCTGGGGATCCTCCACGATCTCACCGATGCGGTGTCGGATACGCTCCATCTGCGCGAAGTCGATCGCTTCCATCGCCTCGACAACCTCTTCCGGGGCCATAGACGAAGCATCCGGGCGGCCCCAGACCTCTTTCCACTGGTCATCGATGAGGGCGCGGTCGGGGCTCTTGCCCTCCAGCACCAGGTCAAAGTTCATCTGACGGTCCTCCTGCCACCCCTCCGGCAAACTCGACCACCACTGCGGATCCGTCGGACGATTCCCCCGCGCATCAAGAATCGACGGGGTCCGCTGGACCAACACCATTTCCTTAGCATCGGCCGCAACCCGAGGCACCACCTGAATCGCAGTAGCCCCGGTGCCAATCACCGCAACCCGCTTATCAGCCAGCCCCGTCATACCCCCGAGATTACTGCCGCCCGTGTACTCATAATCCCAACGACTGGTATGGAACGAATGCCCCTTGAAAGTCTCAATCCCCGGAATACCCGGCAGCTTAGGACGGCTGAACATCACCCCGGAAGCCAACACCACAAACCGTGCACTGATCTCATCCCCACGATCAGTGGCCACCTGCCACAGCGCGCTCTCCTCATCCCAGCGCATCTCCGTCATCCGGGTCTGGAACAGCGCATCCTTATACAAGTCAAAATGATGCCCCATCTTACGGGCATACCCGAAAATCTCGTCCGTACGCGCATACCGCTCCGTCGGCATATAACCAAGGTCTTCAAGAAGCGGAAAGTAGATCGAGGACTCAATGTCACACCGAGCACCCGGATAACGGTTCCAGTACCACACACCACCAAAGTCACCCGCGTCCTCAATGATCGCAAGTTCCATATCCCCGGCCTTGCGCAGCAACGCACCCGTGGTCAAACCACCAAAGCCGCCACCCAAGATCAACACATCCACCACACGCCGCACCGCCTCGCGCTCCACACGAGGAGTGAACGGATCACGCAAATACTCCGAAGCCGTGTCAAGCTTCACATACTGCCCAGTGCCTTCCGCACGAAGCCGCTTATCCCGCTCCTGCCGATACTTCTCGCGAAGCGAATCACGCTCTTCCTC
>FOEZ01000058.1 GCA_900110595.1 Arthrobacter sp. OV608 | reverse complement strand
GATAGACGGTGGGCATGCGCATGCCTCCGAGAGCTCCCTTCACGCGGAGGATAAGGGCTATCACAAGAATTTGAAGCCGCGGCAGATCCAGATGATCGCGATCGGCGGTGCGATCGGTACCGGCCTGTTCCTGGGTGCCGGCGGCCGGCTGAACGCCGCGGGCCCGTCCCTGGTCATCGCCTACGCCGTGTGCGGGTTCTTCGCGTTCCTGATCCTGCGCGCCCTGGGCGAACTGGTCCTGCACCGGCCCTCCTCGGGCTCGTTCGTGTCCTACGCGAGGGAATTCTTCGGCGAAAAAGCCGCGTTCGTGTCCGGCTGGTTCTACTGGATCAACTGGGCCACCACCACCATCGTGGACATCACCGCCGCCGCCCTGTACATGCACTTCTTCGGCAACTACATCCCCTGGATGGCCAACGTCCCGCAGTGGGCCTGGGCCCTGACCGCCCTCATCGTCGTCCTCGCCCTGAACCTGGTCTCGGTCAAGGTCTTCGGCGAAATGGAATTCTGGTTCGCCCTGATCAAAGTCGCCGCCCTGGTCATCTTCCTCATCGTCGGCACCTACTTCGTCATCTTCGGCACCCCCGTGGACGGCCAGCAAGTCGGCCTCAGCCTGCTCAGTGATAACGGCGGGATCTTCCCCAACGGCCTGCTGCCCATGATCATCCTCATGCAGGGCGTCCTGTTCGCCTACGCCTCCATCGAACTCGTCGGCACCGCCGCCGGCGAAACCGAAAACCCCGAAAAAATCATGCCCAAGGCCATCAACTCCGTGGTCTTCCGCATCGCCGTGTTCTACGTCGGCTCCGTGATCCTCCTGGCCCTGCTCCTGCCCTACACCTCCTACGAAAAAGGCGTCAGCCCCTTCGTAACGTTCTTCGGCTCCATCGGCATCCAGGGCGTGGACGTCATCATGAACCTCGTGGTCCTCACCGCCGCCCTGTCCTCCCTGAACGCCGGGCTCTACTCCACCGGCCGGATCCTGCGCTCCATGTCCGTCAACGGCTCCGCCCCCAAATTCGCCTCCCGCATGAACAAAGCAGGCGTCCCCTACGGCGGCATCGCCATCACCGCCGCCGTCTCCCTCCTGGGCGTCCCGCTGAACTACCTCGTCCCCGCCCAGGCCTTCGAAATCGTCCTCAACGTCGCCTCCGTCGGCATCGTCATGACCTGGGCCACCATCGTCCTGTGCCAGATCCAACTCAAACGCTGGGCCGACAAAGGCTGGCTCGAACGCCCCTCCTTCCGCATGTTCGGCGCCCCCTACACCGGCTACCTCAGCCTCCTCTTCCTCGTCGGCGTGCTGATCATGGTCTTCATCGACTCACCCCTGACCATGCTCGTCACCGCCATCGCCTCCATCCTGATGGTCATCGGCTGGTACGCCTGCCGCAAACGCATCCACGAAATCGCCGAAACCCGCGAAGGCCACACCGGCCTCTCCCCCGTCATCGCCAACCCACCCGCCGAGAC
>FOEZ01000060.1 GCA_900110595.1 Arthrobacter sp. OV608 | reverse complement strand
AAGGCCATGCGATACGATGACCTTTGCCTGGATTGGGCCAGCGACCTGCGGACTCTGACCGCCGCGTCCAGAACCCTTCGTATCTTGGAGAAGAAGATGGATCGCACTGCTGGCGAATACCGCCACCTTCACGCTTGCTGCCAGACTTCCTGTATTCCTCGCAGGTTTGGACGAGACCTGGCGGGTGAGTTGTGACCAGTCGCCCTCGTACGGCATCGCGTAAACGCCGACCTGGCCGCCCGCAGGGGGCAGTTTGGGAGGAGACTCGCAGCCGAATCCTCGAATCCTCCCTCGTCCGCTTTTCTACCGGAGGGTTCGGGGACACTGCGGTGAGTGCTCTGGCGAGCGACGCTGGTGTCGCCTCTGCGCTCATTTACTATTACTTCGGCTCCAAGAGCGGATTGTTCCAATCTGTCGTTGAGACCGCGCGGATGCGACTCAAAGAGCGGGTAATCGCACCCATCCTCGCCGTGGTCGCCCACCAGGGGTCCCTGGAGGCGCGCGTGACCACGCTCGTGAGCGTCCTGGCTCACCGCGGAAGGGACGACATCGGGCTTCACCGGCTCATCCTGGCCGGGGATCTCGAGGCGGAGATTCCCGAGGTGCTCTCGGTCCGCGAAACCATCGGTGAAGACATTCAGCGTCTGTATTGGGCGGTCGCCGGCCTGAATGAACACGGCCCCGAAAACGACCGGGAGCGCCAGCTCGTCGCCACGATCGAACTCTTGGTCCTCGGAATCTGGTTGTTTGGGATGCGCAGGCATGGCGTAGAGCGACTCCCGATCGTCGTCCAAGCATTCATGGACCTCCTTGCCGGGACCCTCTTTGTGGCAGACAACGAGGACGAGCCGCAGGAGGGCACGGAAACGCGCGAGGAGACCCGGACGTCATCCGAAGCACTCGATGATGATGCCGCACTCGAGGAACGTCTGGCATCAATCGCACTACATCGGTTCGCATCAGGCGGCTACGGGACGACATCCCTGAAAGAGATCGCGACATTGGCCGGGGTGACCACCGGCGCAATTTTCCACTACTTCGGCTCCAAAGCAGGCCTCTATCGGGCGGCCGGCGCCCTCGGGATCCAGCGAATGGTGGACCGATCTGCATATTCGATCGCCTTGGCCAATGTACGCGGCGAGGGCAAGCAGCGCGAGCGTGTAAAGGCGCACTTCCAATCGATAGGCGCCACCGTGGATGACCTCGTCGACAACCACTGGATGGGGTTGCGGGTTCAGGTCGATGCGGAACTTTATCCCGCGTTGGTTGAGATGCGGGACGAGTGGGCGGACGCCCTTGAGCAGCACTACCGCTCCGTCACCGGAGGCGTTGAGCCCTCCTCCGGTTCTGGAGAGCGGGTGCCGGCACAGGAACCTTTGCCTGTGCTCCTGGATGTTCTTAC
>FOEZ01000061.1 GCA_900110595.1 Arthrobacter sp. OV608 | reverse complement strand
CGTGGCTGCAGGAGAAGATACCTCCCATATCCTCAGCGGGTTGACTAACCAGCTGCCTGATCGTGATCCGGAAGAGACCGCCGAGTGGGTTGAGTCCCTGGATTCGTTGATCAGGGAACAGGGCACCGAGCGTGCCCAATACATCATGCGGAGCCTGCTGCAGCGCGCGGGGGCGCAGAGCGTGGGCGTGCCGATGGTGACCACCACCGATTACGTGAACACCATCCCGGCGGACCAGGAAGCGCAGTTCCCGGGCAACGAGGAATACGAGCGCCGGTACCGGGCGTACATGCGGTGGAACGCCGCGGTGATGGTGCACCGGTCCCAGCGCCCGAACATCGGGGTGGGCGGGCACATCTCCACCTACGCCGGAGCTGCGACCCTGTACGAGGTGGGCTTCAACCACTTCTTCCGCGGCAAGGATGCCCCCGGCGGCGGGGACCAGGTCTTCTTCCAGGGCCACGCCTCCCCCGGCATGTACGCCAGGGCGTTTATGGAAGGCCGGCTCTCCGAGGAGGACCTGGACGGGTTCCGGCAGGAAAAATCCCGCCAGGGTCACGCCCTGTCCTCCTACCCGCACCCCAGGTTGATGCCGCAGTTCTGGGAATTCCCCACCGTGTCCATGGGCATCGGGCCGATGAACGCGATCTACCAGGCCCAGTCCAACCGGTACCTGCACAACCGGGGCCTGAAAGACACCAGTGACCAGCAGGTCTGGGCGTTCCTGGGCGACGGGGAAATGGACGAGCCCGAATCCCGCGGCCTGCTCCAGCTCGCCGCGAACGAGAACCTGGACAACCTGAACTTCGTGATCAACTGCAACCTCCAGCGCCTGGACGGGCCGGTCCGCGGCAACGGCAAGATCATGCAGGAACTCGAAGCGTTCTTCCGCGGCGCGGGCTGGAACGTGATCAAGGTGGTCTGGGGCCGGGAATGGGATGACCTGCTGGCCCGCGACACCGACGGCTCGCTCGTGAAAATCATGAACGAAACCCCCGACGGTGACTACCAGACCTACAAGGCCGAATCCGGCGGGTTCGTCCGCGAACACTTCTTCGGCAAGGACCCCCGCACCAAAGACCTCGTCGCGGAACTCACCGATGACCAGATCTGGAACCTCAAACGCGGCGGCCACGACTACCGCAAGGTCTACGCCGCGTACAAGGCAGCCACCGAATTCAAGGGCAAACCCACCGTCATCCTGGCCAAAACCGTCAAGGGCTACGGACTCGGACCCCACTTCGAAGGCCGCAACGCCACCCACCAAATGAAAAAACTCACCCTCGACGACCTCAAG
>FOEZ01000062.1 GCA_900110595.1 Arthrobacter sp. OV608 | reverse complement strand
TGGGGTTACCCGCAAATCGTGGACAGTTGATCAGGCGGCTTGTGCCGGCTGAAGTTTATTGCTGGTAAGGAACTGTTCGTGTTCTACCGGCGTGGTGTAGCCCAGGGCGGAGTGCAGCCTGGAGCGGTTGTAGAACTCCTCGATCCAACGCCCTGTTTCCCGGATCGCGTCCTGCCTGGTTGCCCACCGGCGCCGGTCGTAGAACTCGGTCTTCAGGGTCGACCAGAACGATTCCTGCATCGCGTTGTCCCAGCACACGCCTGTCCGCCCAACCGACTGCCTGATGCCCAGTCCGGTGCAGACGTCGTTGAGCTGGGCGGAGGTGTATTGAGTGCCGCGGTCGGCGTGGAACACGACCCCGGCCGGTCCGCCGCCGCGCAGGATGTAGGCCATGCGCAGGGCCCGCTCCACCAGGTTGGTGGTTTGGGTGGAGTCCATCGCCCATCCGATCACGCGCCGGGAGCAGGCATCCCTGACAGCGCATAGATACACCCAGCCCTCACCGGTGCGCAGGTACGTGATGTCCGAGATCCAGACCGCATCCAGGGCGCCGGTATCCCACTTTCGGGCCACCAGATCAGGGATCGAATGCACCCGCACCTCACCGATCGGCGCTACCGGCCGGAACCGGCGCGGCGAGATTCCTTCCAGGCCCTGCCGGCGCATCGAGGCTGCGACAGTCTTCCGGTCAACGCCGGTCCCGTTCCTGGCCAGCGCTGCCTGGACCCTGGGTGCCCCGTAGATCCCGGTTGAATCCGCGTGGGTTCGCCGGACCTTCGCATCCAGTTCCGCCCGCACCAAGGCCCGCTCCGACTGCTCGGAGCTTCGTCGGCGCCAGGCGTAGAACCCGGACCGGGACACCCGTAAGAGCCGGGCCATGCGCTGGACCGGGTAGTTAGCCTTCTCGGCCTCCATCAGCTCGAAGCATTCCGATTCTGCTGCTTGGAAGCGAAGAAGGCTGCGGCTTTTCCCAGGAACTCGTTGTCCATCCGCAACTGAGCGTTTTCCCGGCGCAAACGCTCCAGCTCAGACTTCTCCGTCTCAGCCGCCGCGAACTCCTCAGGAGCCTCCAGCCGGGCCCTCTCCTGGGCAACCCAGCGGCCCAGCAACTGCTCACCCAGGCCCAACTCCCGGGCCACCGGGGCGACCGGCCGGCCCGTATCAATGACAAGGCGCGCAGCCTCCCGCCGATACTCCGGAGTGAATTTACGTCGTGTCGTGCTCACAAGAACACCTTTCCGCAGAATCCAAGGATCCCGCTACTTCAGGTGTCCACCAACAGAGGTTAACCCCA
>FOEZ01000063.1 GCA_900110595.1 Arthrobacter sp. OV608 | reverse complement strand
TTGCCGGTGGCGAGTGCTTCCTGGGCGATGGCGGTGGCGGTGGTGTAGCCGAGGTGGGGGTTGAGGGCGGTGACCAGGCCGATGGATTGTTCCACTGTTTGGCGGAGGTGGTCGGTGTTGGCGGTGATGCCCTGGATGCAGCGTGCGGTGAGGGTGCGGCAGGCTGCTTCGAGGTGGGAGATGCTCTTGTGGAGGCTGTGGACGATGATGGGTTCGAAGGCGTTGAGTTGGAGTTGCCCGGCTTCGGCGGCCATGGTGATGGTGACGTCGTTGCCGATGACTTCGTAGGCGACCTGGGAGACGACTTCGGGGATGACCGGGTTGATTTTGCCGGGCATGATGGAGGAGCCGGATTGGACGGCGGGGAGGTTGATTTCGCCGAATCCGGCGCGGGGGCCGGAGGAGAGCAGGCGCAGGTCGTTGCAGATTTTGGAGAGTTTCACGGCGACGCGTTTGAGGACGCCGGAGAGGTGGACGAAGGCGCCGACGTCCTGGGTGGCTTCGATCAGGTCCGGGGCGGTGATCAGGGGGATGCCGGTGATGGCGGCCAGGTGCCGGCAGGCTGCTGCGGCGTAGCCGGCCGGGGCGTTCAGGCCGGTGCCGATGGCGGTGGCGCCGAGGTTGATTTCGTGGATGAGCAGTTCGGCTTCGGCGAGGCGGAGCCGGTCTTCGCCGATGGTGATGGCGTAGGTGCCGAATTCCTGGCCCAGAGTCATGGGCACGGCGTCCTGGAGCTGGGTGCGGCCCATTTTGACGATGGTGCGGAATTCGAGGGCTTTGGCGGCGCAGGCTTCTTCGAGTCCGGCCAGGGCGTCGAGCAGTTCGCGGGCGGCGAAGATGGTGCCGAGCTTCACGGCGGTGGGGTAGACGTCGTTGGTGGACTGGGAGAGGTTGACGTGGTCGTTGGGGTGCAGCCTGGCGTAGTCGCCCTTGGGGTGGCCCAGGATTTCCAGGGCGCGGTTGGCGATGACTTCGTTGGCGTTCATGTTCGAGGACGTTCCGGCGCCGCCCTGGATGACGTCCACCACGAACTGGTCGGCAAGCTGGCCGTTCAGGACGTCCTTGCAGGCTTGTTCGATGGCGTCGGCGCGTTCGGCGTCCAGGAGCCCGAGTTCGCGGTTGGTGCGGGCCGCGGCGAGTTTAACCGCTGCCAGGCCGCGGACCAGGTGCATGTTCGAGGACAGTTTCTGCCCCGTGATGGGAAAGTTCTCCACGGCCCGGAGCGTGTGCACACCCCAGTACGCCCCGGCCGGAACATCCCGGTCCCCCAGCAAATCATGCTCAGACCGGACA
>FOEZ01000065.1 GCA_900110595.1 Arthrobacter sp. OV608 | reverse complement strand
TAGATATGGCTGCCCGCGGCGCACGCGGGTGCAGAGCGTTCCCAGAATCCACCGCGGAACGGTGCTGCAGACTGGAACGGCTCATGACACTAACTGCGGAGGCCGGCCTGGACCATAAGAGGCAAAATCTCGTCCTCCATCTGCTGAAGTCCCTCATCGTAATTGACCCAGGAGATCGCAACCCCGTCCAGTCCGGCGTTGGTCAACTCCAGCAGCGATTCAACAACCTGCTCAGGGGTACCAACAATCGTCATCGCACCACGGCCGGCAGCGAGCCGCTCAATGGTCTTGGCATGCTCTTCCGGATCAACGTCGAAACTGTCCGAATTAGCGCTGACCCCCGCCAGCAACTTCTCAATCGCGGCAACATCAGCACTATCACGGTGAACAAAACGGAAGTAATCCCGGGCGTCCTGCTCAGTCGGGCGACACACAATATGCACCCGCCCAAAAACCCGCACCTCACGGCCATGGGAAGCCAAAGCCTGCTGCTTGATCTCCGCGATCTGACGCCGCGCAGTCGCCATGTCCTGCAACGACGCAAAAATGAGATCACTATGAGTGGCGGCGAAGTCACGGCCCGGACCGCTGGTACCCGCATTCATAATCACCGGATACGGATCCTGCAACGGGTGCGGGTCAGAGAACGCGTCAACAGCCTTAATATACTCACCACTGAAATCCGCCGGAGCATCACCGGTCCACAACCGCTTCAGCAGCGTCGTCCACTCATCAGCGTAAGCATACCGGGCCTCGTGCTCACGCTGAGTGAGGCCAAACATCGCGAACTCCTCCGGGAACCACCCCGCCACAACATTAATCCCGAACCGGCCCCCCGACACATGATCGGCCGTCACCGCCATCTTGGCCGCCATCACCGGGTGAATCAACGGAACCTGCACCGTCGCAAACGCCTGGATCCGCTGCGTCCGCGCCAACAACGCCGTCGCCCACGTAAACGGCTCAAAAGAACGGTCCGACAAATTAAACTGCCCACCAAACCCACGCCACCGCTGCACCGGGATCACCGCATCAAACCCGATCCGATCCGCATGCTGCGCCAACCGAAGGCTCTCCTCCCAACTGCCCAGGACCTTGCCCTCCACATTGGCAAGCGTCACACTCCCACGCATATTGGTAGCAAACGTCGCCAACTTCAACCGATTCTCATCATTCAAAACCGGCATCGACCACTTATCGACACGAACATCCACCGCTTCCGATGGCACGCTCAACATCTCTTCCGCCTTCGCTGACAAAACTCCACCTCGA
>FOEZ01000068.1 GCA_900110595.1 Arthrobacter sp. OV608 | reverse complement strand
TGTACTAAGTCAGGACGTTGGTTACATCGTGAATAGGTGAAGACCTCTTAGGTTGGTGGTTACCACACACAGCCAACGACTAAGAGGTCTTCATGTCCCACCGTAATGCCCGCCTGACTCCAAACGGTAGGCGCATCCTCGTCGAGCGCGTCCTTGCCGGCCGTCCCGTAGCCCACGTCGCGAAGGAAATGGGCGTCTCGCGGACCTGCGCCCATCGCTGGATCAGCCGGTACAAAATCCAGGGCTGGGACGGGCTTGAGGACCGCAGCTCCCGTCCGAGGTCCTGCCCGCACGCCACCCCGCCGGAAGTCGTTGCCGATGTCCTAACTCAACGCGTGGAACACCGCGAGGGCCCGATGGACTTGGCCCTGCGCTGCGGCACCAGCGCCCGGACTGTCTCACGCATTCTGGCCCGCGGCGGGATGCCCAGGCTGTGGGACCTGGACCCCGTGACCGGGGAACGGATTCGTGCTTCACGCGCCACCGACCGCCGCTACGAACGCGACACTCCGGGCGACATGATCCATATCGACGTGAAGAAGCTCGGCAGGATCCCAGATGGCGGCGGATGGCGGGCGGACCCGAAACAGTCCGCCCGCAACCATGCCACCGGCCACGAAAGGGTCGGTTTCGATTACGTACACGTGGCCGTTGATGACCACTCCCGTTTCGCCTACGCCGAGGTCCTGCCCGACGAGAAAGGCCCAACCTGCGCCGGGTTCCTCACTCGGGCCGCGGCAGCTATGGCGGCCAATGGTGCACCGGTCAAACGCGTCATGACCGACAACGCCTTCGCCTACCGGCTCTCCCGCGATTTCCAGAACGCACTTGCTGCACTAGGCGCCAAACACATCCTGATCAAGCCCCGCCATCCCTGGCAGAACGGTAAAGCAGAACGCTTCAACCGCACACTGCAGGAAGGATGGGCCTACCGGCAACCCTTCACCTCAAACCAAGCACGCACCGACGCCCTGCAGCCATGGCTAAACTTCTACAACAACCACCGGCCACACGGCAGCCTCGGAGGCAAACCACCCATCAGCAGGTGCAACCAACCTACTGGCTGAGTACA
>FOEZ01000069.1 GCA_900110595.1 Arthrobacter sp. OV608 | reverse complement strand
CTGTTCCAGCCTGCGCCGTCGCGTCTGGCGCTGTGCCAGCACCTCGGAGTTCTCGGGTGCCGCGTGCCACGCGACCGTGCCGTGGTTCACTTCAACCTCTAAGTTCGTCATCATTTCTTCCTATCGGTCGTGGCGTAGCCGCGATTGACTTCTTCTCGCAGAATGGACCACATTTGTTCATGCAGATCGGCGAACTCGGCGGTCCCGCGGATCTCAGCGGTCGGGGGAAGGGCACCTTGAAGTCGGCCACCAGCTTGCCCGGACGCGCCGACATGACCAGGATCCGATCGCCTAGAAGGATCGCTTCCTCGAGACTGTGGGTCACGAACAACACCGTGCGCCTGTCCGCCTGCCACAGGCGCAACAGCTCTTCTTGCAGAATCAGGCGCATCTGCGCGTCGAGGGCGGCGAACGGCTCGTCCATGAGGAGCACTTCAGGTTCAACGGCCAGCGCTCGGGCGATCGCGACGCGCTGGCGCATTCCGCCGGACAAGGAGCTGGGGAACGAATCGACAAAGTCCGAAAGGCCCAGTCGTTCCGCCCAGCTACGGGCGCGGCGAGAGTTCTCTGCATGATCGTTGCTGACGAGGTCCAAGCCGAACCGGATGTTCTCCTCAACGGTCTTCCACGGGAAGACCGAGTGGTCCTGGAAGACCGTGGCGACCGGCGAGGGTGCGTTCGAGCGAATGCCGATCGCTCCGCCCGTCGGCTCGATGAGGCTGGCCACCACGCGCAGGAAGGTTGACTTGCCGCAGCCCGAGGGCCCGACCAGGCAGACAAACTCGCCGTCATCGGCTTGGAAGTCGAACGGACCCAGTGCGTGGACCGCTAGCTTGCGCTTGGGGAAGCTGCGTTCGACCTGCTTGGCCACGATCTTGGCATTTTCCGGCCACTCCCCCGTCGGGAACGTTGCGGCCCGGCTGGAATCGCCTCTGCCCTTGCGCCCCACTGATGTCTCACTCACGCTCACCACTCATCCCACCTGGTTCGTCGCCGCGGACAGCGAAATCACGGAGCCGGATGCGGCAGGAAAGCTGCAAGATGCGCATCGGGCGGAGA